>CAVPQJ010000005.1:0-293621 GCA_963707525.1 uncultured Actinomycetes bacterium | reverse complement strand
CTCGCACCGACCCACTGATACCCGATCCGGTCCGGCGACTCGACGTCGCCGAGCCAATGGTGGAAGTACGGCACCCAGTCGAGGACGACCTCGTCATAGCGCGTGCGCAACGCGCCGAGCAGGACGTCGTGCGGATGAAGGCCGGGATGCCGCCACCGCCACTGCTCGACCGACGGCGGCCCGTTCGAGTCGGGGCGCAGGGCACGCTCGGCGTCGTACCACGCCTGCAGCTCCGGATCGATCAGATCCCACGCGAACTCGTTCACGACGAGCAGCGGCGCGAGCGCAGCCAGATGGTCGACAGCCTCGGGGAGCGGCACGAGATGGTGGATGACACGGCCGGCAACGACCGCGTCGAACTCCCCGTCCACCTCGCGGAAGTCCGTCTTCCGGAAGTGCGGCCCGTCGGGCGCTCGCGGGTCGACGCCGATCGCGTCGTAGCCCGCGTTGAGGAGCGCCGGGACGACTCCGCCGCGGTCGCCGCACCCGACTTCGAGGACGCGCGCCGGAGCCTGCGGCAGGTGATGTAGAACGAACGCCGTGAAGCCCATCGAAGTCAGCGTTGCAGAAGCGCGCCGCATCGCGATCCGCTCACAGCTCCTGGACGGCTCCGCCGAGAGCGTCCTCGAGACCGTGCGCCGGCTCGGCTTCCTCCAGATCGATCCGATCTCGAGCGTTGCGCCGCCGCAGTACCTCGTCCTCTGGAGCCGCCTCGGGCACTACGACCGCGCGGAGCTCGACCGGCTGCTGTGGGAGGAGCGCAAGCTCGTCGAATGGCGCGCGTTCATCTGGCCCGTCGAGGATCTCCCGTTCCTGCTGGCGCGCATGCGCCTGTCGGTGAGCCGGCCGCGCACCGACTTCATCAAGGAGAACGCCGCGTTCCGGCGCTACGTGCTGCGTGAGCTCGAACGTGGCGGCCCGCTGCTCTCGCGCGACATCGAGACCCACGCGAGTAGGAAGGCCGCGGACCGGCACGACTGGTGGGGCTCGCGCCAGATGGGGTTGATGCTCGAGGTCCTCGGCGCGCGCGGCGAGGTGGCGATCGTCGGACGACGCGGCGGGCAGCGGGTCTGGGACATCGCCGAGCGCTGGTATCCGAAGACCGAGCGGGTCACCCTGCGCGAAGCCGAGGCGCACTTCGACGAGAAGCGGTTCCGCTCGCTCGGAGTCAAGCTCGAACGCGGCCGCCTGCTCGCGCATCCCAACGCAGTGGACGGCCCCGTCCCGAACCGCATCACGTTCCTGTCGCCCTTCGACCGACTGATCCACGATCGCGCTCGGGCGGAGGCGGTCTGGGACTTCTACTACCGGCTGGAGATGTACGTCCCGAAAGCGAAGCGCGAATACGGGTACTACGTCCTCCCAATCCTGCGCGGCGATCGCATCGTCGGTCGCATCGAGCCGGTGTACAACCGCAAGACCCGCGAGCTGACGGTGAACGGCGTGTGGTGGGAGGGAAAGCCCGTTTCGGTGGCCAAGACGCTACGCGACCTCGGCCGCTGGTTAGCATCGCCCTGATGGACTTCGAGACGCGTGCGATCCACGACGGGCAGGAGCCGGATCCGGCCACCGGCGCGATCATCACGCCGATCTACCAGACGTCGACGTTCGTCCAGGACGCGGTCGGCGTGCACAAGGGATACGACTACGCCCGCGTGAACAACCCGACGCGGACGGCGCTGCAGCAGTGCCTTGCGTCGCTCGAGTCGGCAGAGCACGGGATCGCATTCTCGTCCGGGCTCGGCGCGGTGACGACGCTCATGCACCTCGTCGACCCCGGTCAGCGCGTCGTGCTCATCGCCGACGTCTACGGCGGTGTGTACCGGATGACGTCGCAGGTGTACGAGCCGAAGGGCTACGTCTTCGACTACCTCCCCGCCGCCGACTTCGCGAACCTCGGCGACCACCTCGACGACAACACGCGCATCGTGTGGATCGAGACACCGTCGAACCCGCTGCTGAACATCGTCGACATCCGCGCCGCCGCCGACGCCGCGCACGCCGCCGGCGCGCTGCTCGTCGTCGACAACACCTTCGCGACCCCATACCTGCAGCGCCCGCTCGAGCTCGGCGCCGACGTCGTCGTGCACTCGACGACGAAGTATCTCGGCGGCCACTCGGACGTCATCGGCGGCTTCGCTGCCACGAACGACCCGACCATCGCGGAGCGCCTGTACTTCCTGCAAAAGTCGCTCGGCGCGGTTCCGGGCCCGTTCGACTGCTGGCTCGTCCTGCGCGGGATCAAGACGCTGGCGCTGCGCATGCGGAAGCACTGCGAGAACGCATCGGCGATCGCGCTCTGGCTCACGCGCCAGGTCGAACACGTGTACTACCCGGGCTCCCTACGCATCCAGGGCACGCGGTCGCATCGCGCCAGATGCACGACTACGGCGGCATGGTCTCGTTCCTTGCCGAGACGCCCGAGCAGGCGGCCGAGATCGCGAAGAGCACGAAGCTCTTCCAGCTCGCCGAGTCGCTCGGCGGCGTCGAGAGCCTCATCGAGGTGCCTGCACGCATGACGCACGCGGCAACCGCGACCGCACCGTTCGCGGCTCCCCCGAACCTCATCCGCCTCTCCGTCGGAATCGAGTCGGCCGAGGATCTGATCTCCGACCTCGCAGTCGCTATCGCGGCCGTGCGCGCGTGAGCGTCGTCTTCGTCGAGATCCCGTCCGGCTCGCGCAACAAGTACGAGTGGGACGAAGAGCTCGGCGGCATCGTGCTCGACCGCCGGCTGTTCACGTCGATGACGTACCCGGCCGACTACGGCTACGTCGAGGGGACGCTCGCCGAGGACGGCGACCCGCTGGACGCGCTCGTGCTCGTCGCCGAGCCGACGTTCCCTGGCTGCCGCATCCGCGTGCGCGCGATCGGCGTCTTTCACATGAGCGACGAGAAGGGACCGGACGAGAAGCTTCTGTGCGTTCCGCTCGGCGATCCGTCGTTCGAGCGCGTCAGCGACGTGCACGACGTCGACATCGCGATGCGCGACGAGATCGAGCACTTCTTCCAGCGGTACAAGGACCTCGAGCCGTCGAAGAAGACGGAGACGCGCGGCTGGGGCAACCGCTCCGAAGCGGAGACCATCCTCGCGCTGGCGCGCGAGCGCGCGTCAGCCTGACACTAGGAGCGCGGCGCCGAGCGCGCCGCCGTTGTCGCCGAGTTCGGTCAGCACGAAGGCCGGCGGCCGATCGTCGACGAACAGATGCGGTTGAGCCGCGCCGGCGATCCGCTCGACGAACGGCTGCCCGAGCCGCGTACCGAGACCGCCGCCGATGACCATCGCGTCGAGATCGACGAGGTTCTGGACGGATCCGACGCCTGCGCCGAGCGCGTCAACCGCCTCGTCGATCAACTGGCGGGCGAGCTTGTCGTCCTCCGCGAGCGCCGCCTCCCACACGCCGCTCGTGAGCCGGTTGCGACCGCGCTTCTTCATGATCGAGAAGAGCTTCGTCTTCGTCCCGGCCTCTTCTGCCTTGCGCGCGGTGCGCTCCATCGCCGCGCGCCCGGCGTACGCCTCGAGGCATCCGCGCCGTCCACAGGGACAGCGGCGTCCGCCGAGCTTGACCACGATGTGGCCGAGCTCGCCGGCCGACCCGCGTCCGAGCCAGAGCTTTCCGTCGAGCACGAGCGCGCCTCCGACGCCAGTCCCCCACCACACGCCGAGGAACGAGCGATAGGTGCGGCCCGCACCGAGGACGCGCTCGGCCTCGACCGCGACGCGAACGTCGTTGCCGATGCGAACGGGGATGCCGATGTCCTTCGTGAGCTCGGCGGCAAGCGGATAGACGCCCTCCCAGCTCGGGAGGTTGCCCGCGCGGGCGAGCGTCCCTGCGGCGGGGTCGACCTCGCCGGGCGCGCCGACGCCGACGCCGGCGAGGGCGGACATCTCGATGCCTGCGGCCGAAGCGGCCTCGCGCATCGCTGCGGCGAGCTCCGAGACGACGGCGGCCGGGCCGCCGGCGGTCGGCGTCAACCGCCGCGCCTGGCCCTTGATCTCGTTCGCATCGTCAACAACGATCGCCTCGATCTTCGTCCCGCCGAGGTCGAGGCCACCACGCAGCGTCATGGGCGGACCATAGCCCCCGTCGGCGAAACTAGTCCTGTGATCGAGCCGATCGACCTCCTCCACTTCGGCTGCCCACGCTCGATCGGCTGCTACCTGCTCGAGACCGAGGACGGCCCCGCGCTCTTCGACTGCGGGCCGAGCACGACCATCGCCGCCCTGAAGGACGGGCTGGCCGCGAACGGGCTCCAGCTCCTGGACGTGCGGCACCTGCTGCTCAGCCACATCCATCTCGACCACGCGGGCGCGGCCGGAACCCTGGTGCGCGAGCACCCCGCGCTGCAGGTGCACGTCTCGGAGATCGGGGCGCCGCACCTCGTCGACCCGTCCAGGCTCGAGCGCAGCGCCCGCCGTCTGTACGGCGAGTCGTTCGACACGCTCTGGGGCGAGCTCGCTCCCATCCCCGAGGAGAACGTGCACGTCGTCGGAGACACCGTGCTCGGGCTCGCATGCTTCCCCACGCCGGGGCACGCGTCGCATCACGTCTCGTATCTCGACGTGGACGGAACGCTCTACGCGGGCGATGCCGCCGGCGTGCGCATCCAGCCGGGCCGGTACGTGATCCCGCCGACGCCGCCGCCCGAGTTCGACCTCGAGCTCTGGCAGCGCACGATCGACGAGATGGAGAGCCGCGACCCGGAACGACTTGCGCTCATTCACTTCGGCGTCGCGGACGATCCGCAGCGCCATCTCGCCGACCTGCGGCTCGAGCTGTACGACTGGGCGGAGTTCGTCCGCGGCGGCGCGTCGGAGGAGGAGTTCATCGAGTACTGCCGCGCCGAGCTCGCGAACGCGGGCGAGGACGCCGCGTACGACATCGCGATGCCGTTGTGGCAGTCGTACCGCGGCCTCGTTCGCTGGGCGGAGAAACAGGCGTGAACAGGAACTTCAAGCTGCTGTTCGCAAGCCGCGCGATCTCGTACATCGGCACGTACCTCGCGCCGATCGCGGTGGCGTTCGCGATCCTCGACCTACACGGCAGCGCGACCGCAGTCGGCCTCTCGTTCGCAGCGTGGACGCTCGCGCAGGTGTCGATGCTCTCCATCGGCGGCGTGCTCGGCGACCGCTTCCCGCGGCGCACGGTGATGATCGCGTCCGACGTCTCCAGCACGACCGTCCGCGCGGTCATGGGCGTGCTGCTCGTCACCGGGCACGCACAGGTGTGGGAGCTGATCGCGCTCCAGGGCGCCGGCGGCGCCTCGGTCGCGTTCTACAACCCCGCGTTCTACGGGCTCGTGCGCGAGATCGTCCCCACCGACTCGCTCCAGCGCGCGAACGGCTACCTCGCGATCGCGCGCTACGCCGCGTTCCCGCTCGGAGCTGCGGCCGGCGGCGCGATCGTCGCGATCATCGGCTCCGGCACGGCGCTCCTCGTCGACAGCGGCACGTACGCGGCGAGCGCGCTGCTGCTCTCGCTCGTGCGTGTCGAGTCGATCGCGCGCGCGACCTCGAGCTTCCTGCGCGAGCTGCGCGACGGCTGGAGCGCGTTCACCGAGCGACAGTGGGTCTGGGCGACGTGCCTGTGGATCTCCCTCTACTTCGTGTTCACGTACGCCCCGTTCTTCGTGCTCGGGCCGTACATCGCCAAGCACTCGATGGGCGGCGCGAGCACGTGGGGCGCGGTCGTCACCGGCGAGGGAATCGGCGCGCTGCTCGGCAGCGTCGTCGGGCTCAAGCTGCGCGTCAACCGTCCCCTCGTCGTCGTCAGCACGATCTTTCTACCAACTGCCATCCAGAGCGTGCTGCTCGCCTTCCATGCGTCGGTCGTCGCGCTCGTGCCCGCGGCCGCGTTCGCCGGCTTCGGCTTCGCCTGCGGCTCCGTCGTCTGGGACACGGCGATGCAGCGGACGATTCCGCCGGACATGCTCGCACGTGTCGGCGCGTACGGCTGGATGTCGGCGATGGTGTTCCTCCCCGCGGGCTACGCGCTCGCCGGTCCGATCGCGACGGTCGTCGGCATGAAGGGCTATCTCCTGTTCGGCGCGGTGTGGCTCGTCGCGAGCACGGCGTTCCTGGTTCGCATGCCTGCGATCCGCGACTTCGTCTACGACGACGCGCCCGAGGCGATCGCCTCGCCTGCCTGAACCTGCTCGATCTCCACGAGCCAGAGCGGCCCGTCCGCGCAGTCGAGCCGCGTCGCGCCGTCGACCTCGTTCAGCGACGACGCGAGCACGCGCACGGTCTCGCCGTCGAGATCCACGAGCGCGCCGTGCAGCTCGCCGACGGGAATCGTGTACCGCCAGGCCCACACGAGACGGTGCAGCTCGAGCGCCGGGCGGCGCCGGGTCGAGCCACGCATCGTCGTCGGTGAAGAAGCCCTCGTACTCGCCGCCCTCGGCCTGCGCCGTTCCCTCGTCGCCGGCTTCGAGCCGCTCGAGTGCGGCGGCGAGCGTCTTCATGACGACCTGCCCCATCCCCTCGTAGAACGTGTTCGGCTCGACGAACTCGCCGAGCGGATACGAGGACTGCGCGAGGATCGGGCCCGTGTCGAGCTCGGCGTCCATGCGGTGGAACGTGACGCCGACCTCGCTCGTCGCCGTTGCGGATCGCCCACGCGATCGGGACCGGGCCGCGGTGGCGCGGAAGGAGCGACGGATGCCCGTTCAGCCAGCCGAGCCGCGGCACGGCGAGCGCGTCGGCCGGGATCTTCCACGGGAAGCCCATGCAGAGGACGAGATCCGGCTCGAGCGACGCGAGTAGCGGTGCGATCTGCGCGCGGCGCGACGGGATGACGACGTCGAGGTGCGGCGGCAGGCCGCGCAGGAGCGCGTCCAACGTGAACTCCGATCCGTATCGGTTCTCCGCGTCGCGGATGGTGAGCAGCCCGACGGGCTCGTGGCCGGCTGCGCGCAGGACGGCGTCGAAGCCGATCGCGACCGGCAGGATCCGCGTTGTCGAGGACGACCCTCACGGGTTCCTGATGATCCGGCCCCCGGAAGCCTGAGCCTGCGCCTTGACCACGATCTCGTCGATGTTCACGTGGAAGGGCCGCGTGAGCGCGAACATGATGCACTCGGCGATGTCGTCGGGCGTGAGCGGATCGACGCCCTTGTACACGGCGTCCGCCTTCTCCTGGTCGCCCTTGAAGCGCACGACGGAGAACTCCGTCTCGGCGAGCCCGGGGTCGACTGTCGTGATCCGGATCGGACGGCCGAGGAGATCTTCACGCAGTGCATACGTGAAGCCGCGCACGGCAAATTTCGACGCGACGTAGCTCGCGGCGCCTTCGTAGGCCTGCCGCCCCGCGATCGAGCCGAGGTTGACGATGTGGCCGCCGTCGCGGATGTGCGGCAGACAGAGACGCGTCATGCGCACGAGCCCGTTCACGTTCGTCTCGAAGACTCTGCGTTCGTCTTCCTCGCTCGACTCGTCGAACGGCGCGCGGCCGAGCGCGAGTCCGGCGTTGTTGATGAGGATGTCGATTCCACCGAGCTGCTCGACGACGGCGGCGACGAAGCGCTCGCAGCTCGCTGGGTCGGTCACGTCGAGCTCGAGGGCGACCTCCGTCTCGAGCCGCTCCGTGCGCCGGGCGCCGCCCGTGACGCGCACGCCTGCAGCGGCGAGCATCCGCGCCGTCGACCGGCCGAAGCCGGACGAGGCCCCGGTGACGACCGCTGTCTTACCGCTCAGGTCCACGGCGCTCGATGCTAACGACCTGGGAGCGCTTCGCGACGTGGTCAACCTGGAGCGTCGTGTGTCGGAGGCCGAATCGCTCCTGCAACTGATGCTCGAGGCGGCGGCGCGCCGCGTGGCAGTCGGCGTCCGGCGACACGAGCACGTGCGCGGCGAGCGCGGGGAATCCGCTGGTCACCGTCCACACGTGCAGGTCGTGCACCTCGACCACGTCGGAATCGGCCGCGAGTGTCGCGGCGACCGCGTCGGGGTCGATCCCGGGCGGCGCCGCCTCGAGAAAGATGCGGCCGGAGTCGCGCAGCAACGACCAGCTCGCGCGCACCATGAGCAACGCCACGAGAAGGCTCGCGATCGGATCGAAGCGATTCCAGCCGGTGACCAGCACGAGCGCGCCGGCAATCGCCGTCCCGACGAACGCCGCGAGATCCGTGGCGACGTGGACAAACGCGCCACGCATGTTCAGGCTCGTGCGATCGGTGCCGGAGAGGACGAGCGTTGCGACGAGGTTGACCGCGACGCCGGCGAGCGCGACGGCGACGACGATGCCACCGTGCACGTGCGGCGGAGACACGAGCCGACGCGAGGCGGTGTAGACGATCCAGAGCGCGACGAGCAGGAGCGCAATCCCGTTTCCCTGCGCGGCGAGGATCTCCGCGCGGCGGAAGCCGAACGTCCACGCGCCGCGCGCCGGCCGCATGGCGAGCGCCGCGGCGATAAGCGCGGCGGTGAGCGCGGCCGCATCAGTGAGCATGTGTCCGGCGTCGGCGAGGAGCGCGAGCGAGTGCGCGACGATTCCGGCGGCGATCTCGCCGCCCATGAGCGCGAGGATCAGCGCGAGCGCGATCCCGAGGCGGCGCCTGTCAGCGTCGTGCGAGTGCAAGGCGCTCCGGCGGCGTCGGATGCGTGAACAGCATCAGGTAGGCGAGGCGAGGCGGATCCAAGTCACTGAGATTCTTCCGCGCGAGTGACATGTGTGCGCGGACGAACGCATCACGATCGCCCGTCAGCTCGAGCGACCAGCGATCTGCGGCGCGCTCCCACTTGCGCGAGATGGCGGCCAGGAACGGAAGCGTGACGATCTCCGCGCCGGTGAGGAGCAGCGCCGCGCGCGGGAAGTCGCCGGGCACCAGCGTTCCGAGCGCCGCCCACAACAGCAGGACGACACCGACGGCTCCGCCCATCGCGAGCAGCGTGCCCTTGACGACGTGCCGGTCGCGCCGATGGCCGAGCTCGTGCGCGACGACAAGCTTCAGCTCCGGCTCGCCCGCTTCGGCGAGGAGCGTGTCCCAGACGACGACGCGCCGCGTCGGCCCGAGCCCGGAGACGTACGCGTTCGTGCGCGTCGTCCGCCGGCTCGCGTCGGCAACGAGCACGTCGCGGACGGGGACGCCCGAGCGATCGGCAAGAGCCCGCAGCTCCGTGGCGAGGTTCTCGTCCTCGAGCGGCCGGAACCGGTTGAAGAGCGGCTCGAGCACGACGGGCGCGACGAACGACATGAGGAGGACGAAGAGTGCGAGCGCGGCCGCGGCCGGCAGCGGCCACCAGCGCGGGAACGCGTGCACGAGCCCGATCGCCGCTCCCCAGACGAGCGCTCCGAGCACGAGCTCGATCGCCTCGCCCTTCACCCGGTCGGAGAGCCAGCCGCCGAGCGTCTGCGTCGAAAGCCCGAAGCGCCGCTCGCGCAGAAGGCCGCGCCACAGGTCGAGCGGTAGGCACGCCGCATCGACCGCGGCGAGGACGACGACAGCCCAGACGGCGGCATCGCCGAACCATCCGAGCCCGCCGAGCGAAAGCCGTGTGAAGGCAGCGAAGACGGCGAGCACGAGGACTAACCGCACAACGGCCGCGGCATAGAGAGGCCGGTGATAGCGGGAGGCCCGGTCTCGTTCTTCCTGAGAGAAATCTAAGAGGGTCAATCCGGCGTAACAAAAGCGGTGAGGATGGCGTCTACACTGGCAGATCCATGGCAACTGCGGACGTAACGGGGCTTCTCCGCTCGAGCGAGCAGTCCGTCGCGCTCGCGTCCCAGCTGCGGCGCCTGGCGCGGATCGCGACCGTCATCGCGCTCCTGACGAGCCCGGCGGCGTACTTCTGGTTCCGGCACTCGATGCACGACAGCGTCCTCAAGTCGCTGATCCTCACCGTCGTCGTCGTCATCGGATTCCGCGGCCTCGTCGACCTGATCATCCGGCGGCTCATCCCGTGGCCGAGCCTCTTCGGCACCGAGGAGACCCGCCTGCGCGAAGAGGACGTCGTCAACCGCCGCCGTGCCTGGACGTGGCGCTTCTACTACCGGTTCGGGATCGCGATCGCCGGCCTGATCACCATCATCTTCCTCTGGCAGATCGCCTTCGATCCGACGCACCGGTCGTGGCCGGGCACCGCGCTGCACACGCTCGTCGGCATCGGCCATCTGCTCCGCAACCGGACGCTGCTCATCCAGCTCGTCTTCGTCTTCTTCCTGTTCTTCGCGAACTTCCTCATCTTCATGGGCCCGATGATGCTGATGGGCATCTCGCAGATCCGCGGGTACGAGCCTGGCGACGCGGAATGGGGCGTGCGGCTCGACGACGTCCGCGGCCAGGTCGAGGCGAAGGAGGAAGTGCGGCGCGTCGTCACCCTCTGGCAGTCGGGTGAGGCGTTCGAGCTCGCGGGCGGCAAACGCGAGCGTGGCCTGCTGTTCCTCGGCGCGCCGGGTACCGGCAAGACGATGCTCGCCAAGGCGATCGCGACGGGATTCAACTCGCCGTTCGTCTCGATCCCGGGCTCCGGGTTCGCGCAGACGTTCATCGGCATTGACGCGCTCATCGTCCGCTTCCTCGCGCGCAAGGCGAAGCGGCTCGCGCGCAAATGGGGCGGCCAGTGCATCGTCTTCATCGACGAGATCGACGCCGTCGGACTGCGGCGCCAGGCGCTGCAGGGCAACAACATGGTGCCGCTCGACACGCCGGAACCGACGTTCTTCGGGCCCTACGGCGCGATCAACGCGAGCGGCGACCTCATCCACGAGACCGCCGCGTGGCGCGACCACATGTTCAACATGCGCGCGCCCGAGCGCCGCTCTCCGTATCCGTCGTGGATGCACAGGATGGTCAACATCGTCAACCAGGGGATCATGCCCGGGATGATGGGCGGCCAGGGGCAGCTCGCGCTCAACCAGCTGCTCGTGACGATGGACGGCATCGACAACCCGCCGTTCTTCCGACGGTTCTTCACCAACAGGATCAACACGTTCCTCGACTCGATCTACATCGTCCCGAGGCGCGTCGGTCGCGTGAGCCTGAGGCTGCCGAAGCCGCGCCCGCTGGGCGCGCAGATCTACTTCATCGGTGCGACGAACGTCCCATTCGAACGGCTCGACCCGGCACTCACGCGGCCGGGCCGCATGGGCCGCCACGTCTGGTTCCGCACGCCGACGAAGGACGATCGCAAGGACATCTTCGACCTGTACCTGGACAAGGTCTCGCACGACACGGACCTCGACTCGCCGGAGCGGCGCGACGAGATCGCGCGAATCACGAACGGCTACTCGCCGGCGATGATCGAGCAGATCTGCTCGATGGCCCTGACGAACGCGCATCACGAGGGCCTGACGTCGTTCACGTGGCAGCACCTCGTCGACGCGATGACCGTGGTCGAATCCGGAACGGCGATCGGCGTGAAGTACACGCCGGGCGAGACGCGCGCAGTCGCGATCCACGAAGCGGGCCATGCGACAGCTGCGCACGCGTATCGCCCCGAGATCGAGTCGAGCCGCCTCTCCATCCGCATGCGCGGAGGGTCGCTCGGCCACCACCAGTTCTTCGACCGCGAGGAGCGGTTCAGCAGCTGGCAGAGCGAGGAGGCCGGCGACCTCATCCACACGGTCGGTTCGATGGCGGCCGAGCACGTGTTCTACGGCGAGAACTCGGTCGGCGTCAGCGGCGACCTCGGCCAGGCGACCGCGCGCGCGGCGACGATGGTCGGGATCTGGGGCATGGCGCCGAATCCGATCGAGCTGAACGGCAACGATGATCCCGAGACGCGCGAGAAGATCGAGAGGCGCCTGCAACACATCGGCATGCGCCTCATGAACCGGACGCGCGGTTCGGCCGACTTCCACGCCGACCCGGTCGCATCGGTTCTCCAGGATCACTACAAGAGGGATGTGGCGGCGCAGTTCCTCGGTCAGGCGTTCGTCACGGCGTACGTCTTCGTCCTCCACAACAAGGACAAGGTGTCGCAGGTCGCAACAGCGGTCGAGGAGAAGAAGGAGATCTTCGGCGACGAGCTCAACCGGCTGCTCGACTCCGTCAAGCTCGAGAAGCCGGAGATCGATTGGACGAAAGAGGAGACATGGCCGAAGATGTGACGCCGATCGAGTCGCCGGCACCGGCGCCCACGTCGCGCTTCGCGCTCGGTCCGCACCGCCCGCGGTTCCTCGTCGTCTACGGCCTGCTCGGCGGCGTGCTCGGGCTCGCGATCGTCCTCGTCGTCATCTACGCGGGGCGAGCGATCACGCCTGCGCCGACGTGGTCGCACTGGCGTCCGAGCGGCGGCGGCCTCGGCGCCGCGAAGCAGATCGCCGACAACGTCGGCAAGGACTATCGGCTGCCGAACGGCGACCAGCTCGTGGACGTGATCGCGAAGGCGCCGTCGGTGTCGCCCGCGAGCAGCACGTCGATCCCGATTCACTACGTTGCGGTGCGTGGGACAGCCGGCAAGGGCGACCAGGTCGCCGTCGTCTCCTCCTCGAACAGCGTCATGTACCAGCTCTGCGGTCTCGGCGCCGGGTGCTCGATCGCGACCGGCAAGGCGAGCGCCGAGCGCGGAACGCTCGTGCGCCGGGAGATCCTCGAGCTCGCGCTGTACACGTTCAAGTACGTCGGCGGAGTCAACAGCGTCGTTGCGCTCATGCCGCCGCCGGCGGGCACACAGCCGCAGTACGTCGTCTACCTCCAGAAGAGCGACGTCTCCGCCGAGCTGAAGCAGCCGATCGCGAAGACGCTTGCGTCGAAGGTTCCGCTGCCCGCGGCGATCCCGGCGCGTGAGGTGCACGTCATCGACTCGGTGACGGAGCCCCGGGTCTACAAGTTCGGGTTCTCGCAGGCGCAGACCGGGGACGCGATCCTCGTGCTGACGCCGCTTCCGGCGTAACCGCCGGCGCAGCCGGGTCGTTTCATCAGCATGCTGCTCTTACTCGTTCTCGCGATCCTTGCAATCGCTGCTTTCGGGGCGGGCTTCGTCGTCCACTGGCTCTTCATCGTGGCCGCGATCGTCGCCCTCGTCTGGCTCGTCAGCCTGTTCGCCGGCGGAATCGGGCGTACGGGCGCGCGCCGCTGGTAGCCGCACCCTGCTGACTGGGACCGTCGGGCGGCGGATTTGGGCCGCCCGGCCCATTGCCGCCTCTTCGGGCCGCCCCTACGGTGGAGTGCGTGTCGCGCACCGAGATCCTTCTCTGGATCGTCGCCCTCTTCGTGCTCGAGGTGAACCACCTCAAGTGGATCTGGTGGGAGCACTGGAGCTGCCGTCACTGCACGGCGAAGCACAAGGACTGCGCCTGCGGCGCGACCCAGCGCTGGTTGATGTTCTTCTAGATCGCGCCGGTATTCTCAAAGTGCCGGCCCCCATCGACTAGCGGTCCAGGTCGCGGCCCTTTCAAGGCCGTAGCGCGGGTTCGAATCCCGCTGGGGGCATCTCTTGGAGATCACAGCCACCCAAGAGGCGCGCCGGCTCATCGAAGAGCGCGGCGGCCGCATCTACGTCTCGGTGAAGAAAGCGGCCTGCTGCGGCGGCCTGCGCACGCTCGCGACTCGCACGAACGTCCCGGACGAGGCCGAGTACCGGTCGCTCGGGTCGGACGCCGGTTTCGAGCTATTCGTCCCGCACGATCTCGCGCAGCTCCCGGCGAGGCTCGAGATCGACGCGCACCGATTCCCGCGCCGGATTGAGGCGTACTGGAACGGCTGCGCCTGGGTCGGCTGACCGGCGTCAGTCGCGTAGCTGCTCGACGAGCTTCTTCGGCGCGACGGTGCAATACGCGTCCTCGACGATGCCCGCGAGCTCGTCCCAGTCGAGGCCGTGGTCGAGGCGGACGCCGAGCCAGCCGCGATCGCCGACGTACGGCGGGACGAAGAACTTCTCCGGGTCGGCGTCGACGAGCAGCTGCTGGTCGCCCGCGGGCGCCGGCACCAGATCGCGAAACGCCCGTCGCCGTGGTGGTCGTCGAGCAGCATGAGGAAGCACGTCTTGCCGCGGATGAAGAAGCTCGGCGCGCCCTGGCTCAAGCGCTCGCTCGTCTCCGGCAGCGCGAGGCAGATCTCGCGCAGGCGCCGCAGGACGTCGGTGCGATCGGCCATGTGTACCGTGTATCACGCCAGGGCGGTTAGCTCAGCTGGGAGAGCACCTGCCTTACAAGCAGGGGGTCGGCGGTTCGATCCCGTCACCGCCCATGTGGAAGCCGCTCAGGTCAGTCTCATGCGCTGGCTCCGCCGCCAGCTCCGTCAGCCGACGCCGCTCCGGGAGCACCTCGAGGCGGCGGTGGAGAACGACGATCCAGCCGAGGCGCGGCGGCTCGTCGACGCGCTTCGAGTTCTCGGATGCGCAGCGCCGGAACGTCGAGCAGCTCCTCGACGCGTGGGAACGTACACTCGGGCCGGCGGGCCGGTAGCTCAGTCGGTAGAGCAGGGGACTTTTAATCCCAAGGTCGCTGGTTCGATCCCAGCCCGGCCCATTAGCGAAAGCCCTGCTAGACCGACATTCCAGTCTTTGCAGTTTGTCGTAGATGCTCGGGGTGGCAACCAAAGTGGCAACGGACGTATGTTCGCCCGCCCCGTCGGCTCGGAGTCCTGCGCCTATCTGAGCCGCTACGGAACCGAGGCGAGGTCGATCCAGAAGCGCGCCCGTCGAGTGACAGAACGCTTGGCGCAGCCCGGGGTTGCCTACGCTCGAAGCTCCGGCTAGAAGGTGTTGTGTGGCGAGCCGCGTTCTGTTTCTGCTCATCGCCTCGATGTGCATTTACTCAACCGGCGCTGGTCACGGCGATGCTGCACCACCAGTTACCTCCGGGCCACCATTGCTACCGATGAAAATCCCGCCGGGCTCCGTAGGCCGGTTTCCTTGTCCGAAGCATCCCCTCTCAACGGTTGCCATGGAAAGCTGTTCCGTTCGAAGGCTGGTCCGCCTCAACATCCGCGCGGACAAGCTCATAGAGGTGATCTGGAGACGCCTTCGCAACGACCCCGGCCGCCGCCTCTTTGCTTCTGCAGAGAAGAGCTGGCGGGCCTATTCAAACAACGAGTGCCGGAGTCGGTACCGCGTCTGGACCGATCCCAAGTATCCGCATGCCTACTCCGGAGGAACGGCAGCGCCGCTCCTCTACAGTCTTTGCCTCGAACGGTTTACCGCCGCTCACATCCACGATCTAAAAGAGACCGCGGCAGCCGTCGGTCCTCACTAACTGGCCCGTCAAGCGGCATTGCTGAACGCTCGCGCAGGCCAGTGCTTCCCTCGCCCGAGGGGCAGAGCTGAACGCCGCGCATGCCGATGGAGCGGCTAGGTCGTTGGAGCGGCTAGGTCGTGGTTGCGGCACCACGGGATCGGGTGTCGATGATCACTTCAGACGCGCTATCGAACAACAGGACACCGTCGTTTTGGATGACGGCGTTGAGCCTGGTGGCCTCAGGCTGTGTCGCCTCGTTCTTCGTCGCGTTCACAGTGCCGCTGCGCTTGTTCGCCCCCGGTATTGGCGTGTCGCTCCTCTACGCCGCGCTGGTGTCGGCGCTAATCGGTGGGATTGCGCTTCGGGTCATCCTGCCGCTGCTCACCGGGGTGGAGATCAGCTACCCATGGGCAGTCGCGGCGCTCGGTCTCGGGAGCCTCGTCTCCACCGCGCTCACGACGACCATCCAGACCGCAACGCTTCGCCACGCCCCGTCTGTAGCTCCTGCGATCTGGTCCAGCCCGCTCCTCATGTTGGCTGCAACGGGGGCGAGTCTCGTCGTCTCGTACTGGGTGATCGCACTCGGTGGGCACACTCACACGTCCGCCCTCTCGCGAACCCGCAGACGATCCTCACAGACTCCAGCACCTCCAGCGGACGCGGCACCCGCCGACGACCGAACCGCTCTTGAACCAACCTCCGACACTGTTCACGACCTGCGCACGGACGTCGTCGTCGCACAGAACGCGGTCACTGACGCGTGTATCGATATCAGTCGCGCTTCTGCGGCGGAGATCCCCGGCTGCGTGGTCGATGCCCTGACCGAGATCTCGATCTGCGCAACCAAACTGCGCGCCGCAACCATCCCCGATGCGAAGACACGCGCGGTCGTGAGGAACCTCGTCGCGGGTCTCGACCGCTTTTCTCAAGCTCTCACCAACATCGCCTCCGACGCGGCGGCTACCGGCAGTGACCGCCTTCCTCAGCGCGGCTTCCTGCTCGGATCGCTCGCGGATGTCTCGGACGGTGGTGGGCGTGCGCGCTACGAGCTTGACCACGCCGACGGGCTCGCCGAGATCCGGTCCGCCTTCGAGACCCTTCGTGGCCTCGGCTACCTACGCGAGGACGCATGAGCAGATCGGGGAGCTGGAGCGCCCCTTAGGAGCCTGCGCCCGCCCGTAGTCTCGGGGGACATTCCCGCACAGTGGCGCATGGCACAGTCCGTTCGGTATCGGCGCCTGGCGGCTCAGTTCTCGCGTTGGCGCAGGACGGCTGTGTTGGGCTTTGCCCGGTGTTTGGGTGGGTCAGCGGCTGATGCTGCCGATCGCAGCGAGGAGTTCTTGGTGGCGTCGTTCCTCGTCGCTTATCGCAGCGTCCTCCGGTGCCTTTCTCCGCGCCGCCACCATCTCGTAGGGCTTGACGACGAAGAAGAAGACCGCGGCCGCGATCGCGACGAACGTGATTAGGGCGGTGATGAAGGAGCCGTACCTGAAGAGCGAGTTGTGGATCGTGAAGGTCAGGCTGCTGAAATCGGTCTTGCCGAAAATCGCCCCGATAATCGGCATGATCAGATCCGCGACAAACGAGCCAAGAACGGCAGCGAACGCCACGCCCATTACGAACGCGACCGCCAGGGTAATGAGGTTCCCCTGCATCAGGAAGGCCTTGAAATCTCGAAGAACCTTTCCCATTGCTCCTCCTTCGGTTGGCACAGTCACACCGCAGCGATGTTGACTCACGCGCGGGCGCCGTGCAAGCCTGGCTAGCGGGGCGAGATGACCGGGACTGGCCGGCCTTCCTGCAAGCGTCTGCGCTCAGCGTCGGCTTCGGGATTCGGAGGAACGACGACGAGGAATGGGTCGTCGTTGCAGTCGAACCTGATCCGGATCCGGACTGTGCCGGGCACGTGTTCTTCGAACGCCGGACCGAAGTCGAGTAGCCCACCACCCTCGGGTGATGTTCCCGCACGCTGGCGCACGCCAGAGCAGCTCCGCTCGCAACGCCCCACACGTCGAGGAGCGCTACTACTAGAGCAGTCTCCGCGCCAAGGCCTCCAGCTTGGGGAGACTGGTGAGCACGGCGAGGATCTTGATCGAGTAGCTGCCGGTGAAGACGTAGACGAAACCGCCAGTCTTGGGTGCCCATGCCGCTTTCCCCAGGTGCTGAATCTTGGTGACGTGGAGAGCGGCGTTCGCTGCCTTCTCGCCGGCCGCGAAGGTCGCCGCAGTGTCGAGCTGGAACTCGACCTTCGGCGCCAGTGCGTTGGTGCCGTACGTGCAGCTGATGCCGTACGGGTTCTTGGCGAGTCTAGGCGCGCTCGCCTTCGCTCCCAGCGCAGCGCTTACGATCGACGCAGAGGGACAAGACTTGGGGACGGCGGCCGACGCTGCCGTCGCCGCCGCGAGCACGAGCACGACCACGCCCACCACCTCAAAAACGCTACGGATCCCTTTGGCCATCAACCCTCATCTTCGCGGGACTGCCTGCGCCGCATATGCCACTCTAGGCTCCGCCGAACCGGTTAACAAGGCGAGCCCCGGGGATACGCAGCCCGTCTTCAGACGCACAAGTTTGCCGCGCCTCAAGGGACATTCCCGCACGCTGGCGCACTCCATCGCTGAGTGGAGTTGGGCTGGTTGGCACCCGGGGACCGTGTGTCGTGGCCCCCGGTGCGTTCCGAAGTTCTCAGCCGCCGCAGGAAGTTCTCAGCCGCAGTAGCTCGCCACATACGCGGAAACGTCCGCGTGCGTGGAGGAGTGCAGGAAGTAGCCAGGCCCTGCCGAGGAGTTCGCGTTCCCGGAAGCACCATCGCTTCCGCTCGAGTGGTTCGAGATGGCTATCAAGTGACCCTGGCAGTTGGACGTGCCCGGCACCGGAACCGGACTGTTGGCCGCGCCCGCTGCGCCCGCCGCTGCCAGCGACGCGCCCAGGACCGCGAACATCATGCACAGCTTGGTCAGCACGTGATTAGTCCCTTCTCTTTTGCTCGACGAACCGAGCGCCGCAGTACAGCTCTTACTCTCCCCAGCGCCCGACCCCGGTCAACCCCCAGAAGGAGTACTCGGAACCCTCATTCGAGTGAAGACGCTGGCTCCATGGCAAAGCACAAGCGCTGCATTGACAGCGTGCTAAGCGCGACCCTCCCATCAGGCGACATTCCTGAACGCTGGCGCAGGCGGACTAGCTCTCGCCCGCGACGACGCTTGCGCAGGCTCCCGCACTCGCCCCTGATGGGCGCCGCAGTACGGTCGTCCGCCGTGGATAGAACGGCTCGGACTGGTCGCTAGGAATTCCGCGGAAGGAGAGTGTCGCGGTAGTAGCAGTCGAGCCAGTTTTCGTATCCGTCGGGGTCGAATCCGGCGAGGTCGGTGAGAGTGCGGTGGGTACCCCAGTCGAGGGCCACCCAGAAGATCGCCTGTACGTGTTCGCGGGTAAGGCCGCGCCGGTGGCCGCGTTTCCCGAGCAGCGTCTCGGCGGCCCATGCCACGGCATAGGCGCGGTTGTGGTTCATCCGTTTCCATAGCGCTGCTACGGCCGGGTCGGCGCGGGCTGCGTTCTCGACAACGGATGCGATGCGGGCAGAGCGCGTGTTGATCACTCGCAGATGGTGCGCGTGGAGGCGCAGGAACGTGGCCGCGTCGGCCGAGGTCTCCATCACTGCAACAGCTTCGCGTCGCGGCATGGGGAGCGCTTCGGTGTCGCCGCGGATGGCGTAGTCGACTGCCGCGCGCAAGAGAGCTGCTTTGGTGCCGAAGGTCGCTTCGACAGTCTTCTGGGAGACGCCAGCGGCAGAGCTGACGTCCTGTAGCCGAGCTCCTGCCCAGCCGCGCTCCTCGAACGTGCTCAGCGCCGCAACGATGACTGCCAGCCGTCGCTGTGCGGCGGCAGCCTGGCGCCCGGCGGAGTCGTAGCGGCGTTTCGGGGGCTTGCGTTCATCCTTCATAATTTGTTAGGGTCTGACCCTCGTCAATATAGGGGCTCCGGCGGACGACACGCCGGCACCCAGTCGAAAGGGGAACCGATGAAACGGCTGTTCCTGCTTGGCGTCGCCATCGCCGTGTGTGCACTGTCGGCTGCTTCCGGGGTGGGCGCAGCGGGCCACGTCGACGGCGTCTGGGTGAACGGGACCATTCACAACTTGCTCGTTACTGGACCCGCCGCCGCAGGCGCGCGAGCCATGCCGCTGTACGTGATCGCACCCGTCTCGGCCACCCACCCGCTCCACCCGCTCGCCGACGCCAAGACACACGGCTTCGGCGCCCACGACCACGTTGTCTCCCTTGCCCGTCCCAGCGTGACCTTCCACGGTGCTTGCGACCTGACCCTCGTCGTGCCAGGGCCTAAAGCCGTACTCGGTAAGACGGTCGCCGCCCGCCTCACGCTCACCCCCGCAGGCAGCAAGCCGCTCCTCTACGCAGCGCTGCTGGGTGGCAACCTCACACCGCTCAACGCCGCGAGCAGAATCAAAGCCGCAGCCCACGAAGGGCTCGCCACTCTTGTCGACACCCACAACCTCGTCGCCTGCACCGTCTCACCGCGCTAACAGCTGACCGCGATGAGAACGATCGCGATACTTTCGGGGAGGGGTTAAACAAGCCTGCGCGTTGCGTGGCGCGCGTTGCCTGTCGCACTCATAGGGGAGGCTGGTGGCGACGGTTGCTCCGTCGGCCAGGGCAGCGTTCGCGGCGGCACCACGAAGAGCGCGTCGAATGCCCGCACGCTCAGCTGTGCTTGCGATTCGGCGCTCTCGTCAAAGGCTCAAACCGCAGAAGCAAACGCGGTTTGCATCCCCCTTCTTGGGTGACTCCGAATCCCTCGGATGGGGCTACAACGTGGTGCAGCGGATGGCGATGTATTGCCACGATCCCGCCTCGCCCCCGTGTGGAAGGAGACCTCGGAATGGTCAGCAAGCTCAAGAACCGCCTGGCTCGTGAGGAGAGCGGCTTCACGCTCATCGAGCTTCTGGTCGTCATCGTGATCCTCGGCATCCTCGTTGCGATCGCGGTCCCGTCCTACCTCAGCTTCCGCGGCAACGCGCAGGACGCTGCGGCGCAGTCCAACGTCCGCTCCGCCATCCCGGCCGCTGAGGCCTGGTACCAGGACACGGCCGGCGGCAACAGCACCTACACCGGCCTGACCAACGCCACGCTGGCACAGATGGCCCCCGGTGTCTCGCCGAAGGTCGCAGTCAAGGTTCTCGGCTCCGGCGCGGCGTACTGCCTCTCCGACGACGAGGCCACCGGTCACGGCGCCTACTACGTCGGCGGCGACAGCACGCAGATCACCCAGAGCTCCCCGCTGCGGCGGTCTCGACCGTCACCAAGGTCAACACCGCCGGGTCCGCCACCGGTGCGGCGACCATCTGCAACGCACTGTCGTAGGCCGACTTAGGGGTTGAGTTATTCGCCTTCTCTGACGGGGTGGCGGATGGCAGAGGTAGGCCACCGAAAGGTGGCCTACCTCGTAACCGCTCCTTGCACGCTGGCCCCGACCGGGCCGTCTCTTCCAAGCGATCGGCTTCGGCGTCACACCGGGAGCCACATCTTCTTTGCCATCTTCCTATGCCTTGTGTGCGGCCATGTTCACGACCCCATTGGGCTCGATAACCAGCCACAGCGCGCCGAACATGCTGACATGCTGGCAGCCGGCCTTGCCGACGACGTCGGCGGAGTACGTGTACAGCGGATGGCCCTTGTATGTGACTTGATCGGTTCCGTCCTTCCGCATGCTCACGCCGACGAGCATGTGGTCGACGCCGCTAAGTGCGACCGGCTTGCCCTTCGTTAGCAGCGGAGGCCATGACTTCGCGCATGCCCCGTAGCAGTGGCTCTTTGTGCCCTTGTCGGCCTCGAACACGTATAGCGCCTTGCCCGCCGAGGTGAACAACACCTTTCCGTACTGGGACGTGCGCACCGCGACGTGCGCACCGCCACCCGTCGCCGCCTGTGCCCCTGCCGCCACACCGAGCACGACGAGCGCTGTCACAATCACGAGCTTCACAATTATCCTCCCATGCCGAGAACGGCTTACCGCGAGAAGAACCGGGGCATGTAACCGGTCGAACGCACCCGAGGTCCCTCTCGATGACCCGCTAGAGGATGCGCTTCACGTGCTTACGCCCGAGTTAAATGTCCCTTACCGGTGGAGGAGGAGAACTCGCAGTTCGTCGGCCTGTTGCAGGTCGAGAGCACGCCTCTCGGGTGACATTCCCGGACGCTGGTGCAGGTGAGCGTCGGGGCCTTAGACGTGCTGGACGCGGTTTCGGCGCTCGGGAACGAGGTGACGGCTTGCCGCGGTTCTCGCAGCACCGGCCGCCCGTCGCCACGAGACGATGCCGTAGCCGATAAAAAACGCGAACAGGTGCTCTGTGGTGAGGATCGAGGGGTCGGGATGGAGCCACCAGCCGATTCCGCCGATCGCGCAGACACCCGCGGCGACCATGATCCGGTCTCTGCGATCGGTGCCGGCCCGGCTCCATGCAGTCGCGGTGATAGCGCCGACCCAGGCTCCTTGTATCGCCGATACCCCGAAATCCGGCCTCACCCCGGCGGCTGCAAACATCCTCGGATCAGCGAGCTGCGTCGCGCCGATGATCGCGTACACAAACAACGTCGACCCGACGTGGCCCACGATTCCGGCCAACCAGAACGTCCGCGCTCCGCAGAATCGCAACGTCGCCACAGCGAGCGTTCCGAACGCAACTAGACCAACCAGAACCGGCCGATCGACGATCAGCGCGCTCGCCGGAAGCACCCACAGCCGACCGGACGCCAGCCTGGTCGCACTCGAGACGAACGGCGTCAAAGGAAGCTCATGCGCGCGCGTCGCAAATGTGAGCCCCGCCACCACGCAGATGAGCCCCAGGCCGCTACCCCATTCCGCGAACGACGCCCACGCCCGCCATGCCTTCCTAGTATCAGCCACCGCGCGGGAACAAGAGATTCCGTCCACACGTCCGAGCATCCGAAGCACGCTATCGCACACGCGGGGGACATTCCCGCGCGCTGGCGCAGCCGACGGTCGCATCACGTGGCGTTGCGGCGGCGCATCATCGAGGCGATGTGGAACACGCGCCTCCCGGCGTCTGCCTAATCCCCCTGGGCTGACCCTCGGGGGCCATTCCCGAACACTGGCGCAGCTGAGCGGACCTCACGCCTGGATAGGACTACCATGGGATCGTGGCCTTCGTCTTCCTCGCTGCTGTTGCGGCCGCGACCGCGTACCTCTTGCGAGTCAGACGTGCGCCAACCCCATCCCATGCGCTCGCCGTTTACTCACCTACAGCGATTCGCTCCGGTTCTGGGTCGCGGACGCGGCTGGTGGGAATCCGCGGGTGGCTGCTGCTCTACATGGTCGGCTTGGCCGCCGAGCTCGCACATGGCCTCGCGCTGACGATTGGCTCGCTCGTCATTTACGCCAAACCCTCGCTTGCCGGCCTCCACTCATTCATACCGTTGTGGGCATTGCTGATCTACGTCGTCAGCAACGTCGGCCTGGTGGCATACGGAGTTGTGCTCTTCGTCTTGATGTCGAGGGAGCGCAAGGCCGCGATCGCGAACAACATTCTCTTCAACGCGCTCTCCATCGCCTTCTTGGTCATCTGGTTCTTCTTGAGCGCGAAGTCCCCAGTCGGCACAGTCGTCGACTCGCTTCCTGGACTCGCCGCGATCGCCTACTTCTCTCGCTCGCGCAGAGTTCGGAACACATTTACGAGCGCAGCAGCGAGCAACGACTTCCGCTGACCTGAGGGCACACACGAGACCGACGCTCAGGGGACATTCCCGGACGCTGGCGCAGGCGACGAATCTCGATTTGCGGCCCCACCGTGCAGCGCGCGTGTCAACGAACCGCGAGAGTGCCCGGCTAGAATCGCGGGACATGAGACGAACGCTCGACCTCGGGCTGATCGTGGGCTTCCTGGCCGTGGACTTCCTCTTCTTCCACGACGTCTTCAAGGCGGGAGAGGTCACGACCCTCCCGCAGTACGTGACCGGTGTCCTCAGCATCGGGGTGTTCGCGCTGTGTGGCGCGTCGATGCTGAAGCTCGGCCGCTAGTTCGAAAGCGGGCATCGACCGCCGGTCGCCCGTCGTTTCGGAGGACTTCCTGCACACTGGCGCACACGACGGTCGTCTACGAATCTGCCTCGACGACCACGGTTAGTCCCGTTCTGGCGGTTCGCGCGGGCGGGGGATAGGGTTCCCTGGCGTCCGGTCCCGGAGCTGAGGATTGAGGGCGATGATCGACGAACTTCGTGCGGCAGCTGAAGCACTCAATCGCGGTGACCCCGAGCCGTTTGCCGCGCTGTTCGCAGAGGAGGCCGAGTGGCGCGGTGTCTCGCACGGGCATCTGTGGTGGAAACGCACGCCCGCCTGACACGGCCCCGAAGAGGCCCGTGAGGTTCTCCAGTTTCAGATCAAGAAGCGAGGCGAGCGGCAGGTCGAGGTGCAACCCGAGTTCACGCAGATCGGCGACAAGATCATCGGCTCGACGCAATGGCTCGTGACTGGTGGTAGCGGTCGAGTCGAGCGGTATCAGGTGCTGACGGTGCGTGACGGAAAGATCGTCGACATGCAGGGCTGCAACTCCCGTCGTCAAGCCGAGCGATTTGCGCGCACGCACTAGCTGACGGCTCGACCCTCAGGGGGCATTTCCGCACGCTGGCGCAGCTGAGCGGCTTACTCTCAGCGGGTCATGGTGAGTGCGCCTCGTTGGTGGGGCGCGGAGGAACGAGCGGCAAGGTCGAGAACTACCAGGTCGGGTGTCGACCGGGAGTGCAGCCGAGGGCGAGACCGAGCTCGAACACCGTCGGGTCCAGTTACACGGTGCGTTCGGCAACGACGCGTTTGGACAGACGGCGGAGAAGGCGGCGAGGTTCTTCGGCACGCCGCAGTACATCCTTGGGCAGACCGCCGCCGTTCTCGCGTGGGTGGTGCTGAACTCGACTCAACTGCATCTCGGGTTCGCCTGGGATGTCTATCCCTTCATCGCCCTGAATCTTCTGTTCTCACTTCAGGCTGCGTATGCGGCGCCGCTGATTCTGCTCGCGCAAACACGCCAGGCCGACCGCGACAAACTCCACGCTGATCGGATCGACAAGAACCACGCTCGGATCGAACGAGCCGCCAAGGCCGAGACCGACAAGCTCCTCGAGCTCCTGCAATCGAACACCAACCTCACCGAGCAGGACACGGAACTGACCAAGCAGGTCGCGGATCTGGCGAAGCAGATCCATGCGCTTCTCACGAAGCAGGACGAGTCTTAAAACGCGGGTGGAACATCGCGCCCGTCGGGTGACATTCCCGAACACTGGCGCAGGCGAGCGCGATGAGAACGCCTTACTTGTGGGTCGAGAGAGACACGAACGCCGCGAGGTCGTGAATGTCGGCGTTCGTGAAGGTATGAATTCCGGGGCCGAAGGTGAGACGAACGGTAGGTGGCAAGCCTGCTCCCCCGGTGCCGCCGGTCACGATCTGATTGACGACTCGCGCGTACGAGGGCTTCATGTTGTCGAGGTTGGGGCCGAATCGGGCAGTGGCCCCAGCCGCCTTTAGCGTGTGACATTCCGAGCAGTAACCCTTGAATAGGACTTTCCCCCGCGCGGGATCACCAACGACCTTCGGGTCACGGCTCCTGGTCGTCGCTATCACAGCGACCGCTAGGCCGAAGACGGCGAGCACGACAAGAGTCATCCGAATCAACCGCTTGCGTCAGCCGGCGACGGCCCACGTGTGGCCGCCGTCGGTGCTCCTGATGAGTCGGTCCGCGTTTGCGTGGGTCGTCGGGTTCCGGCCGGCCCACCCGGCCGCGTAGACCGTCGACGGTCGCGCGGCGTCGACCGCGATCCTCTCGACGCCGACACCCGAAAAGACTTCGCTCCAGGTCTGTCCTCCGTCGACCGTCTTGTAGATGGCTCCGTGGACAGCGTTGCGATTGGCTCGGTTGAGGTCGATCTGAACGGCCGCGTAGATGATTCCCGCATGTCGTTGGTCCACGGCGATCGAGGTGACGTCGTTCGCCGGCAGGCCGTTCATCATCGGCTGCCAGGTCGCGGCGCCGTCCGTCGTCTCGAAGACGGTGTTGCCGATCACCGCGTACAGCGTCTGCGGATCTTTCGGGTCGACCGCGAGCGCATCCTCGTTGTCCCCGCAGCAGGACGCGGGCAGGCTCGATGTACCGCCGCCGGTCGCCTGCCACGTTGTGCCCGCGTCAGTCGACTTGTAGATCGCGGTGCCGCCGTCGCGGAAGTTGTGTGCGATCACGTAGATCGACTCCGGCCGTGTCGGGGCGATGGCGACACGAGAGATGTAGCTGTCGACGCTCCATCGCGGCGGTATGAACACGGTCTTCCAGCTGTGGCCGCCGTCGGTGCTCTTGCGAACGCCGCCGACGGCGGAATAGACGACGTTGCCCTGGATCGGGTCGACGGCGAGGTCGAGGACCCAGCCGTTGTTCCGGTTCCAGTTGGTCGCCCCCGGCGTCCCGAAATAGCGGTTGACGCAATACCGTTGTGCGCCTGCTTGTCTAAAGCAGACACGCCCGCCTCCGTGCGGCGGGAACAGCCCCCGGTTGAACGGCCGCCACGTTCGACCGCCGTCCACGGTCTTGTAGACGGCCGTGTCCGTGCCGGCGTACAGCGTGCCGGCGTGCCGGGGGTCGGCCGTCAGCGACACGTCATCGCTGATCCAGCCCGTCCCCTGTGCTCCTGTCAAAAGCCAGTGCCGCCCGCCGTCGGTCGTCTTGTAAACGAACACGCCGCCTCGCGCGTGCGGGCTTGCGACGTAGACGATGTCCGGCCGGCGCGGGTCGAACGCAAACGCCGACGCCCCGTTCCCAGCGGGAAGGGGAGCGAGCGATGGAGTCGGCTCCGTCGCTTGGCCTCCTGGCGCCCGAGCCGCCGGCCGAGTGCCGCCGTCCCAGTTCCTCCTCCGCCGCCTCCGTGGAAGCCGATCAGCCCTGCCCCGGCGGCGGCCGCCACGACGAACACCGTTCCGTTCCGGATCCGCCGCCGCCGGGTACGTCGGCGCGCCTCCTCGATCAGCGCTTCCAGGTCAGCGACACGCTGCGCGAGATCCCGGTCGTCTTGGACATCGGTCGGGCGAGGAGGGACTGTGACCGGCACCGACGACACACCTTCCTTCGGGAGAAGCTACTATTGCTAGCACCATGAGGAATGTCAAGGTCGACCGCGACAACCCGCTCGAGCTGCACGAGCAAGTCGCCGGCGAGATCCGCCGCGCCATCGCCGACGGCGAAGCCAAGCCCGGCGAACGACTACCACCCGCCAAAGACCTCGCCCACATTCTCGGTGTCAACACCAACACCGTCCTACGCGCGCTTCGCCAGCTCCGCGACGAAGGACTCCTTGAATTCCGCCGCGGCCGCAGCATCACCGTCACCGGCACACCACAACAAGGCGCCGTAACCGCGAAGACCAAGGAACTCCTCGCGTACGCCCGCAATCACGGCTACAAACCCGACGAGCTCATCCGGATCATCCAACAGCTCGGGTGACATTCCCGAACGCTGGCGCAGGCGAGGCGATGGCACAGTGGTCTAGAAGACTCGCCAGCGCTGCCGGCTGAGGAAGAAGCCGTGCCCGCCTCGGTTTGTGCACGTCAAGCCGCTTCTCGCCGATACGCAGGTAATCCCGCCGCCGCGCCACGCCCGCCCGTATCGAAGGACTGGCGCGTGCGCATATAGAAACGGGCCGGAGTCTCCGGCGCAGAGGACACGTCCCCCACGGCCACGCGCAGGAACGTAGACCCGGCTCACCTGTGGATCGCCGGGCGCACAGCTCTTAGGCGCTCGAGCGCCGACCAAGCCGCTTTTGATACCGCACTCCAAGAATGTGTGACCGACGTCTGCGATGTCCCCGTCACAGATGATGTTCCGCGACGGTGTTTGGAATGACGGGTTCCGGATTGACGCGGCCCCGAGGTCGCCGGAGCCGGAGACACCAACAGCTAACGCCCCAGTGAGTGCAAGCAGCGCCCGTGTGCGCATTGGGAAGCCACTCTAGGCGTACGCCGTCGGGCGTCATTCCGGAACACTGGCGCAGGCGAGGCACGCTACGCCCATCCGGGTGGGCGACGTGCCGTCGGGGCGACACCAGTCACGGCGTCGCCGCGGTCGCCGGACCGAGAGCAGCGCGCGTAGCGCAGTAGCACTCCCGACCCATGAGTCGGACTGATTCCTCAGGGAACATTCCTGAGCACTGGCGCAGCACACCGTGCTCCCGCACTAGCTTGATATAGCTAGCTGTCTCTATGAGCCTCATTCTCGGGTTTGCGCATCCGACCGCGGTGAAACTCGCCGAGGTGGCCTTCCTGCTCTTCGTTATTGCGGGAGTTTGGATCGCGTCGGCTTCTCTTCTCAAGTGAGCAAGTGGCACATCGCGTTGAAGTTCGTTGTGATGTCGCCCAGCCGATTCAGGATGACGGTCGCCGGGATACTGCTGGCGGTCGGCGGCCTTCTCCTCATCATCGCCACGCACTGGGGCCACCTGCTCGACTAGGAAACCGTCGGGGGACATTCCCGCAGGCTCGCGCAGGCGACATCGTGCGCACATGAGACCGGGAGTGATTGAGGAGCGCAAGGCGTTCGAAATCGTTCCGTCAGACAACACACCAGTCCATAAATCGGAGGAACGGAGATGGGAAGCAAGCGCAAGCGGATGGCGGGGCGGTATGCCCGGCGAGCGAAGATTTCGGGCGAGGAAGCGGTCACGATCTCGTTCGGGTTCAGTTCACTCGCGATCGCAATCATCGCTGGGTTGCTGGAGGAGTTGCCCTATGTGGGGCTCCCGATCGCGCTGCTGTTCTTCCACTTTCACAGGACCGTGCTTGTGACCGATCAGCACGTGTATGTGTATCGCGACCTTCCATTCCACCGGCCGGGTGCGCAACTCGGGCAGTATCCGCTCGGTCCGGACACGGTCACGCGCGTCCGCGGGAAGCTCACGTTCTCCGACGGTCAGGTCGTCTGGCACAGCCCACTGTTTGCCTGGCGGGTAAGGCAGGTAGCGGAGGCCGTGCTGGCCGGCAGCGCCGCCTCGGCCTAAGTCAACGACGCCGAGTTCGCCCGTCACGACCGATGTTCTATCCGAGTCGCTTGGGGGACATTCCCGCACACTGGCGCAGGCGACGACGCTAGACGGAGATGTCCGTGCCGGGGTCTCTCTCCACCGCGCTTACCTTGATCGTCGTTCCCACCGGAGCCGAACGATCGAGGCGGCCAGACTGGATCCCCGTGATGAAGTTGGACATGCCCACGGCTTCACGGGAGCCGCCGCGCAGCCGTCCCCGCTCGTACATCACGAGGGCCCGTGTTGGTCGATGACTACGCGATTCCCCGACAACCGCACATGCGGCCTCATACATTTCACCCTAGAGGTCATCACCCGGGCGCCGCAGCATGATCCGGACCCGCCACAGGTTTGAGAGGGCATTCCAGAGGTTGTTCAGTGTTGGTTAAACGCTTAAAGATGCTGAGATCCACGAGGTGGTGGGCTTGCGGGGTCGTCGTCTGCGCGTTCGCTGTAAGCGCGGCGCTCCCTGATGCGTCGGAAGGTTCGTCACAGCGGCCGCCGTTCCGTGTCCGCAACTTCACGTTCGTCGATCGTTCCCGCACGATCTCTTTGCCCGATGGGAAGCGTGTCCCGCGTTCGCTGGAGACGGTCGTCCGCTATCCGTCCGCACATGGGCCGCATCCGCTCATCGTGTTCGCGCACGGGTTCGCACTCACTCCGGCGGCCTATAGCAGTCTGTTGTCGGCCTGGGCAGGCGCCGGCTACGTCGTCGCAGCGCCTGCCTTCCCCCTCGAGAAAGCGAACGCCCCTGGCGGCCCGACTCAGTCCGATCTCGTCAACGAGCCCGCGGACGTGAGCTTCGTCATCTCCAGACTGATGAGCCTGAGCGCTCGGCAGGGTGGCGTACTCGACGGGACGATCGATCCGGCACGGATCGCGGTGGCTGGGCACTCCGACGGTGCTGTCGTTGCGCTTGCGGTCGCATACGACCGCCGCTTCCGCGACCCTCGCGTGCGCGCGACCATCGTGCTGTCGGGCGCCGAGCTCGCCGGCATGGGCTCGTTCCCGCCGCGCGGGCCGCCCCTCCTCGCGGTCCAGGGCACCGCCGACCCCATCAACGCTCCAGCGACGACCGCGGCCTACTTCGAACGGGCGCATCGCCCGAAGTTCCTGCTGTGGCTGGTGGGAGCGTCGCACCGCCCGCCGTACACGAGCGAGCAGCCCGATCTCGGAATCGTCGAACGCACCACCATCGCGTTCCTCGACCACTACTTCAGCGGGCTTCCGCTCCTCGCGCTCGACCGGGCAGCGAAGCTGGCCGGTACCGCGCGGCTGACGGCCGACCCATAGGTACACCGTCCGTTAACGCATTTCCCAGCGCGGAGGACGACAATCGACGTTCGACATGTCTCCGCTGCAGGAGTTCGGCGCCGGATGATTGCTCCACCCGATGCCGGTGAGCCACCGTCCTTCTCTGGCCCGGAGCCGGGGCTTGCGGCGCGCCGACAAAAAGCCGCTGCAAAGCGGAGGAGGCGGCGCCGCCTGCTGACGGTGCTGCTCGGCGTGGCGGTGCTGCTGTCGCCGGCCTTCTACTCGTATACGGCGACGATGCTACAGCCCTCGAGCCTGCCGCTCGGCGTGCGCAGCGTCGAATGGCTCCGAAACCACCACGGCAACTGGCTCGTCGACGAAGTCGAGCACGCCTACTACAGCTGGAAGGCACCGAAGAAGGGTGGCCCGCAGCTAAAGAGCCTGCCGGCGGTGGGCCTGGTACCGGCGATCAAGCCAGCGGCAAGGGCGCAGCCACAGCGACGTTGCGTGGCCGCCGCGGCTCAAGCCGGTCTTCCCGAACCCGTTACCGGGCGAAGGCGTCTGGAAGCCCACCGGGTCGCCGGTTGACGGACGATCGCCCGTGCTCGTCACGACCTTCCGCAGCGAAGTCGTCTATCCACGCATCGTCGCCTACGTGGCCTGGTTCGACCACACGCGAACCGCGCTCGCGTTCTACCCGGGCCGATACGAGCCGCCCAAGGCGCCGGTGCGTGGGCCGATGTCGGTCCCTTACGACCAGCGGTGGCGTCTGCTCGCGACCTTCAACGGCGGCTTCACCTACATCGACGGCCGCAACGGCTCGTCGATCAACGGCCTCAGCTACGAACCGCTCAGGACAGGTCTCGCCACACTGATCGGCTACCGCAACGGACGCGTCGATATCGAGACGTGGACGGGCGGGCCGAACGCGGGACCTCAGGTCGCCTTCGCCCGTCAGAGCCTGCCGTTGATCATCCAGAACGGAAAGCTCAACCCGGCGTTGAACGACAGCCCGCAATGGGGAGCAACCTTGGGAAACGCCGTCCGTGTCTGGCGCACCGGCGTCGGCATCGATCGCCGCGGCAACCTCATCTACGCCGCCGCCAATAACCAGACGGTCGTCACCCTGGCACGGATCCTGCAGCGCGCCGGCGCCGTCCGTGCGATGCAGTTCGACATCAACCCCGAATGGCCCACCCTGATCACCTACATCCATCACCACGGTCTGGTTCCCGAAAAGGTCGTTCCCAACGTTATGCAGCCCGTGACCCGCTACCTCGCCCCCGACGACCGCGATTTCTTCGCCGTCTACAGCCGCCTGCCTGGCGCGATCACCGTCCCGTTCAAGTGACCAAGCTCGGCGGTAGAACTCGCCATGACGCTGCTCGCCATCCCTCGCCTCCACCGTCGCCGTCCAGACGTATCGGTAGTCGGCTCACACAGGAGCGAACTTCACCGGAGCGGTGGCCACAGGCAGAGCAAGCCGGGCTCACTCAACGCCGCCGACGCTGAGCGTCGAGTGACATTCCCGAACGCCGGCCCAGCCAGGCTCCTTCTGCTCCGAGCACGGAGTAGTCTTGAATGCTCGGTTGCTAAGAAGGGGGAGTCGAAATGGGCGCTGAGGTTCAAGCGTTAGCCGTTCGCTATGGGGCAGCTTGGGCTGACCACGACCTTGATGCAGTTATGGCGATGCACACCGACGACACCGTGTTTCACCTACACGGGGGCGGTGAGCCTGCACAGGGTCGTGATGCCACTCGCGAAGCTTTCGCCGCTGCACTTGCCCAGTGGCCCGACATTCGCTTCGAGCGGAAGCGGGTGCACATCGGGGAGGGACACTTCGTGACGGAGTACGAGATGAGCACCACCAGCGATGGGCACCTCATCACTTGCGACGGCGTGGACGTGATCGCCGTCGAAGGGGGCCTGGTCGCGCGCAAGGACACGTACCTGGACTGGCCCGCCATTCAACAGCAACTCGGAGAACCGCTCTCGGCGGTCTCTGCCTGACCGACACGCTTAGCCCGTAACCGAGGCGACTCCCGCGAGCGACAAACGCGCTCCGGGACACCGAAGCGCTCACTCTTGAGAACGTCAGCTGGCGCCCACATGCAGCCTGTTCTTCTGTCTTCTGCTCGCTGGGGTGTAAAAGGGTGGAGAGCCATGGGACGCATCTTTGCGATGACCGCGAGCCTCGCGGTGTTGTGCGGCGCGTTCGCTCCTGCCTCGGGGGCGGCGCTGCCGGCCGACAAGGCGATCGTCCGCGAGAACGCTCTTCCCGGCAGCAGCGACTGGCAGCGGCAGCAGGGCGGCGACATCCAGGTGTACGGCACCCAGATTCGGCGGCCTGCCGGGCGACGCGATCGCGCTGCATGTCAGCACCGCCTTCCACTACCGGATCGTCGTGTATCGGCTTGGCTGGTATGGCGGCGCGGGCGCCCGCCAGGTCGCCTGCCTCCCGGGCTGCGACGCCGACGAGCAGGGCGTCGTCCAGCCTGTGCCTCCCGTCCAGCTACCGTCCCCGGGCGGGCCGCCGATCGTCGCCAACTGGCGCGTCACCGACACGCTCCAGACCGACCCCAACTGGACAAGCGGCTACTACCTCGTCGAAGCGCTTCTGATGAGCGGGCCGTTCGCCGGGAACGTGGCGACGACGTTCTTCATCCTTCGCGAGCCGCCGAGCGCGACTGGGTCGGAGATCCTCGTCCAGGTCCCGGTGAACACGTGGGAGGCGTACAACAGCTGGGGCGGGAGCAGCCTGTATTCGTTCACCGGCCCGCGCATGTACAGGGTCTCGTTCGAGCGTCCGTTCGGATATCTCGCGCAGTCACCGTTCTGGTCGGAGCTCCAGCTCGTCCGCTTCCTCGAGCGGGAGGGATACGACGTCTCCTATCAGACCGACCTCGACACGAACAACGACCCGGCCAGCCTCCTCCGTCACCGCCTCGTCATGATCGCAGGCCACGACGAGTACTGGACGCAGGGGATTCGCAGCGCCTTCGACACCGCGCTCGCGGACGGGACGAACCTTGCCTTCATGGGCGCGAACGAGGGCTATTGGCACGTCGACTACCAGGACAGCTACCAGACGATCTTCTCGTACAAGTCTCTATACGACCCGAACCCGATCGTTTCCCAGAAGACCGCGATGTGGCGGGAGATCGGGCATCCGGAGTGCATGATCACCGGCGTCGAGCAGCAGTCGGTCGCAGCGCAGAGCCATCCCCTCGATTACACGGTGACGGCAGTGGGTGCGGCCGATTCGTGGCTCCGGGGACGGGCCTGAACGCCGGCGCGACGATCGCCGGCGTCGTCGGCCGCGAGCACGATGTGATCAACCCGTGGCCGGACTCGTGCATTCATCCCGGGCTCACTGTGCTCTTCCACTACGACGGCCACGGCGTCGACCAGAACGGCGACGCGGTGCGATACACCGCGCCAAGCGGCGCCCGCGTGTTCGCGTCGGGCGCGACGCAGTTCTCCTGGGCACTCGACGACTGGCGGAGCATCGGAACGATCGGGCCTGCAATTGCGGTCCAGTCCGACCGCGTCGCTCCAGCCGATCCACGCGTGCAGCAGTTCATGCGCAATGCGCTCGACGACTTGACGCGACCGCCCGCGCCACAAGGGATGACGCTCTCCCAGACGCCGACCACACTCACCGTGACCATCGCGCCGACCACCGACCCGCGCGACCGCGGGTTCGTCGCCCGCGTGCGCAACGGGACGACATGGCTCCCGCTCTGCCGCGGCATCGTCGCGTGCAGCGGCCGCTTGCCTGCAGCAGGCGTCGTCGTCGTCGGTGCGGTATCGCTCGACGCGTGGGGCCGCCGGTCCGGCGCGGACTACGCGACGGCAACGATCACGCGAAGTAACCAAACAGCCGCGCCGCCACGCGCACGGGCTCATCGACCGTAGCGACCGGAGGCATTCGAACCGTCGAGAGCCCTCGGATCAGGTTGAGGTGTCGAGTGAAGGAGGACTCCGCAAAGCGGCTCGGGGGACATCCCGAACGCTGGCGCAGGCGACCGCGGGGGCCCTAGACGTGCTGGGCACCGTTTCGGCGCTCTATCGCGATCCCAGACTCTGCCGCTCTTCTTGCAGCAGCAGCAAGCCGTCGCCGCAACACGATGCCGCAGCCGATGAAGAACGCGAACAGGTGCTCTGTAGTGAGGATGGAAGGGTCGGGGTGTAGCCACCAGCCGACTCCAGCTACCGCGCAAACTCCTGCGGCGACGAGGCCCTTGTCCCGGTCGGTGCCAGCCCGAATCCACGCGGACGTTGTGATCGCGCCGACCCAGGCTCCTTGTATAGCCGATACGCCGAAATCTGGCCTCGCGGCCGCGCTTGCAAACATCTCTGGATTCGCGAGCTGCGTCGAGCCGATGATCGCGTACACGAACAACGTCGATCCGACATGGCCCACCACTGCCACTAGCCAGAACGTCCGCGCTCCGCAGAATCGCAGCGTCGCTACGGCCAGCATTCCGAACGCAACAAGACCAACCAGAACCGGTCGGTCGACGATGAGAGCGCTCGCCGGAAGCACCCACACCCGACCCGACGCCACGGTCGTCGCGCTCGAGACGAACGGCGACAAAGGAAGCTCATGGGCGCGCGTCGCAAAGGTGATCCCGGTTACAACGCCGATGAGCCCAAGACCACTACCCCATCCCGCCAACGACGCCCGCGACGCTTTCTGACTACCACTCACTGTGGCGCACCGCGAGATTCCATCCTCACGTCCGTACACCCGACGCACGCTACCGCCTCGCGAGCAGCTCCGGCTCCCCAGCCGCCCACGGCGAGCGGCGGGCCGAGTAGGAACGCGACATAGGCCCCGTGACGTGCATGGGAGCAGGACCGTGCGTCGACGTTCAAACGGAGATCAGATCGAGCGTGGGAGACTACGGGCCTCCAGCACCCGCGCCTGCCGGATCTATCGATCGTGCCCAGACACTCCCGCCAACAGCGTCAGCGTACGCTCCGACGGCAGCGACTGTTCGCCACCGCCATCACCGCGATCGCTCTCGCCGCGGGCGTCACCGTCGCGGCGCTCGTCCTTCGCGGAACTGGAACCGCGGCCACAACCAGCGCGACCGGCTCACAGCAAAAGACACCAACGCAGTCTCCGCTTCCGCTACCCCAGCCGATCGCAGGCTATCTGCTGATCGCTGACCGCGGCAACAACCGCTTGCTGCTCGTCGACAACCACAAACGCATCCTTTGGCGCTACCCCGCCTCCGGCCACAAGCCGAGCTACCCCTTCTACTTTGACGACGACGCATTCTTCGGGCCAGGCCTGCGCTCGATCATCAGTAACCAGGAGGACCAGCACACCATCCAGACCATCTCCTTTCCCGCCGGACGCGTGCTCTGGCATTACGGCCACCCCAACGTCCGCGGCTCCGCGCCCGGCTACCTCAACACCCCCGACGACGCCTACCTGCTTCCGCGCGGCATCGTCACTGTCGCCGACGCCTACAACTGTCGCATCCTCTACCTCAACCATGCCAAACGGATCGTCCTGCAGATCGGTCATGCCGGCGTCTGCCGGCACGACCCGCCCCACTCACTCACCGCCGTCAACGGCGGCACCCCGCTCCCCGGCGGCGGCATCCTCGTCAGCGAGATCACCGGCTCCTGGATCGACGCCTTCAACCGCCACGGCCGCCTTCTCTGGTCGCTGCAAGCGCCCGTCTCCTACCCTTCCGACCCGCAATGGCTCGGCCACGACAAGATCATGCTCGCCGACTACGCGCGCCCCGGGCACGTCCTCATCCTCACCCGCACCGGCCGCGTCCTCTGGCGCTACGGACCGCCATCAGGCCCTGGCATGCTCGACCACCCCTCACTCGCCCTGCCCATCGGGCACGGCCTCATCGCCGTCAATGACGACTACCGGCACCGCGTCATCCTTCTCAGCATCCCGCGCCACCAAATCGTCTGGCAATACGGCCACACCGACCGGGCCGGCCGCAAACCCGGCTACCTCAACACCCCGGACGGCCTCGACCTCCTTCCCTTCCGCCGCGCCCTCACCGTCCCCGTCATCCACGCCCTCCTCGCAGCCGAACACGCCCTCCGCCGTGAGCGACTCGCCGGATAACGCTTGCGCATCTGCCAACGGTCGTTCACGGACCCCACCGAGCCACGCGAGGCAGCTGAACCCGGCGCTCGGGGGACATTCCCGCACAATGGCGCAAGCGATGGATGTGTTGAGCGACGCGCGCCCCATCCGGTTGCAGGCCAGGTGTGTTAACAATCCGACTGGTGGGGGGTCTTTGGCCCAGCGGGCGGGTTACCGAGCCGGCACCGGCGCGTCTGCGTCAGCGCCGGCGGACGCGCCGCCTGGCGCGTGTGGCAGTGCGCCGACCACCACTTCCCCGATAGCGATCCGAAGCGTCTCCACGCGCGGGCAGGCTCTTCACGCCCCGCAGGTGTCCGCCGCGTGTTCGTCGTCGACGACGACGCGGCAATCCGCATGGTGTGCAGGTTCAATCTCGTCGCGTCCGGGATCGAGGTCGTCGAGGCGACGAACGGCAAGGAGGCACTCGATTTCCTCAGCCACGAGCAGGTCGACCTCGTCCTGCTCGACGCCATGATGCCCGTCGCCGACGGATGGCATGTCGCGCGCGAGCTCGGCGGCTCGGTGCCCATCGTCTTCCTGACCGCGCGAGCGGAGGACGCGGACCGCGCGACCGCCGTCGATCTCGGCGCGGTCGGCTACATCGTGAAACCGTTCGACCCGATCGAGTTGGCGTCGAAGCTCGAAACGATCCTGGAGCGGCTCGAGCGAGGAGAGCGCGAACAACTGCAGCGCGAGATGCTCCGTGGAAACACGTGAAGACCATTCCTCGGAAATCGAGGAAGCGCTTGCGCTAGCCCGTCGTCTCCAGGCCCTCTCCGAACGGCTCGTCGAGGCGAGAAGCCCCGAGCAGGTCCTCGACGCCGTGCTGAGCACCGGGCTCGTGGCGGCGGGAGCATCGCGCGGCGTCATCGCGCTGGTCGCCGCGTCCGGCGACGCGCTCGAGATCGCCGCGTCTCGCGGCTACGCCGAGGCGACGATGGAGGAATGGGCGACGTTCCCACTCACCGACGACTTTCCGCTGTCGCGCGCGATCGTCCGCCGTGAGCCAGTCTTCCTCCGGTCGCAGAGCGAGCGGGACGAGCTCTTCCCCGCGCTCGCCGGGCGCTCCGAAGACGGGCATGCGCTGACGTGTCTGCCGCTTATCGTCGAAGACCGCGCGATCGGCGGCCTCTCGCTTTCGTTCGCCCGCGACGAAGCGTTCAGCGAGGAGCGCCGCCGCTTCAAGGTCGCGCTCGCACAACAGGTCGCGCAGGCGCTCGAGCGAACGCGCCTCTTCGAGGCGGAGCAGCAGCACCGGCTCCGCATGGCGTTCCTGGCCGACGCTGGCTACCTCCTCTCGACCTCACTCGACTATCGCGAGACGCTTGCCCGCGTAGCACGGCTCGCGGTTCCCGACCTCGCCGACTGGTGCAGCGTCGACGTGCTCTCGGACGACGGGACGCGCATCGAGCGGCTCGCCGTCGCGCACGTCGACCCGGAGATGGTGCGCTGGGCGCAAGAACTCGGCGACCGATACCCCCAGGACCTCGACTCGCCGTACGGCGTGGCAGCCGTTATACGGACGCACGAGCCGCAGTTCACGCCGACGATCGACGACGAGCTGCTCGTGGCCGCGAGCGAGGGCGACGAAGAGCTGCTGGACATCCTCCGCCGACTCGAGCTTCGGTCGGCGATCACCGTGCCGCTTATCGCACGCGATCGCGCGCTCGGCGCGCTCTCGCTCGTTCGCACCGGACGATCGCCGGCCTACAATCCGATCGAGCTCGACCTCGCCGTCCAGCTCGGGGCTCACGCGGGGCAGGCGGTCGACAACGCGCTCCTAGTCCGCGAGGTCCAGCGTCAGGCGGATGCGGCGCGCGCGCTCGAGTACGTCGTCGACGGCGTCATCCTCGTCGACGAGGACGGCATCGTTCGATACTGGAACCCAGCTGCGAGCTCGATGACCGGCATCCCCGCGAGCGACGCCGTCGGGAAGCGCGCCGAGACGATCCCGGGGTGGAAGCAGGTCGCCGTCGACGTCCCCGTCGTCGAGGACGCTCCCGTCGCCGTCACGCCGTTCACCGCCGGCGAGGCCGAGCGCTGGCTCGCCGTGCGCGCGGCGGGGTTTGAGCAGGGCGTCGTCTATGCGCTTCGCGACGTCACCGACGACCGTGAACTCGAGCGAGTACGGTCCGAATTCGTTGCGACCGCGTCGCACGAGCTGCGTACACCGCTCGCGGCCGTGTACGGCGCGATCCGGTCGCTGCGGAGGACCGACGTCGAGATGCCGGCGGAGCAGCAGGAGCTCTTCCTCGGGATGATCGAGAACGAATCGGAACGCCTCCGCGGCCTCGTCGACCAGCTCCTCATCGCGGGCCGCCTCGACGCAGGCGCGGTCGAGGTGTCCATCCGCACGTTCGAGATCGGCCCAGTCATCGACGAGGTAGTGAAAGCCGCCCGCATGACCGCGCCGGAGTCGATCACCTTCGAAGTCGGTGGAGAGAGCAACGTCGCCGTGCACGCCGACCGCGATCTCCTTCGGCAGATCCTCGGGAACCTCGTCAACAACGCGGTGAAGTACTCGCCTGGAGGGGGGGTCGTCGCCGTGGCTGCACACGAGGACGCGGAAGGAATCACGATCACTGTCGGCGACCAGGGGGTCGGTATCCCCCGCGATGTGCACGAGCGCATCTTCGAGAAGTTCTTCCGAGTCGACCCTGGGCAGCTCAGCGGCGTCGGCGGGACAGGGCTCGGCCTCTTCATCGCCAAGGAGCTGGTGCGGCGCATGCGCGGACGGCTTACCGTCGACTCCGAGCCCGGCGAGGGCTCGACGTTCACGATCTCGTTCCCGTCAACGAGCGACGAAGCACTCCGTCGACCCGGCCGCCGGGCCTGAGCCGCGGACCGGGACGCCGAAGCTCCGGCTCATCCCGTAGACACTCCGGCTTCGCCCCGGGTGGTGGTAACTCGCGCACGGCCAGCGATGGACTGCGCGGCCTGAGACGCGCGGGCGGCTAGGAACAGGAGCGTGCGATAACCAGGCCGAGAAGTCCGCCGGCTGCGACGTCGGTCGGATAGTGGACGCCGACGTAGACGCGCGATACAGCCGTGAACGCCGCGCCTAGATAGAGGAGCGGCGCCAAGTGTGGGAGGCGCGAGGATGCATACGCCGCCGCCGCGAACGCGCATGCTGCCTCGTCTGATGGCAGCGACGAACTCTTGGGGCATGACACTAACGATGGCGTATCTCCGTCTTGGCAAGGCCTCCGTCGGTGATCGAGCCACTTGCAGGCATGAGCAGCTGCCCAGGTGCCGAACGTGATCGTGAGGCCGCGGCTAAGCGACAAGCGATCACCATGGCGAGCTCGGAGTCGCAGCATCACGAGCAGGACTGACCAGGGAACACCCTTCTCACCGGTATGACTGCCGAGGATGAAGAGCTTGTCCAGGCCTGGCCGGCGCTGCGCCGCAAGCCCGTACGCAGGCGCTATCGAGACGCGGGAGCACGCCGAGCGTCGCCACTACCCCGTCGAAAGCGGCAGCCAACGACGCATCGTGAAGGACGTGCGAGAGGTCAACCACGAGCCGCGTTCGGGCTGCGGGCGCCGTAGGCGTGGCTCGTAAACGACGGCTATGCGCGTTCCTCTGCGTCTTCGCCTCGTTCGCCCGCCTCGACGATGTCGCCTTCGCTGAAGAGGATGCTCTGCAATGCCGCCCGCCACTTCGGCGTCTTCCGCAACAGGAACTCGAGATCCATTCCGAAATGCTTGAACTCTTCGCCCTGGGCGTCGGCCATGATTGCGCGCGCCTGCTCATCCTTCTCGAGCGAGATCCGCTGCTGATACCAACCGATCGCCTCAGCCTCCTCTGTCAACGAGGCGATCATCCGCGCGAAGGTCCGAACATCGTCCGAAAGCTCCCCCGCCGGCTCGTGATACTGCTCAAATCCCAAGGCTGCCTCTCACAACAACGCTTCTTTCCGCCGCGACGCGAAGAAAACAGAACCCAACTGGACGGACCACTCTGGAGACATCTTGGGACGGCTCCCCGGACGCTCCAGCAGCACATTGACCGCAAGGGGAGCCGCTTCCTGGCCCAAGCCCCTATGACCGAGGATTGGGGGTCCCGAGTCGCAATCGAAATGACGAAGCTGCGGTTGCCGACCGACTCCCTCCCGACTCCAGAGAAGGTCGCCGGAGAGACGCGACAAACGTAAGGACGCTCGCGCAGGCCGGAGTTCATCCCAGGCTTGGCGGTTGCAGGAGTTGGCTTTGCATGGCTGTGCTGAGCCAGGTTCGGAAGCGGCGCTGTGTCCAGCCGCGCTGGATGACGAGCAGCCCGTAGAGGCCCGGGTCGTTGAGAACCCAGAGAATGTCGGCCGCGCTTCGTTGATCGAGACCGTCACGAAGGCCGCCGCGTTCGACAAGTCGGCGGATGATGCCGGCTGCCGCATTGCGTCGTTCCTCGGTGATGAACTGCCACAGCTCGCGCGCCTCAGGATCGGCGTGCGCGGCCGCGCGGACTGCTTCGTAGAGCGGAGCGAGCCGGCGGCCGATCTCGACCATTACGCCGGCGTAGCCGGCGAGGAGCTTATGCGCGTCTTGTTCGGCGCTGATCCGGCGGCTCCGAGCCTGCTGTCCCAATGGCGTGTTCGCGTTGGCAGGCCCGCGGACGGCGAGCCGATAAGCCTCTTTGAGCAGTTCCGGTTTGCCGCCGATCGCGGTGAAGACCGTGGCTCGGCCGACGGCTGCGGCCGAGGCGATGTCGTCAATCGACGTTGCCGCATAGCCACGCTCGGCAAAGAGGCGACCAGCAGCGGCAGCGATCGCCAGCCGAGTCGCTTCCGCACGCTCGCGCCGAAGCTGGGAATCGTACGAACGCTTGACTCGCTCCTCTTTATTAGCCATACTATCAGTCTATCCAATTCGGCGGACAGACACGGCGCCGATCAATCGTCAGGAGAGCCCCAATGACACCGATCGTCGAAAGCATCGAGATCGACCGCACGCCCGAAGATGTCTTCACCTACGTCGATGACCTGAATAAGCACGGCGAGTGGCAGGAACAGATCGTCAGCACACACGTCGAGACCGCTGGCCCGACCCGCGTCGGAACCCGCGCAACCGACAAACGTCGGCTGCCCGGCGGCACACGCGACATCACCTACGAGATCACAACGCACGACCCGCCACGAAGGAGTTCGTTCCGAGGAATCAACGGCCCGATCCGCCCGCACGGCACGATCACCGTCGAACCGCTCGACAGCGGCTCGCGTTCCAAGCTAACACTCGAGCTCGAGCTCAAAGGCCACGGTCTCGGCGTCCTCTTCGCCCCCCTCGCCCGAAACGGCGCACGCAAAGACATCCCCAAGAGTCACCGGCGCCTCAAGGAGATTCTCGAGCGCGCACACTAACGGGGGAACACTCCCAAACACTCGCGCAGTCGACGCGCGAGACGCCTACCGGAGAGGTTCTGTGAAATCACGGTCAGTGTCGCGCCAAGCTGCGCAGCATGCTCCAGACGCGGCTCGACCCGGGAACCGCCGTCGGCCTTGCTCCGACGCTCGCTCTCGTCATCGCGATCGGCCGCGGCGTTGCGTTTGCGCTGCTCGCCTACCTCGTCCGGCTCAGCGACCCACTACCGGGTCGCCGCAACCATCGCTGCGGTTCGGAAGTTGTCACAGTATGGGATGCCGTCAATCCCGCGCTCGAGATGTCCTGCTCGCTCTCGCGCTCGGCTCGCGGCGCAGCGAAGAACGACGACTGCTTCCTGACCGCCGCAGCGGAGTCGACCGGCGCAGGGTTTCAAGCGGGGATGCTCAGAAGCGTCGCTCTGGCTTGGAGCGACGGCTGGTCGTTCGGCGACACGCCGACCAATACGAGGGAGCCACGCTATTGCAAAAGGCACGGACGCGACTGGCGCGCACCCGGTCTGATCAAGGCGGATCGTGATGGCTGCCAGCACGTCCTCGAAGCCGGCGGCGCCAAGTTCCGCGGTCCGTTCGCGCGTCCCCGGCGTAAGCTGCTCGCTGGCCGGAGCCATTCGTGGCTCCTACTTCGCCTTCAAGAGCGACTACTGAACTCCGAACGGCTCGGCGAGCGTGCGGACCGAGGACAGGCATCGAACGGCCGTTCGCGTGTCGTCAGGGGACATTCCCGCACACTGGCGCAGTCGAGCGGCGGCTACGGAAGCGCCGATTCCGAGGCCCGAGAGTGAATTGCCTGCACCGTTTCCTCGGCGCTCGGTCTCCTCAGCGACGATTCCGCGTAACCGGCGAACGCTCCAGTCGTAGCCGACGACTTCGCGACCGGCCTCTCTTTGGGTTCACACGCGAGGGGTCGCTGGTTCGATCCCAGCCGCGCCTACTGCAAACTCCGCCGATCGGCATCTTTGCGCTCGACTCGGCTCGACGAACAGATCGAAGGATAAGGCGGGGGGTTGCAGGCGTCGCCTGCAACCCCCCGCTGGTCGCTATAGAACGCCGGCTTCGGCTCTCGCTCAGCCTCCTTTGGCGACCACGGACTGCAGCTCTTGAGGCGTGACGAAGCCACGAGTTACGTTGTTGAGGCTCGAGTCGAAACCGACCATCTGGAAGCCACTGAAGACGTTGTGGTACTTGTTGAAGTCGTCGTTCCCTGAAGCGCCCTGGTAGTTGATGTCCTTGCCCTTCTTGATCAGGCGCACGCAGTCGGCGTAGGTCGAGCACTGGACGCCGGGCGGATCCGACACCTTCACGATGTCTTTCACCCACACCTTCGGGTTCGTGGACTTTGCGGCGGTCATCGCGAGCGACGCGATGACGACCGAGTCGTACTCGTTGAATGTTGTAGGCAGAATCTGCTTCGTCTTCCACACGTTCTGGTAGTCGCTGAGGAAGTGGTTGAACGCGGTGCCCGAAGGCGACGCTGGCAGGGCGGCCGTGAGCTCAGTGGACGCGGTCTTGCCGAACGCTTTCGCGTAATCGCCGTTCGGTGCCGACTGAAGATCGTCGCCGATCCATGGGACGTTCATGTAGCCGAGCTGCTGACCGTCCGAGAACAAGGTTGCCGCGGACTGTGAGTCCATCGAGTCGAAGACCACTTGCGGCTGCTTCGCGAACGCCTGCGCCAGCTCGGCGTTATACGAGGACTGGCCAGGCGTGATTGTGATGTTCGCGTCGATCGTTCCGCCGAGCGCCTTGAACGCCTTCTCGAGAGGCGGAACGAAGCCCTGCGAGTTCGCCGAGTTGTCGAAGATGAGCGACGCTGTCTTCCATCCGTGCTGGATCGCGTAGTACGCCATTGCGATTGCTTCGTTCGAGTCGGACGACGACGTTCGGAATACGTACGGATAATTCATGGTGTCGAGCTGCGTGAGACCCCCGACCATGAAGTCGGCCACGTTGTTCGGCTGGAACTGACTGATGACCGCCTCGATCGTCGGCGAGAACGGGCCAACGACCATCGTCGGGTGCTTCAGCAGCAGTTTGCGAAACGCCGGGAGTGCGTCGACCGAATCGGCCGCATCGTCGACGTAGGCCGACTTCCACTGGTGACCGAGAACGCCGCCGTTGTGGTTGACCTCGTAGATCCCGACCGGAATACCGTGGGTTCCCCACTGCGAGAGGAGTGACTTGGTGCCCGTGAAGGGGAAGATCCCGCCGACCACGAGCGGCGACGAGTTTGCAGTGTGCCTCGCCGCCGGTGACTTCACGGAGCCGAAAGCCCCCGCCGCGACGCTAGCCGCGACCGCGAGCGCCAGGACAATCGTTGCGCTCCTCAGCAATCTGACCTTGATCATCCAACTTCCTCCTTGTGCGCTAGATGGCTTGGTCTGGAACTCCGGCGTATGACCGACCGAGGAAGATCGACGCCAGATCAAGCTCGGCGATCTCCCTCGCCGGCCCGTGGACGTGGTCACGGCCCGCCACGAAGATGTGCACGAAATCCGAGTGCTTGAGTGCGCGCTCGACGTTCTGCTCGACCACGACCACCGCCCTGTCGAGTTGCGAAATCCGCGCGATCTGGTTCCACACGACGTCGGTGTAGGTGGGCGAGAGGCCGGCGGTGGGCTCGTCCAGGACGATCACCGCCGGGTCGACCATGAGCGCCCGGGCGATGGCGAGCAGGTTTTGCTGGCCGCCTGAGAGGAAGCCTGCCTTCTTCTCCGTCGCGTCGCGGAGATCGGTGAAGATGCCCAGGATCTCCTCCATGCGCGCCGACGTGTCACCCTTCGAGGCGAACCCGCCGACCTCCAGGTTCTCGCGCACCGTCAATCGCTTGAAGACGTTGTCGTTCTGCGGCACGTAGACGAGTCCGCGCCGTGGGATCTGGTGCCCCGGGATCGTGGTGATGTCGAAGTCGTTCACGGTGATCCTCCCCGACATCGGCTTGAGAATCCCCACGAGCGTCTTCGCGAACGTCGACTTGCCGGCACCGTTCGGGCCGATGATGGTCGTGACCGCGCCGACGTCGGCAGCGAGGGTGATGTCGTTGATGATCGGAACGCGGCCGTAGCCGGCCGTGACGCCCTCAGCGAATAGCGCTGGCATCGATTACCTCACCCAGATAGGCCTTAACGACTTCGGCGTTCTCCCGCAGCTCGCTGAGGCGGCCCGTCGCGAGCGTCCGGCCCTCCGCGAGCACGATCACGTAGTCGCAGATCCGCTCGACGACGTTCAAGTTGTGCTCGACCATCAGCACGGTGACGCCGCTGTCCTTGAGATCGATGATGTATCCCCCGATGCGCTCGATCAGCGCCGGGTTGACCCCCGCCATCGGCTCGTCGAGGACCAGGATCTTCGGCGACGCCATGACGGCACGCGCGATCTCGAGCAGCTTCTTCTGGCCGCCCGACAGCTCCCTCGCCCGACTGTCTCGTAGCTCGTAGAGACCGTAGGTCTCGAGCAGCTGAAGGGCGTGCTCGGCGTGGTCGCGCTCTTGGTGCCGGATCAGCCCCGGGCGGAACAACACGTTGACGAAGGATTCACCCGCCTGATGGGCGGGTGCGACGAGCAGGTTCTCGAGGACCGTCAGCCCTCCGAGCTCACGGGAGAGCTGGAACGTCCGCATCAGACCGAGCCGCGCGATCTTGTAGCTGGGCCAGTTGGTGACCTCGGTCTGGCCGATGAACTCCCGGCCGCCGTCGCAGGTCATCGCGCCGGAGAGGATGTTGACGACCGTCGTCTTGCCGGCGCCGTTCGGACCGATGAGCGCGGTGATCTTCCCGTCGGGAATGTCGAAGGAGGCACCGTTGACGGCGTGCACGCCCTGGAACGCCTTCGTGATGCCCTCGCAGCGCAGCGCAGGTGTCCGTGAGGTCTGGCCTGCGGAGTCGAGCACGCCGACCTCGCTCATCACGCCGGGATGCTCGTCTCGCCCAAGCTCCCGGGCTTCTCCTCGAAGCGCTGACCCGCACCGAAGCTCGCTGCCCGTCGGAGCCGCTCAGGGACGACGCCCTGGGGGCGGAACCAGAGCATCGCCATGAGCACGATGCCCACCAAGGCCAAGTCGAAGTACTCGATGAGGCCCGGATGGCCCGGGATCTCCGGCAGAAAGGCCGGCAGATGGACGAGCAGCGTTTCGACCAGCAGTGCGCCGACGAACATGCCGATGTTGTTACCGGCGCCACCGACGATCAGCACGGCGAACACCACGAAGGTCTCGCCTGGGAGCCAGGCGGTCGGGTTAAACGAGCCTCCGAACTGGATCAGGAGACCGCCGCCGATGCCGGCGTAGAACGACCCGATCAGCATCGACTTGAGCTGCATCCAGAAGACGTTCTTGCCGAGCGCTGCGGCGACGACGTGGTCGTCCCGAATCGCCCTGAACGTGCGCCCCATCGGCGCCCGCGTCACCCGGCTCATCACGAACCACATGAGCAGTGACACGACCGCGGTGACACAGGCGAAGAAGGGAATGAAGGAGTTGACTGTGAGACCCAACGACTTCGCGAAAGGCTCTGGGACGTTGTAGAGGCCGTCGGCGCCGTTGAAGAGCGACACGTAGTTGTTGCAGAAGTCGTAGAGCACGAGCGACAGCGAGATCAGGACGATCGCGAGATAATCGGTCCGCAAGCGGCGCAGCGTGATGAGCGCGACGAACAGGGCGAAGCACATCGCCGCCAGTCCGCCCATCAGCAGATTGATCGGGAACGGGAGGCCGAGCCCGAGGATGTAGTGCTGTCCGGTGTTGAGGGCGCTCGGGAGGCTGAAGACGCCGGTGAAGTACGCGCCGATCGCCACGAAACCGATGTACGCGAAATTCAGGATCCCGGTCTCGCCGTACTGGATGTTCAACCCCATCGCCAAGATGAAGTAGTCGAACAGGAAGAAGACGAGAGTGAAGACGTAGTAGACCATGCGTCTACGCCGTTCCCGGCCGTGCGAACAGCCCGCTCGGCCGGATCAGCAGCGTGAGAATCAAGATCACGAAGGCGATGTCGAGCTTGTAGGACGGGTTGATGAACGCCGCCGAGATCTCCGTCGCCAGCCCGATCAGGATCGCTCCGGCCATAGCGCCGTAGATGCTCCCGACGCCGCCGACGATCACGGCAGCGAAGATCACGAAGAGAAAGAGCTCGCCCGAGGCCGGTGTCAGGTTGCCCTCGCTGATGCCGAGCACGGTCCCTGCCACTCCGGCGAGGGTGCCCGACAGGAACCAGGTGATCGTGGTGATCCGCTTTGTGTCGATGCCACTCGTCATCGCGAGTGTCGTGTTGTCCGACATCGCACGCATCGACTTTCCGAGTCGGGTCGTCTTCAGCATCGTGTGGACTGCGACCATCAGCACAACGGCGATCGCCATCACGATCAGCTGGTTCCTCGTCAGCAGCAACGGCCCGATGTGCAGAGCGGCGGAGATCGGCATGTTGAAGAACCTGACCTGGGCGCCCCAGATCGAGTACTCCACGTTGAGCAAGATCAGCGAGAGACCGAAGGTGACGATGAGCACGTAGTGGCTCTTGCTGAACCGCCGCGCGAAGGGGCCGAGGATCAGTCGGTTGATGATCACCGCAAACACGCCCATCCCCAACGAGCCGATCGTCAGAGCGATCCAGATGTTGACGTGCAGGACCTGGCTGTTCAGGACGTACGCGAAGAACCCGCCCAACGCCATGAAGTCGCCGTAGGCGAAGTTGACGTAGTTCGTAATTCCAAACTGGAGGCTCAGGCCTACGGCTGCGATCGCGAGCACCGACGCCGTGACAAACCCGAAACCAACGGACAACCAGAACAACTGCATCAGCGCCGCCTACGGCGCTTGCCGGCGACCTTGGACGCTCCGCGACTCCGACCCGGGATGCTGTCGAGGCGGACCCCGACGTTCCCTGTGGCCGACGGCGACCGCCCCACCAGCATCGTCGCTCTCACGGTGCGGCGGATCGTGGCGGCCCATCATGTCGCTTGTCCAGATTCGTCTACATAAGCGGCACTAACCGCCTATTAGCCGGACTTTTCGATCATTTTTGGTCTCGGCCCGTCGGGCGGACGGCGTTACGATCGAGTCCGTGCGCATCGGCACGACGTCCAGGCGGCTACCCCGGCTCTCGACGCAGCTCTTGCTCCTGCAGCTCGCGATCATCGCCCTGACGGTCGGGGTGTCCTCTGTCGTCGTCTACTTGCACTCGCGAGACGACATCGCGAAACGGGCCGGCGCCGAGTCGCTCGCAATCGCGCAGACGGTCGCAACAGACCGGCAGGTCGTCGCGGCGCTGACGCAGCCGAACGGCGCGCGGATCATCGACCCCATCGCCGAGCGAATCAGACGGGCCACCGGCGCATCCTTCGTCGTCGTCGTGAACCGCCGCGGCATCCGCATGTCGCATCCGAATCCGAAGCTGATCGGAAAGTCACTGCTGCACGATCCCGGCGAGAACCCGGCGCAGGTCTTCGCAGGCAAGACGTTCGTCGGCGAGCAACCCGGATCGCTCGGCAAGTCGATGCGCGCCAAGACGCCGATCCGGAATGCTCAGGGTCACGTGATCGGGCTCGTGTCAGTCGGCGTGCTTGAGAAGGCGCTCACGACGGAGTTCTGGGCATCGCTGCCGGTGATCCTCATACCGCTATTGGTGGCTCTGACGCTCGCAACTCTCGGCGCCTTCCTGCTCGCGCGTCGCGTGAAGCGGCAGACGTTCGGTCTGGAGCCCGACGAGATCGGTGCGCTGCTCGAGCAGCGCGAGGCGATGCTGCACGGCGTCCGCGAGGGTGCGATCACCGTCGATCCGACGGGGCGGATCACCCTGATCAACGACGAGGCGCAGCGGCTGCTCGCGCTCGACGCCGGCGCCGTTGGACGGCACGTGGGGGACGTCATACCGGCTGGCCGCGTTCGCGACGTGCTCACCGGGTGCGTTGCAGGCCAGGACGAGGTCGTCCTCGTCGGTGAGCGCGTGCTCGTCGCGAACCGGATGCCGGTCGAGGTACGAGGCCGACCGATCGGCGCGGTGGTGACACTTCGCGACCACACCGAGCTCGACGCGCTCTCGCGCGAGCTGCACGACGTGCGCAAGCTCGCCGACGCGTTGCGTGCGCAAGAGCACGAATTCCAGCACAGGCTGCACGTGATCAGCGGCCTGATCGAGCTCGGCCGCTACGACGACGCCGTCCAGGAGATCAACCGCTCGTCGCTGCTGCACCAGGAGCTGGCCGCGTCGCTCGTCGACCGCGTCGGAGACCCGATCCTCGCCGCGTTGCTCCTCGGCAAGGCCGCCCTTGCGAGCGAGCACGGCGTCAAGCTCGACGTCCATGCGACGGAGCTGCCGACGGAGCTCGAGGACGTCCGCTCCCTCGTTGCGATGCTCGGCAACCTGATCGACAACGCGCTCGAGTCAGCATCCGCAGGCGGAGGTGGCGGCCACGTAGACATCGCTCTGCACGTCGAGGGAGGCGAGCTCGTGATCGCGATCCACGACTCCGGTCCCGGAGTCGATCCCGCGCTGATCGACGAGATCTTCCGCGACGGCTTCACCACCAAGATCGCCCGCGACGGCCAGCACAAGCGCGGCCTCGGCCTCGCGCTCGTCAGTCAGGAGGTGCAGACGTCGGCACGGCACGATTCAGGTCGAGAACGTCGACGGCGCCCGCTTCACCGTCCGGCTGCCGCTGCGCTCGGTCGAGAGGGTCCGCTCGTGATCCGGACGCTCGTCGTGGACGACGACTTCATGGCCGTCTCGGTGCATCGGCAATTCGTCGAGCGCGTCCCCGGCTTCGAGGTGGTCGGCGATGCGACGACTGGCCGCGATGCGCGTGCGCTCGTGGAGAAGCTCCGCCCCGACCTCGTCCTCCTCGACATCTATCTGCCCGACGAGAACGGCATCGACATGATGCGCAAGCTGCGCGCGGGCCACGCGCCGGCGGTCGACGTCATCGCAATCACGTCGGCGAAGGACGTCGACGTGCTCCGAGATGCGATGCACCTCGGTGTCGTCCACTACATCGTCAAGCCGTTCACGTTCGTCACCTTTCGCGACCGCCTCGAGACGTACGCCGAGGCTCGTCGCCAGCTCGCCGACATGCGGCAGGCGGAACAGCGCGACATCGATCGCCTCTACGGCCTGCTGCGGACGAGCAGCGAGGCGTCGCTGCCCAAGGGGATCTCGCCGCCGACGCTGACGCTCGTCGCCTCGCTGCTGAGAGACTCCGACACGGCGCTCTCAACCGCGGAGCTCGCCGCGCGTGCCGGAATCAGCCATGGTGTTGCGCGGCGCTACCTCCGATTCCTCGCCGACTCCGGAGCGGTCGACTTCACGCTCCGCTACGGCGCCGCCGGCCGGCCCGAGCATCTGTACCGCTGGACGGCGTCGGCGCCGGCCGCGCGCTGACGAGGCTTCACGTCGCGGTTCGGCGCCGCAAGCACGCCGGCATCGATCGAGACTCGCGATCTCCTCCGGGCTGTAGCCGAGCTCTTCGGCGACTCTCGACGGTGTGCTCGCCGAGGCGTGGCGGCGTTGCGCCCGCCGCGCGGGCGCCGGCCGTCGAGCTCGAGCGGAAGCCCGGGCAGCCACGTTGTCCGTGCCGTCGTCAAGCGTGACGTCGACTCTCGCATCCGGCCGCGACAGGTGCGGGTCGTCGAACAGCTCGTCGGGACGGCGGATCGGAGCGAAACCGACGCCGGCGCGTTCGCAGATGGTCGCAGATCTCGGCGCGCGTGCGGCGTCGGAGGACGTCGGCGAGCTGCGGGATCAGCCAGTGCGCGCGCTTCGACGCGCAGTTGGTTGGTGGCGAGAGTCTCCATGCGCGGCGAGCTCGCGCCAGACTCGAACGCGTCGACAGAACGTCACGCCACTGGGTGTCTGTCACGACGGCGACGAAGACGCGCTCGTCGTCGCTCGTCTCGAACACGTCGTAGACCGCCCAGCCGGAATTCCCGCACCGGCATCGGGCGCGGCGCCTCCCCGGTGATCGCAAACCGGGCCATGTGCTGCGCGACCAGGAACGCGTTGTTCTCGAAGAGCCCGGCCTTGACGAGCTTGCCGCGCCCTGTCCGCTCACGCTCGTAGAGCGCCGAGACGACACCGGCGACGGCGAAGATCGCGCCCATGAGGTCGTTGACCGACGCGCCGGCTCGGAGCGGCTGTCCGGGTGGTCCCGTCATGTAGGCGAGACCGCCCATCATCTGCACGACCTCGTCGAGAGCGACTCGGTGCTCGTACGGGCCCGAGAGAAAGCCTTTGAGCGAGCAGTAGACGAGGCGCGGCGTTTCCTCGCTGAGCGAGGCGTAGTCCAGCCCGACCGCGTCGAGTGCGCCCGGGCGGAAGTTCTCGATCAGGACGTCCGCTTGCGCGATGAGGCGGCGTATGAAGGCGAGGCCGTCCGGCGTGTGGACATCCGCGGCGACGCTCCGTTTGTTCCGGCTGTACGTCGTGAAGAGCCCGGCGCTCGCCGCTCCGAGGTATCGCGTCTTGTCCCCGCCGATCGGAGGCTCGACCTTGACGACGTCGGCGCCGAGGTCGGCGAGAACGAGGCCGCAGGCCGGTCCCATGACGACGTGCGAGAACTCGACCACGCGGACCCCGGCGAGCGGAAGCCGATCGGACTCGACGTCGCTCACGCGGCGGCCGTCGCGGAAACGAACCCCTTCGGGAGTCCCGCGTCGGCGACATGGCCGTAGAGCTCCTCCCCGGGCAACCCCGCGGCGAGGATCGAGCGCGCCTCGATCAGCCGCTCGACGTCGACACCGGTGCGCAGTCCCATGGACTCGAGCAAGAAGACGAGGTCCTCGGTCACGATGTTTCCGGTGGCGCCCGGGGCGTACGGGCAACCGCCAAGGCCGCCGTGCGACGAGTCGAAGGCGCGTACGCCGACGTCGAGTGCCGCGACGACATTGGCTAGTCCCTGGCCGCGGGTGTTGTGCAGATGGATCCGCGCCGCACTTGTCGCCTACCTCGAGCGCGCAGCCGTGGAACCAGCCGTCGAATCTGCGTCGGGCTCGCGAATCCGACGGTGTCGGCGGGATGGATGGAGTCGACACCGCACTCCGCCACGCGGTGCGCGAGCCGGATCACGTCGTCCTCGGGAACGACGCCCTGGATCGTGCATCCGAAGGCGGTCGCAAGGCCGACCTCGATCTGCGTATCTCGGATACCGCTCGTCGCGCAACGCGACGATCGCGCGAACGTCCTCGATGATCTCGTCGTGGGTCTTGCGGATGTTCGCGATCGAGTGCGGCTCGCTCACGGACACCGGGATCGTCAGGACATGCACGCCGGCATCGAAGGCGAGCTGGGCGTAGCGAAGGTTCGGCACGAGCACCGACACCCGCAGGTCCGGAATGGTCAACGCGTGACGTACGACATCCGCACAGTCGGCCATCTGCGGCAGCGCACGCGGAGAGACGAACGAGCCGACCTGTATGTGGCGCAATCCGGCAGCGGCGAGCGCGTCGATCCAGCGGCACTTCGCCGCCGTCGGACATCGTCTGCTCCACCGACTGGAGTCCGTCCCGCGGGCCGACCTCGACGACCGTGACGTCAGTCTGGGTCATGCGCTCTGGCCTGCAGCAAGAACGGATCGGGGAGACTCGTACTCCGCCGAACGTGTCAGCCAAGCTGCGCAACCTCTTCGCCATGGCATCGAGGTCGAGCACGCGAACGACGAAGGGGCGAGAGACACCACGACACGGAAACTAGCGGAGACGCATTGTCTCGCGCGTTGTCACCGAGCTGAAACGCACACGATGTCGTCCACCTCGTCGTCAGCGACAGAAGTTCGTCGCAACGGGCGGGAACCGCGCAGCGCCGTCGTCGCGACGGCGCCGGACCTCGGCCTTACACAACGTCACTGTTGAGAAGCTCGCCGCCGACGGCGATCTCGCCGTCGGTGCTTCCGCCTTGCGTTCCATGGTAGATAGGCCCCACTCCGCATGGTAGGAGGGGTTGGCGGTTCGAGTCCATCAGAGGGCTCTGCAGATGCGCCGCACGTCGGCGCCTTCTCGTTCATGTCGACTTGCGTCGACTCTAACGTGCGATGGGTATCGAGCCCCTTGTGGAGCTTTCGCGGTCGCGAAGGACGAGTTGAGGCTTGCGGCCTGCGCGGCGTCACCGTCGTTGACTGCTGCGGTTAGCCGTGGTAGGCAGCGGCCTCGTCGCGCACGAGTTGCACGAGGTTGCCGAGCGCGATGTTGACATCGAGGATGTGCAAGCCGAGTGACGGATCGCTTAGGTCTGCAAGTAGCGGTCGCTGGTCGCGGCTCCCCAGCGTATGCCCGACCTGCAGCCATGTGGCGGTGCCCGACGTTTTGCAGACGGCTGTGTACTCGTTCGGGAAAGACACCCACGGGGTGCCCACCTGCAGCGTGGAACCTGCGCCGAGGAACTGGAGGAAGATCGCCGGAACGTAGGGGTCGAGGCGGGCCTGTCCACCGGCTGGGGCGGCCGGATTCACGCACGCGATCGCGATGTTCGGCGCCAACTTGTGCGGCGCGAGCAAGCTGACTCCGGCGTCCGAGGTCGTGCGACCGAACTGGCTGTTCTTCGGTGGCTTGCTCGCGAAGGTCGAATAGGCGACGACGCACCGGGTCTGCGTGCTCGAACTGCAAAGCGGGAGGTGCTTGAAGTCGCCACCGACCATGTGTCCTCTTGCGACGGTGACGTTGCCACCGAGCAAGAGTGCGGATACGACGTGACGGCGGAGCGCGGGTTTGTCGTCGACCTGGTTCTTGAGCAGCTTGATCAGGATCGACGCTCCCTGCGAGTGCCCGATGAACACAATCCCTCGGCCTTGGTTGTAATGGGCGAGGTAGGTGCGAAACGCCGAGAGCACGCTGTCGTATGCGATCAACGCATCCGCCAGCGTGATGCGACCCGGGTGATCCAGCGCGCTCAAGGTGATCTGCCGGTAGACCGGTGCGTAGACGCGACAGACCTCGGAGAACCGCGAGGCCTGCGCGATTGCAACCTCCGCCTGCCGGACCCCGATCGCGAGGTCGGAGTTGATCGTCGACTCGTCGCTGACCGTCGGGTACACGTAGAAGCAGTCGACCTTCGGCTCGCGCGCGACGGCGGCAGACTCCGCCTGGGTCGTGCCGTCGCGAGCGATCGTGGTGGAGGCCAGGCCCGCTGTACAGGGATCGTCCGCCATGCCGGGTCGGCACAGCCAGGTAGTCCCGTAGCGGTCGAGCGGGAGACCGGCGGACGCTGCGTTGGTCGTCGTCGTGCCGCGTTTCGTCCCACCGCACCCGCCCAGGACGGTGGCGGCCGCAGCAAGTCCGACGAGCATCAGCAGCGCGCTTCTAGACGTCGCGTCTCCAGAGCAGGACAGCAGCCGCGGCGATCGTGATGGCGGTGTACCCGGTGAAGAGCGCCAGGCCAGTCCACGGCCCGAGCGTATGGTCGGGAACGCCGAACTGCATGATCGCCTGCCCGGCGTTGCTGGGCAGGTACGGCGAGATCGCATCGTCCCAACTCGAGGGAAGCAACGTCAGCACCGGCGGAATCACGAACAGGATTGCCGCGAACGCCCCGATTCCGCCGGCAGTGTTCCGAACGATCGCGCCCAGCCCGAGACCGAAGAGTCCCGCGAGTGTGAGGTACAGCGCGCCGCCGACGACCACCCGGGCGACGCCGGGTCCTGTGATCGACAAGGAAATGTCGCGACCAAACAGGGTGTGCCCCGCGAGGATCGACTGTGCGGAGAAGAACGCGATCAGCGTTGCGGGAACGCTGACGATCAGGGTGGCTGTCCCGTAGACGCCGACCTTGGCCCACAGGACTGGCAGCCGCTTCGGAACGGCAGTGAACGTCGCACGGATCATTCCGGTCGAGTACTCGCCGGTGATCATGAGAACGCCGAGCACCCCGACTGCCAACTGCGCCACGTTGATGCCGATCAATGTCGGCTCCAACGGGTTGAACGCGAGCTTGTCCTGGAGGCTCATCGTCGACCAGCGAACCGCGTTGATCACCGCAGGGATGATCGCGAAGGCGATCGTCGCTGCGATGCCGACGACGAAGGTGTAAACCGTGGAGCGAACCGAGCGGAACTTCGTCCACTCGGACAGCACCACGCGTACTTGTGTGACGTGACCTACTTGGGCCGGTGGACACGCTGTGATTGCCGCGACGTTCATGCGCAGGACCTTGAAGGTAGCCGCTACCGGTCGTCGCCTGCCCCAAGGGGGAGCCGGCATGTAGCGGCACCTCGCACGCACCGGGGGTTACGGTGCCGTGGTGTTGCTGCTCGGTCTGGCGAGCGCCCTCGTCGCCTCGGCATTGTTCAACGTCGGCCTGGCCCTGCAGGCGCTGGAGGCACGCGCGACGCCGAGGTCGCTGAGCCTCCGCGTCTCGCTTCTCGTCCGTCTGCTTCGCCGCCCGCGTTGGTTGATCGGCTGGCTGCTCGGGATCATCGGCATCGGTCCGCAGGTGCTCGCGCTTGCAACGGCACCGTTCGTCGTCGTTCAGCCTGCGCTTGCGGTTGGGCTGCTCCTCCTGCTCGGGATCGGCTCGCGGACGCTCGGCGAACGGGTTGGCATTCCCGGATGGATCGGCGTTCTTTCGATCGTTGCCGGCGTCGCCCTCGTAGCGGTCGGCGCGCCAGCACATACGGAGACGCACCGCAGCATCCTGGCCATCGCTGCCGTGGTGGCGGCCCTCTCGATCGCGGGGCTCGTGCCATTCGCGGTCAGGGGAACCCGCTTCGACTCGGCTCTCCTCGTCATGGTCGCATCGGGAGCCGGCTTCGCGGCGACGAACGTCGCGACGAAGCTGATGAGCGACGACATCGGCTCCCGCGACTTCGCCGGGGCGGTCATTTGGGCGGTCGTCGGAGTGGGCATGGGCGTCGCGGCGACCTTGACCGGCATGACTGCATTCCAGCGGCGACCGGCGACGATCGTTGTGCCGTTGACGACCGCGGTGCAGACGTTCCTCCCGATCGTGATGGAACCGCTCTTCCTGCGCGAGCGCTGGACGTCCGCTCCGCTCGCGGGCGCCCCGATCGTCGCCGGGCTGGTGCTCGCAGTTGTCGGTACGACGCTCGTTGCGCGGACACATTCGGTCAGCGAGCTCGCCTCGGGCGGGCTTGCGCGGTGAACTGCGACGATGGCCGCGTGCGCGAACCGGTTAGGAGCCTCGCGATCGCCGCGACATGGTTCGTTCCCGCTTCGGCGCCGATATTCGCTCCTCTCGCAGACGCTCTTCGTCTGCGACGAAGATTGCCGGGGCCTGCGCAGGGCGTCGCGCTCACATTCGACGACGGCCCGCACCCGGAAGGGACTCCGGCGGTGCTCGAGCTGCTCCGGACTGCTGGAGCACGCGCCACGTTCTTCCTGGTCGGGGAGCAGGTCGACCGTTACCCGGAGCTGGCGGCCGACATCGCCGCCGCGGGACACGAGATCGGTTTGCACGGGTATCGGCATCGCCTGTTGCTGCGCCGGACCATCGGCGGCCTTGGCGACGATCTGGATCGGGCGCTGGACGCGATCGTGGGTACGACCGGGAAGACACCGCGCTGCTATCGGCCGCCCTACGGCGTGTTCAGTGCCGGGGCGCTCGACCTTGTGCGGCGGCGCGGGTGGCAGCCGGTTCTCTGGTCGAAGTGGGGCCGGGACTGGACGCGGCGCGCGACGCCGGCGACGATTGCGCGACATGCCGCAAGCGGGCTCGCTGCCGGCGACATTGTTCTGTTGCACGATGCCGACCACTACAGCGCGCCGGGCTCGTGGCGGAAGACGGTGGCGGCCCTGCCGCGCGTACTCGAAGCCGCGGACGGGCTCGACCTGCCGTGGGTTCCGCTCAGCGGTCCGGGGTAGCCCGTTCCGCAGTAGCGAGCACCACCGAAGCGGCAGACGGCAAGGACTGGAATCCGTCCATGGACGTGCGACCGCGGTCGAGCGCGCGGCGGATGGCCGACGGAAGCTCATCTTTCGTGGAGACGACGTCGGCGAGGCCGAACCGGCGGTACGCGGCGTTGTTGACGCGCACGTGGCCGCGGCCCCAGCCGTACGAGATGGCCGGGAGGCCACGCATGAGAGCCTCGAGGATGGTCAAGCCTCCCGTGGAGTGAACGAGCACGTCGGCGGCCGCCATCCACTCCGGCATCCGATCGGTAAAGCCCTCGACCTGGACGCGCCCCGTCATTGAAGCGCGCCTCCAGCCTCGTTCGTAGCGAATCGTTCCGACCGCAGAGGCAGACGACCTGGGAGACCTCCTCGACGCGCAGCGCTTCGTCGACTGCGCTGCCGACGTCGCCGACACCCCAGCCGCCGCCCGAGACGAGGATGACTTTCCCCTCGGCCGGCAGATCGAGTTGCGCGCGCGCCACCGCGGCGTCGAGCGGGACACGAAACTCGGGCGCGGTCAGCCCGTGGACGCAGCTGACGCGGGCGTTCGGCCCGGCGACGACGACGCACCTCGTCGATCGACTCCGGGTGCGTGATGAGGTGGACATCGACGCCTGGACTGGCCCAGTAGTCGAGCGCGGCGAGGTCTGTGATGGCCGAGCAGACCGGTATCTCGAGTCGGCCTCGGCGCCGAAGTCGGCCGAGCACCTCGGTCGTGTTCGGGTATGTGCTCGCGATCACGTCCGGCCCGATGTCGTCGATCAGCTTGACGAGCCCAGGCCCGCCGATTCGCGCCAGGAGGGTCTGGCTGAACCAGCGCGTCGGCCGTGCCTGCGCGAAGAACCAGAAGCCGAGATCCCAGACCCACAGGAAGCGGAAGAACACAACCCGTCCAGCGTCGGCGCTGATCGCCTTCACCAGCTTGCCCATCGGCTCCAGGCCGTCCGCGACCACCACTTCGACGGTCGGGCTCTCGGCCAGGAGTTGCGCAGCGAGCGTGCGAGCCGGGAGATCGTGCCCCTCGCCGACGCTCGCGGTCAGGATCAGGACGCGCACGACAACTGCCCGGTCACGGCGGCGACTCTATCGGCGCCTGCGTGCTCCGGCGGCCACGGTCTGCCAAGCTCGTCGCGTGCTCACACTCGTCGCCCTCGCCGTTTCCGTCGGCATCGCCGATTCGCTCAATCCGTCGACCATCGCGCCGGCGCTCTATCTCGCCACCGGCGTCGAAGCATCACGGCGACTGCTGCACTTCACCCTCGGAGTCTTCACCGTCTACCTCGCCGGTGGGGTCGTGCTCGTGCTCGGTCCCGGGCACGCAGTCCTCTCGGTGGTAGCGCGACCGGGGCGCCGGGAGACCCACCTGATCGAGCTCGTCCTCGGCGTGGTCGCACTCGCGGTCGCGGTGGCGCTCTGGCTTCGCCGTGAGGGCGTCGCTCGCCGTGTGCTCGCGCACGAACGTCGTACGGCTGGATCGAGCTTTGCGCTCGGCGCGGCGATCACGTCCGTCGAGCTTCCGACGGCTTTCCCGTACTTCGCCGTAATCGCCGCGGTCGTCGGCTCCGACCAGAGCCTCCCGCGGCAGCTTGTCCTGATCGTCGTCTTCAACGCCGCTTTCATCGCGCCGCTCGCGGCGATCACTGCTCTGAGGCGTATCGCCGGCCCGCGGGCCGAACGGCCGCTCGCTTCAGTGCGGGCTCGGCTCGATCGACACACCGGCGCGCTCGTCGCCGGCGTGACCGCCGTACTGGCCGTCGCGCTGCTCCTCGTCGGAGCCTTAGGCGTCGTTACGGGGTAGTGGATGCTCTGCGCGCCTGGCCGCGCGTGCGTGGTGAGGCTGTGCCGAAGACGATGTCCCACCAAGGCGCGCTGACAGCGAAGCCGCGGCGGTCGTCCTCGAAATGGTGGCGCATGTGCAGCTCGCGCAACCTCCGGGTGATCGGGCCGCGCGCCCTCGCGTGGTGAAGCGCGTAATGGAGCATGTCGTAGGCCAGGTATCCGGCAAAGAAGCCCGCCGTGACCGACCAGGCGAGCGGAAGCGAAAAGGCGACAACGAACAGTCCGAAGAAGGCCGACGCCAGGGGCAGCGAGACGACCGGCGGCAGCACAAGCCGCCGCGGGTCGTTCGGATGATCGTGATGTGCGCCGTGGATCATCCAGTGGAACCGCGCCGCGGCGCCCTGCTCGGGTTCGAAGTGGAAGACGACGCGATGGATCCAGTATTCGCTCAGCGTCCAGAGGCCGTAGCCGGCGACGAGCCCCGGGCCAGCCTCGAGCGGATTGTCCTGAAGAAAAGCCAGGGTCGCGCAGACGGCGATCGCAGGCAGAAAGAGCAGCGGAGGTACGGCTGGATGCACGCGTGTGAATCGGTCAAGAAGCCGTGACTCGAACATCGGCGGCGAAGCGGACAGCAGTTCGGCGCGGGACAGCGCCTCCGCGCGACGTGTATCGGACTCCACGGGTCGAGGGTAGCGCGCCCCGCGGCTCGATTCCACTTTCTGGTCATCCGGTGAATCTGATGAGATGCTCACGGGTGACCGCCCTGCCAGGCGTGGAACTCGAGGGCAGGCCAGGGCCTATGAACATCGACAGATTCGCTATCGGATTCGACCATCGCGACCGCGAGCGCCTCTTTGCGCTCTGGGAGCAGGCCCTGGACGCTGAAGTCTGGTCGGACGGCCCTCTCACGCAGGCCTTCGAGCAGGCGTGGTCTTCGCTGAATGGCCTCGCGGCCGTCGCGACCTCGAGCTGGACAGGGGCCGCGCTCGCCGCGTTCGAGTTCTTCGAACTTCGCGGACGCACCGTCCTCTGTCCGTCGAACACGTTCATGGCGACCCCCCTCGCCCTCCGCGCCGCGGGGGCGAACGTCGAGTTCGTCGACTGCAACCGTCACGACCTGTGTATGTCGTTCGACGACCTAGTGACCAAGGCCGACCGGCACTCACCGGCCGCGGTCGTCCTCGTGCACATCGGGGGCCATCTCGCGTTCGACTCCGACCGGATCGCCGAATATTGCCGCGACCACGACATCCTGCTCATCGAAGACTGCGCCCACGCGCATGGGGCTTCGTGGAACGGTCGTCGTGCCGGAACATGGGGTGACGCCGGCATCTGGTCGTTCGCGCCGACGAAGACGATCTCCACCGGCGAGGGCGGGATGCTCGTGTCGAAGCACGCCGAGCTGATCGAGTACGCGCGCGCCTTCCGCAACTATGCGAAGCCCGACCACGCACAACCAGGGTTGAACTACCGGATGAGCGAGTTCACCGCTGCGCTCGGGATCGTCGGCGTCGAGCGTCTGGAGGAAATCGTCGACTGGAAGAACGACGTTGCACGACGCGAGCTCGACCCGAAGCATGCGGCCCGGATCATGTTTCCGCCGGGCATGGTCTCGGGTTTCTACAAGTACATCGTGTTCGATCCGATCGAACGGTCGACCGGGAAGGTTTACGACCAGCCGTGCCATCGCATTCTCGGCCACCACGTCGACCTACCGAACAGTGACTGGATTGCCGAACACCACTGGTGCGCGCCGCTGTATTACAACCCGGCGGTGCGGCCAGTACTCGAAGCTGTTTCGAAGTGAGAGTCCTCGTCACCGGCGGGAGCGGCTTCATCGGGTCGCACGTTGTCGATCAGCTCCTCGCGCGCGAGCACGAGCCGGTGATCCTTGACACGACGCCGTCTACGCACCATCCATGGGTCACCGCCGTTGTCGGTGACCTGACCCACCCCGAGACCGTGCTCGGCGCGGCGCGCGACATGGACGCGATCGTTCATCTCGCTGCAGTTGCCGACGTCAATGACGTCTTCGCCGACCCTGTGCGCGCAGGCGCCGTCAACGTCCACGGAACGCAGATGGTCCTCGAAGCTGCACGGCACGAGGACATCGGTCGCGTCGTCTATGCCAGCACCGTTTGGGTCTACGGCAACGCGCCGGTCGACGGCGACCTCGACGAGGACTCGCCTCTCGCTCATCCCTCACACGTCTATACGGCCACGAAGCTCGCCGGCGAGATGTATTGCACCGCCTACGGGAAGCTCTACGGAGTCGAGTCCACGATCCTACGCTTCGGGATCCCCTATGGACCACGTGCGCGGCCCGCAGCGGTCGTCCCCTCGTTCGTTGTGAGGGCGCAGCAAGGAGAAGCGCTCACGATCGCTGGCGACGGAGACCAAACCCGGCAGTTCGTGTACGTCGAAGACCTCGCACAAGGGGTCGTCCTTGCCTTGGAGCAGGGGCCTGCCCAGCGCGTCTACAACCTCGTGGGCGACGAAGAGACCAGCGTCCGGCAGATCGCCGACACGGTGCGGACAGTCGTAGGCGACGTCCCAGTTGTCCACGGGCCGGAGCGGCCTGCCGACGTTCGGCTCGGACACATCTCGGGCGCTCGCGCCGCGGCCGAGCTCTCATGGACGGCCAGCACCAACTTCGTGGAAGGCGTTCGTCGCTACGTCGACTGGCTCTCGACCGCCGATCGGCTGCCGGTTTCTGCCCCACAGGGCTGATCGGAATGCTTACCGACCTGTTGGACTAGGACTCGAAGCGGTACTAGACGCTCGCCCCCGTCGAAGGGTCCGTGCAAATGAGCCAGGATCGAGAAGCGCCCGCAGCGCGAGCAGGATGAATACAAAGGTCGCAATGCAGGCGAGCATCCAGGACAGGCTCGAGTCGCTCACCTCACGCTCACCGACCCGCACGCGCGATACGGCGTGCTTTCCGCACCGCTCGACGAGACCAGACGTCGCGAAGGCGCCGCCACCGCCAGCCAGCAGGAGCATCGACGAATTCGCGATCAACTGGTGCTGGCCAGCCAAAGCGACGAACCATGATGCGCGCCCACCACACATGGAGCACGGTACGCCGGAAACCAACGAGCGGTCGTTGAGCGTGTGTTAAGGCGGGGGCGACTCTCGTCGACCGCTCGCCGCACGGCACGGCACGATGATCTCGCCTGGGATCCCGCGCCGAGCGGCGCAGCGCTTGCACCGCCTCGATCAGCGGCGAAAGACGAAGCGGAGGAGGAGCAGTCGGACCACCGTGTGGTCGACGTGGCGTTGCAAGCCGACCTGAGGTCTTCCGCTGATCTTGACCTGAATCCTTCCCACCGGCCCGACGACAATGTGTCGCGGCTATGGACTGGGCGAGCGTTCGCGAATGTCACACGAGTTGCTGGATGATCCGAAATGAGTTCGGGTGCAGAGATCGTGTTAACGCCACGTTGAGGTGACGTTCACGGCGGAGTGTCGCGGCCTCGGTGGCGCCATGATGTGACGCGGCGCAGGCGACGGGCTGGTCGATTCGGGTCGAGGGAGCGGGCGGTTGTCTTCTGTTTCCAAGGGTTCAGTTCGCCAATCGCCGAACGAGGCCGCGGCCGGCAGCGGCCGGGCTCAGCGATGGTTGGCCGTCGCCGCAGTCACCGGCCTGATTGCTGCGACCGCGGCGGCGTTCGTGGTCACGGAACGACTGAAGCTGACGCCTGCGCCGATTGCGGGTACGCGCGTGTCGAAGACGTTCTCGCCCGTCTGCGGGTGCGTGACCTCCAGCGCAAGCGTTCTCTTCCGGCTCAGGCGCGGCGGCCTGGCGGAGGTCGACGTCATCGACGCGAACGGAGCGCTTGTACGAAGGCTCGCTCGCCGTCGGTTCCTGGCCGGGTGGCTGACGTTTCGTTGGTTCGGGCGGAACCTGTCTAACCACCTGAGCCCGGACGGCGACTACAGGATCAGAGTCCACCTGCCCTCGGAGCATCGGACGATCGTCTTCCCGAACACGATCAGGCTCGACACTGTTGCACCGCGGATCGAGCAGTTCCGAATATCGCGTCGCACGATCAGTGTCGGCGAGCGAACCCGCATCTCCTACCGCTTCCGAGACCGCGCGCACCCGATCGTGCTCGTCGACGGCCGGGAGGCTGTCTACGGACGCTTCGCACACTCTTCCGGAACGTTGGACTGGTTCGGAGAGATCGGCGGGCTCCCTGTCCGACCCGGCGTCCATCTGCTTGCGCTCGAGGCACGCGACGATGCCGGCAACACGTCTCCGGCGACCACTCGGACAAGCGTCCGGGTGAAAGCGCGCGCCGTGAAGGTGAGAGCCCACCACCGAAAGCCAACCCGCTAGTTCCCAAGTGACGACGGTGCCGGCCCCGCGCGAATATCGCAAGCGAGCAATGCGGCTGTGGCTCGCCGCCGGTACGGCGTTGCTCGTGGTCGGACTCGTCTTCTCCACGGTCGTCGGCAGCGCCTCGGACGCCAGGCTTCCGCTTCTGCGGGTCGCGGTGCGAGTCCCCGAGGCCGCTCGGGCCACGTCGCACCCACTCGTAATCACACTCGGCGGTCCGGTGTACTGCGCGCAGGTCGCACTGCTTGTCCGCTACCTCCGTGCCACGCTGGCGTGCCCCGACTACGGGTTGAACGGCGAACAGTCGGCTGCCTCACGGGCGAAGCGGATCGAGGATTGGGGCGATCCGAAATACCTCGATGCCGTAGCGCGACTACCTCGCGAGCTCGAACGCAAGGGGGTGAAGATCTCCGAGCTGATACTCGTCGGCGCCTCGTATTCGGGGTACGCAGCGGCCGAGTTGGCAGCGACGCACCCGGAGCTTCGACCTCGGGCGCTCATCATCGTCGACAGCTTCCTCGACCTTCCCGCCCGCTTTCGCGCGCTTCTCCCCGGCCAGCCCACCCGAGCCGAAATGGTCCGGGTGCTCGGAGGCACGCCGGCCGAGCGGCCGCGCACGTACAAGCAGCGATCGCCGAGCAGCCACCTGACAGGCCTCGCGAAGGCAATGCGGCACGGCATGCGGCTCCTCGACGTCTGGAGCGTCGCGACTGTCGGGGCTCGTGAGTTCAACGGGGGGATGTGCTCGCTACGGTCGAACGCCTACTGGTTGCGCCGGCTCTCGCGCGTTGTGCATCACCCCGTGCTCGGTTATGTCACCGAGCTGAGACATGCGGTCGCGCTCTGGGACTGGTGGCGCCAGCTGCTCGCTCTCGCGAAGCTCGCGCCGGCGATGGGAGCGCTACCCGCAACGGCGATCACCTTCCAGACGGGACGCCCAATCTCGTCTGCGAGCTACTGCAGCGATGCTTCTGTAGCGCTGCGGTTGTCCTCGCGTTAAGCCTGAATGAACTGAGCAGGTGCGGCACGCTCTCCGGCCTACGATCGCCCACCAGTGCCAACCGTCCTCTTCCTGGGCGCGAGCGTCTCGCAGGTCGCTGCGATCAAGCAAGCGAGAGCGGCGGGTTGGCGGGTCGTCGCGGTCGACGCCGATCCGCACGCGGTCGGTTTGCCGGAGGCCGACGTCGCCGAGGCGATCGACTTCACCGACGTGGATCGCGTGGCGCAGGCTGCCCGCCGTCACCGCGTCGATGCCGTGGTCGCCATCTCCACTGACCGCGCCGTCCCAATAGCGGCGGCGGTCGCTGACCTGCTCGGCCTCCCGGGTATCGGAACCAAGACGGCCCACGTCATGACCGACAAGGCCGCCATGCGAACCCGCCTACAGGAGCACGCGATCCCACAGCCCGCGTTCACCGTGCTGAGCGACGAGGTCGAGCCGACCTGGGAACTCGATGCGATCGGGTGCCCTGCCGTCCTCAAGCCCGCCGACTCGGGAGGCCAGCGGGGCGTCTACCGAATCGACGACCACGCGTCACTGGCCAGGCAACTCCAGCTCGCGCTCACCTTTTCGCGAAGCAGGCGGGCGATATTGGAGCGCTACATCGAAGGACGGGAACTGAACGCGATTGTTGTCGCTCGCGACGGGAATCCCACGCTGCTGACGCTCTCCGATCGCTTGCGCCCACCCGGCTCGGGCTTCGGCGTCGGTTGGATCCATCTCTATCCCTCCGAGCTCGAGCACGCGTACCTCAAGACCGCGGGCGAGGTTGCCATCAGCGCCGTGCGGGCGCTCGGCCTTCGCAACGGAATCGCGTTCCCTCAGCTGCTCGTCACCGACACGGGCGACGTCTTCGTCGTCGAGGTGGCGGCGCGCATACCCGCCGGACAGATGGCCGACCTCGTTCGGCTCGGAACGGGCGTCGACCTGGTCGAGATCGCCCTCGCTCAGGCGCTCGGCGACCCCGTCCCAGACACAATGGTCACCGCACGCTTCCACCGCCCACTCGCCGTCAGCTTCCTCACCGCCAGCCCCGGGATCCTGCCGACCGGCACGGTCAAGTCCGTCGACGGCCTCGACCACGTACGCGCCTCCGCCGGCGTCCTCCAGGCGGATATGTACATCCAAATCGGGGAAACCATCCGGCCTGTCCAGGTCGACGCGGACCGACGCGGCTACGTCATCGCGACCGCCGACGATCAACACCAAGCTCTCGAGCTGGCGCGACTCGCGACCCACCACTTACGAATAGAGGTCGCCCGGTGACCCGTAGAGGCAACCTCACGATCGAGCGGCGCTTCGCCAAGCTCGTCCGTGGAGTCCGGATCAAGAAGGGCTCGCCCGACGGGCTGATGAGCATGGCCAGGCCGCCGGCGACGAGAAGCAAGTGACCTCACAGCCGCACGCACATCCGCGACCGATTCAGGCACGGGGGGCATCCGGTCCTCGCCTATAGGGCTCAAGTACCGTGGTCGGCCGCCGACCACAGCAGTACTCGCGCTGTCTACAAGGAAGTGGACGATGGCAGATCACCTCTGCTACGCGCTGTCTACAAGGAAGTGGACGATGCAGATCACCTCTGTTACGCACAACCCGGTGACCGCGGCACCGACTCAACTGACGCCGACGAACGTCTCAGCCGCGGCCCTGAAAGCTGCTTCCGGCGACGGCGACGGCCGGACCGGTGCAGCAGCCCTCAACGACGGCGACGCCGCCTCGACCGCTGCCCGCCGCCAGGCGATCGACGTCAAGGCCTGAACCGAGCGACCACGCGGCCGGCAAGCGAGGATTCGAGTCGCGTGCCGGCCGCTCTCAAGCTCATGCCCGGGCTAGCGCAGCACCACGTCGGCGTGGGCTTGACGCGGCAAAGTCGCCGGCTCGTAGTCGCTACAGCTGACTAAGACCGCGTTGCAGCCGTGTCGGGATTCTGTCGCGGCTGCCGGTGGGGTGCGGTTATCGTCGTCACGGGGATGCCGAGATGTGCGATGCGGCTCGGTAGGTCGGCTCGCAGCCAGTTGGACGACGTGGGCCGGCAGCGTCGAGAGGATCACCTCGTGGAACTCGCCGTCGTGCAACGCCTCTTCGATCGCGTCCATAGGGTCGTGGCGGGAGGAGACCGAACCTTCGACATGTGTGCCGGCCGCGTTGTCGAGTAGCGGCAGGGCGAGCGCGAGAACGTTTTCTGCCTCGAGATGATGACGCCGACGCTCCGCGTCGGTGATCTCGGCGTGGTCGGCGGGGTTCGGTACGAGCAGATAGAACGTGGCGGGTGTCTGCGCTGCACGTGCGCGGACCGCGTCGAGCAGCGGCGGCGAGGCTGCGGTCTTGTTCGCGACGATGAGAACCTGGGCGTGCGGCTCGGGGTGGTATGCGGCGATCTCTGTGACGTCGCGCTTCGTCACGCTGAGGAACGTGACGACGACGAGGATCGCGACGAGGAAGATGAGGCTCGTCACGGTCGTGCCGAGGCCGAGGCCGCCGTCATGGCGCGCCTGCGACAGCAGATCGCCGGTCGAGGCGCCGAGCGGCCGGGTGAGGATGTAGGCGATCCAGAAAGCCGCGACCGCGTTCAGGCCGAACCGGAAGTGAAGCGCTGCGACGACGGCGATCGCAGCGGCGAACAGCACGAGCGACCACGCGTAGCCGACGGCCAGTCGCTCGGCGATCAGGTCGCCGGCCGCGGTGCCGAGCGCGAACGTGAAGAGCACGGCGAGCCAGTAGAAGCCCTCGCGCTTGGTGGTGTAGATCGTGTGGATCGAGAGCGTCCGCTCGCTCGCGTACCAGACTGCGAACACGATCGCGAGGGCGACGCTGAAGACGATCGTCGTGATCACCAGCGAGACGCCGAGGTTGTCGGTGAGGTTGTCGGTGATCTGCGTGCCGACGACGCTGATCAGGACGATCCCGAGCCAGTAGACGCCGGCGACGTAGCGCCTCAGCCGAAACTGCGCGACGAGCACGACGATGAGCAGGGCGCCGGTGATGAACGTCGTCTTCGTCAGGCCGAGGTTCAGATTCCCGGCGAGATAGTCGGACGCGGTCTCGCCGACAGTGGTGCAGAGCACCTTGATCACCCAGAAGTAGAGGGTGATCTCCGGAACCTTGTTCATCATCTGCCGCGCGGTGCAGGCGGCTCGGCTCTGCGTGCATCGCAGCAGTATGGCGACGAGAAACTGAGGACACCCTGAATGACTCGAAAGATGCGGGACGCCTTCAGGCGGTCTTAAGAGTGCCCCGGCGATCATCGCCCGATGACCCGCTACCGCCTCTTCACGATCCCAGTCGTCGTCCTCGCGCTCGGCGCCGCAGCAGCCGGTTGCGGATCTTCGACCAAGACGCCGACGACTGCATCTGCTCCGCCACGTCCACGCCACTCCACGCCACGACTGCGACGGCGCTCCTCCGGGCTGGCGCATTGACGGCCGAGGCGAACGCCGCGGCCGCCGGAGACATCCCTGACAACCAGGTCTTCCTCACGTTCGGCAACGGAACGGCGGGCTACTCGATTCGCTATCCGGAGGGCTGGCTGCAGCAGGGGAAGCGGACAGGAGCGTCACGTTCCAGGACAAGAACAACCGGATCCGGATCGTCGTCAGCAGCGGAGCCGCGTTCACGGACGCCTCGGTCAAAGCGGATATCGCGGCGCTGAAGTCGGTCAGATCCATCCTTCACGGCGACAGCGCCAACGCCGGTCGCGCTGCCGGCCGGACCGGCGTTCAAGGTCTCCTACTCGACCGAGAGCGCTCCCAATCCGGTCACGAACAAGCGGGTCACGCTCGCGGTCGATCGCTACTACCTCTCCAAGGGCGGCAAGCGCGCCATCATCGATCTCGGCGCACCCAAAGGGAGTCGACAACGTCGACGCCTTCCGGATGATCAGCCGGAGCTTCCGCTGGCGGTAGAGAGCCTCTACCAGAGCCAGTCCGCGCATCGAACGAGCTGGAGTGGCCCGCGCTCGAGTTCAACGATGTCTTCAAGCTCTTCCGGTCGGGACCGGTCGAGACGGTCGCGCTGCGCGGCCTCGACCTGCGCGTCGAGCGCGAAGAGATCGTCGCCGCTGCTCGGCCCTTCCGGATCGGGCAAGAGCACCTTTCTGCAGCTGGCGGCGGGGATGGATCAACCCTCGGCCGGCGAGGTTCGCGCGTTCGGTCTGTCCCTCGGCAGGCTCGACGACCGCGAGCTCGCTCGTTACCGCGGCAGCCAGATCGCAGTCGTGCTGCAGAGCGACAACCTGTGGTCGTCGCTGACCGCGCTGGAGAACGTCGTTGCCTCACTCGATCTCGCCGGCGCTCGACGGGGGCCGCAGCGAAGCGCGAGCGGCACTCGGCGACGTTCGGGCTCGAGCATCGTAGCGCGCACTATCCGTCGCAGCTCTCCGGCGGTGAGCAGCAGCGAGTCGCGATCGCGGCGGCCGCGGCCCGTCGAGCGGCGCTCGTGCTCGCCGACGAGCCGACCGGGGAGCTCGACGCAGCGAATGAGCAGATCGTGATCGACGCACTCACCCGGTTGCGCGACGACTTCGGAAGCACCGTCGTCACCGTCACCCACTCCGCTCGCCTCGCCGAGTCGGCAGACCGCGTGATCGAACTTCGCGATGGCCGTGCCGTTTAGCCGCCGCCGACCGCAGCTGATGACCGAACCACGCACGCCCGTCCCCGCGAGCAGCGGCGTCCAGACCGACATGCCGCTTGCCCGCTGCCGAGACGTCAGCGTGCGATTCGGACAGGGAGACACGGTGGTTGCGGCGCTGTCGCAGATCGACTTCGCGGTTGGCCGGAACGAGCGGGTGGCGCTTTGGGGCCGTTCCGGGTCCGGGAAGACAACGCTGCTGCACGTGCTCGGGGGGCTCGTCAGTCCGTCCGCGGGAGTCGTCGAGTGGAAAGGCGAGCCGCTCGCATCGCTCGACGCGGCCGCGAGACACGCGGTTCGCGCCGCGCGGATCGCGTATGTCTTCCAGGGATCGAACCTGCTGCCGACGTTCACCGCCTTCGAGAACGTGGCGTTCGCCGCCCGCGCAGCCGTCGCCGCGGATCAGGTGTGCCGACCGCGCGGAGGAGATGCTGACCCTGGTCGGTCTCGCCGCCAAGCTCGACGCGCTTCCCGGCGAGCTCTCCGGTGGTGAGGCTCAGCGGGTGGCGATCGCACGGGCGCTCGCGCAAGGTCCGGAGCTGCTGCTCTGCGACGAGCCAACCGGCCATCTCGACTCGGACACCGCCGGCCGCGTCCTTGATCTGATCGAGCAGACGCAGGAGCGGCTCGCGTTCACGCTCGTCGTCGCGACACACGACGCTGACGTCGCCGCTCGCCTCGAGCGCCGCGTCGAGTTGCTCGACGGCCGCATCGTCGCGCCGGAGCACGCGTGAGCAGCATCGGACGGATCGCCGTCAAGGGACTGATCCGTAACCCTGGCCGTACGCTCGTGCGGGTGCTCGTGTTGGCGGCGGCGGTCGGGCTGCTCGGCGCGATGGTGCTGTTCATCGGCAACTCCCTGCGCACGATGACGGCCAGCGCAACGAGCGCGGTCGCACTCGACTGGCAGGGGCCGGTCGGATCGAAGAGCCAGGCTGTCCGCGTCGCCAACGCCGTCGCTCGTCAGCCAGGCGTTGCTCAGGCTTCGGCGACCGCGACCGCGCCGTTTGCGAGCGCGACCCGGGTCTCTGCCGCTGGAACGATCCGAACCGGAAACGGCTCGCTGCTCGCGGTGCCGCCGAGACTATCTGCGCCAGATCAAGACGTTCCGTTACCTGCGCGGCAGCCTCCGGGCGGGGCAGATCGTGCTCGACCAGCAGCTTGCTGCCACCCTGCAGGCCGGCGTCGGCGACCGCGTGAGCCTGACCGCCCGTCCCGGAACGAAGCCGCAGAGCCTTCCGGGTCAGCGGTGTCGCGCTCGTCACCTCGCCGGACGTTCTCTTCCAGCCGCTCAACCCTCAGCTCGGGCCGGCACCGGCGCAACCGCCCGCGCAGATCGCGATTCTGCCGTTCGACACGTTCGCGGCCACCCTCGCCCCACAGCTGCGCACGCTGACGCCCGCCTCGATCGGCAGCTCCGCCGTTCCCGGCGCCCAGGACGGCGTGCAGTGGCAAGTGCAAGCACAGGTCGCCGCGACCTCGCTCGGCTCGAGCCCCGGACAGGCGCTGCTGCGGGCCGGGCAGATTCGCAACCGGGTCGAGCGCACGCTGCCCGGCCAGATCCAGTTCGTCGACAACCTGAGCGACAGCCTGAACACCGCGGCCGGCGACGCGCTCTACGCCGAGACGCTCTACATCATGCTCGCCGTCCCCGGCGCGCTGATCGCGCTCGGACTCGCCTACCTCGCCGCGCTCGGCACCGTCGAACGTGACCGACGCGAGCTCTCACTGCTGCGCGCCCGCGGCGGCTCACGCCGCAGCCTCGTCGGCTTCGCGCTGATCGAGAGCGTCGTGATCGGCACCGTCGCCGGGCTGATCGGCTCCGGCCTCGCCGCCCTCGCCGTGACAACGCTCGTCACCGGAACCACCACGTTCACCTTGGCGCGGACACTCGCGACCGTCGCTCTGTCGATCGCGGTCGCAGTCGTCGGTGCAGCCTCGGCGCGCATCGGCGCGAGCGCCCGCGTCTTCACCCGGAGCGTCAGCGAGGGACGGCGCAGCGTCGAGCGCGAACGCAAACCGCTCTGGCAGCGGCTCTACCTCGACCTGCTCGCGCTCGCGGTCAGCGGCCTCATCTACTGGCTCACCGCACGGACAGGGTTTTCCGCTGTCGTAAACCCGGACTCGAACCCGACGCTCTCGCTTGTCGATCTACATGTTCTTCGCGCCCGCGCTGCTCTGGATCGGCGCGACGCTCTTCCTCGTCCGGATCCGCGGACGCGCGGTCACGTTCCTGGTCGGCCGAAGCGCCGGCAAGCGCGCGACCACAACACGTGCGTTCCTGCTCGCCAGCGCAAGCCGACGCGGTGCGGCGATCAACCGCGGCCTCGTGCTCGTCGGACTTCTGCTCGCCTTCGGTGTCAACCTCGGCATCTTCACCGCCACCTACGACCAGCAGGCACGAGTCGACGCGCAACTAACCGTCGGCGCCGACGTCGTCCAACGCCGCGCTACGCACCTTGGCGGCTGCTATCGACCGCCAACCGGTGCTGAACCGGGTGCAGAGATACCGTGTTGCCGCGAGCGAGCGGCGGCGGTGGCCCATAAAGCGACTTTCGACGATTATCGCTTGGGTGCGCCTCGACGATGCTTGCTAGTGACGGCGGGGGCGGCGGCGTCCTGCGCGTGTGTCGGGGAGGGACGGGCTGGCTGTGTGTCGGGACTCGTGGCGTTCGTAGCGGGCGGCGTACTCGTCGACGAGCAGGTCGGCGTCGAGGGCGAGAAAGGTCGCGTAGGTGCGAAGGAAGGCGCGTCGGTAGCTGCCGGGCGGTAGCTGGTCGAACTGGTCCTGTTCCAACGCGTGTAGGTAGTGCTCTCGCAGCCTCGTCCCTTCCGCGGCTTCGGCGAGCGCGAGGCCGCGGCGGATACGCGCCTGCGTGAGGGTAGTCCCGATCTCGATCACTGGACCGCCGACTCGCCGACGACAGAGCGTGTCCCGTGCGTCATTTCACACGCCTTTTGGCCGAGGCCAATCGGCGCGTTCCCACACGCCCACGGCGTTCCCCTCAGGGTCACGGAAGACGGCAACCGTGAGGTCGCCCTCAGGATAGGGCGGCGTGACGACCTCGCCGCCGTTGGCGACGGCAGCGTCGAGCTTGTCGTGAATGCGTTCGACGAACACATACGGCCGAATACCGTCCTCGCCCGTGACCCCCTGCCCCGTGACAAAGTGGCCAATGACGTGGCCTGTGCCGTCCTCGAAGCTCGGTTCGGCGCGGTCAGCGTCTACCTTCCAGTCAAAGACCGCCCGGTAGAACACCGCCGCCCGCTGCGGATCGGTCACCGGAATCCTCAGATACGAAATGCCGTTGATACGGAAGACCCCGGCCACCGTACCATTCTGCCGCGCCGACTCACGTGCGGCGTGTGGAGAGTTTCGCCGGATTCCAGACTACTCTGACCCGGTCGATGGATAGGCGCACGGAGCGGTTGGCGAAGAATGAGGCACTGCTTCGCTCGATCAACGAGCTGATTGAGCAGGCGGCCACGACGAGCGGCAGCGGGCCGCCTCTTCTCTCGCGATAGGCCGAACGGCCCATGGCTGCGGCCGAGATTGCGTTCTACATTCGTTTCGTGCCGCGCACGAACAGCGACCTGCTCGGTTGGTTCTCGGAAGAGGAACGACAGAAGTGCGCCCACTGCGGCGAGCAGGCTCGAGTCGGTTTGCCGGACGCGCTCGCGACGTTTTGCCTCGCGTGTGGTGCGATCACCGTCGACGACGTCCGTGTCGACGTCGGCGGACACGTCCCCATAGGCCCCGTCCCTGGCTGAGCGCAGCGGTGCCTTTTACGCTTGGCGATGATCACCCGAACTCCCGCTCAGCACGCCGCTGCCCTCGACGATTCTGCTAGGCGTCGCCGCTAGCTGCGGACACGGAGTCCCGCGCGAGCCCGATGCCCGGCGTTCGCATAGCGGTCGGCTAGCTCGGCGCGAGGCCATTGCCAAGGAAGCGGCCCCGGACGGGAACGTGGACCTCCCGTCCGGGGCAACGCAGCGCCTCAGTGCGTCAGTGCGACTGCGAAACCTGGAAACAGGCGACGTCGTACTGCGACACCGAATGCGAGTTCCGCGAGTTCTGCGGTTGGCTTCCGGCGTACATGTTGACCGCCACTCGTGCGAACCCGTTTGTTGTGCTGATCAGGCCAGGAGGCCCGGTCGGTTCAGCCTGGCACGACTGACTAGGTTGTCCATTCGTGCCGGGGTTGGTCGCGAGCGCTGCACCAACGATTGCGAGTGCGGCGATGCAAACAGCGAGTGCGAGGATCAACCTCATAAGCACTCCTCTCCATTGATAACCCTGCCTCCGGCAGAAATACGGGGATCAGCCGCAATCGGATTGCCGCCCCGCCAGGCATCGGCAGCCGTCCTCCGATGCAGTGGCTCCATGGCCCATGCCACACCGTTCACTAGGCTGTGTGCGTGCCGCTGACGAAGATCGCGGTCGTTTTCGCGGTCGTAGCGGCGAGCTCTGTCGGCGTTGTCGCGATAAGCGACTTGGAGCGAGGCTCTGACTACCCGGATTGGGTCTCAGCGGCGTCGTGGTTGATTGGGGCCTGCTTGTGGGGTCTCATCGCGGTCGGAGCAGTCGCACTTTGGAGGCGCCGGTAGGCATGTCTTGTGCAACGCTGCTGTTTCGCGTAGCGCCCACAAGCGACGCGAAATAGGAGTCGCGCGCATCGCCTGCAAGCAAGAGCGCCTCGATTCCGATCTCGTTGCAGCGGGAGCACAGAGGGCGACCGGAAAGCTCAAGTGGTTCTTCCAGGGCGTCTAGAACGACTTTCACGACTGGGCGGCACGCGGGCGCACGGTAAGTCGGGAGCCAGCGGTTGAAGGCGCTCTAACGAGCGGGACCGGCCCCGTGCCATACGCCGCCCGCCGACCTGCCACTCCCGCTCAAAGCGCGGCCGGTAAGGGTTGCGTAAAGAAGCGGCCGAAGGGGCTTTCGAACCCGACCAGGCGGCAACGCCTCTGAGAGCGGGGCGGCAAAGCCCACCGCGAGCGGCCTTCCGCAAGCGGCGCGCAGTGGACCGTCCCGCGGCGTTTCCGAACACAGGAGGTCCCGATGAACAAGCTCACTCGGACTGCGGCCGCGGTGGCGGCGATCCTCGGCTGCGCAATCGTCTTTGCGTCAGTCGCGGTCGCATCCGACAGTCACGGCAAGCACCGCGAGCATCACCTTGTCAGGCACAACGTTCTCCACCATTTCGGTGTCCTCTCCGCCTCGGGCACCGCGACGTTGGAGTTGCGGAAGACTGTTGTGCCGGGGTCGGATAGCGGCCGGTTCAATCTGATCGCTCGCTATCTGGCAGGTGCATTGATCAGCCGGACGGTCAACGCCGGCAACGGCAGCACGAGCGGCCGGTTCGCGATTCCGGCTGGGCGGCTGTTGAACATCGAGGAGACGGCGGGGGCGAACACGTCGCTGTCGAACTACAGCTCGCAGATCGCGTGCATGGTCGTCAGCGGACCCGACACCGGCATGGTGCTTCCGGTTGTCTCCGGACATGCGGAGCGGCTGACCGCCAAGCCCGGTGACGGCTACACCTGCACCTTCACCAACACCCGCACGACCTCCACGCCGCCGACAACGACGACGACGACCACGACGACCACTGGCTCGACGGGCGCCACGACGTTGGAGTTGCGGAAGACTGTTGTGCCGGGGTCGGATAGCGGCCGGTTCAATCTGATCGCTCGCTATCTGGCAGGTGCATTGATCAGCCGGACGGTCAACGCCGGCAACGGCAGCACGAGCGGCCGGTTCGCGATTCCGGCTGGGAGGCTGTTGAACATCGAGGAGACGGCGGGGGCGAACACGTCGCTGTCGAACTACAGCTCGCAGATCGCGTGCATGGTCGTCAGCGGACCCGACACCGGCATGGTGCTTCCGGTTGTCTCCGGACATGCGGAGCGGCTGACCGCCAAGCCCGGTGACGGCTACACCTGCACCTTCACCAACACCCGCACGACCTCCTAAGAGCAAGAACGCGCACGGGGGCCGCCGACGCTCGGCGGCCCCCGACAGCAACGGACCCTGAGAATCAGTCCGACTCATGGGTCGGTAGTGCTACCGCGCTACGTGCGCTGGCGGCGACCATGGCCTTGGACGGCGTGGTTCTCGGACGAGTGAGTCCGCGGGCGGGTCGAACCAGAAATCGCCACAGCGTTTCGCCTCGTGTTCGAGCCGAACAAAGCGAAGGAAGCGCCGAAACCAATGATCGCGGCACGCAGGCATCAATCAGCAAGAGCGTAGTCGGTAGCCCTTTGGGCTGCGCGAGTGTGCGGGAATGTCCCCTGAGGACGCGCGGTGGTTCTACGCGCGGTTCAAACCGGGGCGATGTCTCCGACGAGCATCTCCCACCGATAGACCGCGGCAGTCTCGAGCACGTGATGTCTGCTCCATGGGTCATCGTCCAGGAGCTTCGTCAGCTCTTCTTCGGTATCGGCCTCGAGGACGATCAATGCCCTGTATGTCCGGTTCGGTCCGACAGCGTCGGTGGGGTCGACGGGCTCACCGGTCCTATCGAACTCGCTGAGCGGCCCGCCGAGAAGCATCGATCCCTGATCGACGATGCCGTTGACGAACGTGACGTGATCTGGCCAGTGGTCCTGTTGCCGCATCGGCCGGGACGGGTCCCATCCGCTTCCCTGTTCGCGAATGACGACGAAACGCATAGACGTCAGACTAACCGTGCGTTCTAGGCGGGCAGGGACACGGCGACCGCGAGGAGGCGTGACGATGGCAGAACGCGATGTCTTCAAGCATTCGACCCCATCGCTGTATGACCGGTACTTGGGGCCGCTGCTGTTCGAGCCGTACGCGAACGTCGCGTCTTCGAGCGGCAGGTCCTGCGCGTCGGCGGCCTTGAACTCGACCCGGCCTCACCAGCTGCCTTCGGGATGGGGCTCCGATCAAGGCGGTCGAATGCCACCAGGATGTAGCGGCCGTGCGGCCGGAGAACACGCCGCGCCTCCGCATTCGCACGAATCTTGTCTGGGAAGAACATGATCTCGAAGAGGCGGCTGAAGGTTCCAGTTGACCCGGGGAAGCAGCAAAGACGGATAGCTTCCCCGGCCGAATGGCGGCGACGGTCGGTGAGCGAATCCGGGAGCGGCGGCTCGAGCTTGGATTGAGCCAGCGCGAGCTCGCGACAGAGGGCGTCAGCTACGCCTACATCAGCCGGCTCGAAAGCAACGGCCGACGGCCCAGCGTCAGCGCGCTACGCAAGATCGCACCAAGACTCGGGGTGTCCGTGCATTGGCTCGAGACCGGCGAGCCCGACCCCGCTGCGGAGCTTGCCCGCCTCGTCCTCGAACACCGCGGAATGCCACTGCCGACGGGCGCCGCCCGGCTTGCCCGGAGCGTGCTCCGCCGAGCCGGCTAGTCGTTCTCGCGGACGAACTGGACGACGAGCCGAAGCTCCTGCTCGCCCAAGAGCGGCTCGACGGTGCGCCCGAGCGGCTCCTCGCGGGAGAGGTGCCCGGTCGCGACGACCTCGTCGCCGCAGCGAAGCTCATACCGGTAGTCGGTGCTCCCCATCAGATCCGCCGGCCACGATACGCGTATAGGTCGACGGCGGTTCAGTCGGCCCGGTCGAACGGCGAGCCGAACGCTTCTCTCGACGCGCGAGGCAGCGGATCTGCTATTTACGCGCGCGCGTGTAACCCGCTGGGGTGCCGCGAACGCCGCGAACGCCGCGAACGCCGCGAATGCCGCGAATGCCGCGAGGCAGAGTAGGCCGCCGCTTCGTTCAAGGCGTTTCGGAGAGGAGCGCGCACAGCTGGCCGAGGGCGGCGCCGTTCGAACTGATGAGCGTCTGCGCCGCGCTCTTTAGGCCGGCGATGTGGGCGGCGCTCGTGTCGTCCATCGCTCCCATTCCCGGCGGCAGCTCCGTCTGGAAGCGGTAATAGCGAGGCACGCCGTCGCGCATTGGCAAGAGCCAGCCGGTTTGGTGGTCGACGGTGTCGCTGACGCCGTCCATGAACACGTCGATCAGCTTGCGCGCCCAGCCGATCAATCCCCACGTGCGCGCCTGCCGGTAGCTGATCGGCGTCTTCACCTGGCCGGTGCCGAGCGAGACCAGAAGGACGTCCTGCATGCCGTGGAGCTTGATCGTCTCGGCGTAGGCGCACATCCGACCGCGCCCGTGCTCCAGGACAGACCAGCGTGCGCCGATCGCTCGGAACTGAGCGCCGTCCCGACTATTCCCCTCACGACTCCGGGGTCCGGAACCTAGCTCCACAACAGCTTCAAGGTCGCGCAAGAGCGCGCCGAGCCGACGTCTGCCGACTAACTCCCTCCCGACTCCAGAAGGTTGGCAGCGGTTTCCTAAACGGCGTGCGCAAGTTCGATTCTTGCCGGGGGCATCGTTCTCAGATTGCCCATCGTCGCCGACGCGCCGGCTGACGGATGGTGGGCACCTTACGCGGTGCGTGCGTCACGCTGTCGCCACTACTAGTCGCGAGTAGGGAGACTCCTCGTGGTTGACGACAAGGTTGTCCCGAGTCGCGCAGGGCCGCCTACGCAGCTCGGGACATCCGTCGTTGCCGATGTCGATGTCGTCGGGCGACGGGCAGGCGCAGAACTCTGCCACTAGCCCGAGCTACTTGCAAGGCTTGTTCCTAAACGTTTGCGGGGCGTCAACGACACGGCGACTTTTCTAGCGTAGGCGTGACGTTCGCTGGGCCGCCAGCGGCGTCGGGGCCGGGTGGGGCCCTAGAGCCGTATTGGGGCCTGCCCGGTCCTTTTTGTCATGCTCTCGCGCGTCATCGGAGTCGCGATTTAACCGGTACAGGCGTTGTGCCGATATGTGTCCGGCAAGCGCGAGTAGGGAGACCGGGAGCCGCATCCTGCCTTCTGAGCCTCGTGCAGGGGCGCGCCGACGGGTGCGCCCCATTTTCTGGATAGCAGCACGACAGGTGGAGGACAGCGGGAACTGTGTCCGTCGTCGCTGGTTAGCACGCCCGAACTCGGCCCTCCGTCGCAAACGGCGAGTCTCGGACTGGTCGTTCGCCGGGTGCAAAAGGCGCCGAACGGGTGCACGCTCGGTCTTGAGCTCGGGTTGAAGGCGCCGTGACGAGCGGATACGGCGACCACCGGCCTCACGTCCTGGGCTTGTGAGGCTCGGTCACCCTCCGCCGAGCCTCCGGCCCGTACCCGCTGCGAGTCTCTCTGATCATTCAGTGCTAAAACGACGCGCCGGAAGAGAATCGACTGGCAGGCTGCCCGAACCGCCAGCCGGGGAAACGGTGGGACCCGACCACGCAGGCCGCTACGGTAGCCGGGTCCCGCTGCGGCCAGCAAACCGCACGCCTGCCAATGACCGGCGCCAGTTCGCAGCCACGCCGAATTTCCCATCCAAAGGCATTGCACAAACACACGGGGCTTGCTCCGTACTGATCCGCCGATCACACTCCGACCTACGCACGAGATGTGGCCCTCGTCGTACACACGTCGGAGCGTCGTGAGTCGGCGGCCGCAGTACGCGGTGGAAAAGGGACGAGCCGGCCCCGTCCGAGGCGGCCGGCTCGCCCTGAGGAGAGAGCGGGCTGCGGCACTCCGCTCGTCTCACTCATGCACATCATTCGCGACCCTGCGGGGCGAAGCCTCCCCCGAAAAGTGGTTGCTTTGACGCCTTGGTAGGCAGGAATCGATAACTGCCGCCAGAATTGTCTGCCGATAGCTTGCGTAGTCTCGGTCGGCTTCGATGTGGCGGAAGCCGACTGCGGCGGGCCTTGCGTTCTAGGTTGCGACGCTGGTTGGCGCGGTAGGGACGCCTCGACGCGCCCCTACCTGGGGCCGTTGCGGCGCGCGTTTCTGCAACGCCGGAATTTCGCCAAACCTTCCTAGTAGCGTCGGCCTCCGTCTCCGCGCTTTAGCTTTCGCTGCCGGCTGAAGTACACGAAGGTCAGGAACGCGACGCCGACTGTGCAGGCGAGCCCGTCGACTATGTGACCGTGCGTGAAGTACGAGAGGGCGATGCCACTCTCAACCGCGCCAACAACAGCGAGCAGCCGGTTCCGCGGTGAAAGAGCGTGCACCTCACCAGTGTGCCTGCACCCAGCAAATGCGAGCATTCGTCAAGTCGGCGTGCGCTGCGTCAGCAAAACGACGCGCAAGCACCGCAGCGCGGCATCGAGTCGCGCCCACTCCGACACAAGCATGTCGCAGCGAGTGTCCGGCGGCGGAGCGACAATCTTCATGCGTCCATTCACCGACGTGGTGGAACAGCCGCGACTGTTCCGAAGGTCGACTACCGTGGAGGAGCGAGCCGATCGTCTTCCTCGCCGAGACCATCCTCTATTTGAGGGGCGAAGAAGAGAGGCCGCACATGGAGACGCTGGTCATCCACGCTGTCAGCCGGGAATCGGCAGAGGGCTTTTGTGCTGCGGTCGCGGAGTTCGATCCGAGGTTGGTCGAGTCAGAGAGCGGGCGCTACCAGGTTGAGATTCCCCTTGCAGGTGTCGGTGCCAAGCAGATCGTCGCGGCGTTGAGTGCACTCGAGGCGTATGTGACGCAGCGTGGCGACGGTGCGGCGAGTCTTGAGTTGGGCGGCCAGCCTTACGAGCTGCACCCCGCCGACGAATAGGCGCGTCGCGTGGGTTGGAATCTCCTGGCGGGGAGAGAGCATGGGAGTGGGCACGGCCAGTGGCGGCGAGGATGGGTCAGAGCCGCTAGAGCAGAACTTGACGGCCAAGGAAGCCGGTCGCCGACTCGCGGCGCTCCGACGTGTCTACGAGGAGGGCTACATCTCCGGCGGATGCTCGAGGCGCTAATGCGCAGCATCAGAGCCCGGGTAAAGCGGAACCGCTAGCTGCGCGTAGTGCTTCAGAAGCCGGGCCCGACGAATTCCCAACTCACCCTTAGAAAGCCCCGCATAGCGGGAAGCGGAAGCCTTTCCGCTGTGCGGACTGCGGCTCGCCCGTCACGTAGTCACATCAGTGGTTGTGCAGCGGGAACCTGCACGCGGCCGCCGCGTGCAGAAACGCAGGCGACTGCGTATCGAGCGAGGACGGGAACACGAAGATCACCCCGTCGATGTTCGATACCTCCCGGACGCCGCTGCCGAGGCTCGAAGGAACGGATGTCCCCGGGTCAGGAAAGTCGGGAACGCCATGCCGGCGCATGCACTCCGCGGCCTTCAGCATCTGCGCCAGCCACTGTGTGGTGGGGTGCGTCTGCAGGCCGGGGGCGAGCCCGCCGCTGGGCTGGAACTTCGCGCACCTCGCACTTGCTGTCCTGAACGCGGATGACGAGGGATCGACTCCGCTGCCCGCACGGAACTGAAAGCCGCCGGAGCTCGGGTCCGGGAAGTTGGGCTCGCCGTTGGCTCGCATGCACGCGGCGAACTTCAGCAAGCTGTGCTGCGCCTGTAGCTGCGGCTGGCTCGGCGGAGGACCCGAGCCGTCCGTGACCGACGGCGGCTTCGACCCGGCGCCGCATGCAGCGAGCCCGACGAGCGGCGATGAACGCGAGCGTCCAGACTCGTGGGTCAGTGGCCGGCGTTGTGGATCGCCTCCCTCACCTTCGCGGCCGTGAGCCAACCGTGCGACGCTGGGAGACACGCCTGCACGACGTGCAGAAACGTCGGCGAGTGCACGTCGATGCCCTGCGCCTGCACCGCCTCGACGGGCAGCTGACCCTGCGCGGTCGGATCGGGGAAGCGCGCCACACCGTGGCTACGCATGCACTTGGCGAACGACAGCTCGGCCGCGAGTTGGGAGCGCTGTTGCGCGGCTGTTTGCTGCGTTCCGCCCGGGCCGCTCGGGAGCAGGTGATTGCAGGCGTTCAAGGCTGTCTGGACCGCGGGGCTCTTCCCGAACCCGTGGATGGTCAGCTTGACGTTGCCGCCGGCGAAGCGTTGCGGGTCGGGGAAGTTCGGCACGCCGTTGGAGCGCATGCATTGCGAGAAGGCGAGCAGCGCGCTCGGCAACGGCCCGGTGGAGGTACCGGTGGTAGGGGTGGTCGTCGTGGAGGCGTTGTTCGCGACGCCGGGCGACTCCCCGCCGCCACCGCAACCGGCGGCGAGCAGCGAGAACGCCGCAATCGCGACGACGGACGTGAGGATGAGTGAAGGGCGACGCATATCGGTCCTTTCGTCACACGGTTCGGAGGGCTTCGGTCGGTGAGAGGCGCGCGGCGCGGATGGCCGGTAGGAGACCGGCGACCGCGCCGATGAACACGGCGGCAACGAGGCCGCCGGCCCACGCCGTCGTCGGGACGACGGTGGTCCAGTGCTTGAGGTGCGCGTAGACGGCGGTGGAGATCGCTCCCGCGGTGACGCCAACCACGCCGCCGATGACGGCGAGCAGGATCGCCTCCGAGAGGAACTGCGCGCGAATGTTTCTCTTCGTTGCGCCGAGTGCGCGCCGGAGCCCGATCTCGCTGCGTCGCTCGAGGACGCCGATGAGCATGATGTTGGCGACGCCGACCGCTCCGACCAGGAGCGAGACGGCGCCGAGGCCGAGGAAGAGACTGTTGAGCGCGCCTTGCGCGTCCGCGCGCGCTGTGAGCGCGGCGGAGGGTTGGCTGACGTTGACCTCGTTCGGAGACTCGGGGTTCGCGGTCGCGCCGAGCACCGACTGCACCGCCGCCGTCTGGCTCGTCACCGAGCGGACGTAGATCGTCGTCGGATGTCCGTCGAAGTCGAGATAGCGCTTCGCGGCCGCGAAGCCGACGAGGACGCTCGAGTCGATCTCCGGAGCGAGCGGGGCCGAGTTGAGAATCCCGCCGAGGTAGAACCACATGCCGCCGAGCCAGATGCGCTCACCCGGAAAGATGCGGTCGATGCCGAGCCGCTGCGCAGCGGCGTAGCCGAGCACGGCCACCGGCTGCCTCGCGGTCGCGGCGTTGAGGAACGTGCCGGCGGCGACAGTGGCGCCGACCGTCTGCGGAAGGCCGAGGCTCGCCGCCTGCACGGCGAGCGCATTCGTGTTGATGGAGGGTATGAGCGGGCTGCGGTACACGTTCGCGCTCGTCGACCCGGTGTACTGCACCTGCTGCACAGGCCCGATGCGCGCGATCATTCCCGGCGCAGCGAGCGGCAGCTCGGCGTTCTGCCCGAACAGCGTCTGGCCGTTCTGCACGGTGAGCAGGTTGGTGCCGAGCTTGTCGATCTGCGCGAGCAGTCCCGCCTGCGACGACGAGGAGAGGCCGAGCACCGCCACGATCGCAGCGACACCGATCGCGATCCCAAGTGCCGAGAGCGCTGCGCGCATGCGTCGCGTGCGCAACCCGACGCTCGCGACGCGGGCGAGATCGGACAGCCGAAGCTTCGGCGACTCGATGCTCAACGCGGCGTGACGATGAGCGCGAATGCGGTGCTCCTCGATGTGCCGCGGACGGTGGCGGTGACGACGAAGCCGCCTGCAACGTCGCCGGCGGTGAACGGCGGCGCCACGGCGATCCCGTTTGCGTTCGTCGGAACGCGCGCGACGCGGCTTCGACGCTTGTGCGGACGCTTGAAGGAGCCGCCCGCGCCCTTGACGGGAGCCCTGAACACGACGACGGCTCCCTTGATGGGATTGCCGTGCACGTCGGTGACGGTGACGGCGAGTGGGACGTCGAACCGCGAGCCGACGACGGTCGACGTGCCTGACGCGGCGCCGACGCTGATCGCGTACGGCGCGGACGGAAGGTTCGTCAGCGTGAAGGCGAGCGGTTCCGCGCCCGCGGTGGACGCGGTGGCCCCGAATGCGCCTGCAGTCTTGTCGGCGACGAGCGCAGGCGAGACCGCGTGCCCGTCGGTATCGGTGAGCGCGGTTGCCTGCGCGCCTCCGCCGAGGAAGCTCGCGCCTGCGCCGTTGTCGGCGGTTGCGATCGCGAAGGTGACCGTCGCCCCCTCGACCGGTTGCCCGGTTCCGTCGACGACCCGTGCCTGCAACCGGTCGCGGTAGCTCGTGTCCACCGTCGCCGTCGGATCCTTCTGCGTGGCATTCGAGAGCGTCATCGCGGCCGCGTGGTTGTCGAGCGCGAACATCGCCACGCTCGAGAGCCCGTCGGTCGACGCGGTGGCGGCGAACTTTCCCGGAACGCCGTTGGCGAGGAGCGGCGGCGAGGTCGCGACGCCGTCGGCGTTCGTGACGGCGCTCGCCGGCCCGCCGCCGAGGAACGTCGCGCCCGCGCCGGTGGCGCCGGGGACGACGGCGAAGCTCACGGTCGCGCCCTGCACGCCGGCGCCGCTCGCATCCGTGATCCGCACCTGCAGCGGCTGCGCGTACTGCGCGTTCACTGACGACTCCTCTGTGCTCGATCCTTCCGGCGAGATGGCGGCGGGCAGGCCGTTGGCGGTGTTGCTGAGGTCGATGCCGACGGTGCCGTAGTCGGAGTGCGCGTCGACCGCGTACTCGCCGACGGTGAAGTTGGCGGTGAACGGCGGCGCAGTCGCGACTCCTTGGGAGTCCGTGCCGACGTAGGCCTCACGCGATCCGCTGCTCGCGAAGATGCCGCTCGCCCCGCTGCCGGGGGCGTCGAAGTTGACGGTGACGCCGGCGAGGTTCCCGGTGAGCGGGCAGCCGTTCGTGTTTGCGAGCGCGACCTGCAGGTTCTGCCCGAACGGCTTTCCGAGCTGGGCCTGCTGCCCGCTGCCACCCGCGAGCACGAGCTCGTTCGGAGGGTTCGACGTCGGACATGCTGTCCCCGCCCCGCGCGCGCTGCCGTCGGCAACGACGAGCACGGCCAAGGCGACGAATGCGCCGAGAACGAACACGCGCTTCATGCCGCTTCCTCCTTGCGGGTGTCAGAGACGACGCGGCCGTCGAGCAGCGTGATCCGGCGCGGGAAGCGGCCGGCGATCGCGTGGTCGTGCGTGATGACGACGATCGTCGCCCCGTCGGCGTTCAGCTCGTCGATCAGCGCCATGATCCCGGCACTCGTCGCCGAGTCGAGGTTGCCGGTCGGCTCGTCCGCGAGCACGATCGCCGGCCGACCGACCAGGGCGCGCGCGATTGCGACGCGCTGGCGCTCGCCGCCGGAGAGCTGCGTCGGCCGCGAGTGCAGCCGGTCGCCGAGCCCGACGCGCGTGAGGGCCTCCGCCGCGCGCTCGCGGCGCTCGCCTACCGGCACGCCGGCATAAAGGAGCCCGTCGGCGACGTTCTCGAGCGCGCTCGAGTGCTCGGACAGGAAGAACTGCTGGAACACGAATCCGATTCGCGTCGCGCGCACCGCGGCGAGCTCTCGATCCGACATCTCTGCGACGTCGAGCCCGGTGATCGCGACCCGACCGGACGTCGGCTTCTCGAGCGTCCCCATCAAATGAAGGAGCGTCGACTTGCCTGAGCCCGACGGTCCGACGATCGCGACCAGCTCGCCTGCGCGGACGACGAAGCTCACGCCCTGGAGCGCGTCGACGGGCGGATCGGATCCGTAGGACTTCGTCACGGTGTCGAGCTCGAGCGTCGTCGTCATGACGCGGGCACCACCACGTGCTGCCCGGCGGCGAGACCCGAGCCGCTTACCTCGACCGTTCCCGCGGCGTCGTCGAACATCCCGACGCTGACGCCGACGAGCTGGTGGGCGCCCGTCGACCCGACCTCCTCCACCGCGTAGCCGCCGCTCGCGAGTGCGACGAGCGCGTTCACCGGCACGGCGAGCACGTTGCGCACGGTCGCCGTCGTGATCGACACATCGACCGGCGCCTGATCGAGCCGCCCTGTTGCTGCCGCGCGATCGGGGGCGACATCCACCTCGATCGTCGGCGAGCTCGAGCCGCCGCCGCTCTGGTCGGACGGCACCGTCGCCACCGTGCCCACGTACGACACGCGACCAGGTGTCGTCGAGTTGTCCGGAAGCGTGATCAGTACGGGATCGCCGACCTTGATGCTCGTCTGCTGCGACGCGTCGAGCGCAATGGCCACGACGCGGCGCGTCGAGCTGATCCCGAGAAGCGGCCCCGCTTGTACCGGCGAGCCTGCCGTCGGGGTCACGCTCGTCACGCGTACCGCGCCCGGCTCGAATACGACCGACCCGAGCGGCAACTGCCCGGTCGCCTGCAGGTGATGTTGCGACTGAAACCGCTCGATCGCCGTCGTCGTCGACGCGGTGAAGACATCGCCGCTCGCCGCGCCGTATCCGCGCAGGTCGCGATTCAGCTCGCCGACGTCGGCGCCGGCCGACATCCCCGGCATGAACGCGCGCGACGCCGGCACGCCGCCATAGAGGAGGAACGCAGGTGTGCCGTCGATCGCGTACAGCGGCTGGCCGGCGCGGACGATCTGCCCGACCTTCGGCAGCATCGTGTACACGGCGTTCTGTCCATAGGTCGCCGCCGACTCCTCTCCCTGGCCGAGCGTCGTGTACGCCGCCGACAGCCCGCGCTGATCGGCCTCCACTTTCCCGGTCGCAGCGGTGACACCCTGACGATCCGCCGTCACCGCCTGCGCGTCAGTCGCGCACGGACCGGCGCCGGTTTGCGCCGCGCTTCCGCCGCGGCAATCGACCGCGACCTTGTGCAGGTCGGCGTCGAGCGATGCCTGCGCCTGTGCGAGCGCGCGCTGGTCGCCGTCCAGCGTCTGCTGGGCGGATGCCGCCGCCTGCTGCGATTGCTCGACGCTGGACGGCGCAGTCCCGCTCGGCACCGACACGCTCGAGGAGCCGGCATACCCGAGCGTCGCGCTCACCTGCGTCTGCTGCGACAGGTCCATCCGCTTCACCGTCGCGATCGCCGTCGCCGCCCCGTTGTCCGAGACCCCGCTCGCTGCAGGTGAGCTGGCGGCGAACGGATCCGCGAGCGCCACCGCCAGTCCGGCGACGAGCAGCACCGCCGCACCGCCAGCCACGACTCGCCTCCGCGTGCGCGTCATGGGCTCAACCACCCTTGAACGGCAAGTACTTCTGGCAGGCCTGCTGCGCCTTCTGGAGGGTCGGGTTGCTCGGGTCGAGATCGCTGCCGGGATGCACCGCTATCCGAAGGCCGCCGTTGGACGGATCGGGGAAGTCCTTGATCCCGTGCGCGCGCATGCAGGCCGAGAACGCGAGCAGCTTCTGCTGCTGCTGCGCGATCTGGGCCGGTGTCGGCTTGCCGCCGTTCGGAAGCAGCTTCGAGCAGGTCGCCTGGGCCGACCGGAACGCCGGCGAGCCCGGGTCGATCCCCATGCCCGAGTCGATCGTGATCACGCCCTGGCTGTTCGGGTCGGGATAGTTCGGGAGCCCGTGCTTGCGCATGCAGGCGGAGAACTTCTCGCCATCCGCGGCGTTGACCCGCATCGAGAGCTTGAACTGACCGCGTCCGCCGGCGCCGGGAGGGCCCAATGGCTTGGCTCCCGAGCCGGAGTCGCTCTGCGTTGTCGTGGTAACCCCGGTCGTGGTGGAGTCCGCGAGATTCGCAACCCCCGGAGATTTCCCACCGCCGCCGCAGCCCGCCGCGAGCAATGCGACGGCGACGGCCGCGACGATCGGGGCGAGGTAGCGCATGCCGGAGAAATAGCCCCGCTCCGGTTACGGCGGGGGGACAGAAGCTGTTACCTGCGAGTAACCGGCGCTGGGGCATCCTTTGCGGATGCGGGTTCTCGTCGTCGAAGACCACAAGGAGCTCGCCGCCACCATTGCGGTCGGGTTGCGCCGCGAAGGAATGGCCGTCGACATCGCGTTCGACGGCGAGGACGCGTTGCGCCACGCCGCCGGAGACAGCTACGAGGTGATCCTGCTCGACCGCGACATTCCGAAGATCCACGGCGATGACGTGTGCCGCGCGCTCGTCGCGCGCGGGTCGCGTTCGCGCGTGCTCATGCTGACCGCCGCCGACGCGATCGAAGACCGCGTCGATGGGCTCGGTCTCGGCGCCGACGACTATCTGCCCAAGCCCTTCGCATTCGCGGAGCTCGTCGCGCGCATCCGCGCACTCGCCCGCCGCGGCCACGCTGGCCGCGCGCCGCTCCTCGCTCAGGGCGACCTCCGCCTCGACACGGTGCAGCGCGTCGCGACTCGCGCCGGCCGCCGGCTCGAGCTGAGCAGCAAGGAGCTCGCCGTTCTCGAGCTACTGCTCGCCGCTGGCGGCGCTCCGGTCCCGACACGCGAGCTGCTGGTCCGCGGCTGGGACGAATACGTCGACCCCGACGGCAGCGTCGTCAAGGTCACGATCAGCCGCCTGCGGCGCAAGCTCGGCGATCCGCCGATGATCGAGACCGTCCCCCACACCGGTTACCGGATCACCCCGTGACGATCCGGCTTCGGCTGACACTCATCTACGGCGGGCTCTTCCTCTGCTCGGCGGCGGCGCTGCTTGCCATCACCTACACGCTCGTCAACCACCAGTACACGAGCACGTTCTTCGTCAGCTCCGGTCGACAGGCGCTGATCGCCAAGGCGTACACCGCCAAGGGGTTGCTCGGCGTCGGCCCCACGCCGACGGCGCCGAAACCATTCCTGGTGCCGGTCGGCCCGAAGGCGATCATCACCAACTCGAAGCTCGCCGTCGCCGCCGCGCAAGGGCAGTCGGACGCAGCGGTGCACAAACTGTTCATCGACTCCGCGTTCGCGCTCGCGTTGATGGCGGTGATCTCACTCTGGCTCGGCTGGGTGATTGCCGGACGCGCATTGCGCCCGCTGCGGACGATCACCGAGACCGCCCGGGAGATTTCCGCGAGCAGCCTTCACCGCAGGCTCGACCTCGCGGGGCCGGACGACGAGCTCAGGCAGCTCGGAAACACCGTCGACGGACTCCTCGGCCGGCTCGAAACGTCCTTCGAGGCGCAGCGACAATTCGTCGCCAACGCGTCGCACGAGCTGCGCACGCCGCTCACGCTCGAGCGCACTCTGCTCGAGCTCGCGTTGAGCGACCCGAACGCGAGCATCGAGTCATACAGGCATACTTGCGAACAGCTGCTCGCCGTCGGCGAGCAGCAGGAGCGCCTGATCGAAGCGCTGCTCATGCTCTCGCGCAGCCAACGCGGCGTCGACAACCATCAACCAGTCGACCTCGCCGCGATCGCGTCGGCCGCAGCAGCAGCTGTGGATCACGACGGCCTCGCGTTCGACATCTCAATCGACCCGGCGCACACCTCCGGCAATCCGCGCCTCGTCGAGCGCCTCGTCGCCAACCTCCTCGGCAACGCGATCCAGCACAACGTCGAGCACGGCAGCGTCAGCCTCACGACCGAGACCCGCGACGGTCGGGCGCTGCTCACTGTCGCGAACTCCGGCCCGCCGATCCCGCCGGCCGAGCTCAACCGGCTCTTCCAGCCGTTCCAGCGACTCGAGGGCAGCCGCACCAACAGTCACGGGCTCGGGCTCGGCCTCTCGATCGTCAGCGCGATCACCGACGCGCACCGCGCCACGATCACCACCGATGCGCCGGCCGACGGCGGCCTCCGTATCGAGGTCAGCTTCCCCAGCTCATGAGAGTCTCGGCTGTCGCCGCCGTCATAGCCAATGTCCTCGTGGTGTCTGCGTGCGGGGCACATCCCTCGGTGGCGGTGCAGAGCAGTGGGCCCCTCGCGTTTGCCCAATGCATGCGATCCAACGGAGTGCCGAACTGGCCCGACCCCGAAAGCAGCGGAGTGTTCGACAAGTCGAAGCTCACGTCGCAGCAACTCGGGGGCAGCAGTTCCCGCGTCCAGACGGCCCAGCGTGCCTGCAGTCACCTGCTCCCGAACGGCGGCGACGGGCCGAGCGCCGCCCAACTGCAGCGTGAGAGGACGCAGGCGCTGGAGTTCTCCCAGTGTGTGCGCGCGCACGGCGTCCCCCACTTCCCCGATCCCGAGAGCAGCGGCCGCATGCGCATACCCGACCCTGCCTCCGTTGGAATCAATCAAGGCTCGCCGAAGTTCCAGGCCGCGAACCAGGCGTGCGGGAAGTACCGGCCGCCGTACATGCCGTCGAACTCCGCGTACGACGCCTACGCGCGGACGCATCCGAATGGCTCATGAGCAGACCGTTTCAGAAGGACCGTGCGGGTCCGTACGTACGAGGCTTGGCGACCTTCTAGCAGTTGGCGAGGGCGACTGTGTGAGACTCATCCGAGCTAGACATGACGAACGGAGGCTAAGCCCGGCGCGCGCGACGAAGCCGGATCCGCTTGGGTCAAGCCAAGCGGTGTATCGCGACGACTGATGGCCAACGCCGCGCCGGGTTCACACGCGAGGGGTCGCTCAATGCGCATGCCCTGCCGTTGGGCATAGGGAGCGCTGGCTTCGACGCCACGCCGTCCTTCTCCGGAATCAGCGCCGGCGGCGAACCGGCTGCAGCGCATCGGCGAGTCGGCGCGACTCGATGCTCGGCTCCGCCCTACGCCAGTGGCCGAGGAAAAGCAGACGCACGAGATCAAGGAGACGCCGCATGCAGAGACCGTAGCGCTCGAAGGGCGAGAAATCATCCCCAGAAATGCCTAGTCCCCGCGAACCCGAGGGCCCACAGGGACTTGGCAGCAGCGACTCTCGCATCCCAACGAAGCCCTGTCAAGTGCTCCCTGCCTCGGCAGGGCGACTCGACTCCTAGGGGCTCGACGAGCTGTCGCCGCAAGGTGGCCACCCTGGAGGAGACACAGCGACGAGAGCTGCGCGAGTGGATCGAGGAGGCGAGCCCCACGCCGGGTTGGAGTTGAAGGGATCGCGCGATGAGGTCGCTCCCGAAGGCGTAACACGGCTCAACGTCGAACCGAGAGTTGAGATGCTCGTTTAGGCGGGCTGGGGGCCGACGTCCTTGTTCTCGGGCACGAACGCTGTTGCGGAGAACGTCGCTCCTTGCGGGTCGCGGAGCACGGTCAGCCGCGAGTACGGAGCGTCGACGGGAGCAACGAGGACCGTGCCCCCGAGTTCGGCCGCCTTCGCCGCGGTCGCGTCGGCGTCGTCGGTCGAGAAGGTAACACCCCAGTGGGCGAGCGTATCGGCGTCATCGCCGGCGATCGGGCTAATCGCTGCCAGCACGTCCTCGAAACCGGCCGCCCCCAGCTCCGCCGTCCGTTCCCGCGTCCCCGGCGTGAGCTGCTCGAGGTAGTCGCCGTACGCACGCAGCGTCCAGAACTCGCCGCTACCGAGATCGAGCGTCGTCCAGCCGAACACGGCGGCGTAGAAACGCTTCGCGGCCTCCGGATCGCTGGTGTTGAGGACGTTGAAGTTCAGCGACCCTGGCTCATTCACGATCCGCGCGCCTTTGTGCTCCCTTGCCTGCCAGACGCAGAACACTGCCCCCTCCGGATCGGCGAGCACCGCCATCCGGCCCGCGTCCATCACCTCGAACGGCTCACTCAGTACGCTGCCGCCGGCCTCGCGCGTCTTCGCCGCCGCCTCGTCGGCGTCCTCGACCCAGATGTAGGTGTTCCAGACGGCCTGCGCAGGCGCACCCTCCGGTGGCGATGACACTGCCGCCACATCTCCGCCGCGGAGACGTGCGATCAGATACCTGCCCGGCGAGCCATGCGGCATCGCATCCTCGAACTCCCAGCCGAACAGGCCGCCATAGAACTCCGCCGCCGCGCCGGGGTCCGGCTGCGAGGTGTCGACCCAACACGGCACACCCGCGATGTACCCGTCACGCTCAGGCAAGGCAACTCCTTCCGCTCGCCATCAGTCGCCGCAGCCTAGCCCTCACCGCCATTCCCGCGCCGGCGCTCGTGAGCCCGGTAATGATCCCGCCATGCAAAGCGTCTACGAGGCCGCCGGTGGCGACGCAGGACTCCTGCGTCTGGCCGAGGCCTGGCATGCCAGGGTGGTGGCCGACGAGGTGGTGAGCCACGCCTTCAGCCACGGCTTTCACCCTCAACACAGCGAGCGGCTTGCCGCCTATTGGGCCGAAGCGCTTGGCGGACCGCGCACCTACACGGACCGCTACGGCGACGAGACAGCGGTCGTGCGCATCCACAGCGGCAACGGCCCACACGCAGAGATGGACGAGCGAGCGATCGCTTGTTTCGACCAAGCCCTCGAAGACGTCAGCCTCACCGCGGAACCGCTGCGGCAGGTCCTGCACGACTACTTCGCCTGGGCCACCACCACAACCATGTCCGCGTACCACGACTCCGCAGACGACGTCCCACAAGGCCTGACCATCCCGCGCTGGTCCTGGGACGGCCTCCAGCACTGACCAATCGGCGCCCGCAAGGGGTAGGCGTGCGCTCGTACTCTCGGTCAGTCTCAACGGCCTCTTTGAGCGAGTCTGAGCAGGCTCGAAGCTGGCTCGCGAGCCTCCAAGAATCCCAAGGCCCTTCATTGACGATTTCGCGCTCACCACAGTCGCGACGCGACCGGACAAGCCAGGAAGGACCGCCACATCAAGTTCTGCGAACTACGGGACAACCTCCTGCCAGCCGCTTCGGGTCAAGAGCGCGATGGATGGCGGTTGTGGCGCTTGCCTTCGTCATCATTGTGGTGCTGCTCATCGTGCTGCGCAGCTCGTCGCCGACCACCGCTTACGACATCTCCTATCCGCAGTGCTCGGGGCACTACCCATCGAACCCGTTGTTCGGGATCGTCGGCGTCAACGGCGGGCTGGCGAGCAACGCTAATTCGTGTATCAGCGGCGAGCTGCGCTGGGCGCGCGACGCGCCGGCGCAGAAGCGGCCGAAGCAGCCGCCCCTATCGCTGTACATCGACACCGGTAACCCTGGCGCTCATCACGTCGCGGACTGGCCCAGCGGCGGTACCGCGTCGACCTACGGTGCTTGCAACGGGCTTCTGACCAACTCCTGCTCGTACGTCTACGGCGAGCAGCGCGCCGCTTACTCCTACCGCCTCGTCGCCGCGCTCGACCCGGTCGCAGCCAAGACTGCGCCGTGGTGGCTGGACGTCGAGCTGGCGTTGAGCTGGGCCGGCACCTACCAGCTCAACATCGCCGCGCTGCAGGGCTTCATCGCCGGCCTGCATAACGCCGGTGCGACCGGACGGATCGGGATCTACTCCACCAGCGCACAGTGGAAGGACATCACAGGGCTGACGGCGCAGACAACACCGGCGACCTTCAACGCCCAACTCCTCGACTGGGTGGCCGGAACCGAGGCAACACTCACGCAGGCACAGCAGAACTGCACCAGCGGTGGCTTCACCGGCGTCGCGCCGACGCTCGCGCAGTACCGGATCGGCCCCCTCGACGCCGACCTGCGCTGTACTCGGTAAGCACCGGAACGTGTGATCGTGGAGCATTGATGGAGCCAAGCGGGCGCAACCAGTCGCAACCGTCGTCAAATCGGTCAGCCCCGAGAACGGCTCACACGCACCAATTCGGAGCCGTCGGCAACCTACGGCAACGGTCCACGACCGCATGGTAAGGAGGGGGTCAACGGTTCGAGTCCGTTAGAGGGCTTCGAAAAGCCCCGCAATGCTGGGCTTTTTTCTTAGCGCGATTTGCAGATTTCACTGGATGCTCAGTTATGGAGCACGTTATGGACTCTCAGCTTTCGGCCTCCTGGAAATCGTCGTCGAACGAGACAACACCGACCTGCGCGACCGGACTCTCGTCGGTCTAGGGGACTTTGTGTACAGCTGGTTTCAGTGACTTACCGGCTCGGTTTGCCGGCCTTTCCTCAGAGGGTGACGCGAAATACAATCGCTTGTCGCAGGCAGCAGAGGGGTGGGGAGGGAGGCCCGGACACGTGGCGGGCCGCGCGAATGGCGTTAAGGCAAATGCAGTTCTGGACGTCGGGCGCAAGCGGACGCTGAAATGAGCGCGCTTTGGTTCCAGGAAGCTGCGATCCTGCAAGCGGTCGAGCACCTCGACGAAGGATTGGACCACGTTCGGGGCGGTCCGTCTGCTCCCGTCATCCTGCAATACGGCGACTACGAATGCGAGCAATCGAAGCAGCTGTTCGGCGTCGTCGAGCGTCTCGAATCGGCGCGACCCGACGGACTTCGACACGCCTTCAGGCACTTCCCGCAGACGACGATTCATCCGCAGGCGCTCGCCGCGGCCGCTGCCGGTGAGGCGGCTGCGCTTCAAGGTCGATTCTGGGAGATGCACGCGCTGCTCTTCAAGAAAGGTCGGTTCCTCGACGACGACTTGCGTGCGTACGCACACGCAATTGGCCTCGACCTCAAGCGGTTCGAACGCGACCGCGTGGGAAGCGAGGTTCGCGCCCGAGTCCAGAGAGATGTCGCCGTTGCAAACGCCTCAGGCGAAGTACACGGCACGCCAACAGTCTTCTTGAACGGCAAGATCCATCGAGGCGGACGCGACGACGAGAGCTTGCTGCGGGCTCTCGCGGGATGAACGCCAACGATAAGGGAGCTGTTTCACTCGCTCCTCTCCGGAGCGCGACCGGCGTCGCCCTGATCGGGGCAACGGTGCTCGCATCGGGGGCCACCTCGTACAACGCCTCGGTCGCGTACGTCGCGGTGCCGGCCATCACCCGCCACTTCCACGCGAGCGTGATCGCAATCCAATGGACGCTGACGAGCTACTTGCTCGCTGTAGCCGCGCTCCTACTCGTCGCCGGGGCACTCGCCGACCGGCTTGGGCGAAGACGCGTGCTCGTGATCGGGCTCTCAGTGATGTTCGCGGCGTCGATCCTGTGCGCCTCCGCATCCTCGATAGGCGTCCTGATCGCGGGCCGTGCGATCCTTGGGGTCGGCGCGGCTCTCGTTACCCCGACGAGTCTCGCGTTGGTGAACGGCACGCTACGAAGGACGGATCGCGCTCGCGGCATCGGTATATGGGCGGCCCTTGAGACCCTCGCGGCCACTGTGGGTCCGTACGCCGGAGGCTGGCTTGTCGACCACGGATCGTGGCGGTGGATATTCCTGCTCAACCTGCCGTTCATTTTGCTGGCATTGATCGTTGTTAGGCGCGTGCCCGAGTCCAGTCGCGACCGACAGCGGTCGCTCGACTCGGTAGGCGCGTCGCTTGCGATCCTCGGGCTCGGCGGACTCATCTACGCACTGACCGAGGGGCCGGATGCGGGATGGTCGGCCCCCAGAATCCTGATCGCGTTAGTCGTCGGCGGGGCCGCCCTTCTAGCCCTTGTACCGGCCGAACGGCGCCGCCGAGAGCCAATGCTGAAGCTCTCGCTCTTTTCATCGCGGCCATTCGACGCCATCAACGTCACGACCGTCTTGATCTATGGCGTGCTGGCCGCCGCCACCTATCTCATCACGGTCACACTGGAGCTAAGGCTCGGCTACTCGGCCGCCCAAGCCGGAGCGGCTCTGATCCCGACGACCGCGGTGGTCTTCTTGCTCTCACCACTAAGTGGCGCCCTCGTCTCGCGTGTGAGTGCGCGGTGGCTGATGACTGGTGGGATACTCCTCATCGGCGGTTCGCAGCTGTGGCTCGCATACGTGCATCACGGCTCGCATTACCTCAGCGCGATCCTGCCGCCTCTCCTGTTGCGGGGTGTCGGCCTCGGGCTGATGGTCACGCCGCTGACCGCGGCAGTGCTCGCGGCCGTAAGCGACGCCGACCTCGGTGAAGGGTCGGCGATCAACGACGCTGCTGCACGCGTCGGCGGCCTCGTTGCCGTCGCCCTCGTACCGGCGCTGATCGGTGTTAGCGCCGGCACCACTCTCGCCGGCGCGCTGACGCACGGCTATCGACATGCAATGATCGCCCTCGGCGCCCTCTGTCTGGCAGGAGCCTTCGCCGCCCTACTCTCCGGATCGGGCAAGACAGCAGCTGCGCCGCCTGCCGCCGACATTGGCCGCCCAGTGCCCGGAGGGAATGAGGCAGCGTCGGCGTGACCTGCCGATCTCAGCTGGATCGTCGAGCGCCTCTCGGTCGCTGGACAGTCACCCCATGCGACCCAACGAATCAAAACCGGAGGTCAACGTGAGCAGCAACGACCTAGAGATGGTCTTGGCCCACTTCATCGTTTCTAGTGATGTCGAGCGTTCGCGTCGCTTCTACACCGACGTGCTTGGCGGCAGGACCATCGTCTCAGGCCAGGGAGACGACGGGGTGACCTACGTGGCACTGGCCAACAGCTGGATCATCATCAATGTCGGCGGAGGCCCGACCGACGACAAGCCGACCGTCACGCTCGAGACGCCAGCCGATCCGAATCGAGTAAGCAGTTTCCTCAACATCAGAGTTGCGGACATCCACGCCGTGTATGCCGAGTGGAGCGCGCGGGGTGCCGAGTTCCTCACTCCGCCGAAGACACACGCGGCAGAAATCCGCTGCTACATCCGTGACCCTGACGGTTACATCATCGAGGTCGGGCAAACGACCCTAGCCAGAGGTTGGCATCCACCATCGTGAGGCGCAGCGCGAAAATTCACCCGATCGGTTCTCTTCCTCGGGCAGGCGGTAGTTGGTGCGAAGCCGTCGGGTGACACTCCACAAAACTGGCGCAGGCGAGTACCAGCTTCGTGTAGAAGCGCCCGGGAGCGCTCGACGTCATCGGAGACGATGAAGTGGGTCACGACCATTCGTGTTGCGGGCGTCATGGCGATTCCTGTCGTCACCGGAGTGACTTGAAGGCCGCCCTCATCTCCTCGCTGAAGAGCTCCGGCTCCTCCCAGGCGGCGAAGTGTCCGCCCTTGTCGACCTCGTTGAAGTAGATGACGTTCGGGTAGCTCGCCTCGACCCAGCTGCGCGGCGTCTTCCAGATCTCGCCCGGGAACGTCGTGAAGCCGAACGGGATCGACGGGGGCGGCAGGGGCTCGAGCGCCGGCGGCCGGGGCGTCGGGCCCGTAGGCCTCCCAGTACGACCGAGCCGCGGAGGCGCCGGTGCCGCTCAGCCAGTACAGCGTGATGTTGTCGAGGATGTGGTCGCACGTGAGGTTGCCCGAGGGCTGCCCGTCGACGAAGGCGCGCGCGATCTTGTAGTAGGCGTCCGTGTCGTGGTCGACCATCCAGGCCGCGAGGGCGACCGGCGAGTCCAGCAAGGCGTAGCCGATTGTCTGCGGCCGGGTGGCCATCTCGACGAAGTAGCCGTTTCCGGACTTCCCGAAGGTGGCGATCTGCGCGGCCGCGGCGCGTTCCTCGTCCGTGTCCGTCGGCATGGTGCCGCCGAGCGCAGGCACGAGCAGGTTGGTGTGGATGCCGACCAGGCCCTCGGGTGCCTGGCGGCCCATCGCGTCGGTGACGCCGGCGCCCACGTCGCCGCCCTGGGCCACGTAGCGCGTGTAGCCGAGACGGCGCATCAGCTCGGCCCAGGCCCGTGCGGTGCGCCCCAGATCCCAGCCGATCTCCACCGGCTCGCCCGAGAGCCCGTACCCGGGGAGGGAGGGCAGCACGAGATGGAAGGCATCCTCGGCGCTCCCACCGTGCGCGGTCGGGTCCGTCAGCGGGCCGACCGTGTCGAGCAGCTCGATCACCGAGCCCGGCCAGCCGTGGGTCATGATCAGCGGCAACGCGTTCTCGTGCGACGACGTGACGTGGATGAAGTGGATGTCCACGCCGTCGATCTGCGTGACGAACTGCGGCAGCTCGTTCAGCCGCGCCTCGATGCGCCCGAAGTCGTACTCGTCCAGCCAGTAGCGGGCGAGCGCCTTGCGTCGGCGGCGAGCTGCACGCCCTGCGACCGGTCGTCGACCAGCTCCTTGCTCGGCCAGCGTGTCGCGGCGATGCGCCGGCGCAGATCGTCGATCTGCTCCTCCGAAAACTCGACCTGGAACGGCCGGATCGCGGTCGCGATCTCGCCGGTGGTGGTGCTCATGGAACGACCTCCCCGTCTCTCGAGAGACCCCGAGTCCCGACCCTACGCCTGACCGCTCGACTGGGCAAGGTGGCGGAGGCCCGTCGCATGCGCCAGCGCCCTCTTAATCGACGCCCAGTATGGTAAGGAGGGGGTCGACGGTTCGAGTCCGTCAGAGGGCTTCCGAAAAGCCCCGCGTAGCGGGCTCTTTCTTCGGCGCTGGCTGCCAAATCTCCTGGATGCTCGCTTATGGAGCACTTGATGGAGTCTCAGAATTGCGCCGCTGGAAATCGTCGTCAACCGCGGCAACACGGGGCTGCCTCAGCCGCCTGACGTTACAAACGCCTAATGGCGGCGTAGTTGTTCGGAGTACCGGTCCCGTGCCTGTTGGAAGAAGCTCGGCTCGGAGGCGTACTGCTCGACAATCCAGTCGACGAATGCATCGCTGTACTGCGGGCTACCGAACCTCATCTTGTGCATGAACTCGGGATGTGTGTCGTCGTTGACGGAGTGCGCACGGCGAACGCTCAGGATGTCGTGCGCGTTCACGGTCACTCCGTCTGGGAGTGCCTCGTTTACAGCAGCAACGAGCTCCGTTTGCCGATGTGGATGCGTCTCGTCAGGGCTTAGCATGCCGTAGGTCGGCGCTGCTTCGTCGGTTGTGAGCCTGATCTTCGTAGGTCGCCCCCGCTCGTCCTCTTCAACCGCCGTGACCACGGCGATCTGTGAGCCTGGCGGCACCGTCATGACCTCAGTGATGTTCCCGAGCCACTCGTCTCGGATCTGGGCAAGCCGACGGTCGATGAACTCGCGCAGGTCGTTCGTCGTGGCAGGTTCGCTCTTCGCCCCGTGTCTCGTGTAGACAGCGCCAAGGTCGCTGGTTCGATCCCAGCCCGGCCCATCACGAATGAAGCCAGTCCCGAACGGTTCAGGGGCGGCGAGGGTTGTGAGCCGAATTTCCGGGTTGTACTCTCGTGGGTCCGGATGTGTGGGCGGCTCCTCGCGATGCTTCTCCTGCTGACGGCCCTCGGGGCCGTCGACGTGACGGCGAGCTCCGCCAAGGCTCCGCTCGGCCCGCGTCCCGGGCCCCGAATCTTCGGTGTCGTGCCCGCCACCCCGGGCGGCGCCAGCGCGACGCACCGGCCGCGCCCGAGCGACTTCGCCTCGACGCCGTTCGCCTCCGGGGGAAACTTGCTCTACCACGGCGGCCCGGTGATGCAGACCAACACGACCTACACGATCTACTGGCTGCCTGCAGGTCAGACGATGAGCGCCAACTACCAGGGCATCATCAACGGCTTCTTCCGGAACGTCGCCACTGGAAGCGGCCTCAACAGCACGGTATACGGAAGCGACACGCAGTACTACATGGGCTCGAATCCGCAGCTCTTCGTCCAGAACAGCTCGAGCTACGGAGGCTCGTACGTCGACACAACGTCGCCGATCCCCGGTGGCAACTGCAATGGGCAGTACGCGGCGTCGATCGCCTCCCACCTGACCGGATGCGTCAGCGACGCGCAGATCGAGAACGAGATCGAGCACGTGCTCGGTGTCACCGGCTGGACGCCAGGCCCGAACAAGCTGTTTCTCCTCTTCACGCCACGCAGCGTGGGCTCGTGCGTGAACACGTTCAGCGGGACCTGTGCGTACACGTACTACTGCGCGTACCACAGCGACTACGCCGACGCCAACGGCGACGTGCTGTATACGAATCAGCCTTATCCCGAGACGACACAGCTCGGAATGGCTGCCGTGTGCGACACGGGCCAACACCCGAACGGCGACTGGGCGGACGCCACGCTCAACGTCGCGAGCCACGAACAAAACGAGGCGATCACCGACCCGGACGGAAACGCCTGGTTCGACTCGGTCGGAAACGAGAACGGCGACAAGTGTGCGTGGACCTTCGGCACGGCCCTCGGATCGACCGGGTCGGGTCAGTACAACACAGTGATCGGGGCCGGGAAGTATTACCTCCAGCAGGAGTGGAGCAACGCGTCGAGCTCGTGCGTTCTCGGGTATGGACCGTCCGGGACGCCTGCGAATACGTCGCCGCCGTCGATGAGCGGAGCGGCTGTCGCCGGGCAGACATTGTCCGTCAGCGCAGGCTCGTGGTCGGGGTCGCCGCCTCCCTCGTTTGCGTATCAGTGGATGAGTTGCGACAGCGCGGGCGCGAACTGCACAGCGATCGGCGGCGCGACAGGAATGAGCTACGTCCCTTCCGCAGCGGACGTCGGCTCCACTCTGGTGGCGCAGGTGACCGCGGCGAACACGGCGGGGAGCGGGGCAGCCGACACCGCCCAATCCGCCGTGGTGGCTGCGGCGGCGACACCTCCGCAGAATGTCTCCGCGCCCTCGGTGTCCGGCTCGACGGTGTCGGGACAGCTGTTGACGGCCTCGCCCGGGACGTGGTCCGGGTCGCCGCCACCGTCGTTGACGTATCAGTGGCAGCGCTGCGACAGCGGCGGCGCGAATTGCGTGTCCATCGTCGGTGCGACGGCGCAGACGTATACGCTGACGGCCGCCGACCTGGGCTCGACTCTCCGTGTCGCGGTCACGGCGAGCAACATCGCCGGCTCAGCCGGACCGGTGCAGTCGGCCGCGACCGCGGTCGTTGCGTCATCCGGCGGCGTCGGGCCTTCGACGCCGGTCTTGGACGACTTCAATCGAGCGAACGGGCCCGCGGGGGCCAACTGGTCGTTGTTCCGACCGAGCGCGGTCGCAGCGATGAACGTGTCGGGCAGCGCGGCGGTCGACGCGTCTACGTCGCTGTTCGCGTGGGACTTCTGGAATGCATCGAGCTTCGGCCCCGACTGCGAGGCGTACGTCACGGTGGCGAAGTACGGGGCGGGGGACACGATCCGAATCGGCGCACGCGCGGTGAATGCGGGGACGGCGGGCGCGTCCGGGTATTTCGTGTCGGTAAGCTCGACCGGGGCGTGGTCGATTCTGCGAATCGACAGTGGCGCGTTGACCACGCTGGCCGGCGGAGTGACCCAGGGGCTCGCCCTCAGTGACAGGATCGGCATCCGGATCGTGGGCAGCGTGATCACCGCGCTGCACTACACGAGCGGCGGTGGCTGGGTACAAGTCCTCAGCTACGACACCGGCTCCGACGCCACTCGTTACACCGCCGCGGGCCGCTTCGCTCTGGAGTTCAGGACGAGCACGCTCGACGACTTCGGCGGCGGCACGATCGGAGGCGCGAGCGTGCCGCCGGCGAATGTGTCCGCGCCGTCGGTGTCGGGCTCTGCGGTGTCGGGGCAACTGCTGAGCGCCTCACCGGGAACGTGGACGGGATCGCCGACACCCACGCTCACGTATCAGTGGCAGCGCTGCGACACCACCGGCGCCAACTGCCTCCCGATCACCGGCGCCACCGCCCAGACCTACACCCTCACCCCCACCGACGTCGGCTCCACCATCCGCGTCGCCGTCACCGCAACCGACACCGCCGGCACCGCCGGCCCCATCCAATCAGCCGCCACCGCCGTCGTCACCGCCGCCAGCGTGCCGCCGGCAAATGTGTCCGCGCCGTCGGTGTCGGGCTCTGCGGTGTCGGGGCAACTGCTGAGCGCCTCACCGGGAACGTGGACGGGATCGCCGACACCCACGCTCACGTATCAGTGGCAGCGCTGCGACACCACCGGCGCCAACTGCCTCCCGATCACCGGCGCCACCGCCCAGACCTACACCCTCACCCCCACCGACGTCGGCTCCACCATCCGCGTCGCCGTCACCGCAACCAACACCGCCGGCACCGCCGGCCCCATCCAATCAGCCGCCACCGCCGTCGTCACCGCCGCCAGCGTGCCGCCGGCAAATGTGTCCGCGCCGTCGGTGTCGGGCTCTGCGGTGTCGGGGCAACTGCTGAGCGCCTCACCGGGAACGTGGACGGGATCGCCGACACCCACGCTCACGTATCAGTGGCAGCGCTGCGACACCACCGGCGCCAACTGCGTCGCCATCACCGGCGCCACCGCGCAGACCTACACCCTCACCGCCGCCGACGTCGGCTCCACCATCCGCGTCGCCGTCACCGCAACCGACACCGCCGGCACCGCCGGCCCCATCCAATCAGCCGCCACCGCCGTCGTCACCGCATCCGGTGGTGTGGGCCCGTCGACGCCGGTGTTGGACGACTTCAATCGGGCGAACGGCCCGGCGGGTGCGAACTGGTCGTTGTTGCGGCCGAGCGGGGTTGCCGCGGTAAACGTCTCGGGGAACGCGGCGGTGGACGCATCGGCGTCGGCGTTTGCGTGGGACTTCTGGAATGCGTCGAGCTTCGGCCCCGACTGCGAGGCGTACGTCACGGTGGCGGTCTACGGCGCCGCGGACACGATCCGAATCGGCGCGCGAGTGGTGAACGCCGGTACGGCAACCGCATCCGGCTATTTCGTGTCGGTGAGCTCGACCGGGGTGTGGTCAATCCTTCGAATCGACGGCGGCCCCTCGACCACGTTGGCCGGCGGAGTCACGCAGGCGCTCGCCTCCGGCGACAAGATCGTCATCCGGGTCGTCGGAAACGTCGTGACGGCACTGCACTACACGAGCGGCGGAGGCTGGGTGCAGGTCCTCAGCTACGACACCAGCTCCGACACCACCCGTTACACCGCTGCCGGCCAGATCGCACTCGAGTTCAAGACCAGCACACTCGACGACCTCGGTGGCGGCTCCATTTAAGCCTGGCGACTCGCACGGCTGCGGAGCGCCGGAGATCGTCCGCAGGCGGAACGCGCTGATCAAATCGCAGTCCGAGTCTTTCTTGACTCGCGGTCGACTGAGGTGATTATCTCGCGTCAGGTCTGGGTTAGAGACGGGCGCGGCGAATCGAGGACGCTGGCAGATGAGGCACTGCGCGTGTCTAGTGGCTGCTGTCGTGGGTGCCGTTGTTGTGGCGCACGCACTTGGTGCGGCTGGGCCTGCGTTGACGGAATTCGTGCTGCCGGCGTCCTCGTCGCCGAGCGTCATCGAACTGGGCCGCGACGGAGACGTCTGGTTCACCGAAGAGGGAACGAACGCCATCGGCCGGATGGCGCCCGACGGAACCTTGACCCAGTATCAGGTGCCGACGCCGAACGCTGGGCTTGCCGGCGTCGTGTGGGGGCCAGACGGGAACGTCTGGTTTGTCGAGTCGAAGACGAACAAGATCGGTCGGCTCGATCCGGTTGGGGGACGAATCACCGAGTTTCCGACGAACGCCGCAGGCGCGGGCCTCGTGGTCGGTTCAGACGGCAACCTGTGGATGGTCGAGACGACCGCGAATGAAGTCGCTGTGGTTTCGACATCGGGGCAGGTTCTTCACATCTACAAAGTTCCAACATCGAACAGTTCGCCACACGGACCGACGCTTGGTCCCGACGGCAACGTGTACTTCGTCGAGATAACCGGCAACAAGCTCGCGCGCATCACTCCAAGCGGACAGTTTCGTGAGTGGACGCTTCCGCAACCGCAATCGAGCCCGCAATCGACCACGTTCGGGTACGACGGCGACCTGTACTTCACGGAGTCCGCAACGAACATCATCGGGAGACTCGACCCGAGCACGGGGAACATCGCGCAATGGTCGATACCCACGGCAGGCTCGTCCCCCGGAGGGATCGCACTCGGCCCCGATGCGAACATCTGGTTCACCGAGACCAAGGGCGACAAGATTGGTCGGATCGCGCTGCCGGGGGACTCGATCAGTGAGTTCCAGGTGCCTACTGCGAACGCCACTCCGAGCCACATCACCGCGGGTTCGGACGGCGCAGTCTGGTTCACCGAGAACCACGCGAGCAAAGTTGGGCGGCTAGCCGCGACGGTCCCGCCGGCGAATCAGTCGCCGCCCTCGATCAGCGGGAACGCGTCGGTTGGGCAGACACTCGCCCTCAACCAGGGAACGTGGGCGGGGACGCCCACCCCTGCGCTGACCGCGCAATGGAAGGACTGCGACTCCACCGGCAACAACTGCACCGCCATCACCGGCGCCACCGCCACCACCTACGTCGTCGCTAGCGCTGATGTCGGCTCGACGATCGAGGCGACCGTCACCGCCACCAACACCGCCGGCACCACCAGCACCACAACTCCTGCCTCAGCAGCTGTCCCTGTTCCCGCGAGCCCGCCCGCAAACCGGACCCCGCCCTCGATCAGCGGCACCGCCACCGTCGGGCAGACGCTCACCCTCAACCCCGGCACCTGGACGGGGACGCCCACTCCGACACTGACCGCGCAATGGAAGGGCTGCGACTCCACCGGCAGCAACTGCACGGTCATCACCGGTGCAACAAGCACGACCTATGTGGTCGCAAGCGCTGATGTCGGCTCGACGATCGAGGCGACCGTCACCGCCACCAACACCGCCGGGAACACCACCGCCACAACGCCTGCCTCAGCAGCCGTCCCCGTTCCCGCAACCCCGCCCGCAAACCAGACCCCGCCCTCGATCAGCGGCACCGCCACGGTCGGGCAGACGCTCACCCTCAACCAGGGAACGTGGACCGGGACACCCGCGCCGGCGCTGACAGCGCAATGGAAGGACTGCGACTCCACCGGCAACAACTGCACCGTCATCACCGGCGCCACCGCCACCACCTACATCGTCACCGCCGCCGATGTGGGATCGACGATCGAGGCGACGGTCACCGCCACCAACACCGCCGGCACCACCACCGCGACAACTCCGCCGACGGCGGTGGTCGCCACCGCCTCCAGCCCGCCGGCGAATCAGTCGCCGCTGTCGATCAGCGGCACCGCGACCGTTGGGCAGACGCTGACGCTCGACCCGGGTAGCTGGTCGGGCTCGCCGACGCCGGCGCTGACAGCGCAATGGCTGGACTGCGACTCCACCGGCAACAACTGCGTCGCCATCACCGGCGCCACCGGCACGACCTATGTGGTCGCAAGCGCTGATGTCGGCTCGACGATCGAGGCGACCGTTACCGCCACGAACACGGCCGGCACCACGACCGCCAGCACCGCACCGACGGCGGTGGTCGCCGCCGCCTCCAGCCCGCCGGCGAATCAGTCGCCGCCGTCGATCAGCGGCACCGCGACCGTTGGGCAGACGCTCACCCTCAACCCTGGCACCTGGACGGGCTCGCCGACGCCGACACTGACCGCGCAATGGCTGGACTGCGACTCGGCCGGCAACAACTGCGTCGCGATCACCGGCGCCACCGCCACCACGTACGTCGTCGCTAGCGCTGATGTCGGCTCGACGATCGAGGCGACCGTCACCGCCGCCAACACCGCCGGCACCACCACCACAACAACTCCTGCCTCAGCAGCTATCCCCGTTCCCGCGAGCCCGCCCGCAAACCAGACCCCGCCCTCGATCAGCGGCACCGCCACGGTCGGGCAGACGCTCACCCTCAACCAGGGAACGTGGACCGGGACACCCGCGCCGGCGCTGACAGCGCAATGGCTGGACTGCGACTCCACCGGCAACAACTGCACCGACATCACCGGCGCCACCGCCACCACCTACATCGTCACCGCCGCCGATGTGGGATCGACGATCGAGGCGACGGTCACTGCCACCAACACGGCCGGGAGCACCTCCGCAACAACTCCGCCGACGGCGGTGGTCGCCGCAGCCTCTAGCCTGCCGGCGAATCAGTCGCCGCCGTCGATCAGCGGCACCGCGACCGTTGGGCAGACGCTGACGCTCGACCCGGGTAGCTGGTCGGGCTCGCCGACGCCGGCGCTGACGGCGCAGTGGCTGGACTGCGACTCGGCCGGCAACAACTGCACCGTCATTACCGGTGCGACGAGCACGACGTATGTGGTCGCAAGCGCTGATGTCGGCTCCGCCATCGAAGCGACCGTCACCGCCACCAACACCGCCGCCACCACCGCCGCCACCACCCCACCAACCGCCCTCGTAGCCGCCGCCGCCTCGAGCCCGCCGGCCAACCAGACCCCGCCCTCGATCGGCGGCACCGCGTCGGTTGGGCAGACGCTCACCCTCAACCAGGGAACGTGGACGGGCTCGCCGACGCTGGCGCTGACCGCGCAGTGGCTGGAGTGCGACTCAACCGGCAATAACTGCACCGTCATCACCGGCACCACCGGCACGACCTATGCGGTCGCAAGCGCCGATGCCGGCTCGACGATCGAGGCGACCGTCACCGCCACCAACACCGCCGGCACCGCCACCGCCACCAGCGCACTAACCGCCGTCGTAACCGCCGCCTCGAGCCCGCCGGCGAATCAGACGTCGCCCTCGATCACCGGCACCGCATCGGTCGGGCAGACGCTCACCCTCAACCAGGGAACGTGGACGGGGACGCCCACGCCGGCGCTGACAGCGCAGTGGCAGAACTGCGACACCACCGGCAACAACTGCACCGCCATCACCGGCGCCACCGGCACGACCTATGTGGTCGCAAGCAGTGACGTCGGCTCCACCATCGAAGCGACCGTCACCGCCACCAACACGGCCGGCACCACCACCGCCAGCACCCCACCGACCGCCGTCGTCGCCGCCTCCGCCACACCGCCCGCGAATCAGTCGCCGCTCTCGATCAGCGGCACCGCGACGGTCGGGCAGACGCTCACCCTCGACCCCGGCATCTGGACCGGGACGCCCGCACCCTCACTCGCCTATCAGTGGTTCGACTGCGACTCGGCCGGCAACAACTGCACCGCCATCACCGGCGCCACCGCCGCCACCTACGTCGTCGCAGATGTGGGATCGACGATCGAGGCGACCGTCACCGCCACCAACACCGCCGGCACCGCCAGCGCCACCAGCGCACTAACCGCCGTCGTAACCGCCGCCTCCAGCCCGCCGGCGAATCAGTACGTCGCCCTCGATCACCGGCACCGCGACGGTCGGGCAGACGCTCGACCCTCAACCCGGGAACGTGGACGGGGACGCCCACTCCGACACTGACGACGCAATGGCTGGACTGCGACTCCACCGGCAACAACTGCACCGCCATCACCGGCGCCACCGGCACCACCTACGGGGTCGCAAGCAGTGACGTCGGCTCGACGATCGAGGCGACGGTCACGGCCACCAACACCGCCGGCACCACCACCGCAACAACTCCGCCGACGGCCGTGGTCGCCGCCGCCTCGAGCCCGCCGGCCAACCAGAACGCGCCCTCGATCACCGGCACCGCCACGGTCGGGCAGACGCTCACCCTCAACCAGGGAACATGGACGGGGACACCCACCCCGACGCTGACAGCGCAATGGAAAGACTGCGACTCAACCGGCAACAACTGCACCGCCATCACCGGCGCCACCGGCACGACCTACGGGGTCGCAAGCGCTGATGTCGGCTCGACGATCGAGGCGACCGTCACCGCCACCAACACCGCCGGCACCACCACCGCCACCACCGCACCAACCGCGGTCGTACCCGCCGCCTCGAGCCCGCCGGCCAACCAGAACGCGCCCTCGATCACCGGCACCGCCACGGTCGGGCAGACGCTCACCCTCAACCAGGGAACATGGACGGGGACACCCACCCCGACGCTGACAGCGCAATGGCAAGACTGCGACTCCACCGGCAACAACTGCACCGCCATCACCGGCGCCACCGGCACGACCTATGTGGTCGCAAGCAGTGACGTCGGCTCGACGATCGAGGCGACCGTCACCGCCACCAACACCGCCGGCACCACCACCGCAACAACTCCGCCGACGGCTGTGGTCGCCGCCGCCTCCAGCCCGCCCGCCAACCAGAACGCGCCCTCGATCAGCGGCACCGCGTCGGTCGGGCAGACGCTAACCCTCAACCCTGGTACGTGGACGGGCTCGCCGACACCGGCGCTGACAGCGCAATGGAAGGACTGCGACTCCACCGGCAACAACTGCGTCGCCATCACCGGCGCCACCGCCGCCACCTACGTCGTGACAAGCGCAGATGTGGGATCGACGATCGAGGCGACCGTCACCGCCACCAACACCGCCGGCACCACCACCGCCACCACACCACCAACCGGGCTCGTCCCCGCGCTCCTCGCTCCGATCACACCCGTACTGGACAACTTCAACCGCGCCAACGGCACCGCCGGCCCTGCATGGTCGATCATGCGCCCGACAGGCTCTGCCGGGCTGAAGATCGTCGGGAATACCGCAGGCGACGCATCCTCCACGCTCTACGCGTGGAGCTTCTGGAACCCCGCCACCTACGGCCCCAACTGCGAAGCGTTCGTCACGCTCGCAAGCTATGCCTCCACCGATCTGATCCGCATCGGAGCACGCATTACCGGCGCAGGCACCAACGCGATCAGCGGCTACTTCGTCGCCATATCCTCGACCGGAGGCTGGTCCATCATCCGATACGACAGCAACACCGATCCCATCACCCTCAGCTCCGGCCCGACAGTGCCACTCGCAACCGGCGACAAGATCGGCATCAGGATCATCGGCTCGATCGTGAGCGCCCTCCATGTACACCCCGACCGGCGGATGGAAGGTCGTCCTCTCCTACAACTCCGTCGCCGACAACCACCGCTACACCACCGCCGGCGCCTTCGCCCTCTGGTTCAAATCCAGCACCCTCGACGACTTCGGCGGCGGCTCCATCTGAGCCCGGGCGACCCGCATGGCCGCGTAGCTGCGGTCAGTGCGTCAGTCGCTCAACGAAAAGCCTCTACTTCGCGGAGACCTCGTGCCCAGCGACAGCACAGTCCGGCTCGCACCCGACGAGGGATCGGCCCGGGGCGCACAGGGACCGCCTGTACGCCCCGGCTATTTCCGGAAGTCTCGCACCAATACGGGTACTTCACAAGAGGGGAGCTAGCCTCTCGTAGGGGGTCTTCGTCGGGGCCAGTTTGTATCGTCGCGGGGGACGCCGCTGGGCCGCCAGCGGTGTTAGGGCTGGGTGCCCCAGAGCCGTATTGGGGCGCCCGGCCCCTTGTCCAAATGCGACGGCGCCTGGCCGCCGGAGGAGGACAGCGGCTGGGTTCTCAAAGCACCCCCCGCCGCTACCCTCATTCGATGTCCTCGCCTCTTACGGCGCAGCTGTCGTCGTCCCAGCTGGCGACCCTCGCCGAGGTCGGCGAAGAGCTCACTGCGAACGTCGGCGATGTGCTCTTCCGCGTCGGGGACGAGCGCTATCCGTTCATCGCGATCCTCGAGGGCGAAGTTGCGATTCTCAACCAGGCCGGTCACGAGATCGTCCGCCAAGGCGCGTCTGGCTTCCTGGGCGAGCTGAACCTCCTGTCGGGGCAGACCGTCTTCCTCACCGCGGTCGTGACCGAGCCGTTGCGGTACATCGCGGTCGACCGCGAACGGCTGCGATCGCTGCTGTACGAGGACGGCCCGTTGAGCGAGTTGCTTCTGTCGACGTTCATCTCGCGACGCGAACGACTGCAGCTCGTCGAAGGCGTGGGGCTGCAGATCATCGGTCCGCACTCGTCCGAGGCCACGATGCGCATGCTCGACTACGCGCGCGGCAACCGCCTCCCCTACACCTGGCGCGACTCGGGAGGAGACGACGCGGCTACGGCTGCGCTCGTCGCTGGGCTCGATGCGGCGAGCCTGCCGCTCGTGCAACTGCCGGGCGGTTTGGAGCTGCGCGGCCCGTCGACCGGACAGGTCTCTCGTGCCCTTGGGATCGGTAGAGAACTGGCTCCGCGAGAAGAGGTCGACCTGGTCGTGGTCGGCGGCGGCCCCGCCGGCCTCGGAGCCGCGGTCTACGGCGCGTCCGAGGGCCTCGACACCCTCGTCGTGGAGAGCACCGCACTCGGCGGACAGGCGGGCTCGTCGCGGCGCATCGAGAACTACCTCGGGTTCCCGGCAGGCATCACCGGCGCGGAGCTGACGGGCCGCGCGATCACGCAGGCACGCAAGTTCGACGCACGCGTGGCGACGCCCTATCGCGCCCTGTCGCTCGAGCCGGGCAACGGACGACACATCGTGCACCTGGAAGACGACCGCGAGATCGCAGCGCGCGCCGTTCTGCTGGCAACCGGGGCGCAGTACCGCCGCCTCTCCGTCGACAACCTCTCCGACTACGAAGGAATGAGCGTGTTCTACGCAGCCGGGCCGCCCGAGGCGCAGCTCTGCGGCGCCGCGCGCGTCGGCGTCGTCGGCGGCGGAAACTCCGCCGGCCAGGCCGCGGTCTGGCTCGCGCGCGGCGGAGCGCTCGTGACGCTGCTCCATCGGCGTGGTGACTTGCGCGAGACGATGTCGGACTACCTCATTCACGAGCTCGAGCGCTTCGGCGTCGCGGTGCGCGACCGCAGCGAGATCGCCGAACTGCACGGCCAGGACGGCCGGCTCGAGGCCGTCACGCTGAAAACGGGCGAGCGCCTCCCGTTCTCGTTCCTCTTCCTGTTCCTGGGCGCGATGCCCTGCACCGAATGGCTCGGCGACGTCGTCGCGCGGGACGACAAGGGCTTCATCCTCACCGGCGCCGCCGCGGGCAGCGACGTCCTGCTCGAAACGAGCGTGCCCGGCGTCTTCGCTGCGGGCGACGTGCGCTCAGGCTCGACGAAGCGGTGCGCAACAGCAGTCGGCGAAGGAGCGATGGCCGTGCAGTTCGTCCACGGCCACCTCGCCGAGCCCTCGCACGCCTAGCGGCGGAACACGATTCGGACGTCGTGAGGCCCGCGAACGGGCCCCACGACGTGTATGTCTGCCCTACCGGCCGACGACGCAGCCGTTGCCGGTCGCGTCGTATGCCTCGTTGCTCCACATCGGCTGCACCGCGAATGCGTGCCCGCCGAGCGAGATGTTCTGCGTGTCAAGCCATGCGCACTTGTCGCCGTTCTCGCTCCCTTGCACGTCGTTCCAGCCGTCCTGATCCGACGCAATGTTGTCCGGGTCGGTGACCGCTTCGGCGTACTCGTGGCCGGTGACGATCGACCAGCCGTCGAAGATGCCGTTGCCGAACGCGTTACTCGTCGCGTTCACGTTGTGCATGCCGCACCCACCCGTGCCGAGGCCGGGCCAGTTTGTATTCAGCCATGGGATGAACGCGTACTGAATGCGGTACGGGTTGCCGACCCCGTCCACGCTCGACGTCTGCGTGTGGTACCCGCAGTAGACGGGCTGGCCGGTCGCGACCGTCGACGGCGGCGTCAGGATGATGTACGTCGCCTGCGGGTCGTACTTGAAATGCGCGGACGCGCGAATCGCCTCTTGCGCAAGCGGGTCATCGACGAGATTCTCCGCCAGGCCAAGCGTGACGATGTCGTCAGGGACGGGCGTCGGATCGGTCCACACGCCCTTGAGCTGGTGCACCGGGTTCGTCACGAATCCCGTGCCGCCGACGCAGGTCGTCGACCCGGGAAGGACGCCGTTGCAGTACTGCGTCTGGATGTTCGCCCAGGGACTGCCGCCGGCGTTCGAGAAGAACGACTGCAGATAGGTCTGCAGCGTCTTGCTCGAGTAAAGCTTCCCGTCCGTGTCTGCGGTCGTGAATCCCTGCGACCACTGCGGGCCCCACCAGATGAGGTAGACCGCCGGTTTCGTCTCAACGCCGATCGCGCCGGGGCCGGCGTTGCCGCCGTGGTAGATGAGGTCGTTCGCAGTCGAGTCGGCAACGGTGCCGCTCGGGTTCTGGCCGGGCGCCCAGAAGAAGTGCTTCGGATTCGTCAGGGCCGCGGTCCGCGACGAGGCCGAGGACGCGCCGAGCGAGGCAGCGGCCGCAACAACCACGAGGAGCGCGAGGACTCGGTTCATGTGTTGGTTCCCTCCGTTGACGGGGTCGACATGGCCCGCGTTGCATCACCGGAATGGATGTGCAGCAAACTCACGATGGGATCCGAAATACCCCGGTGAACGACGCTGCGGACTCCGGCAGGCGTTTCTTGGATCCACCTCTGTGTGGAAAGTTGTGGCGAATCCCCCGAACGGGGGAGTGACGCTCGCGGACCCCCGGGTTTGAATGGGCACCGCCAACGACATTCCGGCCGCCTTGGTGAGCGGCCGCGCCTGTGTCGAAGGAGCCCCCCACTTTGCGGACATCACGCCTCCTCATCCTGTTGCTCGTCGCCAGCCTGTGTTTGGCCGTCTCGGTCATCTGGCCGGTCACGAGCCGGGCCGACGGCGGCGACCCGCAGCCGTCGCTCGATCCGACGCCGGTCCCCAAGCCGGCCGCGAATCCGCTCCCGCTCCTGCGCACCCCGGCGGCGGTGCGCAAGCACCTTCGCTCGAAGCGCGAGGCTCCGGCGGTCGGGGACCGCCTGGTCAGCTTCGCCCGGCACCTCATCGGCGTGCCGTACTCATGGGGCGGCACGTCGCCGCGCACCGGCTTCGACTGCTCTGGCTTCGTCCGCTACGTCTACGGGCACTTCGGGATCTCGCTCGCGCATTCGAGCTTCGCCGACTACTGGCGTGGCCGGCAGGTCGGCCGCTGGGCGATGAAGCCGGGCGACCTCGTCTTCTTCGACAGCGAGGGCCACGTCGGCATCTATGTCGGGCACGGCCGGTTCATCCACGCGCCGCATACCGGCACGGTCGTCCGCATCTCGACGATGGCCGGCTGGTACTCGAGCCGCTTCGACGGCGCGCGCCGCATCCTGGCAAGCCGCTAGAGCCCGGCTACCATCCGCGCGTGGGTCTGAGGGGGAGCCTGGTCGCCCTAGCCGTGGTCGTCGTCGCCACCGCGTTCGCGGGCGGCGCGGCAGCGCAAGGCACGCCGTGCGGGACGACGCCGGGCCTGCTGTGCTCGACGGTCGTGGTGCCGCTCGACCGGTCGGGCGCGCTGCCCGGCACGGTCAGCCTCCACGTCGAGGAGCTCCCGCCCTCCAACGGCCAGTCTCGGGGCGCGCTCTTCCTCCTTGCCGGCGGTCCAGGCCAGGGCTCGGCGCACACGTTCTCGCTCGGCACGCCCCAGGACGCGCTCGTCTTCCGCTTCATCTTCCCCGGCTACACGCTCGTCACCTATGACGACCGCGGGACGGGCGACTCGGGACTCCTCAACTGCCCGGCGCTGCAGGTCTCGACCGCGCCGACGGGCCAGGACCTGCTCGCATCCGCGTGCGCCTCGTCGATCGGGCCGGCGGCGTCGCTGTACGGGACGGCCGACCACGTCGAAGACCTCGACGCTGTGCGCGCGTCGCTCGGCTTCCCGAAGGTCGCGCTCTTCGGCGTCTCGTACGGGACGAAGCTCGCGCTCGCATACGCCGCGGCGCATCCGAGCACCACCGACCGCCTCGTGCTCGACTCGGTCCTCCCAACCGACCTGCCTGACCCCTACAGCGCGAACGTCGCGCGCGCGATGCCGACGACGTTGGATGCGTTCTGTGCGAACGTCTGCCGCGCGGCCACCTCGGACTTCGGCGGCGACGTCGTCACCGTGGCGAACCGTCTGGCCGCGAAGCCCGCGCATGGAACCGTCCTCCTCGCAAGTGGCGCGAAGAAGGAGGACACACTCGGAGGCGTCGATCTCCTCTCGCTCGTCGTCGATGCCGACCTCAACCCCGGTCTCGCCGCGGAACTTCCCGCCGCCGCGCACGCCGCCCGCCTCGGCAACATGGCCCCCCTGCTGCGGCTGCACGTCCTCGACACACAGGCGTCGCAGTTCTCGGCGCCGGATCTGAGCGCGGCGCTGTTTGCGGCCACCGACTGCCGCGACGGCCCGTTTCCGTGGCCCGCGAACTCCGACCCGGCCACACGGCCGGCGCTGCTGCGCAGCGCGATCGCCGCGCTCCCGCCCGGGACGTTCGGGCGGTTCGGTAGCTGGGCGTCCGGTCTCGGAAACGCCGTTCTTTGCGACGCGTGGCCGGGGCCGGCCGGCGGGGTGGATCTCGCGGCGGGCGGGTTCCCGAACGTTCCCGTCCTCGCGCTCAGCGGAGGCTTCGACATGCGCACGCCCACCGCCGGTGCGCAGTCGGTAATCGCGCAGTTCCCTCAGGGCAAGCTCGTGATCGTCCCCGGCATCGGCCACAGCGTCACGTCTACCGACCCGTCGGGCTGCGCCGCGCTGGCCGTGCGCGCCTGGATACTCGACCCGTCCTCGAACGACACGTGCACACGGCCGCCGTTCCTCGTCGCGCCGATCGGCGCGACGCCGGTCGCGCCGAAGCGCCGCGCGACCCCGGCGGCGACCTTCGCCCTCGTCTCGAAGACGATGGCCGAGGCAGAGGCCGCCTGGCTCTTCAACGACTCAGGCGATGCCCCCCACCCGGTGCCCGGGCTCACGAGCGGCAAGCTCGTCTCGACCGGGCCGGACTCCTTCCAGCTCGCGGGCTACGGCCTCGTCTCGGGCGTCACCATCAGCGGGACGGTCAAGCTCAGCGCGCCGGGCGGCGTGACGCTGAAGTTCGAGGGGCTGCTGAAGGTCGCCGGCCGGCTCGCGGCGCCAGGCACGCTCCAGCTCATCGCGTCGCGCCTGCAGGGCACGCTCGGCAGCCACACCGTTCCGTAGCTCTAGCGGAGCTTCTGGGCCATCGCGGTGAGGAGCTTCCACGCGATGGTGGTGTTCGACTCGACGAGCGGCTTGAAGTCCCACGGCGTCATGCCGTAACAGACCATGTCCTTCGTGGCGGTGACGGTGGCGGTGCGATCGGAGCCGGTGAGCAGGGCGATCTCCCCGAAGTAGTCGCCAGGGCCGACCATCCCAACCGGACTGCCGTCCACGGTCACGTCGGCCTCGCCCTCGTCGACCACGAAGAAACCGGCGCCGCCCGCTCCCTGCTCGAGGACGACCTCGCCGGCGGCGACGCGACGCTCGCGCATGGACGTGGCGATCTGCTCGAGCTCGCGATCGTTGAGGCCCGCGAACAGCGGAACCTTCTTCAGGACGGCGATGGAAGCACCGGCCACGGCGCAGTTATACACCGTCACCGCGCCGAAGATGCCCGGTTATCCGCGAGGATGTGCGGGTGAAGGTGATCGTCGTAGGCTGCTCGCCCGCCTGGCCGAATGCGGGCGGCGCGCAGTCGGGCTACCTCGTCGAGGGCGCGGGTCGGCTCCTCCTCGACTGCGGGCCCGGCGTTCTCGCTCGGCTGCGGAACGGCAACGGCGGCTGGCCGGACGTCGACGCGATCGCAATCACGCATTTTCATCTCGACCACTGGGGCGACCTCGTGCCGTGGACGTTCGGCGCGGCGTTCGGCCCCGGCCGGGACGCGACGAAACCGGAGCTCTGGCTCCCGCCCGGCGGAAGCGGACGCCTGCGCCAGCTCGGCGGCCAGCTCGCGTTCGCGGAGCGGCTCGAGCAGGTGTTCCATCTACGCGAGTACCGCGCGGAGGAACCGTTCTCGGCCGCCGGATTCGACGTGACGCCGATGCAGCTCGCGCACTACGAGGAGCTGACGTTCGGCCTGCGCGTCAGCGACGGCGCGCACACGGTCGCGTACTCGGGCGACACGGCGCCGACACCGCGGCTCGCCGAGCTCGCGCACGACGCCGACGTGTTCCTGTGCGAGGCGACGCTCGGCGATCCCGAGCCGGCCGAACGCGGCCACCTCACCGCAGGCGAAGCGTCCGACGCATTCGAGGCGTCGGGCGCGCGGCGGCTCGTCGTCATCCATCGCCCGGACGAGCTTCCGCTCGATCCGAGCGTCGAGCGCGCGTACGACGGGCTAGAGCTCGATCTCGGTTAGAACGCGCGCCGCCACCTCGCCGAGGAGACGGTGGCCCTCGACGGACGGATGGTCACCGTCGTCGCTCCAGCCCTCGAGGGGCGCGAGCGTGTCGTGGAATGGAAGCCGAGCGACGCCGGCGATCGCGTGCACGAGCTCGTTCAGGCGCGCGATGTCGCGTTCAGCGCGCTCGTCTCCGTCCGGCCAGGGCAGAACGTCTGCGAGCGCGACGCGCAGGCCGAGCGATCGCCCACGCTCGACGATGAGCACGAGAGTGTTCGCAGCGTCCTCGACCGGACGTCCTTGCACGACGTCGTTGATGCCACCCTGCACGACGAGAACGTCGGCACCTTCCACGACGTCGTCGACGAACGCGGCGATCTCGTCGGTGCGCTTGCCGTACACCGCGCGTGTGCGGAAGTCGAGGCTCGGCTGGCGCTGCGCCGCCCACCACTGCCACTGACTGCGCTCGTCAGGATGCGCGATCGTCGCGCGCACCGCGGGGTCCGGATCCCAGAGCGGCGAGCCGGCGGAGATCGAATCCCCGACGACCGCGACGATCACTTATGCGGAACGAGCTCGACGTGCAGGTCGCAGTCGAGCGCTTCGGCGATGCGCAGCAGCGTGTCGATCCGCGGCGGCCGGCCGCCGCGCTCGAGCCGCGCGATCGCGGACTGCGTCGTGCCGCACAACTCCGCGAGCTCGCGCTGCGACATGTTCATCGCCAGGCGCCGGTCGGCGACCTTGTCGGCGATCTGCGCAAAGAACCACCCGCGGTCGCCTGTCTGGATCTTCTCGCGCAGGCGGTCGAGCGGATGCTTCAGCTCGGTGCGATTGCGGGCCGCCACTCCGGCAATGATAGCGGGTTTGCTATGTCACCGACTCGCACGCGCCCAGGGACGAGGACGGAGCCGTACACGCCGAACGGTAGCGCCTCGTTCCGTCCCTCACGCCGGTACCGGGCAAGTGTCACGAGCGTCGGAAGATCGGGCACGCCGGTGTCCGGGTGCCGCGACGTGATGACGCAGCGGCCGATGTCGCCGTTGAAGACGATCGTCGCCTCGCCGATGCGCACCTCGGCGCCGATCCAGGTGTCCTCCTCGTGCGCGTCCACGCCGTCGATCTCGAAGAGCATGCGGAAGCGGCGCCCGTCGATCTCGTCCTCGACGCCGGCCTCTTCGCGCAGGCGCTCGAGCGACGCACGCGACACGAGCGACACCGAGCCGCCCCTTGGTGTCCGGTCGACGGCGCCGTCGTCTGCCCAGAGGAATTCGAGCGGCCGTCCGACGAACTCGGAGATCGCGGCCTCCCACGGCCCGATGACCCGGCGCGACCGCACGCGGTTCCACGAGTACATGTTCGCCTCGATCACCTCGCCGAGCTCGACGATGCCCTCGACACGCGCGCCGTCCGGGAACGTCAGCGTGAGACGACGCGTGTCCTCGTCCCACTCCGGGCGGATCTGCATGATCGAGCCGTCGCGCTTGCCTGCGTAGAGCGCACCCTGTTCGTCGCGCAGCCAGAAGCGACGGTTGCCGACGACGCCGCCCTCCTCGAGTACGACCTCGTCCGGATGGAGGAGAGCAAGCGACTTCACAGGTGCGACGGAGATGCGAACGACGCGCGCGGCCATACGCTCAGTTTATGCAGGGCCTTCGACCTCGACCTCGCTCCGCCCGCGCGCGCCTTCCAGGTCGAAGATCCAGAAATCGCGCCCGGTCACGTGCACGGCGACGTTGTAGACGGGGATCTGGCCGATGCGCCCTTCGAATGAGCCTGCGTGCGCGTGGCCGTGCAGCACGAGATCGGCGCCGAACTCCGCGATCGGAGTCGCGAGCCGGTCGCTCCCGAGCAGAACGTGAATACCGGCCGGCTCGCCCATCACGGTCGACTCCACCGGCGCGTAGTGCAGCAGGACGATGCGCAGGTCCGCGTGCACGATCTCGCGCAGCCCCTGCGCGATCGCCTCCGCCTCGCGCGTCGTTTCCGCATAGACCTGGCGTAGCAGCGGTTCGCCGAAGTCGGGGAGCACGCAACCGGGAAAGCCGCCGACGAATCCCTTCGTTCCGACGACGCCGAGCTGCATGTCCGCCACCTCGCAGGTCGCCCACGATCGGTCGAGCATGTGCACACCCGCGTCCGCGAGAAGTGCAGACACCTCTGCATGGCGGCCGGCGTGGTAGTCGTGATTGCCGAGGACGGCGAAGACCGGGATCGACACCGCCCGGCATGCATCCGCGAGCACCTGCGCCTGCTCGAGCTCGCCGGTCGTCGTCAGGTCGCCCGCGAGCAGGATCACGTCGGCCTCGCTCTCCACGCGGGCGAAAGCAGACTCGACCCGCTCCCGGGTCGCTTCCGACGCATGCACGTCCCCTGCCGCAGCGATCCGGATCACGTCTCTGATGTTGCAGTTTCCTCGCAAACGGAAACGGATCGGCCCGCCATGCCGGAACCGACCTTCGAGGAGATGGTGGACGCGATGAAGGACGGGGTCGCCGTTCTCCAGGCGCGCGACGTCCCGTTCGTGCTCGGCGGCGGACTCGCTGCGTGGGCGCGCGGCGGGCCACGATCGGAGCACGACGTCGACCTGCTGATCCGCGAGGAGGACGCGGACGAGGCACTCGACGCGTTCGCGCAGGCGGGCATGCGCACCGAGCGGCCGCCGGAGGGCTGGCTCGTGAAGGCGTGGCATCCGAACGGGACGCTGATCGACCTGATCTACAGCCCCGCGGGCGGCCCCATCACCGACGACATGATCGAGCGTGCGCCGGTGATCGAGGTGATGGCGCTGCGCGTGCGCGTCTCGTCGCTCGAGGACTTGATGACGACGAAGCTGCTCGCGCTCAACGAGCAGGAGCCGGAGTTCGCCCGCGTGCTCGAGCTCGCGCGTTCGCTGCGCGAACAAGTGGACTGGGACGACGTGCGCGTGCGAACAGAGGCGTCACCGTTCGCGCGCGCGTTCTTCACGCTCGTCGAGGGACTCGGTGTGGTGGAGCCGTCGCGCCTAGAAGTAGAACGCTGACCAGGCCTGCCACCAGTCGTCCCCACGGGAGACGAGCGACGCCGGTCCGGTGACCTCGACGCCGCGGCGGTGGCGGTACTCGCCCAGCCGGTCGGGCGTCGTGAAGACGACCTCGATCTCGCACGGGCGGCCCGGGTCGTACGGCTGCACTGCCTTCAGATCCTTCAGCGATTGCTTCGCGCCCTCCTCGATCAGACGGCGCGCCTCGATCGGTGTCTTCGAACGCGCGCTGAAGCGGCCGAGGCCCTCTTTCACCTCGACGGTCGTCACGCCGGGAAGCAGCGCAGCCGCCTCGCGGCAAACGGCACGGTCGCCCGTGACGAGCACGACGGGACAGCCCCAGTGGCCGCACAGCGCCGCATTGATGCCCGTCTCGCCGACGAGCGTGCCGTTGAATTTCAGGCTCTGCCACGCCTGGCCGGACACGGTGTGGGATAGAACGCCGTCGGGCGTGCCCGCCATCGTGTGCATGCCGACGAAGAGCGCCGCGTCGCAGCCCTCCTCGAGGAAGCCTGTGTACTCCGTCCATTCCTGCTGGATGACGAACTCGCAGTCGGGATCGAGCATGTCGGCGACGAGCGAGTTGAAGTCGTATTGCCCTCCCGCGCCGTGACAGTCCATGACGACGATCTCGGTCGCGCCGGCCGCCTTCGCGCCGCGAACGGCCGCGTTGATCTCCTCGGTGTAGAGCTTGCGCGCCTCCTGGTAGAGCGGCAGGTCGCCGCCTGCCTGGCCCCACTTGACGATGCCGGCGACGCCCTCGATGTCGCTAATGACGTGGACGCGCACGGCGGGAGACTACTCTCCGCACGTGGACACAGGTCTCGCAGGGAAGGGCGTGCTGGTCACCGGCGGCGCCGGCGGCATCGGCTCCGAGTGCGTGCGCTCGTTCGCGGCCGAGGGCGCGCGGGTCGTCGTCCACTACAACACGAGCCGCGAGCGGGCCGAGGCGCTCGCGGACGAGCTTCCGGGCGCGGTCGCGATCGGCGCCGACCTCACCGACGAGGCCGCCGTCGATTCACTGTTCACGCGCGCGCGCGAGGAACTCGGAACCATCGACGTCTGCGCAGCCGTTGCCGGCGTGTGGCCGCGCGACGACGAGCCGGTGTGGCGCATGTCGCTCGCCCGCTGGGAAGAGGTGATCGGCGCGAACCTGACGGCGACGTTCCTCACGGCGCGCGGCTTCCTGCGCGAGGTGCAGCGCTCCGGCCACGGGAACCTCGTGCTCGTAGGCTCGACCGCGGGCCGCTTCGGCGAGGCGGGACACTCGGACTACGCGGCGGCGAAGTCGGCCATCCAGGGCGGTCTGCTCCTCAGCCTGAAGAACGAGATCGTCCGCATCGCGCCCGGAGGTCGCGTGAACGCGGTCGCCCCCGGCTGGACGTACTCACCGATGACGCGCGGCGCACTCGACCAGGAGGTGGTCGACCGCATCAGCCGCACGATGGCGCTTCGCAAGGTGGCGATGGCAGAGGACATCGCCCGCGCCGTCGTCGTGCTTGCGTCCGACGAGCTCTCGGGGCACATCACCGGCGAGCTCGTCACGGTGGCGGGCGGTATGGAAGGCCGGACGCTCCACTCCTAGATACGCGAAGCGGCGCTTGCGCGCCGCCGCGTCCCCCTGCCGCAGAGATGATTGCCGTCAGTCCCCGGGAGGAGTTGTTGTCCCTATCGGCACCGGGAAGCGGGTTCTTTAGCGCCTAGACTGGCTTGGATGAGCCGTTTTCTCGAGCGCCTGGCCTCGGGGCCGCCGATCGTTGCCGACGGCGGCATGGGAGCGGTTCTCGCGAGTGCCGTTCCGCGCATCCGCTGCCCGGAGGAGGCGAACCTCCGCGCGCCGGAGAGCGTCGTCGACGTTCACCTCGGCTACATCCGCGCCGGCGCCGATCTGATCGAGACGAACACGTTCGGGGCGAACCGGCCGAAGCTGGCCGAGCACTTCCTCGACGAGGACTTCGAGCGGATCAACAGCGAGGGCGTCCGGCTCGCGCGGGAGGCGCGCGACGTCTCCGGCCGCGACGTGTTCATCGCCGGCGCCATCGGCCCGGACTCGTCGCGCGCGTACGCCGAGCAGGCGACGGTGCTCGAGGGACGCGGTGCCGACCTGTTCATGCTCGAGACGTTCTTCGACCTCGACGACCTTGAGGCGGCGGTCGCAGCGGTACGCAGCGTGTCGAGCCTGCCGATCGTCGCGCTCATGTCCTTCGACTCTGAAGGCGAGACGATCGCGGGCGTCTCCGCGCACACCGCGGGCGAGCGACTGCGCGCGCTCGGCGTCGCCGCCTTCGGCGCGAACCACGGCGCCGGCCCGAATGCAGCCTTGCGCGCTCTCGGCGACATGGCGGGCGACGGCGTCCTCGCCGCCCTGCCGAACGTCGGTCTCGCCAGCATGTCGGGACAGCGCATCGTCTTCCCGCACGCGACGCCCGCGTACTTCGGCGAGTTCGCAGCGCAGGCACGTGCGCTCGGCGCCGGGATCATCGGCGGCTGTTGCGGGACGACGCCGGCGCAGATTGCCGCCATTCGCGCCGCCGTCGACGAGAACCAAGCGCCCGCAAGCCCCCTGCTCGTGCGCGAGCGCTCGCAGGCGACGCGACCGGCACCGTCGAGCGAGCGCACGCAGCTCCAGCGCATGTTCGACGACGGGACGTTCGTCGTCTCCGTCCAGCTCGACCCGCCGCTGGGAGCGAATCCCGAGGCGCTGATCGAAACGGCGCGCGCGGTGCGCGACACGAACAAGGCGCAGTTCGTCGACGTGAACGACAACCCGCGTGCCCGTGCGCGAATGAGCGGGATCATGGCGTCGGTCGCGATCGAGCGCTTCACCGGCGTCGAGACGATCCCCCATCTCACGCCGCGCGACATGACGCTCACCGGGCTCGAGTCGATCCTGCTCGGCGCGCATGCGGAAGGCGTGCGCAACATCCTTGCGGTCACCGGTGACCCGCCCGAGTCGGGCGACTATCCCGGCAAGCACACGGTGTACGACGTCGACGCCATCGGCCTGGTCGAGCTGCTCTCCAAGCTCAACCGAGGCGAGGACTGGCACGGCCGCACGATCGACGCGCCGACGTCGTTCTTCCCGGGCGTCGCCGTCAATCCGACCGCGGACGACCTCGGTCTGGAGGTAGAGCGTTTCCACCGCAAGGTCGCAGCGGGCGCGCGGTTCGCGATGACGCAGATCCTCTTCGACCTCGAGTCGCTCGAAGCATTCCGCGACCGCATCGGGGGCTGGCCCATCCCGGTCCTCGTGGGTGTCTGGCCTGTCCGCACGGTCGAAACGCTCGTCCGCGTGCACAACGAGACGCCGGGCATGGTCGTCCCCGAGCACGTGCAGGAGCGTTACACGCGTGCGGGAGCGAATCCACGCGAGGTCGGCGGCGAGCTCGGCCACGAGCTGATCGAGGGCGCGCGTGCGCTCGCGGACGGCGTGTACGTCATGGCGCCGTTCCGCGTGCCGATGAACGTCGTCGACTTTCTCCCCGAGCTTCAGCCGGATGCGCACGCGCCGGTGGACACCGACGCGGTGCCCGCCGAGTCGAGCACGCGACGCACGACAGAGGCCGGCACGCCGTAGCCGCCGGGCGTGCCGAGGCGCGCCGCGAAGATCGAAGATTCGACCGCGCCGTTCGCATCGATCGCGGGGGCGCCGGAGTCGCCGTGCTTGATGTCGCCCCCGACCGCTGTGATGAGGCGTGACACAGGGCCGTTCCCGTACGCGTCCTGCGTCAGCGCCTGCGCGGTCTTCCCGATGCGGCTCGGCGTGCTCTGCAGCGGCCCGTCCTCCGGATAGCCCACGATCGCGACCGCAGCACCGGGCCGCGGATCGGCAAGCGGCAGCGCGTCGTGCTGACCGCCGAAGCGAAGCACGGCGACATCGTTATGCGCGTCGAAGGCGACCACGGTGACGGAATGCACTCCACTCGATCCCGGGATCTCGATGCCCGTGTCGCGCTCGCCGGCGACGACGTGGGCCGCCGTGACGACGAGATCGCGCGTGGCGAACCATCCGCTTCCTTCGATCCCGACGCCGCACGCCGTTCCGAGGACGCGAACGACGTCACCGGCGCCGGAGACGGCGATGTGTGCAGGAGGAGGCGAGCTCGGCGGTGTCGGCCCCGCGATCGAGGGGAACGGATCGATGCGCGCGAGCAGCTTCAGGAGCCGCCTCGGCGGGACGGCCTGGTCGAGGCGCCGCACGACCTCGGACTGCTGGACGTCCCGCCGAAGGCTCGACTGTCCCGGGACGAGCAGCGCGGTCGCGCTCAGGACCCAGACGAGGACGACGCCGGAGACCACCCCGAGGACGAGGCCGCCGAAGGAATCGATGAACCGCAGCGGGGAGAGCCGTAGGCCGCCGCGCACGACGGAGCCGGCAATGCCTGCGGCCGTCTGGAGAAGGACCGCCCCGAGCACAGCGCCGATGAGGCCGGCGAGCGGCGTGTAGCCCGAGCCGGCGCCGCCGTGCAGTAGGTGCGGGGCGACGCGCGAGCCGGCGTATGCGCCGCCGGCGAGCCCGGCGAGCGAGAGCGCGGTGACGACGAGCCCCCGGCGCATCCCGCCCAACGCGGTGAACGCGACGATCCCGAGCGCGATCCAGTCGACGACGTTGGGCTTCACCGAGCCAGTCTCGCGTACGGGTGGGACGGGGCCCGGCTACAATGCGCCGTCCCTGGGGGCGTAGTTCAGCTGGTTAGAACGCCGGCCTGTCACGCCGGAGGTCGCGGGTTCGAGTCCCGTCGCTCCCGTTCTACGTACGAGCCCAGAACTTCCACCAAGGGCGTCTCGGCGGCTTGCCAACGCCCTTGGCCTTGTCCAGGTCGCTCTTCATCTCGGCACCGAAGCCCTCGCCGAGCGTCCGCGTGCCCTCCGCCATCCTGTCGAGCGCTTCGTCGGGTTCCTTGGCCATGAGGGGATCGTACGCCACGTGGGGCGCCGACACGAGCCGACGCCCCACGCTCTGGAGGGAACTTCAGCCCTGATCGAAGAACGACACGAGCGGGTTCGTGCTCGCGAACAAACCCGACGGGTTCGGATACCAGAGCCAGACGTGCATCGTGATCAGCAGTGGGTGCCAGAAGCTGAACTTCGCGCCCGAGGCCGCGGTCGCCGGGCAGCCGGACTGCGCGGCCGCCGGGAGGTACGAACCGTCCGCGTAGTGGCAGCCGGCGCCGAACGAGCCGTACTTGGCGCCGGGCAGCGGAGGCGTCGCGGGCTTCGCCGTCCACACCCACTCGAGCGCGCCGAGCTGCCACGTCGAGCCGTGATGTTCGTACACGAGGATCGGAGGCTTCTGCACGTTGAACCCGGCGATCTTGGGGTTCATGTAGTGGTAGCCCATGGTCGGGATCATCTTCGTGATGATCGTGTAGCCGTTCGCCTTCGCCAGCGGGAGGTTGTTCACGTACTTGGCGGTGGCGAGTCGCGCGAGCGCGAGCGACGTCGAGAGGCTCGTGCTCTTCTTCGCTGCGGGCGCTGCGGCCGTGCCGACGGCTCCGGTGACGAGCGCGGCGAGCAGGCCGATGACGATGAGACGGCGCATCTTCCTTCCTCCTTACACGTAGAAGTACGGGTCGAGGACGCGCACCTGTGTGATCCGATCGAGGGGCAGCTTGTTGTGCGACGCCGCCTTGCGGATCGCTTCCGGGCTGGGCGCGTCGTAGATGCAGAACGTCGTGCCTTTGTCCTCGCTCACGTACGAGTGGACCCAGGTCACGCCCTCGTCGGCGTTGCGGTCGACGACCGTGAGACACAGCTGCGAGCCCTCCGAATCGACCGGGATCCGCAGGCCGTCAGGAAACGTTCGCTCGACCATATAGCGGGGCATCTCGCTCCTCTCGTTCGGGATGCCTCGACGGTAGGAGCAGGGCCGTCCGCCTACATCGGCGGAACTGCCCAGATTGGGGACGAGGCGCTACCGACCTTGGCCGGCGAGCCCGAGCCGAACGGCTTCGGCGCTTGCTTCCGTGCGCGTCTTCACGGCGAGCTTCCGCAGGATCGATGAGACGTGATGGTCGATCGTGCGCTCGGAGAGGACGAGCTGCGCGGCGATCTCCGCGTTGCGAAGGCCCTGGGCGACGAGCGCGAGCACCTCGAGCTCGCGCGCCGTGAGGCCGCCCGGGTTCTCGCGGGTCGAAGGCCGCGGGCCGCGCGCGAGGCCGCGGATGCCACGCTGACGAAGGCGAGAGGCGACGACGGCGGCCGCGGGCTGAGCGCCGAGCTGCTGGAGCTCGTCGAGCGCGTGTCGTAGTGCGTGCTCGTCCTCCGACCCGGCGAGCGCGATCGCAGCGTCGTACCGACAGCCAAGCTTCGTCCACATCTCGCCGGCACGCCGCGCGTCCCCGGACAGCTCGGCCGCGTACGGGGCCGGGATCTCAGCGGGAATCGGGTCACGCGCGCCGGCCATGCGACGCCAGCGCAAGAGATCGCCGACGACCCACCAGCCCGAACGTCGCAGTGCCAGCTCGAGCGAATGACTCGTCACCTCGACGACGCGCGCGTGGTTGCCCTCGAGCCACGCCGCCTCCGCGCGCGCTGTCGCAACAGGACCGATGCGCTGCAGCTCGCCGGTCGGCTCCGCAAGCGCGTGCGCTTCCTCGAGCGGTTCATGGACCGACGGGTCCCCTCGGCGCGCCCGCACGAGGCCGAGGACGGACAACGCGAAGACACGCGGCACGGGCCACGTGCGTGGGTCGCGCAGCACGCGCGACGCCGAATCCGCGGCTTCGGCCCAGTCGCCGCGATCGAGCTCGAGCCGCGAGCGGCACGCGATGAAGAACAGCCGCCAGAGGTCGAGGCCGCGATCGTCGCAGTACGCGAGTCCCTGACCAAGGTGACGTGTGGCGAGCTCGTATTCACGCTGGCGCAGCGGCCACCACACGAGGTTGAGCAGCGCTCGTCCGGCGTGCTCATCAAGCGCCGCATCGTGCGCCAGACGCGCACTCCGCTCGATCGTCGCCGCACCATCCGGATCGCCGCCGAGGAAGTCGACGATGCCGATGTTCGTCAGCGCGTAGACGAGCGCCTCTGTGTCACCCCTGCTCTCGGCGAGCTCACGCGCACGCGTCCCCCATTCGAGCGTTGCCGCAGCGTCGTCGGCGGTGACCGCGATGTGCGACATGTTCGCGTACGCCATCGCGAGCTCGTGGCTCGGCCCGAGCGGCTCGAGAATCGCGACCGCCTCACGTCCCGTGCGAGTGGCCTCGTCCGTCCGGCCGACGAAGCGGAGGAGGCGGGACTGCGCGCGCAGCGCGTCGCCCTCGGCAACGGGCTCGTGGATCTCGTGCGTCAGCTCGCACGCCGTTCGGCCCGCGACGAGCGCCTCGTCGAAGCGGCCGGTGACATAGCACTCGTACGCGTAGCGAACGAGCAGATCGGCACGCTCGGCCGCGGGCAGTCCTGCCGTGTGCCGAAGAGCTCTCGCGTAATGCTCGGCCGCCTCGCGATGCGCACCGGCAGCCGCAGCACGCGCCCCGGCCGGCGGCGCGAACTCGAGCACTGCCTCGGCGTCGCCCGCCCCCTCGGCGTGATGTGCGAGGCGAGCGAGATCCGGTTCACCCGTGGGCGGCTTGCGCAGCGCTTGGAGCGCCCCGTGATGCAGCTCCGCGCGCGCGTGAGGGCTGATCGACTCCTCGATCGCGATCCGAGCGAGCTCGTGCCGGAACGCGACGGCATGCTCCTCGCTGCGGAGCATCCCCGACCCGAGGCATTCGTCGAGGGAGTCGAGCGGGCCGGACGCGATTGCACCAAGCAGCCAGAGCTCGGTGTGCTGAGGGATGACGGCGACGGCGTCGAGGAGATCGCGTGCGGGCGGCGAGAGGCGCGCCGCGCGCGCGAGGACCGCGTCGCGGATCGTTGCGGGCACGGCGTGCGCTCCACCTTCGAGCACCTCGCTGACGAAGAACGGGTTGCCCGCCGTCTTCGCGAACAGATCGTCCGCGTCGATCGCGTGCGGCGCGGCAAGCGCCGCGACTGCGTCGGCCGACAGCGGCTCGAGATGAACCCGCACGATGCCGGGAGCCGTGGCGAGATCACCGAGGACGATACGCAGCGGATGCGTGCGCGAAAGCTCATCCGCCCGGTAGGTGACGACGACAAGTGCGCCGAGCTGCTCGACGCGACGGCCGAGAAGGCCAATGACATCCAGCGTTGCCTCGTCAGCCCAATGCGCGTCCTCGACGATGAGCGTGACGCCGCGGCGCGCCTCGTCGACGAGAGCGTCGAATACGGCGCGCGCCGAGTCGCGCTCGATCCCCATGTCGACGAACGGCCCGAGCGGCCGCGGCGTGCGCAGCCCGTCGCACGCGCCCGCCAGGATCCGCTCGCCGAGCTGGTCGAGAAACTGACGCACGAGTGCGCTCTTGCCGATGCCGGCGTCGCCCGAGACGAAAACGAGTCGGCCACGCCCGGCCCGCGCCGAATCGAACGCCTCCTCGAGGACGGCGAGGGGAGCGTCCCGCTCGAGCAGCATCACCCCCATGGGAGGAGCGTAATTCAGGCGACCGCGCCGTCCACCGACTCGCAGACGAAGAAGCACGACGGTTTCGCTCGCAGGCAAGAGGCCGGCACACAGGCCGGGCCGATCCCAGCTCCGCTGCGGGACCCTGGTCGTCGATCGTCAGCGCGGAACGGCGCTGGAACGCGGCCGTTGAAGGCAGCGGCGGAACTGTCACGCCGGAGGTCGCGGGTTCGAGTCCCGTCGCTCCCGTTAGAAGCTGCCGCAAATCAGATTGGTAGGTTTCCTATTTCGGCAGCACACCTGAGGAGGACGCATGCCCCTCAACCTCCCTGACGTGATCTCGCGCTACTTCGAACGCGATGCCGATCGCGACATCGACTCGATCGTCAACCTCTTCGCCGCCGACGCAACGGTCGTCGACGAGGGCGAAGAACGCCACGGCACGGCCGAGATCCGGGCCTGGCAGACCGGCGCAGCCTCGAAGTACACCTACACGACCGAGATCACGGGCGCCGAAGCACTCGGCCCCGACCGCTACCTCGTCACCGGGCGCCTGACCGGCAACTTCCCCGGCGGCACCGCCGACCTCAGATGGGACTTCACCATCGCCGGCCAACACATCACGCGGCTCACCATCGCCCCATAGCCTGCCGGCGCAGCTCAGAAGTGATTCGTGTACGAGAGCAACTGCCACCCCTCCGGGGTGCCGAGCAGTTGGTAGCTCGTCCAGGTGTCCCGGACCACTTTCTCGTCCGCGTCGAGAGCATTCCAGTGCACGCTCACGAAGACAGAGTGCTCGCCGAGCTGGCGAGTGTCGGTGTCGAGTCGGTTCCATGTTTCGACGCCCGCCGCACGCCGATATGCGGCGATCGCCGAAGCGAAGTGATCCCACACGGCGCCGCTGTCGGGCATGTGGATCGCCTGTCCCCTTCGGACCGCAAGGAACGGCACGTGGCAGAGGTCGGTCACGCCTCTCACGTCGCCTGCTGTGTAACGCTCGATGTACTCGTCCAAGAACGCGTCAACCGTCGCAGACACGAAAAGCACTGTGGCAGCCATATCCGCGTCGGTCAACCGCCTATGAGCTCGGCTGTCGAGCGGCGCCCTACCTGAACTCGCGCCGCAAGGCTCGTTCGATCTCGCGTTGTGACGCACCGCGCCTGACCATTGACTCGATGAAGACGCGCGCCTGGTAGTCGTCGTCCTCGTACGCGACGTGCCTCGAGGGCCCGGCGGTCGCCGCGAAGGCTCCACGCACGGCAGCGACCAGCTCTGCGGCGAGGAAGGGCTTCGTCACGAGGTGGGTGGCACCCGCCTCGAGCGCGCTCGCTTGCCCGTCGATGTTGCTCCGGGCGGTGAGCACGACGATCGGCACCGAGCGCTCGCGCAAGATCCGCCGCGCGGCGGTCACGCCGTCGACGTTGGGTAGGCCGAGATCGAGCACGATCAGATCGGGCCGATCCTCCCTCGCGCGCTCGACGGCTTCTGCGCCGTCGCGCGCCTCCGTCACAACGAAGTCCGCATCCTCGAGAATCAGACGCAGATCCGTGCGGACGATTGGATCGTCCTCGACTGCAAGAACAGTGGTCTTGACTGCTTCAGGCATTGCCACTCCTTAGACGCGGGGATCAGCGTGTTGCGACTTGCGAAGGCTCGACCCTCATCAGGGAGCCTCAACGCTCACCCACGGGCGGCAGCAAGGCCGTCCACGTCCTGCTCGGAATGATAGCGGCCGCCCCGGCGGCGACTGCGCTAGGCGGAGTGCTGGAAGCGCGCGACGGTAAAGCCGACGAGCAGCGGCGGGGCGAGCATGAAGACGAAGAGCATCAGTGACATCACGACGAGCACCGCCCCGCGCGTGTGGTCGTAGATGAACGCGTACTCGATCATCCCGGCGATCACGATGTAGGCGAGGAACGTCCATCCGGCCACCTGGCGGAACCGTCCCCATGCGAAGTCGCGCTGCTGCGCCAGGAGGACGATGCCTATGCCGAGGACGATCGCCGACGCCGCCAGCAAACCGACGGCGGGGCCGAGCGGTGCACGCTTCGGGAGGTACGCGGCGAGATAACTCACTCCACCGGCGATCAGTGCGAGCGAGAGCATCCAGAGCCCGGTCACCGGCGGCACCTTCCGGTCGGCCCATGCCTGCTGTTCCGCGTCGATCATCAGCTCGCAAGCCTCGTCATGATGATCAACGTCCCGATCTGCATTGCTCCCGTGATCCCGGCCGTAAAGATGAACCGGCGCATGAGCTTCTCGATCACCGCGGGGTTGGGCTGCGGCTTTCGCAGTTCGAAGAGAACGGCGATGTTCGCCGGCTCCAACAGGCCGATCGCGATCACAGCCATCACGCCGACGAGCGCGAACGAGGCGACGACCCAGGCGTGGCGCGGGAAGGCGGTATCGAGCATTCCGTTGTAACGCGCCAGCTGGAATCCCGCCGCGAGCGTCATCGTCACCAGCACGGGAATGATCAGCACGAGCTTCGGCATCAGCCTCTTGGTCAGCTCGACCCGCGCGGGGATCGACAGCCTTCCGAGGATCGGGCCGAGGATGAACCCGAGGAAGAGATCGAGAGCGGTCCAGATCCCGCCGCCGGCGACGTGGAAGAAATCGAGCGCCCACTTCGAGTTCGTTCCGATCGCGGCGATCAGTGCGGCGACGATCACCGCAACGACGGGCAGCGCCGCGACCGGCAGGATCTCGACCGGCGCCTCCTTGTCCGCGCTATCGAGCGCGGCTCCGGCTACGGGATGCTCGACGACTGCCACCGGCGCGACACTAACCGGCAGTACCGCTCAGGACAAGGCCGTCATTCACCACGACCACGAGCCCGACAACGACGACGAGCGGCGGCTAGGCGGCGGCGCCGTCGACCGATTCGCACACGTAGGAGCGTCCGTCGCGGCCCGTGCGTTCCCGGTAAGCGGCGCCGACGGAATCCGCCAGCGCACGCGGCGCCTCTCACGTCGGCAAGGACGACGATCGAGCCGCCGAAGCTCGCCGCCCGTCATGCGCGCGGCGACGGCGCCGTGGTCGTAGGGCGAGGTCGACGAGCAGGTCGAGCTCCGGCGCGGAGACCTCGAAGTCGTCGCGAAGGCCGTCATGGCCGGCGCGGAAGAGCGGGCCGAGCGCGTCGACGTTCCCCGCCCTCGAGCGCCACCACGACCTGCCGGACCTGTTCGTTCTCGGAGACAACGCGACGGATGCGGCGCGGGTCGCCGCGCTCGACCTCGGCGCGCCGCTCGGCGTAGCCGGAGTGCTCGAGCGCGTGCCGCACGCCGGAGTCGACGACCACGATGGCGATGCTCTCGGGAGCGGAACGTGGCCGTACTCCTCGCTGCCGCAGTCGAGGAGCAATGCGTGGCCGCGGCGGGCGAGCAGGACACAGGCCGGGTCCATCAACCCGCAAGGGACGCCGGCGGCATGCCGCTCGGCCTCCTGCATGAGCCGCGCGAGCTCGAGCGGCTCGAGCTCGAACGCCGCCGCCCGGCAGAGCGCAAGCGCGAGGGAGACCGTCAGCGCCGCGGACGACGACAGTCCGCTCCCCGATCGGCACCGTCGACGACACGACCGCGTCGATCCCGACGTCACGCCGCCCACGCTCGTGGAGCAGCGCTACCACGGCGGCGACGTAACGGCCCCAGCCGGCCGCGTCGCCGCTGCCGTCGGCGCCGATCTCGACCGCGTCTCCGAACGCGAGCGAGCGGACACGGACGAGCCCATCACGCGGCTCCCACGCGACGGTGGTGCCGAGGTCGATCGCGACGGGCAGCACCAGCCCGCCCGAGTAGTCGGTGTGCTCCCCGATCAGATTGACGCGGGCGGGAGCGAAGACGGCGCAGCCGGTCACGCGAGCTGAGACGCCTTCAGCCGGCGCATCACGTCGTCGCCGCCGCGCCGAAGAGATCGTGGAGGCGCACGTACTCCCCGTAGAGCACGTCGTACGCCTCACGATTCTCGGGCCTGGACGCGTAGCTCGTTCCGCTCAGGTGCGCCATCGTCCGCGACGCGTCGCCGATCGAGTCGTACGCGCCGGCCGCGACGGCGCCGAACATCGCCGCGCCGAGCGCCGGCGCCTGCGTCGAGGCGGCGACCTCGATCTCGCGGCCGGTCACGTCGGCGTAGATCTGCATCAGCAGCTGGTTCCGCTCGGGCAGGCCGCCGCAGGCGACGATCCGCGTCGACGGCGACGCCCGGCCGCTCGAACGCGTCGACGATCACGCGCGTCCCGAACGCGGTCGCCTCGATCAGCGCGCGGTAGATCTCGGGCGGACGTCGTCGCGAGCGTCATCCCGACGAGCAGCCCGCGCAGGTCGGCGTCGACGAGCACCGAGCGGTTGCCGTTCCACCAGTCGAGCGCGAGCAGGCCGCTCTCGCCCGGCCGCAGCGTCGCCGCCTCCTCGAGCACGTCGTGCACGCGACCCTCGTCGCGCGCTCGTGATCGCGGCGGCACGGCGTCTCGACGAACCAGGCGAAGATGTCGCCGACGCGCCGACTGGCCCGCCTCGTACCCGAAGAGCCGGGCACGATGCCGTCCTCGACGACGCCGCACATCCCCTCGACGATCGCACGAGCTCGTCGCCGAGCAGGAGGTGGCAGATGCTCGTGCCCATGATCATCACGAGCGTCCCCGGCTCGGTGACCGTCGACGGCCGGCGCCGAGACGTGCGCGTCGACGTTCGCGACCGCGACCGGCGTCCCCGCGCGCAGGCCCGTCCACGCCGCGGCGCGCTCGCTCGAGCGCCGCCGGCGCGCGCCGCCGAGCGGCAGCGATGCTCGCGCGACATCTTCTCGTCGACGACGTGCGCGAAGCGCGGGTCGAGCGCGGCGAAGTAGTCGTCGCGACGGGAAGCCGTCGCGCTTCGACCACATCGCCTTGTAGCCGGCCGTGCAGCGTTGCGGCGTCTCGACGCCGGTGAGCTGCCAGACGACCCAGTCGGCGGCCTCGATCAGCCGGTCGGCCGCGCGTAGACCTCCGGCGCCTCGTCGAGGATCTGCAGCGCCTTCGCGAAGAACCACTCGGACGAGATCTTGCCGCCGTAGCGCGGCGAGCCACGGCTCGCCGCGCTCGGCGGCGACGGCGTTGATCCGGTCCGCCTCCGGCTGCGCGGCGTGGTGCTTCCAGAGCTTCACCCACGCGTGCGGATCGCGGCGGAGCTCGGTCGAGCTCGCAGAGCGGCGTCCCGTCGGCGAGCGTCGGGAGCATCGTGCAGGCGGTGAAGTCGATGCCGATCCCGATGACCTCCGCCGGGTCGACGCCGGTCTCGGCGAGCACGCGCGGGCACCGCGTCGCCTGAACGCTGCGGACGTAGTCGCGCGGGATCCTGGAGCGCCCAGTCCGGCTCGAGCTCGACGTCCTCGTCCGGAGCCGGGAGCCGCTCGTCGATCACGCCGTTCGCGTACGGCGTAGACGGCTCGCGCCGACCTCGCTGCCGTCCGCGCAGTCGACGAGCACGGCGCGCGCCGACTCGGTGCCGAAGTCGATCCCGACCGTGTAGCGCGCGCCGTCATCGCGTCGGCTCGATCACGACCTTGAGGCCGCGGCGCTCGACGCAGCGCCGCGAACGCCTCGGTCCTCTCGGCGAGCCCGTACCGCGTCGGTGACGAGCGCGCCGAGCTCGAGGTCGCGCCGGTCTCGGCGAGCCGAATCGCGCGCGGCAGGTCGCTCGCGCGCATCCGCCGGCAGAGCAGCGAGCGTCAGCCCCTTGCGGCGCGCCGCCGCCGCCGGAAGCGACGTGCGGTCGCCGTCCGGGATGCCGACGAGCACGACGCGGCCGCCCGGTCGCACCGCGGCGATGCGCTGCGTCGATCGCGGCGTCGTCGCCGGCCGACCTCGAATGCGACGTCGACCTCGATCCCAGCCGGCTCGGACGCTGCGCGCGCCGAGATCGCGCGCGGCCGCGCGACGCGGTGCGCGAGCGGATCCGTCGCGCAGCTCCACGCGACGCGCCTGCAGCGCGCAGCAGCCTGCACGAGCAGCAGGCCGAGCGGGCCGCAGCCGAACACCGCGGCCGTCGCGCCGGCCGCGACGCGGCCGAGCTCGATCGCGTGCAGCGCCACACCGAGCGGCTCGAGCAGCGCGGCCTCGTCGTCGGCGAGCCGCGTCCGGGCAGCGCGTGCGCGAGATGCCCGGGCCACGCGAGCGAGCGTGCGCAGCGCGCCGTCGGTCGACGCCGTGCCCGGCGAAGCGCACGTCGGAGCAGAGATGCTCGAGCCCCGCGCGGCAGAGCGCGCACGTGCCGCACGGGATCGCCGGGTCGACGCGCGACGCGCTCGCCCGCGCGCGGCCCCTCCTCGATCGACGCCCGCGAACTCGTGGCCGAGCACGAGCGGCTCGCGTCAGCTCGGCGTCGCCGATCCCGCCCTCGAGCGAACCAGTGCCGGTCGGAGCCGCACAGCCCGACGGCGCGCGACGCGCACGCAGCACCTCGCCCGGGCTGCGGCTCGGGGTCGGGCTCGTCGTGCAGCCGCAGGTCGCCCGCGGCCGTGCAGGCGCAGCGCCTTCACGTCGGCTGCCCGTAGTACGCGCCGGCGCCGTGCTTGCGCGGAAGTGGCGCGTCGAGCAGCGCCGACTCGATGCCGTCGGCCCGGCAGCGAGCTGCGAGCGAGCGCTACGCGCATCGCGGCCACGGCCTCGAGCGCGATCGCGTTCTCGACCGCATCCTCGATCTCGGCGCCCCAGGCGAACGGCCCGTGCGACGCGACGAGCGCGGCCGGCACCTCGAGCGGATCGAGCCCGCGCTCCGCGAACGTCTCGACGATCACGTCGCCGGTCGCGCTCCTCGTAGTCGCCGTCGATCTCGTCGGCGGTGAGCTGCCCGCGTCACGGGCACCGGCCCGTGGAAGTGGTCGGCGTGCGTCGTGCCGAAGCACGGGAGTCGCGCGCCGGCCTGCGCCCACGCGGTCGCGAACGGCGAGTGCGTGTGCACGATGCCGCCGACCTCCGCGAAGCGCCGGTAGAGCGACGAGGTGCGTCGGCGTGTCCGACGACGGCCGCTGCGTCGCCGCCCACGACCTCGCCGCTCTCGAGGTCGACGACGGCACGATCGCTCCGGCCGAAGCGCGTCGTAGGCGACGCCGCTCGGCTTGATCGCCATCACGCCCGCGTCGCGGTCGACGCCGCTCGCGTTGCCGAACGTGAGGATGACGAGCCCGGCGTCGACGATCGCGAGGTTCGCGCCGACGACGCGCGCGCGGAGCTCGTCGACACAGTCAACAGACCCTGCGCGAGCCGGTAGTACGCCTGGTTCCAGCGCAGCTCGCGCGTGAAGTCGCGCATGCGCGTCTCGGCGTCGATGACGACGAGCTCGATGCCGGCGATCTCGGCGAAGTCGGCGAGGACCTCGATGCCGAGCGCGTCGGTGAAGCACGGTGTGATGCGGGCCGCCGGCGACGAGCCACGCCTCGGCGGCGGTCGGTGAGGTCGGGCTGCGGCTGCCACAGCGCGCGCGCGACGGGGAGCTTCGGCAGCGCCTCGTCCGGCGCGACCACCTCGACCTCGTTCGCGACGCAGCCGGAAGCGGTCGCCGAGGTCGACGAGCGCGACGATGACCGCGGGCCCGGGCGCGGCGGTGAACACGAGCCGGACCGGATCGCCGCGGCCGCCGATCGAGAGCGGGTGGATCTCGCACGACGGCCGCCCGGCCGCGATCGACGGGCAGACCTCGAGCATGTGCGCGCCGAGCACCGTCGGCCGCCGGGCGTCGAGGTGGTAGGTGTAGTCCTCCATGAACGAGCGTGCCGCCCGGCAGGCCGGCGCCCATCACCTTCACGATCGCGCACGAGCGCCGCGGTCTTCCAGTCGCCCTCGCCGCCGAAGCCGTAGCCGTCGGCCATCAGCCGCTGCACGGCGATCCCGGGCAGCTGCGGCAGGTCGTGCGAGGTCCTCGAACGTGTCGGTGAACGCCCTGAAGCCGCCCGCGTCGAGGAACGAGCGCAGGCCGGCCTCGATCCGCGCCGCGTCGCGCAGCGACTCGCGCCGCGCGCCGCCGCGCGCGCAGCTCCGGGACGAGGTCGTACTGCGTCCTCGTACTCGCCGCACGCAGCGCGTCGACGTCGGCGTCGGCGACCTCGTGCACCGGCGTCGGCGAGGTCGCCGACGCCGTAGCCGTTCACCGAGAAGCCGAGGCGGATCTGCGCCTCGACCTTGTCGCCCTCGGTGACGGCGACCTGGCGCATGTTGTCGCCGAACCGCGCGACCCGCAGCGCGCTGCGCCTCGTGCCAGCCGCAGGCCGCGCGCGCCCAGGCGCCGATCCGCTCGCGCACCGCCGGGTCGCTCCAGTGCCCGACGACCGTCTTCCGGCGCGAGCCGCATCCGCGTCTGCGATGAACCCGAACTCGCGGTCGCCGTGCGCCGACTGGTTGAGGTTCATGAAGTCCATGTCGATCTCCGCCCACGGCAGCTCGCGGTTGAACTGCGTGTGCAGATGGAGCAACGGCTTCTGCAGCGCGACGAGCCCGGCGATCCACATCTTCGCCGGCGAGAACGTGTGCATCCACGCGATCACGCCGATGCAGTTGTCCGCGGCGTTCGCCTCGAGCGCGACGCGCCGGATCGTGTCCGGGGTCGCGGCGACCGCCTTCTGCACGACGCGCACCGGGATCGCCGTCCGCGCGTCGAGGCCGGCGGCGACCTCCCGCGCATGCGTCTCGACCTGCGCGGAGCGTCGCCGCTCCGTACAGCTCCTGGCTCCCGGTGACGAACCAGACCTCGAGGTGCTCGAGCATCTCAGGCGCCTTCGCTCGAGGCTTCCTCGAGCTGGCTGCGGTAGCTCGAGATCATCAGCTCGGTGAGCGTCTCGAGCGACGTCTCGTGCACCGGCTGGTCGATGGTGATGCGACCGCCCTGCATGACGTTGATGCGGTCGCACAGCTCGAAGAGATGGGCGTAGTTGTGGTCGATCACGATGATCGAGACCCGGCCGCTCGTGGCGAGATCCTTGACGAGGTCGATGATGAGTCTCGACTCGCGTGCGCCCATGGCGGCGAGCGGCTCATCGAGCAGCAGGATCTTCGGCGCCGCCCGTACGGACCGGGCGACGGCGACCGCCTGTCTCTGGCCGCCCGAGAGCTGCTCTGCCTCGGCCTCGATGCTCGGGACGCGCACACGGATCTCGTCCAGGTACTGCCGTGCGAGCTTTCGCATCGCCTGCTTGTCGAGAACGCGCAGCGGTCCGAACTTCGTCAGCTCGTGTCCGAGGAAGAGGTTTTGGTAGACCGGGAGCTGCGGGATCAGCGCGAGATCCTGGTAGACCGTCTCGATGCCGTGAGCCCGGGCGGCCTCAACCGAATTGAACTGGACACGCTCTCCGGCGAGGAGCAGGTCTCCGGTGTCCTGCGCGTGAAAGCCGCTCAGGATCTTCACGAGCGTGCTCTTGCCGGCTCCGTTGTCGCCGACGAGCCCAAGCACCTCGCCCTGGCGCAGGACGAGGTCGATGCCGCGGAGGACGACGAGCGCGCCGAAGCGCTTCGTCACGCCGCGCACCTCGAGCACCGGCTGTGGAGGCTGGACGCTCATGTCCCCCTCGAGCGGGCGATCAGTATGTCGAACTGCGCGTTCAGCGCCATCGCGAAGATGATCACCACGCCGACCCAGACGTAGAAGTCGTTCGTGCTCACCCCGACGAGCGTGAGGCCGTCCTCGAGAATGCCGATGAGGATCGCGCCGATGAATGCACCGATGACCGTGCCCCGACCGCCCGTCAGCGCTGTGCCGCCGATCACGCAGGCGCCGACCGCGTAGAGGATGTAGTCGACGCCGAAGTTGCCGGGGTCGAGGCTCCCGTACTTGACCGCGTCGACGATGCCGACGAGGCCCGCGAGGAACGAGCAGAGCACGAAGCACCACACCTTCACCCGGCGCACCGGCACGCCCGCCTCGGCTGCGCCGAGCAGGTTCCCGCCCGTGGCGATGATCCGCACGCCGAAGCGGGTGCGCCTGAGCAGCAGGGTCATGAGGATCGTGATCACAAGCACCCAGATGATCTCCGACCACAGCCAGGCGCCCATGAACTCGCTGGAGAAGCTCGCCTTCCCGGTCGAAACGGACAGCGGGATCGGCGACGCCTGAGCGACGTTCGAATAGATGAGCACGAGCCCGAAGAGGATGAAGTTCATCGCCAGCGTCGCGACGAAGGACGGAACGTTCAGGCGCACCGTGATCAATCCGTTGATCGCCCCGACGCCGCAGCACACGGCGAGCGCGATCAGGATGGAGAGCCAGATCGGCAGTCCGAGGTTGAACATCCAGTACTCGACCCACGGGGCGAACAGGAAGACCTGGCCGGCCGAGAGGTCGATCTCGGCGAGCACGAGCAGTAGCACCTCGCCGACGGCGATCGCGCCGATCGGCCCCGCGTAGCCGGCGGCCGAGCTCAAGCTGAGCGAGCCGGTGAATGTCGATCCAGCCCTGATCGTGAAGTACGCGAACAGCCCGATCGTGATCAGGATCGGCGTCAGCTCGCGCTGGTACAGGAACAGGCGAAGGACGCGGCGACCGAGCGTCACCGCTTCACGCCGCTGCCCCGGCGGCGGTACCCGCCGGGGCAGCGATATCGGACTGAGCGCCCACGTGCACGCTCGCTATGACTAGTGCGGGATCGAGGCAGGCGGCTTCAGGGTCTTCTGCTTCGCGTTCGTTCCCTCGAACCTGTTCTGCGCGAGGTACGGCGCGACGGTCCCCTTGACGACGATGCCGAGTCCCGTGTCGGTGTTGGTCGGCTTCATCAGCCCACCCGAGACGTTGAACAGATACATCTGCATGATTGTGTCAAAGCCCTGCAGGTACGCCTGCTGGTCGATCGTGAAGGTGAGGTTGCCGGCGTTGATGCCCTGCACCACGGGCGTCCCGACGTCCCATCCTGCGCCGCCGACCTTCCCCTTCAGGTTGTTCTTCTGGATGAACGTCGCGATCGCGTCGCTGTCTCCGCTGTCGACGCCGAACATGAACTTCACGTCCTTGTGACCGGCGTACCACGCGGAGATCTTGTTGTACTCCGGCGCACCCTCGGTGGCCGAGGTCCCGACCTCGACGAACTTGACGCCCGCCTTGGCCAGAACCGGCTTCGCACCGTCGATGCGGGGCTGGATGTTCCCGGTTCCCGGAGTCGCGATGATCCCGGCGACGAGGTCGCCCTTCTTGACCCCGGTCTTGAGGATCTGCTGCGCGACCGCAGCACCGGCGGTCAGGTTGTTCTGGCCGACGTAGGCCAGCCGGTTGTTCGGAGTACCCGCCGAGACGTCGGCGTTGTACGCGAGAACCGGAATGCCGTGGCTCAGCGCACTGTCGACGGGGGCGTTGAAGGCGGTGTTGTCGATCAGGCAGCACCCGATGCCGTTCGCCTTGCCGGCGATGGCGGTGTTGAAGGCCGCCACCATCTGGGAGACGACCGAGCTCGCAGAGCCGGTCCACTGATACGTGCAGCCGGTCAGGTTGCAGGCGTCCTGGATGCCGTAGATCGTCGCCGTGAAGAACGAGTTCGTCGTCACGTGGTTGACCATGACGAACTTGTACTTCGGGTGGCTCGCGAAGAACGCGTTGTCGTCGTTGCGCTTGTACGTCGCAGCGCCGGCGCCCTGCGTGCCCAGGATCTCAGCCAAGCCGCCGTAGAGCGGCACGGCTGCAGCTGCTACGCCGGCGTTGCGGAGGAAGCGCCGCCGCGAGACCTCACGCTGTTCCTTGCTTACCTCGTCGTGCCCGTCTGCTTCCATCCTTCCTCCTTCTCTTGACCTCGATCCCGTCCCGATCGAGCCGGCTCACGGGCGCGAACAGCCGACGTTCTCGAACGGGCGCTTACCAAAACGTCAGTTCGATATTCGTATATAACAACTCTCGACAGATTTCACAAGCGGGCTTTTTGGCACCGCCGATCCTGGCACGTGGCCTCTGGAGGTCATCCGGGAGCACCCTGATTCCGCCGACGGCGGGCTACCAGCGCTGGTGCACCTGAGGTGCGATGCGCCGCCGATAGACGTCCGCGATCGCATCGTGCGTGGCCGGCGGCAGGGCCTGCAACTCGGCCGCGGCGGCGTTCGCGCGCGCCTGCTCAGGTGTCTTCGCTCCCGGGATCGTCGTCGAGACGGCGTCGAAGTCGAGGATCCAGCGCAGGGCGAACTGCGCGAGCGTCGCGCTCATCGGGCACGAGCGGCGGAGCTCTTCGACCGCCTCGAGCCCGATCTCGAAGTCCACGCCCGAGAAGGTCTCGCCGACGTCGAAGCTCTCGCCGTGGCGGTTGTAGGCACGGTGGTCGTCGCCGGCGAAGCGCGTGTCGTGCCCGAACTTCCCCGTCAGCAGCCCGGACGCGAGCGGGACGCGCACGATCACGCCCACGTCCGCTCTGCGCGCCTGCCGGAAGAACAGCTCGGCGGGCCGCTGCCGGAACATGTTGAAGATGATCTGGACCGTGCCCACGCCCGGGTACTCGATCGCCTTCAACGCCTCCTCCACCTTCTCGACGCTGACCCCGTAGGCACGCACGAGGCCCTCGTCGACGAGACGGTCGCACGCGTCGAAGACAGACGGCGTGTAGTACGTCTCCCAGGGAGGCAGTGGAGCTGAACGAGATCGACGGTCTCGACGGCGAGGTTCTCGCGCGAGCGCTCGATCCAGCTGCGGAAGTTGTCGTATGTGTAGAGCGTGAGGTCGAGCGGCACGCGGCGCCCGAACTTCGTCGCCACGACAAGCGGCTCCGGCCGTTCGCGGAGGAGCCGCCCGACGAGGCGCTCGGAGCGGCCGTCGCCGTACACGTCGGCGGTGTCGATGAAGGTCACACCCGCGTCGACGGCGGCGTGCAGCGCCGCCAGCGATTCGCGGTCGTCGACGGCTCCCCAGTCGGCGCCGATGCCCCAGGCTCCGAAGCCGATCTCCGAGACCTGGTACCCCGTCTTCCCGAGCCTTCTCGCGTTCATCACGGCCTTTCCGCTTGTTAAGTCTTTCCATTATCGTCGAAAAGGACGATGCTTGAGCTGGTTTCGAAACCATGAGAACGCTGGCCAGGCACACGCTCGTTCACTCCGACGGGAGACACCTGCTCGTCTACGGCGAGCTGCGCGGCTCGCTCGACGAGGGCGGGCCGGACGCCGGCGCCGCCGGCGACGGCGCCCAGATCCACAAGCGCCTCGACGTGTTCACCGAGACCTGGGTCGGGATCGCGCCGGCACGGAACATGCGGCCGCTCGACTCGCCGGCGGAGAGCGCGGGCCCCGAGCGGTGCCCGTTCTGCCCGGGCGGAATCGAAGTTCCGTTTCCGTACGACGCGGCCGTCTTCGAGAACCGGTTCCCGTCGTTCCGTCCCGATCCGCCGCCTGCTCCGCTTCTCGACGGTCCGACCGGACCGGCAGGAGGACGCTGCGAGGTCGTTCTCTACACGGACCGCCACGACGCCTCGTTCGGCGAGCTGTCGCCGGTCGAGCTCGCCCGCGTCATCGCGATCTGGGTCGACCGCGGCCGCGAGCTCTGGGCCGATCCCGCACACGCATACGTCTGCGTCTTCGAGAACCGAGGCGCCGAGGTCGGGGCCACCATCGCGCATCCGCACGGGCAGATCTACGCGCTCGACCACGTCCCGCCGATCACGGCGGCGAAATCCGAGGCCCATCGCCGCCACCGCCGAGACGAACGGCGCTGCCTTTCCTGCGATGCGACGCAGGCCGGCGACCGCTCCAAGCGCGTCGTCGCCGCGAACGCGACCTTCGTCGTCGCCGTCCCCTTCGCGGCGAGGTGGCCGTTCGAGGTTGCGGTGCGGGCACGCCGGCACGGGCTCCGGCGCCTGGCCGACCTCGTCCCCGAGGAGCAGCGCGACCTCGTTGTCGCCCTGCGCGACGTCGCACGTCGCTACGACGCGCTCTTCGGGCTTCCGCTCCCGTACATGATGGTCGCGCAGGAGGCGCCGAACGACCAGCCCGACTGGCACCTCGCGTTCGAGCTGTACCCGCTGCATCGCGCGCCCGGAGCGACGAAGATCCGGGCGAGCGTCGAAACGGGACTTGGACTCTTCCTCAACGACGTTGCGCCGGAGGACGCAGCGCGTCGGCTCTCACGGCTCGATGTCCCATCCGAGCCGATCGAGCTCGACTCGCTCTTCACGGTCACGCAATCGGACCCGGCGGTGCTCTCGTGAGCCCGAAGGCGGCTCGAGCCGCCGATCCCCGCCTCGCTGCGGCGCGAGCGCATGCTCGCCGACATCAGGGAGCGCGAGTTCGTCCGTGTCGGCGAGCTGAGCAGCCGTTTCGGAGTCTCGGACGTGACGGTGCGCGGCGACCTGGACGCGCTCGCCGCCGGCGGCAAGGTCCACCGCGTACGCGGCGGCGCGATCCCGCGTTCGCTGCCGCGCCAGGAGGCGCGTTTCGAGGACGCCATCTCGAGCTTCGCGGCGGAGAAGGTGGCGATCGCCCAGGCCGCGGCCGCGTTGCTCGAGGACGGCGAGACGGTGCTCCTCGACGTCGGGACGACGGCGGCGGCGACAGCTCGAGCGATCGCAGCGCGTACCGAGCTCACCGACGTGGTCGTCTTCACGAATGGGCTCAAGACGGCGCTCGAGCTGGAGCCGGCCGCGTCGCGCATCACGGTGGTCGTGCTCGGCGGAACGTTGCGGCCGCTGCAGCATTCGCTCGTCGATCCGCTCGCCACCCTGATCCTCGACCAGATCTCGGTGAAGACGGTGCTGCTCGGCTGCAACGGCGTCGACCCGATCGGAGGCGTCACGAACATCAACCTGCCCGAGGCCGCGGTGAAGCAGCGCATGCTCGACGTGGCAGCGCGCAAGATCGTGCTCGCGGATGGGAGCAAGCTCGGCCGCGTCGAGGTCGCCCGCTTGTGCAGCATCTCCGATCTCGATCTGGTCATCACCGGACGGTCGGCCGATCCGGCGGTGGTCGAGGCGCTGCGGGAGCGCGGCTGCGACGTTCAGGTCGTGGGCTGAGCTCTCAGCGTGCGGCGCGGCCGTGCACGACGCGGACGCCAAATCGCGCTGCTCCTGGTGACGACCCGCCCACAAGGCCGGCGCCGAGGGACTCGGCAATCGCACGAACGCGCGGCTCCGCCTCCGGGCGCCCGAGCACGACGACGGCGCCGCCGCTCCCTCCCCCGCTGATGCGCGCGCCGATCAGGCCCTCGCGCAACCCCACCTCGCGCACCGCGTCGACGATCTCGTCCGTTCGCGGTACGCCGAGGCCGCACCGGGAGTAGCCGGCATGCGACTCGTACATGAGCTCGCCGATCCGGCGGAAGGCGTCTTCATCCGGATTCCCGTCGAGGAGACCGAGGAACTCGCGCGCTCGTGCATGCTCCTCGAGCGGAAAGCGTGTGGCCGCGCGCACGGCGTACTCGACCGCGGGCTCGACCGAGCTCACCGGATCGGCGATGCCCTCGCGCAGCCGGAGAAAGTCGGCGCCGAGCATGCGCTCCGGCAGCAGCCGCGGGTCAGCCTCACCGGGCTCGAGCTCGGCGAGATGGTCGACCGCGGGCTCGAGCAGCGCGTACCCCATGAATGCCGCGCAACGGACACGGCGATAGGCATCGCCTGACACCGCGTGCGGCAGCCCTGAGTCGATAGCCCACGCAGCAAGAGGGCGCGGGAGCGGCACCGACGCGACGATCTCGGCGGGACGGCAGAGGAGCGCGAGCAACTCGCCCTCCTCGCCGTGCATGACGGCCATCTGGTCCATTGCGCCGCACGGCGCGCCGGCGAAGATCTGCTCGGCGCGCTGCCCGAGCAGCGCGAGCTCGCGCGACCCGCGCCCGGCACCGAGGCACGCGGCGGCGGCGTGAAGGACGGCGACCTCAACGGCCGCCGACGATCCGAGTCCCTTCGCCTCCGGAATCGACGAGGAGACGAGCACCCGGAGGCCGGCGAACGGCCGGGCCTGGTCGCGGACGAGAAGCGCCACCGGGCCGAGCACGTAGGCGCCCCACGCGTCCCGGCCGGTGAACATCGCTGCGAGCTCGTCGAGCGATGCATGCGCGAGCGTCTCCGCGTCGAACGCGATGCGCCGCCCACCGCTGACTGCGACGACGCGCCCGTCATCGGTCGGCTGCGCGGCGGCGAGGGCCGCGACGCGCAGCGGGAGCTCGAGCACGAGCCCACCGGAGTAGTCGGAGATCCCGCCGAGAATGTCGAGCCGGCCCGGCGCCCGAGCGACCGCGACCGGGGTGCCGGAGGCGAAGAACGCGCTCGCGCCGACACGGCGGCAGAACGAATCTGCGTCGGCGAAGTCGAGGCGCGTGGAACGGCCGACACCCGGTGTCATCGTCGACATGGGCGAAGTTTCCCCCATCGACCGTCCCGTGGCGAGGGAGACTTCCACGGATGGCCGCTCGTATCCGCAGCCGCCCATTCGGCAAGACGCCCGACGGGGAGACCGTCGACCTGTTCACGCTCGGCGAGCCGGGTGGCACCGAGGCGTCGATCATGACGTACGGCGCCGCCCTGCAGTCGCTCTTCGCCCACGACGCGAACATCTGCCTCGGGTTCGACACGCTCGCCGGCTACGTCGGGAACACCGGCCACTACTTCGGCGCGACCATCGGCCGGTACGCGAACCGCATTGCAGAAGCGCGGTTTGCGCTCGACGGCGTCGTCCACGTGGTCGACCGCAACAACGGGAAGAACTGCCTCCACGGCGGCGCGCACGGATTCGACACGCGCGTGTGGGACGTCGTCGAGGCCACGAGCGCGATGCTCCGGCTCGCCTACCGGAGCCCGGACGGCGAGATGGGATTCCCGGGAAGCCTCGACGTCGTCGTCGAGTACCGGCTCGAGGGCGCCGACCTTCGCATCGACTACGAAGCCGCGACCTCCGCCCCCACCGTCGTGAACCTCACGAACCACACGTGCTGGAACCTCGCCGGCGAAGGAAGCGGCTCTGTCGATGGGCACGTACTGACCCTCCGCGCGTCCGCGTTCACGCCCGTCGATGCGAGCCTCCTTCCGACCGGAGAGATCCGTTCGGTCGACGCCACGCCGCTGGACTTCCGTGCGCCGACACCGATCGGCGCGCGCGGCGGCGGCTACGACCACAACCTCGTCGTCGACCGGCGCGACGACTCGCTCGAGCTCGCCGCCCACGTGCTGGAGCCGGCGAGCGGACGGACGCTCGAGGTGCTCACCACCGAGCCGGGGTTGCAGCTCTACACCGGCACGTTCCTCGACGGCTCGCTCGTCGGCTCGAGTGGTCGCCCCTACCGTCGAGGCGATTGCATCGCTCTCGAGACCCAACACTTCCCGGACTCGCCGAATCGTCCTGCGTTCCCGTCAACCGTGCTTCGACCCGGCGAGACGTTCAGATCGACGACCGTGTTCCGCTTCGGTCGTCAGACACGCGCACGCGCGTAACTGAGTTCACCAGATTGGTGGCATACCGTCACCACCCCGTTCCCAGCGCGGGGTGTGAAGGCGGCGCAATGCGGAATGCAGGTCACGATGAATGCGCGCACTGCGGCCGTGGCCGCCGCCCTCGTGGCGGCGCTCCTCGGAGCGACACGGACAGCGGCCGCGCCGAGCGCAGCGCTGCCGCCGGTCGGCCACGTGTTCGTGATCGTCCTCGAGAACGAGGGCTACGCCGCGACGTTCGGCGATCCCGCCGCCGATCCGTATCTCGCGAAGACGCTGCCGTCGAAGGGCGTGCTCCTCCCGAATTACTACGGGATCGGCCACGTGAGCAACGACAACTACATCGCGATGGTGAGCGGGCAAGGCCCGAACCCCGACACGCAGGGCGACTGCATGGTCTACAGCGATTTCGTCGGCACGCCGCCCACGGCGCTCGACGGCCAGGCCGTCGGCACCGGGTGCGTGTATCCGGTCGCAGTCCAGACGATCGGGAACCAGCTGACCGAGAACGGCCTCGACTGGAAGGGCTACTTCGGCGACATGGGGAACATCCCGTCGCGCGAGTCCGCGACCTGCGGGCATCCGGCCCTGAACAGCCAGGACGGAACGCAGACGGCGACCGCCGGCGACGGCTACGCCACTCGACACAACCCGTTCGTCTACTTCCACTCGATCATTGACGACACCGCGTACTGCAACGCGCACGTCGTGTCACTCGGTGGGCTCGCGACGGACTTGAAGCGGACGACGACGACACCGCAGCTCAGCTTCATCGTTCCGAACCTCTGCGACGACGGTCACGACTACCCGTGCAAGAACCAGCCGTCGGGCGCGAGCGCACTCGCCGACATCGATGCCTTCCTGTCGATTTGGGTGCCGCGGATCACGTCCTCACCAGCCTTCAAGAAGGACGGTCTCCTCGTCGTGGCCTTCGACGAGGCGGATGTTCCCGGCGACGCCTCTGCCTGTTGCAACGAGACGCCCGGACCGAACACGCCGATGCCCGGCATCACCGGCCTCGGCGGCGGCCGCGTCGGCGCCGTGCTGCTGTCGCCGTTCATCCGCGCAGGCTCCGTGAGCACGACGCCGTACAACCACTACTCGCTGCTCGCCTCCATCGAGGGCATCTTCGGGCTGCCGCGCCTCGGCTATGCCTCGACGACGAGCGCAACCTTCGGACGCGACGTGTTCAACAAGTGACCGGGATCTCGCGCCGCGCTTTTCTCGCGAAAGGAGCGTCCGCCGGCGTCGGCCTCGTCGCTGCAGGCCCGCTCGCCGCACTCGCAAGCGCGGCAACAGCTGCGACGGCCGGGGATCGTCCGTATCCGAAGCTGCCGCCGGGCACGGAGCAGTTCGAGCAGATCCAGCACATCGTCGTGCTGATGATGGAAAACCACTCCTTCGACAACCATCTCGGCGGTCTGAGCCGCAAGGGCGTCGACGTGCGGATCCCAGGCCCCGCTGCTCCCTCGACGTGCCAGGCCGGCTACCGGATCAGCCAGAGCTGGGACGCGAGCCACCAGTCGTGGGACAACGGCCGCAACGACGGCTTCGTCACGGCATGCGGGCCGGAGTCGATGTACTACTACACCGAGGCGCAGCTCCCCTATTACTACGGGCTCGCGTCGACGTTCCCCGTCTGCGACCGCTACTTCGCATCGGTGATGGCGCAGACGTATCCGAACCGCCGCTTCCTCCTCGCCGGGTCGGCATTCGGGCAGGTCGGCGATCCGCTGCCGCAGCCGAACGATCCGAACCCAAGGCCGTCTGGCTTCGGAACCGTGCTCGACATGCTGAACGCGTACGGCATCACGTGGAAGAACTACTTCGCGGACCTGCCGACCGTCGGGCTCTTTCCGTACGTCCTCGAGGACAACCCCGGGAACGTGGTGCCCGTCGCCGACTTCTTCACCGACTGTGCGGCCGGCACGTTGCCGAACTTCAGCATCGTCGACCCGGAGTCGTTCGAAGGCTCGGAGGAGAACCCGCAGGATGCGCAGACCGGCGCGTACTACGCGTATCGCGTCATCGACGCGGTCATCAAGAGCCCGGCGTGGCCGTCGACCGCGCTCATCCTCACGTTCGACGAGCACGGTGGCTACTACGACCACGTTCCGCCCGTGCAGCTGCCGCGGCCCGACTCGATTCCGCCGTCGGTCGCGGCCGGCGACACGTACGGCGATCTCTACAACTGGAGCGGCTTCCGCGTTCCGGCGGTCGTCGTCTCACCGTGGGCGCGCGCGAACTACGTGTCGCACACCGTCTACGACCACACGTCGATCCTCCGGCTCGTCGAGTCGAAGTGGAACCTGCCCGCGCTGTCGAACCGCGATGCGAATGCGCACCCGATGCTCGATTGCTTCGACTTCCGCAGCCCCGCGTTCTTGACCCCACCGGTGCTTCAGCCCGCGCCCGCGCCGAGCGGAACCGCGGCGTGCCTCGTCGCCGCCGGACCCCCAAGCCCGTAGTCCCGCCTAGGGTCTCGCGAGCAGTTCCACCGAACGCAGACGACCGTCCGCCGTCGGAGACTGGTGCGCGGTGATGAGCTCGTCCGCGTCGGCGTGCTTCGCGAAGTCCTCGAGGTAGACGCCGACTTCGGCCGCCGTCCCGACTGCGGCGTACGTGAGCATCTTCTGGACGTGGTGACCGGCGGGCGAGGCGAGGAGCGCATCCGCTTCATCGTCGGAAAGCGTTCGCCCGTTGGCGAGCAGGAACGCCGCACGGATCCGCATGGTGGCGCGCAATTCCTCTTGGGCTTCGTCGGCCGTATCCGCCACGACGACGTTGACGCCGGCGATGACGTAGGGACGATCGAGCTGCGCGGACGGACGGAACTCGCGTCGGTAGCTCTCGACGGCCTCTTGCAGCAGGTCGGGGGCGAAATGCGACGCAAACGCGTAGGGAAGCCCGAGCGCCGCAGCGAGAGTGGCACCGAACATCGACGAGCCGAGGATGTAGAGCGGCACGTTCGTGCCCTTGCCCGGCGTGGCGTTCACTCCGGGGATACGCGTCTTCCCGGTGAGGTACCCCTGAAGCTCGAGGACGTCCTCGGGGAAGCGATCGGCCGATTCCACGTCGCGTCGGAGTGCTCGCATCGTGTTCTGATCGGAGCCGGGCGCGCGTCCGAGACCGAGGTCGATGCGCCCGGGATGGAGGGACTCGAGCGTGCCGAACTGCTCGGCGATCACGAGCGGTGAGTGGTTCGGGAGCATGATCCCGCCGGCTCCGAGCCGGATCTCGCGCGTCTGTGCCGCGATGTGGGCGATGAGCACACTGGTCGCCGACGAGGCGATCGTGGACATGTTGTGATGCTCGGCGTACCAGACGCGCCGGTAGCCCAACTCCTCCGCCCGCTGCGCGAGGGCGACGCTCGCGGCAAAGCTGTCGCCGGCCGTCTCTCCCTTGCGGATCGGCGCCAGGTCGAGGATCGAAAGCGGAACGTTCAGGCCGGCTCGATGCCGAGAAACGTCTGGTCGAGGACGCCGGACTCGTGGACGGACACGACGAGCAGCGGCTTCTCACCGATGTTGCGGAACCCGTGCGGCGTCAGCGCGGGAACAACGAGCACGTGGTCCGGCTCGAGCTCCACGATCGTCTCGCCCGCAGTCCAGCGTCCGTGCCCGTCGAGGAGGACGAACGTCTCGGAGTAGGGATGCGTGTGGAGCTCGACGCTCCCGCCGGGCGGGGTGCGCACGATGAACATGGAGATGTCGATCCCGGCCCGCTTCTTCCCCTCGAAGAGGAACGCGGTTGCACTGCCGTTGAACCGCAGCTCGTCGAAATCGAACGTCGCAGGATCGGACACGTCTCTAGTATCGTACGGCGATGCACGTGCGCATCGTCGCCCCAACGTTACTCGGCCGCGCTCGCTGTTGGGGTAGCGCCGGCCTCGGCGCAGCGGGCCGTGACGTGCCCGCACAACGGAACGATCAACGGCGTCAGCGTGCTGATCGAATGCGGGCCTGCCAAGGCAAGCGTGAAGTTCGGTGCCGCGCACCTCGCGCTGAAAAACGGCATGTGTATCAAGTCGAGCGAAAACTTCACGTTCTCGTTCGGCGCGATCGTCACGGAGCCGAACAGCAAGCGTCCGCCCGACTCATTCCAGCTGATCGCGGGCGGCGGCAGCACTCCTGCCTCGCACGACGGCGCGTACTCCGCCACCGTCATGGTCTCCCGGCTCGGGAAGAGCTACATCGGCGACACGGTGAAGCTGAAGCTCACCCACAGCCGGCGCGCCGGGACCTTCGTGGGAACGGTGACGTGGGCGCTCGGCAACACGAAGGTCGCGGTGAGCGGCTCGTTCACCTGCTAGCTCGCTAAATCTTCTTCCGCTTCCGTTTCCTCGTCCGGCGTCTCCGTCGCGTCCGGCGCGGCTTCCTGCTCGAGCTTCTGCGCGGCGGCTTCTGCCTTCCGCGCAACCTTGCGCTCGCGCTTCTCCTTCACGGCCAGTTCGCGCGCACGCTTGGCCATTGTCTCTGGTCTCTTTGAGCCCATGTGCCTCCTTGTCTGTCGGTCAGTACCTGCGACGCCTGTCGTTCGATTCGTAGATCTGCCGTCCGCACCGCGGACAGGCCGTAGGCGCCGGAACGATCTTCAGCAGCTTCCCGCAGTGCGGGCAGCTCCACCTCCGCGTATACCGCTGCCTGATTGCGGCTGCGATTGACAATCCGACGCTCCTTTCGACTCGCGATCGCCGTGCAAGTCGCAAAGGAGCCCGAGAGCCTCGGCGGCTTCGATTCGGTCTAATCCTAGCTCGTACCGGGCAAAACCGGTCTTGTGCGACACTGTCGGTGCATGGAAACGACTTCACCCCTCGCTGCCCCGCGTTCCCGCCCACGTCTACGCGGAACGCTCCACGCAGCAGGGTTCGTCGTCGCCTGCATCGTCGGCGCCTTCTTCGTAAGCTCGACAGACGGGCTCCGGCTCGTCGGCGCGGCCGTGTTTGCCGGCTCGGCGGCAGTGATGTTGGGCGCGAGCACGCTCTATCACCGCATCACGTGGAGCGCACGCGCGCGGCCCCGCATGCGGCGCGTCGACCACGCGGGCATCTACATCCTCATCGCCGGCACCTACACGCCCGTCGGACTTCTCAGCCTGCACGGGACGCTCCAAACAACGGTGCTCGCAATCGTGTGGGCGGGTGCCGGAGCCGCGATCCTGACGAAGGTGTGTTGGGTCGGCGCTCCGAAGTGGCTTTCCGCGGTCTTCGGCATCGTGCTCGGCTGGGTGGGCGTTGCGGCGATGCCGCAGGTCGCGCACTCCGCCGGCATCGGCGCGGTCGTGCTGCTCGCAGCCGGCGGCATCGCGTACACACTCGGGGCGATCGTCTACGCGCGGCGCCGGCCCGATCCCGTTCCGGCCGTCTTCGGGTACCACGAGGTCTTCCACGCGCTGACACTCGTCGCGCTCGCCTGTCAGTACGTTGCCGTTGCTGTCTTCATCGTGGGGGTCTGACATGGACGGGACGATGCTCTGGTTCAACGCGGACAAGGGCTACGGCTTCATCCAGACGCAGGAGGATGAGCGGCTCTACGTCGCGGACACCGGGTTCCTCATCGGACACGAGCCGCCGCCCCGCTGCAAGGGCGCCCTCGTGACGTTCGAGCGGCAGGTCCTGGAAGGCGACACGCGGGCGGTCAACGTCGCCTTCGTCTCCCACGGGGATCCCCGTCGCGCCCGGCTGCGCCATGCGCGCGGCGGCCGCTCGCTCTAGACTCGAGTCCGATGTTCGCGGGACCCGTGCTCGCTCTCGCTCTGGCAGGCGCAGCGCCGACGTCGCCGTGCAAGCTCGCCACGACCGCGCAGGTGAAGGCTGCGTTCGGCTGCACCGTCGCAGCCGGCAAGGTCGACAACAGCCTTCCGAGCGCGCCGACGTGTCACTTCAAGGTGACGCACTCGAACCTCGGAGTGAGCGGTGACGTGATCGTGTTCATCACGCCGGGGCAGAGCGCCGCGACGTACAAGCTCGCGAAGAAGTACGTGCCCGGCGCAGTGACGGTCAAGGGCGTCGGTACGGCGGCGTTCTACAACCCGCACACGACATCGGTAGAGCTGCTCAAGGGCAACACCGTCGCAAGTGCGCAGGGCGTCTTCTTCGGCGCGAACGCCGCGAAGATCAAGGCGGACGTCATCGCGCTGGCCAAGTCAGTCGCGACGCACATCTAGCGCGCACCTCGGAGGAGGTCCGGCCACCGCGGCGAACCACCGCGGTTAGGCCATGTTCAACGGTGCCAACACCGGGTTCATGCTGCTCGCCGCCAGCCTGGTGATGTTGATGACTCCCGGGCTCGCGTTCTTCTACGGTGGGCTCGTCGGCCGCTCGAACACGCTGACGATCATGATCCAGAGCTTCGCCTCGCTGGGGATCACCACGATCCTCTGGTGGGCGATCGGCTACTCGCTGTGCTTCAACGGCGGCTCGGACGGGATCTACGGCAACTTCCATCTCGCCTTCCTGCGCCACGTCGGCGTGCACACGCTGTACAAGCCTTCCGGCATCCCGCTCACCGTGCTGATCGCGTACCAGATGATGTTCGCGATCATCACGCCCGCGCTCATCACCGGCGCGTTCACGAACCGCGTGACGTTCAAGGCGTACCTGCTGTTCCTCGTCGTCTGGCAGGTCGCCGTCTACTACCCGTTCGTTCACATGTTCTGGGGCAACGGACTGCTTGCACAGTGGGGTGCGCGCGACTTCGCCGGCGGGATCGTGGTGCACGCGAGCGCAGGTTGGGCGGCCCTCGCGTCGGTGATCTACGTCGGCAAGCGCAAGTTCGCCGACGCGCCGCACAACATCCCGTTCATCGCGCTCGGCACCGGCCTGCTCTGGTTCGGGTGGTACGGCTTCAACGCCGGGAGCGAGCTCAAGGTGGACGACATCACCGCGACCGCATTCCTGAACACCGACATCGCCGCGTCGTTCGCCGCGATCACCTGGCTGTTCGTGGAGTGGTGGTACGCGAAGAAGCCGCACTTCGTCGGCCTGCTCACGGGAGCGGTCGCAGGCCTTGCCACAATCACGCCGGCGGCTGGCTACGTGCCGATCTATGCGTCGGTCGTGATCGGAATCGCAGCCGGAGTCGTCTGTTACTACATGATCCAGCTGAAGAACCGGATGCACTGGGACGACGCACTCGACGTGTGGGGCGTGCACGGAATGGGCGGCTTGCTCGGCATCGTCCTGCTCGGCGTCTTCGCAGGGACAGCGATCAACCCCGCCGGTGCGCAAGGGCTCGTGCACGGCTCGTCGACGTTCTTCTTCAAGCAGCTCGCCGCCGGAGTTGGCTGCTCGGCGTACGCGTTCATCTTCACCTACGCGATGCTGCGGGTCATCGACTTCATCACGCCGGTCCACGTCGGCGCCGAGGCCGAGGAAGGCCTCGACGCGTCGATGCACGGCGAGTCCGCGTACGCGCTGGGGGTCTAGGGCGAGTTACACACGACGTGCGTCTCGCCGCCCATGAACCCGGCGACAAGGGTCGTCGTGCAATTGGACGGCGTCATGTGACGACCGTGTCCGGCCAGAACGAACGCCACCGGCGTCGTCGCGGCGACAATCGCGGCGATCCCGATGAACAGGCGGTCGCGCGGTTGCACGCGCCGCCGGAGGCGCTCGGTCTCGGCAGGCACTAGAAGGCGACGGCCACGCCTCGGGGAAGGACGATGACGGGGCAGCCGGCGAGCTCGATCATGTACTCCGCCGCCGCGCTGACCGTGACGCGGCCGTTGACGGTGCCTGGCTTCGAGCCGACGACGACGAGATCGGGGTTGTGACCCGAAGTTTCGACCATCTCGGCACCCAGCTTCTGCGCGAGCGAGAGCGCGGTCTCGCGCGTGCACGGATCGCCCTCCTCGCTCACGGAGCGGATGACCGCGACCGGCTTGTGGTTCGCGTCCGCGTAGCCGGCCGGTGCGAGCGCGAGCGCGACGGGCCCTCCCTCGAGTAGGCGCCGCGCAGTCGCCTGCGGGTCGAGGTGTCCCCGGGCCGTTCGGTACTCGGAGCCGAAGACGATGATCTCCGCCCCGCGTGCGATCACGAGCTCGCGCAGCCCCTCCGCCGTCGACGGGTTGTCGACGACGTGGAAGGGCACGTCGGTGGGCGAATCGGGCTCCGGCTCCTTGCGGTGACTCACATACGCGAGCTCGAGCGACGCGCCCGCCCCGGCCAGAACTCGGCCGAGGGCGAGCGCGTCGCGGTCGTTGTCGGTGCCGTCGTACGAGACGATGACCGTCGTCACGTCTGCGTCACCGGAACTGCCGCCACTGCATTTGCCGGCAGCCCGGACGGATACGCGAGCGACGGGATGTCGGACGGATACACCTCGTGGCCGTGCACCGCGAGATCGCCCATCTCCATGTCCGCCTCGCTCATCCGCAACGGGACGAAGATGCTGACAAGCTTGAGGAGGATGAACGTTGCACCGCCGGAGAAGACGATCACCCACGCAGCGGTGAACGCCTGCCACTTCAGCAGGTGCAGGCCGCCGGTGACCGAGACGCCCGGGACGATCTGCATGGCCGAGTCGGCGAGCACGCCGGTGAGCAGGCCGCCGAACAGCCCGGCGAATCCGTGGGTGTACACGACGCCGAGCGTATCGTCCACGCCCCGGAACGGCCTGAGCAGCGCGACGTAGTTGTACGCGACGTAGACGAGGACGGACGCAACGAGGCCGATCGCGATCGCACCCCAACCGTTGACGAACCCGGCGGCCGGCGTGATCGCGACGAGGCCGACGATCATCCCGTTGACGCTGCCGATGAGCGACGGCTTGCGCTTCGTCGCGTAGTCGCATCCGACCCAGGTGAGGAACGCGACCGCGGTCGCGAGATTCGTGTTGAGGATGGCGGACGCCGCGTCCGCGCCGGCGTTGTACGGGTCGCCACCGTTGAAGCCGTTCCACCCCATCCACAGGAGCCCGGCGCCGACGGCAACCATCGCGAGGTTGTTCGGCGCGTCGATCTCGCGGTCACGGGCGAGACGCGGGCCGATCACCCACGCGGCGACGAATCCGGAGACTCCCGCCGACAGATGGATGACGTAGCCGCCGCTGAAGTCGACTGCGCCGTGGTGGGCGAAGTAGCCGCCGCCCCAGATGAGAAATGCGTTGATCGTGTAGACGCACGATCCCCAGAGCAGGACGAAGGGGATCCACGCCTTGAAGTTCACGCGTCCGAGCACCGACCCGAGCATGAGGATCGGCGTGATCCCGGCGAAGACGAACTGGAAGTACACGAGCGACGAGCTCGGAAAGTCGGTCTTGCCGACGAGCGGGATGTTCCCCTGCCCCTGGAGGGACTTGTGTCCGAGCACGTTCCCGGGCTGTCCGATGAAGTTCCCGAAGAAGCCCGAGTGCGACAGGCCATGCCACGGGTTGCCAAATCCCATCTTGTACCCGTACAGCACCCATTCGACGAGGACGATCGCGAACGCGATGAACGCGAGCATCATCGAGTTCACCGACCAGCGCTTCTGCATGACGCCGCCATACAGGACGACGAGGCCGGGGATGCTCATCAGCCCGACCAGCGTCGCGGCAGTCATCTGCCACGCGTTGTCGCCCGGGTTCAGGTACGAGGGATACAGGGCCGACGCAAGCACTGCCTGACTCCTTCCGTTGGTCCAACAAAAAAGCCCCAGGTCTCCACGAGACCTGAGGCGACACTGCCTCCGCGGGGCTTCTTTGCCGACCGCGTGGACGGGACGTTACACGCCCTTCCGGCCGGATCGTTGGTGAAAACCGGTCAACCTCGGCGACGGACGGACGTACAGTTGCGCGATGGAGATCGTCGAGCGCGAGGCGCGGGCGGCCCGCGAGGCGCTCGCGGATCTGACGGATGCACGCGTCGACGCGGGGTTCGACCGCGTCGTCGAGCTCCTGTCCGAGCGCGCCGACGCGGTTCTCGCCGCGAACGCCGCTGACCTCGAAGCAGCGGACGTCGACGAGGGCGCGCGCGACCGGCTGCGACTCGACGCGGGACGGCTCGAGGCGATCGCGGACGGTGTTCGCGCGACGCACGCGCTTCCGCCGCTCGAGCGCGAGGTGCGCACCTGGACGCTCGAGAACGGGCTCGTCGTGTCAGAGCGGCTGATCCCCGTCGGCGTCGTCGGCGCGAACTTCGAGGCGCGACCGAACGTGGCCGTCGACATCGCGACGCAGGTGCTGAAGAGCGGGAACGCCGTCGTCCTGCGCACCGGCTCGGCCGCGCTCCGCACAGTGACCGAGCTCGTCGACACGGTGTTGCGCCCGGCGCTGGGCGAGGCTGTCGGGCTCGTGCGCACGCCCGGTCACGACGGCGCGGAGGCGCTCGTGTCGCTGCCGAACCTCATTCCGCTCGTCATCCTCCGCGGCAGCGGCGCGTCGACAGCGGCGCTCGCACGTCGCGCAGCGGAGCACGGGGTGCGCGCGCTCGCGCACGCGGAAGGCGGCGGCGTTCTGTACGCGCACGCCGCTGCCGACGCGGCAACGCTCGAGCACCTAGTGCGCGCGAGCCTGGACCGGCTCGGCGTCTGCAACCGGCTCAACCTCGCGCTTGCCGACACACCGGAGCTCGCCGAGGCGATTGTCGCCGTTTGCGCGGATCTCGGGATCGCCGTCGAAGACGAGCTGCCGCCTGAACGCGAATGGGCGTCGGAGCCCGGTCGCGTGAAGACGATCACACTGCGGCGAGTGAACGGCGTCGACGAGGCCCTTCGCGCAGCGAACGAGGAGACGTCCGGCCTCGCCGCCGCGATCGTGACCGAGGATGCGGTGGCGGCGGAACGCTTTCTCGACGGCTATCGCGGCACGGCCGCGTTCTGGAACGCGCCGACGCGCTTCGCCGACGGCTTCGAGCTGCTCGGCACGCCGGAAACGGGCATCAGCGTCGACCGCTTTCCCGGCCCGCGCGGGCCGGTCACGTACCGCGACCTGTGCCTGCGCCAGTATCGCGTCGTCGGCGACGGCACGCAGCACCGGTGACCGTCGTCGTCAAGCTCGGCTCGTCGCTCGTCACCGACGGCGGCGGGCGTATCCGCCGCTCCGTCCTCGCCGCGCGTGCGGCCGACGTCGCGGAGATGGGCGAGCCCGTCTGCATCGTCTCGTCGGGAGCGATCGCGCTCGGCCTGCCGCTGCTCGGCATGGCGCAGCGGCCGCGCTCGACGCCACAGCTGCAGGCTGCGTCGGCGGCCGGCCAGGTGCGGCTGCAGCTCGCGTGGGAGGCCGCTCTCCGCAAGTACGGGCTGCGGGTCGCGCAGGTCCTCCTGTCAGCCGGAGACCTCGCCGAGCGCGCGACCTATCTGAACGTGCGCAACGCACTCAATGCGCTGCTGAAGCTCGGAGTCGTCCCGGTCGTGAACGAGAACGACGCAACGGCGACGGACGAGATCACGTTCGGCGACAACGACGCGCTTGCGGCGCAGGTTGCCGTGCTGCTCGGCGCACGTCTGCTCGTCCTGCTCACCGAGGTCGACGGCGTGTACAGCGCGAGCGCCGAACTGCTCACGACGGCGGATGCGATCGACGAGGACGCGCTCGGCATGGGCGGCCCCCTGGGTCGCGGCGGGATGGCGAGCAAGGTCGCAGCTGCACGGCTCGCGGCCGAGGCCGGGATCCCGACCGTCATTGCATCGGGCCGCGGGGATGGCGTCGTACGCGCGATCGCAGCGGGCGAGGCGCGCGGCACGTCGTTTGCCCCTGCATCGACGCAGGCGAGCGCATTCAAGCTCTGGCTGCGTCATGCGAAGCCGGCGGCGGGAACGCTCGTGCTCGACGACGGCGCACGCGAGGCGATTCTCACAGGCGGCCGCAGCCTCCTCGCGGTCGGCGTCGTCGCATGCGAAGGCGCGTTCGAGGAAGGCGACGCGGTCGAGCTCGCGTCGCTCGACGGGACGCGCATCGGCAAGGGCATCGCGGGCGCGGGTGCTGCCGAGCTGCGCGGCCGGCCGCGCGGCGTCGAGGCGGTCCACCGAGACCGGCTCGTCCTGTACTAGCTCAGCGTGTCGATGACCGCTTCGGCGATCACGCGCATCGGCCGTCCCGAGGTCTGACTCGCACGGCGCAACCGCACGAACGCATCCTGCTCGTTCAACCCCTGGCTCTCCATGAGGAGACCCTTCGCCCGCTCGATCAGCTTGCGCGCCGCGAGCGCCTCGGAGAGCGACTCCGCCTCGTCGCGCACGGCCGCGAGCTGATCGAAGCGGGCGCGTGCCGTTGCGATCGCCGGGAGCAGGTCCTCTTCGCGGAAAGGCTTTGCGAGATAGCCGTAGACGCCGGCCTCCGCCGCGCGCCTGACGAGGCTCTGTTCGGTGAACGCGCTCACGAGAACGATCGGCATCGGCCGCTCGTCGAGGATCTTGCGGGCCGCCTCGATCCCGTCCAGGCGCGGCATCTTCACGTCGAGCACGGCGAGGTCGGGGCCGGTCGAGGCCGCAAGCTCGACCGCCTCAACGCCGTTCTTCGCCTCCCCGCACACCTCGAGCCCGGCGCTTTCGAGCATGCCCTTCAGGTCAAGGCGGATCAGCGTCTCGTCTTCTGCGATGAGCACCTTCACGGCTGCACCTGCACGTCGATAGATCCGTCGTCTGCGCGCTCGATCTTCACCGGCCACTTGCGGGCCAGCGTGACGTCGATGCGCCGCGGCGGCTCCGCGCCGAGCCGTCGCCGTGCGGCGAGCAGTTCGCGGTGACGAGCAGCCGCGGCGTAGAGCGCGGGCGCGACATCGCCCTCGCGGAACGGCTTCAGCAGGTAGCCGAAGACGCCGGCGGCGACCGCCTTGTCAACCGTGGCGCGGTCGCGGAACGCGGTGAGCATGACGATTGGGATGGGCCGCTCCGCGTAGATGCGACGGGCGGCCTCGATCCCGTCGAGGTGCGGCATGCGCACGTCCAGGAGCGCGATGTCGGGCTGCGTCGTGCGCGCCAACTCGACCGCCTCGAGCCCGTCCTTCGCGTCCGCACACACCGTGAACTCGTGCCGTTCGAGGATCGCTCGCAGGTCGAGACGGATGATCGTCTCGTCTTCGGCAATGAGGACCTTCACAGCGCGCCTCCCTTCGGTCGAAACAACACGAAGGCAGCGTCGCCTGATTCGGAAGTTAGCAGATCGCGCGGCGGATACCACGCACCGCCTGCGCGATGCGCTGCTCGTTCTCCACGAGCGCGAAGCGGACGAAGCCCTCCCCGTCCGCGCCGAAGCCGCTGCCGGGGCTGACTGCGACGTGCGCCTCGCGTAGCAGGCGCAGCGCGAACGCCTGTGCCGGCTCGTCCGTCGGGATCCGTGCCCAGACGAACATCGTCGCCTTCGGCCGCGCGATCTCCCAACCTGCCCGCGTGAGCCCGTCGCACAGGGCGTTGCGCCGTCCCTCGTACACCGCCGCCGCCTCCGCCGGCTGGTCGCGCGCCTCGCGCAGCGCGACCGTTGCCGCGATCTGCAGCGGCTGGAAGCTCCCGTAGTCGAGATACGACTTCAGCCGCGCGAGCGCGCCGACGACGTCGGCGCGGCCGAGCACGAACGCGATGCGCCAGCCGGCGAGCGAGAAGCCCTTCGTCAGCGAGTACAGCTCGACGGCGACCTCCTTGCCCCGTCGGCCTCGAAGATGGACGGCGGCCGGTACCCGTCGAACGCGAGATCGGCGTACGCGAAGTCGTGCACGAGCACCATGTCGCGCTCCCGCGCGAAGTCGACGAGCTGCTGCATCGCCTCCAACTCGACGCACGCCGTCGTCGGGTTGTGCGGGAACGAGCAAAGGAGCACGCGCGGCTTCGGCTGCGACGCCTCCCATGCCTCCTCCACGCCTGCCACGAAGTCGAGCGCGGGAACGCGCTGCACCGTCGCGCCCGCAAAGCCCGGCGCAAAGAGGTGGATGGGATAGCTCGGGCTCGGCACGAGCGCCGCATCGCCCGGCCCGAGCAGCACCCACAACAGATGGACGAGCCCCTCCTTCGCGCCGAGCGCCATCGTCGCCTCGGTCTCGGGGTCGAGGTCGACGCCATAGCGGTCGCGATACAGCTCACACACGGCGGCGCGCAAGTTCGGCAGCCCGCGACTCGACGAGTAGCGGTGATTGCGCGGGATGAGCGCGGCCTCGCGCAGCTTCTCGACTGCGATCTCCGGCGGCGGCACGTCGGGGTTGCCGAAGCCGAGGTCGATGACGTCCTCGCCCGCGCGGCGCAGCTCGAGCTTGAGCCGCTCGACCTCGGCGAACGCGTAGGGCGGCAGCGCGTCGACGCGCCGGAACTCGGTCACGCCGCGAATCGTCGCACGGCGAGCAGCGCGCGGACGCCCACCACGTCGCCGATGACGACGAGCGCAGGCGAGCCGCTCGCCGGCTCGACCGCTCCGAGCGCCGACACGGTGACCTCCTCGTCCGGCGCCGTCCCGCGCACGATCACCGCCGCGGGCGTGGAGGCGGGCATGCCGTGCTCGATCAGACGCTGCGCGAGCCGGTCGGCGCGGGCACCGCCCATGAAGGCGACGAGCGTTCCCGGCGTGCGGGCGAGTGCAGCAACGTCGAGCCGCTCGACGTCGTGCGCCGCGAACGCGGTCACAGCGGACGAGACGCCGCGATGGGTGACCGGGATGCCCGCCGACGCGGGGACGGACGCGAGCGACGAGACACCGGGGATGACCTCGAACGGGACGCCGGCGTCGGCGAGCGCGAGCGCCTCCTCCCCGCCGCGTCCGAACATGAACGGGTCGCCGCCCTTGAGACGGACGACGTCGTCGCCGCGGCGGCCGAGCGCGACGAGCAGCTCATTCACTTCCTCCTGCTCGAGCCGGTCGCGCTCGATGCGCAGTGCGTCGGCGGGCGCCTCTGCGACGAGCTCCGGGGCGACAAGCCGGTCGTACACGATCACGTCGCACGCGCGCACGCGGTCGAGCCCCTTGACCGTGATGAGGCCCGGATCGCCGGGGCCGGCGCCGACGAGCGCGACGCTCACCCGAGCGCCCTCGCCACTGCGTCACGGAACCAGTCTCGGCGTTCCTCGTACGTGCGGAAGTTCTGCTTCACCCACGGACGCAGCCGCTTGAGCTCGAACGCGAGCACCTCGTGCTGCAGCCCGATCTGCCGGGCGAAGCGGTCGCGCAGCCATTGCGCGAGCACGGGAGACGCGCCTCCGGTCGACACGGCGACCGTGATGTCGCCGCGGCGGTGCAGCGCGGGAAGGATGAACGTGCACAGCTCCGGGACGTCCTCGACGTTGCAGAAGATGCGCCGCTCGCTCGCGTCGGCAAAGACGCGCTCGCCTTGCTCGCGGTCGACGACGACCACGAGCCACGACGCCGTCCAGCAACTCGGGCTCGTACCGGTCGACGACCGTCACCATCGCCCCGCTCGCTTCGAGCGCGCGCACCTTCCCGTCGGCGCGGCCGACGACGAGGACGCGACGGCCCGTCAGGTCGAGGCAGGCGACGTAGTGCTGGGTCATACGCCGACCGAGTGGATGCGCGCGCCGGCGCGGTCGAGCTTGACCGTCAGCTCGAGCCCGTCGACGGCGATCGACACGACGAACGCGCCCGGCCCATTCGACTGCACGGACACGCGCTCGAGCGTCTTTCCCTCGAGCGCCTCCAGCGCTTGCGTCACATCGCGTGCGCCGTCGGTGAGCTCGCGTCCGGCAGGCAGGCGGCGATACGTCTTCAGCGCAGCCTGTTCGCCCTCGGGGCCGTACACGCTGCGGATGCGCCCGGTCGTGAGACCGAGCTCGATCAATTCCTCGAGCGCCTGCGCCTCGTCCTCGTCGAGCTCGCCGTCCTGCACTGCGGCGACGAGGTCGGCGAGCCGTCCGCGCCGCTCGCCGTCCTGCACGAGCGCGAGCACCGCCTGCGCCTCGCCGAGCGCGACCTCGGCCGCTTCTCCACGCACGGTGATCATTTCCCGAGGATCGCCTTCAGCTCGTGCTCGAAGCCGCCGTGCTCGATCGAGCAGTGCATGCCGCACTCCTTCGGAGCGTTCGACTCCCACCACCAGCGGCCGGCGCGCTCTTCCTCGTCGGCCTCGACCGCGCGCGTGCACGGCTCGCAGCCGATGGACGTGAAGCCGCGCGCGTACAGCGGATGGATCGGGACGTCGTGCTCGCGCAGGTACGTCCACACGTCGCGCGCCGTCCACTCGGCGAGCGGGTTGAGCTTCACCATCGCGTCGTGGTCGTGGTCGATCTCGACCTTGCGGATGTTCGTGCGCGTCGCCCACTGGTCGCGGCGCAGGCCGGTGATCCACGCGTCGAGGCCGTCGAGCTGGCGAAGGAGCGGCTGCACCTTGCGCACCTGGCAGCAGAGAAGCCGGTTCTCGACGGAGTCGCGGAAGAGGTCGAGTCCCTTCGACTCGACCATGCGGCGCACGTGCTCCGGGTCGGGCTGGACGACTTCGAGATTGATCCCGGGATAGCGCGCGCGAAGCGTGTCGGCGAACTGGAGCGACTCCTCCGGCAAGCGTCCGGTGTCGATCGTGAAGACGCGAACATTCGGATCGATCTCGTACGCCATGTCGATGACGACCGAGCCGTCGACCTGGAACGCCGTCGAGATCGCGATGTCGTCGAACTCGCCGAGCGCCCATTCGAGCAGCGCCGACGGCTCCTCGCCCTCGAAACGGATGGAGAGCTCGCCCGCGTCGAGCTCGTCGAGCAGCTCGGTCATGCCGCCACTCGCTTGCGCGCCGGCTCGAAGGCCGGCGAGCGCGCCGAGCTCGTCGTCGGAGAGACGGCGCTGGAAGTCGGTGAACGTCTCGCCGTCGCCGCGTCCGTCTGAGCCAGCCGCGCACGAGTCCCTCGACCGCGGGCTCGAGCCGGTCGCTCGCGACGCGGCGGAAGAGCGAGCCGCCGATGGACGGCGACGGGCCGAGCGAGCCGCGCACGAAGATGTCGTAGGCGGAGAGGCGGTTGCCGTCCTCGTCCTTGCCCGTCGTCGCCTGGAAGCCGAGGTCGCCGACCCAGTGCTGCGCGCACGCGTGCGGGCAGCCGTCCAGGTGCAGGCGCAGCTCACCGACCTGCGGGCCGAACGTCGACTCGAGGTGCTCGACGAGCGATCTGGAGGCGCGTCTTCGTCTCGCCGACGGAGAAGTTGCAGTGCGGCTCGCCGGTGCACGCGATCGAGTTCGCCCAGATCTCGTTCGTCTCGAGCGGGAGTCCGAGCTCGGCGAGACGTTCGCAGCGCGGCGTCGACGTCACGCACGCCGGTGAGGATGAGGTTCTGCTGGCGCGTGAGGCGAATGTCTCCGCCGATCTCCTCGGCGAGGTCCGCGACGGCGATCAGCTGGTCGCCGGAGGTGAGACCCAGGCGGACGGGCACTCCGATGGTGGAGAGCCCGTCCTGGCGCTGGGCATGCACGCCAATGTGCGCGGAGGGTTGCGCTGAGATCGGCGGCAGGGTGAAACGTTCGAGCGTGCGGCCGAGCTTCGTCTCGACGCGTTCGAGAACACCCTCGACGCCGAGGTCGTCGACCATGAACTTCAGGCGCGCCTTCACGCGCGACATGCGGTACTTCAGGTCTTCGCTCCACACGGAGGTGACGGCGCCGAGGATCTCGATCGCGTCCTCCTTCGGGACGAAGACGCCGAGGTCGCGCGCAATGCGCGGAACGGATGCGAGCCCGCCGCCGACGAGCACGCCGTAGCCCTCGCGTCCTTCGTGGATGACGCCGACGAGCGACACGCAGTTGATCTCGGGCGCGTTGCAGCGGTCGGGGCAGCTCGCGATCGAGTACTTGTGCTTGCGCGGCAGGTTCGCCCACGTCGGGTTGCCGTAGAACTCGTTCGTCGCCGCGTCGATGATCGGCGTCGAGTCGAAGAGCTCGTCGGCGGCGAGACCGGTGAGCGGGCAGCCTGTGATGTTGCGGACGGTGTCGCCGCAGCCGCCGGCGCTCGTGATGTCTGCGTCCTCGAGGTCGGCGAAGACGTTCGCGAGTTGGCCGAGCTCGAGCCAGTGCAGCTGGATGCACTGCCGCGTCGTCAGCTCGGCGTCGCCGCGGCCGTACCGGTTCGCGACCTCCCCGATGCGGCGCAGCTTCGCGGGCGTGAGGATCCCTGCCGGGATCTTCACGCGCAGCATGAACGTCCCGATCTTCGGCTTGTCGTGGTAGAGACCCCACCACTGCAGGCGCACGATGTCCTCTTCCGCCATCGCCTCGTAGCCCTGCGCGACGAGCGCGGGCAGCTCCTCGCGGATGCCGAGCGGCGGCCGGTCGCGCTTGATCCGCTCGACCGAGTTGCGCTCGTAGACGGTCTCCCAGTCCATCCTGGGACGCTACTATCGAAAGTAAAGTGAGGGTCGGATCGTTGTTCGGTTAGGCGCTTCGCAGCCCTAAGATGTCGGCCATCACCGAGCGCCCATGCGGCAGGTGCTCCAGTCAAACGGGGGAGGCCGCATGATCAGACAGCTCGCAGCAACAGTTGCGCTGACGCTCACAGCGCTCGTCCTGACCGGCAGCGCTACAGCTGCTGTACCTGACTTCGGATCGAACGTCGTCGTCTTCGATCCCAGCATGTCGACGAGCCAGATCCAGGCGACCGTCGACGCCATCGCCGCGCAGCAGGTTCCGAACGAGTTCGGAACGCAGCGCTACGCACTGCTGTTCAAGCCCGGCACGTACGGCACGGCCGCGAATCCGCTCAACTTCCAGGTCGGGTACTACACCTCGGTCGCTGGGCTCGGCCGCTCGCCGGGCGACGTCGTGATCAACGGATCGGTCTACGCGCGCAACCAGTGCTCGGGCGGGTCATGCACCGCGCTGACGAATTTCTGGCGATCGCTGTCGAACCTCACGATCAACGTCACCACGCCCGGTTTCGGGTGCTACAGCGGTGAGTTCTGGCCCGTGTCGCAGGCGTCGCCGATGCGCCGCGTCGACGTCAACGGATTCGCGACGTTGATGGACTACTGCACCGGGCCGTCATACGCGAGCGGCGGATTCATCGCCGACTCGCGGTTCAGTGGGAGCACGATCGTCAACGGGTCACAGCAGCAATGGGTCGTCCGCAACAGCTCGCTCGACGGCTGGACGAACGGTGTGTGGAACCAGGTGTTCTCGGGCGACCTCGGTGCGCCGGCGCAGTGCTTCCCCGCTTCGTCGTCGTGCGGCGGTCCCTACACGACGCTCGCGACGAGTCCGGTCACGCGTGAGTCGCCGTACCTCTACGTCGACTCGACCGGCAACACGAACGTGTTCGTGCCGTCGGCCGCAACGCAATCCTCCGGTACATCGTGGGCCGGAGGAGCAACGCCGGGCACCTCGATCCCGATCGATCAGTTCTACATCGCCCGGCCGACCGACTCGGCGGCGACGATCAACAGCGCGGTGCACAAGGGTCACGACCTGATCCTGACGCCCGGCGTATACCACCTCGACCAGAGCATCGACCTCACGCGACCCGACACGGTCGTGCTCGGTCTGGGCTTCCCGACGCTAATCCCGACGAACGGGAACGCGGCTCTCACGACGGCACGAGCGAAGGGGATCATGATCTCCGGGCTCATCGTCGACGCGGGGCCGGTCAACTCGCCCGTGCTGCTGCAAGTCGGCAGCGGCCAGGCGAGAAGCGACAACGAGGCGTCTGATCCCTCCACCCTCAGCGACGTCTTCTTCCGCATCGGCGGCGCCGAGCCGGGCAAGGCAACCACGAGTCTCGTCGTCAACAGCAACAACGTCATCCTCGACGACATCTGGGCGTGGCGCGCAGATCACGGAAACGGCGTCGGCTGGACGAGCAACACCGCCGATACGGGTGTCGTCGTCAACGGCAACAACGTGACCGCGTACGGCCTCTTCGTCGAGCATTACCAGAAGTACGAGACCATCTGGAACGGCAACGGCGGTACTGACGTGTTCTTCCAGAACGAGATGCCGTACGACCCGCCGAGCCAAGCAGCCTGGATGGAGGCGCCCGGAGTCGACGGCTGGGCGGCGTTCAAGGTCGGGGACGGCGTGACGAGCTTCCACGGCTACGGCATGGGCAGCTACAGCTTCTTCAACCAAGGCGTGCAGATCTACGCCGCGCACGCGTTCGAGGTGCCTACGACGTTGCCGGCGGGGAGCCTCAACGACTTGCTGACGATCTTCCTCAGCACGGCCGGCTCCGGTGGGATCCTCAACGTCGTGAACAACGTCGGAGGGTCGTCCACCGCCGCGAATCCCGACACGCCGGTCACGGTCGTGAGCTATCCGTGACTTCGACGCGCGGAAAGGGGGTTCGTTCGGAGCCCCCTTTCCGCCGCGGCTGCGCTAGGCCGCTTCGAGCGCCGCAATATCGAGCTTTCCCATCTTCATCATGCAGGCGGCGACGCGCTGCGCCCGGTCGCGATCGGGGTCGGAGAGCAACTCGGTGAGCCGCGTCGGGACGATTTGCCACGAGAGGCCGAAGCGATCCTTCAGCCAGCCGCACGGGCCGGGCTCGCCGCCCTCACCGAGCGCATCCCAGTAGCGGTCGACCTCCTCCTGCGACTCGCAGAAGATCTGGAAGGAGACAGCCTCGGTGAACGTGTACTGCGGGCCGCCGTTCAAGGCGAAGTACGGCTGGCCGTTGAGCTCGAACGACACGCCGTAGGCGTTGACGTCGGTGATGCGCGAGTTCGGGATGATCGACGTGTAGAGCTTCGCGGCATCTTCGCCCTCGGTGTCGAACCACAGACATGGAGTGATGGGTTTCATGGCTGTAAGACGACGCTCGGAGTCGGAACTCATCGGGAGTAGAGGCTGTGGATGCCGTCGACGGCAGACTCGAGGTCGGCCTCCGGGACAGCTTCCGGCGTAAGCACCGCGATAGCGATCACCTCGGTGTGCGCGATCAGCCTGCGCACGGTCTCCTTCAACTCCTCGAGCTCCGCCTCGAGCTCGGCTTTCTTCCTCGCCATGACGAGGGCGTTCCCTCAGCCGGTGTTGCGCAATCCCGCGGCGATCCCGGCGATCGAGCGGAGCAGGGGTGGAACCGCTGCCTCGTCGCCTCCCCGGTAGCGGCGCAGGAGCGAGACCTGGATCGCGTTGATCGGGTCGACGTACGGATTCCGCAGACCCGATCGAGCGCTGCACGACCGGATGCCGGTCGAGCAACTCCTTCGTCTCGACGATCTCGAGCACGGCGGCGACAGTGCGCGCGTGCTCGGCGGCGATCGGCTCCCACAGGCTCGGCTCGTCCACGAGCTCGAGGTACTCGGCGGCGATCTCCATGCTCGACTTCGCCAGCGTCATCTCGAGGTTCTGCACGAGCGTGCGGAAGAACGGCCAGCGGCCGTACAGATCGCGTAGCTCGCCGATGTCGGCGTCCGCGAACGCTGCGCCGCAGCCGTACCACGCCGGCAAGAGGCAGCGGTTCTGCGTCCAGGCGAACACCCACGGGATCGCGCGCAGCGACCCGAGGAACTCGGCGCCTTCGGGGCGCCGCGACGGGCGCGAGCCGATGTTGAGCAAGCGCGAGCTCGTCCACCGGCGTGAATGCTCGGAAGAAGGCGACGAGCCGCGGATCCTCAACGAGTTCGCGGTACGCCGCGCGCGAGCGCTCGGCGAGCGCTGCGATGAGCGTCGTATCCACGTCCTCCTCAGCACGGCTCCCTGCGAGCACGGTCGCGGCGAGCGCGGCCTCGAGGTTGCGGTGCGCGAGCTCCGGCAGCCCGTACTTGAACGCGATCGTCTCGCCCTGCTCGGTGATCTTCAGGTGCGCGTGGGGCTGGGCGAGGATGGCATCGAAGGTCGGGCCGCCCCCGCGTCCGGCGCTGCCGCCGCGTCCGTGGAACACGGTGAGCGCGATGTCGTGCCGCCGCGCGATCTCCGTGAGCGCGACGAGCGCGGAGCGGATCTCCCACTGAGCGGCGAGATAGCCCGCGTCCTTCGCCGAGTCGGAGTAGCCGACCATCACCTCGCCGCACAGCAGTTCCTCGTAGATTCCCGGCGCGGCGCGGAGCGCCTCAACCGATTCGAACAGCGGGACGACGTTCGGCGCCGGCGTCAGCGCGCGAACACGGATTACGTCCTCGGCCGACGAGACGCCGGACACGATCACGGTCTCGCCCGCAGCGGCGAGAAGACCGCGAATGCGCTCGTCCGGGTCGACCGCGTCGCGCGCGTGCACGCGCACCTCGACGTCGGCGAGGTCGAAGTCGAAGAGCTCGACACGGCGGCGCAACGCGGCGAGTGACCCGTCGGCGATGCGCGCGCCGCGGTTCGCGCGCAGGCTTCGGTCGACGACGTCCAGGTCCGCGGCGAAGCCGTCGTACGGGCCGTCCTGGAGGCGACGCCAGACGAAGCTGAGCTTGCGGCGATACGGCTCGTCGAGGTTCTGGTCGCCGATCGCCTCCGTGTACTCCGATAGCTCGCGCCTCGTCGCGCGCGATCGACTCGAGCAGCTCGTCGGACACGCCTGTCAGCCGCGACGACACGCCGATCTCCGCCGCGAGTGCGCGCACGTCCGCGCGGTAGCGCTGCAGAAGCAGGTCGCGGGCGCGCTCGCGCGCCTCCGTGAGCGTCGCGACCGTCGTCTGGGGATTGCCGTCGGCGTCGCCGCCGATCCAGCTTCCGAATCGCAGCGGCGCGGGCGCGTCCGGCACGTGCAGTCGGTACTCCGCGAGCAGCCGCTCGGCCGCGTCGATGAGGCTCTGCTCGAAGAACCAGTGGCCGTTGCGGATCTCGTCGACGATCTGCGGCCGGCGCGTTCGCACCTCGTCCGACTGCCACAGCATCGTGATCTCGCCTGCGAGTGCTTCCTCGACGTCCTCCCCTTCGTCGAAGCGCGCGAGCAAGGCAGCGATGCGGAGATGCGCCGCCAGTACCGTGCGCCGCGCCGCCTCGGTCGGATGCGCGGTAAGGACGAGCTTCAGCGAGACGTCGCCGGGGTCGCCGACCTCGGCGAACGCCGCCGCGAGCGACTCGCGACCCACGCGCTCCTCGCGCGCATACGCGCGTCGCCGGCGGATGCGGTTGTGCTGCTCCGCGACGTTCGCGAGCTGGAAGTAGAGAGCGAACGCGCGCAGGACGCTGGCCTGCCGCTCGAGCGGCAGCGCCTCGACCGCATCGCGGAGCTCGTCGCGCCGCGTCCCCTGCCGCGCCGCGCGCGAGAGCGCACGGATGCGCTCGACGTCGGCGAGGAGCGACTCGTCCTCCTGCTCGACGAGCACGCGGCCCAGCAGGTCGCCGAGGAGGCGAACGTCGCGGCGTACGGCTTCCATCCGCCTAGCGTCGCACGAACCTGCCTGCAAAACCGAACAATCGTTTGGTGCACTGCCTGGCATGGGCTAGCCTCGAACCATGGGTCGCACGCTGTTCGAGAAGGTCTGGGACGACCACGTCGTCACGAGCGGCGAGGGGCGCCCGGACCTGCTCTACGTCGACCTCCACCTCGTCCACGAGGTCACCTCGCCGCAGGCGTTCGAAGGCCTGCGCGCGGCCGGACGCAAGGTGCGCCGGCCCGACCTGACGGTCGCGACGATGGACCACAACGTCGCGACGGGCGACGACACGCCGGCCGACCCGCTCTCCCTGCAGCAGTTGGAGACGCTGGCGCAGAACTGCAAGGAGTTCGGCGTCCCGTTGCACGCGACCGGGAGCGGACGCGAGGGGATCGTCCACGTCATCGGGCCGGAGCTCGGGCTGACGCAGCCAGGCAAGACCATCGTGTGCGGCGACTCGCACACCTCCACGCACGGCGCCTTCGGCGCGCTCGCGTTCGGCATCGGCACCTCCGAGGTCGAGCACGTGCTCGCGACGCAGACGCTCGCGCAACGGAGGGCACGCACGCTCCGCATCCGCTTCGAAGGCGAGCGCGCGCCCGGCGTGACCGCCAAGGATCTCGTGCTCGCGGCAATCGGCGAGATCGGCGTCGAGGGCGGCGTCGGGCAGGTGATCGAGTTCGCAGGCCCCGCGATCGAGGCGCTCTCGATGGAAGGACGCATGACGGTCTGCAACATGTCGATCGAGGCAGGCGCGCGCGCCGGGATGATCGCGCCGGACGAGACGACGTTCGCGTATCTACGCGAGCGCGGCGTCGAGATCGACCCGCGCTGGCGCGACCTCCCCAGCGATCCGGACGCGGTGTTCGACCGCGAGGTCGTGATCGACGTCGCCGCGGTGAAGCCGCAGGTCACGTGGGGAACGAATCCCGGGATGGTCGCGTCGATCGACGACGTCGTTCCGCAGCCGAAGGACGAGGCGGCCGAGCGCGCGCTCGTCTACATGGGGCTCGAGGCGGGAACGCCGATCCGCGACATCCGCGTCGATCGCGTCTTCATCGGCTCGTGCACGAACTCGCGCATCGAGGACCTGCGCGCTGCGGCCGCGGTCGTACAAGGACGACACGTGCACCCATCCGTGCGCGCAATGGTCGTCCCCGGTTCCGCGCGCGTGAAGAAGCAGGCGGAAGCGGAGGGGCTCGACCAGGTGTTCGCCGCCGCCGGGTTCGAGTGGCGGCGCGCGGGCTGCTCGATGTGCCTGGGGATGAACCCCGACGTGCTTGCGCCCGGCGAGCGGTGTGCGTCGACGTCGAACCGGAACTTCGAGGGCCGCCAGGGCGCGGGCGGACGCACGCATCTCGTCAGCCCCGAGGTCGCGGCTGCGACGGCGCTCGAGGGCCACTTCGCGGTGCCGGCATGAAGGCGTTTCGCGAGGTGACGTCGACGGCGGTCGTGCTCGACCGTCCGGACGTCGACACCGATCAGATCATCCCGAAGCAGTTCCTCAAGCGGATCGAGCGCACCGGCTTCGGCGAGTTCCTCTTCTTCGACTGGCGCAAGGACCCTGACTTCGAGCTGAACCACCAGCAGGGGAAGATCCTGCTCGCGGGGCGCAACTTCGGGTGTGGCTCGTCACGCGAGCATGCGCCGTGGGCGCTCGAGGACTACGGCTTCGAGGCGGTCATCGCGCCGTCGTTCGGCGACATCTTCCGGCAGAACTCGCTGAAGATCGGACTCCTTCCTGTGCAGCTGCCCGACGAGCAGGTGCGCGACCTGATGGAGCGCGCGCATGCAGGCGAGGAACTGACCGTCGACCTCGAGGCGCGCACCGCGGGCGGCTACCCGTTCGAGCTGGACGACTTCACGCGCGACTGTCTGCTTCAGGGCCTCGACGAGATCGGGCTCACGCTGCGCGACGAGCCGGCGATCGCCGCGTACGAAGCGGCACACGCCTGAGCCGTTGTCCCCTTTTCCCGCCCATTTCGGCGCCGGGAGGCATACCGTTCCGGGTGTGCACGAGTCGAAGGCCCTCCTGACCGGCCTCCTCCTTCCCCGCTAGGGGAAGCCTGCCTGCGCACATACCCGTCCCCGTTCCACAGGACACTTGCGTCTTCAGGAGAGCAACCGTGCCGATGCCGTTCGACAAATACACGCCGTACACGACCGTCGACCTTCCCGACCGGACGTGGCCCGACGTCGTCCTCACCTCCGCGCCCGATCTGGTGCTCGACCGACCTGCGCGACGGCAACCAGGCGCTCGTCAACCCCATGGACACCGCATCGCAAGCGCCGGTTCTTCGCGCTGCTGCTCGAGCTCGGGTTCAAGGAGATCGAAGTCGGCTTCCCGGCGGCGTCGAAGGCGGACTTCGACTTCGTGCGCACGCTGATCGAGGAGGACCTCATCCCGGACGACGTCACGATCGCCGTGCTGACGCAGGCACGGCCCGAGCTGATCGAGCGGACGTTCGAGTCGATCGCAGGGCGCACGCAGCGCGATCGTCCATCTCTACAACTCGACGTCGGTGACGCAGCGCCGCGTCGTCTTCCGGCTCGAGCAAGGCGGGCATCACCGAGCTGGCCGTGCGCGGCGCGGAGATGTGCCGCAGCCTCGCCGGCGACGGCGTCCGCTTCGAGTACTCGCCCGAGAGCTTCCATCACACCGAGCTCGACTTCGCGCTCGAGATCTGCGAGGCGGTCGCCGGCGCGTGGGGCCCGACGCCGGCCGATGCCGATGATCGTCAACCTGCCGACGACGGTCGAGCATTTCCCGCCGAACGTGTACGCCGACCGCATCGAGTGGTTCGCGCGGCACTTCTCGCGCCGCGACGCGGCCATCCTCTCCGTCCATCCGCACAACGACCGCGGCACGGCGGTCGCGACGGCGGAGCTCGGGCTGATGGCCGGCGCGCGAGCGCGTCGAGGGCACGCTGTTCGGCAACGGCGAGCGCACGGGCAACGTCGACCTCGTCACGCTCGCGCTCAACCTGCTCACGCAGGGCGTCGACCCGCGGCTCGACCTGTCGCAGCTCGACGAGGCGAAGCGGATCGTCGAGGAGTGCAACGAGCTGCCGGTCCACCCGCGCCACCCCTGGGCCGGCGAGCTCGTCTACACCGCGTTCTCCGGCTCGCACCAGGACGCGATCAAGAAGGGCATGCAGCGCGCACCAGCAGCGCGCGGGCGCGGCGTCTGGGACGTGCCGTACCTGCCGATCGACCCGCGCGACGTCGGCCGCACGTACGAGGCGATCATCCGCGTCAACTCGCAGTCGGGAAAGGGCGGCGTCGCCTACCTGCTCGAGGACCGGCTACGGGCTCGACCTGCCGCGCGGGCTGCAGGTCGAGTTCGCGCAGAAGGTGCAGGCGATCACCGATGCCGAGGGCGGCGAGCTGTCGGCCGAGGAGATCTACGACCTCTTCTGCGCCGCGTACCTCGACGTGAACGCGCCGTACGAGCTCGTCGGCGTACCGCGCACGAGGCGAGCGACGCTGGCGACCGGATCACGGCGCGACCTGCTCGACGCACGGCGAGCAGCTCGAGCTCGCCGGCGAGGGCAACGGGCCGATCGCCGCGCTCGTGCACGCGCTCGCGCGAGCGCACCGGGCACTCGATCCGCGTCCTCGACTACCACGAGCACGCGATCGAGCGGCGGCGAGGACGCCACGGCCGCCGCCTACGTCGAGGCCGACGTCGACGGCGAGCCCGTCTGGGGCGTCGCCGTCCACGCGAGCATCGTCACCGCGTCGCTGCGCGCCGTCGTCAACGCGGTGAACCGCGCGCTCCTCCTCCGCGCCCAGCAGGAGGCGATCGCGCGGGCGTTCGACTAGGCCTGCTTCGACACCTCGCGCCTCCGGACGTTCATGCGAACGCCCTAGACCGGCGTTCTGGAACTATGAGCCGAGATGAAAGCGGTCGAGGTCGTCTTCGAGGTCGGTTGGGCGGCGTTCTGGGTGTACTGGCTCGTCGCCGCCTTCTCGATGAAGAGGGGCCGCGTGCAGTGGGGGCGCGAAGGGCGCATCAGGATTGTGATCTTCGTCGTCGTCGTGATCCTGGTCCGGCTCGGAGCGTTTCGCGGACACCACGCGCTCAACACTGATCCCTGGCGCGCGGGCATCGGGCTCGTCCTCTTCGCCCTCGGCCTGGGGTTCGCGATCTGGGCACGGCGGACCATCGGGCGCAACTGGGGAACCCCGATGACGCAGAAGGACGACCCGGAGCTCGTGACGAGCGGCCCGTACCGGCTGGTCCGCCATCCCATCTACTCGGGCATCCTGGCCGCCGGCATCGGCACGGCGGTCGCGCTGAGCTGGTTCTGGCTTCTTCCCGTCGCCCTCGGCGGGATCTACTTCATCTACAGCGCGACCGTGGAGGAGCGCTTCCTCACCGAGCAGTTCCCGGACAGCTACCCCGCGTACAAGCGCTCGAGCAAGATGCTCGTCCCGTTCATCCTCTAGCGACTTCGCGCTTCACGAGATCGAGCAGCTCGTGGTACAGCTCGGCGAGACCTTCCGCCGACAGCGGGCCACGGTTTGCACGCTGCAGGTACTGCAGCATCCACTCCTCGCGGGCGAGATCGACGAAGCCGATGCCGTGCTCTTCCTTGTAGCGCTTCAGCTTCGCGACCAGACGGAGGCGCTTGTTCACCAGTTCGACAAGCGCGGAGTCGAGATCGGAGATCTCGCGGCGCAGGTCCTTGACGAACGGATCCTCGGTTGTCTCGGAGACGCTCATGACACCACCTTTGCAGCTTCGTAAACGCCGACGATGCGATGGGAACGTGTGAGGCTCGCCAGCTCGGCGAGTGCGCCCCGCACGAGCGGGTCGAGCGGGTGCCCGGCGACGACCGCATCGAAGCGATAGCTCCAAGGGGATGCGGGCAGCGGGCGCGACACGAGCCGCACGAGATCGAGCCCCGCCTGGGCGAGCGGCCCGATGGCTACGTGCAGGGCGCCCGGCCTATGGTCGGTGACGAACGTGAACGCCGTGCGCGCGTCGGTACGGCCCGCGCCGAGCCACGTGAAGGGCGCGACCGACACGAAGCGCGTGAATGCCGGCCCGTCGCCGACGTCGTCGCGCAGCGTCACGAGCCCGTACAGGCCCGCCGCCTCCGGTCCCGCGATCGCGGCCGCGGTGAGATCTCCCGACTCGGCCGTCTCCCGGGCGGCGTCGGCGGTCGTGGACGCGGGAACGACCGCTGCGTTCGGCAGCTCCGCCAAGAGCGCACGGCACTGCTCGAGCGCGGACGGATGCGACCGCACGACGCGAATCTCCTCCAGCGCCACCTCGGCCGGCGCGAGCAGGCAGTGACGAATCGGCAGCACGGCCTCGGCGACGATCGACAACGCACGCTCGTGCAGGAGGTCGTGCGTCTCGGGCACCGCTCCGGCGAGCGAGCTCTCGATCGGGAGCACTCCCTGCTCGACGTCGGCGCGCACGACCGCGTCGGCGACCGCGCGGAAGCCCCCGACCGCCTGGAGCTCGGCGAGCGGATGCAACGCGAGCGCCGCCGCGCCGGAGTGCGAGCCTGCCGGCCCCGGGTAGGCGACGAGCGCGCTCATCGGAGCCGAAGCGGAACGCGCAGCCCGCATCGCTGGCAGATCGTGACCGCCGCGCCCTTGCGCGCCGCGCGCTGCACGGGGATCGGATCCGCGCAGTCGCACGTGGCGTCGGTCGACGCCGCGGTCTTGAGGATGGATGCTGTCAATTGGGTCATCAGAGGTTCCCTTCTCGGGAGATGTGCGTGCTAGCCGGCGGTGGAAGAGACGAAGCGCCGGCTAGCGGATAAAGGCGTACGCAAAGAAGCCGTTGAAGACGAGAATGCGCGAAACGGCTTCGGGCGCGTAGGCCATACCTGAACCGTAGATCCCGCTCATGCCGCCGTCAACGCCAATTGTTCCCTTACCGCTGCGCCGAACTCCGACGTGCTCGCGGAGCCGCCGAGATCCTGCGTCGGGGAGGCGGCGAGTGCCTGCTCGACGGCGCGCACGAGCGCCTGCGCCTCCTCCGGACGGCCGAGCCCGTGCTCGAGGAGGAGCGCGGTCGAGCGCAGCATCGCGGTCGGGTTGGCGATCCCGCGTCCTGCGATGTCGGGCGCGGAGCCGTGCACCGGCTCGAAGATCCCGGGGCCGGAGTCGGAGAGGCTCGCCGAAGGCGCCAGTCCGAGCCCGCCGGTGACCGCGGCGGCGAGGTCGCTGAGGATGTCGCCGAACATGTTCTCGGTGACGATGACGTCGAACTGCTGCGGCGTCGTCGCCAGCTGCATCGCCGCGTTGTCGACGAGCATGTGCTCGACGCTCACGTCGGGAAACTCAGGTGCGATCTCGTTGACCACGCGCCGCCACATGCGAGACGTCTCGAGGACGTTCGCCTTGTCGATCGACGTCAGCGCACCGCGCCGCGTCCGCGCGAGCGCGAACGCCCGCCGCGCGACGCGCGCCACCTGGTCGGGGTGGTACTCGCACGTGTCGAACACCGTTCCGTCGTCGCGCACGCCGCTCGCGCCGAAGTAGAGGCCGCCGACGAGCTCGCGCACGATCAGCACGTCGACGTCGCCGAGGACGGCGGGGCGTAGGTTCGCGTACGCGTCGAGCGCCGCGCGCAGACGCAACAGCCCTTGCTCCGGCCGCACGTCCGCAGCGTCGAACTCGGGATCGCCGACCGGGCCCTTCAGGACCGCGGTCGCAGCACGACACGCAGCGAGCGAGTCCTCGGGCAAGGGATCTCCGACCGCGCGGATTGCGGCGGCGCCGATGAGCCGTTCCTCCACGGCGACATCGGGCGCGACAAGCTCGAGAACGAGGCGCGCTTCATGCGCGACCTCCGGCCCGACTCCGTCGCCGGGCAGGAGCACAACGGTTGGGCTAGGCATCCTGGAAGGCGCTCTCCCCAATCGATCTCGGCTGGCGGCCACGCGGGCGCGGCGTGAAGCCCGCAGCGTGGATGGCGGCGTTCCAGCTTCCGAACACACGGCTCACGGTCTGCCGCGAGGGATGGTTCTCCCCCGCCTGGTCCCACTCGTGCGTGAACGGCGGCCGGCTGTGCTTCCGGTACCAGAGCGTGATCGCGTACTCGATCGTGTCTGGCGTCCAACGGAAGCCGGTGCGCGGACCGGTTCTCATGCTGTACCTCCTCTAGACAGTGACACCGAGTCTCTCCAGGATGAGGTCGGCGTCCGGTTCCACGAGCACGGGCTGGAAGGTGTCGGCGACGAGCGCCGGCGTCTTCAGTCCGTCGCCGGTGATGAGCAGGACCACGCGGTCCTCCTCACCGAGCTGGCCGCGGCGAACGGCCTCGCGCAGTGCGCCCAGTGCAGCTGCGGGCGCGGTCTCGCCGAAGACGCCTGTCGTCTCCGCGAGAAGCTTGATGTTCTCCGGGATCTCCTCTTCGGGAACGGCGTAGATCGCCGCCCCGGAGTCGATCGCGGTCGCGACGGCGAGATCGCCGTCGGCGGGGCTGCCGATCGCGATCGAGCGCGCGATCGTGTTCGGCCGCACCGGCTTGACGCGCGCGCCGTCGGCGAACGCGGTGGCGACGGGCGAGCAGCCCTCGGCCTGGCCGCCGAACACGCGCGGGCGCGCGCCCTCGACGAGCCCGAGCTCGAGCAGTTCGCCGAAGCCCTTGTGCAGCTTCGAGTACATCGCTCCCGACGCGATCGGTGCGACCACCGCAGTCGGGAACTCCCAGCCGAGCTGCTCCGCGATCTCGAATGCGAGCGTCTTCGAGCCTTCCGCGTAGTACGCGCGTAGCTCGACGTTGACGAACGCCCAGTCCAGCTCGAACGAGAGCTCGACGGAGAGCCGGCTGCAGTCGTCGTACGTGCCGTTGACGGCGAAGATGGTCGCGCCGTACACGGCGGTGGCGATGAGCTTCTCGGGCTCGAGATCCGCCGGAACGAGGACGGCGGCCTCGATGCCCTCCGCTGCGGCGCGCGCGGCAACGGCGTTCGCGAGGTTGCCGGTCGACGAGCACGCGAGCGTCGTGTAGCCGTGCTCGAGCGCGGTCGCGCAGGCGACGGCGACGACACGGTCCTTGAACGAATGCGTCGGGTTGGCCGTGTCGAGCTTGAGGAACAGTTCGCCGACTCCGACCGCCGATGCGAGCCGCGGCGCGGCGACGAGCGGCGTGAAACCGGGGGCGAGGCGCTGCTCAGCGGGCGCTGCGACCGGCAGTAGCGGCGCGTACCGCCAAATGTTCAGTGGGCCGGCCTCGATCTGCTCGCGCGTCACGACGCGGTCCTTCGCGTACACGGGCTCGAGCGGGCCGAAGCATTTCGCGCAGACCCCGACCGGGTCGAGGGGGAACTCTGTCTCGCAGATGCGACAACGAAGTGCGGTGGCGGGCATTACCGGTACTCCTTCCGTCCGTAGCTCAGCATCCAGCCGGGATTGGCACCACGCTCCGTTGGAGCAGGTTGCCGAGGCGTCTCAGGGCCGGTTCCCTCAGCCTCTCTCGATGCGGAGCCGGACAGCGTCGCCCGTCTCCTACCTGATCGAACTATACAAAATAAAGTCACCTGAGGACGGCTCCTTCTGAAGCCGAGGAGACGTACTTGGCGTAGCGCGCGAGGACGCCCTTTGCGTACCGCGGCGCGGGCGGCGTCACGTCCGCCAGACGGGCCGCGATCTCGTCCTCCGAGAGGCCTACGGAGAGCGTGCGCCCCTCGACGTCGAGCTCGACCACGTCACCGTCACGTAGTGCCGCGATCGGGCCGCCCCGCGCCGCCTCCGGCGCGACATGACCGACCATCAGTCCGTGCGTGGCGCCGGAGAAACGGCCGTCGGTGATGAGCGCGATCTCCTCGCCGAGCCCTTCGCCGACGAGCGCGGCCGTGACGTGCAGCATCTCGCGCATGCCCGGGCCACCGGCGGGGCCTTCGTAACGGATGACGACAACGTCGCCCGCCTTGATCGACTTCGCCTTGACCGCAGCGAAGCACGCCTCCTCCGAATCGAACACGCGTGCAGGCCCGCGATGGTGCAGCCGCTCGTGCCCGGCGAGCTTGACCACGCATCCCTCGGGCGCGAGGTTGCCGCGCAGGATGGCGAGCCCGCCCGTCGCCTTCAGCGGCCGCTCGATCGGGACGACGACCTCCTGGCCCGGCGTCTCGACGACCGCAGTCGCGACCTCGGAGAGCGAGCGCCCGTCGACGTTCGGCGCGTCGCCGTGCACGAGCCCTGCCTTCAGCAGCTCACGCGCGACGAGCGCGACGCCGCCGGCGGCGTGCAGGTCGGTGGCGACGAAGCGGCCGCCCGGCTTGATGTCCGCGACGACGGGCGTGCGCTCGGCGATGCGGTCGAAGTCGTCCAGCTCGAGCGGGATGTCGAGCTCATCCGCGATCGCGAGCAGGTGGAGCACGCCGTTCGTCGAGCCGCCGGTCGCGGCAACCGCAGCGACGGCGTTCTCGAGCGCGTCGCGCGTGATGATGTGCGACGGGCGCACGTCGTCGCGGACGAGGCGCATGACGATGCGGCCGGCCTCATACGCGGCCTCCGTCTTCGCCGGGTCGGTCGCAGGCACGTCGTTCAGCCCAGCGGGGCTGATGCCGAGGAACTCGAGCACGGTCGCCATCGTGTTCGCGGTGAACTGACCGCCGCACGCGCCCGCGCCCGGGCACGCGACGCCTTCGAGCTCGTGCACGTCGGCGTTCGACATCGTTCCCGCGGCGGCTGCGCCGACGGCCTCGAAGACGTCCTGGATGGTGACGTCGCGGCCGCGGAAGCGCCCCGGCGCGATCGAGCCGTTGTAGAGGACGAGACCGGGTACGTCGAGGCGCGCGAGCGCCATCACTGCGGCGGGGATCGTCTTGTCGCAGCCGACGAGGCACACGAGCCCGTCGAGCAGGTGGCCGCGCACGACGAGCTCGATGGAGTCGGCGATCGTCTCGCGTGAGACGAGCGACGCCTTCATCCCTTCGGTCCCCATCGAAACGCCGTCGCTGACCGCGATGGTGTTGAACTCCATCGGCGTCCCGCCCGCCTCGATGATCCCGCGGCGCACGTGCCGCGCGAGCTCGCGCTGGTTCCAGTTGCACGGCATCGTCTCGATCCACGTCGTCGCAATGCCGACGAGCGGGCGCGCGAGCGCGTCGTCGTCGAAGCCGATGCCCTTCAGCATCGCCCGCGCGGGTGCACGGTCCACGCCGTCGGTGATCGCTGCGCTCTTGCGCTTCGCAGGATCTGACGGCTTCGAATACGGATCAGTCATGCGGCCCCGCTCCGGTTGCAGTGACGGAAAGACGGCGAACGTCGGCGTCGGGGAAGCGTTCGGCGAGCGAGCGCTCGACGTCCTCCTCGCGGCCGCGTTGCACCCAGACGAGCACGGTCGGCCCCGACCCGGAGAGCGCGGCACCTATCGCGCCGTCCGGCATGCTCGCGCGGATCTCGGCGAGCCACGGCGCGTCCTCCGCGCGGTAGGGCTCGTGGAGACGGTCGGCCGCGCTCGCGGCAAACAGGGTCGGATTGCCTGCAGCGAGCGCGGCGCCGAGCAGCGCGGCCCTGGCCGCGCTGAAGGCCGCGTCCTCGTGGGAAACCGCCTGCGGCAGCAGCTCCCTCGCATGCGCGGTGAGGACGCGGGTCTGTGGAATCACTGCGACGACCGCGGCCGGAAGATCGTCGGCGACGCGGGCGATACGGCCCTCCCACGTGAGGCAGACGCCTCCCGCGAGTGCGGCCGCGAGATTGTCGGGATGGCCTTCGAGCTCGAGCCCGACCTCGAGCAGCTCGTCGGCGGACGGCTCGACACCGGCCGCGAGTGCGCCGGCGACGAGCCCCATCGCGACGGCGGATGCGCTCGAGCCGAGCCCGCGCTCGCGCGGGATCCGCTCGACGAACGTGAACGACCGGCCCTGGGGCGACGCGAAGCGCGAGAACGCCTGCACGACGAGGTTCTCCTCGTCCACGTGGCCGTTCCCTGTTCCGACCTCCACCTCGTTCCAGAGGTCGAAGGCAACGCCGGCGACGTCGAAGCCGGGGCCGAGATTCGCGGCGGTTGCGGGTGCGCGCACCTTCACGCCGCGAGCCTGTCGGTCGCGTCGGGATCCTTGAGCCCATGGCCCGTGAGCACGCAGACGACCTGTTGCCCCGATGCCGTGACACTCGCGACGACCGCGGCGAGCCCGGCGGCCGAGGCCGGCTCGCAGAAGACGCCTTCCTCGCGCGCGACGAGTTGCCACGCCTCCTCGATCTGCTGTTCCGACAGCGACACGAGCGTGCCGCCGGAGCGCTTGAGCACGCCGCCGACCTCGAGCTTGTGCACGGGCTCGACGATGCGGATCGCGGACGCGAACGTGTCTGCGCGGCGCTCGGCCTCTCCGAGGACGAAGCGCGGCAACTGCTCGCCGAAGCCGAGCGCGTACGCGACCGTGTTCCCGCCGCCGCCGAACGGCAGTGCGAGCACGTCGGGAGTGCCGCCGAGCTGCTCGACCACCTCGCGCGCGGCGGAGCTCTGTCCTTCGATGCGATCGGGATTGATGGAGTTGACGTTGACGAAGCCCTCCTCGTCGGCGAGCCGGCGTGCCTCGCGGTGCGCGTCCTCGAACGTCCCCTCGATCTCGCGTATCTCTGCACCGGCGGCGCGCGCCTGCGCGACCTTGCCGCGAGCAACGGCGCCTCGCGCGCTGATGACGACAGCGCGCATACCCGCGCGCGCGGCGTACGCCGCGCACGACGCGGCCGTGTTGCCGGTGGACGCGCATACGACGCCGGGCGCGCCGCGCTCGAGCGCGCGCGAGACGGCGACCGCCATGCCGCGATCCTTGAACGACCCCGTCGGGTTCGCTCCCTCGCACTTGAGCCACAGCTCGACGCCCAGGCGCTTCGACAGGCGCGGCGCGGCGAGCAACGGCGTGTTTCCTTCGCCGAGGGTGATCACAGCCCACGCTCCGCGATCACCGGCAGGAGAAAAGGGGGACGGAGCACCTCCGGGAACGCGGCGATCTCGCGCAGCGCCGCCGTGACAGCGCCGTACGTTGCGCGGTGGAGGACGAGCTCGAGCGTCGCCGCGCCGTTGTCGAGCCGCTGCACGAGCTGCGCGACCGAGACGTCATGCGCCGCAAGCCGGCTCGCCGCGTGCGCGAGCACGCCGGGACGGTCCGAGACCTCGAGGTGCGCGTAGAACGGCGAGCTCCACTCACTCGGCGGAAGCAGCTCGAGCTCGCGCCAGCACGCGTCGTTCTGGAGGAAGCCGGTGCCGCTCGTCCCGACGACGCTCACGAGGTCGGCGACGACGGCGGACGCGGTCTCGATGCCGCCCGCGCCGGGACCCTCGAGCGTGATCTCGCGGATCGCGTCGCCCTGAAGCATGACGGCGTTGAAAGCTCCGTCCACCGCGGCGAGCGGATGCGAGCGGTCGACGAGCGCCGGTTGCACGCGGACGTCGACCTTCCCGTCGGCGAGCGTCGCGATCCCGACGAGCCGGATGACCATGCCGAGCTGCGCGGCGGCTGCGACGTGCGCCGGCTCGAGCTCCTCGATACCGCGGCACTCGACGTCCTCGAAGCGGACGCGGGACCCGAATGCGACCGTCGCGAGGATCGCCATCTTCGCGGCCGCGTCGGCGCCGCTCACGTCGTCGGTCGGATCCGGCTCCGCATACCCGAGCGCCTGCGCCTCGGCGAGCGCCTCGGCGTACGTGGCGCCGCGCTCCATGTTCGAGAGCATGAAGTTCGTCGTCCCGTTGACGATGCCGAGCACGCGGTGGACGTTCGTGACGACGAGCGATTCGCGCAGCACCTTCACGACGGGAATCGCCGCGCATACCGACGCCTCGAAGCGCAACTGCACGCCCGCCTCGGATGCGGCCGCGAATAGCTCGGCCCCGTCGCGTGCGATGAGCTGCTTGTTCGCGGAGACGACCGGCTTGCCCGCGCGCAGGAGCTCCCGCACGTAGTCTCCTGCGGGCGAGAGGCCGCCCATCACTTCTGCGACGATCTGCACCTCCGGGTCGTCGCGAATCGTGGCGAAGTCGCTCGTGAGCACGCCGTCGCCAGCCGGGGACGGCCGTTCTTTCTTCGGGTCGCGAACGAGCGCGCGCACGACGCGCAGGCGATGGCCGGTCGCGCGCTCGATCTCCTCTGCGCTCTCGACCAGCATGCGGTCGACCGAGGAGCCGACCGTTCCGTATCCGAGAAGGCCTATGCCGACGTCAACGGACGCCAAGAAGCCCTTCCACCCCGGCAAGCGTCCGCAGCTCCTTGCCGACGCGCTCGATCTCCGCAGCACGTTCCTCGCCGGCCTTGCGCAGTTCCGCGAACTTCGGCCGGCCCGCCTCGTCGTCCTTGAACAACTCCTCGGCGAACGCGCCGGTCTGGATCTCGCCGAGGATGTCACGCAGCCGCTGCTTCACCGCATCGTCGACGACACGCGGCCCGCGCGAGAGGTCGCCGTACTCGGCGACGTCCGAGACCGAGTAGCGCATGTACTCGTAGCCGCCCTGGTAGAGCAGGTCGACGATCAGCTTCAACTCGTTCAGGCACTCGTAGTACGCGATCTCGGGCTGGTAGCCCGCCTCGACGAGCACGTCGAAGCCGGCCTGGACGAGCGCCGGAACGCCGCCGCACAGCACGGCCTGCTCACCGAAGAGGTCGCTCTCGGTCTCCTCCGCGAACGTCGTCTCGAGGAGGCCGACGCGCGCGCAGCCGATGCCAACGCCGTACGCGAGCGCGAGCTCGAGCGCGTTGCCACTCGCATTCGTCTGCACGGCGACGAGCCCGGGCGTGCCTGCGCCGGAGACGTACAGCTCACGGACGCGATGGCCGGGTGCTTTCGGCGCGACCATGATCACGTCGTGCCCTTCGGGCGGCGCGATGCGCCCGAAGTGGATGTTCAGCCCGTGAGCGAAGAGAAGGGCCGCGCCCGGCTCGAGGTTCGGCGCGATCTGCTCGTCCCACACCTGCTTCTGCACGTGGTCGGGCAGCAAGAGCGCGACGACCTTCGCGCCGCGCACCGCGTCGGGAATCGAGCGCACTTCGAGGCCGGCGTCCTCCGCCTTCTCGGCGGACGGGCTTCCCTCGCGCAGGCCGACCTGCACGTCGACGCCGGAATCGCGCAGGTTGAGCGCGTGCGCGTGTCCCTGGCTGCCGTAGCCGATGACGGCCACTTTCCCCGAGAGGAGGTCGAGATCGCCTTCGCGATAGATGGTTGCCATTGAGAGAGCTCCCTTTCTGTTGCATTTACGCGAGGACGTGCTGCTTGGGCCGGGCTTTGTTCGAGCGGTGGGCGCGGCCGAGGCCGATGCGCCCGGTGCGGACGAGCTCCTGCAGGCCATGCGGGCGGACGAGCTCTTCGAACGAGTCGACGTCCTCCGGTGGGGCGGTGAGCTCGAAGATGATGGAATCGGGGCCGAGATCGACGACGCGTGCGCCGAACACCTCGCCGAGCGCCATCAGCTCGGCGCGTTTCGCCGGTGGCGCGCTCACCTTCATCAGCACGAGCTCGCGCTCGATCGACTCGCCGGGGACGAGCTCCGCGACACGGAGCACGTTCACGAGCTTGTGCATCTGCTTCTCGATCTGCTCGAGCGGGCTCGTCTCGCAGTCGACGCGAATCGTTATGCGCGAGACGTCGTGCCGCTCGGTCGGCCCGACGGCGAGGCTGGCGATGTTGAAGCCGCGGCGCGCGAACAGGCTCGCGATGCGCATGAGCACACCTGGCTTGTTCTCGACGAGGACGGAGAGCGTGTGCTTCATACCTTGATCGTCTCCTCGAACTCGACGAGGTCGAGCGCAGCGGCGCCCGCCGGGATCATCGGGAAGCAGTGCTCGCGCGGGTCGACTCGTGCGTCGACCACTGCGGTCTTTCCGCACGCGAGCGCCTCGGCGAGCGCCGGCTCGAGGTCGTCCTCGTTCTCCACCGTGAAGCCCTCGGCGCCGTATGCGCGAGCCGAGCGCGGCGTAGTCCGGCAGCGTGTGCGTCAGCCGGATCTGCGAGAAGCGCTCCTCGAAGAACATGTCCTGCCACTGGCGCACCATGCCGAGGTAGCCGTTGTTGACGATGACGACGACGATCGGGAGATCCTCGTGCGCCGCGGTCGCGAGCTCCTGCTGCGTCATCTGGAAGCAGCCGTCGCCGTCGACGCAGACGACGGTCGCGTCCGGACGCGCGGCCTTCGCCCCGATCGCCGCCGGAACGCCGTAGCCCATCGTCCCGAGCCCGCCCGACGTGATGAACGAGCGCGGCCGGTCGCAGAGGAGGTACTGCATCGCCCACATCTGATGCTGGCCGACGCCGGTCGTGAAGATGACGTCGTCACGGTCCGCGGTCAGTTGCTGCAGCGTCTCGAGCACGAGTTGCGGCTTCAACATGTCGCCGTCGTTCCGGTACCGGAGCGGATACATGTCACGCCACTCGGCGATCTGGCGCAGCCACGGCTCGGTGCGGCCCGGGAGGGCCGTCTCGGGAAGCAGGCGGGCGATCTCGGCGAGCACGGGCTTCAGCGGCCCGACCACCGGGATGTCCGCGTGGCGGATCTTCGAGATCTCCGCCGCGTCGATGTCGAGATGGACGACGGTCGCGCCCGGCGCGAAGGCCGAGACCTTGCCGGTGACGCGGTCGTCGAAGCGCGAGCCGATCGCGACGATGAGGTCGGCCTTGTTCAGCGCGTAGTTCGACCACTTGGGGCCGTGCATTCCGGGCCAGCCCGCATGCAGCTCGTGCGTCTCCGGGAACGCGCCCTTCGCCATCAGCGTCGTGACCATGGGCAGGCGCCCGAGCTCGGCGAGCGTGCGCAGCTCCTCCGTCGCGTCGGCGTTCAGCACGCCGCCACCGACGTAGAGGATGGGCCGCTCCGCCGCGGCGATCGCGCGCGCGGCAGCCAGTATCTGCCGCGCGTGACCACGGCGGGGCGGCTTCCATCCCGGGAGGGACACTGAGTCCGGGTAGGCGAAGTCGAATTCCGCCTCCTGGATGTCGCGCGGCACGTCCACGAGGACGGGGCCGCAGCGTCCGGTGCGCGCGACGTGGAAGGCGGCCTTGATCACGTGCGGCAGCTCCTCCACGTCCTGCACGAGCCAGGAGTGCTTGACGATCGGAATGGTGATGCCGGTGATGTCGCACTCCTGGAAGGCGTCGCTTCCGATGAGGTGCGACCTGACCTGGCCGGTGATGCAGACGAGCGGGGTCGAGTCCATCCACGCGTCCGCGATCGGCGTGACGAGGTTCGTCGCGCCTGGCCCGGAGGTGGCCATCGCGACGCCGGCACGGCCGGAGGCGCGGGCGTATCCCTCCGCCATGTGGCCGGCGCCCTGCTCGTGGCGCGCGAGCACGTGGCGCACGGTCGACCCGCGCGCGAACGCGTCGTACAGGGGAAGGATGGCGCCTCCGGGCAAGCCGAAGGCGACGTCCACCCCCTCCGCCTCGAGGCTGCGAAGAATCGCGTCTGCGCCGTTCATTCTCATACGGGGAAGAACTCCGCGTTCCGCATCGCCAGCTGGAAGCCGCCGAGGACGCGGCTCGTGAACTCGCGCGTCGACGCGCGGATGCCGAAGCGCACCGGCTCGTCGACGAGCGCTGCCGAGACGGCGCCTGCGAGCGTGTCCGCCGCTCCCGGCTGACCGAGCCCGTGCTCCAGCGTAAGCGCCGCCGCGAGCAGCATGCTGCTCGGGTTGACGACGCCGTGACCGGCGAGCGCGAACCCGCCGTCCGGGGACGGCACGAACAGGCTCGGCCCGTGCTCGGCGAGGAGCGCGTGTGCAGCGACGCGATGGGACGCGGCTGCGGCGGAGATCTCGACCATGCCCTCCGCCCAGTGCGGCGCGACCGCCACGACGTCGAAGCGGGCCGGGTTGAACGCGGCGAACGGCATCGCGTCCCGCGGCGAGACGTGCTCGACACGCACGTGCTCGTGATCGGGCGCGGCCATGTTGACGAGCTCGCACCACGCGTTGTCGCCGACGCAGGCGAGCCGCATGCGGCGGGTCTCCGCGATGGCGAAGGCGCGCCGCACCGTCCACTCGGCTGCGTCGTCGCGCACCGAGGTGACGAAGGCGACGTCGTCGTGCTGGCCGAAGCGCACACGAGTTACTCTCGCCCGCAAGTCGAGCTCGGCCATGACATCGTCAAGCGCGGGCTCTTCCGCACCGGCGACGAGCACGGCGTCGGCGCCGAGCACTGCATCGCGCGTGCTGGGCGGCACCGCCTGGCCGAGCCGCGCGAGCGCGACTCCGCCGAACGGAGCGTGCACCTGGTCGAACGCGAAGCCGTGCACACGCGCGACTGCGTCGAGCGCGTACATCGCTTCGGCCATCAGCTCGGGCGCCGTGCCCGAGCCTGCCAGGCACGCGATGGTCGGGGTCAAGCTCATGCCGTCACCTCCTCGAAGACCGCAGAGATCGGAACGGCGCCGCCGACGTCGGCGAGCGCCTTGAAGCGGCGGAACGCAGCGCTCAGGTCGTCGCCGCTCAGCTGGATGCCGTGCTCGGCGCAGGCGCGCGCGAACGCGTGCCGGCCGGAGTGCTTGCCGAGCGGCAGCGTCATGACGACGCCGACGTCGGCGGGATCGATGATCTGGTACGTCCGTGCGTCCTTCAGCATCCCGTCCTGGTGGATGCCGGCCTCGTGCGCGAACGCGTTTGCGCCGACGACCGCCTTGTTCCGCTGGACGACGTAGCCCGTGAGCTTCGAGACGAGCTGCGACGAGGCGGCGATCTGCGCGGCATCGACGCCGGTCTCGACGTCGAAGTGGTCGGCGCGCACCCTGAGCGCGACGACGATCTCCTCGAGTGAGGCGTTGCCGGCGCGCTCGCCGATGCCGTTCACCGTGCACTCGACCTGCTGGGCGCCCGCCTCGACCGCTGCGAGCGAGTTCGCGACCGCGAGCCCGAGATCGTTGTGGCAGTGCGCGGACAGCGTCACGCGCCGGAGCTCCGGGCAGCGGCGCCGGACGTCGCTCAGGAACGAGGCGTACTGGTGCGGCAGCGCATAGCCGACGGTGTCGGGAAGGTTGACGACCGTCGCGCCCGCCTCGATGACGACGCGGCAGACACGGGCGACGAACGCGAGATCGGAGCGGGTGGCGTCCTCGCACGAGAACTCGACCTCGTCGGCTCGCTCGGCGGCATGGGCGACGGCGAAGCGGGCGCGGGCGAGCACCTCGGCGGGCTCGAGCCCGAGCTTCCGCTCCATGTGGAGCGCGCTCGTGGCGAGGACGATGTGGATGCGGGAGCGGGCCGCATCGGCGAGCGCCTCCGCGGCGGCGTCGAGATCCTCGCGCAGCGCGCGGGCGAACGCGGCGACGGTCGGCCGGGCGACGGCGCGGGCGACCGCGCGGACACCCTCGAAATCCCCCGGCGACGCGCCCGGGAAGCCCGCCTCGACGACGTCGACGCCGAGCCGCTCCAGCTGCGCCGCGATAGCCGCCTTTTCGTGCGGCTGCAGCGCGATGCCGGGCGATTGCTCGCCGTCGCGCAACGTCGTATCGAGTATCTGGATCCTGCGGGCCACGAACACGTCCTCTCTGAACTGGAGTCGCACCTGTGGTGCGATGAGGTCGGCGTATGCGTCTCGAAAGACGCGTGTTCGTGTATCTCCCCGTTAGGGGAGAATGAGGATGACGACGACAAAAATGAGCCCGAAGAGGGCAGGAATGCGTGTCCGGGCGGTCGTCATCGCCTACCTAGGGTGCACGCCGCGGCCGCACTTGTCAAATCTCTCCGTCTTGTGAAACCGGAGAACGCCAATGGTGCCCAGCCGGACGCCTCGCTAGGGTCAGTGGCCTGATGCCCCGCGCGACGGTCTTCACGAAGCCGATTTCGACCGTCTTTGCCGCGCGCATCAAGCCTCCGCGCTAGTCGGCCTTTCGCTCCCGCCGCCGCCGACTAGCCCACAAGGCGGAATCCCTTCTCCTCGACCCGGAGATGCCCTTGCCGCACCGTCAAACCGGTTTATACGACCCCTCGTTCGAGCACGACGCCTGCGGCGTCGCCTTCGTCGCGCGGCTGGACGCCATTCCGAGCCACGAGACGGTCGAGCGGGCGCTCGTCGCGCTCGCGAACCTCGAGCACCGGGGCGCTGCCGGGGCGGACAAGGACACGGGCGACGGCGCGGGCATCCTCGTCCAGATCCCGGACGCGTTCTTCCGCCGCGAGATCCCGGGCCTTCCGCCGGCGGGCTCGTACGGCGTCGGGACCTGCTTCGGAGACCGCTGCGAGGCGATCGAGGCCGCGATCGAGCAGGAAGGCCAGCGGCTCGTCTGCTGGCGCGACGTCCCCGTCGACGACGCGCATGTCGGTCGCACCGCGCGCGCGTCGATGCCGCGCATCCGCCAGTTCGTCGTAGCCGCAGAGGGCCTCGAGGGCGATGCGTTCGAGCGGAAGCTGTACGTCATCCGGCGCGTCGCCGAGCTCGCCGCCGGGCCGGAGCTCGTCATCCCGAGCCTCTCCTCGCGCACGCTCGTCTACAAGGGGATGCTGACCGCACCACAGCTCGCGCGCTTCTATCCCGACCTACGCGACCCGGCGTTCGAGAGCGCGCTCGCGCTCGTCCACTCCCGTTTCTCCACGAACACGTTCCCGAGCTGGGAGCTCGCCCACCCGTACCGGATGATCGCGCACAACGGCGAGATCAACACGCTGCGCGGCAACATCAACTGGATGCGGGCGCGCGAGTCGCAGCTCGCGTCCGAGCTCTTCGGCGACGACCTGCAGAAGGTGCTGCCGGTCATCCGTCCCGCCGGCTCCGACACCGCGATGTTCGACAACGTGCTCGAGCTGCTCGTGCTCGCGGGCCGCTCGCTCCCGCACGCGTTCATGATGATGATCCCGGAGTCGCAGCCACCCGAGGAGCTGCGCGGCTTCTACGCATACCACCAGTGCCTCATGGAGGCGTGGGACGGGCCGGCGGCGATCGCATTCAGCGACGGCCGCGTCATCGGCGCGACGCTCGACCGCAACGGTCTCCGTCCCGGCCGCTGGTACGAGACGAACGACGGCTGGGTCGTGCTTGCATCGGAGAGCGGCGTGCTCGACGACGCGCCCGAGCGGATCGTGCGCAAGGGGCGACTGCAGCCCGGGAAGCTCTTCCTCGTCGACCTCGACCAGCATCGCATCGTTCCCGACGACGAAGCCAAGGCGGCCGTTGCGACGAGGATGCCGTACGCGGAGTGGTACGCGGAGAACGTGCGGCACCTCGCGGATCTCCCGCCCGCGCGCACGCAGCCGGTGCGCCCGGTCGAGCCGCTGCGCCAACGGCAGCTGCTCTTCGGCTACGCGCAGGACGACATGAAGGCGATGCTCGCGCCGCTTGCGCGCAACGCGGAAGAGGCAGTCGGCTCGATGGGGAACGACACGCCGCTCGCCGTCCTATCGCAGCGAAAACCCCTGCTCTACTCGTATTTCAAGCAGCTGTTCGCGCAGGTGACGAACCCGCCGATCGACTCCATCCGCGAGGCGGTCGTGATGAGCGTCGCGGCCAGCGTCGGGTCGGAGCACAACCTGCTCGCCGAGACGCCCGCGCACGCGCGCCAGCTCGTGATCGAGAACCCGATCCTCCACGACGACGAGCTCGAGCGACTCCGCCAGGTCGAGTCCGACGTCTTCCGCTCGCACACGATCGACACGACGTGGCCAGTGGACGAAGGCGAGGACGGTCTCGAGCGTGCGCTCGACCGCGTGTGCGCGGAGGCTGACGTCGCGCTCGCGGGCGGCGCGAACATCCTCGTTCTCTCCGACCGCGCAGCCGGGCCACAGCGCGTGCCGATCCCCTCGCTGCTCGCGACCGCCGCCGTGCACCACCATCTCGTGCGCGAGGGGACGCGCCTGCAGGCAGGCATCGTCGTCGAGTCGGGCGAGCCGCGCAGCGTGCACTCGATTGCGACGCTCGTCGGCTACGGCGCCGCCGCCGTCAATCCGTATCTCATGCTCGAGACGCTCGGCGAGCTTGTCCAGCTGGGCTGGCTGCCGGAGGACATGACGGCCGAGCAGGCCCGGGCGCGCGCTATCAAGGGCATCGGCAAGGGCCTGCTCAAGGTGATGTCGAAGATGGGCATCTCGACGATCCCGTCGTACTGCGGCGCGCAGATCTTCGAGGCGGTCGGCCTCGCTCCCGATCTCATCGAGCGGTACTTCACGTCGACGCCGTCGCGCATCGGCGGCATCGGGCTGCGCGAGCTGGCCGAGGGCTCGCTCGCGCGGCATGCACGCGCGTACCCCGGCTCGGGCGACGACCTCCTCCCGGTGGTCGGCCTCCTCGCCTGGCGCCGCGACGGCGAGCACCACCAGTGGAACCCGGAGACGATCTCGCTGCTCCAGCACGCGGTGCGCTCGGGCAAGGCGGAGACGTACGAGCAGTACTCGCAGGTCGCGAACGCGGAGTCGGCCCGCAGCTCCACGCTGCGAGGGCTGATGCGCTTCCAATTCCCGGAGGAGGGCATCCCCCTCGAAGACGTGGAGCCCGCCGTGGAGATCGTGAAGCGCTTCTCGACCGGAGCGATGTCGCTCGGCTCGATCTCGCGCGAGGCGCACGAGACGCTCGCCGTGGCAATGAACCGCATCGGCGGCCGCTCGAATACCGGCGAGGGCGGCGAGGATCCGGTGCGCTTCGGCGACGAGCGCCGTTCGAAGATCAAGCAGGTCGCATCCGGCCGCTTTGGCGTGAACGCGCGCTACCTCGCGAACGCTGACGAGCTGCAGATCAAGATGGCGCAGGGCGCGAAGCCTGGCGAGGGCGGGCAGCTCCCCGGCTACAAGGTCGACCAGTACATCGCGTCGGTACGCATGACGACGCCCGGCGTCGGTCTCATCTCTCCGCCGCCGCACCACGACATCTACTCGATCGAGGATCTGAAGCAGCTCATCTACGACCTGCGCTGCGGGAACCCGACCGCGCGCATCTCCGTGAAGCTCGTCGCCGAGGTCGGCGTCGGTACCGTCGCCGCCGGCGTCGCGAAGGCGGGCGCCGACCACGTGCTCATCTCCGGCCACGACGGCGGGACGGGCGCGTCGCCCGTGTCCTCGATCCTCCACGCCGGCGTGCCGTGGGAGATCGGCCTCGCCGAGACGCAGCAGACGCTCGTGCGCAACGACCTGCGCTCGCGCATCTGGGTACAGACGGACGGGCAGATCAAGACGGGCCGCGACGTTGTCATCGCGGCGCTGCTGGGCGCGGACGAGATGGGCTTCGCGACCGCACCGCTCGTCGCATCGGGCTGCGTGATGATGCGCGCCTGCCACCTGAACACGTGCCCGGTCGGGATCGCGACGCAGGATCCCGTCCTGCGCGAGCGCTTCGCCGGCAAGCCGGAGCACATCGTCAACTTCTTCTTCTTCATCGCCGAGGAGGTGCGCGGTCTGATGGCGAAGCTCGGCATCGCGCGCTTCGAGGATCTCGTCGGCCGCGTCGACCTGCTCGATGCCGACGAGGCGCTCACGCACTGGCGAACCCGCGGCGTCGATCTCTCCAACATCCTTGCCGCGCCGGAAGGCACGCCTCTGCGTCGCACACATGGGCAAGCGCCGGCGCTCGAGGATGCGCTCGACTGGTCGCTGCTCGATCTCGAGGAAGGCGAGTTCCCCATCCGGAACGTCAATCGCACGGTGGGCGGGCTGCTCTCGCATCACGCGGTAACGAGCGACGACCCGCGGCCGCAACGGTTCCTCTTCCGCGGATCGGCGGGACAGTCGTTCGGCGCATGGCTGGCGGAAGGAATCGAGTTGACGCTCGTCGGCGACGCGAACGACTACGTCGGCAAGGGGCTCTCGGGCGGCGTGCTCGCGCTGCGGCCTCCGGAGACTGCCCGCTTCCGCGCGGAGGAGAACGTCATCGCCGGCAACACGATCCTCTACGGCGCCACGAGCGGGCGCGCGTTCTTCCGCGGCCTCGTCGGTGAGCGCTTCGCCGTGCGCAACTCGGGCGCATCTGCAGTCGTCGAGGGCGTCGGGGACCACGGCTGCGAGTACATGACCGGCGGCATCGTCGTGGTGCTCGGGCCGACCGGCCGCAACTTCGCCGCAGGCATGAGCGGCGGCATCGCGTATGTCCTCGACCCGGACGGCACGTTCGCGAGCCGCTGCAACAAGGAGATGGTCGCGCTCGAAGAGCTCGAGCCAGACGACGAGCGCATCGTGCAAACACTGGTCGACGAGCACCGCGAGCGCACCGGCTCGACGCTCGAGGTCGACTTCGGCGCCTTCGTGAAAGTGATGCCGCACGAGTTCCGGCGCGCGCTCGCCGACGGCGCGATGTCCACGGGCGGCGACGGCTTCTTCACGCGCGAGACCGAGGAAGCGGCGGCGTAGTGGGCGAGCTGGGCGCATTCCTCAAGATCGGCCGCGCCGAGACGCTGGAGCGCGCACCCGGCGAGCGAGTCGGCGACCATCGCGAGTTCGTGCGCACGCTCCCGCTCGTCGAGTTGCGCGAGCAGGGCGCGCGCTGCATGGAGTGCGGCGTCCCGTTCTGCCATAGCGGATGCCCGCTGGGGAACCTCATCCCCGACTGGAACGACCTCGTCTATCGCGACCGCTTCCGCGAAGCGCTCGACCAGCTGCACCGCACGAACAACTTCCCCGAGTTCACCGGGCGCCTGTGTCCCGCGCCATGCGAGGCGGCGTGCGTGCTCGAGATCGACGAAGGCAACGCGGTGACGATCAAGCAGATCGAACGCGCGATCGTCGATCGCGGCTGGGACGAAGGCTGGATCGTGCCGCGACCGCCGGCGCGGAGCACCGGCAAGACGGTCGCCGTGATCGGCTCTGGGCCCGCGGGCCTCGCGGCGGCGCAACAGCTCGCACGCGCCGGGCACTCGGTCACCGTGTTCGAGCGCGACGAGGCGGGCGGCGGCCTGCTCCGCTTTGGCGTCCCCGACTTCAAGATCGAGAAGATCGTCGTCGAGCGGCGCCTGAAGCAGATGGAGGAGGAGGGCGTCGAGTTCCGCTACTGCACCGACGTGACCGGCCCGCTCGCCGGCTTCGACGCGACCGTGCTCGCGACGGGCTCGCGCATCCCGCGCGACCTCCCCGTCCCCGGCCGCGAGCTCGGCGGCGTCCACTTCGCGATGGAGTACCTGTACGGCCGCAACCGCGCGGTCGCGGGAACGGCCGAGCCGGCGATCAGCGCGGCCGGCCGCCACGTGATTGTGATCGGCGGCGGTGACACCGGCGCCGACTGCGTTGCGAGCGCGCACCGCGAGGGCGCGGCGTCGGTGACGCAGATCGAGCTGCTCGGCGAGCCTCCCGCGTCGCGCCCCGACGAGCTCACGCCGTGGCCGCTGTGGCCGATGAAGCTGCGCACGTCGTACGCGCTCAAGGAAGGCGGCGACCGGAGCTTCGCCGTCTCCACCACGGGTCTCTCCGGGAACGGAAACGTCCACCAGATCCACTGGCTGCAAAACAGCGGCGTACCGCCGTTCGAGCCGGTGCCGGACACCGACGAGTCGCATCCGGCGCAGCTCGTGCTGCTCGCGATGGGCTTCGTCGGCCCCGAAGCCGGGCTGCTCGACGCCCTCGGCGTCGACCGCGACGCGCGCGGCAACGTCGACGCCGCCCAGTTCGCAACGTCGGTCCCCGGCGTGTTCGCCGCAGGCGACGCCCGCCGCGGCCAATCGCTGATCGTCTGGGCGATCGACGAAGGCCGCCGCTGCGCAAAAGCGGTGGACGAGTACCTCCAGTAGGGTCCCGCCATGCCGAAGACGCTCGGCTTCGTCGGGCTCGGAAACATGGGCGGGAACATGGCGGCGCGCTTCATTGCCGCCGGCTACACGGTGTTCGGCGAGTCGCGAACGAAGACGCGTGCACAGCACCTGATCGACGCCGGCCTGCAGTGGCGCGACACGCCCCGCGAGGTCGCCGAGTCGAGTGATGTCGTCTTCACGTCGCTCCCAGACGACGACAGCCTGAACGACGCTTCCGAAAGCCTGCTCGCGGGCCTTTCCGCGGGAAAGGTGTGGGTGGACGTGAGCACCGTCAGCCCGAGCGTCAGCCGCGCGCTCGCGGCGAAGGCGCGGGAGCGCGGAGCGGCGATGCTCGATGCCCCGGTGTCAGGCAGCGTCCCGCAGGTGCAGTCGGGGACACTGACGATCATGGTCGGCGGTGCCGAGGAGGCCTACCGCGAAGTCGAGCCCGTGCTGCGCGAGCTCGGAACTCCGACGCGCGTCGGCGACAACGGGCACGGTCTCGCGCTGAAGCTCGCCATCAACATCAGCCTCGCGGTGCAGATGCTCGCCTTCTCCGAAGGCCTGCTGCTGGCCGAGCGCGACGGCGTCGACAAGAAGCTCGCCGCCGACGTCATCACGTCGAGTCAGCTCGGCTCGCCGATGCTGAAACTGCGTGAGCCGCTCGTTCTCGACCTTCCGGACGAGGCGTGGTTCAGCGTCGGCCTGATGCAGAAGGACATCCGCTTGGCCGAGAGGCTGGCGAACGATCTCGGCGTACCGGCGCCGACGGCAGCCGTCGCCGATGAGTGGCTCAGCCGCGCCGGCGAGCTCGGTTACGGGCACCGCGACATCGCGGCGCTGTACCGAGCGCTCGCGGAGAGCTAGCCGAAGTCCACGTCCTTCGTCTCGACCGTTCCGGCCGTTCGGCCCGGAGCGGTCTGATCCGACCAGTACATGTTCGTATGCGCGATCACCGCGGCCGGCGGCGGCGCGCCCCATGCGCTCAGGTCTTCCGTCGTGTGCGCGTCCTTGACGAGGATCGCGTCGTAGCCGCGCGCGAACGCACCGTGAAGCGTCGAGCGGATGCACATGTCGGTCTGCGCGCCGGCGACGACAAGCCGTCCCACGCCGAGATCGGAGAGGACGCTCTCGAGGCTCGTGTCCTCGAACGAGTCGCCGTACTTCTTCTGCACGCGCGGCTCAGACTCGTCCGGCGACAACTCGGGGACGATCTGCCAGGCCTCGTTCCCGTTCACGAGACCCGTCGTCGTTGTGCTGCACCCAGACGACGGGGATCTGCGCCTCGCGTGCCTTCTCGACGAGGCTACCGACGTTCGCGACGACGGCGTCGCGCTCGTGATTCCCCGTGACGACGCCGTTCTGCACGTCGATGACGAGGAGCGCGGTGTTGGGTCGATTCTCCAGGGTTGTCATCCCTGGAAGATAGCGAGCTAGGCGTCGCGGCGAACGAGAAGCACTGCGGCGACGGCGACGGCGAACGCGACGTAGCCGAGCGAGACCGCGAGACCACCGGCCGGCGAGAGGCTGTGCGACCCGTGCGTCAGCTGCGAAGATCGAGCGGAACGCGCTGTTCGGGATCCACGGGTTGATCGAGTTCTGCCAGCTCGTCGGGAAGACGTTCAGCAGCGGCGGGATGACGAAGAAGAGCGCGACGAAGGCGGCGATCCCACCGGCGGTGTTGCGCACGATCGCGCCCATCGCCAGGCAGAAGACGCCGAAGATCGTGAGGTAAAGGGCGCCGCCGACGACCGAGCGCAGGACGCCGTGCGCGGAGAGCGAGGTCTGGAGGATGTGGTGCTTGTCGAGGATCGTCTGGCTCACCCAGAAGGCGGCCAGCACCGACGGCAGCATCAGCGCGAACGAGACAACGGCGAACACGACGATCTTCGCCCACAGGACGGGGAGCCGCTTCGGCACGGCCGTGAAGCTCGCGCGGATCATCCCCGTCGCGTACTCGCCGGTGATGACGAGGACGCCGAGCACGCCGATCGCGAGCTGCGAAAGGTTGACGCCGGCGAGCGCGATGTCGAGCGGATGCCGGTCCGCCCTCTCGTGCGGGTTCATGCTGCCCCAGTGCGAGGAGGTGACAGCGGCGAAGATCGCGGGCAGCCCGATCGTCAGCAGAACGGCGACCAGGAGCGACCAGCGCGTCGAGCGGAGCGAATGGAGCTTCGTCCACTCGGACACGATCACGCGGGTCTGCGTGACGCGACCCTTGAAGTCGAGGCGCGGGATTGCCGGCGTCGCTGCGCTCATGCCGCCACGTCCGCTTTGAACTCGACGTCGTCGCGCGTCAATTCCATGAACGCCTCCTCGAGCGACGCCTGCATCGGCGTCAGCTCGTGCAGGACGATGCCGTTCGCAGCGGCGATGTCGCCCACCTTGTCGGGCGTGATCCCGCTGATCTCGAGCACACCGGCCTCCTCGCTCGTCACGGTCACGTTGGGCCCGAGCACGAGCTCGCGCAGCTTCGTCGCCTGCGGCGAGCGCACGCGCACGATCGCGCCCGAGGCGCTGCGGACGAACTCGTCCACGCTCGTGTCGGCGATGAGCTTGCCGCGCCCGATGACGATGAGGTGGTCGGCGGTGACCGCCATCTCGCTCATCAGGTGGGACGAGACGAAGACGGCGCGGCCCTCGGCCGCAAGCGCCTTCAGCAGGTTGCGAATCCAGTGGATGCCCTCGGGGTCGAGGCCGTTCACCGGCTCGTCGAGCAGCAGCGTGTGCGGGTCGCCGAGCAACGCAGTTGCGATCCCGAGGCGCTGGCCCATGCCGAGCGAGAACTGGCCCGCGCGCTTGCGGGCGACGTCGTGCAGGCCGACGAGGTCGACGAGCTCGTCGACGCGCTTGCGGCCGATGCCGTGGGTCTGCGCGAGCGAGAGCAGGTGGTAATACGCCGATCGTCCGGTATGCACCGAGCGCGCCTCGAGCAGGGCGCCGACCTCGTGGAGCGGCGCCTTGTGGTCGCGGTAGTGCTTGCCGTTGACCGTGACGTCGCCGGCGGTCGCGCGGTCGAGTCCGAGGATGAGGCGCATGGTCGTGGACTTGCCCGACCCGTTCGGGCCGAGGAAGCCGGTGACGACGCCGGGCTGCACGGAGAACGTGAGACCGTCCACCGCGCGCTTGTCGCCGTAGTCCTTCGTGAGATTCGTTGCCTCGATCACCGCTCTGACGGTAACCGCAGCCGCCTCCGACGCTGGGATGAAACGTGCCTCATCCGAAAGGATGACATTCGTCTTGAAAGTGCTGCGCACTTTCAAGAGTGAGAGGTTCCCGCTTCGCGGGAGCGCTCGCGGCAAGCCGTCAGCTCTAGGGTCGTCGGAGGCGATGTTCTGCGCGCGCTGGGGCGCGGCGCTCAGAGCAGTAGACGCTCCGTCCAAGCCACCGCTAAAGCCGGAGCGTAAGCCGGGCGAAGCCGGCTTACGCGCAGGCGGACCGCGCGTGGGACGGCGAAGCCGCCACCGCCCGCGCAGAACATCCCTTCCGGCTACGACCCTAAGAGCTCGCGGGCTCTGCCCGCGAGCGCTCCCGCGAAGCGGGAACCTCTCAAAGCCGAAAGTGCGAAGCGCTTTCGGCTTACTCGAGGCGCAATCCGCTCCCTGGGTCGAACACGTGGGCGTCCGCGGCGACCGGGCGCAGGTGAACGCGTGCTTCGCGCTCAGGCGCGGCCTTCGCAGATGAGCGCGCAACGAGCTTCGTCTCGTCGCCGTCGATCTCCGCGGTGCAGAAGACGAACGCGTCGGCGCCGATCTCCTCCACCACGTCCACGCGGGCGGCGATGCCCTCGGTGGCGAGCTCGAGCGACTCGGGCCGCACGCCGACGATGACCGATGGGCGCCCGTTCGCGGGCACGGTCATCGCAACGCCGCCGAGGCTCACCGCGCCGTTCGTCACCGGCACGGTCACGAGGTTCATCGCGGGCGAGCCGATGAAGCCGGCAACGAATGTGTTCACCGGCCGCTCGTACAGCACGCGCGGAGCCTCACACTGCTGCAGTCGTCCGTTGTGCATGACGGCGACGCGGTTCCCGAGCGTCATCGCCTCGGACTGGTCGTGCGTCACGTACACGGTTGTCACACCGAGCCGCGACTGCAGCCCCGCGATGTCGGCCCGCATCTGCACGCGCAGCTTCGCGTCGAGGTTCGACAGCGGCTCGTCCATGAGGAAGACGCTCGCCGCGCGGACGATCGCGCGACCCATAGCGACGCGCTGACGCTGGCCGCCGGAGAGCTGGCCCGGCTTTCGATGCAGGTACTCGGTGAGACCGAGCATCTCCGCCGCCTCGTTCACGCGGCGCTCGCGCTCATCCTTCTTGACGCGCGCGATCTTCAGCGGGAAGCCGATGTTCGCGGCGACGCTCAGATACGGATAGAGCGCGTAGTTCTGGAACACCATCGCGATGTCGCGCTGTTTCGGCGCGTCGTCGGTGACGTCGCGCTCGCCGATGAAGACCGCTCCCGCGGTGACTTCCTCGAGGCCGGCGAGCATGCGCAGCGCAGTCGTCTTCCCGGAGCCGGAGGGACCGACGAGGACCATGAACTCGCCGTCCTCGACGCCGAGGTCGAGTGCATCCACGGCGGGCGCCTCGCTGCCGGGATAGATGCACGACGCGTGGTCGAAGCGAACGTCAGCCAACGGGAACGACCTCCAGTGTGGAGCGGACACGATCGTAGGCAGTCGGCTGCGCGCCGAGCGCATCGAGCGCGAGCAGTGCGGCGCCGACGATCGGCGGCGCGGACGTGGCGTGCGCGGTGATCGACGGACCGACGTCTGCGAGGCCGCGCGAGATCGCGCCGAGCAGACCCGGCGTCGGGTGGCGAAGCAGTCCGCCGCCGAGCACGACGTCGACCGGCTCACGCTCGAGCCCGAGGCGCGTGATCGCGACGCGCGCGAGCGCGACGACCTCGGCTGCGAGATGGTCGACGATCTCCGCCGCCACCGGATCGTCTGCGGCGGCCGCGAAGACGAGCGGCGCGAGCTCGATCGCCCGCGCGTCGTCGATGCGGCCGAAGTGCACGGCCTCCGCGAGCTCGCTGGGCGTGGAGAGACCGAAATGCGCGGGGACCGCGGTCTCCAGCGTCGTCTTCGGGCCGCGGCCGTCCTCGCTGCGCGCCGCCGCGAACACTGCGTCGCGGCCGACGTCGGGGCCGCCTCCCCAGTCGCCGGTCGTCCAGCCGAGCGCCCTGAAGCGCGCCTGCTGCCCGTCCGGAGCGACACCGACGCAGTTGATGCCGGCGCCGCAGACGACGGCGACGCCCCAGCCCGCGTCGGTGCCGGAGCGGAGAACGGCGAACGTGTCGTTGTCGACGGACACGCGTTGCGCCCATTTGCGGCGCTCGAGCCCGACGCGGACCGCGTGCTCCTCGACGGGGAAGTCGACGCCCGCGAGCAGCAACTCCGCCGCTTCGACGGGGAGATCAATACCGATGAGGAGGCCGCCGATCACGTCGAGCGCACCCTCGACGCCGAGGTGATACGGCGAGCTGCCGGGCCCGCGTGCCGTGGCCACGACCTCGCCGTCCTCGCGCACGAGCGCGAGATCGGTCTTCGAGTTCCCACCGTCGACCGCGATCGCGTGCCTCATCGCGGCGTCGTCTCCAGCAGGAGCGAGTCGACGAGCTCGTCGACTCGGTCGATCTGACCGATGAGCGGGTGCGCGAGCAGCGCCTTCCGCGCGACGACGTGGTCGCGCGTGATCGCGGCTTCGACCGCGAGCCGCTCGTACGCCGCCACGTGCTGAACGAGGCCGAGCAGCTCCGGCGCGAGCGGTTCCTGCGCCATCGGAACGGGACCGGCAGCGCCGACATGCGCGGGCACCTCGACAACGTCGTCCGGCGCGAGGCCCTTCAGCGTTCCGCCGTTCCGGGTGTCGACGACGTGCAGAGCGCCGTCGTCGAAATGAAGTGACCGGACGAGCCCGACTGCGGCCTCGCTGTAGTGCGCGCCACCGCGCTGGTCGAGGAGCGCCGGCTTCTCCGCGAGGTTCGGATCGCGGTACATCTGCAGCAGCTCGCGTTCGATCTCTGCGACCTGTTGCGCGCGCGGCACGCCGTCGCGCTGCTCCGCAACCAGGCGGTCGTGCGCGTAGAAGTAGTGGAGGTAGTACGACGGGATGGCGCCGAGGTCGTCGAGGATGTTGCGCGGAAGCTCGATGTCGGCTGCGATCGCGTCGCCGTGCTCTGCGAGCAGGTGCGGCAGCACGTCGGCGCCGTCGAGACGCACCGCGCGGATCCACGTCAGGTGGTTGAGCCCGACCTGGTCGACCTCGATTCGGTCGAGCTCTACCTCGAGCAGCCGCGCGAAGAAGTAGCGGAAGCCGATTGCGACGTTGCACAGGCCGACGGCGCGGTGCCCCGCGTCCAGGAGCGCACGCGTCACGATCCCGACCGGGTTGGTGAAGTCCACGATCCAGGCGTCGTCCGGCGCGCGTTCGGCGATGTCGAGGACGACGGGCACCGTTCGCATCGCTTTCGCGAATCCACCCGCGCCGGTCGTCTCCTGGCCGATGCAGCCGCAGCGAAGAGGCACGGTCTCGTCGCGGAGGCGCGCCTGCTGGCCACCGACGCGGATCTGGAGCAGAACGAAGGACGCGCCCTCGAGCGCGGCGTCGAGGTCGAGCGTCCGCACCAGTGCGCCGGTGTAGTCCTGGCGCGCGAGCATGCGTTGTGCGAGAGCGCCGACGACGTCGAGCCGCTCCGAGTCGATGTCGTGCAGCGCGACCTCGTCCACCGGCAGCTGCGACATGTGCGCGACGAGCTCGGGCGTGTACGTCGAGCCCGCACCGATGACGGCGAGCTTCATCCCTTGACCCCCGTGAGCGTGACGCCCTCGACGAACGCGCGCTGCGCGAGGAAGAAGAGGACGATGACCGGCGCCATCACGAGTAGCGTCGCCGCCATCGTCAGGTTCCACTGCACCTGATGGAGCGAGCGGAACTCGGAGAGGCCGATCGACAGCACCCAGTGGTGGGGCGACTCGCCCGAATACAGGAGCGGCAGGAAGAAGTCGTTGAACGTGTACAGGAACGAGAAGAGCGCGACGGCGGCGATCGCCGGCTTCGCAAGCCGCGAGACGACGGTCAGGAGGATGCGGAACTCGCCGCAGCCGTCGACGCGCGCGGCGTCCATGTACTCCTCGGGAATCGTGAGGAAGAACTGGCGCAGAAGGAAGATCGAGAACGCGTCCCCGAACCAGTTGGGGATGATGACCGGCCAGAGCGTCCCGATGAAGTTGAAGCCGAAGGGATGGAACTTCGCCCACGCGACATACAGCGGGACGACGGTCACCTGCGGGGGCAGCATCAGCGCGATGAGCACGACGATGAACGCGAGGTCGCGGCCGCGCCAGCGAAGGCGCGCGAGCGCATAGGCGACGGGGACGCTCGAGACGACGACGCCGAGCGTCGCGAGGAAGGCGTACTCGAACGTGTTCAACGCCCAGCGCCAGAGCGGCGCCTTCGTGAAGACGTCGATGAAGTTGTGCCACCTGAACGGATGCGGCCACAGGTTCGCCGACAGCGCCTGATCGTTCGTCATCAGCGCCGTCAGCGTGATGAAGACGAACGGCGCGAGGAACGCGATGGAAGCGGCGATCAGCATGCTGTGGTTCGCGACCGAAATGAGCAAGCGCTTCCGGCGGACGCTCGCGGGCGGCCGGCGGCGAACGAGCGGGACGGCGACGTCGACCGTGCTCATCGCGCCCCCGAGTGCACCCAGCGGCGTGAGTTGAGGACGATCGTCAGCGTGACGATGAACGAGACGGCGAAGAGGAACATCGCCATCGCCGACGCGTAGCCCATCTGGAAGTCGACGAAGCCGTGCTGGTAGAGCAGCACGGGATAGAACAGCGTCGAGTCGACCGGATAGCCGAGACTCGCCGAGGTGACGTCAGCCGCCTGCGACGCCTGGCCTGAGGCGACGCCGGCGGCGACGTAGGCCTGCGTGAAGTACTGCAGCCCCTGGATGACGCCGAGGACTGCGGCGAACAAGAGCACGGGGCTGATCGACGGAAGCGTGACGTACCGAAGCCGCTGTAGCGGCCCGGCGCCGTCGAGCTGCGCCGACTCGTACAGCGTGCGCGGAACGTCGAGCACCGCGGCGAGGAAGATGATCATCGTGTTGCCGACGCCCCAGATTCCGAGCATCGTCAGCGACGGCTTCGACCAGGCCGGGTCCTGGAACCACAGCGGCCCCGAGATGCCGAGGTGAGACAGGATCGTGTTCACCGGGCCTGTCGCCGGGTTGAGGATGAACACGAATCCGAGCGTGGCCGCGACGGGCGGCGCGAGCGCCGGCAGGTAGAAGATCGTGCGGAAGATCCCCACGCCCGTCCGTGCGCGCGCGAGCATGAGCGCAAGCCCGAACGCGGCCAGCACCTGGAGCGGGACGAGCACGCCGATCATCCAGCCCGTGTTCCTCACCGCCGTCCACGTCTGTGGGTCGATCGTGAACAGGTAGCGGTAGTTCGCGAGCCCGACCCAGCGCGGCGCGGACAGCAGGTCGTAGTGATTGAACGACAGGTACGCGCTCATGACGAGCGGGTACGCGAAGAAGACGGAGAAGCCGACGAGCCAGGGGCTCATGAGGACGAGCACGAGGCGGCGGCGTCGCCACGCCGCTCGCCTCCTGGCCCGCCGGCGCTCCATCGGTACGGCGACGGCTTCTACGGAACGCCTCCGCCCTTGGCCTGCGCTACCTGTGCGTCGAGCTGCTTGTCGAGTGACGACAACCCGCTCGCCAGGTTCTTGACCGTCCCGGCCTGCCACTTCGTGGCGAAGTTCTGGACGGCGTTCGTGTACGACACGCCCGACGCCATGATCGGCGACGTCCCCGACTTCGGGTTCGCGAAGATCTTGAGGAACGTCGCGAAGTGCGTGTCGGGAGTGAGCTCCTTCGAGTGCGTCGACGCTGTCGTCGACGGCACGTTCCGGATCGCATTCGAGAACTCTGCAAGCGCGTGCGTGTTCGTCGTCACCCATTTGACGAAGTTCCACGCCTGCTGCGTGTTCTTGCCGTTCTTCGGGATACCGATGATCGTGCCGTTGATGTACCCGGAGCCGTACAGGCTCGGGACGGCGGTCGGCATCGGCGCGGTGCCGTAGTCGAGCGTCGGGTGCTCGGCCTGGATGAACGCGACGCGCCACTCGCCGTCGAGGTTCATCGCGACCTTGCCGACCTCGAACGCGTTCGAGGCGGAGAACTCGTCACCGAGCCCAGCCTGGAACTTCACGAGGTTCTTGTACCCGTACCAGTCGATCATCTGCTTCTGCCAGGTGAGCCACTTCGACCACGCGGAGTCGGTCGCGAGGTGCGCCTTCCCCTTGGAGTCGGTGAACGTCCCGCCCCACGACAGGATCCAGCGCTCCGGCACGTTCTCGTAGAAGCCGATGAACGGGTCGATCCCGACCTGCTTCAGCGAGCCGTCGGAGTTGCGAACCGTCAGCTTCTTCGCGTCGGCCGTTAGCTCGGCGATCGTCGTGGGCGGGCCGGCGATCCCGGCCTTCTTGAAGAGCGCCTTGTTGTAGTAGAGGCCGTACGTGTCGGCCAGCAACGGCAGCGCGCACTTCTTGCCGCCGAACTGCGTGTAGTAGTTCGTCGTCGCCGGGAAGATCGACGTGCTGATCCCCGAGCCCTTCATCAGGGACGAGAGGTCGATCCAACCCCCGGTTCCGCAATACACGCCGACGTCGTACGAGTTGAACGAGCTGACGACGTCCGGCGCAGTGCCTGCCCGGATCGCTGCGACGATCTTGTCGTCGTTGATGCTTCCGACGACGCTGACGGCCACACTGGGATTCGCCTTCTGGTACTCGGCAGCCAGCTTCTTGAACGCGGCAAGCTCACGTGCGCTCCAGCCGACCCAGACGGTGAGTTTCGTCGCCGCCGTGCCGGAGCGGTGCTGTGGCGCGCCGGAAGCAGTCGTGGCGAGCCCGAGCGTGAGCGCAAGCAGCGCCGCCGCCGTGGCCACGCGTTTCATCGCATTCCTCCCTCCGAGTGGTGCTAGTTAGACACCCTAACGAGGCGACCCTATGACCTCACCGGATCCGTGTCAATGCGGGTTGCATTGGTAAGGCTTCTTCACGACAATGGTTGCCATGGCGACGCCGCCCCTGCTCAAGCGGCTGAACGAGGAGAGCGTCCTGCGGACGATCCGGAGCGGCGCGCCGATCTCCCGCGCGCAGATCTCCCGCCGCGCGGGCATCTCGAAACCGACCGTCTCGCTCGCGCTCCAGTCGCTCCTCGATGCGGGCCTCGTGCGTGAGGCGGCGGACGCGCCGGGCGGGCCTCGCTATGGCGCGGTCTACTTCGAGCCCGTCGACGAGGCGGCGCTCGTCCTCTCGGTCGACCTAGGCGCGCGCTTTCTCCGCGGCGTGCTCGGCGACCTCGCCGGCCGCGTGCGCGCGCGGCAGGACGTCGAGCTCGGTGTCGCCGAGGCGGACCACGCACTCGACGCGATCGTGCAGCTGCGCGACGGGTTGGCGGAGGCGGCGGGATTCGACGCGAACCTCGTCGACGAGGTCGTCGTCGGCGTGCCGGGCGTCGTGGAAAAGGGCGCCGGCGCGATCCGGCTCGCGCTCAACGTCGCCGGCCTCGACGGCCGCCGCTTCGGCGCTGAGCTCGAGGACCGGCTCGACGTGTCGGTCACCGTCGAGAACGACGTCAACCTCGCCGCACTCGGCGAAGGGAGCCTCGGCGTCGCGCACGGCGTCGACGACTTCGTCTTCCTCTCGGTTGGGACGGGCCTCGGCGCGGGGCTCGTGCTGCGCGGCGAGCTGCAGCGCGGCCACAACGGCGCGGCGGGCGAGCTCGACTACGTGCGCGTCGGCCTCGAGCAGGATCTCGATCCGTGCGCGGCCGCGCTCGCGGAGGTCGCCGCTCGGCTCGCGCGCGCCGACGGCGCGCGATCGACGCTCGCACCGCCCTACGACGCACGCTCAGTGTTCGCAGCAGCACGCAGTGGAGACACGGTCGCGCGCGCGGTCGTGGCGGAGGAAGCGCGGCGCATCGCGCTGCACATCGTCCCGATCGCGGCGGTGACGGACATCGGCCTCGTCGTCCTCGGCGGGGGCATCGGTGCGAACGCGGGTCTCCTCGACACGGTGCGCACGCTCCTCGCCGGCTGGCTCGCCTATCCGCCGCAGGTGCAGATCTCGAGCCTCGGCGACGGCGCAGTGCTCATGGGCGGCCTCTCGGTCGGCGTGCGCAACGCAGTCGAAACGGTGTTCGCCGCCCGCAGACCCTGATTTACAACTGGGGACAGTCCCCTAAACGCGAGCGTCCGGGGTTCCGTGGCGAAGTCGGCGCAGGTGACGTGCTACGGCAGGCGAGGGGACCAGAGCGCGCCGAGCACACCGGCGACGAGGAGCAGTGCGGCCGCGCCGATGGCGAAGTCGACGGTGACTTCGTTGATTCCGGGGGCGCGGCCGAGGCTCGAGCCGAGCTTCTTGTACGCGTCCGCGACCGCTCCCGCCGACTTCGCCGCGTAGAACTTCCCACCGGTCGTGTCGGCGATCGCGTGCAGCGTCTTCGGGTCCGGCGCGAGCGCCTGGCGCAGACCTGGGCCGCCGCCGAACACGCTGCCGCTGAACGAGCCGCCGCCGCCGAAGTTGAAGTTCGTGATCTTCCCGCCCAGCGTCCCCAGCGCGACGGTGTACACGGGGATGCCGGCCCGCTTGGCAATCGCGGCGCCCTCCAACGGCCGGAGCAGCCCGCGGTTCTGATGCCCGTCCGAGAGGAAGAGGATCGACACGAGGGTGCTCGACGGGCCGGGCGCTGCCTCCGGGTGGTACGCGGCGAGCCCACGCGCGCCGGCGATCCCGGCCGACCGCAGCCCGACCTTGACCGCCGCCGACAGCGCGTCGCCGATCGCGGTCCCGCCGAATCCGCCCTGGAAGACGTCGGCGTCGTCGACCGCCTGGGCCACCAGAAGATGATCGGTCGTCGGCGGCGTCGCTTCCTGCGGCACGCCCGCGAAGAGGACCAGCCCGACCTTGACGCGCTTCGGCACGCGGTCGAGGAAGACCTTGATCGCCTGCTGCGCTGCAGCGAGTCGCGTCGGCTTCACGTCGTTCGCCTGCATCGACCCGGACACATCGAGCACGAGCACGATCGTTGCGCGATCGCTCGCGACGAGCGCGTGTACCCGTGGGCGCGCGACGGCGATGCACAGCGTTGCGATTGCGAGCAGGAACACGGCCGGCGGGACGAACCGCCGCAACGAGCGGCCGCCGACGACGGATGCGAGCACGTCGACATTCGTGTACCGCACCGCGTAGCGCATGCGCTGCCGTTGCGCGAGCACATACAGGCCGATCGCGAGTGGAACGACGACCAGCGTGATCAACATGTAGGGGCTGCCGAACGTCACGCGCAGTTCATCTCCACCTGGACGATCGCCGTCACGCCGGGGAGCGACCCCGACCGAACGACGAGGACCACGGCTCCCGCGCGCACCGTCTGCGTGACCGCGATACTCCTGACGAGCGTTACCGTCGGAGGCGTCGCGGTGAAGAAGCCGACGGCGTGGCTCGCACCTGCAAGGTGCTTGCGGGCTGGACACCTCTCGGCGTAGCGATGAACGCCCGGCTGGACTGACAGCTGCACGGCCGTCGGCGCGAGAGCGGGCGCGGGCCGGTGAACGGTGGGGAAGCGCTGGCCGCCGCCGGCCGCGGGCACGCATCCGATGTGCGGCCTGAACGTCGCGGGCTCGCCGCCGGCGAGCAGGCGCGCGAGGAACTCAGCCGCTCGCGACGTCGTGATCCCGGGATTGACCGGGCTCCCGAGGGAGCCGCGGAACGTCACGTCGACGCCGCGGCGGCTGAGCTCGGCGTCGAGCCCCGCGACGACGAAGCGCCTCGGGCACGCGAGCTGGAACGACACCTGCGCGCCCGGGCTCGCGACCACCCACGGCCCCGCGACCGGGACGCACACCTGCAGGCCGCGGCACTCCGTCGTCGCGCCCGCAGTTCCGGCGGCGGCAAGCGCAGCAGCGCAGAGCGCCACGACGACGGCGGCGGCGCGCCTCACACGACTCTCCGGAAACGGATCACGGAGAAGACGCCGCCCGCGAGGAGAAGCACGAGCGCCCCGACGACGAACAGATCGGTGATCTCCCGGTTCTCCGTTCGATGGCCGATACGCGTCGCCAGGTTCTTGTACACGGTGTCGAGCGCGGCAGCAGACCGCGCGCGGAAGAACGTGCCGCCCGTCCCACGCGCAATCAGCTCGAGCGTGCCCGGGCTCGGTGGCACGCGGATCTGCGCGGTGTAACCACCCGTGAGCGTGCGCGTCACGACGCCGTGATTCGTTCCGACGAGAACGGCCGAGACAGGAACGTGCAGCGTCCGCGCCATCTTGACTGCATCCGCCGCCGATGTCCGTCCTCCGTCCGGCGCGCCGTCGGAAAGGACGAGCACCGACTCGGGCGGCACGACTCCGTCGACCGGCTTCTGTCTCCGACCGAGCTCCGCGGAGAGCGCCACCGCGTCACCGATCGCTGTCCCCTCGCCGGGCGTGAGATCGGCAAGCGCCTGCTCGACGATCGCGCGGTCCCGCGTGGGCGGCACGGCGACGTACGCGTGGCTGCCGAAGCCGACGACCGCGATCGAATACGTATCCGGTACGCGCGCGAGGAAGGCGCCCGCAGCGCGCTCGGCCGCGACCATCCGCGTCGGCGTTACGTCGCGCGCCTGCATCGAGCGCGAGACGTCCATCGCGAGGACGACGGTCGCCTCGTGCCGCGGCACCCTCACGTGCGCGTGCGGACGCGAAAACCCGACGACGAGAGCGGCGAGCGCCACGAGGAACAGCGCCGGCGCCACGAGACGCAGCCGTCCGGGCGCACGCTCGACGAGGTTGGGGAGCAGCGCGAGGTTCGTGAACGCGCTTGCCGCTCTCCGGCGGCGCCGGTCATAGAGCAGCCAGAGCCATCCCAGCACCGGCACGACTGCCAGCGCCGCGAGCGCCAGAGGATGCGCAAACGTCACCGTCGACCGCCGAGGAACGCGGCGAAGGGGCGGAGCCAGTCGCCGCTCGTGGAGAGGACGACGTGCGCGACGCCCAACGCAGAGAGCACGCGTGCGACGCCGCTCCGCTCCTCCGCCGCAGCGGTCGCGAAACGCTCGCGCAGCGACGCGCTGCGCGTATCTACACGAACTTGCCGTCCCGTCTCCGGGTCGACGAGCCAGAGCTCTCCGACGTCGGGCAGCTCCTGCTCGCGCGGGTCGCGGATCTCGATCGCGAGTACGTCGTGCCGGTCGAGCACGCGGAGCAACGGCGAGCGCCAGTCGAGCGGCCCGCGGAAGTCGGACACGACGGCGACGATCCCGCGCTGGCGCGCGACCGCGCCGATGCGCGTGAGCGCTGCGCCGAGCGAGGTCGCGCCGACCGCCTTCCGCTCGGGCTCGCGCCCGAGCGCGCCGAGGAGGCCGAGCAGCCCGTGCCGTCCCTGCGTCGGCGGCAACGTCAGCGGGTCGTCGTCCCCGAACGTGACGATCCCGAGCCTGTTCCCCCGCCGCGTCGCGATGTGTCCGAGCCCGAGTGCGACGCCGGCCGCGACGTCCGCCTTCCGCCGTTCGCCGGTGCCGAACTGCATCGACGGCGACGTATCCAGCACGAGCCACGTGACGAGCACGCGCTCTGCCAGCAGCACGCGCACGTGCGGCTCGCCCATGCGCGCGGTCACGTTCCACTCGATCAAGCGCACGTCGTCGCCGGGGACGTAGGGGCGAACCTGCGCGAGCTCGGTGCCCGGCCCATGACGTGCCGACCGATAGTCGCCGGCGAGCATGCTTTCCAGGCGTCGCGCGACGTCGAACTGGAGCGCGCGCAGCAACTCCGGCGGCAGCGGGCCGGGCCCGGGCCGCTCGGGCGATCCCTCCCCGAGCAGCGGCCGCTGCGTCATCCCGCGGGCGGCCGCGCGGGCTCGATCTCGGGCGCCGGCACGGAGGCGAGCACGCCGTCGAGGATCGCGTCGGGCGTCACGCCCTCGGCGAGAGCCTGATAGCTGAGCACGATCCGGTGGCGGAACGCGTCCTTCGCGAGCGCGCGCACGTCTTCGACGGTCGCGTAGTCGCGTCCGCGCATGAGCGCGAGCGCACGCGCAGCCTGCGTGACGCTGATCGGGCCGCGCGGGCTCGCCCCGTACGAGACGTACTCGCTCGGCTCGCGTGTCGCTCCGGCGAGCGCGACGGCATAGCTGACGAGCGCCGGATCGACGTAGATGTCGAGCACCGAACGCTGCAGCTCGCGCAGGTCGTCGAGGCTCAACATCTCGCGCAGCGCCGGATGGGGCGCGAGCTGGCGCTGCACGACCGTCAGCTCCTCGTCGTGCTCCGGATAGTCGATGAGGATCTTCAGCATGAACCGGTCGATCTGCGCCTCCGGCAGCGGATAGGTGCCTTCGGACTCGATCGGATTCTGCGTTGCGAGCACGAGGAACGGATCGGGCACGGGGTACGAGGTGTGCGCGATCGTCACCTGGCGCTCCTGCATCACTTCGAGCAGTGCGCTCTGCACCTTCGCCGGCGCGCGGTTGATCTCGTCGGCGAGGAGGAAGTTGCAGAAGACCGGGCCGAGCTCGGTGTCGAAGTTCCCCTGATCGGGACGGTAGACGCGCGTGCCGACGAGATCGGCCGGGACGAGATCCGGCGTGAACTGGATGCGCGCGAACGAACCGCCCAGGACCGCGGCGGTCGTCTTGATGGTCAGGGTCTTCGCAAGGCCGGGCACGCCCTCGATCAACAGATGCCCCTGCGCGAGCAGACACACGAGCACGCGCTCGAGCATTGCGTCCTGTCCCGCGATCACCTTGCGGATCTCGAAGAGCGCCTGCTCCAGCCGGTCCTCTGCCACGGTCCCTCCTACGCTCGCCGGTGACCCACGGATTCTCCCCCTACAGGCTAAGTGCATCATGAGCGTCGATGGAGATCGTGTACGCGGAGGGCTGGCAGTCCTGGACGCCGCCGACAACCGCGCCGGAAGGCCACGGGCTCCTCGTCGTCTCCGACGGGGACGGCGTCCGGGCGTTCCTCGACCGCGACGGCGGGCGAGTCGGGCTGGGCCATGACGGCGAGACGCTGGAGGCCCCGGACCTCACATCTGCGCTCGCCGCGGTCGCGGACCTGCTCTCGCCCGGACAGCCGCGCGCAATCCCGCCGGGCTGGTGCTCGTGGTCGCAGTACTTCGCCCACGTGACCGCCGCCGACGTGATCGAGAACGTCGACGCGGCGCGCAGGCTGGAGCTGCCGATCGAGATCGTCCAGGTGGACGACGGCTGGGAGGCCGGGATCGGCGACTGGCTCGACGTCTCCCCCCGTTTCGGATCGCTCAGCGAGGTCGTCGCGCGCATCCACGACGCGGGCATGCGGGCCGGCATCTGGACCGCGCCGTTCCTTGTAGGGGACAGGAGCGCGCTCGCCGCCGCGCACCCCGACTGGATCGTGCCCGGCGCCGACGCCGGCCGGAACTGGGGCCAGCGGCTCGGTGTCCTCGACCTCTCCAACGCGGATGCAGCCGCGCACATCAGCCACGTGTTCCGCACGCTGGCCGACTGGGGCTTCACGTACTTCAAACTCGACTTTCTCTTCGCGGGCGCGCTCCCCGGGACCGACGTCTATCGCGAAGGACTGCGCATCGTCCGCGAGGCGACCGGGCCTGCCGCGATCTTGCTCGGCTGCGGCGCGCCGGTTTTCCCGAGCATCGGTCTCGTCGATGGAATGCGCATCGGGCCGGACGTGCTGCCCGAGCTGCCGAACGAGGCGCCGGACCTCCCACACGTCATCCGCTCGACCGCGGTGCGCTCGTGGATGAACGGCGCCCTCTGGATCAACGACCCGGACACGCTCGTCGCTCGCCCCGAGATCGCAGAGCGCGAGGAATGGGCCTCGCACCTCGAACGGTACGGCGGGCTCGCGTTCTCAAGCGACCGACTTGCCGCGCTCGACGAGCGCGGCCTCGAGCTGACCAGGAGCGTCCTCAGCTCTCCGCAGGCTCGACGGTGACCCCGCCGCCGTCGGTGCGGACCGTCCAACGCTGATCGAACGCGCGCACGCCGTCGAGCACGAGGCCATCCGCCCATTCCGGCAGGTCGGAGACGTCGGACCGCAGGGCGCCCGCAGCGCGGTCCGGGACGAGGCCGAGCACGATCTGGAGGAGGAGGATGGGCGTCGCCGCCGCCCACGCCTGCGGCGACGACGCCGTCGGGTACACCACGGGGAACCGCGTGCGATGGCGCGGGAAGCCGGCAAAGACCTCGGGCAGCCGGTAGTCGAAGTGCGCCGCCGCCTCGATCATCGTGTGCAGGATGCGCGCGGCGTCGTGCGTGCGACCGCTGCGCGCAAGACCCCACGCGACGAGGGAATTGTCGTGGGGCCACACCGTTCCGTTGTGGTAGACGAGCGGGTTGTACGCCCCTTCGCCGGTCGCCATCGTGCGAACGCCCCATCCAGACCAGAGGCGCTCGCCGACGAGCGCGTCGGCGACGAGCGAGCGCCGCTCGTCGGGGACGATGCCGCTCCACAAGAGGTGGCCGATGTTCGAGCCGAGCGAGTCGATCTGCCGTTTCTCGCGGTCGAGACCGAGCGCGTAGAACTCTCGGTCGGCGACCCAGAACGCGTCGTCGAAGCGTCGGCGCAGGTCACCGGCCTCGCGCTCGAGCCGCTCGGCCATCGCAGGGTCACGCCAGACTTCGCGCGCGACCTCCGCGATGCGCAGTTTCGCGTCGTACACGTAGCCCTGCACCTCGGCGGCGGCGATCGGCGCGGAAGCGAGCGACCCGTCGTGGAACGCCATCGAATCCTCCGAGTCTTTCCACGTCTGGTTGCGGATCCCGTGCGACGCACGGCGCTCGTACTCGACGAAGCCGTCGCCGTCGCGATCGGCAGGCCCCTCGAGCCACGCGAGTGCTCGGCGCGCCGGCTGCTCCAGCTCGAGCGCTAGCGCGGGATCGTCCGTCCAGCGCCAGAGTTCCGAGAGGAGGATGAGAAAGAGCGGCGTCGCGTCGACGGTCCCGTAGTACCGGTCCGTCCATGCGAGCGCGGCCTTGCCGCGTCGCATCTCGTGGATGATCTTCCCCGGCTCCGCGTCGCGCTCGGGATCGTCGACCGTCGCCTGCGTCTCAGCGAGAACACGCAGCGTGCTCGCCGCGAGCTCCGGGCCGAACAGGAGCGTCTGCATCGACGAGATGAGTGTGTCGCGGCCGAATACGGTCATGAACCACGGCGTGCCCGCGGCGAGCAGCCGGCCGACGTCGGACTCGCCCGCGCGCATTCGCAGGCTGGCGAGATCGGCGACCGAGCGGTTCCACGTGTGTACGAGGTCGTCCCAGCGTGCGCGGAGGCGTGGCGCGGACGAACGCCATGCGGCGAGCGACTCCTCCGCACGTCTGCGCTCTTCGTCGAGCTCGCGCGCGAAAGACGCGCTCGCGAGCGGCGGTGCCCCGTCGAGCTGGGGCTGCACGCCGACGACGAGGCGCCAGCGCTCGCCCGGCTCGAGCTTGAGCGCGAATCTCGCGGCGCCCTGATGCTCGCCGAAGGGCTCGGACAGATGGACGATCGTGCGCGCCGGATATCCGTCGTCTGCGAACACGAGCGTGCCGTTTCCGGCGCGTTCCAGCGGCCGCGAGGGCGGAAGCTGGTGGTCGCTCTGCGTCCCGAATCCGGGCTCGAGCGCCTTCACGACGAAGATGTCCGCGAAGTCCGCCTCGAGCTCGAGGTCGAGCTCGACCTCGACGCGGCGGCGCCCGTGGTTCTCGACGGTGATGCGCTCCTCCATGCAGTCGCCGACGAACCGCTCGCGCTCGATGGAGAGCTCGTTGGGCTCGAGGCCGTCGACGAGCGGGTTGCGCAGGACGAACGCGGCGATGTGCGGCGCCGGTTGGTCGTGCGAGAGCGGCTCCAGACGCTTTCCGCCGAGGGTCAGCACTGACCGCGAGAGGAATCGCGTGTCCGACGCGAAGAAGCCGGAGGCCGTGGCAACGCCGTCGACATCGCCACGCTCATCGCAGACGCAGAAGGTCGAGCCGTCGAGAACCGTCAGCGGCACGGCTAAGCGGCGGTTCCGACCGCGTGCGTGCTGGCCTCGTCGAAGAGCAGCACCTTCTGCAGCGGCACTGAGAACGTCTCTTGCATTCCTGCCTGCAAGCGCGGTTCCACGGGCAACTTGACGACGACGTCGTGGTCGCCGAGCCGAAGGTGCGCGAGCTGCTCGTCGCCGAGATACTCGACCACTTCGACGTTCGCCTGATAGTGCGCGCTGCCGGCGCGCCCGTTCCCGAGCTCGACGTGCTCGGGGCGGAAGCCGGCCAGCTGGCCCGTGCCTCCGAGACCGAGCTCGCTAGACGGAAGCAGGTTCATCGAAGGCGAGCCGATGAACTTCGCCACGAACGTGTTCGCGGGCCGCGTGTACAGCTCCTCCGGCGTGCCGATCTGTTGAAGGATGCCCTTGCTCATGACCGCGATGCGGTCTCCCATCGTCATCGCCTCGACCTGGTCATGCGTGACGTAGATGGTCGTCGTGCCGAGCCGCTTCTGGAGCTTGAGGATCTCCGCGCGCGTCTGCACGCGCAGCGCGGCGTCGAGGTTCGACAGCGGCTCGTCCATGAGGAACGCCGACGGCTCGCGCACGATCGCGCGACCGAGTGCGACGCGCTGCCGCTGGCCGCCGGAGAGCTGCTTCGGCTTGCGCTTCAGGTACTCGCCGAGCTCGAGCACGTTGGCCGCCTCTTGCACGCGCCGCTCGATCTCCGGCTTCGGCACGTCGAAGTTGCGGAGGCTGAACGCCAGGTTGTCGTACACGGTCATGTGCGGGTACAGCGCGTACGACTGGAACACCATCGCGACGTTGCGAGCGCCCGGAGCGACGTTGTTGACGACGCGGTCGCCGATGAGAATGCGGCCGGAGCTGATCTCCTCGAGCCCGGCGAGCATGCGGAGCGCCGTCGTCTTGCCGCATCCGGACGGGCCAACGAGCACGAGGAACTCACCGTCCGCGACGTCGATGCTCAAGTCGTCCACGGCGGCCGAGTCGTCGAAGCGCTTCGTGACGTGCTCGAACGTGATCGATGCCATCAGTTCTCCTTCTCCAGCGCGAAGTGCGCGACCGCGACGAACGAATATGCCACCGTGAGCGTGAGGAACGGCATAACGGCAGCAGCGATGCCGACGACGTTGACCAGTAGGAGCGCGAGGCCGAGCAGGAGGGTCGCACCCGGCCTGCGCGCTCCCAGGGCGGCCGCCTCTCGCGCGGCGAGCCGCAGCGGCCGTTCGGGCCTGGCGACTGCGTACGTCGCCAGCACGACCGCATAGATGCCGAGCAGCACAACGAGATAGACAGTGAGGAAGGCGAACGGCCAGCCGAAGCTCGTCCGGGTATAGAAACGGACGGCGACCGCAGCGAGAACGACGAGTGCCGTAGCGGCAGTGCCGAGCTGCAGGCCACGGCGCCAGTGCAGGCGCAGCCCCTCGCGCGCATCGGAGAGAGCGACGTTCCGCGTGCGCACGAGCGTCACCGAGCAATGGATGAGCGCGGTGGCAATGGGGCCGGCGAGCACGGCGAAGACGAGCGCCGCGTGCACGGCAACGGTCGACACGGCGACGGCGACGAGCACGAGCCCGAACGCAGCGTTCACTGGCACGAGACGCCACGAGTTCTGGAAGAAATCGCGGCCGGCGGCTCCGAGGGCCGCGCGCGCGCTCATCCCTTGACCCCCGAGGAGACGACGCCGCCGACGAAGTACCGCTGGAACGCGAGGAAGATCGCGAGGACGGGGATGATGGCGATGAGGCTGCCGGCGCAGATCTGCGGCCACAAGGTCGAGTAGGTGAAGCGCAGCTCCGCGAGACCGAGCTGCACCGTGTAGTGGCTCGGGCTTCCCTGCCCAAACAGGATCAACGGCCAGAAGAAGTCATTCCACGTGCCCTGGAACTGCAGAATCACGAGCGTCGAGATGGCGGGCAGTGCGAGCGGCAGCATCACGCGCCAGAACGTCTTGAAATAGCCGGCGCCGTCGAGCTTCGCCGCCTCCTCGAAGTCCTTCGGGATGGTGAGGAAGTACTGCCGCATCAGGAAGAGGTTGGTGGCAGTGACGAGGTTGATGAAGATGTAGCCGGAGAAGTTGCCGATCAGGTGCCAGTTCGTGAGCATCACGAACACCGGGATGAGACGCAGCTGATCGGGGACCATGAGCGTCCCGAGCACGAGCAGGAAGAGCAACTCCCTGCCGGGGAACTTCAGCCGCGCAAACGCATAGCCGCCGAGCCCCGCGAGCACAACGTTGCAGCCGACGACGACAGCCGAGAGGAACAGGCTGTTCTTGATGTACGTCTTGAAGTCGTAGTCGTTCCAGATCGTGCCCCACGCCGACGTCGTCCACGGGTGCGGGATGATCGTGACGCTGACGCTGTCGGGGATCGTCTTGAACGACGTGATCAGCGTCCACAGGAACGGGACGAAGAACACCGCCGCCGCGACGACGATCACGAGATAGAAGAACGCCTTGCGCGCGACCTCGGCCCGCGCACGCCCCGGGATGTACCCCTCGGCTGTCGCGACCTGGGACATCAGTCCGCCTCCCGCCTGCCGACCGTGAGGTTCTGCGCGAGGGTCAGCACGAAGATGATGACGAAGTACACGACGCCCGCCGCTGCCGCAACGCCGAAGTCGAAGTTCGAGAACGCCGATCGGTAGATGTAGAGCACCGGCGTGTACGTGGAGTAATTCGGGCCGCCGCTCCCGCCGGAGACGATGAACTGCTGGTCGAACACCTTGAGCGCGCCGACCCCGAAGACGACGAGCACGAAGAAGTGAACCGGCCGCAGGAGCGGGAAGGTGATCTTCCAGAACGTTCGCCACGCGCTCGTGTTGTCGAGGGCGGCAGCCTCGTACACGTCGTCCGAGATCGACTGCAGCCCGGCAAGGTAGTAGAGCATCACGGTGCCGGACGTGGTCCAGGTGTTGAGCCCGACGATCGCCCAGGTCACGGTGCTCGCCGTTGAGAACCACGGCGTACTGCTGCCGATGATGCGATTGAAGAGCCCGTCGCTGTTGAAGATGAAGAGCGCGATGGTCGTGATCGCGACCGACGATGCGATCGACGGGAAGTAGAACGCGGAGCGGAAGAAGTTTCGCCCGTGAATCTTCTGGTTGATGACGAGCGCGAGCGACAGACCGAGCGCCATCGTCAGCGGCACTACACCGAGGGTGTACTCGGCGACATTCTTGAGCGCCGTGTGGAAGATCGGGTCGTGGAGGACCTTGGCGTAGTTGTACGTCCCGCTCGCGCCCGTCTGCTTCCCCAGGATCCCCCAGTGGAAGAAGCTGATGTAGATCGCGTAGGCGAACGGATAGATGAAGAAGAGACCGAAGACCGCGATCGGCACGGCGACGAATGCGTAGCCCCAGCCGGCCTCGCGCAGACGCACGCCGAGCATGGTCGAGCGTGGCGGCTCAGGTACGGCTTGGCTCGCGGTTGCCATGGTGAGAGTGGTACTCCCGCGCGGTCGCCCGCGCGGGAGTACCGATCGAAGTGCCTCTGCCTAGCCCTTCAGTGCGGAGGCGACGTCGGCGAGCATCGCGGCCACCGACTTGCTGCCGGAAATAACCGCGTTGAGGTCGTTGTTCATGATCGTGTACGCGCTGGCGAAGTGCGGATTACCGAAGCCCCAGCCGTGCGCGTACGGCGCAGCGGCGAGGAAGTTCGCACGACCGCCGATCGCCTTGACGTCCTTCCGCGAAGGAAGCGCGAGGCCCTTCGACATCCAGATCGTCTGTCCCTGCTTCGACGTCAGCCACGAGAGCAGGGTCCACGCCGCCTGCTTGTTCGAGGCGTCCTTCGCCATCGAGTACGAGACGGTGAAGGCGAGGTTGCCGCCGGTCTTGCCCTTGACCATCGGGAAGACGCCGTACTGGATCCCCGGGTACGTCGACTTCATGTACGGAAGCAGCCAGTTGCCTTCGAAGATGATCGCGGCCTTCCCCTTGCCGAGCGCCTCACCGCACCAGCCGGCGCCGAGCTTGTCCGGCGTCGCGGCGAGGCCCTTGTTCAGGAGGCCAACGTAGAAGTTCACCGCGTTCGCGACGGCCGGCGAGGTGACGCTCGTGAGCGACCCTCCACCCTGGTAGACGAACGCGAGCATGCGTGCCCAATCGGCCGCGAGGCAGATGGGCTTGCCGCCGGGGACGACGTTCTTGTTCGCCATCGTCTGCGCGACGGATTGGAGCTGCGCCCAGGTGGTCGGCGCCTTGCCGCCCGCTTTGCCGAGCATCCCCTTGCTGATCTCCATCGCGAGCGGCGACCAGTCCTTCGGGAACCCGTAGACCGTGTTCCCGGACTTGAACGCGCCGAGCAGGCTCGGGAAGAACGCGCTCGTGTCGTACTTGCTCGACTTGATGTAGCTGTTGAGCGGCTCGAGCACTCCCTGCTGCTCCCACGCCCCCACCACGCTCGAATCGACATAGAACACGTCGGGCGGATTGTGCGCGGCGAATCGGGCCGTCATCGCGGTCCCGTAGTCGCCGTTGATCACCGAGAAGTCGGCATGGATCGTCGGATGCGTCGCGTTGAACTTCGCGACCACCTGGTTGAGCAGTGCGTCCTCGTCAGGCCCCGACGACCAGCCGGCCAGGGTGACGTTCGTGACCGTGTGGGCACGCGTCCCGGCCTGTGCCGTCGCAGCCAGGAGCACCACGGCAATCGCCAACCCGAGGATCACTCCCAAGCGCTTGCGCATAACCTGATAACCCCCTCCTTGGAACCGGTTTCAGACCGGATGGGCGGCGAGATTACGTGGTCTTGCCACGAATTGCAAGCGTCCATCCTCTTGACACTCAGACGGCCTGACGCGAGGCTTGGTTAGCGATGGAACCGCTATCAGGCTCTGCGCGGATCACCGACGTGGCCACGCGGGCCGGGGTCGGCATCGCGACCGTCTCCCGCGTCCTGAACGGCCATCCAAACGTGCGCCCGGCCACCCGAGACCGGGTCTTGGACGCGATTCGCACGCTCAACTATCGACCGAGCTCGGTGGCGCGAAACCTGTCGCTCCAGCGGACCATGGTCGTCGGAGCCGTTCTCCCCTGGTTCACGAACCCGTCCGCCGTCCAGCGGGTGCGCGGCATCGTCGAGGGGCTGAGCGGGTCCCCCTACGACCTGATGGTCTTCGACGTCGAGTCCGAGGACCGCCAGCGGCGCGCGTTCGAGCTGTTCGACCGCGGCGACCGCGCGGATGGCCTCCTCGTCATCTCGACGCTGCCGCCCGAAGTGGAGGTCGAACGGATCCGGGCTGCGAGGCTGCCGTGCATCCTCGTCGACGGCGTCCACCCTTCGCTTCCGTGCATCGCCGTCGACGACGTCGCCGGCGGCGAGATGGCAACGCGGCATCTGGTCGAGCTCGGCCATCGCCGTATCGCGCACATCGGCGACACGCCACCGGAGTTCCACTTCGACTGGAGCCGCGACCGGACACGCGGATACGAGCGCGCGCTCGAGCGGGCCGGCGTCGAGCTGCGTCGCGAGTACGTGCGCGAGGGCACGCGCCTGCTGCACGTCGCGCGCGCCACGGCGACGGAGCTCCTGTCGCTGCCGGAGAGACCGACGGCGATCTTTGCAGCGTCCGACACGCAGGCGTTCGGCACGCTCGAGGCGGCGCGCGCCCTCGATATCCGCGTGCCCGAGGAGTTGTCGGTCATCGGCTTCGACGACATCGAGGTCGCGTCCTACGTCGGTCTGACGACCGTTCGGCAGCCGCTGTACGAGAGTGGCCGCCGCGGCGCCGAGCTACTCCTGCGCGCGCTCTCCGGTCGGCCCGTCGACCCACGGACCGAGCTGCTCCCGCTCGAGCTCATCGTGCGTGGGACGACCGGCCCGGCTCCGTCCTAGCGAGGCGGAACGACCGAGAGCTTCGCGTCGAACGCGCTGTAGCGCTCGTGCATGAAGTGCGCGGTCGTGGTCATCCGCAGGTCGAGCGTCCGCATCGTGCGCTTGTCGACCGTGATCTCGAACCAGGCGGGCGTGCGTGGGTCGTAGAACGTGATCCGCCACACCTTCCCGGTCTCGCCGACGACGTGCGCGTCGGTAGCCGACTGCCAGACCGGGACGGGCTGCCGCAACCGAGCGGTCTGAGGCGACTCGATCCAGCGGCCGCCGGGCGCGCGGTCCCAGCGCTTGCCGCCGACGATGACCGCGCTGTACCCGCCGGGGATGACATATGCGACCCGGTCGGGCGCGACGGCGCGCCAGTTGCTGAGGACCACGTGCGTCGCGTCGGAGCCGAGGCGGTCCGAGAACGCGAGCGAGAGCAGCGAGCGCCAGACGTGCGTCGCCCGGGCGACAAGCGTCGTCGCGTCGCGCACGGGCGGCACCGTCACGCGCCACCGTGTCGCGCCGACGCGCACGTCGAGTAGCGCCTTCGACACCGGTGCTCGGTAGCAGCCTGTGCCGCACGCAGTCGTCGCCGTGCCGTTGACCGTAACCGCGAGGCCGGAGACCCCGTCAGCCTGCTGGCCGACGACGGAGACCTGCACGAACGACTTCGTGATCGCAAGCGCCAGCGCGTTCGGCCCGTCCTCGCGCGCGAACACGACTGCGCCCGCCGGCGGCGCCGGAAAGCGACGCGTCGGAGTAGGTGACGGCGCGGCCGGAACCTGCGCCGGTGCTGCTGTAGAAACAGGGCCCGGCGTGCCGTGCAGGAGCAGCGCCGCGAGCGCGACCGCGGTGACTCCCGCCGAGAGGGCGAGCAGCGCCGCGGTCAGTCTCAGCGTCACACCGTGACGCTAGCGCGCGACTAGCCGGCTTCGTACGACGGCGTGCCTGGATCCTCGACGCGCAGGATGCGCGCGAAGGAGCTCGGCAACCACCAGTTCCACGAGCCGAGCAGCCGCATGAGCGCGGGAACGAGCAGCGCCCGGATGACGGTCGCGTCGAAGATGATCCCCGCCGCGAGCCCGATGCCGAACTGCTTGATGTCGGTGCCCGGGCTCATCGAGAGGACGAAGAACGCGAACATGAGGATCGCCGCGGCGCTCGTCACGAGCTTCCCCGTGCGCGCGAGCCCGAGTGCGATCGCCTTCGGCGTGTCACCGGTCTCGTCATACGCCTCGCGCATGCGCGTGAGCATGAAGACCTCGTAGTCCATCGACAGGCCGAAGAGGAACGCGAAGATCATCAGCGGGATCCACGGGATGATCGAATGCGTCGCGGGAACACCCCAGATCGCATTCGAGCCGTGCCCGAGCTGGAAGATGAACACGATGATCCCGAACGCCGCGCCGAGTGAGATGAGATTGAGGATCGCCGCCTTCAGCGGGAGAATGATCGAGCGGAACGCGCGCATGAGCAGGATCACGGTGAGCAGCACGACGAGCCCGAGCACGTACGGGAAGTTCCCGTACACGGCGTGCACGAAGTCGCGATCCGCAGCCGCGATGCCACCGAGCGTCGCCTGCGTGCCGTTCAACTCCTTGTGCACTCGCGTGACGAGGCTCTGGATGTGCTTGCTCGATCCGTCGATGGCCGGGAAGGCCTCGACGATCGAGTCGTTGCCCTGACGCCAGCTCGGACCGGTGGGCGCGATCGCGCCGACGATGCCCGGCGTCGCGCGCAGTTTCGCCGCGATCGGTCCAGGCGCCGCGCCGTGCTCGACGAGCACGTCGAACGGCTTGAACACACCCGGGGAGATGCTCGCCGCGGCGATCGCGTCGCGCCCGACGATCGCGTCGCCGCTGCCCGGCAGGTCCTTCGCCTGCGCCTCGCTCGGGTTGAGCTGCACGCCGAAGAAGACGAGTACGCCGACGATCGCGAGGCCTGCGACGGCAACCGGCACCGGGCGGCGCATGACGAAGCCTGCCCAGCGGCCCCACAGGCCGTCCTCGGGATGGCCGTGGTCGACGAACCGCTTCGGCAGTAGACGCAGGCTGTTGATGCGCTCGCCGAGCACGGCGAGGATCGCCGGCAGCAGCGTGATCGCGGCTAGCACCGACACGAGCGGGATGAGCAACCCGCCGAGGCCGATGGAGCGGATGAACGGCAGCGGCAGCACGATCATCGACACGAGACCGACGGCGACGGTGGAGCCCGAGACGATCACCGAGCGCCCCGCGTGCGTCATCGTCTGGACGAGTGCTGTCTCGACGTCCTCGCCCTCGCGCAGCTCGTCGCGGAAGCGGAAGATCATCAGCAGCGCGTAGTCGATGGCGACACCGAGGCCGACCAGCGCGATGAGGAACTGGACGATGATCGACACGTTCGTGACGTAGGTCAGCGCCCACACGAGCGAGTACGTGTTGAGGATCGCCGCGATCGCGATGGCGATCGGCATGAGCACGGCGGGCAGCGTTCCAAAGACGAAGAAGAGGATGATGAGCGCGCCGCCGCCGCCGATGAGCCCCTCCGTGAGGACGCTAGGGCCCTTCCCGCCGCCCGACGAGGCCTGCTCGAGCGCGTCGCGGCCGGTGAGGTAGGCGCTGACGCCCGCCGGGGTTGCCTTCTTCAGCGCGGCGCGTGTCTCCTTGATGTGCGTGTCCGAGCTGAACGTCGGGGAGCCCGGCGGAAAGATCTCGGCGAAGGCAGTGTGCCCGTCCTTCGAGATGAAGGCGCGACTGCCGGTCGTCCAGTACGACGAGACGCGGGAATGCGGGTTGACCGCCGCTGCCTGGTCGACCGCCTTCTGGAGGGCTGTGTCCTTCGTCACGTCGCCCTTCGTCTGGAAGACGGCGACGAGTGGCGCCTGCATGCCCGTGCCGAAGCGGTCGAGGGTTCGCTTGTTCGCCTCGTATGCGGAGTAGCCGGGAATCGAGAAGCTCTGGAACCAGCGCTTCGACACCTGCGACGCGGAGAAGGCCCCGAAAAGCGTGAGGACGATCCAGATGCCGATCACCATGCGGCGACGGCGAACGATGAGGTGCGCAAGGCGTTCCAGCATGGCTGGGACGCTAGCCCAACCGATGGTAGGATGTCAAATCATTTCACCTCCAAGTAATTCGGGTAACAACATGGAGCCGCTCGGCCGCGATCTCGTCTTCACGGCGAAGGAGATCCGCGAGGCCTTCGAGCATGCGATGGAGCACGCCGGCGGCTCGCTCGGCATCTGGATCGTCCTGAACGCGATCAAGGCCACGGGCTTCGTCTCGCACAGCATCCTCGCCTCGCATGCGCACGTCGACGGCGCGACGATCACATACCACGTCGACCGCGCGGAGAAGCTCGGCCTCGTGCAGCGCGAGGTGGATCCCGCCGACCGGCGCGTGAAGCGTCTCCGCCTGACGCCTGACGGCGAGCGTGTCTACCAGGAGCTCGGAGTCGCGGCGCGCGCGCTTGAAGCGCGGGTGATGACCGGCATCAACGAGGCGGAACAAGCTCGGCTTCGCCGGACGCTGGCAAAGCTCCGGGCGAACCTCGCCGCTCCCGCCGAACGAAGGACCAGCACACCGAAAAGGAACAGCAGCACCTCCACGAGCGTGATCGCAACGCGGTTGAGGAGCGTCGCCGACAGCGCAGCGCCCGACGAGACGATCGCGAGCATCAAGCCGTACATCGATCCCTCGCGCGCGCCGAGACCCGAGGGTGCGAAGAACGCGAGCACGGCGACGATTGCGCCGACCGCCGACACTCCGCCGAGGAAGACGACGTTCGAGAGGGCCGGATGCGCGCCGACCGAGCGCAGCAGCAGCCACAGGCCGAGACCGCCGATCACCCACGTGCCCGCGTAGAACACGAGCAGCGTGGCGAGTGTCGACGCGCGCATCGGAGGAAGCTCGCGATAGCCGAACCGCCGCAGGAACCGCGTCGCTAGCGCATGGAACACGCGCGGATGGAGCAGCAACGCGATAACGATCCCGAAAACGGCGATGGGGATGACCGGGCCGTTGACGCCGCGCACCCACACGAGCGAGATCACGAACACGAGCACGCCGGCGACGGCCGAGAGCCCCGCTTCGATCAGCATCGCTGCGGTGACGAGCGCGGCGTCGTTCACGCCGGCGCGCCGCATCGCGACAACGCGCGCGGCCGGCGTCCACACACCGCCGGGAACGTACTTCGCGAGCATCGAGACGATCTCGGAGTTGAGCGCGGTCGCGTACGAGATCCGCACGTCCCACTCGAGGAGGATCCGCATCCACCCGAGGACGAAGACGAGGTAATACGCAGCCACCGCAAGGCACGCGAGCACGAAGTACGTGGGATCCGCGTTGCTCAGATCCTTGCCGGCCGCGTGCAACGACCCGCGCACGCCCCAGATCAGCAGGCCGAGAAAGATCGCGAGCAGAGCGAGCTCGACCGCGACTCGAAGTCGCGCGTTCGCTCTCAGGAGAGATGTGATTCGAGCCACTCGCACGTCAACTTGTACGCGCGGACCTCGTTCGCGTAGCGCGTGAATCCATGGCCCTCGTCGTCGAAGACGACGTATTCGACTTCGCGGCCGAGCCCGCGCAGCCGCTCGACCATCTGATCCGACTCGGACTTGACAACCCGCGGATCCTTCGCGCCCTGGATGACCATGAGCGCAGCGCGAACCTGATCGACGTATGTGATCGGCGAGCGCTCGCGGAGGAACTCCTCCTCGGTGTCGGGATCGCCAACCCACTCGGCCATGAAGCGCAGCCACTGCGGCGGGACGGCCCGCACGAATGTGACGAGGTTCGACGGCCCGACGATGTCGACCGCCGTACGCCAGTACTCAGGGAGGCGCGTCACGCACGTGAGCGTCGCGAAGCCGCCGTACGAGCCGCCGAACACGGCGAGCCGGTCCGGGTCGACGTACGACTGCGCCTTGAGCCACTCAGCGGCGTGACGCCAGTCCTCGAGGTCGCCGCCGCCCCAGTCGTGGTGGATGAGCTTCTGGTACGTCTTGCCGTAGCCGGTCGACCCGCGGATGTTCGTGGCGAGCACGCCGATGCCGCGCGACACCAGGTACTGCACGTAGGGACGGAAGATCGGGCGCTCCTGCGCCTCCGGGCCACCGTGGATAAGGAGCGCGAACGGTGACGGCCCGTCGCCGTTCGGCCGGTACAGCCACGCCGGAATCTCGCGCCCGTCGAAGCTCGGATAGGCGATGAGCTCCGGCGCGCGGAAATCGAGCGCGGACAATCCAGCCGCGCGGCTCTCGGTCACCGGAAGCGCGTCGCCCGTCGCGGTGTCGACGACGAAGACCTCCGCCGGCCGCGTCGGCTCGTCCCACACGATCGCGAGCCTCGAGCCGTCATGCGAGAGCGACAGTCCGGAGCCGAGGATCGAGACGGCGCCTTTCGGCAGCCGCGGTGCAGGCAGGTCGACGCCGCGCTCGACATCGCGGACGCGAAGCTCGCCCCAGCCGTCGATGTTCTCGATCCACGCGAGCACGCGACCGTCGGCGGAGCCGGAGAGCTCCTCGACGTCGTGGTCCGGCGCGGCGATCCATTCGCGCTCACCCGTCTCGAGCGTGTGGAACGCGAGCCCGGTGAACTCGCGCCCTTCGTCCGTGAGCACGTAGAAGCCGGAGCCATCGCGCGCCCACGGACCGGGCATGAACTTGACCTGGCCCTCGTGCGGCGTCGCCTCCGTCGCGTCGCCCGACTCGAGGTCGATCACCCAGATGGACAAGTCGGTGTTCGAGCGCGCTTCGACCGCGAGCAGCTTCGATCCGTCCGCGGAGAAGCTGATCGCGAAGGCGTACTTGCCCTCGCCGAACACGTAGCTCGGCTCGGCCTCGCCTTCGCGCCAGATGAACACCTCGCCGTCGGTCGGCTTCCGGAGGTTGCCCGCGAACGCGAAGCTCTTACCGTCGGGCGACCACGCGCCGCCGGAGATCTCGTGCTGCACCTGTGGCGCGTTCGTGAGCTGCTCGGGCCAACCGCCGTCGGCGGGGATGCGGTAGAGCTGGTGGAACTCGTCGCCGTCGTGGTCGGCGTTGAAGAGGATCGTCCCGTCCTCGCGCACTGCGACGCCGCGCACGGTGTTGTCGGCAAACGTCGTCAGCTGCTCCGGCCAACCGCCGTCGAGGTCGACAGCCCAGAGGTTGAACTGGCCGGAGATGTTGGAGACGAAGAGGACGCGCTCTCCGTCCGGCGTCAACTGCGCGACCGGAAGGAAGCGGCGATAGGCGAAAAACTGCTCGAAAGGCGCCCTGCCCACTCGCGCAGCGTATAGACGCAGTACCTTCTCGCCGTGCAGAGCACCCTGCCGTACAGCTGGTACACCGATCCGGAGGTGCTGCGCCGCGAGCAGGAGTCGATCTTCCGCTCGGCGTGGCAGTACGCCGGCCACCTGGGACAGCTGCCGGAGCCCGGCACGTTCTTCGCCGGCCGCTCGGGACGGACTCCCATCGTGGTCACTCGTGCGCGCGACGACGTCGTGCGCGCGTTTATCAACGTCTGCCGTCACCGCGGGTTCCCGGTGGTCGAGGGCGAGGGAAAGCGCGAGACGCTGCAATGCCCGTACCACGCGTGGACGTACGGCCTCGACGGGAAACTGCGCAGCGCGCCCCGCTCCGACGAGGAGCCGGATTTCCCGCGTGGCGAGCTCGGGCTACGACCGGCAGCGGTCGGGACATGGGGCCCGTTCGTGTTCGTCAACACCGGACCCGATCCGGAACCGCTGGCGCACGCGCTCGGGTCGATGCCCGAACAGGTCGCCGAGCTCGGGCTCGACGTCGACGACCTCGTGTTCCACACACGCTGGGAGGCGGAGCTCGACGCGAACTGGAAGATCGTCTGCGAGAACTTCCTCGAGTGCTACCACTGCCAGGTCGCGCATCCGGCGTTCGCCGAGGTGATCGACGTGTCGACCGACGCCTACGCACTGTCGACCGACGGGCGACTCTCGAGCCAGCGCGGGCCGGTGCGGGAGAACATCCAGCTCGAGGGAGAGCTCCAGCGCTCGCAGTTCCATTTCCTCTGGCCGAACCTCGGCGTGAACATCTTCGCCGGCCGCGCGAACATCTCGATCGGGCCGATGGTGCCGCTCACGCCCGACCGGACGTACCGCTTCCTCGACTACTTCTTCGGCAGCGACGTCGACCAGACGTGGATCGACGACCTGATGGCGTTCGACGCCCAGGTTGGCGCCGAGGACCGCGGTCTCGTCGAGGGCGTGCACCGCGGGATGGCGAGCGGCGCGCTCGACCACGGCGTCCTCATGGGCAGGAGCGAACAGCTCATCAGCCACTTCCAAGCCCTTACGGCCGCCGCGTTGCAGTTGTAGATTCAGGCCTCCTGCAACTCAGAGGAGGGTGACTTTGAAGCGTCTTCTTCCGGCCGTGCTCCTTGCGGCCCTCGTCGCCGTTCCGGCGGCGTCCGCCAAGCCGGCCTCCCCGCCGACGTTGAAGTCGGGCGAGCTGATCGTCGCGTTCGGCGATCCGGCCGTCGGCTTTGCATCGGGAACCGTTCGCGGCAGCACCGTGACGAACCCGCGCGGCTACGAGGTCGACCTAGCGTCGGCGATCGCCAAGGGCCTCGGGCTCAAGCCCGTGTGGATGTACACCTCGTGGAACGGCCTCTTCCTGCCGGGTACGAAGAAGTTCGACGTCTCGTTCCAGGAGGCGACGATCACCGCCCAGCGCAAGCGGACGGTCGACTTCACGAACTCGTACCTGAACGCGAACCAGGGCGTGCTGATCTCGAAGCAGACGACGCCGCCGAAGAGCATCGCCGACCTCAAGAACCTCCAGACCTGCGCGCAGACGAACACGACGGGGCTCGACTGGATCAACAACCGGCTGCATCCCGGCAAGCGGCCGTTGACGTACCCGAGCACCACAGCCGCCTTCCAGGCGGTGCAGCTGAACCAGTGCCAGGCGCTGATCCTCGACGTACCGATCGTCGCGCTCGAGCGCAAGTCGAACCCGACCAGGTACGGCGCCGTCGCGGGTCAGATCGCGACGCACGAGCAGTACGGCGCCGTGCTCCAGAAGGGCTCGCAGCTCCTGCCACTCGTCGACGCTCAGATCAAGAAGCTGACGGCGAACGGGACGATCGGAAAGCTGCAGAAGAAGTGGTTCAACCTCAACTTCGCGAGCATCCCGGTCCTGAAGTAACGACGTGCACGCGCTCCACCAGGTCTACCGGACGTTCTTCTACCCGCACAGCTTCCGGCTGTCGCTCCCGAACGTCTGGGCGGGCTTCCAGGTGAACCTCAAGATGATGTTCATCGCGGAGGCGCTCGTCCTGGTGCTCGCGCTCGCACTTGCAATCGTCCGCGGTCTGCCAGGGCCCGCAGCGAAACCGCTGCGGGCCCTGGCGATCGCGTACACCGACTTCTTCCGCGGCACGCCGCTCATCCTCGTCATCTTCATCGTCGGCTTCGGCATCCCGGGTCTACAGCTCGGGTACATCTCCAGCCGGCCGGTGATCGTCTACGGCGTCGTCGCGCTCACACTCGTGTACACCGCCTACGTCACGGAGGTGTACCGCGCCGGCATCGAGTCGGTGCATCCGAGCCAGCGCGCGGCTGCGCGCTCGCTCGGCCTGACGTACACGCAGACCATGCGGTACGTCGTCGTGCCGCAGGCGGTGCGCCGCGTCATCCCGCCGCTCCTCAACGACTTCGTCGGCTTGCAGAAGGACACCGCGCTCGTGTCCGTCATCGGCGTGGCCGAGGCGACGCAGCTCGCACAGCAGTTCTCGACGCAGAACAACGATTTCCCGTCGCTCGTCGCGGCGGCGGTGTTCTTCATCCTGCTGACCATCCCTCTCGCCCGCTTCACCGACCATCTCGTCGCCGAGCGCGAGCAGCGCGAGCGCGCCCAGGCCTTTTGAGCGCGAACGGCAACACGCCGTTCGTGCATCTGCGCGGCGTGAGCAAGTGGTTCGGCCCGCTCTGCGTGCTCGACAAGATCGACCTCGACGTGCACGAGCACAACGTCGTCTGCCTCATCGGCGCATCCGGCTCCGGGAAGTCGACGCTGCTGCGCTGCCTCAACCGGCTCGAGCGCGTCGAGGAGGGCGAGATCGTCGTCGACGGCCAGCGGATCACCGGCGAGAAGCTCGACGTGAACGCCCTGCGCCGGAAGGTCGGGATCGTCTTCCAGGCCTACAACCTCTTTCCGCACATGACCGTGCTCCAGAACGTGACGCTCGCCCCGCGCAAGGCGGGCGGCTTCAGCCGCGAGGGGTCGGAGGCGCAGGCGCGCACGATGCTGCGGCGCATCGGCCTCGAGGCGAAGGCGGACGAGTATCCCGACCGGCTGAGCGGCGGCCAGCAGCAACGCGTCGCCATCGTCCGCGCGCTCGCGATGGGGCCGAAGCTGCTGCTCCTTGACGAGATCACGAGCGCGCTCGATCCGCAGCTCGTCTCGGAGGTGCTCGCGCTCGTGCGCGAGCTCGCGGAGAGCGGCATGACGATGGTCATCGCGACCCACGAGATGGGGTTCGCGCGCGAGGTCGCCGACAAGGTGTGCTTCCTCGACGCGGGACGGATCCTCGAAGAAGGCCCGCCCGCGCAGATCTTCACGGAGCCGAAGGAGCCGCGCACGCGCGAGTTCCTGTCGCGCGTGCTCGAGGCGGAGAAGCTCGCGTGAAACTGCCGCCGGTGCTGAGCAAGGCGCCGCTCGGGATCGCGGCGTTCATCGGCATCCCGCTCTTCTTCTCGACGCTGATGTCGGCCTCGCTCGCGCTCGAGAAGCCGCATGTCGTGCAGTGGCGCGACGGAGCGGTCCTGCGCCAGCGGTTCCACGACCCATCGGCGTCGAACGAGGTCCGCATCTGGCTGTGGTCGCTGCTTCCGCCGCTGCTGCTGATCCTCGCCGGCTGGGTCGCAACGCGGCTGCCGCTCGGCTTCTACGTCGCGTGCATCGCCGCCGTCGTCGACGCAATGGCGGTCGTTCACGACACGAAGACCTGGGCAGCGCACCACACGACGCGGTTCCCGCAGGGCGTCGACCTCATCCCGACGGCGAGCATCTCCAATCGCTACGACCCCGGCGAGTGGGAGGCGCAGGCGCGGCAGACCGCGCTCAGTCTCCAGCACTGGACGATCGGCATCGCGCTCGCGGCAATGCTCGCTGCCGCCACGCTGACCCTGCGCCGCCGCCTCGTTGCGCGCCGCTTCGTCGACATCGGCAGCGCGCAGCTCGAGGGCGTGCACGCGCCGGACGCAACTCCGCCCGGCCTGGGCTAGCTGCGGTCGAGCAGGGCGCGCGCGGTGTCGTGTGCGGCTTCGTCTCGCTCCGACCAGAGACGTTCGCTGAGGAAGCCGAGAACATCCTTGATCGAGACGATGCCGACGAGGTTGCCGCCCTCGACGACCGGCAGGTGGCGGAGGTTGCGCTCACCCATGAGCTGCGCCGCCTCGAGGATGCCGGTGTCCTGCGTCACGGTGAGCGGGACCGGCGTCATCACGTCGCGGAGAAGCGTCGTCCCGAAGGCCGCATTGGCCCCCGCCAGGCGGAGGACGTCGCGCTCGGTGAAGATGCCCGCCAGTTCCGGCCCGTCCACGATGAGGACGGAGCCGACGCCCGCCTCGAGCATCGTCCGGATCGCCTCTGAGGCCGTCTGATCCGGTCTCGCGGTCACGAGCTGCGTGCGCATGACGCCGCCGATCTGCATCCTCGACCTCCCCGTCGCTGGTGCCAAACGCCACGATACTCGACCTAGGGGTGCCTTGTCTGTTTAGGATCGCGCACACACGCCGAACGGGAGGGTTCAGCAGTGGCGGGAGTGACGTTCGATCGGGTCACGAAGACCTACGCCGACGGCACGACGGCGGTCCATGACCTCAACCTGGAGATCAACGACGGCGAGTTCATGGTTCTCGTCGGTCCGTCCGGGTGCGGGAAGACGACGGCGCTGCGCATGGTGGCCGGCCTCGAGGACATCTCGAGCGGCGTGCTCAAGATCGGAGAGCGCGTCGTCAACCACGTGCCGTCGCGCGACCGCGACATCGCGATGGTCTTCCAGAGCTACGCGCTCTATCCGCATCTCTCCGTCTACGACAACATCGCCTTCGGGCTCAAGATCAAGAAGCTCCCGAAGGAAGAGATCGAGAAGCGCGTCGCGAATGCTGCGCGCATCCTCGGCCTCGAGCCCTTCCTCAAGCGCAAGCCGCGCGCGCTCTCCGGCGGCCAGCGGCAGCGCGTCGCCATGGGCCGCGCGATCGTGCGCGAGCCGGCCGCGTTCCTCATGGACGAGCCGCTCTCGAACCTCGACGCGAAGCTCCGCGTCCAGATGCGCGCGGAGATCGCCGGCATCCAGCACGACCTCGGCGTCACGACGATCTACGTCACGCACGACCAGATCGAGGCCATGACGATGGGCGACCGCGTCGCCGTCATGCGCAAGGGCGAGCTGCAGCAGGTCGCCGACCCGCAGACGCTCTACGACCGCCCCGTCAACCTCTTCGTCGGCGGCTTCATCGGCAGCCCGGCCATGAACATGATCGAGGCCACGCTCGAGCGGCAGAACGGCGGCTTCTCGGCGAAGGTCGGGGAACAGTCGATCACGATCGAGGCCGACGAGATCAAGGCGCGCCCCGGCCTCGCCGCCTACGCCGGGAAGCAGGTCGTGCTCGGCATCCGGCCGGAGGACCTCGAGGACGCCGCCCTCGTGCCGAGCTCGCCGAACGAGCAGCGGCTGCGCGGCACTGCGGCGCTGACGGAAGCGCTCGGCTCGGAGATCATGGCCCACTTCACGATCAAGGCGAAGCACGCCACGACGGAGGACGTTCGCGAGCTCGCACAGGACGTCGGCGACGAGCGTGCGATCGACGAAGCCGCTGAGAGCGACACCGCCACGCTCGTCGGCCGCTTCGGCGCGCGTTCGCGCGTCCGGCCCGGCGAGGCCGATCGAGGTGGCCGTCGACACGCGGTCGCTGCACTTCTTCGACCCACAACGGGGCTTGGTATCTACGACGGAACAGGCAGTACGAAAGGAGACGCATGATCCGCACCCGCATCGTGGTCGTCGCTGCAGCTGCAGGAGCGACCGCGTTGCTCGTCACCGGGCTTGCAGGCGCCCGCACGAGCTCCACCGGGAGGGCGCACCAGAATCTCGCCGTCTCGGGATCGATCACCTTCGACGGGATCTGGACCGCCTCCTCGGGCCAGAAGCAGTTCCAGGACGTGATCAACGCCTTCAACAAGACCTACCCGAATGTGCACGTCAAGTACAAGCCGGTCGGCAACAACCTGCCGACGGTGCTCGCGACGGCGGTCGCGGGTGGGCATCCGCCGGACATGGCGGACATCGCTCAGCCCGGCACGGTCGCGCAGTTCGCAAAGCAGGGCAAGCTCAAGCCGATCACGTACGCGAAGTCGGTCGATCGGCCAGAACTTCGCGCCCGCATGGCAGCAGCTCGGCACGTACAGCGGCAAGCTGTACGCGCTCGTCTTCAAGGCGGCCAACAAGTCGGTCATCTGGTACAACGTGCCCGCCTTCAAGGCGGCCGGCGTGACGCCGCCGAAGACGTTCTCGCAGCTTCTCACCGTCGCGAAGACGATCAAGGCAAGCGGCACTCCGGCGTACTCGATCGGCGGCGCCGACGGTTGGACGCTCACCGACATGTTCGAGAACATCTATCTGCGCACGTTCGGCGCGGCGAAGTACGACGCGCTGAGTCAGCACAAGATCAAGTGGACCGATCCGTCGGTCGACGACGGCGCTGAAGACGATGGCGAAGATCGTCGGCGACACGTCGAACATCGCCGGCGGGACGAGCGGAGCGCTCCAGTACGGGTTCAACGACTCCGTCACGAACGCGTTCGGCTCTCCGCCGAAGGCCGCGATGGTGTTCGAGGCCGACTTCGTCGGCGGCGTGATCTCGTCGTCGACGAAGGCGAAGGCGAAGACCGGCTTCAACACCTTCACCTGGCCGTCGATCACGCCCGGCCCAGACGCGGGCGGGTCGAGATCGGCGGCGACCTGTTCGTCACGTTCCGCGACACGCCGGCGATCGAGGCGTTCGTGAAGTTCCTCGCGACCGCACCGGCTGCCGAAGCGTGGGCGAAGCAGGGCGGCTTCGGGACCGGCAACAAGAACGTGCCGGCGAGCATCTATCCGGATGCGATCACGAAGGCGACCGAGGCTCCGATCGGTTCGGCGAAGTCCGTCGTGTTCGACATGTCGGACGAGCAGCCGCCGTCCTTCGGCGCCACCGCGGGCCAGGGCGAGTGGGGGCTCTTCCAGGACTTCCTGAAGAACCCCAAGGACGTCGCAGGCATTCAGAAGAAGCTCGAAGCCGCCGCGGCGTCGTCATACAAGAAGGGCAAGTAACCACGCAGTGAGCGCAGGGGGAATCACCGCGGAGCCGCCCGTTGTGGCGGCTCCGCCCCCTCCTCCGAGCCGGGCCGGCTCGGGCGCGTACCTCGTGGGCGCGTTCTTCCTCGCGCCCGCGCTCGTTCATGCTCGGCGTGTGGATGGTCTACCCGGTCGTCTACACGATCATCCGCAGCTTCTTCGGCCAGACCGGCTTCATCGGTCACTGGGTCGGCATCGACAACTACAAGACGCTGTTCACGACGTCGACGCTGACGACGGCGATCAAGAACAACGCGATCTGGGTCGCGGTCGTGCCTGCGCTCGTCACTGCGATCGGCCTGGTGTTCGCCGTCCTCACGGAGCGCGTACGCTGGGCGGTCGCGTTCAAGACCGTCGTCTTCCTGCCGATGGCGATCTCGGCGTTCGCGACCGGCGTGACCTGGCGAATCATGTACCAGCAGGATCCGGGTCTCGGCGCCGTCAACGCGCTCGGCAAGATCGATCAGCGGCGTCTTCAGCCCGGCAGGCGTGCTCTCGTCGGCGCTCCCGTCGACCCCCGCGCTGCAGTCGGCCGGCGGCGCGCTCGTCCTCAAGACGCCCACGCACCCCGGTGGCGTCGTGTTGCTCGGGCTGACCGGCATCGCTCCCGACCAGGTGCCGAAGAGCGCGCCCAGGCAGTGACGCCGGCCGCGAAGCCCGGCGACATCGTCGGCACCGTGTGGCGCGACTTCAAGCCCGGCGGCGGCAAGCCCGGCGTCGTCGAGAAGGGCGAGCTCGGGCTTCCGGGCGTGACCGTCCAGCTGCGGGACGCAGCGGGGAAGACGGTGCAGTCGACGAAGTCGAATGCCGACGGCTCGTACGACTTCTCGAACGTGCCGGCGGGGACGTACCACGCCGCGATCGGGGCGCAGACGTTCGCGAAGCCGTTCGGCGGCTACGCGTGGCTCGGGCCGAACCTCATCGTCCCGTCGCTGCTCGATCGCGTACATCTGGATCTGGGCGGGCTTCGCGATGGTCGTGATCGGCGCCGGCCTCGCGTCGATGCCGCGCGACGTGCTCGAGGCTGCGCGCACGGATGGCGCGACCGAGTGGCAGACCTTCCGGCGCGTGACCGTGCCGCTGCTCACGCCGGTGCTGAGCGTCGTCTTCGTCACGATGATCATCAACGTCCTCAAGGTGTTCGACATCGTCTATGCGCTCGCACCACAGTCGGAGTACGCGAAGGCGAACGTCATCGCGCTCGCCATGTATTTCGCCGCGTTCCAGGGTGGCGGCAACTTCGGCGTCGGCTCCGCGATCGCGGTATTCCTCTTCCTGCTCGTCATCCCGGTGCTCGCGCTCAACATCCGCCGCTTCAAGAGGGAGCAGTAGTGGCAGCAGCAGCAGAAGTCGTCGTCATCCCCGCGCCACGCGACACGGTCGCCGCAAAGATCGTCCGCGCGGTCGCGCGCGGGCCGCTGCACATCTTCCTCATCGCGCTCGGCGGCCTCTGGCTCGTCCCGACGATCGGCCTCTTCATCACCTCGATCCTTCCCGCCTCCGCGCTCGCCTCGAAGGGCTGGTGGCAGGTCTTCTCGCATCCGAGCGTCGCCACCTGGTCGAACTACGACGCGCTCTTCCACAACTCGGGGCTCATCCAAGCGCTGAAGACGACGGCCTACATCGCCGTCGGCAACACCGTGCTCGTCGTCATCCTGGGCGCGATGGCGGGCTACGCGTTCGCGTGGCTCGAGTTCCCCGGCCGCGACTGGATCTTCATCGGCGTGATCGGGCTGCTCGTCGTGCCGCTGCAGATGGCGCTGATCCCGATGTTCCGCCTCTACAGCACGTTCGGGCTGTTCGACACCTGGTACGGCATCGCGCTCTTCCACACCGCGTTCGGCCTGCCGTTCGCGATCTTCCTCTTGCGTAACTTCTTTGTCGGGCTTCCGAAGGACATCCTCGAGTCCGCGCGCATCGACGGCGCCAACGAGATCGTCATCTTCCTGCGGCTCATCCTGCCGCTCGGGCTGCCGGCGATCGCGTCGCTCGCCATCTTCCAGTTCCTGTGGACGTGGAACGACCTGCTCGTCGCGCTGACGTTCGGACAGAACACGACGCCCATCACGGTGTGGATCGCGGGCCAACTGCGCGAGTTCGGGACGAGCATCGACATCATCGCGCCGGCATCGTTCATCTCGCTCGTTGTCCCGCTCTGCGTGTTCTTCGCCTTCCAGCGCTACTTCGTCCAGGGACTGCTCGCCGGCTCGGTGAAGTAGTGCAGGTCGCCGTCGTCGGATCCGGCCTCGCCGGATTCACGGCGTACCAGACGTTGCGCCGGGAGCTCGAGCCGGACGAGATCGCGGTCTTCGGGCTCGACGACGATCCCGCCGCGTCGTTCCTGCTCCGGGCCGCAGCGATCCGGCAGCGCGAGATGCGCTCCGAGAGCGACGGGCACTGCCTGCCGACGACCTTCCCCGGCCTCGCGTTCCGCTCGGCGATCGCGCGGCGATCCGGCGCCCCGCTCGTCGGCACCCTCCTCGACCGCTACCACCCGACGGTCGGCGAGTTCCTCGCGCACGTCGAGCGCCTGCGCGCGAGGAGCGGCTGGGATCGCAGCTTCCGCAACGCGCGTATCAAGCGGATCCGGGCCGTCAACGGCGGGTTCGAGCTCGACGGCGCCGGGACGTTCCGCCACGTGCTCGTCGCCACCGGCCATCCCGGGCTCAACGTCCCCGACGCGCTGCGAGACGACACGCGTGCGGTCCACTCCTACGAGTCCCACGACTACGCGTCGACCGTCACGGTCGTCGGCGCGGGCCTCGCCGCCGCGACCGAGTGGGTGAATGCACTCGACGCAGGCGCCGAGGTCATCTCCGTGCGGCGCCGCGAGCCCGTGCGCCAGCAGCTCAACGTCCCGCGCGAGTACTTCTCGCGACGCGGGCTCGGCGGCTTTCACCGTCTTCCCGCGCAAGAACGCGCGGGAAGACTGATGGGCGCTCCTCGCACCCTGCTATCCGCCCGGACGCCAGTGGGACGAGCCACTGGCCACAGCCGAGATGGAGGGGCGATTCCGCGTCGAGGAGTCCGTGAACGGAACGGAGCAGGTGATCTGCGCGACGGGATTCCTGCGCGGGTTCCAGCACGACCCGTTGCTCGCACGGCTCGTCGGCGAGCACGGCCTCGAGACCGTCGACGGCTGGATCGTGCTCGCGCCCGACGCGACCGTTCCCAGCCTGAGCGACGAGACGCGGACGCTCGCGCTCGGCGGCGTTGCCGCGCAATGGGCCTTCCCCGCGTCGGACACGCTCGCAGGCGCGCGATTCGTTGCGCATGGCTTCCTGCACAGGATCCGGTCGTGTCGTACACGCTGAGAGGACGCCTCGAGTCGCGGGTTGGAGCGACGCTGCTCGTCGTCGTCGCGGCCTGCGTGCTCGCGCTCGCGGAACACAAGTGGTGGCCGGTTCGAGGCGGCCGGCCTCATGCTCGGCGTCGGTCTCACACTCGACGTGCTCGCGTACGACCGCCTGCTGCGCTACCAGCCGGGCTGGGCCGCACTGCCGCTCGGCCTGCTCGAGCTCGGCCTCGTCATCCTCTTCATGCACGTCGCCGGCGTTGCCGCGCCGCTCTCGCAGGCGGTCGCGCTCTTCGCCGCCGGCTGGCTCGTCGCGCAATTCCTTGGCCACGCCGCCTTCCCGCTCCTGCGTCTCGGATACGCCGAGGAGGGCGGCGAGCTCGGCAACGCCGGCGGGGCCGCGGCGGTTTCCGTCGGCGTCCTGCTCGCGACTGCGGGCGCGACGGCGTACGCGCTGCGGCCGCCTGTCGTCCATCTCGCTGCAGGCGTCCACCAGGGCCCGCTCGTCATCACCCACCGCGAGGTGCTCGTCGGCGATCCAGGCGCGGTCGTCCGCGGCGGCATCGTCATCCGTGCGAACGGCGTCACGGTGAAGAATGTCTCCGTTGTCGGCGGCGAGAACGGGATCACGGTCGAGCGCGTGCGCGACACGGTGCTCGACGGCGTGTCCGTCTCGGGGACGAAGCTGGACGGCATCCACGTCAGGCTCGCAGGCGTCCTCATCAAGAACTGCAACGTCGACATGCTCGGAAACACCCTCGGCCAGGGGATCGACATCTCCTACAACATGGACATGGGGATGAGCATGGTCGAGGGCTGCACGATCACCGGCGGTATGGAGGGGATCACCACGCACTCCTCGATGAGCGACATCATGCGCAACTCCGTGAGCCGTACGACCATGCGCGGCATCTCGGTGACAGAGATGTCGATGGGCATGGTCATGGGCAACGAAGTGCGCGATGCGCGCGGCATCGGCATCTGGTGCAACGACCGGTCGATGTGCATGATCGAGCGGAATACCGTGATCGACACGCGGCCGGACGCGATGGGGCACGCCTTCGGCGTTCTCGCGAGTTTCCAGTCCGAGGCGAACCTCTGGAAGAACGAGCTCGGCGCGAATCCGGTCGCGTCAGCGGCAATCAGCCAGTCGGAGGTACAGAGCGGCAGCTCGTTCAGCTATCGTTAACTGAGTTAACGATATGCCGAAGACTGCAGCAGTGGACACGGTCGTACTTGCAGACGCTCTTCGGCCGGCACTCCTCCAGGTCGGTCGCGAGCTCCGCCGCGAGGCCCGTGCCCTGGGCGTCTCTCCGGAACAGGTCTCCCTCCTCGTCGCGATCAAGCGCGCGCCGGGCGTCGGCATCCGCGACCTCGCCGCCGGCGAGCGGATCAGCCCGCCCGCGATGACGAAGCACGTCGACCGGCTCGAGCGCGACGGCCTCGTCGCGCGCACCCCGAGCGACGACGACCGGAGACGGGTCGGGATCTCGCTCACCGACGAGGGCCAGCGCCTGCTTCGCCGCGTCCGCTCCCGCCGGACCGTCTGGCTCGCGCAGCGCCTCTCCGGCTTGACGAAAGAGGAGCTGGCCGCCATCGAGGCCGCGGTCGGGCCGCTGCGGAAGCTGGCCCTGTGAAGCGCACGTTCTCGAGCTTCCGCTACCGGAACTACCGGCTCTTCTTCACGGGTCAGCTCATCTCGCAGACAGGCTCCTGGATGCAGCGGATCGCGCTGGGCTGGTTCGTGCTCGAGCTCACGCACAACAACGCATTTGCCGTCGGCGTCATGGCGTTCGCGCAGTTCCTGCCCTTCACGATCTTCGGGCTCTTCGCCGGCGTCGTCACCGACCGCCTCGACGCCCGACGGCTCGTCATCTGGACGCAGGTCGCGCAGACGATCAGCGCGGTCGTCCTGACGTGGATCGCCTACGGAGGCTTCGCGCGCCCGTGGATGCTCTACGTGATCGCGTTCGTGAACGGGACGGTGCTCGTCCTCGACGTCCCGTCACGCCAGCAGCTCACGTACCGCATGGTTGGACGCGAGTCGCTCCCGAACGCGATCGCGCTCAACTCGAGCCTCTTCAATGCGTCGCGCATCTTCGGGCCGTCCGTCGCCGGCATCCTGCTCGGCTTCGCCGGCGTCGGTGTGTGCTTCCTCGTCAACTCGATCAGCTTCGTCGCCGTGCTTATCGGGCTCCTCGCGATGCGGACGCGCGACTTCTTCCCGCTCGAGGAGTTCGAGCGGCCGCGCATCTTCGCCGGGACGCGCGAAGGGCTCGCGTACGTTCGACGCCAGCCGCGCATGCTCGCCGTGATCGGCCTGACCGTCGTGCTGAGCACGTTCTGCTTCAACTTCAACGTCACGCTGCCCGTCCTCGCCAAGCTGACGCTGCACGGCCACGGGACGGTGTACGGATTCCTCTCCGCCGTCTTTGGCGCGGGCGCACTCGCCGGTGCGCTGATCGCGGCGTCGAAGGCGCGTGCATCGACGCGGGTCATGGTGATCGGCGCGCTCGTCTTCACCTTCGCCGAGCTGCTGCTCGCGCCGGCAAAGAACGAGTACGCGGCGGGCCTCCTCCTCTTCCTCGTCGGCGCCGGCTTCACCGCCTGGTCGGCGAACTCGAATGCCTCGATGCAGCTCGCCGCGCCCGACCGGCTGCGGGGCCGCATCATCGGCATCTACTTCTACGCCTTCAACGGCACCGGGCCGGCCGCGGGCCTCCTCGCCGGCTGGCTGTGCGCCAAGGGCGGCACCGAGCTCGCGTTCGCAGTAGCGGGCGTCGTCGGCATCGCGGGCACAATCGGGGCCGCCGCGGCGCTCCGGCGCCGCCCGATCGAGATCCCGCGCCGCACCCAGCGGGCGCACGCGACCTAGCCGCGCAAGTTTTCGCCGATTGGGGCATCAGATGAGGGAGGCGGGGCGGTGGGCCGCAGCCCGTCCCGCCTCATATGCTCCGCTCGTGCCCTCGCTCGACTTCGACGGCCTCCGCATGCACTACGTGGACGAGGGCGACGGCCCGCCCGTCCTTCTCCTGCACGGCGAGCCGACGTCGTCGTATCTGTGGCGCAACGTCATCCCGCCGCTCGTCGCCGCGGGCCGGCGCGCCGTCGCGCCCGACCTGATCGGATTCGGCCGCTCGGACAAGCCTGCCGACATCGGCTGGTACTCGTACGACCGGCACGTTGCGTCGATCGCGAATCTCGTCGAGGCGCTCGGACTGGGCGGCATGACCCTCGTCGTGCACGACTGGGGCGGCCCGATCGGGCTTCGTTTCGCCGTCGAACATGAGGAGCTCGTCGACCGGCTCGTCATCCTCGACACCGGCATCGGCGGAGGCCGTCCGCCGAGCGACACGTGGCTGCGCTTTCGCGAGGTCGTTCGCGCGATGGGCCCCGCCATCGACCCGGTGCGTCTCATCGAATCGGGAACGGTGAACGGGCTCGACGACGACGCACGCGCCGCGTACGCAGAGCCCTTTCCCACGCCCGAGTCGAAGGCGGGAGTGCTCGCGTTCCCCGAGCTCGTTCCGGCGGAGCCGGATCACCCGAACACGGAGCCGATGAACCGCGTGCGCGATGCGCTGCGCTCGTGGACGAAGCCGACGCTCGTCGTCTGGGGTGCCGAGGACGCGGCGCTGCCGCCCGCCCTTGCGCACGGCTTCACCGAGCTCATCCCCGGCGCCGGCGAGCCCGTCGTCGTCGAGGGCGCAGGGCATTTCCTCCAGGAGGATCGCCCGGACGAGGTCGCCGCCGCGATTGTCCGCTTTCTGGCCTGAGGTCTACAGTTGACTGCAGGCGATGCGCGTTTCGCGTGACTACCGGTTGGGGGCCGGCGTCCTGGGCGTCGAGCTCCTCTTGAGCGGGATCTACTTCCTCTTCCCCTCGAGCGTCGTCACCCAGGACACGATCTACGAGATCTTCGGCGGCGGCTGTGTCCTCGCGATCGTCTGGGGCATTCGGCGCTGGCGGCCGGAGCCGCGACTGCCGTGGTTCGTCTTTGCGGCCGCGAACATGCTCTTCGTCGCCGGCGACATCGCCTTCGACATCTCCCCGGACGCGGCAAAGCCGGCCGTTGCCGACTACCTCTACCTCATCGCCTATCCGCTGTTCGCGGCGCTGCCCGTAATCCTGATCATGCGCTCCCGTATCCACCGCCGGTTCGGCGCGCTGACCGACGCTGCAATCGTCACGCTCGCCTTCGTCGTCTTCGAGTGGATCTTCGTGATGCAGCCGAACCTGCACGCCGGCGGCCCGCTCGGACCACGGCTCGTCGCAGGCGTCCTGTACCCGATCATGGACATCGTCCTGATCGGGGCCTTTGCGGGGTTCTTCGTCTCCCCAGCGTGGCGAACTCCTGCCTTCGCGTTCCTCGTGCTCGGAGCGTTGAGCCAACTCCTCGGAGACACCGCGTTCAGGATCAACGCCGGTGCGTACCAGGGCAGCGCCTGGATCAACTGGCCGTGGATGGCGTCGTACATCTTCTGGACCGCGGCCGTCCTCCACCCGTCTATGCGCAGGCTCGGCCAGCCGAGCGAGGAGCCGGAGACGCGCGTCGACCGCTGGCGCCTCCTCGCGCTCGCCGGCGCGCTGCTCACAGTCCCCGTCGCCCGCGTCATCGCCGACTCCGAACACAAGACGGTCGGCATCTGGGTGCTTGCGGCTCTGCAGTCCGCCATCGCACTCCTTGTCGTCGCTCGTATGGGCGCGATCGTCGACACTGTCGACAGGACTCGCGCGCGGCTCGTAGAGAAGAACGAAGAGCTCGTAAAGGCTGACCTCTTGAAGGACGAGTTCATCGCGCTCGTCTCCCACGATCTGCGTACCCCGTTGACGTCGATCATCGGTTACGTCGAGCTCGCGCTCGACGACGACGGCGGCGCACCGCTCGACGAAGAACGGCGCCGCTACATCGAGGTCGTCGCGCGCAGCTCCGACCGGCTGCTGAGGCTCGTCGACGACCTGCTGCTCGCCGCGCGCCTCCAGTCGGGCCGCTTCCTGCTCAGCATCGAGGACGCCGATCTCGAGTCGGTCGCAGCCGGTGCACTGGACGAGACGCATGCCCGCGCGGATCGCAAAGGCGTGTCGCTCTTCCTCTCGTGCGACGGGCCGATCCGCATCGAATGCGACCGCCGCCGCATCTTGCAGCTGCTCGACAACCTCGTCGGCAACGCGGTGAAGTTCACGCCAGAGGGCGGGCGCGTCGAGCTGCGCGTCGAGCGTACGCTCGACGGCGCCGCAATCGAGGTACGGGACACAGGCATTGGTATCCCCCTCGGCGAGGAGGAGCGCATCTTCGACCGCTTCTACCGCGCTCAGAGCGCGGTCAGCGAGCAAGTGCCCGGCACCGGTCTCGGGCTGTTCATCGCCCGCGCGATCGCCGAGCGGCACGGAGGAACACTGGTCGCGCACCGGCGCGAAGGCGGCGGCAGCATCTTCCGGCTCGAACTGCCGTCCCATGCGTCGCGGCCGACCGTCGATCCGGAGAGCGAGCTCGTCGCATGACGACAGTGCTCGTCGCCGAGGATGACGAAGACATCCTGCTACTCGTGACGACGCGGCTGCAACGCGACGGGTTCGACGTCATCAGCGCCCGCACCGGTGTCGAGGCGCTCGATCTCGTCCGCGAGCGCCACCCGGAAGTCGCCGTCCTCGACATCGGCATGCCGCCGCCCGACGGGCTCGAGGTCGTTCGCCGCATCCGCGCCGACGCAGAGCTCGCATCGACGCGGCTCCTGCTCCTCACCGCGAAGGCGCAGGAGTCGGACGTACGCCGTGGCCTCGACGCCGGCGCGGACGCGTACGTAAGCAAGCCGTTCTCGCCCGCGGATCTCTCCGCGCGCGTGCGCGAATTGCTCTCCTAAGCGGGAGGCGCGGTGTAGCGGTAGCCGAAGCCGCGCACGGTCTCGATCGGCACCCCCTCGGGAGTCTCCGGATCGAGCTTGCGGCGCAGGTACCCGATGTAGAGCTTCACCTGGTCGCCACCGACGCCATACGTGTCGCCCCACACGAGCTCGAGCAGCTGCTCGCGGCTCAGCACCTGTCGCGGGTTGCGGACGAACGTCGAGAGCAGCCGGAACTCGAGCGGCGTGAGCTGGATCTCTCGATCGGCCACGGTGACCCGGTGCTGGCCCCAGTCGATGGTGAGGTAGCCATCGCCGTACGAATCGGCCTCCTCGGAGCGACCGGCGCGCGCCGCGCGCCGAAGCAGAGCCTGCACGCGCGCGATCAGCTCCTGCTTGCCGAATGGCTTCACGACGTAGTCGTCGGCCCCGGCGTGCAGGCCGCGCACGCGCTCGAGCTCGTCGGCTCGGGCGGTGAGCATGAGGACGGGGACGTCCGACATGTCGCGGATGCGGTCGAGCATCTGCCACCCGTCCAGCTCGGGCATCGAGACGTCGAGAATGACGAGATCCGGCCGCTGCGCGTGGAACTCGCGCAGGCCCTCACGCCCGTCAGGGGCCTCGAAAACGATCGCTCCCGACCGCTCGAGAAGCGTGCGGACGAGGGTGCGAATGTCCTCGTCGTCGTCGACGACGAGCACGCGGGCGGCGCTCATACCTCTTTCATACCATGCTCAGGCGCCGTTCCCCCGGGCGTGGACGATGTTTCCCCCGTGGCGACCATCCTGATCGTGGATCCAGATCCGGCGAACCGGTCGCTGCTCGAACTTCTCGTCCTGCGGCTCGGTCATAGACCGATCGGCCAGCGAGAGCTGTCCGAGGGCGAGGAGCCTGACCTGATGCTGCTCGAGCCGGCCTCCGGGCCGGGCTTGCGGCTAGCGCACCGACTGCGGCAGCGGCTCCTGCGGCTGCCGATCCTCTGCGTCAGTATCGAACCGCCCAGCGAGGAGACGGCAAGCCTCGAGGTGGTCGACTACGTGATGAAGCCGTTCCGCCGATCGACCCTCGAGCATGCGCTCGAGCGGGCTTTGATCCAAGCACGGAACGCGCACGAGGTTCGGCAAACGGCCTAAGCCGGGCGCGTTCCCCCGCGCGCCCGGCCTAAGCCTCGCCTGAAAGTGCTTTGCACTTTCAGGCGTTAGAGGTTCCCGCTTCGCGGTAACGCTCGCGGGCAAAGCCCGCGAGCTCTCAAAGGTTTGGACGAAGGGTTAGCTCTGCGCGTGCGGTGGTGGGCTTCGCCCATCCCCGCACGCTGGTCCGGCCTCCGCTAAGGCTGCGCCTTAGCTCCGGCCCGGGGCGGTCGAGGCTGACGCGGCGCTTTCAGTCGATGTTCCACGTCTCTCCGCTGTGCAGGAGAGCCTCCAGGTCGCCCTCGCCCTGTTTTGCGACCGCGGTCGTGAGTTGCTCCGCCATCAGGTCGTCGTAGACGGGACGCACGACGTCGCGGAAGACGCCGACCGGCGTTCCGCCATGCGAATCCTGGGTGACGCGCGAGAGCGCGAAGGCAAGCGCAGCGCCTTCGTGATGCGCGTCGTGAACGAGCACGCCTTCCTCGCCTGAGGCGCAGATCTCGATCGAGCCGTCCGAGCGCTGGCGCAGCGCCTTCTCGGCTCCGGCTCCCCACGTGATCGGCTCGCCGTCGCGCAGCGGGATGCGGTTCACGCCTTCCTTGTCGTCGCGGACGAACGCGAACGCGTCGTCATTGAAGATTGGGCAGTTCTGGAAGATCTCGACGAACGCGCTGCCGCGATGCTCGGCTGCCGCGCGCAGGACGGCCGTCATCCCCGCCTTGTCCGTGTCGATCGCGCGCGCGACGAACGTCGCCTCGGCGCCGATCGCAAGCGACAACGGGTTGAAAGGCCAGTCGAGTGAGCCCATCGGGGTCGACTTCGTCACCTTGCCGAGCTCGCTCGTCGGCGAGTACTGCCCCTTCGTCAGGCCGTAGATCTGGTTGTTGAACAGCAGGATCTTGAAGTTCACGTTGCGGCGCAACGCGTGGATGAGGTGATTTCCTCCAATGGAGAGCGCGTCGCCGTCGCCGGTCGCGACCCACACGGAGAGATCGGGACGCGACGTCGCGAGCCCGGTGGCGATTGCCGGCGCGCGCCCGTGGATCGAGTGCATGCCGTACGTGTTCATGTAGTACGGGAAGCGCGCGGCGCAACCGATGCCCGACACGAAGACGGTGTTCTCGCGCGCGATGTTGAGCTCGGGCATGAACGCCTGCATCGCCGCGAGGATGGCGTAGTCGCCGCAGCCCGGGCACCAGCGCACCTCTTGGTCGGTGCGGTAATCCTTGGCGGTCAATTCGGTCATTGGTCGGCCAGCGCTCTGATCGCGTCCGCCACCTCTGCCGCGCGCAACGGAAGCCCGCTCACGCGGTTGTACCCGACCGCGTCGACGAGGTACTCCGCCCGCACGAGCTTCAGCAGCTGTCCGAGGTTCATCTCCGGCACGAGCACCTTGTCGTAGCGGCGCAGGACCTCGCCCGTGTTGCGCGGGAACGGATTGAGATGGCGCAGGTGCGCATGCGCGACCGCACGACCGCTCTCCCGCACGCGCCTGCACGCCGCCGCGATCGGCCCGTACGTCCCGCCCCAGCCGAGCACGAGCACGCGAGCCTCGCCGCTCGGGTCGTCGACCTCGAGCTCCGGGATGTCGCCCGCGATCCCGGCAACTTTCTGCGCGCGGAGCCGCGTCATCAGATCGTGGTTATCGGGGTCGTACGAGATGTTCCCCGTCCGGTCGGCCTTCTCCAGGCCGCCGATGCGATGCTCGAGCCCGGGCGTGCCGGGGATCGCCCACGGCCGCGCGAGGGTCTGCTCGTCGCGCAAATACGGGAGGAACTCATCGCCGTCGTTCGGCTCCGTTGCGAACGTCGTCGAGATGTCCGGCAACGACTCGGTCGAGGGCAGGAGCCACGGCTCCGATCCGTTCGCGAGATACGCGTCGGAGAGGAGATAGACCGGCGTCCTGTACTTGAGCGCGATGCGACACGCCTCGATCGCCGCGGCGAAGCAATCCGACGGCGAGCGCGCGGCGACGACCGGCACGGGGGACTCCGAGTTGCGGCCGAACAGCACCATCAGCAGGTCGCCCTGCTCCGGCTTCGTCGGCATCCCCGTCGACGGGCCTGCGCGCTGGATGTCGCAGATGAGGAGCGGAAGCTCGAGCATGATCGCAAGCCCGATCGTCTCGGCCTTCAGCACGATGCCGGGACCGGCGGAGGTCGTCACGGCGAGCGAGCCGCCGAACGCGGCGCCGACTGCGGCACCGGCTGCGGCGATCTCGTCTTCCGCCTGGAACGTCCGCACGCCGAAGTTCTTGTAGCCCGCGAGCTCCTCGAGGATCGCGCTCGCCGGCGTGATTGGGTACGCGCCGAGGAAGAGCGGAAGGTTCGAGAGCTTCGACGCGGCGATCAGGCCGAGCGACAGCGCCTGGTTCCCGGTGATGTTGCGATACGTCCCCGGCTGGAGCTTCGCCGGCTTCACCTCGTACGTGACCGCGAACGTCTCCGTCGTCTCGCCGAAGGCGAATCCGGCCTGCAGCGCCTTCACGTTCGCGGCTGCGATCTCCGGGCGCTTCGCGAACTTCTCCTCGAGGAAGTCGACCGTCGGCTCGATCGAGCGGCCGTACAGCCAGGACATGAGACCGAGCGCGAACATGTTCTTCGAGCGCTCGGCCTCGCGCGGCGTGACCCCCTCGATGCCCTTCAGCGCGCCGACGGTGAGCGAGGTGAGCGGCACGGAGTGCAGCTGGAACTCGGCGAGCGACCCATCGTCGAGCGGGTTCGTGTCGTACCCGGCCTTCTGGAGGTTGCGGTCGTTGAACGCGTCGGAGTTGACGATCAGCGTCCCGCCCTTGGGCAAGTCCTTGATGTTCGTCTTCAGCGCCGCCGGGTTCATCGCGACGAGCACGTTCGGCGCGTCGCCGGGCGTGAGGATGTCGAAGTCGGCGAAGTGGACCTGGAAGCCGGACACGCCGGGCAGCGATCCGGCGGGCGCGCGGATCTCGGCCGGGAAGTCGGGGAACGTCGAGATGTCGTTCCCGAGCAGTGCCGTCTCGGAGGTGAACTGCGCCCCCGTCAACTGCATGCCGTCGCCCGAGTCGCCCGCGAAGCGGACGATGACCTGCGACAGCTGCTCAACCGGCTTGGCCAAACCCTCGGCTACAGGTATAGCACCGTGTCAGGCCTCCGCCAGGAGGGCATCGAGGTCGACCGGCTTCGTCCACATGGTCGGGTTGCCGGCCTCGTCGCGCGGCCACTCATCCTTCGGCCGGTCGTAGTAGAGCTCGACCCCGTTCTGGTCGGGATCGCGCAGGTAGAGCGCGACGGAAACGCCGTGGTCGCTCGCACCATCGAGCGGGATCCCCGCAGCGAGGACGCGTCGCAGCGCGTCGGCAAGCGTCTTCCGGTCGGGATAGCGGATTGCGGTGTGGTAGAGGCCCGTCGTGTTGCGTGGCGCCGGTCCTGCGCCCTTCGACTCCCACGTGTTGAGACCGATGTGGTGGTGATAGCCGCCGGCCGAGATGAACGCCGCCTCGTCGCCGTAGCGAGCGAACTCCTCGAAGCCGAGAACGCCGACATAGAAGCCGAGCGCGCGCTCGATGTCCGCCACCTTGAGATGCACATGGCCGATGTCAACGCGCGGGTCGATCGCCATGCAGGAGAGGTTAACGCTGAGCGCGCTTTGAGCGGATCTCTTCCACCCGGCGGGCGCGTTCTTCACGCAGGGCGCGCTCGTTGAGCGTCGCGAGGACGGCGGTCAGGTCGAGGAGCGACTGCCGGAACGGCTCGAGGTCGCCGAGCTCGTCCTCGAGCAGCTGGGCCGCACGGCGCGATGCCTTCAGCCCTTCGTCGAGGTTGCGCCGCCCCCGCGCGGTCAACGCGCACGTAGTACGAGCGCGCGTCGAGCGGATTCGGGCGCCGCTCGAGCTGTCCGCGGTCGACGAGCGTCTGAATCTGGTCGCGCATCGTCGTCGGCGTAATGCCGGTCTCTGCACAGAGCTCCGACGGGGTGACGTTCTCGCGCGCTCCGACGTGGTAGAGCAGGCCCCAGTTCCCCGGCTCGACACCGCCGACCGCGAACTCACGCGTGATGAGCGGCCACGCCTTCGCCGCCGCGAGGTTCAGCGTGAGAAAGAAGTCGTGGTCATCTTGCATCTCGCGGATACGCAATATACCATGCGAAATCGCGCTATGTTCCCGCGCCTCGTCTCCCTCCTGTCGGCTCTGGCGCTCCTCGCAGCGGGGAGCGCCGGGGCCGCGACGAGCAAGGGCTTCCACTTCGCGAAGATCGGCACCGGCTTTCCGGAAGCGGTGTACGTGACCTCGGCGCCGAACGACGCGTCGACGCTCTACGTCGTCGAGCAGAGTGGCCGGATCGTGCTCGCGCGCGGCGGCGCGCCGGTGGGCACGTTCCTCGACATCCACAGCGAGGTTCTCGACTCCGGCGAGCAGGGCCTCGTCGGCTTCGCGTTCAGCCCGGCATACGCGAGCGACCACACGTTCTACGTCGACTACGTCGCGACCAACGGCGATACGCACATATCGAAGTTCACCACTGACCAGGGAGTCGCCGTGCCCGCGAGCGAGCAGCAACTCCTCGACGTGCAGCAGCCCTTCGTGAATCACAAGGGCGGAATGCTCGCGTTCGACAAGCGCGGCCGCCTGTGGGCCGGGCTCGGGGACGGCGGGACCGACGACAACGCCACGTACGGCGACCAGGTAGGACGCGCACAGAACATGGGCGTCCTGCTCGGCAAGCTCCTGCGCCTCGACACGCGTACGCCCGGCGCGACCTGGCAGATCGCCGCGCTCGGCGTGCGCAATCCGTACCGCTTCTCGTTCGACCGGCAGACCGGCGATCTGTGGCTCGTCGATCCAGGCACCCACCTGTGCGAAGAGATCGACTTCCGGACGGCGGCACAACTCGACACGCTCTGGAACTTCGGCTGGGATCACTTCGAGGGGCCGATCGTCTACAACCCGCACATGGCGACCACCGCGGGAACGCTCGTGCGACCGTGGTACTCGTTCCAATGGGGAATACGTGGAGCGTGCGCGACGATCGGCGGCTACGTCTACCGCGGGAAGAAGGTTGCGGCAGCGCGCGGACGCTACTTCTACGGCGACTACTGCAGCGGGTGGATCCAGTCGCTTAAGCGCGATGCGAAGGGCCACCCCTCGAACCTCCTGCGGACGAAGGGAATCGCCGAACAGCTCACGTCATTCGGTGAGGACGCGAACGGTGAGCTGTATGCCGTCACGGCGACCGGCGATCTATACGCGCTCGCCGCCGGCTAGCCCTGCGTGTGCTTGAGCGCTGACTCGTCTTCCTGAGCCTGCGCGAGCGTGAGCTTCCCACTGCACACCCCGGCATTCAGGTCGTTCTCGATCCGGTCGACGTCGGCTGCGCGCGGATACGGCTCCGGCCACAGATTGCGCGCATCGGTCGGGTCGCCGCCGAGCTCGAGGCTGATCAGGTGATCCTCCTGGTACGCGGACGGGCTGCCCGTCTCGCCGTACGCGCGCATCTGCTTCAGCTTCAGCGCGTTCGTGTAGCTCACCGGCGGGCGCACGGTCGCGGTCCAGCCGTGCATGCAGATGGTCGAGCCGATCGTCGCCTGCGTGACGTCCGGGTTGAGCATGCCCGGGACGCGCGGCAGCACAGCCCGGAGGACACGTGTCCGCCCTGCAGCCGTAACGCGAGTGCGATGACCAGCAACGCGATCGCCGTGAGCACGAGCGCGTGTCGGATGGTCACGCCGTCGACGGTACGGCCCGCGCCTCCTTCGTCGCAAGACGCACTTGCAGACAGGTCCCGGCGAGCGCCCACACGACGTACGCGACCCACGGGTCGCCGATGACGTCCGTCTGAATCGCGAGTGCAAGGATGGCCGCGAACGCCGCGGTCATGCGCACCGCGCGTGCGCGCCAGAGCCCGACCAGCACAGCGAGCCCCCACGCGATCCAGAGCAACGCGCCGAGGATGCCGAGCTCGGCGCCCATCTCGGTGTAGTTCGACTCGCCGGCCTTGATCGTCGTCCCGGTGCGCGACGCGGTCTGGCCGACGTTGCCGAGCCCAAAGCCCTGCGGATGGTGGATGACCGTGTGCACGCCGTCCTTCAACGCGAACCAGTGCTCGTGCAGCGACGGCTCGCTCTCGGAGAGCGCGCTCCCGCTCGCCGGCCCGCTCGCCTTCGCATGCTGCCGCTGCTTGACGAGATCGGCCTTCGTCCAGTGGCCCGTCGGGCCGATCGACGGGAACACGTGCGCCCAGCCGATCGCGACGCCGACGATGACGACCGCGAGCGCGACGGGCCGCCACGTGCGCGCGGCGAGCGCGAGCACGACAAGGCCACCGGCAAGCGCGACGAGCGACGAGCGCGAGAACGTGAAGAGGAGGCCGGCGAACGCGAGCGCGGCGAACGGGATCGCGACGCGCCGGCGCGGCAGCAGCAGCAGCGCGACGACCATCAGGTATCCGGACGCGAGCGGGCTGAGAAAAGTCGATACGAGCCGCCGCAGGAAGTGGTTCTCCGAGCCGGTGTTGTAGATGAAGTTCTCCGGCAGACCGCCCGTGCCGTTGTAGTGGTAGCCGAGCTGCTGGTGGAAGTAGCGCACGACGCCATTCGTCCGCCACCAACCGATCGGGACTGCGTAGACGTCGACGATGCCGAGCGTCGCGACGAACGCCGCAGTGCCGACGAGGGTCCACGCGAGCCGGCGCAGCTCGTCGCGACCGAGCGCAAGCGAGCGGCCGAGGAAGAACGCGCCGACCGGGACGAGGTCGTGCTTCGCCGCGAGCGCGACAGCGTGATGGCCGGCGGCGCCACCGAGCGCCGACTGCGGCACGATGGCATACACGACGACGAGCAAGCCGTACGCGAGGGCGAGCCAGTCCACCACCCCGGGCCGGAACGGCAACCGCCCGTCGCGCACCGCCCCTTGTATGACGCGCGCGAGGGCGATCGCGAGGAGGATCTCCTTCCACGCGGCGATCGCGGTCAGCGTCCCGCCGTGGACCCCGGCCGCGAACAGCGCCGCCATGACCGCGTTGTGGAGCGCGAGCCCGACGACGAAGAGGTAGAGCGCGACCACCGGCCGCTTCCAGACGGCTGCCGCCGCGACGGCCAGGAGCAGCGCGTAGACCACGAGCTCGAAGGCCGCCACGGCGGCAACGCTACAACCGGGTCAGGCTAGGCAGGACCCCACGGGAACTCGCCGGCCAGGACAGCAAAGGCCGCGAGCGCCGCGAGCAGAACGATGAGCTTGACGCTCAGCGCACTACGCAGCATGGTTCCTCCTCTCGTCTGCCAGGGGACAACTGGAAGGATGTGCCTCAGGCAAGACGGAGCGGCCCATTGACGACCGCGGCCGGAATGGCGAGAATCAATCGATGCCGTCGGACTCCCCGTCGCCTTCGGGCGAAACGATCGGGCTACGGCTCAAGCGACTGCGGCTGGAACGAGGGCTCTCACAGCGGGAACTGGCCGCTCCGGGCGTCTCGTACGCCTACATCTCCCGAATCGAAGCCGGCACGCGGCAACCCTCGGTCAAGGCGCTGCGCAAGCTGGCCGCCAAGCTCGCCGTCACTGCCGACTACCTCGAGAGCGGCTCCGAGCTCGACCCTGAGTCGGCCCGCGAGCTCCGCCTCTCGGACCTCGAACTTGCCGTGCGGCTCGGCGACGGCGACGGAAGCGAGGCGCCGCTGGTGGAGCTCCTGGCCGAAGCGGAGGCCGCTGCCGACACGGCGTGCGCCTTCCGCGCGCGCATCGCGCTCGCCGCAGTCCGGGAGGACCACGCAGACCTTGCCGGCGCCATCGAGCTGCTCGAAGGAGCGGTCGCCGAGGAATTCGCGAACCCGGTGGAGCACGTCGATGTCTACTCGCAGCTCGGTCGCGCCTACGCCGGCGTCGGTCGGACGCAGCAGGCCGTCGAGCTGTTCGAGCGCTGCCTCGACGCCTGCGCGGACAGCTCCTCCGCCGAGGCGCGCTACGCGGTCCTGCTCAGCTACGCCCTCAGCGACGTCGGCGAGCTCGGTCGCGCGGAAGACATCGTCAGGGCGGCGCTGAAGAAGACGCGCGACACGGAAGACCCGTACATGCGCGTGCGCCTGTACTGGTCGATGGCGCGCCTCGCAGGAGTCGAAGGCAAAGCCTCGCTCGCCCTCGCAAACATCCGCAAGGCAATCGCGCTGCTCGAGACGACGGAGGATTCGCTCAACCTGGCGCGTGCACATGTTCTCGCGTCGCGGCTCCTCATCGAGCGGGAGAAGGCTGCCGAGGCCGCCGACCATCTCGACCGGGCAGACCTGCTCCTCGGCGTCAAGCCCGCGAACTCGGACGTCGCCGAGATCACCATCCTCCGCTCTCGCATCGCCCGCATCGGCGGCGACGCTCCGGCGGCGATCGCGTTCGCCCGCGAAGCGCTCGCAATCGAATCGAGTCCCGTGGACCATGGATACGCGCTCGCCGCACTCGCGGAGGGGCTGACGCTCAGCGGCGAGGAGACCGAGGCGGACTCCGCATTTCGCGACGCAGTTCGAATCCTCGAGGACGAGGGCCGCTGGCGCGCGGCCGCGAACACCGCGCGCGCCTGGGGAGGATTCCTCCGCTCGGCCGGACGCGAGGCGGAGGCGATGGACGCGCTCGATCGCGCAGCCGGGCTCGGCATGCGGGCAACACCGCAGCACGCGCGCAACGAGCGGTGAGCCTCGAGCTCGCGGTCTCGCCGCGCGGCCCGTACTCGCTCGCACTCTCCGCACGCCTCTCGAGCGACGCGACGCGCACGTTCCGCGAAGGCGTCTTCACGCAAGCGCTACCGGTCGACGGCCGCATCGAGCTCGCGCGCGCGTGGCAGTCCCCGTCCGGCACCGTCACCGTCCGCGCCGAGTCCGCCGCGGCTGCGGAACGCGTCCGCTGGCTGCTCGCGCTCGACGACGACCACTCCGACTTCCTGATGAGCGTGCGGAACGATCCTCTGCTCGGACGCGCGTCGCGCGAGCTGCGCGGGCTGCGTCCGGTCCGTGTGTCGACCGTTGCACAGTCGCTCCTGCGCGCGTTCTGCGGCCAGCTGATCGAGGCGAAGCGCGCGCGCCGGATGGAGCAGACCATCATCCGCACGCTTTGTGCCGCAGGCCCGGAGCGCTTGCACGTCGCGCCGACGACCGAGGAACTCGGTTCACTCGCGCCCGTGGAGCTGCGCAAGCTCGGCCTGCATGCACGCCGCGGCGCAGCGCTCGTCCGGCTCTGTCGCTCGCTCGACCTCGAGCGCCTGCACGACCAACCGACGGCGAGGATCGTCGAGCGCCTCGAGCGCGAACGCGGCATCGGCCCGTGGTCGATCGGCGTCGTCTGCCTCGAGGGGCTCGGGCGCTTCGATCACGGCCTCGTCGGCGACCTCGGCCTCATCAAGCTGCTGCGCGCGATGCGCGGCCGCCCGGTCGAGGGCTGGGAGACGGCCGAATTGCTCGAGCCCTACGGCGAGTTCTCCGGTCTCGCGAGTGTGTATCTGCTCGCAGGATTCGGCCGCGGCCTGCTCTCGTTCGACGCCGCCGCGGCGGCTTAGCGGCCGCGCCGGCAAAGCCGGCACGGCCTCTTATGGTCGGCATCGCAAGCGAAGCCTAGGCACACTCCTCCGCATGATTGCCATCCTCGGCTGCGGCCGCATCGGCGAAGCTCTGCTCACCGGCCTGCTCGGCGCAGGGTTCACCGACATCGTCGTCACGAGCAAGACTGAAGCGCGCGCAGTCGAGCTGCGTGAGCGGCACGGTGTGGACGCGACGACCGACAACGCCGCGGCGGTGAAGAAGGCGAACCTCGTCGTCGTCGCGGTGAAGCCGCAGGACATCGACTCACTCCTGGACGAGGTCGGGCAGCTCCTCACGCCGGAGCAGACCGTGCTGTCCATCGCCGCCGCGATCCCGACGGCGCAGGTGGAGGCTCGCGTCGCGCCAGGCGTTCCCGTCGTCCGCGCGATGCCGAATGCGCCGTCCACCGTGCATGAAGGGATGGCCGGCATCTGCGCCGGTGCGCACGCGAGCGAGGAGCACCTCGCGCTCGCGGAGGACGCGCTCGCGCACGTGGGCCGAGTCGTCCGCGTGCCGGAATCGCAGATGGACGCGGTGACTGCGCTCTCCGGCTCCGGGCCGGCGTACTTTGCGCTGCTGGCGGAGGCGATGATCGAGGCCGGCATCCTGCTCGGCGTGTCGCGTGAGATCTCGACGACGCTCGTCGTGCAGACGATGCTCGGGACGGCGAAGCAGCTGCGTGACAAAGGCATGCATCCGGTCGAGCTGCGCGAGTCGGTCACGTCACCGGGCGGCACGACCATCGCCGCCATCCGCGAGCTCGAGCAGGCGGGCGTGCGCGCGGCGCTCCTCAACGCCGTGCAGGCCGCGATGACGCGGGCGAAGGAGCTCGCGAACGAACATGCGTGACGTTGAGATCGTCGTTGCCGACGACCCGGCAAGTGTGGTCGCCGACATGCTCGCGGCGAGCGCGCGCGAGGGCGGGCACATCGTCCTCACCGGCGGCTCGACCGTCGGCGACGCGTACGCCGCCGCAGCGCAGCGCCAGCCGGACTGGAGCCGCACGGAGCTGTGGTGGGGCGACGAGCGCTGCGTCCCGCCGGATGACGAGCTCTCGAACTACGGTCTCGCGAAGGGCACGCTGCTGGACGGGCTCGACGTCCAGCCCGCCGTAGTGCATCGCATGCGCGGCGAGCTCGGCCGCGACGCGGGCTCCGAGGACTACGACCGCGAGCTCGGCGACCTCGCACGGTTCGACCTCGTGCTGCTCGGCCTCGGACGCGACGGGCACATCGCGTCGCTCTATCCCGACCAGCCGACGCTCGACGAGTCGGAGCGGCGCGTGATCGGCGCCGAGGCGCATCTCGAACCGTACGTCGACCGCATCACGCTGACGCTGCCGATGCTCCGCGCCGCACGCGCGATCCTGTTCGTCGTCGCGGGCGAGGACAAGGCGGACGCAGCCGCGCGCGTCTTCGCAGGCGAGCCGTCGCGCTCCACGCCGGGAAGTCTTGTCCGCGCGGTCAGCGGGACGACAACGGCCGTGCTCGACGCAGCCGCCGCGTCGAAGCTCTAGTCCGGAAGCAGCTCCGACGGCGGTAGCTCGACCGCCATGTCGCGCGCCGTGGCGAGGATCTGCAGCACGATGACCGTGTCAGCGACGCGCACGCCCTCGAGGAACTCCTCGCGCCGCTCGAAGTCGTCGAGGAGGTTCTCGACCGCGACGGCGTAATCGGTGCGGTCGAGGCCCGCGATCATGAGCAGCGCGTCGGCGACGTCGCGCGGGAAGTCGTCGCGGTCGACGATCGTCTCGGCGGCCATGCGCGCTTCGACGTCGCGGGCGAGCACGAGGTACGCGAGCGTCGCGGCGTAGCGGCCGATGGGCGACTCCGCCTCGGCCGCTCCCGCGTCGAGCGCCCAGCGCGCGGCCTCGGACGCGTCGTCGCCGGCGACGAGGAGCGCTTTCGTCGCTGCGATCGGCCGTCCCCACGAGTCGGCCGGCGCACCCGCCTCCCAGCTCTCGCGGTACCGCTGCGCCGCCCGACGCAGCCACGCGGCCGACTCGTCGCGCCGCCCGTCCATGAGCAGGCACATGCCGGCCGCCCAGGCGGCGTTCGCGAGCTGTGTCAGCTGACGCTGGTCGAGATCGCGCTGCTCGCCGCCCTCGTAGCGCGCAATCGCGTCGGCGGCCTGCTCTCTCCAGCCCATGCCAGGAGTCTACGAACGTATGATTGACTAGTCAGTCATGCGAGAGCGGCGCGAAGTCTTCTTCGTCGACGGCGTGCGCACCCCGTTCGGAAAGGCAGGCCCCAAAGGCCAGTTCTGGCGGACGCGCGCTGACGACATGGCGGTCAAGGCCGTGCGCGAGCTCGTGCGCCGCAACCCGCAAATCCCACCCGAGCGCATCGGCGACGTCGTCTTCGCGGCCACCGCGCAGGTGGGCGACCAGGGGCTGACGCTCGGACGCGACGTCGGGCTCCTCGCCGGCATTCCCGACACGGTGCCGGGCTTCGCCATCGACCGCATGTGCGCCGGCGCGCTCACGGCCGTCACGGCGGCCGCGGGAGAGATTGCACTCGGCGCCGTGGACGTCGCCGTCGCCGGCGGCGTCGAGCACATGGGCCATCACCCGATGGGCGACGACGTCGACTTCAACCCGCGTTTCGTCTCGGAGCGGCTCATCGACGAGTCCGCCGCCGTGATGGGACGCACGGCCGAGAACCTGCACGACCGCTTTCCGCAGATCACGCGCGAGCGCGCGGACGCGTTCGCTCTCGCCTCGCAGCAGAAAGCCGCGGCGGCGTGGGAGAACGGCGTCATGCGCGAGACGGTGGTGCCGATGTCCGTCTTCACCGACGACGGCTGGAAGCTGGCCGAGCGCGACGAGTTCCTGCGCGCCGACACGAGCCTCGACGGGCTCGCGGCGTTGAAGCCGGCGTTCCGCGCAGGCGGCCGCGTCACGGCCGGCAATTCCGCGGGACTGACGGACGGTGCGACGGCCGCGTTCCTCGCTGCCGAGGACACGGTCGCCGAGCTCGGCCTCGCGCCGAAGCTCCGCCTCGTCGGCTTTGCCTATGCAGGCGTCGAGCCGCACCTGATGGGCCTCGGCCCCGTGCCGGCGACGCGGCGGGTGCTCGAACAGGCCGGCATCGCCGTCGACGACGTCGACCTGTTCGAGCTGAACGAGCCGTTCGCGGTGCAGGTCCTCACCTGGTGCGACGAGCTCGGCGTCGCGCCCGACGATCCGCGCCTCAACCCGTACGGCGGCGCAATCGCCTGCGGGCATCCGCTCGCGGCGACCGGCGTGCGCCTCGTCGCGCAGCTCGCCTACGGCTTGCGCGAGCGCGGCGGGCGTTACGGACTGACCGCGCTCTGCATCGGCATGGGCATGGGTGCCGCAATCCTGTGGGAGAACGTTGGCTGACACCGTCTTCAAGCTGAATCGGGCCGGCTCGGTCGCGCTCGTCACCATCGACAACGGCGAGGACTACCGCGTCCCGACGACGCTCGGCCGCTCCGCGTTCGAGTCCGCCGTCTCGGTCATCGAGGAGCTCGAGCAAGGCGACTGGTCAGCGGCCGTGTTCACCGGCAAGCCGTTCGTGTTCTGCGTCGGCGCCGACATCGACGAGTTCGGCCGCATCGAGGACCCGCGCGAGGGCATCCGCGCAGGGCACGAGATGTTCGCGCGCATCCGCGCGCTGCCGTTCCCGACGGTCGCCGCCATCAACGGCGCGTGTCTCGGCGGCGGGCTCGAGCTCGCGCTTCACTGCGACGCGCGGACGATCGCCTCGAACGTCCGCCACATCGGCTTCCCTGAGGTGGCGCTCTCGATCATCCCCGGCTGGGGCGGGACGCAGCTCTTGCCGCGCCTCATCGGGCCGGAAGCTGCCGCAAAGGTGATCGTCCTCAATCCGCTGCGGCAGAACCGGCTGTTGAAAGCCGAGGACGCGATCGAGCTCGGCATCGCCGACCGCATGCTCGATCCCGTCGAGTTCGTGGACGAGTCGCTCGCGTTCGCGCGGACGCTGTCGCTCGAGCGCGCGGAGCCCGACTGGTCGGAGCTCGAGACCGTGGTGCGAAAAGCCCGTTCCCGCGTCGACGACGCGGTGCACGGCGCGACGCGCGCGCCCTACGTTGCGCTCGATCTCATCGCCGGCGCGCGCGACTGGACGATCGACGAAGGCTATGCCGCGGAAGAGGACGCGATGGCCGAGCTGCTCGTCGCGCCGCAGGCGCAGGCGGCCGCGTACTCGTTCACCGTCGTCGAACGGCGCGCGAAGCGGCCGCCGAACCTCCCCGATGCGAAGCCGCGCCCCGTGCAGAAGGTCGGCATCGTCGGAGCGGGACTCATGGCGACGCAGCTCGCGTCGCTGTTCCTGCGACGGCTCGAGGTGCCCGTCGTGCTCCGCGACCTCGACCAGGCGCGCGTCGACGAGGCACTGAAGTCGATCCGCGACGAGGTCAAGCCGTTCCTCGGGACGATCGTCGAGGGCGGAACCGGGTGGGAGCACTTCGCCGGCTGCGACCTGATCCTCGAGGCGGTGTTCGAGGAGATGGACGTGAAGCGCGAGGTGCTCGCCGATGCGCGCGAGGCCGCGCCGAACGCAATCCTCGCGACGAACACGTCGTCGCTCTCGGTCGAGGTGATGGGCGCCGACGTCGGCCTGCACTTCTTCAACCCCGTGGCGGTCATGCCGCTCGTCGAGATCGTGCGCACCTCGCGCACGACCGACGAGCAGCTCGTCACCGCGTGGGACGTCGTGAAGAAGCTGAAGAAGCGCGGCGTGCTCGTCGGCGACGCGCCCGGCTTCGTCGTCAACCGGCTGCTGACCCGCATGACCACCGTGCTCATGGAGTCGATGGCGAGCGGGAACACCGCCGAGGAGGTCGACGACGCCATCCTGTCGCTCGGCATGCCGATGGCCCCGTCCGTCCTGCGGGAGATGGTCGGCCCGGCGGTCGCCCAGCACGTCCTCGAGACGATGCACGGCGCCTGGCCCGACCGGTTCCCGCTCACGCCCGCCCCGGCCGAGCGCCGGACGCTGGAGGAGATCCGCGAGCGGGCGCTCGACGCGGTCGCCGACGAGGTGCAGCACCTGCTCGCCGAGGGGGTCGTCGCCGACCCCGCCGACGTCGACGCCTGCCTCATCCTGGGGGCCGGCTGGCCGCTCTTCCTCGGCGGGGCCGTCACCCGCCAGCCGCTCCGGACCTAAATTCCGCAAAATGCGGTCGATTTCCGCGCCTGAGGACACGTTCGTGTCCCCTCAAGAGCAAAGGAGATCGACGTGTTCAGGCATCTTGGCAAGCGCAACACGGCCGGCATCGTTGCCGTCCTTGTGGCGGTCGTCGCGGGCGCGAGCGCCTATGCGTACACCGCCAGCGTGGGCGTGTCCGCCCACAACGCAGGCGCCGGCTCGGCCGTCGTCAGCGGGTACACGGTCAGCGGCCCGACGAACTACACGTTCAGCGCGGACGGCACGACCGTCGTCGGTGTCGACTTCGACCTCGACGCCGCGGCAACCGACGTCGCTGCCGCGCTCAGCGCGGCCGCACCCGTGCACAACGACTGGGTCGACTGCGGCGCCTCGAGCGGCGTCACCAACTCGGTCAGCTGCACATTCTCGAGCCCGGTCGCGAACGCGAACGGCCTCCAGCTGTCGGTCGCCGCCGTCAGCACCGGCACCGTCACGATCGCCCCGTAAAGCGATCCGCCTCTCAAGGAGCGGCCGGCCCCGCCGGCCGCTCCTTCCTTTCCCCGCACATGAGGATCTCGCTCACCCCCAAGCAGATGGTCTCCGGGGCTTTGACCCTGGGGACGCTTGCGACCGCGTGGATCCTCCTCGCACCCACCGCGCTCGGCGGGGAAGCGACGTACGTCGTCACCGACGGCATCAGCATGCAGCCGCGCTTCCACGCCGGCGACCTCGCGATCGTCCACGCCGAGAGCGGCTACCACGTCGGCGAGATCGTCGCGTACCGGAGCCGCCTGCTGCACACGATCATCCTCCACCGGATCATCGGGACCGAGGGCGACCGCTACATCTTCAAGGGCGACAACAACAACTTCGTCGACATGGAGCATCCGACGAGGTCGCAGCTCGTCGGAAGGCTCTGGCTGCATGTGCCCGGGCTCGGCTCGCACCTCGGCCCGCTACGGCGCCCAGGTTCGGTCGCGCTCGCCGTGATGTTCGGGCTGCTCCTGTTCCTGAGCACCCTGTTCACGAAGAAGCAGCTGCGCCGAAAGCGCCTCCGCGCGGCGCGCGCACCGACCTTCCGACTGCGGCTCCCGACGCGTGCGCCGAGCGGGCCTGTCGTCGGCTTCGGCGTCGCGGTCGCGCTCGCCGGCCTGCTCACCGTGGTGGCGTTCACGAAGCCTTCGCGCGCACCCGCGCCGTTCGCCGTCCCGTACACACAGTCCGGGACGTTTGCCTATTCCGCGACCACCACTCCGGGAGCGGCGTATCCCGACGGCCGCGTTACGACGGGCGACCCGCTCTTCCTTCGCCTGGTGCGCTCCGCGGACGTCGGCTTCTCGTACCGCTTCGGCAGTTCTGCACACCATCACATCGCCGGCACCGTCAGCCTTGCCGCGACGCTCGCATCGTCGACAGGATGGACGCGGACCTTCACGCTCGCGAAGCCGCAACGGTTCAGCGGAAACCGCGCGAGCGTGCGCGGCAGGATCGACCTCAGCAGCTTCGCCGCGCTGGTCGCGCACCTCGAGACGACGACGCAGGTTCGTAGCAGTTACACGTTCACGCTTACGCCACTCGTGCGGATCGTCGGCGCCGTCAGCGGGTCACGCCTCAGCGCCGCCTACACGCCGCAACTCGGGTTCTCCCTCGACGCGAACGAGCTCCAGCCGACACTGCCAGGCGCGGTCGGACACCCGAGCACGCCCGACCGGTCGAACCCGCTGAAGCCCTCGGCATCGGGAAGCGTGAGCGCGACGAAGATGCTGCCCGCCTCGTTCGCGATCCTCGGCAAGCACCTCACCGTGAGCGCGATGCGCATCTTCTCGCTCGTCTGCCTCTTCGCCGCTCTCTGCTTCCTGGCCGGGTTCGGCATCGGCGACCTGCTCGGGCACCGTATGCACGGGACGGAGGCGGACAGCATCCTCTCGCGCTACCGCAATCTGCTCGTGCAGGTGGTGCACGTGCGCGACCCGTCGACGCAGCGGGTCGTCGTCGTCTCCGACATGGCGGCGCTCGGACGCATCGCGGAGCGCTACGACCGGATGATCCTCCACGAGAAGGTCGCCGGGCAGGATGCGTACTTCGTCGCGGACGACGGCGTGCTCTACCGCTACGAAGCCGTGGGGACTCGGCCCACGCTCGTCGCCGATGTCTCGTCGGTGGCGGAGGCCGGCTGACCGGTAAGCTCGCGGCCCGTGGCCGACGACTGGCGCATCCACATCGAGGTCGAAGAGACGCACGCCGGCGGCCTGCTCGACCGGCTCGGAGCCGAGCTGGACGAAGAGGCGCGCGATCTCGCACAGGCGCTATCGCAGAGCCGGCTGGCGGTCTCACGTGACGGAGACGAGATCTTTGTCTACGCGTCCTCGCACGCGGAGGCCGAGCGCGCGCAGCAGGTGGTCGAGTCGCAGCTGAAGAGCCTCGGCGGCACTGCGCGGGCGAGCCGCATCGAGCACTGGCTCGAGGACGAGGAACGTTGGGACGACGAGGCGAAGGGCGAGACGTGGGAAGAAGAGGAGCTCGACCGCGGCTTCGCGCCGTGGGAGGTGCGCGTGCAGTCCGCGTCCCGCGCGGAGGCGAAGAAGCTCGAAGAGCAGCTCGAATCCGAGGGCTACCGGCCCGTGCGGAGCTTCCGCTACCTCGTCATCGGCACGGCCTCGAAGGAGGACGCCGACGCGCTCGCCGCGCGCCTACATGGTCAGGTCGAGGCAGGCGGCGAGGTCGTCTGGGAGGCGACTCCCCAGAACCCGTTCGCCATCTTCGGCGGCCTCGGGGGCTAGTCAGGCCAGGTTGACGCTCCCGACTCTGGGGGTATGCTTGTAACAAGCGCGGCTCGCCCAGGGGATTGTCGAGCAGCGCCACCTTTGGACGGTTTGCAGCGCGTTGTGCGCTGCGCATATGCAAGAAGCCATTCAGCAGACGACGACCTTTGCGGAGGCGACCGACCCGCTCGCCGCCGCGGCGTACCGCGCAGAGGCGTGGGCGGGCGAGCCGTTCCTTCGCGACGGCGAAGATCCGGCCCAGGTCCTCGCGGCGGGCACCGCACGCCGTCGCGCACTCGACGAGGCGACCGCCGAGATCGAGAGCGGCAAACACGGGCCGAGCACGCAGTGGAAGGTCCGCTTCGGCCTCATGCTGGGGCTCGAGCGCGTCCTCGCCGAGCCGGAGCCGCACACCAAAGCCGGCACGGCGCTCCGCCGCCACCAGGTCGACGCGCTCGCCGGGATGCTCACCGAGCTGATCGCCGCGACGCAGCGCGACGACGACCACAAGGAGAACGGCAACGGGCACACCGTCGCCGAGGTCGAGGAGGAGGACGACGAGGACGACATGGTCGTCGTCGAGGGCGACGAGGACGAGGAGCCCGTGGAGCTCACGCCCGAGCAAGATCCCGGCGCCGTTCGCCGATACCGCTTCCGCCACCCAACCGCGTCCGGCAAGACGATCGCCGCGGCAGGCTTCGTCGACGCCGCCCGCATGCTCGGCGTCCTCATCCTCACGCACCGCCGCCTGCTCGTCTCGCAGTTCACGGGCGACCTGAAGACGGAGGGCTACGCGGATCGGTACAGCGACGCGATCGAGACGGGCATGAAGTCGACCCGAACGAACCCGCTGACGATTCAGACGTATGCCTGGTTCGCGCGGCACGTCGACTCGATCGACCGCGACGCGTACCAGCTCGTCATCTGCGACGAAGCGCACACCGCCCTCGGCGAGAAGACGTCCGCCGCGATCCGTTCGTTCCCGGAGCCCATCTACATCGGCATGACCGCGACGGAGCAGCTGATCGCGAAGCAGGTCTCCGACGTCTTCCCCGCTTCGGTCGACGATCTTCCGCTGCAGGACGCTGCTCGCCGCGGCCTCATCGCGCCGCTGCGTGACCTGCGCGTCCCGCCGGTGGCCGCGATCAACTCGGTGCCGATCGTCGGCGGCGACTTCGACCAGGAGATCCTCGCCAAGACGCTCGACCACCAGGCTCTGAACCAGGCTGCAGCAAGTCTCTACCGCGATCGCTTCGACAACACGCCGGGCATCGTCTACGCCGCCGGCGTCGACCACGCGTACAACCTCGCGCAGGAGTTCCGTGCCGCCGGGATCAAGGCGGAGGCTGTATCGGGCCGCACGCCGCCGGTGCGACTCGCGGAGACGCTCGCGGCGTATGAGCGCGGCGAGATCAACGTGCTCATCAATGCGCAGCTGCTCGCGGAGGGCTGGAACTCGCCGCGCGCGACCGTGTGCATGCATCTTGCGCCGACCGCGTCGAAGCGCGTGTACCAGCAGCGCATCGGTCGCATCATGCGCATGCATCCGCGCAAGGAGGCGGGCATCGTCGTCGACTTCGTCCCGAAGGGCGCGACGCACAATGAGCGCGTCGTCTCGCTGCACTCGCTGCTCGACGCCGACTTCTATCGCGAGGGTGCACGCGTCACACCTGCGCCTCGCCGCCGAGCGCAACGCCGCGCGCGTCGCCGCCTGACGCCGGCGCCGTGGCTCGTTCCGGTGACACCGGACGTGCGCAGGCGCATCGCCGTCATCCAGCGCGAGTGGCAGCGCGTCGATCCGCGCTACCTCGACGAGGACGAGCAGCGCTACTGGGCCACGATGGCCGGACGCCAGATCCGTTTCGATGAGCGCGGCTCGTTCGTGCAGAAACTGACCGAGGGTCGCGCAAGCAAAGGCGCGCTCGAGACCTTCCTGGCCATAGCGGCTGCCGAGAATCCGAATCGCCGCCTGCGCCTGATGGCGCTGCAGGATCGCGTGTCGATGCGTGTCGAGCGCGCGGACTTCGACGACCTCGTCACGCTCGTGTCGCAGGCGCCGACGTGGGAGAAGGAGCGGCTCGCGGGCATACGCATCCTGCTGCGCGCGATCGCGGACGGAAAACCAGACGCGCCGGAGCAGATCCTCGCCCGTTGGACGTGGAAGCTCGCGCGCGCGACGCGCAAGGTGCAGGACCGCAACGCGTCGACGGAGTATCCGGAGGCGAAGCGATTGCTGGGCGCGCTCGCGAACTCGCGAGGCCATCGGCACGAAGAGAACGCAGCGAGGCTCGTGCAGACGGCGCTCGAGCAGCCCATCCGAGTCGGTGCAGCGTTGCTCGCGTCGGCGGAGGGCTACACGCCGCGCGCAACGAAGTTGCTCGACGACGCGCGCGAGAAGCTCGGCGAGATCCACGAAGTTGCGCTCGCGCTGTCGGAGAACCTCCCCGCGCCGAAGCAGCCGTCCACCACGCGCCGAAGGCGCAGGAGGCGCAAGAAGAAGCCTGGCGTCGAGGGAGCGACGGCGGCCACCACTGCCGCGGCGCCGCAACAACAGGAGGGAACACCGTCCACAGCGCCGAAACGGCGCCGGCGGCGCAAGCCCTCAGCGAACACGGCGGTCGCGGAAGCGAGCGGCGCTCAGCAGCCCGACACCGGCGAGAACAAGCAGAGCGCCGATGACCGCCCATCTCCCTCTGCCGGTCATGAACGAGCCGCCGATCCAGCCGACGCCCTGCCCGAAGAACACCGCGCCGGCGGCGAGTAGCACCAGCCCTAGGCCGCCCGCGGCCGCACGAAGGACCATCGTCTAGACGGCAGGGCCGTCGGCGCCGTCGTCGTCGTCCTGCTCCTCGCGCTCGCGCAGGAAGCGGGACAGCTCGGCGGCGAGCGACTCGCCCGACGGAATGTCGCCTTCGGGAGCGAGCGCGTCGACGCGCTGCTCCAGCTCTTCGACGTACGCCGCGGTCTCAGCGTCGGTCGACACCGCCTCGCTCACCTGTTCGGCGTACTCCGACGCCGCCTGCTCGAGCTCGCGCAGGTCGACGTCGATGGCCATCAGCTCGCCGAAGCGGCGCACGAGCGCAAGCGCCGCGCGCGGGCTCGGCGCAAGCGAGACGTAGTGCGGCACCGCCGCCCACAAGCTGACCGACGCGATGTCCGCCTCGCGGCACTTGTCGTGCACGATGCCGACGATCCCGGTCGGGCCCTCGTAGCGCGATGCCTCGAGCCCGAGCTCCGACACGAGCGTCGGATCCGTCGCCGCCGCGGTGACGGGCGCGGGGCGCGTGTGCGGCACATCGGCGAGCAGCGAGCCGAACGTCACCACCATCTCCACGCCGAGGTCTTTCGCAAGGTCGAGGACGAGCCCCGAGAACGTGCGCCAGCGCAAGTTCGGCTCGATCCCGAGCAGCAGCACGGCGTCGCGATCGGCGCCGGGAATCGATGCGTGGAAAAAGCCGTTGTCGGGCCAGTCGACGCGGCGCGTCTCGCCGTCGACGAGTGACACGTGCGGACGCACTGCCTGGAAGTCGAAGAAGTTCTCCGGCTCGATGTCCGCGAAGCGCTCGGCGCCCCATTGCTTCGCGAGATATGCGGCTCCGAGCGACGCGCCCTGACCGCCGTCGTTCCAGCCGCGGAAGGCGGCGACGAGCACCGGCCGCTTCAGCTCGGGCCTGAACGAGACGTTCAGCTCGGACATCCCCGAAGTCTAGTGACGTACGGGACGCCACAGCCGCGCGACCAGACCCACTGTCCACGCGAACAGGAGCGCGGCGATCGCGACGTGCGCGACGACGGCCCACCACGGAATCACGCCGTAGCGGCGGTACTGCCACTCGCCGATCCCCATCTGCACGAGGAGGATCACGAGCAGCCCGGCGCACGCGCGAACGAGCCACGGCCAACGGGCGCGCTTCGTCCACGCCCACGCGGCAAGCACGAGGAAGACGATCCCGAACGCGGCCACCGCGCGCACGTGCAGCCACACCGCGTCGTGGAAGTTCCCGATCCGCTCGACCACTTGCGTCCCGTTGCTGCCGGGGAAGCGACCTGCGGCAGTCGAGAGCGTGCCGGTGACGACGAGCACCGCGATGGCGATGAGCAGCGCGGCACCGCCCGCTCGCGCGATCGCGGGAAGCGGTGGGGCGCCGCCGTAGGCGGAGAGCAGTGTCAGCACGCCAAGCCCGAGCACGGACAGCGACAGCAGCAGGTGCGTGATGACGAGGTAGGGGTTGAGGTCGTAGTAGACGGTGAGTGCGCCCAGCGGCGCCTGCGCGAGCGTTCCCGCGAAGACGGCCGTGGCGAGCCAGCGCGCGCCGCGGCTAAGTGCTGGTGTGCGCCAGGCTGCGACCGCGAGGCCGAGCGTCGAGAAGACGGTGAGCGCAGACACGACGCGGTTCGCGAACTCGATGTTCGAGTGGTAGCCCTTCGGCAGCGCGTGGGCGCTCGTGCAGGTCGGCCAGTGCGGGCAGCCGAGGCCGGAGCCGGTCAGCCGCACGGTCGCGCCGGTTGCGACGATGAGGACGAGGCAGCCGACCGCCCACCAGGCGACGGCGCGGAAGGCGGCCGGCGTAACTGCTAAACTGACGTTGACGTAAGAATGAAGTTTCTTCGCAGTCGCAGACATAGTCGTCACTTCAAATGGTGGGTGCTGTCGTGCACCAGCCTGGGGATGCTGCTCGCAACCGTCAACTCGGGCACCCTTATCATCGCGCTCCCGGACCTCGAGCGCAGCCTGCACACGACGCTGCTGCAGCTCGTCTGGGTCATCCTCGTCTACATGATCGTCTCCACCGTCCTCGTGCTGACGGCGGGACGGCTCTCCGACCTGTTCGGCCGCAAGCACGCATACGTGCTCGGCTTCCTCGTCTTCTCGGCCGCATCGCTCGGCGCAGGCTTCTCCGGCAGCGGCACGCAGCTCATCCTGTGGCGCGTCTTGCAGGGCGTCGGCGGCGCGTTCTTGTTCGCGAACGCGGCCGCGCTCGTCACCGACGCGTTCCCGAAGGAAGAGCTCGGCCTCGCGATGGGGACGAACACCATGGTCGCTGCCGTCGGTCTCGTGATCGGGCCGGTGCTCGGCGGCGCGCTCGTCGCGATCTCGTGGCCGTGGGTGTTCTGGTTCAACGTGCCGCTCGGGCTGCTCGGCTCCGCGTGGGCATACCTCGTCCTGCACGAGATCTCCGGACGCGACTCCGAACGCGGGCTCGACCTGCTGGGGACGTCGACGTTCGTCGTCGGACTGACCGGGCTCGTACTCGCGCTTTCGAAGGGCGGCCTGACGGGCTGGAACAACTCGCTCGTCATTGCCGGCTTCGCGGCCGCGATCGTCTTCCTGCCGCTCTTCGTCGTCATCGAGCGCCACGTGCGCGCGCCCATGCTCGACCTCTCCCTCTTCAGCAACAAGCTGTTCGCGGCCGCGTCCGGCGCCGCCTTCATCAACGGGCTCTCGCGCTTCGCGCTGATGTTCCTGTTCGTCTTCTACTTCCAGGGGCCGCAGGGCAAGTCGCCGATCGTCGCCGGCCTCGAGCTCGCGCCGCTGGCAATCGGGATGCTCGTCGCCTCACCGCTGGCCGGCATCGCCGCCGACCGGCACGGCTCGCGCGGCCTCGCAGCGCTCGGGATGCTCGTGTCCGCGGCCGGCCTCGCCGGCATGACGACGCTGCAGGCGCACACCGCGTACGTGTGGAGCGCGCTGTGGCTCCTGCTCGTCGGGATCGGCTCGGGCATGTTCAACAGCCCGAACACCTCGGCGATGATGGGCGTCGTCCCCGTACACCGGCGCGGCATCGCCGCGGGCGCGCGCGTGATGCTGCAGAACACGGGCGCGGTCATCTCGATCGCGTTCGTCATGGCGGTCGTTACGTCGGCCGTCCCCACGACGGTGCTCTTCAAGATCTTCTCCGGCGTGACGTCCGGGCTCTCGACGAAGCAGCTCGATCCGTTCATCTCGAACATGCACATGGCGCTGTGGGTGCTGACGGGGGTGTCGCTGGTCGGCGCCGCCGTCTCGCTCATGCGGCCCGCGCACGTCGGCGGCGACGACGTCACGCTCGGCGAGATCTTCGAGGCCGAGACAGCATGATCCGGATCGGCGAAGTCGCGGAGCGGACGGGCCTGACGCCGCGGACGATCCGCTACTACGAGGAGATCGGCCTGCTTCCGGGGCCGCCGGAGCGCCGCAAGGGCGAGCACCGCGCGTACGACGACAGCGACGTCGAGCGGCTGAGCGAGCTGCGACGCCTGCGCGAGCTGTTGAACATCTCGCTCGAGGAGCTGAAGCAGCTCGTCGAGGCGGAGGAGGCGCGCGCCGCCATCCGCAAGCAGTTCCGCGCAAGCGACTCGAACGCCGAGCGACTGCGCCTTCTCGACGCGGCGCTTCCGCACGTGGACACGCAGCTCGGCCTCGTCCGCAATCGCATCGAGGAGCTGAAGCACCTGGAAGGCGAGCTCGCCGACAAGCGCAAGTCCATCCTCGCGCGGAAGCGCGAGCTAGCCGACTGAGACGCCGGCGCCTTCGCCGACCGAGCCGACGCGGCGGAGGAAGAGGTCGCGCGCGCGAAACGCGCTCTCGAGCGAGAGCGCCTTGTCGGCGGGAAGCGAGATGAGCAAGCCGCCCGCGGTCTGCGCGTCGTAGCCGAGCGCGAGAATCGCCTCCGCGACGCCGTCGGCCTCGACGGGCGCGTACTCGCGATTGCGGCGGTCGCCGCCCGTGCGCACTCCCGCCTCGGCGGCCTCGAGCGCGCCGGTCATCGCAGGCAATGCGCCCGCGTCGAGCGTGATGCGCACACCGCTGCGCGACCCCATCTCGTGCGCGTGTCCGAAGAGCCCGAATCCGGTGACGTCGGTGACCGCGTTCGGCTCGAACGGGCGAAGCGCATCGGCGGCGGCCGCGTTGAGCGTCGTCATCCACTCGATCGCCTCTGCGGCGTCGATCTTCGCTGCGAGCACGAGGCCGGTGCCGAGCGGCTTCGTCAGGAAGAGCGCATCGCCCGGCTGCGCGCCGGACTTCGGCCAGATGCCGTCGGGGTGGACGGTGCCGACGACTGCGAGCCCGTACTTCGGCTCAACGTCGCGAATCGTGTGTCCCCCTGCGAGCACGGCGCCTGCCGCGCGCACCGTCTCGTCCGCGGCCGCGAACACGCGCGCGGGGACGTCGTTCGGCAGCTCCTCCGGGAACGCTGCTATCGACAACGCGATGAGCGGTACGCCGCCCATCGCGAACACGTCATTCAGCGCGTTCGTCGCCGCGATGCGCCCGAAGACGGACGGGTCGTCAACGAGCGGCGGGAAGAAGTCGACGGTGAAGACGAGCGCACGCTCGTCGTCGAGCTTGTAGACGGCCGCATCGTCGGCGGGATCGAGTCCGACGAGAAGGTTCTCGGCCTCGGCGGGGACGAAGCCGCGGAGCAACTCCTCGAGACGCGCCGCCGAGTACTTCGCCGCGCAGCCGCCACCGACGGTGAGGCTCGTGAGCGCGGGTGCCTCCACGCGGTTTACTGTACGCGCGGTGGAGAAGGCAGCGCTCATCACGGGTGGATCGTCGGGCATCGGGCTCGCGATCGCGCGCATGCTCCGCGAGGACGGCTTCGATGTGACGCTCGCGTCTCGTCGCGCGGAGAAGGTCGAAGCCGCAGCGGCCGAGATCGGCGCGGTCGCCGTCGCGGCCGACGTCTCCGACGCCGACGACTGCGCCCGCCTCGTCGCCGAGCACCGCGAGCGCTTTGGCCGGCTCGACGTGCTCGTCAACTCCGCGGGCGTTGGCATCGGCGGCCGCGTGGAGGATCTGCCGGTCAAGCATCTCGACCTGCAGCTCGGCGTGAACCTGCGCGGCCTCTTTCTCGTGACGCAGGCGGCGATCCCGCTGCTGCGCGAGACGCGCGGCTGGATCGTCAATCTCGCGTCGATCGCCGGCACGATGCCGACGCCGGGACTGTCCGTCTACGGCGCGACGAAAGCCGCGGTCATCTCGCTGACGCGTTCGCTCAACGCCGAGCTCGACGCCGACGGCGTGCGCGCGATCGCGCTCTGCCCCGGATTCGTCGACACACCGATGGCTCAGTGGTCCGGGATCGAGCCCGGCGAGATGATCCGCCCCGAGGACTGCGCCGAGATCGTTCGCATGGCGCTCCGGCTCTCGCCGCACGCACGGATCCCGCAGGTCGTCATCGAGCGCATGGGCTCGACGAACGGCGACGTCCCCGGCTAGTGCTCGCCGATTTCCCGCGCGTCGACCTGCTCTTCGGTCCGTCGCCCGTCCATCCGCTCGAACGGCTGAGCGAGCACCTCGGCGGCCGCGTCGAGATCTGGGCGAAGCGCGAGGACTGCAACTCCGGACTCGCCTGCGGCGGGAACAAGACGCGCAAGCTCGAGTACCTCGCCGCGGACGCGCTCGCGCAGGGATGCGACACGCTCGTGTCGATCGGCGGCGTGCAGTCGAATCACACGCGCCAGGTTGCGGCTGTCGCCGCGCACCTCGGGCTGAAATGCGTGCTGGTGCAGGAGCACTGGGTCGACTGGCCGGACCCCGTCTACGACACGGTCGGGAACATCCTGCTCTCACGGATCATGGACGCGGACGTGCGCATCGTCGACGCGGGCTTCGACATCGCGTTCCGCCCGAGCTGGCAGGACGCGCTCGAGTCCGTCGTCGCGGCAGGCGGCAAGCCGTATGCGATCCCGGCCGGCGGTTCGGACCACCCGCTCGGCGGGCTCGGGTTCGCGCGCTGGGCAGAGGAGGTCGCGGAGCAAGAGGCGGAGCTCGGCGTCTTCTTCGACACCGTCGTCACCTGCTCGGTGACCGGTTCGACACAGGCCGGCATGGTCGCCGGCTTCGCGCTCCAGGACGCAGAGCGGAGCGTCCTCGGCATCGACGCCTCCGCGAAGGTCGAGCAGACGCGCGACCAGATCACGCGCATCGCAACGAGCACGGCCGACGCGATCGGCGTCGACCGCGAGCTCGGGGTCGTGCTCCTGGACGAGTGGCACGCCGGGACGTACGGCATCCCCGATGAGAAGACGATCGCTGCGATTCGGTTGTGCGCCCGGCTCGAGGGCGTCCTCACGGATCCCGTCTACGAGGGGAAGTCGATGGCTGCGCTCATCGACCTCGTCCGCGACGGCCGCATCGAGCCGGGCTCACGGGTGCTGTACGCCCATCTGGGCGGACAGCCGGCACTGAACGCCTACAGCGGCATCTTCTGAGTTCGAGCGTTCGAGTCCGGTAGAGCCGACGGGCGCGCGGGAAACCCGCGCGCCCTGAAGGCGGCGTCGCAAGCGACGCCTTAGGCGGGCGTCTTCACCCCAGGCTGAGGAACGATGCGAATGTAGGGCTTCGGCTCTTCCCACTCGCCGAAGATCTCCTTCGCGTCCTCGTTCGAGACGGAGCCGGCGATGATGACGTCGTCGCCCTGCTGCCACTGCGCCGGCGTCGCCACCCTGTGCTTCGCCGTCAGCTGCAGCGAGTCGATGACGCGCAGCACCTCGTCGAAGTTCCGGCCGGTCGTCATCGGATAGACGAGGATGAGCTTCACCTTCTTGTCGGGACCGATCACGAAGACGTTGCGAACCGTCTGGTTGTCGGCGGGCGTCCGCTGGAGCGGGTCGCCGGACGTGCTTGCGGGGAGCATCCCGTACAGCTTCGAGACGTTGAAGTCCGCGTCGCTGATGATCGGGTAGTTGGGCGCATAGCCCTGCGTCTCCTCGATGTCCTTCGCCCAGTCGCCGTGGCGGTCGACCGGGTCGACCGAGAGCCCGATCACCTTGACGCCGCGCCGGTCGAACTCCGGCTTGATCTTCGCCATGTACCCGAGCTCGGTCGTGCACACGGGCGTGAAGTCCTTCGGATGCGAGAAGAGCACGGCCCACGAGTCGCCGATCCAGTCGTGGAAGCCGATGCGACCCTCGGTCGTCTCGGCCTCGAAATCAGGTGCTGTATCACCAATGTGCAAGCCCATGTCGGCTCCTTTCCTTCACTATCCCTTTTGAAGTAATGGGAGCCTAGCTTACAGGGCCAGGCACGCAAAGCGCCGGCCGAGCAGCGACGTCAAGCCGCGCATCGGCCGGCGAAGAAATTGTGCAGCTCGGCCGCTGTAAGCCGAACGAAGAGAATGAGCTGAGAAGCCGCAGAGCTCCAGGGACCGGCCGATCCACCGGCTCGGCCCCGCATCCACGACCTACCAGTAACCCCCGTCGTTCATGCCCACGCCGTGCTTCACCCCTGCAAGGAGCGATGCCAGCATCACGGCTGCGATGAGAAGCGTGAAGAGTCTTGCCTTTGTCACAGTTGTCACCTCCCTTCCCCCGTTAGAAGCGAACGTCCTGCAGCGCCTCGGCCGCGGTGCGGTAGAGGTGGGCTGCGAGCCTGTCGTCCCCGCGGCGTGCGGCGAGGTCGCCCCGAGCGACCCACGCTGCAGCGCGGTGGCTGGCCGAACCGAGCTGGCCAAAGCTTGACTCGGCGGCGGTGAACGCCGCCTCCGCCTCGTCGAGGCGGTCCTGCGACAGCAGCGCGCGTCCGAGCACGAGCTGCGCGCTGCCGATCTCGTCGAGGTAGTCCTCGCGATCGGCGAGGAGCTGGAGCGCATGACGCGCCTGGTCCTCCGCCTGTGCCATGTCTCCGGTGCGGAGATGGATCTGCGCGAGCGAGGACACCGCCTGTGCGGCGTCCGCCTCGCGGCCGGTGTCGAGGGCGATGCCAAATGCTTCCTTCAGCAACGTGATGGCCTCGTCGGTCTTGCCGAGAAGGAAGTTCAGGCCGCCGAGGTTGTTCGTCAACTGGCCGACGTGCACGCGGTCGGCGAGCCCCTCGTATGCACCACGTGCGCGCTCGGCATACGTGCGCGCGAGGATCCAGTGGCCTTCCCGGTCGGCGACGAGCGATGCCTGGAAGAACGCGTCGCCGATCGTGCGCGGGTCGCCCGCGTCCTCGGCGAGCTGGAGCGCACGCTCGATGTCCTCGCGGGCGGCCTCGTAGTCGCGCATCCGGCGCCAACAGCGCGAGCGCCACGAGAGGATGTTCGAGCGGAGCGAGTCGGACGGCATGCCCGAGCGCTCGGCGAGACCGAGCGCCTCGTTCAGCAGGCCGAGCGAGGTCTGGACGCTGTTCAGCTGGTAGCGGCAGATGCCGAGCGCATAGAAGACCTCCGCGCGCTCGAGATCGGAGAAGTTGCCGGACTCGACGATGCCCCGCGCGTTGTTCAGCAGATCCATCGCCTCGCGGAGCGAGCCGAGACGCATCTGCGTCCGGCCGGCGCCGATGAGCGCGCGAACCTCGAGCTCCGGAACGCCCGTCGCGCGCGAAGCGGGGACGAGCGTCTCGTACTCGGCGGCGGCATCCTCGTTCTGGTGCGCCTCGATGAGTGTCTCGGCGCGGGCCAGTGCGGCTTCGAGCCGGCCGCGCTCGTCGGTCGCGACACCGTTCGCGAGGAAGCCGGCGTCGCAGGCGAGCTGAGCGGCAAGCCATTCGATCGTCTCGGTCGTCGGCCGCGTCTTGCCGCGCTCGATCTGCGAGACGTACTCCTTCGAGAACCGCTCGCCCGCGAGCTCGCTCTGCGTCAGCCCAGCGGCAACGCGAAGCTGCCGTAGCCGCTCTCCGAGGCGGAGGGCGGAAGACGTGGTTTGGCTGCGGACTGAGATCTCTCTGGCCATGCGGCTTGGGCGAAGTGAACCTTACGCTTCACTGAAACGCAAGATGTCCCCTCCAGCCATCCCCCAAAAAGGGCATAAACAAGCCGAAGAGCCGGTGAACTAGCCGTTTTTCAAATTCACTTGACTGGGGTACTTGACTCGCTTCCAGACCGGGCCTATAGTGCGCTCACCTTGCAAGCGAGCCGAACGCCAGGCGGTTTGCAGGGGGCGCGTCGCCGCAACCCAGCGACACGGGGCAGCCCGACTGAGCCGCAGAGTCGGGAACCCTGATACGCAGGGAGTACGCGCCTCTCACAGGAAAAGGCCCCGGAGCCGCAGCCGGGGCCTTCTTCTTTTGTACGCCTGAAAGTGCTGCGCACTTCCAGGCGGGAGAGGTTCCCGCTTCGCGGGAGCGCTCGCGGGCCAAGCCCGCGAGCTCTTGGGGTCGTTGACGAAGGGACGGTTCCGCGCGCGCGGTGGCGGCTTTCGCCGTCCCCACGCGCTAGTCCGCCTACGCGTAAGCCGGCTACGCCCGGCTTACGCTCCGGCCATGTTGGTGACTTGGGCGGGAGGTCTACTGCAGCAAGCGCCGCACCAGCTGCGGACGCCCCAGGCCGGAGCTAACGCGCAGCGTTAGCGCAGGCCGAACCAGCGCGCGGGGATGGGCGCAGCCCACCACCGCGCGCGCAGAACAAGACCTCCGGCAACGCTCGTAAGAGGAGGCGGGCTTTGCCCGACTCCGCTCCCGCGAAGCGGGAACCTCCAACCGCCTGAAGTGCGCAGCACTTCAGGCGGAGTCAGGCGCGCATCCAGTCGAGCCGCGCGGCTCTGATCCGGTTCACTTCGTCGTCGCCCAGCAAGCCGACCCTCCGGCCGACCATGCCGAAGACGCCGCCCGAGAGGAAGACCCAAGCTTCCGCCTCCGCGTCACGATCCGGGTGGAGCGAGCCCTCCTCCTGGCCGCGGCGTATTGCGGCGGCGATGAAGTCGTGCACCTCGCGCATGTGCTTGCGCAGGTGCTTCCGCAGCTCGGCGTCCTCGGCAGCTTCGCCGAGGGCTTGCACCCAGAGCTCCGCGAGCTGGAACTTGCAGTCGTTGACGGAGAAATGGCCGCGGCCCATCTCGGCGAAGCCCGCCGCGATGTCCGGGGCGCCCTCGAGCACCTCACTCCAACGCGTGCGCGCCGTCTCCCACACGTGGTCGAGCGCCGCGAGATACAGCTCGCGCTTCGAGGCGAAGTGCCGGTACAGGATCGGCTCGGAGATGCCCGCCGCGCGTGCGATCTCCGCGGTCGTCGTCCCGCGGTAACTCCCGTCGGAGAAGACGCGGATCGCGGTCTCGACCAGATGGCGGCGGCGATCGGCCGCCGCCATCCGAACGGGAGCGACGCTCACGCGACCTCGGGCAACGTGTCGCGCGCGGGCTCGCGATGCCGCGCGTGCTGGAGCGTCGTCGCTGCGACGATCGCGCCCGCGATCGCGATGAGCGCGGCGACGGTAGTCGCGTTCTGGAAGCCGTGGACGAACGCTTCCGGCCGCGAGTGCCCCGACGCGAGCGAGCTCGAGATCCCTGACGCGACGATCGCGCCCATGATCGCGATGCCGAGCGAGCCGCCCACCTGGCGCATGCTGTTGAGCACGGCGGATCCGACGCCTGCCTTGTCCGGCCGGACGGACGCCATCGCCGCCGCCGTCGTCGGCGCCATCGCGGCCGCCATGCCGACGCCGCCGAGCAGCATCGCGGGCAGCAGGTTCCAGAAATTGTCGTGCACGCCCAGGCGCGAGAAGACGAAGAGCGAGCCGGCGACGAGCAGCAGGCCGGCGGTGACGAACGGCCGCGGGCCGAACTTGTCCGAGAGCCGTCCCGCCCACGGCGCGATCAGGATGATCAGCAGCGTCCAGGGCAGGAATGCGGCGCCGGCCTGGACCGGCGAGTACCCGAGGACCTGCTGGACGTACAGCGAGACGTAGAAGAACACGCCGAACATCGCGAGGCCGACGAGCAGCATCACCGTGTTCGCGCCCGCGAAGCCGCGATTGCGGAAGAGGCTGAGGTCGAGCATCGGGAGACGCTGGTGCATCTCGAGAAGCACGAACGAGACGAGCGACACGGCGGCGATCGCGAACGAGCCGAGGATGCGTCCCGACGTCCAGCCGTACGTGTTCGCCTCGATGAGCGCGTAGCTCAGCGCGAACAGCCCGAGCGCGGACGCGAACTGCCCCAAGATGTCGGGCTTCTGCTCGTGCGAGGTGTCGCGCGACTCCGGGATGAACGCGAACGCGGCGACGATCGCGAGCGCTCCGATCGGGACGTTGATGTAGAAGATCCAGTTCCAGTTGATGTGCTCCGTGATGAGCCCGCCGACGAGCGGTCCGATCGCGAGCGCGAGCGCCGAAACGCCCGCCCAGATGCCGATGGCCGTGCCGCGCTGCTTCGGCGGGAACGTGACCGTGATGATCGAGAGCGTCGACGGGTTCATCAGCGCGGCGCCGACTCCCTGGACGACGCGCGCGGCGATGAGCACGCTCGCGCTACCGGCGAGGCCGCAGCCGAGCGACGAGAGCGTGAAGATGACGAGCCCGACGACGAAGATCATCCGCCGGCCGAGCAGATCGGCGAGCTTGCCGCCCGTGAGCATGAGCGCGCCGAACGTGAGGGCGTAGCCGGTCACGATCCACTCGAGCTCGGAAACCTTGAGGTGCAGCGACTTCTGGATCGTGGGCAGCGCCACGTTCACGATCGTGTTGTCGAGCATGATCATGAACAGGCCGAACGAGACGGCCGCCAGCGTCCACCACTTCTTGTTCTCCTCCGCGAATATGCGAGCCTTCAAGCCTTCCTCACCTTCCCCGGTTAGCAACCACTAAGTTAGTAGAGACTAGCAATGAGCGACTTCATCTGGGAGCCGACGTCCGACCGCGTGGAACAGGCCAACCTGACGCGGCTCGGCCGGGCGCTGGGCGCCGTGGATTACGCCGAGCTGCACCGCATCTCGCTCGAGGAGCCGGACCGGTTCTGGCCCGCGCTGATCGACGACCTCGGCATCGAGTTCTCGCGCCCATGGGACGCGGTCCTCGACGCGTCGCGCGGGCCCGAGTGGACGCAGTGGTTCGTCGGCGGGAAGGTGAACGTCGCGCGCGTGTGCGTCCATAGCCGGTCATCCGACGACGAGGCGCTCGTCGGGCTGTACGAGGACGGCGCACGCGACTCCCTCACGTGGTCGGAGGCGTCGCACCAGGTGACGCAGCTCGCCGAGGCGCTCGTCGAGCTCGGCGTCGAGGCGGGCGACCGCGTCGCGATCTTCATGCCGATGTGCCCCGCGGTCGCGATCGCGTCGCACGCGTGCGCGCACATCGGAGCGGTGCAGGTGCCGATCTTCTCCGGGTTCGCCGCACCTGCGATCGCGACGCGGCTCGAGGACTCACAGGCGAAGGTCGTCCTCTGCGCCGACTGGTCGCTGCGCCGGGGCAAGCGGCTGGACATGCGCGCAACGCTCGACGAGACCGGAGACAATGTCGTCGTCCAATGGAATCGCGACACGCGCTCGTGGCCGGAGCTCGTGACGAAGCAGCCGGGGACACTGCCGCCGCTCGAGGTCGACAGCGAGGCGCCGTACCTCCTCGCCTACACGTCCGGCACGACCGGCAAGCCGAAGGGAGCGCTACACGTGCAGGGCGGCTTCCTCGTCTCGATCGCGCGCGAGACCGTGTACCAGGCGGACGTCAGGCCGGGCGAGCGAATCCATTTCGCCACCGACATGGGCTGGATCATGGGGCCGTGGACCGTCGTCGGCGGCGGCGCAGCGGGCGCGACCATCGTCTTCGCAGAAGGCGCGCCCGACTGGCCCGACGACCGGCTGTGGAAGCTGATCGAGTCGGAGCGCATCTCCATGGTCGGCGTCTCGCCCACGCTCGTGCGCGCGCTCATCCCGAAGGGCGAGCCGCAGACGGATCTCTCGTCGCTGCGCGCGATCTGCACGACGGGCGAGCCGTGGAACCCCGATCCGTATCGCTGGCTCGCCGAGAAGGTCGGCCGCTCCCGCGTTCCGATCGTCAACTGCTCGGGCGGAACCGAGGTGGGCGCGTGCTTCCTGACGACGATCGTCACGGAGCCGATCAAGCCCGTGTCGGTCGGCTTCCCCGCGCTCGGCGAGGACATGGACGTCGTCGATGCCGCGGGCAACTCCATCCGCGGCGAGGTGGGCGAGCTCGTCTGCCGCCGACCGTGGCCGGGAATGACGCGCGGGATCTGGGGCGACGACGAGCGCTACCTCGAGACGTACTGGCGCCGCTTCCCCGGCATCTGGACGCACGGCGACTGGGCGTCGGTGGACGCGGACGGCTACTGGTTCCTGCACGGACGGAGCGACGACACGCTGAACATCGCCGGCAAGCGCATCGGGCCGGCGGAGCTCGAGTCGGCCGCGATCGCGAGCGGGATCGTCGCCGAGGCGGCCGCGGTCGGCGTCCCCCACGAGGTGAAGGGCGAGGTCGCGTGGATCTTCTGCGTGCCGAGCGGCGACGAGCAGGACGACGAGCGTGTCGCCGGCGCGGTGACGGACGCGCTCGGCAAGGCGTTCAAGCCGGACCGGATCGTGTGGGTCGGCGCGCTGCCGAAGACGCGATCCGCGAAGATCGTGCGCCGCGCCGTGCGCGCGCGGGCGCTCGGCGAGGATCCCGGCGACCTGTCCACCCTGGAGAACCCCGAGTCACTGGAGGAGATCGCCGATGCTGTCCGCTGAACTGCGAGGAACTGCGCTCGTCACCGGCGGCGGGCGTGGGATCGGCGCGAACATCGCGCGCGAGCTCGCGCGCGCCGGGATGGATGTCGCGGTCACCGGCCGCACCGCCGCGGAGGTGCGTGGCGTCGCGGAGGAGATCGGCGGGCGCGCGCGCTCACGGGTGACGTGTCGAAGCGTGCGGACGTCGCACGCTGGTGCGGCGAGGTCGGCGCCGTCGACCTGCTCGTGAACAACGCGGGCATCTCCGGGCCGGAGGATCCGCTCGCGGACGTCGACGAGTGGTGGCACACGTTCGAGGTGAACGTCCTCGGCACGTACATGTGCTGCCGTGCGTTCGCGCCGCTCATGGCCGAGCGCGGCGGCGGCCGCATCGTCAACGTCGCGTCCGGCTCGGCGTACCTACCGCCGCACGAAGGGCCGAACGCGACTGCGTACCCGGCGAGCAAGGCGGCCGTGAACCGCTTCTCCGAGGTGCTCGCAGCCTCGCTCGCGCCGCAGAACGTGTTCGTCTTCTCGATCTCGCCCGGGCTCGTGCGAACGTCGATGACCTCCTGGCTCCCCGACGACGCGCCGTGGACGCCGCCCGAGTGCGCGCCGCGCCTCGTGCACGCGCTGGCGACGGGCGAGTTCGACAAGCTCGCGGGGCGCTACCTCCACGCCGAGCACGATCCGCCGGAGCAGCTGCGCGAGCGGATGGACGCGATCCTCGCCGACGACCTGAACGTCGTCCGTCTGAAGCGCTGAAGGTTTTCGCCTGGTAGTCTCAAACCTGTGAGACTGGCTCTCGCCCAGATCAACACGACCGTCGGCGACCTCGACGGGAACCGTGCCCTCATCCTCGACCGCCTTGCGGCGGCGAAGGAGGCGGACGCCGACGTCGTCGTCTTCCCCGAGCTCGCGGTCACCGGGTATCCGCCCGAGGACCTGCTCCTTCGTCCCGGGTTCGTGCGCGCCGCCGAGGAGTCCCTCGAGCAGATCGCGGATGCCGTCCACGGCATCGTCGCGATCGTCGGGGCGCCGCACGCCGACGGGGGGCAGCTCTACAACGTTGCCGCCGTCTGCGCCGACGGCGCGGTGAAGGAGCGCGTGCGCAAGCAGCTCCTTCCGAACTACGGCGTGTTCGACGAAGTGCGCTACTTCACTCCGGGCACCGACGCGACTCCCATCGAGATCGGAGATGCAAAGGTCGGCGTCACCGTCTGCGAAGACATGTGGCAGCCCGGCCCGCCGGCATCGGAGCTCACGCGGTTGGGCGCACGACTGCTCGTCAATATCTCGGCGTCGCCCTTCCACATCGGCAAGGACCGCACCCGCGAGGAGATGTTCCGCACGCGCGCGCGCGACAACAATGCATCCGTCGTCTTTTGCAACGCCGTGGGCGGTCAGGACGAGCTGCTCTTCGACGGGCACTCGTGCGTGATCGACGAACGCGGTGAGGTGATCGCGCGCGCACCGGGGTTCGAGGAAGCACTGCTCGTGGTCGATCTCGGAGCGACGGGATCGATCGTCCCGTTCGCCGACGAGCTCGAGCAGATGCGGCAGGCACTCGTGCTCGGACTGCGCGACTACGTGCGGAAGAACGGCTTCGAGCAGGTGCTGGTCGGCGTGTCCGGCGGCATCGACTCGGCGCTCGTGGCCGCGCTCGCCGTCGAGGCGCTCGGCGCCGACCGCGTGCACTGCGTGTCGATGCCGTCGCGCTACTCCTCGGACGCGACGCGGACGGACGCGCGCCTGCTCGCCGAGGCGCTCGGCTGCGACTTTCGCGAGATCCCGATCGAGCCGATGGTCGAGACGTATGTCGCCGCGCTCGCTCCGTCGTTCGCCGGTCGCGCTCCGGACCTCACCGAGGAGAACCTGCAGGCCCGCATCCGCGGCACGCTGCTGATGGCGCTCTCGAACAAGTTCGGCTGGCTGCTCGTGGCCACCGGCAACAAGTCGGAGCTCTCGGTCGGCTACGCGACGCTGTACGGCGACATGGCCGGCGGGTTCGCGCTGTTGAAGGACGTCTACAAGACCGACGTGTTCCGCCTGTCGAGGTATCTCGGAGTCATTCCTCAGTCGATCATCGACCGCGCGCCGAGCGCAGAGCTGCGCGCCGACCAGCTGGACGAGGACTCGCTCCCGCCGTATCCCGCGCTCGACCGGGTGCTCGAGGCGTATGTCGAGCAGGACCGGACACTGGAGGAGCTGTCCTCCGACGGCTTCGACCTCGACGTCGTAGAGCGCGCGGTCGCGCTCGTCGACCGCGCCGAGTACAAGCGGCGCCAGGCGCCGCCCGGCGTGCGCCTACGGCCGAAGGCGTTCGGCCGCGACCGGCGCACGCCGATCACCAATCGCTGGCGTAGCTGAGTCTCAAGCAGGTCGGCCGGCGAGCCGATAGTGACGATTGCGATGAACCGGCAGGGGATCCTCGCGTGGGCGCTCATCAGCGCGACCGTCATGGTGGTCGGCGCATTCGGCCCGTGGGTCACGGCCCTCGGCGTCATCTCGATCTCCGGGACGACGGTGAGCAAGCATCCGTACATCCTCGCCGGGCTCGGCGTGATCGGCGCGGCGTTCGTGTGGGCGCGCCGCTCGAGCAACGTCGCCGGCGTCGGCGCCATGCTCGTCGGGCTCGCCGGAACGGCGCTGAGCTTCTACGACCGTCATCACCTCACGTCGATCCTGAAGAGCGCCGGTCCCGTCGGGCAGGCGTTCGTCCACGTCGGCTGGGGCCTGAACGGCGTCCTCGCCGGCTCGATCAGCCTGCTGCTCTGCGGAATCGTCTGGGCCGTGTTCGTCGGCGATGAGGGTGAGCCGGCGACAGCGACCGCGACGTCAGTCGCAGCCACCGCGCCGACGACGCCGGCCGGCTGGTACCGCGACCCGAACGACGACGGGATGCTCCGCTACTGGAACGGCTTCGGCTGGACGACTCAGACGGCCAGACCGGCCAGCTGAGAGAACCACCGCAGGCGCTCCTCCCACGGCACGGCGGCGTTCGCGGGCGATGTCGACGGAAGGACGAAGAGCCGCGTATCGCCGAGCGTCCGCTTCTGTTCACCGAGCTCGGCACGCTCGCCGAACGTGCCGCGGTACGCCTCCTTGCCGACGAATCCGATCCAGCGCGTGTCGATGCGGGCCAGCCGCTCCGCCGCGCCGGCGAAGTCGTTGCGACGCAAGTCGCCGGAGCCCGGCGTCGTGCGTGCCGCGGCATTCGTGATGCCGATGCCCTCCTCGAGCAAGTCGAACTGCTCGGCCGGCTCGTACAACCGCGACGTGAAGCCCGCCGCGTGCAGCAGCCGCCAGAAGTCGTTCCGCGAGTTCGCGAAGTGCGCGTGCGCTTCCGCAGAGACGCGGCCGGGATTGATCCCGCAGAAGACGACCCGAAGATCCGGGCCTAGAACGTCCGGAACAGCGCTACGCAGCGTCGAGCTCTGCGTCCGCCCGCGCGTCGATCCGCTCCTCGAAGATCTGGCGGATCATCTCCCCCGAGACGGACAGCGCGTAGCGCGGCCGGCGCGGCTCGAGCTTGACCACGGTCACCGTCGGTTCCCAGCCGCGATAGCAACGGGCGTAGCACTCGTCCTCGGACAGCGATCGGAGGCGCCGCACGCCAAAAAGCCTAGGTCCAGGTCCGGACGGCGCAACTATTGCTCCAGGGGAGCCATCGTCAGCCCGTGCCCGGCGAGCTGTTCCCAGTACAGCTCCGCCGGCTCGCGGTCGCCGGACCACACGATGGCGAGGCCGCTCGAGTGGATCCGGTTGGCGAGTCGCATCCCGCCGTCATAGTCGACGCCGGGCAGCACGGACGAGAGGGCGAACGCGACGCCTTCGAAGGTGTTGTGGTCGTCGTTCAGGACGATCACGCGCCACACGCGGCCGAGGCCGCTGCGGTTGCCACGGTCGAGACGCTCCCTCGGTGGCGTGAGAGTGCTCACGGGCGACAGGGTAGTGTCCTGCCGTGGCCGTGACGGCATTCGACGTCGACGCCGTTCGCGCGCGCTTCACGGCGCTGCAAGGGCCGACCGCATTCCTCGACGGGCCTGGTGGGACGCAGGTGCCGGACTCGGTGATCGACGCGATCACCGCCTACCTGCGCGAGTCGAACGCGAACCTCAGCGGTCATTTCGGCAACAGCCGCCGCAGCGACGCGCTGCTCACACAGGCCCGGCTGAGTGCCGCGTCGTTCCTGTGGTGCGATCCGGACGAGACGATCTTCGGCGCGAACATGACGACGCTCAACTTCGCGCTCTCTCGCACGGTCGGCCGCACGCTGAGCGCCGGCGACGAGATCGTCGTGACGCGCCTCGACCACGACGGCAACGTCTCGCCGTGGCTCGAGCTCGCGCACGACCTCGACCTCACCGTCCGCTTCGCGGATATCGCCGACGACACCACGCTCGACCTCGCCGACCTCGAGCGCCAGCTGAGCGCTCGCACGCGAATCGTCGCGTTCCCGCTCGCATCGAACGCGGTCGGCACGATGGTCGACGCGCGGCGCGTCGTGGAGCTCGCGCACGCTGCGGGAGCACTCGCCTGGGCCGACGCCGTCCACTACGCGCCGCACGGGCTGATCGACGTCGCATCGCTCGGCGTCGACGTGCTTCTCTGCTCGCCGTACAAGTTCTTCGGGCCGCACCTCGGGCTCGCCTACGTCCGCGCCGACCTCGCCGATGCGTGGCGCACGTACAAGGTGCGCCCCGCGCATCATCGCTTCGAGACAGGAACGCTCGCGCACGAGCTGCTCGCAGGCTTCGTCGCCGCGGTCGAGTACGTCGACTCGCTCGGCTGGGACGCGATCAATGCGCACGAGCGGATGCTCGGAACGCGTTTCCTGGCAACTCTCCCGGAGAACTGCAAGCTGTATGGCCTGCCGGCGATGGACGGACGCGTCCCGACCTTCGCATTCACGGTCGACGACGTCCCGCCGAGCGTCGTGGCCGAGCGGCTCGGGGAGCTCGACATCGCCGTGTGGGACGGGAACTACTACGCGGTCGAGGTGATGAAGCGCCTCGGGCTCGGCGACGACGGCGCCGTCCGCGCCGGATTCGTCCACTACAACACCACCGCGGAGGTCGACCGGCTCGTCCGCGCGCTCGAGGCGATGCAGTGACGGATGTCGTCGAGCTCCTGCGCGACCTCATCCGGTTCGACACGACCAACCCGCCCGGCAACGAGGGCGAGTGCATCGCGTACGTCCAGCGCCTCGTCGAGGAGGCCGGAGCCGAGACGCGCATCGTCGCGAAGGACGACGCGCGGCCGAACCTGATTGCGCGCGTGCGCGGCGCGGGCGAGGCGCCGCCGCTCCTGCTGTACGGCCACGTCGACGTCGTCACCACCTCGGGTCAGGAGTGGACGCACCCGCCGTTCGCCGGCGAGCTCGTCGACGGCTGGGTCTGGGGACGCGGCGCGCTCGACATGAAGGGCGGAGTCGCGATGATGCTCGACGCGTTCATGCGCGCTGCGCGCGGCGAGATCCGCACGCGCGGCGACCTCGTCCTCGCCGTGCTGAGCGACGAGGAGAACGGCGGAGATTTCGGCGCCCGCTTCCTCGCACAGGAGCACGCCGACCTGTTCGAAGGCGTGAAGCATTCGCTCGGCGAGTTCGGCGGTGCGTCGCAGATGGTCGGCGGGCGGCGGTTCTATCCGATCCAGGTGGCCGAGAAGCAGATGTGCTGGATGCGCGGCGTCGTGCGCGGACCGGGCGGGCACGGCGCGCTGGGCGTGCGCGGGAGCGCAATGGGCAAGCTCGGGCGCATCCTCGCCCGCCTCGACTCCGGGCGCCTGCCGGTGCACGTGACGCCCGTCGCGCGCGCGTGGATCGAGGGAATGGCCGAGGCGCTGCCGAAGCCGCAGTCGCTCGTGCTGCGCTCGCTCCTCGACCCGCGCCTCGCCGAGCTCACCCTCCGCGCGCCACTCGCGGAGCTGCGGCCCCTCGACCGCGCGCTGCGCAACACCGTGAGCGCGACGATCGTCCACGGCGGCGAGAAGATCAACGTCATCCCGTCGTCGATCGAGCTCCAGCTCGACGGCCGCCTGCTGCCCGGGTTCGGTCCCGACGACATCATCCGCGAGATCCATACGCTCGTCGGCGCGGAGCTCGAACTCGAGGTCATCCGCCACGATCCCTATCCGGAGCACTCGGACCTGTCGCAGATGTCGATGCTGTCGGACATCCTGCGCGAGCTCGACCCGGAGGGCGTGCCCGTGCCGTTGCTCCAGGTCGGCGTGACGGACGGCCGCTTCCTCGCCGACATCGGAATCCAGACCTACGGCTTTTTGCCGCTCCACCTGCCGGACGACTTCGTCTTCTCCGGCTTGATCCACGCCGCGAACGAGCGTGTGACGGCGGACGCAATCCACTTCGGCGCGCAGGCCGTCGGCATGGCGATCGAGCGATACGCCGGATGAAGGTGCTCGTCTTCGGCGGGACGAAGTTCCTCGGTCGCGGCGTCGTCGACGCCGCTCTCGCCGGCGGGCACGACGTGACGCTCTTCAACCGCGGCCAGTCGAATCCCGATCTGTATCCGGACGTCGAGCAGATCCACGGCGATCTGAAGGAGGATCTGTCAGCGCTCGGCGGGCGCGCATGGGACGCCGCGATCGATCTCGATCCGACGCAGCTCCCGCGCTATACACGTGCGCGAGCCGACGCGGTCGACGTCGGCCACTACGTGTTCGTGTCGACCATCTCGGTGTACTCGGACACGTCGGAGCCGATCGACGAGAGCTCGCCGCTCTTCGATCCGCCCGATCCGGAGCCGGAGACCTTCGATCCCGAGCAGTACGGCGGGCTCAAGGTCGGGTCGGAGCGCGTCATCGAGAACGTCTTCGGCGGGCATGCCGCGATCGCGCGCGCAGGGCTCATCGTCGGGCCGCACGACCCGACCGACCGCTTCACGTACTGGCCGCGGCGGCTCGCTGAGGGCGGCACGGTGCTCGCGCCAGGGGACCCGTCGCAGGGAGTGCAGCTGATCGACGCTCGCGACCTCGGCGCCTTTCTCATCCATCTCGCAGAACAGCGCACGAGCGGCGTGTTCAACGCGACGGGGCCGGCCGAACCGCTGACGCTGGGCGAGACGCTCGAGTGCATCGGCGGCGACGCGGAGCTCGTGTGGATCGACGACCAGACGCTCCTCGACGCGGGCGTCGACCCGTGGATGGAATTGCCGCTGTGGCTTCCGGGCGACGAGTACGCCGGCCTATTGCGAGCGGACATCTCCCGCGCGCTCGCGGCGGGCCTCACGTTCCGGCCGCTCGAGGAGACGGCGCGTGACACGCTCGCGTGGAGTCTCGAAGCGGGCGAGCAGCGCCCGACGCTCTCGCGCGAGCGAGAGCGAGAGCTTCTCTCCTAAGCCTCCGCTTTGCCGGCCGCAGCCGCGGCGGCCCAGCGCGGGTCGTGGCGGTGGATGCGGTCGGGCTCGCGGCCGCGCGCGTCGGCGATCGCGACCGTGAGACGCTGGAACAGGACGATGTCGACGACCGGGTGCCGGGTCGGCACGAGCGTGACGTCGCACCCGAGCTCGCGGAGCGCATCGACGGCGTTCGAGGACCGCGGACCGTCGAGCACGAACGCGCGCACCGTTTGGTCGACAGCGGCGAGGTAGCCGTGCAGCAGCTGCTCGGTCTCGTACGCCTCAGCGGCGACCCACGCGCCTTCGCGCAGCTTCAGCACCGCCTCGTGCGCAGTCGGCAGGTTGCGGCCCGCGCCTGCGACGAGAAAGCGCTCCTGCACTCCGAAGGACGGAAGCTCGGCGGCGAGCGCCTCCGCGACCGCATCCGGCAACCACGACACGTCCTCGCCGCGCAGCGCGGCAATGGCGGCGACCGCGCACGTGTAGCTCACCGTGTGGCACCAGCTCTCCTCGATCGCCGGCGTGCACACGATCACCTCGTCGCACAGCTCGGCGATCGGCCCGTCGGCCTTGCCGGTCACGAGCCACTTCGGCCCCGGGAACGAGCGGGCGGCCTCGAGCGTCATCGGCGTCGCCCCCTCGTGCGACACGAGAACGAGTAGGTCCGCATTCCGCTCGGGCGAGAGCACCAGCTCGAACGCCTGCACGGCATCCCCACCGGTCATCGCGGCGTGGAACGAGGTTCCGCAGCCCGTGAAGAGGAGCCGCGCACCGTCCGGAAACCGGCGATCCGTCGGGACCTGGGCGAGCCACTCGGGCTGCGCGGCTATCGCCGCCTTCGTCTGCTCTCCGGCCATAGAGCGTCTATACCATCGATCGGGTGGAGGGGTTCCCGTTCGTGCACCGCGAGGCGGTGCGATTCCGCGATCTCGACGGCATGGGCCACGTGAACAACGCGGTCTTTTCGACCTACCTCGAGCAAGCGCGGCTCGCGTGGTTCGGGCAGGACGAGGAGATGCCGCTCCGCGACGTCATTCTCGCGCGGACGGAGATCGACTTCCGCGCGCAGGTCGGCGAGGGCGAGATCGTCGACATCGGCGTCCGCCCCGTCCGCGTCGGCACGAAGAGCTTCGAGCTGGAATACGAGCTGCGCGCCGACGGCCGCCTCGTCGCCGAGGCGAAGAGCATCCTCGTCGGCTACGACTATGCGCGCGGCGAAAGCGTTCCCGTCCCTGACCGCTGGAAGAGGAGACTTACCGCATGAGCGTCTTCGAGAGACATCAGCTCGACAACGGGCTGCGCATCCTGACCGCGAACCTGCCGTACGCGCAGTCGGTGACGTGCATGGTGATGCTCGCCGCCGGATCGCGATACGAGACCCCGGACACGAACGGGATCGCGCACTTCTCGGAGCACATGTTCTTCAAGGGGACGGAGCGGCGCCCGAACGCGCGCGCGATCGCCGGCGAGATCGACTCGATCGGCGGCGAGTTCAACGCGTTCACAAGCAAGGAGACGACCGCCTACTTCGTCAAGTGCGCCGCCGAACATCGCGACGTCGCGCTCGACGTTCTCGTCGACATGCTGCGGAACTCGCGCTTCGACGGCGCCGAGATCGATCGCGAGAAGGGTGTCATCGTCGAAGAGATGAACATGTACTTCGACACGCCGCGCGACTTCATCGGCGGCGTGTACGAGGAGCTCCTGTATGGCGACCAGCCGCTCGGCTGGGACATCATCGGCCGAAAGGAGACCGTCCGCGCGGCGACGCGCGAGACGTTCATGTCGTATCTCGACCGCTGGTACCACCCGGAGCGCATGGTCGTCGGCATCGCCGGGCGCATCGGCGACGACGCCGTCGCGCGCCTGACCGAACTGCTCGGCGACATGCCCGCGGTCGCGACCGGCACGCCAAGTCCCGTGCAGCCGCATGCGAACGGGCAGGTCAAGGTCTTCACGAAGCAGTCCGACCAGGCGCACGTGATCGCAGGCGTCCCGAGCTACCCGCTCGCACATCCCGATCGCTACGCACTGCAGATGGTCGCCACCGTGCTCGGCGGCGGAATGTCGTCGCGCCTCTTCACCGAGGTGCGCGAGCGCCGCGGGCTCGCGTATTACGTGTACGGCGTCAACCACAGCTACACCGACGCCGGCTCGCTGTACTCGCAGGCGGGCGTCGACATCAACCGCATCGATGAAGCCCTGACGACGATCATCTCCGAGCTGAAAGGGATGGCCGCAACGCCGGTCCCCGCCGACGAGCTGGAGAAGGCGCAGAACTTCGCGAAGGGCCGCTTCGTGCTCCAGCTCGAGAATCCGCAGGGCCTGATCATGTACGGCCTGCGCAAGGAAGTGCTCGAACAGCGTGCGCCCGATCCGGACGAGGTGCTCGCCGGCATCTCAGCCGTCACCGTCGAGGACGTGCAGCGCGTCGCGCAGGACGTCATCGCAGACGACAAGCTGCGGCTCGCGGTGATCGGGCCGTTCGACGACCCCGATCGGTTTGACAAGCTGATCTAGTGCAGCGAAGCGCCCTGTGGCGCAATCGGGACTTCCTCTACCTGTGGTCGGCGCAGAGCGTCAGCCAGCTCGGGAGCCAGGTCACGAACCTCGCGTTGCCGCTGGCGGCCATCCTCGTGCTGCACGCGTCGACGTTCCAGGTGGCGGCCCTCAACGTCGTCGATCTCCTGCCGTGGATCCTCTTCAGCCTTCCGGCCGGCGTCTGGGTCGACCGCCTGAGGCGGAAGCCGCTGCTCGTTGCGGCGGACTGGGGCCGCGGTGCGGTCCTCGCGACGATTCCCATCGCGTACGCGATGCACGACTTGACGTTGACGCAGCTCTTCGTCGTCGGCTTCGTCACCGGGACGCTGACGGTGGCGTTCGACGTCTCCTATCAGTCGTACCTCCCGTCGCTCGTCGATCGAAGCGAGCTCGGCGACGCCAACTCGAGGCTTCAGTCGAGCGCGTCGGGTGCCCAGGTCGCCGGCCCCGGAATCGCCGGCGTGCTCGTCGGCGTCATCTCCGCGCCGTACGCGATCGCGGTCGATGCGGCCAGCTTCGCCGCCTCGGCACTCTTGCTCGGCGCAATCCGCAGGGTCGAGGAACTGCCGGAGACGCTGGCCGCCTCGAGGCGCCGCATGCGCGACGAGATCGCTGAGGGGCTCCGATACGTCACGAGGCAGCCGATTCTCGGGCCGATGATGGCGTGGGTAGCCGCGAGCAACTTCTTCGGAATCGTGATGAACGCCGTCCTGCTCGTGTTCGAAGTGCGAACGCTGCACCTGCATTCCGCGACCATCGGGTTGATGTTCTCGATCGCAAGTATCGGCACGCTGCTCGGCGCGCTCACCGGCACCCGAATCTCACGCAGGTTCGGGCTGGGGCCGGCGATGATCGGCCTCGCCGCCGTGGGCGGCGCCGTGTTCATCCTCATCCCACTCGCCCGCGACGGCTACGCGATTCCGTTCATCGTCGCCGCCCAGTTCGTCTTCGGCTTCTGCGCGCTCGCTGCCAACGTCAACGGCATCAGCCTCGTGCAGACGATCACGCCCGACCGCCTCCTGGGACGCGCGAACGCATCACGACGGTTCGCCGTCTGGGGCGTGATGCCCTTCGGCGGGCTCCTCGGTGGCGCGCTCGCGTCTGCGTTCGGCATACGTGCAGCCCTGTGGGTCGGCGCAGCCGGATGTGCGCTCGCGTTCCTCCCGCTCCTGCCCTCGCCGCTGCGCCACGTGCGCGTCGCGGAAGACGCGGCGGAGCAATCGGCCTCGGTCGGCGGTCCAGTCAGCACCTAAGCCCGGAGCCGCCCGTCAGGGTGCTTTCAACCTGGCCGGAAACGTGTGGAGGCTGTTCTTCTACCGCCGTTCCCGGACTCCTACACGGGGATCGTGGCGAGATCGGACTCGAGAAGGACGCGGTCGTCCTCGTCGCCGATCTTCTCGCCCGCCGCGCGAGCGCGCGCGAGCCACTCCCGGGCCGCGTCCGCGTCCCCGGCGACCGCGTTCGCCCGCGCCATCGCTTCGTACGCGAAGGGCAGGTCGAACTCCTCGATCTCGTCCGGCGCCGACTCGCACAGCTCGAGACAACGCCGCGCATGGTGGAGCGCCGGCTCCGGCCGGCCGAGCACCGAATAGACGCGCGAGCACTGCCACTCGCTCCGCGCATGGTTCGCAACCGTTCCCGCCTGACGCCAGTGATACGCCGACGCGTGCGCGCAGTGCAGGAGCTCGTCCTCGTCGCGCTCCGGGCTCTCCATCAGCGCCCACGTCTTGTTGAAGAGCTCGATGCCGAGCTCGCTATCCGTCGTCACTCTTCTCCGCCTCTGCGCGGCTCTTGATTTCGTCCACCACCGCCGGATCCGCGAGCGTCGTCGTATCGCCGAGCTGCCGGTTGTTCGCAACGTCGCGCAGGAGACGGCGCATGATCTTGCCGCTCCGCGTCTTCGGCAGCTCCGGCGTGAACACGATGTTCGCCGGCTTCGCGATCGGCCCGATCTTCATCGCGACATGGTTGCGCAGCTCCTCGAGCTTCTCCAACGACGGCTCCGAGCCGGACTTCAGCGTCACGTACGCGACGATCGCCTCGCCGGTCGTCGCGTCCGCGCGCGAGCAGACCGCGGCTTCGGCGACGTCCTTGTGGTCGACGAGGGCCGACTCGACCTCGATGGTCGAGATGCGGTGGCCGGAGACGTTCATGACGTCGTCGACGCGCCCGAGGAGCCAGAAGTCGCCGTCCTCGTCGATGCGCGCGCCGTCGCCGGCGAAATAGAGGTTCTCGTACTTCGACCAGTACGTCTCGCGGTAGCGCGCGTCGTCGCCGAAGATCCCGCGCAGCATCGACGGCCACGGCCGCTTGAGGACGAGGTAGCCGCCGCCTCCGGGTCCGACCTCGTTGCCGCTCTCGTCGAAGATCGCCGCCTCGACGCCGGGGAAGGGCTTCGTCGCAGAGCCCGGCTTCAGCGTCGTGATCCCGGGGAGCGGCGTGATCAGCACCATGCCGGTCTCCGTCTGCCACCACGTGTCGACGATCGGGGTGCGGTCGGCGCCGATGTGCTCGCGGTACCAGGACCACGCCTCCGGGTTGATCGGCTCGCCCACGGAGCCGAGCAGACGCAGCGACGAGAGATCGTGCTGCTGCGCGTACTGCGGCCCCCACTTCATGTGCGAGCGGATCGCCGTCGGCGCCGTGTAGAGAATCGTCGCCCTGTACCGCTCCACGATCGACCACCAACGGTCCTTGTCCGGGAAGTCCGGCGTCCCCTCGTACATCACCGAGGTGGCGCCGTTGCAGAGCGGGCCGTACACGATGTAGCTGTGCCCGGTGATCCAGCCGATGTCGGCGGCGCACCAGTACACGTCCGTCTCCGGCTTCAGATCGAAGATGTAGTGGTGCGTCGACGCTGAACCGACGAGGTAGCCGCCGGTCGTGTGGATGATCCCCTTCGGCTTGGCGGTCGTCCCGCTCGTGTACATGAGGAACAAGAGATCCTCGCTGTCCATCGGCTCGCACGGACAGACGTCGTCGACGCCGTCGACGAGCTCCTCCCACCGATGGTCGCGGCGGTCGCGCATGTTGATCTCGCTGCCGGTGCGCGTGAGCACGACGACGTCGCGGATCGTCTCCGTGGACGACAGCGCCTCGTCCGCGATCCGCTTCAGCGGCACCGCCGACCCGCGCCGCCACGCCTCGTCCTGGGTGATGAGCACCTCGCAGCGCATGTCGTTGATCCGCGCAGCCAGCGAGTCGGCCGAGAAGCCGCCGAACACGACCATGTGCGGCGCGCCGATCCGCGCGCACGCGAGCATCGCCACCGCGAGCTCGGGAACCATGCCCATGTAGATCGCGACCGGCGTCCCCTTCGTGACACCGAGCGACTTCAGGCCGTTTGCAAAGCGACTGACGTCGCGCAGGAGATCGGCGTACGTGATCGCGCGACGCTCGCCCTCGGGCTCGCCTTCCCAGTAGTACGCGACCTTCGATCCGTTCCCAGCCTCGACGTGCCGGTCGACGCAGTTGTAGGAGACGTTGAGCGTTCCGCCGAGAAAGAACTTCGCGTACGGCGGCTTCCACTCGTACAGCTTGGTGAACGGCTCGTACCAGGAGACGCGCTCGCGGCCCTCGCTCGTCCAGAACTCCTCGAAGCTCCGGTCGTAGATGTCCGGCTGCGCGTTCGCCTGCTTCGAGAACTCGGGGGACGGCGGATAGCGCCGCTCCTCGAGGAACATCGTCTCGATGTTCGTCACGGCTCGAGCTCGTACGGATACTTCGTCACCGTCTCGGCGCCGTTGTCCGTGACGAGGAGAATGTCCTCGAGTCGCACGCCGCCGTAGCCGGCGCGGTACAGGCCGGGCTCGAGCGTGATCACGTCGCCCGCGACGAGATCGTCGCCGACGACCGAGAGACGCGGCCGCTCGTGCACCTCGAGGCCGACGCCGTGGCCGAGCCCGTGGAAGAAGCCGCTGTCGAGCACCTCGCCCGGCTTCTTCGTCAGCTGCGTCGGGTATCCGGCGGCGGCGAAGATGTCGCAGGCGATCCGCATCAGGTCGCGCCCGTTCACTCCGGGCTTCGCAGCCTCGGTCGTGCGCTCGAGCGCCTCCTTGCACAGCCGGTGGTACTCGCGGATCTCGTCGGGGACGTCGCCGACGACGTACGTGCGCGTCATGTCGGTGTAGACGGCGGTCTCCGCGTCGCGCGGCCACAGGTCGAAAACGACAGACTCGCCGGCCGAGATCGGGCCGGAGCCCATGTCGTGACCGACGGCACCCTGCGCTCCGTGCGCGACGATGAACTCGTCGGCGATCGCACCACACGACACGAAGACCTGCTGCATCTCCGCCTTGATCAGCTCGCAGGTGAGCGGCTCGCCTTCGTGCTGGAGGACGCCCACGCCAGAAGAGTCACGGAGCATTGCTCGCGCGACGTCGAGCGCCTCTTCGCATGCGCGCTGCGCGCGTCGGAGGCCGGCGATCTCGCTCGCGTTCTTGCTCCGGCGGCGATCCTCGAACAGGTCGCGCGCGACGCTGATCTCGACGCCGTTGGCGCGGAGATGGTCGGCGAGCTCGAGCGGGAACTGCGCAGGCACGACGGCGCTCGAGACGCCGATCTCCTTGAGCGCGCGCGTGTAGACCTCGAGCATCGCCTGGACAGGAGGTGTGCCTCCGCGCAGGAGCTCGTCGACCCCGAACTGCTCGGGGGGCAGTGCCTCGATGTCCGGCGCGACGGCCTTCAGCCGCTCCCGCTCGAACGAGGTGATGACGACGAGGCGGCGCCCGTCGTGCTCGACGTACAGGAACGGATCCGGGACGGCGAGCGGGATCTCGTGCCGCATCGCGGGCGAGCGGGTCGTATCGGCATGGATCAGGACGTCAGTCATGGGCGGATCCTAGACATGTGCAGGCCCGATACAGTCGGAGGATGGAGCCGCTGGAGCGCGCCCGCGAGCTCTTCGCCGCATTCGAGGTCGAGCTGCGGGCCGAAATGCCTGCCGGCGTGGACGTCTTCGACGCGCACACACACCTCGGCACCGACATCGACGGCAGCGTCGGCCGATTCGAGCAGCTCGAGGAGACGCTCGACCGGTACGGGATCTCGCGGTGCTTCTTCTTCTGCCTGGACGAGCCCGACCGGCACCCCGGATTCCGCGCCGGCAACGACCGGACGCTCGCGTTCGCCGAGCGATCGCAGGGCCGGATGATCCCCTTCGTCCGCCTCGACCTCGCCGAGGATCCGATCGGGGAGGCGGAGCGGTGCCTCGACCTCGGCGCGCGCGGCATCAAGCTGCACCCGCGTGCGCAGAAGTTCCTGCTCGACGACGACCGGCTCGCGCCCGTGTTCGCGATCGCCGCGGAGCGGCGCGTGCCCATCCTCATCCACGGGGGCCGCGGCCTACCGCCGATCGCGGACAGCCTGCATCGCCTCGTCGACGCGTACCCGGACGCCCAGCTGATCATCGCGCACGCGGGGATCGCCGACCTCTCCGGGCTCGCCTCGCACTTCGCGGGCAAGGCGGGGGTTTTCTTCGACACCTCGGTGTGGAGCGCGATCGACCTGCTCGAGTTCTTCCACCTCGTGCCGCCGGAGCAAGTCGTCTACGCCTCCGACTATCCGTACGGCGGCCAGCCGAACTCACTCCTGCTCTCGTTGCGCACCGCGCGTACCGCCGGACTGACCGAACCCCAGGTCGCGGACATGCTCTCCGGCAATGCGAACCGCATCGCCGACGGTGAGCCACCGCTCGAGCCGTCGCAGCCGCAGGGCACGGACGTCTTCGCGCAGCCGATGCCGCTCGCGCGGATCCACCAGTATCTCTCGATGGCGCTCCCGCTCATCTTCATCCGCCAGCAGGACACGTTCGGTGCACTCGGCCTCGCGCTCAACGCGACGAACGATCGCAACGGCACCGGCCGCGACCTCGAGCAGATCCGGGAGCTGCTGCTCGTTGCACAGGAGCTCTGGCGCACGCTGCCCGACGCCGAGGACGAGGCGGAGGTGCGCGCCGTCGCGCGCACGACGTCCCGTCTCATCCATCTCGCCGACGTCCTGGCGGTGACCCCGAATGCCTGAGCTGCGCCTGGTCGTGAACGGCGACGAGCACGCACTCGACGCGCCGATCGGAACGAGCCTCGCAAACGTCCTGCGCGAGCGGCTCGGATTGACCGGAACGAAGATCGCATGCAACGAAGGCCACTGCGGCGCGTGCACCGTCATGGTCGACGGCACGCCGGTGCTTTCGTGCATCACGCTCGCGCACACCGTCGACGGCGACGTGACGACGATCGAGGGGCTGCGCGAGCATCAGCTCGTCGACGCATTCGTCCGTGCCGACGCGGTGCAGTGCGGCTTCTGCACGCCGGGCCAGGTCGTATCCGCGGCCGCGCTCGTCGCCGGGAACCCCGAGCCGAGCTCGGATGAGATACGCCACGCGATGGCCGGGAACATCTGCCGCTGCGGCACGTACCCCAAGATCGAGGAGGCGATTCTGCATTGGCGCGACTGATCCGGACCGAGAAGGAAGTCGAGGGAAACTTCGAGGAGGTCTGGCTCGTCGTCGAGGAGGACCCGCTGCAGCAATGGCCGGAGGGGCCCGGCGACGTCGTCGGCCGTCCGGCCATCCGCAAGACGGCGCTCGAGCGGGTGCGGGGCGAGGCGCGCTTCACTGCCGACATCCGACTGCCCGGGATGCTCCAGGCGGCGATCCTCCGCTCTCCTCACGCGCACGCGCGCGTGAAAAGCATCGACTTCAGCGCGGCGCTCGCGTTCCCGGGCGTGCGGGCGGCGGTCGGGCCGGGCGAGGCGCCAGGGCTCGAGACAGAAGCGGGCTATGCGGGCGCGCCGGTGGCCGCGATCGCCGCCGAGACGTTCGGCCAGGCGCATGCGGCACTCGAGGTGGTCGCGGTCGAGTGGGAGCTGCTCGAGGCCGTCCTCGATCCGGAGGAAGCGGTCGAGCGGGGCCTCGTGCACGGTGACGCGGAGCACTACGAGCGCGGAGATTTCGACCGCGCCGTCGCCGAGGCCGACGTGGTCGTCGAGGGCACCTACCGAACGCAGGTCGTCCTCCACAACTCGATGGAGACGCACCAGTCCGTGTGCGAGTGGATCGGGGACCGGCTCGACGTCTACACGTCGACGCAATACGTGTGGGGCGTGCGCAGCGAGGTCGCACGGGAGCTCGGCATTCCCGCCGACGACGTGCGCGTCGTGTGCGAGTACATGGGCGGAGGCTTTGGCTCGAAGAACTCGGCCGGCGAGTTCACGTTCGCCGCCGCCGTGCTGGCGAAGAAGACGGGACGGCCGGTGCGGTGCGCGCTCACGCGGCGCGAGGAGAACGTTGCCGCCGGCAATCGCAATGCAACGATCCAGCGGCTCACCGTTGCCGCACGGAGCGACGGCACCATTACGGCACTCGGCGGCGACTACGTGAACGCACTCGGCTGGGGCGGCTGGTCGGCGTCGACGGAAGGCCCGATGAAGATGCTCTACGCGTGCGACAACGTTCGTACGACGCGGCACACGGCCAAGATCAACACGCCGCCGATGAAGGCGTTCCGCGCGCCCGGTTTCGTCGAGGGCACCTTCGGGCTCGAGTGCATCATCGACGAGCTCGCGGGCAAGCTCGACATCGATCCGCTGGAGCTGCGCCGCAAGAACTACGCGACGTCGAACGACGGCACGCCGTACTCGTCGAAGAATCTCGCCGAGTGTTACGCGCTCGCGCAGAAGCACTGGGATCGCGGGCACGACGTACGGGCGCGCTCCGACGCGACGTGGAAGCGCGGCGTCGGAATGGCGAGCCAGATCTGGTACGGCGGCGGAGGACCGCCGTCGTACGCGTGGACGCGTGTCGGCTCCGATGGACGCATCGCCGTCGTCACGGCGATGCAGGACATCGGGACGGGGACGCGGACGGCAATGGCGCAGATCGCAGCCGAGGAGCTCGGCGTCGCACTCGATCGCGTGGACGTCGCGATCGGCGACACGTCGCGCGGTCCGTACGCGACGTTGTCAGCCGGCTCGTCGACGACACCGTCGATCGGCCCGGCCGTGCGAGCCGCGGCCGCCGACGCGAAGCGACAAATCCTCGAGATTGCCGCGCAGCGCTACGACCTCGAGGAGCGCGTCCTCGACATCCGCGACGGACGCATCATCTCGCACGACGGGAATCTCTCCGTCGCGCTCGAGGAGTTCCTCCACATGCTCGGCAGCGCGCAGATCCTCGGCAAGGGCGCACGCGGCCCGAACCCGACGGGTATGAGCGTGCTCACCTTCGGCGTGCACGTCGTCGAGGCGGCGGTGGACGTCGAGACCGGCGAGGTCCGCGTCGAGCGCGTCGCCGCGATCCACGACGTCGGCCGCATCATCAACCCGCTCGGAGCCGAGAGCCAGGTCGAGGGCGGAATCATCCAGGGCATCGGGCACACGCTCTCCGAGATGCGGTTGCTCGACGCGGAGACCGGGCGCGTCCTGACGACGTCGCTGGACGCGTATCGGATGCCGACGATCGCCGACGTTCCCGAGATCGTGTGCGAGTTCATCGACAAGCCGGACGAGCACCTGACGAACCTCGGCTCGAAGGGCCTCGGCGAGCCGCCGATCGTGCCGATCGCCGCGGCGATCGCGAACGCGATCCGCGACGCAACCGGCGCCGACGTGCACGAGCTGCCCGTGTCGCGCGAGGAGATGCTGCGCGCGCTGCGCGAAGCTGCGAAGAAGGAGCGGGAAAGGATCTTTGCACGATGAACCTCCTGCGGCCGTCTAGCCTCGCAGAGCTCGACGGTGGGCTCTTCGTCCACGGCGGCACCGAGGTGGTGCCGCTGCTGCGCGACGGGATCCTGCACGCGGACACGCTCGTCGACGTGCGCGGCATCGTCCCCACGGGTATCCATGGCAATCGCATCGGTGCCGGAACGACGCTCGCGGCGCTCGAGTCGAGCGACGCCGTACCGGTCGCCTTGCGCGAGGCGTGCCGCTTGGCCGCGTCGCCGCAACTCCGGAACATGGGCTCGATCGGCGGCAACCTCCTCCAGTCGACGCGCTGTTGGTACTGGCGGCTCAAGGTCCCCTGTCGACTGCACGGCGGCGACCGCTGCCACGCCGCGGAGGGTGAGCACCGCGAGCACGCAATCTTCGCGAACGACTTCTGCGCCTCCGCGCATCCCTCCGACGTGGCGGCCGCGCTGCTTGCGCTCGACGCGCGGGTGCACACGAATCGCCGCGAGCTCGGCCTCGCCGAGCTGTACCGGCTCCCGGACGAGGCCGATCGCCGCGAGACGACGCTCGAGCCGGGCGAGCTCATCCTCGAGCTCGAGCTCCCTCCGGTCGAGGCGAGCGTGTACCTGAAAGCGATGGACAGGAAGCGCTGGGCCTTCCCCCAGGTCGGCGTGGCAGCCGCCCGGCTCGGCGGCGGGACGCGGATCGCGCTCGCCGGCGTCGCCCCGATTCCCTGGCTCCTGGCCGGGCCCGGGGATCTCGAGTCGGCGACCCCACTCCCGCGGACGGCGTGGAAAGCGGACGTCGCCCGGGCGCTGGTCGGGCGCGCCGTCGCGCAGCTTTAGCTCCCTGCGATAAGGTCCGCGACCCACGATGCGGACGAGGCTCTTCATCCTGCTCGGTGTGGCCGCGGCGGCCTGCTCGGTCGCAGTAGCTGCCGGCGCACGCAGCGACCGCGGCTCGACATTGCTCGTGCCACATCTGCCGGCGCTGCCGACCACCGGCCGGCTCTCCTCGAACCGGTGCCCGATCCCGTCGCAGTTCCGCCCGGCGTTCTCGACCGCTGCGAACGACACGGGCTTCCAGCTCTCGATGCTCGTCGCGGTCGCGCAGGTCGAGTCGCGCTTCGCTCCGAACGCCGTGTCGGCGAAGGACGCGCGCGGTCTGCTGCAAGTGCTGCCCGCGACCGGCGCGTCGCTCAAGCTCGACGTGAACGATCCGGCGGCGAACGTGCTCGCCGGGGCGCGCTACCTGCGGCTCCTTCTCGACCGGTACAACCGAACGGATCTCGCGCTCGCCGCGTATAACGCGGGCCCCACAAGGATCGACTCCGACCACCAAATCCTCGGCCCGATCAGCATGCGGTACGTCGCCAACGTCGAGGCCAGATGGGCCGCGTTGGCCGGTTGCAGCTAGCACTCCGAGCGAAATGCTGCGCAGTTAGCTCGGGTTCAGGTTCCCGCTTCGCGGGAGCGGAGTCGGGCAAAGCCCGCCTCCTCTTATGAGCGCTGCCGGAGGTCTTGTTCTGCGCGCGCGGCGGTGGGCTCCGCCCATCCCCGCGCGCGGGTCCGGCCTCCGCTAACGCTGCGCGTTAGCTCCGACCCTAGTCGCTAGCTTGATGCAGAACGTGACAGTCCATGCTGTGGTCCTCGCAGCCGGTGCGTCTTCACGCTACGGCACCTCGCCGCCGAAGCAACGGGAGTTGTTGCCGCGCGTATTAGCCGCTGTGCGCGTGAGCGTTGTCGACGACATCCTCGTCGTAACCGGCGCGCACGCTCTCGAGACGGACGCGCGCGTCGTCGCGTGCGTCGACTGGGAGCGCGGGCCCGGCGCGTCCCTGCGCTGCGGGCTCGCCGCGTTGCCCGACGACGCCGAAGCAGCAGTTGTCGTGCTCGCCGACGGGCCTGCGCTCGATTCGCGTGCGATCGACCGCGTCGTCGCCGCGTGGCAGTACGACGGCGGCGAGGTGTACGCGTGCACGTACGGCGGCGTTCGTCTCCATCCCGTGTTGCTCGCACGCGCCGCGTGGCCGCTCGTTCCCGACGATGGCGCACGCTCGCTCGACGCGCGCCTCGTCGAGTGCGACGACCTCACGCCTCCCGGAGACGTCGATGAGCAGCCTTAGACCGGCGGCGCGCACGATGGCCCCGGACGGGCGCGAGTGGGAGATCTACGCGTACGCGCTGCAGCTGCGACGCCGGAAGCGTGTCCAGGAGACGACAGTCGGTGATGCACCAAGCTGGCAGGGCGCGGTGATTGACAGCGTCGTCTTCCTCGTCACGCTCGTCCCTCGCATGGTCATCCGCTTCTTCTACGACCTGCCGGTCGCGGCCGCCCGTGCGCGCAACTCGGACACGCTCTTCATCGAGGCGGTCAGCTGGGCTCCATACGAGCTTCGCCTGCGTTGGGAGGTCTCGAAGGAACGCAAGGGCCAAGTGCTCGCGCAGGTCGAAGGCCAGCTCGCCCGCGGCGAACGGCCGATGCCGCGCAACGCGAAGCAGTTGCTCTACTAGTTCAGCGGTATTCGCAGCGCTGCGAGCTTCTGCTTGAGCGCGGCCGGCATCGGCTCGCTCACGGCCGTGCGCACGTACACGCGCAGGCTTTCTTCGAAGCGGTAGCGCTTGCGACACCATTCGCACTCGTCGAGATGCATCTCCGCCTCGCGCATCTCAGACTCGCTGAGCGTGTGGTCGAGGTACGGCTGCATCATCTCTTCGCAGTGCGCGCACGGGTCGTCTTGGTGACCCTTCATGAACCCTCCTCCAACACAGATTCGGCCAACTCACGCTTCAGGATGCGGCGTCCTCGGTGTAGCCGCGACATCACCGTCCCGATCGGGATGTCGAGGATCTGCGCCGCGTCCTGGTAGCTGAAGTCACCGATGTCGACGAGCACGATCACGTCACGAAAGTCATGCGGTACTGCGGAAAGAGCCGAGACGATGTCGTCCTGCGAGAGGCGTTCGACGACCTTGTCCTCGTCGCTCGCACCGCCGTCGGACTCGGAGAGCCGGTCGTACAGGAAGTAGTCATTCGCCTCGAGCCCCTGCATCGGCGGTGTGCGCTGTGTGCGACGGCCGCGGTCGATGTTCAGGTTTGTGAGGATGCGGAGGAGCCAGGCGCGTAGGTTCGTCCCAGGCTGGTACGAGCGCCAGCTCCTGAACGCGCGCACGTACGTCTCCTGGACGAGATCCTCGGCCTCCTCGCGCGATCCTGCGAGATGCCGCGCGACCCGGAACACCTGGTCGGAGAGGGCAAGCGCCTCTTCCTCGAACCGGATGCGGTCGCGGGCGTCCGCGGCTATGCGCGTCGCATCAGGCTGTATCTCAGCCATGGAAGCCACACTAGCCTGAACGTCGGAGAGGTGCTCAGGATTCCCGGAAGCCGGCTTTTCCGAGTGCGGAGAGAAGCGCTTCCTTGCTCGTCTGCTCGTCGTCCCAGGAGAGCGTGACCTGGCCCATGAGGTTCGCGTTCGCTGCCTCGAGGCCCGAGTGACCGGTGAGCGCCGCCGCGAGACGCGCGACGCAGCGCTCGCAGCGGATGCCCGTCACCTGCAGCGTTTCGGTCTGCGTTGCCACCTCGTCACACTAGCGTTCGGCGTACGAGATACGCCGCAGCGCCATCGGCGCCGACGCGGAGCTGCTCGCCCGCTTCCGGCTCGGGCGGGTCTGCGCCGAGCAGCTCAGCGGCGAGCTCTCGAGCGGCGACGAGGCGGTCGCCGTCGGGATGGATGAGCTGCGCGTCGAGCCCGTACCGCGCGGCTGACCAGCGGTTCTGCGCGTAGTCGC
>CAVPQJ010000004.1:0-293848 GCA_963707525.1 uncultured Actinomycetes bacterium | reverse complement strand
GTTCTACGAGATTCACATCCGCGGCTTCTTCGACGGCAACGACGACGGCTCGGGCGACTTCCGCGGGCTGATCGACAAGCTCGACTTCCTGCAGTGGCTCGGCGTCGACTGCATCTGGCTCCTGCCGATGTACGTCTCGCCGCTCAAGGACGGCGGCTACGACATCGCGGACTTCTTCGCGATTCACCCCGACTACGGGACGGTCGACGACTTCCGCGAGTTCGTCGACCAGGCGCACCAGCGCGGGATGCGCGTGATCGCCGATCTCGTCATGAATCACACGTCCGCAGATCACGCGTGGTTCCAGGAGTCGCGCACCGACCCGAAAGGGCCGAAGGGCGACTGGTACGTGTGGTCGGACACCGACGAGCCCTACCCCGACGCCCGCATCATCTTCATCGACACGGAGACGTCGAACTGGACGTTCGACCCGGTGCGCGGTCAGTACTACTGGCACCGCTTCTTCAGCCACCAGCCCGACCTGAACTACGACAACCCGGACGTGCAGGAGGCGATGCTGAACGTCCTGCGCTTCTGGCTCGATCTCGGCATCGACGGCTTCCGGCTCGACGCGGTTCCGTATCTCTACGAGCGCGAGGGCACGACCGGCGAGAACCTGCCGGAGACGCACGAGTACCTCAAGCGTGTGCGCGCCGAGGTCGACGCGCGCTATCCGGACCGCGTGCTGCTCGCCGAGGCGAACCAGTGGCCGGAGGACGTCGTCGCAGTACTTCGGCGACGGCGACGAGTGCCACATGGCGTTCCACTTCCCGGTGATGCCGCGCATGTTCATGTCGGTCCGGCGCGAGGACGCGACGCCGATCTACGAGATCCTCGAACGCACGCCGGCGATTCCCGGACAACGCACAGTGGGGGCTCTTCCTGCGCAACCACGACGAGCTGACGCTCGAAATGGTCACGGACGACGAGCGCGACTACATGTACGGGGAGTACGCGAAGGACCCGCGGATGAAGATCAACCTCGGCATCCGGCGGCGGCTCGCGCCGCTCCTGGACAACGGCCGGGACGAGATCGAGCTGATGCACGCAATCCTCTTCTCCCTGCCAGGTTCACCCGTGCTCTATTACGGGGACGAGATCGGGATGGGCGACAACGTCTATCTCGGCGACCGCGACGGCGTTCGTACCCCGATGCAGTGGACCGGCGACCGCAATGCCGGCTTTTCGCGGGCGGATTGGGCTCAGCTCTACCTGCAGCCGCTGATGGATCCGGTGTACGGCTACCAGGCCGTGAACGTCGAGGCGCAGCTCCGGACGCCGACGTCGCTGCTGCGCTGGCTGCACCGTTTCATCGCGCTGCGCAAGGAGCATCCGGTGTTCGGCCTCGGGACGTACGAGCCGCTGCGCCCCGACAACACGAAGATCTTCGCGCACATCCGGCGCTGGGAAGAGGACATTGTGCTCTGCGTCCACAATCTCGCGCGCTCGGCCCAGGCGGTCGAGCTCGACCTCTCGAAGTACGCCGGTATGGTCCCCGAGGAGATGCTCGGACGCACCCGCTTCCCTGCGATCGGGGAGCTGCCGTACCTGTTGACGCTCGCACCGCGCGGGTTCTTCTGGTTCCAGCTGAAAGCTGCCGAGCCGCCGGCATGACGTTCAACGAGCAGGCGGTCATCGAGTACGTGACGAAGCAGCGGTGGTACGGCGCGAAGTCGCGGTCGGTCACGCATTCCGAGGTGCTCGACTCCGTGGAGCTGCGCACGACGGATCCGCAATTCACGCTCGAGCTCGTCGAGATGCGCTACGAAACCGGTGCGCACGACATCTACCAGCTGCTGCACGGCGACACCGAGATCGACGGCCTCGAGCATCCCGCCGCCGCGCGCGAGCTCGTGCACGCGATGCGGGCGGGGCTGACGCTGCAAGGCGCGGAGGGCACCGTCGAGTTCCGGCCGGTCGAAGGGTTCGCCGGCCTGGGCCGCGAGCTGCTCGACGCGCGGCCCGTCGGCGGCGAGCAGTCGAACACGTCACTCGTCTTCGACGACGAGCTGATCCTCAAGGTGTTCCGCCGCCTCGAGCCCGGCATCAACCCCGAGCTCGAGATGCTGCGCTTCCTCACCGAGCACGGCTTCGCGAACATCGCCGCGCTCGGCGGCTGGTACGCCTACTCGGGCGGTCCGTTGAGCGCGACGCTCGGGATCCTGCAGGAGTTCGTGCGCAACGGAGAGGACGGCTGGGAGCTCGCGCTCGAGGAGATCGGCAGCGCGCCCGAGCGGTTCCTCGCGCGGCTCCGCCGGCTCGGCGAGGTGACCGGCGAGATGCACACGGTGCTCGGCTCCGATTCGAACGATCCGGCGTTCTGCGCCGGAGACGCCGAGCGTCGAGTCGCTCGGCCTCTTGACCGCAACGGTCGACGAGGAGATCGAGAGCGTGTTCCTGTCGCTGCCGGAGGACGACGAGCAGCTCGCGCCGATCATCGGGCGCGGCGAAGAAGTGCGCGAGCAGCTCCGCACGCTCACGTACGCGGGCGCGACCGGGAAGATCATCCGCACCCACGGCGACTACCACCTCGGCCAAACACTCTGGTCGGGAGAACGACTGGGTGATCCTCGACTTCGAGGGCGAGCCCGCGCGACCGGTGACCGAACGCCGCCGCAAGCGTTCGCCGCTCCGCGACGTCGCCGGCATGCTCCGCTCGTTCGCGTACGCCGCGATCGCCGCGGAGCTGCTGCACGACACGCCTGCGCCCGAGGGCTGGGAAGAAGAGGCCCGCGTGCAGTTCCTCGACGGCTATCTCGAGACCGCCGACCCGACGCTCCTGCCGTCGGGCTCGCTCGGCGATCGAGCGCCTGCTGACCGTCTTCGAGCTCGAGAAGGCGGTGTACGAGCTCCGCTACGAGCTCGACAACCGCCCCGACTGGGTTCGGATCCCGGTTGCGGGGATCCAGCGGCTCATCGAGCACGCGGCCGCGACATCATGATCGAGCTGGGAGCGGATCCGCACCGGATCCTCGGTGCGCACGAGGCCGACGACGGTGGCGTCGTCGTGCGCGCGTACCGGCCCGACGCGCGGGCTGTGCGTGTTCAGCCCGCGGGTGTCGACGCGACGCTGAAGGACCCTGAAGGCCTGTGGGAGGCGCTGCTCCCGAAGGCGAAGCTTCCGCTCGAGTACGAGCTCGAGGTCGAGTACGCGGACGGCACCTACACCGTGCGCGACCCGTACGCATTCCTGCCGACGGTCGGCGACCTCGACCTGCACCTGCTGCAGGAGGGAAAGCTCGAGCAGCTGTACGAGAAGCTCGGCGCGCACGTCCTCGAGATCGACGGCGTCGCCGGCACGGCGTTCGCCGTGTGGGCGCCGAACGCGCGCTCGGTCTCGGTCGTCGGCGACTTCAACTCCTGGGACGGGCGCCTGAACCCGATGCGTTCGCTCGGCTCGTCCGGCATCTGGGAGCTCTTCGTCCCCGGCATCGAGGAGGGCGCGACCTACAAGTTCGAGATTCGCACGCAAGACGGCCGGCTGCGCATCAAGGCCGATCCGCTGGCGTTCGCAGCGGAAGTCCCGCCGGCGAACGCGTCGATCGTGCACCGGTCGAAGCACGAGTGGTCGGACGAGAAGTGGCTCGAGCGCCGTGCAAAGAGCGATGCGTTGCGCGAGCCGATGTCCATCTACGAGGTGCATCTCGGCTCGTGGCGGCGCAATCCGCTCGAGGACAACCGCTCGCTCAACTACCTCGAGCTCGCGGACGAGCTGTCGGCCTACGTCTCCGACCTCGGCTTCACGCACGTCGAGCTGATGCCGATCATGGAGCACCCGTTCGCCGGCTCCTGGGGCTACCAGGTGACCGGGTACTACGCGCCGACATCGCGCTTCGGCTCGCCGGACGACTTCCGCACCTTCGTCGATCGCATGCATCACAACGGAATCGGCGTCCTGCTCGACTGGGTGCCCGCGCACTTCCCGCGCGACGACTGGGCGCTCGCGCTCTTCGACGGCACGCACCTGTACGAGCACGCCGACCCGCGTCGCGGCGCGCATCCGGACTGGGGCACGCTGATCTTCAACCTGTCGCGCGACGAGGTGAAGAACTTCCTGCTCGCGAACGGGCTCTACTGGCTGCAAGGAGCACCACGTCGACGGACTGCGCGTCGACGCCGTCGCCTCGATGCTCTACCTCGACTATTCGCGCAAGGACGGCGAGTGGCTGCCGAACGAGTATGGCGGCCGCGAGAATCTCGAGGCCGTCGAGTTCCTCAAGCGCATGAACGAGATCGTCTACAGCCGGGAGCCCGGTGTGACGACCGCGGCGGAGGAGTCGACGGCGTGGCCCGGCGTGTCGCAACCGACGTATCTCGGCGGTCTCGGCTTCGGCTTCAAGTGGAACATGGGCTGGATGCACGACACGCTCACGTACTTCCAGAAGGATCCCGTCTACCGCCGCTTCCACCATCACACGCTGACGTTCTCGCTCATGTACGCGTTCAGCGAGAACTTCATCCTGCCGCTCTCGCACGACGAGGTCGTGCACGGCAAGCGCTCGCTGCTCGACAAGATGCCGGGCGACCGCTGGCAGAAGTTCGCGAACCTGCGCTCGCTCTATGCGTACATGTGGGCGCATCCCGGCAAGAAGCTGCTCTTCATGGGCGGCGAGCTCGCCGAGTGGGAGGAGTGGAACTACGACGGCTCGCTGCACTGGAACCTGCTCGAGTACCCGGAGCATCAGGGCGTGCAGTCGCTCGTCCGCGACCTGAACAACGCCTACCGCGCGCATCCGGCGCTCTACGAGGTCGACTTCGACCCGAGCGGCTTCCGCTGGCTCGAGGCGAACGACTCGGCGAACAACGTGGTCGCGTTCGCCCGGCTCGACGCGAAAGGCGAGCGGCCCGTCGTCTGCGTGCTGAACCTCTCGCCCGTACCGCGATACGACTACCGCGTCGGCATGCCGCTTGTGCTGCCGGTGGAAGGAGCTCGTCAACACCGACTCCGACTACTACGGCGGCTCGGGCGTCGGCAACCTCGGCGGCGTCGAGGCCGAGGCGGTGCCCTGGCACGACCAGCCGTTCTCCGCGTTCGTGACGCTTGCCGCCGCTCGCTGCCGTGTGGTTCGTTCCTGAGTAAGTACGGTTCCCCGCCTGTGTTCACGACGCGACCTGAGCTCAGGGGCACGTTCGGCATGGTCGCGTCGACGCACTGGCTTGCGTCGGCCGCAGGGATGGCGGTGCTCGAGCAGGGCGGCAACGCATTCGACGCAGCGGTCGCCGCGGGCTTCACGCTGCAGGTCGTCGAGCCGCACCTGAACGGTCCGGGCGGCGACCTGCCCGCGCTGCTCTGGCGCGCCGGCGACGAGCCCGTCGTCCTGTGCGCGCAGGGGCCTGCGCCGCGGGCGGCGACGATCGCGCGCTACCGCGACGACCTCGGGCTCGAGCTCGTGCCCGGGACGGGACCGCTCGTCCGCGGTCGTGCCCGGCTCGTTCGGCGGCTGGCTCACGATGTTGCGCGACTACGGGACGCTGCCGCTCGCCGACGTGCTGCGTTTCGCCATCGGCTACGCGGAGGACGGCTATCCGATGCTGCCGCAGATCGCGGGCGCCATTCGCAACGTCGAGTCGCTCTTCCGCGACGAGTGGACGACATCGGCAGCCGTGTACCTGCCCGTACCCGAGCCGGGGACGCTGCACCGCAACCCACAGCTCGCGGCGACGTACCGGCGGATCCTCGACGAGTCGAAGGGCGACATCGACGCCGCGCTCGACTGCTGGTACCGCGGCTTCGTCGCGGAGGCGTTCGTGCGCTTCCAGGCGCGAGGAGTGGATGGACAGCTCCGGCGAGCGTCACGCAGGCCTGCTCGCGGAGGAGGACCTGCGCGACTGGCGGCCGTCGTACGAGCAGCCGCTCGCGGTCGACTACCACGGGCTCAGCGTGCTCAAGGCCGGGCCGTGGAGCCAGGCTCCCGTGTTCCTGCAGCAGCTGCGCCTGCTCGAGGGCTTCGACCTCGCCGGGATGGGTCACGCGAGCGCGGAGTACGTGCACACGGTGACCGAGTGCGCGAAGCTCGCCTTCGCGGACCGCGAGGCGTGGTACGGCGATCCCGACTTCGTCGATGTGCCGATCGATCTGCTGCTGTCGCGGGAGTACGCGGACGAGCGGCGTGCGCTCGTCGGCGACGAGGCGTCCGCCGAGCTGCGTCCCGGCGGCCCCGATCCTCGCCTGCCGGCACCGGTGCACGGCGCACCCGTCGCGCCCGGCGTCGGCGAGCCGACGCGAGGCGACACCGTGCATCTCGACGTCGTCGATCGCTTCGGCAACATGGTCGCGGCGACGCCGAGCGGCGGCTGGCTGTGGGGCGCACCGGTGATTCCCGAGCTCGGCTTCTGTCTCGGCACGCGCGCGCAGATGTTCTGGCTCGAGGAGGGGCTGCCGAACTCGCTCGAGCCCGGCAAGCGCCCGCGCACGACGCTGTCGCCGACGCTCGTCGCGCGCGACGGCGAGCCGTATCTCGCGCTCGGCACGCCGGGCGGCGACCAGCAGGATCAGTGGACGCTCAACACGTTCCTCGCGCACGTGCACTTCGGCCTGAACCTGCAGGAGGCGATCGATGCGCCGGGTCACCACACCGAGGCGTTCCCGAGCTCGTTCTATCCGCGCGAGACGCGCGTGCGACACGTTGCGGTCGAGGATCGCGCCGGCGCAGAGACGATCGACGGACTGCGCGAGCGCGGTCACGACGTCGAGGTCTCGGGACCCTGGTCGCTCGGCCGCGTCAGCGCGGTCGGACGCGAGCCCGACGGCCAGCTGAAGGCGGGAGCGAACCCGCGCTCGATGCAGGGTTACGCAGCAGGTAGGTAGCGAGCGATCCTCGGCGCAATCCCGCACGACGACGGCACCGTCGAGCTGACGGTCTGGGCGCCCAATGTCACGTCGCTCGAGGTGCACGCGTCCGGCGGCGCTCACGCGCTCGAACGCGGAGACGACGGGATCCACCACGGTCGGCTCGACGGCGGCGAGTACCTGCTCGCGGTCGACGGCAAAGAGACGTATCCGGATCCGTGCTCGCGCCACCAGCCGTACGGCGTGCGCGGGCCGTCCGCCGTGGTCGACCCGCGCGCGTTCGCGTGGACGGACTCAGCCTGGCGGGGCGTGACGCTCGACGACCTCGTCATCTACGAGCTCCACGTCGGCACGTTCACGGAGGAGGGAACGTTCGACGGCGTCGTTCCGCGCCTGCGTGGGCTGCGCGAGCTCGGTGTCACCGCGATCGAGCTGATGCCGGTCGCGACGTTCCCGGGAGAGCGCGGCTGGGGCTACGACGGGCTCTACATCTACGCACCGCATCCGGCGTACGGCGGCCCGGCGGGGCTCGCGCGGCTCGTCGACGCCGCCCACGCCGAGGGTCTCGGCGTGATCCTCGACGTCGTCTACAACCACGTCGGCCCCGGAAACGAAGCGTTGACCGCATTCGCGCCGTACTTCTCGTCGAAGCACCACACCTTCTGGGGCGACGCGATCGACTACGAGCAGCGCGGCGTGCGCGAATGGGCGATCCAGAACGCCGAGCAGTGGGTGCGCGACTATCACGTCGACGGTCTGCGGCTCGACGCCGTGCACGCGATCTTCGACGACACGCCGCATCACATCTGCGCGGAGCTCGCCGAACGCGTGCACGCACTCGAGCCGCGCGCGCTCGTCATCTCCGAGATGGAGGTCGACAACTGGACGGCCGATCGACGAATGGGGACACGACGCGCAGTGGGTCGACCGCTCCCATCACGAGCTGCACGTCGCTGCTCACCGGCGAGCAGGACGGCTACTACGCCGGCTACGGCTCCGTGCGCGCGCTCGCGCACGACCTGCAAGGGCAGGGTCACGATCCGCGCCGGCTCGTCGATCTGCGCGCAGAACCACGACCAGGTCGGCAACCGCGCGCTCGGCGACCGGTTGCCGCCCGACGCGCTCAGGGTCGCCGCCGCGGTGACGCTCTTCTCGCCGTGCACGCCGCTCCTCTTCATGGGCGAGGAGTACCTCGAGGAGCGGCCGTTCCAGTTCTTCACCGACCACATCGATCCGGCGATCGCCGAGGCGACGCGCGCGGGCCGCAGGAAGGAGTTCGAGGCGTTCGCAGCCTTCTCCGGCGAGGACGTCCCGGACCCGCAGGATGTCGAGACGTTCCTGCGCTCGAAGCTCGCCGCTCGCGAGCCCGATCCGCTCTACCGCGAGCTCCTCGAGCTGCGCCGGAGCCTGCCGCGCGAGCTCGAGGTCGTCGAGGCCGACGAAGAGGCGAAGCGGCTGCACTTGCGGCGCGGCTCGACCGATCTCCTCGCCGACTTCCGCGCGAAGCAGGTAGAGATTCGCCGCTGATGGACGTCTGGCCCGGCCATCCGTTCCCGCTCGGCCCCGCCTGGGACGGCGAGCGGCACGAACTTCGCGCTCTTCACGGAGAACGCGGAGCGGGTCGAGCTCTGCCTCTTCGACGCCGAGGATCGCGAGACGCGGATCGCGCTGACCGAGCGCGAGGCGTTCAACTGGCACTGCTACATCCCCGGGATCGGGCCGGGCCAGCGGTACGGCTACCGCGTCTACGGCGACTACGACCCGGCGACGGGTCACCGCTTCAACCCGCACAAGCTCCTGATCGATCCGTACGCAAAGGCGATCGAGGGCCCGGTCGACTGGGGCGCGGCGAACACGCTCCCGTACGTGCCGAGCATGGACGAGGACGCAGACCTGCACATCGACGACGAGGACGACGCCGACGCGATCCCCAAGTGCGTCGTCGTCGATCCGAGCTTCAACTGGGAGAACGACCGGCTGCCGAACCATCCGTGGAACGAGATGGTGATCTACGAGGTGCACACGAAGGGCTACACGAAGCTGCACCCGGACGTTCGCGAGGACCTGCGCGGAACGTACGCGGGGCTCGCGTCCGAGCCGGCGCTCGAGTACTTCCAGCAGCTCGGCGTGACGGCGGTCGAGCTGCTCCCCGTGCACCACATCATCGACGAGAGCTTTCTGCACGATCGCGGGCTCACGAACTACTGGGGCTACTCGTCGATCGGCTTTCTCGCGCCGCATGCGCTCTACGCGGCGACCGGCACGCACGGCGAGCAGGTGCGCGAGTTCAAGGGCATGGTCAAGGCGCTGCACGGCGCCGGCATCGAGGTGATCCTCGACGTCGTCTACAACCACACCGCCGAGGGGAATCACCTCGGGCCGTTGCTGTCGTTCAAAGGCGTCGACAACGCGTCGTACTACCGGCTGATGCCGGACGAGCCGCGCTTCTACATGGACTTCACCGGCACGGGCAACTCGCTCAACCCCGTGCATCCGTCGGTGCTGCGGCTGATCATGGACTCGCTTCGCTACTTCGTGATCGACTGTCACGTCGACGGGTTCCGCTTCGATCTCGCGTCGGCGCTCGCGCGCGAGTTCTACGAGGTCGACCGGCTCTCCGCGTTCTTCGACACGATCCACCAGGATCCGGTGCTCTCGCAGGTGAAGCTGATCGCGGAGCCGTGGGACGTCGGGCCGGGCGGCTACCAGGTCGGCAACTTCCCGGTGCTCTGGGCCGAGTGGAACGGCCTGTACCGCGACACGATGCGCGACTTCTGGCGCGCGCAGGCAAACGTCGGGCAGTTTGCGTCGCGCTTCACCGGGTCGAGCGACCTCTACCAGTCCGACGGCCGTGCGCCGTTTGCGTCGATCAACTTCATCACCGCGCACGACGGCTTCACGCTGCGCGATCTCGTCTCGTACAACGACAAGCACAACGAGGCGAACGGCGAGGGCAACAAGGACGGAACCGACGACAACCGCTCGTGGAACCACGGCGTCGAGGGGCCGACGGACGATCCGGAGATCAACGCGTTGCGAGCGCGCCAGCAGCGGAACTTCCTGACGACGCTCTTTCTCTCGCAAGGGGTCCCGATGCTCCTGGGCGGCGACGAGTTCGGCCGCACGCAGGGAGGGAGCAACAACGCCTGGTGCCAGGACAACGAGATCTCGTGGTTCAACTGGAACGCGGCCGATCCCGAGCTGATCGAGTTCACGAAGCACTTGATCGCGTTGCGGCAGGCGCATCCGGTGTTCCGCCGCAACAAGTTCCTGACCGGGCACGAGGTGAAGGACTCCGGCTTGCCCGACGTGTGGTGGTTCCGGCCCGACGGGCGGCGGATGACGCAGAAGGACTGGCAGCGCGACGACGCGCACACGCTCGGGGTCTTCCTGAACGGCGAGGAGATTCCCGAGCACACGCCCGACGGGCAAGACGTCGTCGACGACTCGTTCCTCCTGCTCTTCAACGCCTACGGCGAGTCGATCACGTTCACGCTTCCGACGCGACGCTTCGGCGCGCGGTGGCAGGTCGAGATCGCGACCGGCGACGGCGCCCGCAGGGCGTGCTGCAGGCGCGCGCCCAGGTGACGCTCGAGGGACGTTCGCTCGCGCTCCTCCGACGCGTGTGACGAAAGCGTCACCAATTGTTCGTGTCTGACACCAGGGACATGTCCGCCGAAGGCTTCGGCCGGCCCCGGGGCCACGTTTTCCCGGCGAAGCCCGTTTTTCGTGTCTGACACCGGGGCATGTCTGCCCGGGCTATGACGGACTTTCGGTGCACGTACCGGCTGCAGCTGACCGAACAGTTCGGCTTCCGCGCTGCGCGGGAGCTCGCGGTGCCCTACGTCGCCGAGCTCGGCGCGTCGCACCTCTATCTCTCGCCGGTGCTGCAGGCGCGGCACGGATCGACGCACGGCTACGACGTCGTCGACCCGACGCGCATCTCGACGACCTCGGCGGCGAGGCTGAGTTCCGCGCGCTCTGCGGCGCTGCCCGCGAGGCCGGTCTCGGCGTCGTGCTGGACATCGTCCCGAACCACATGGCGACCTCCGACGAGGAGAACCCGTTCTGGCGCGACCTCGACGTTGCGAGCGAAGTTCTTCGACTGGGACCCGGCATCGGGCTGGTATCGGCGCTTCTTCGACATCGGCGAGCTCGGCGGCGTTCGCGTCGAGGATCCGGAGGTGTTCGAGGCAACCCACGCGAAGGTGCTCGAGCTCGTGCACGACGGCCTCGTCGACGGCCTTCGCATCGACCATCCCGACGGCCTTGCGAATCCGCGCGAGTACCTGGACCGTTTGCGCGAGCGAGGTGCGCAGCATGTCTGGATCGAGAAGATCCTCGAGCCGGGCGAGCGCCTTGCGCGAACTGGCCCGTCGAGGGCACGACCGGCTACGAGTTCGCGAACGACGTCACCGCGCTCTTCGTCGACCCGTCGGGTGAGGAGCCGCTGACCCAGCTCTACGCCGAGCTGACCGGAGAACGGCGCATCGTTCGCAGAAGTCGCGAGTGAGGCGAAGCTCGAGGTCGCGCATGCGACGTTCACGCAGGAGTTCGACCGGCTGCGCGCGCTCTATCCGCATGCCGCGCTCGAAGAGTCGGCGGCGCTGCTGCACGTGTACCGCACCTACGTCGAGCCTGACGGCGGCCGCGTCGACGAAGAGGATCGTCGAGCGAACGCAGTGCTGCCGGCCGACCTGCAACGCGTGCTGCACCTCGAGGAACGCTCGCCCGAGCTCGACGAATTCGTCGTGCGCTGGCAGCAGACGACCGGGCCGGTGATGGCAAAGGGAGTGGAGGACACCGCGTTCTACCGCTACTTCCGGTTGACGGCGCTGAACGAGGTCGGTGGAAACCCCGGTCGATTCTCGCTCGACCCCGACGGCTTCCACGAGGCCGCGCTCGAACGTGCAGAGCGGTTTCCACTGTGGCTGCTCGCGTCGCAGACGCACGACACGAAGCGCGCGGGCGATGTTCGAGCGCGCATCGGCGCGCTGGCCGGCATGCACGAGCGCTGGGCGGAGCGTGTGCGTCGCTGGCGCGAGCTGACCGGCGGCATGGACGATCCGAACGAGGAGTACCTCGTCTGGCAGACCCTCGTCGGCGCGTGGCCGATCGTGCCGCAACGTCTCGAGCGGTATCTCGAGAAGGCGCTACGCGAGGCGAAGCGAAACACGAGCTGGACCGAGCCGAACGAGCGGCACGAGCAGCGCGCTAAGCGTTTCGTGCGGTCGCTCTACGAGAATCAGGAGTTCCTCGATGACTTCGAGCCCTTCGCGCAAGAGGTTGCAGCCGCCGGCGAGCACGCGTCTCTCGGCGCGCTCCTGCTCCGTCTTACGGCGCCCGGCCTCCCCGATCTCTATCAGGGCGACGAATTCTGGTCGCTCAACCTCGTCGATCCGGACAACCGCCGCCCCATCGACTGGAGGCGCCGCCATCGCGCACGAGAGCAAGCGACTCCGAACCGCGAGACCAAGAAGTTCCATCTCGTTCGTCGGGCGCTCCGCCTTCGGTCAGAGCATCCCGCAGCCTTCGCCGGCTCGTACGAGCCTCTCGATCTCGGTCCCGACCGGGTCGGCTTCGTACGCGGCGGCCTGGTTCGCGTCGTCGTCCCACTGCGGCCGCACGACGCGCAACAGAGCGAGAACGACCTCCTGCCCGAGTTTTCCCAGGAACTTTCGCTGCAGCGCTGAATGCTCATACTGTCGCCCATGAGCTCCGACGCCTGGCCTTCGTCCGACGCACCGCCCGCTCCGCTGCCGCGGATCGAAGATCTGCCGCTTGCCGATCAGGGCTACGACCAGGAGGCCGTGCGGCTCGCCTTCGATTCGTTCTATCGCCACGCGGCGCAGCTCGACGCATCGTTGCGCGCGCTCGAGGCGGTCGAGGTGTTCCGCCGCGATGCCGACGCGTTGCGCAACGACCTTCGAGCCTTGCGCGCGCTCGGGCTTGGCGGCGGTGCTCCCGAGCCGGCGTGGGCTTCCCGAACGTACGAGTCGCCGCGGCCTGAGGTGCCGGGCGTCGTGCTTCGGCTCGCTGCCGAGGCGGCGCTCATCGTCGCCGTCGCAGTGATCGCGGGCGTTGCGAAGTTCAGTTCCACCGTCATCGTTCTGCTGATGTCGGTTGCCTTCCTCATCGTCGCGGTGTCGGAGTGGCTCGCTGCGCGCGGGCGCTTCGTGCCGCCTCCAGTTGCGTTTCTTCCCGAGGACGTCGGAGAGCCTGCGCCGTACGTCGAGGCGCCGGCTCCGGATCGCAGCACGCCGGCGCTCGAGCCGGGGGAGGACACGGAAGAGGATGCGCACACGGTCATCGTCGGTGCGTCCGAGGATGGCGTCGATCCGTGGGAGCACGGCGTCGTCGAGGACGGAGAAGAACCAGAGCCGGAGCTCGTGGAGCGCGGCGGGATCTTTCGCAGGCGGCGCCGCTAACCGGCGGAAGGCCCGGCGCACGCTCCAGGGGAGAGACAGCACCGGGCCCTTGCAACCCCGCCAGGGAGGGTCCTAGATGAGGCCTCTCCATAGAACCAGGCCGAGATGAGCCACTTCTAAGAGTTGGCGAGGCGCAACCGCATCAGCGCGCCGCCGCCCGGAGCGTCCTCCGCGGAAACGCTGCCACCGTGCGCCTCGGCGACTTCGCGCACGATCGCGAGGCCGAGGCCGGAGCCGGGGAGCGATCGTGCTGCGGCGGAGCGGTAGAAGCGGTCGAAGACGTGGGCTTTGTCGTCTGCAGAGATACCCGGGCCGTGATCCCGCACGCGCAGCTCGCCGTCGGCAAGTGTCACGTCGACGGTTGCGCCTTGCGCACTCCACTTGCCTGCGTTCTCGAGCAGGTTCCAGACCGCTCGCTCGAGCCGTTCCGATGCGCCCGAAATCGTCGTCGGTGTGAGCTCGGCGGTGAACTTCACCTGCGGGAACCTGCTGCGGGCACGCTCGACTGCGCTCTCGACGAGCTCGTCGAACTGAACCGGGCTCCTCTCGAGGGTTCCATCGCTGCGCGCGAGCTCCAGGAGGCCGGTGATCAGGTCGCGCATCTCGTGTGCTTCGCGTTCGAGGTCGGCGAACAGCTTGTTGCGCTGGCCAGGCTGCAGCCGTTCTTGCTGCTTCAGAACCTCGATGTTCGTCTGCAGGCTCGTCAGCGGAGTCCGCAGCTCGTGCGAAGCGTCCGCGACGAACCGGCGCTGCGTGTCGATCGATTCCTCGAGCGCGGCGAGCATCGTGTTGAAGGCCGTGCCGAGCCGCCCGAGCTCGTCGGGTCCTCCGGCGTCCGCAACCCGTTCGCTCGGATCGCCGGTGCGGGCGATTCGCTCCGCTGCGCCGGTAAGGCGACGCACCGGCACGAGGGCAGCCCGGGAGACGAGCGCGCCGCCTGCGGCACCGGCTGCGATTCCGCCGCCGACGACGAGCAGCAAGATCAGCTTGAGGCGGTCAAGCGTGCGTGTGATGTCGTCGATCGGACGCACGAACTGGATGGCGAGGCCGTGGTTGTAGATGTTCGTTCCGTAGTAGACGGTGTAGATCCGAGTGGGCTTTCCCCCGACCGTGCCGTTTCCGAAGAGGACGCGCTTGCGGCCCGACGCTACGTCCAGCGTGTCCTTGGTCACCGGGACCTTGTAGAGCTCGGAGGTCGGTTTCTGGGTCTTGCCGTCGTCCTCCACCAACTGGAAATACGTGGAGGTCGCGCTCGGGCCTTGCGGCTGGGTTGGGAACGGCCCGCTGTCCGGGCCGAAGGCGTGCTCGAGTGAGTGCGGGTCGCGCCTGATTTGCGCGTACTGCTGGACCAGCTGCTGGTCGGCGCTCTTCAGCAGCTGGTGTCCGCATCACCACATAGATCGACACCTGAGGCAATCGCGACGGTCGCGGCGACGGCGACCGCGGCTGCGATCGCAAGCCGCAGACGGAAGGTCACGGTTCGCGCAGGACGTAACCCGTGCCGCGCACGGTGTGGATGAGCCGTTGCTCCTCTTCGCCCTCAGTCTTGCGCCGCAGATAGCCGACGTAGACGTCGAGCGCGTTCGACGAATGACTGAAGTCGTAACCCCACACGCGCTCGTAGATGAGCGAGCGCGGCAGCACCTGACGTGGATTGCGCATGAACAGTTCGAGCAGGTGCGCCTCCGTCGTCGTCAACTCAACGCGGCGGCCGTCGCGCCGTGCCTCCATTGCGCCGAGATCGAACGTCAGATCGGCGAAGCGTAGGACGTCGGCAGGATCCGACTCGACCGAACGGCGCAAAAGTGCGCGCAGGCGAGCAAGCAGCTCCTCGAGCGCGAACGGCTTCGGCAGGTAGTCGTCGGCGCCGGCGTCGAGCCCGTCGACGCGATCGCCGACGGCGTCGCGCGCGGTCAAGAGCAAAACCGGCACGCGGTTTCCTTCGCGGCGGAGGCGGCGCGTGACGTCGAGTCCGTCGTAGCCCGGCATCATCACGTCGAGCACGACGGCGTCCGGGGTCCGCTGCGAGATCGCGGCGAGCGCGGCGTCGCCGTCTGAGGCGAGCTCCACGTCGTAGCCCGCGAGCTGGAGCGCGCGTTCGAGCGCTTCCCTGACCGCGCGATCGTCGTCTGCAACAAGAACAAGCATCAAACGACATTTTGCCTTCGGAGGTGAGACCGCGATAAGAGTTCCGGACATACCCTAAGGCTCAACATGAGGGTTAGGGCGCGACAGAGGTCACGCTAACGGGGGAGACCCGATACCCGGAACACGCCGATTGTGAGACCGGCATCTCTTCGTGCGGCAGGAGCAGACCATGCAGCAGACACTACGTCGTGAGGAACGGCCGGTTCGTTCGGGCCGACTCAGGGCTGCTCTGAAGTCGACAGCACAAGCAGGCGTCGCTGCCGTCGCGTGCGCATTGTGGATCGGACTTGTGCTACCGGGCTTGCAGTTGCTCCCGGGTGTCGGAGACCTCGCGAATACAAGCGTCGCAATCTCGTTGCAGAGCGCGCTGCTCGGCATCGACGACACGAGCGGGCGTCCGTCTTCCGTGTCGGTGCGCGCGTCTCTGCGAGCACTGGGATTGACTCCGACGAAGCAATTGCTGTCGGACGACCTTCTGCGTTTGCGTGGGGCATCTGCGAGCGGTTCGCTCGTCACCCAACTCGACCCTCGCGCCCTGCGCGCCGCCGAGGCCGGCGCGTCAGGACCAACGCCGTCGGAGCGCGCGCCCACGCCCACGAGGCCGACGCAACCGCAGACTCCGTTCGTCGACTTCCCGTTGCCACCGCTGCGCACGGCGCCCACGCCGCCTCCGCCGCACGTGCTCAAGCCGGTCGTTCCTCCTGCGGTGCCCACCCCGCCTGTGCCGTCCCCGCCTCCGGCTCTCAACGTGCAGGCGATCGTCTTCACCTCGACCCCGCCCGCGAACGCGGTCGTCGGTGTGGTGACGTATCTCGTTTCAGCGAAAGCCGGCTCTGGTCTTCCCGTTGCCTTCTCGGCCGATCCCTCGAGCTCGGGCGTCTGCACGGTCTCGGGCACGACGGTCACGTTTGTCGGCCCTGGAACCTGCACGATCGATGCCGACCAACCCGGCAACGGCAGCTACCACGCCGCGGCTCGGGTTCAGCAGTCCTTCGCGGTTGGCAGTGGGAGGAGGTTGGCCAGCGTGCAAACGATCAACTTCGGCTCGGTCCCGCCCGGTGGCGCTGTCGTCGGTGCCGACTACGTCGTCATCGCGACTGCGAGCTCCGGCTTGCCGGTCGATGTCTCGGCGACCTCCGATAGCGCGGGCGTCTGCCACGTGACCGGCACGACCGTCCACCTCGACGGGATCGGTACCTGCACGATCCGGGCGAGTCAGCCTGGCGACGCCAACTACCAGACTGCGCCGCTCGTGCAGCAGTCGTTCCCGGTCGGTCTCGTCCTGCAGACGATCAGCTTCTCCTCGATCCCCCCTGCTAGTGCCGTCGTGGGTATCACGACTTACATCGTGGCCGCGACGGCGACGTCCGGGCTTTCTGTCGTCTTCTCGGCCGATCCGACGAGCGCCAGTGTCTGCACGGTCTCGGGGTCGACCGTCACCGCCGTGGGATCCGGAACCTGCATCATCGATGCCAATCAGTTCGGCAACGGCAGCTACGACGCTGCATCCGAAGTGCAGCAGTCCTTTTCGGTGGGTGGGGGCGCCCCCTCGTTGAGCGTCCAGTCGATCCACTTCAGCACGACGCCGCCAGGCGGCGCGGTCGTGGGATCCATCTACAGCATCGCGGCGGCGGCCAGCTCCGGCCTGCCGGTCGACGTTCTCAGGCGACGCCGCCAGCGCCGGCGTGTGCACCGTCTCCGGCTCGACGGTCTCGCTCGTCGGGACCGGAACCTGCACAGTCGATGCAGACCAGTCCGGCGACGGGAGCTACCTGGCCGCGCCGCAGGTGCAGCAGTCGTTGTCGGTCGGCAAGAACCCCCAGACGATCAGCTTCACGACGCCGCCGCCGCAGGCGCCGTCGTGGGCGGCTCGACATACACGGTGTCGGCAGCGGCAAGCTCCGGCCTCCCTGTCGCGTTCTCTGCGGACGCGAGCAGCGCCGGCGTGTGCACGGTCTCGGGATCGACGATGTCGTTCGTCGGCGCGGGTACCTGCACGGTCGATGCGGACCAGGCCGGCAACGGAACCTTCCAGGCCGCCGTACAGGTGCAGCAGTCCTTTGCCGTAACGACGCCGTCGCTGAGCGTGCAGTCGATCAACTTCAGCTCGACTCCGCCCGGCGGGGCCGCGATCGGTTCCGGATACACCGTTGCTGCCTCGGCTAGCTCCGGTCTACCGGTTGCCTTCTCGACCGATCTCACGAGCGCCGGCGTGTGCACAGTCTCCGGCGCGACGGTCTCGCTCGTCGGCACAGGGACCTGCACGATCGATGCAGACCAGGCCGGCGACGGGAGCTACCTGTCTGCTCCGCAGGTGCAGCAGTCGTTCGCCGTCGGGATGGACTCGCAGACGATCAGTTTCGCGTCCACTCCACCCGCCGGCGCCGCGTCCGGCGGCTCGTACGCAGTGTCCGCGACGTCGAGCTCCGGATTGACGGTCGCGTTCTCCGCCGACGCGAGCAGCGCCGGCGTGTGCACGGTCTCGGGATCGACGGTGTCGCTTGTCGGCGCGGGTACGTGCACGGTCAACGCGGATCAGGCCGGCAACGGAACATTCCTGCCTGCGGTTCAGGTGCAGCAGGCGTTTGCGGTCACCGTCGCCTCGTTGAGCGTGCAGTCGATCAGCTTCACCTCAACGGTGCCGGCGGGCGCTACTGCGGGTGGCTCGGCGTATGCAGTCTCGGCCGCAGCGAGCTCGGGTCTTCCGGTGGCGTTCTCTGAGGACGCGAGCAGCGCGGGCGTCTGCACGGTCTCGGGCGCGACGGTCTCGTTCGTCGGGTCGGGTACGTGCACGATCGACGCGAACCAGTCCGGCAACGGGAGCTACCAGGCAGCAGCGCAAGCTCAGCAGTCATTCGCCGTCGGCTTTGGAGCCCAGACGATCAGCTTTACGTCGACCCCGCCGTCGCCGGCGGGTGTCGGCGACCCGGATTACGCCGTCGGTGCAAACGCGACATCGGGCCTTGCGGTCATCTTCTCCGCCGACGCGAGCAGCGGCGGCATCTGCACCGTGTCGGGATCGTCGGTCTCGCTTGTCGGAGCCGGCACCTGCACGATCAACGCGGACCAGCCGGGCGACGCGACGCATCAGGCGGCGCCGCAGGTGCAGCAGTCGTTCACGGTCGGCCCGGGTGCACCGGTGCTGAGCGTGCAGTCGATCAACTTCACGTCGACGCCGCCTGTAGGAGCGACGGCCGGGGGGCCGGCGTATGCAGTCTCGGCGACCGCGAGCTCGGGCCTTGCGGTTGCGTTCTCTGCCGATGCGAGCAGCGGCGGCATTTGCGCCGTCTCCGGCTCCACGGTCTCGTTCGTCGGCTCCGGTACCTGCACGCTCGACGCGAATCAGGGCGGGAACGCGAGTTACCTGGCAGCGCCTCAGGTGCAGCAGTCGTTCGCGGTGGCCCTCGCATCGCAGACGATCGGCTTCACGTCGACTCCGCCCGGTGGCGCGGTGGCGGGAGGCGCGGGCTACACCGTGACGGCGACAGCGAGCTCGGGCCTTGCAGTCGCGTTCACGCTCTCGGCGGGGAGCGCAGGTGTCTGCACGATCTCCGGCGCGGCGGTGTCGTTCGTCGGTGCCGGTACGTGCACGATCAACGCCAACCAGACCGGCGACGCGACGCACCAGCCGGCGTCGCAGGTCCAGCAGTCGTTCGCCGTGGCCGGCTCGCCGCCTCCGAAGAGCCCGCAGTCGATCAACTTCACCTCGACGGTGCCTGCCGGTGCGACGGTCGGCGGCTCCGCCTACACCGTCACGGCGACGGCGAGCTCGGGCCTCGTGGTCGCATTCTCCGCGGCAGGGTCGAGCGCGGGTATCTGCACGATCTCGGGCTCGACGGTGTCGTTCGTCGGCGCCGGCACGTGCACCATCAACGCGAACCAGGGCGGTAACGGCAGCTACCTCGCCGCGCCGCAGAAGCAGCAGTCGTTTGCCGTAGCCCTCACCCCGCAGACAATCGGCTTCACGTCGACGCCGCCGGCCGGCGCGTTCGCAGGTGGCGCGGGCTACACGGTGACCGCTACTGCGAGCTCGGGCCTTGCGGTCGCGTTCACGCTTTCGGCAGGGAGCGCGGGTGTCTGCACGATCTCCGGCGCGTCGGTGTCCTTCGTCGGCGGCGGAACGTGCACGATCAACGCGAACCAGCCGGGCAACGGCAGCTATCAGGCGGCGCCGCAGGTGCAGCAGTCGTTCACGGTCGCTGCGACACCGCCTCCGAAGAGCCCGCAGTCGATCAACTTCACCTCGACGGCGCCTGCCGGTGCAACCGTCGGCGGCTCCGCCTACACCGTCACGGCGACGGCGAGCTCGGGTCTTGCAGTCACGTTCTCGGCTGCAGCGGGGAGCGCGGGCATCTGCACCGTGTCCGGCTCGACGGTCTCTCTCGCCGGTGCCGGCACGTGCACGATCAACGCGAACCAGGCCGGTAACGGCAGCTACCTCGCCGCGCCACAGAAGCAGCAGTCGTTCACGATCAGCAAGAGGTCCCAGACCGTCAGCTTCACGTCGACTCCGCCAGGCAGCGCGGTCGTGGGCAGCGCTTCCTACACCGTCGCCGCCACGGCGACCTCCGGCTTGACGGTCGTCTTCTCAGCAGCAGCGGGTAGCGCGGGCGTTTGCACGGTGTCCGGATCGACCGTCTCTCTCGTCGGCGCCGGCACGTGCACGATCAACGCGAACCAGGCCGGTAACGGGACCTACCTGGCGGCGCCTCAGGTTCAGCAGTCCTTCACCGTCGTCCGCGGCTCCCAGACGATCACGATCACCTCCGATCCGGGGAACAACGTCCACCACCATGACCCGCCGTACACGATCTCGGCGACAGCGACGTCGGGTCTAGCTGTCGTCTTCACGACGGATCCGAGCAGCGCCGGAGTCTGCAGCGTCTCGGGATCCACCGTCTCGTTCAGTGGCAAGGGGCAGTGCATCATCTACGCCGATCAGCCGGGTAACGCGAACTGGCTCCCGGCGCCCCAGACACAGCAGTCGTTCCGGGTCAAATAGGCCTGGTGGCGCCGGTGTCTCCCCCGGCCGGGGGAGAACCCAACCTCCGCGCAACGCCGATCTAGACAAGAGATTTATGCAACCTTTGCTGCGGTCCCACCACGATCGTTCGATCCGGATTCCGGTCGTCCAGTACGCCGTCGTGCTTTTCACCGTGACCGCCGCGATCGTCGTCGCGATTGCCTGGACGCTCGACCAAAATGCGAGCCGCAGCAACCTGCAGCAGAGCGCGACGGCTCTTACCGGCGGCGCCCACGTCGGCGCGTCTGCGTTCGGCACGCTGCGCTCCGACCTGCGGGTGCAGGTGAGCCAGCTCGCGACATCACTCGCACTGCAGCGTGCGATCGTCTTGCGCAACGATTCGGCCATTCGCGCGATTGCTCGTGCGCGACACGCGCGGATCTCGCTGAACGGACGAGGCGATCGGCACCCTTGCTCCCGCGCCGCGGATCGCTTCGACCGCAACGATCACCGACGGTGTTCATGTTCTCGCCCGCATCACGGTGGCGTTGCCGCTTGGCGACGACGTGCTCGCCCTGCTCCGGCAGGCGACGCCGCTTCCGAAGCATGCGGCACTCGTGCTCGTGCACGACGGACGCGTGGTGGCCGGCGGCCCGCACGGCGCGCAGCGGCCGAATCGTCGGCGGCAGGATCAAGTTCGGCAGAGCGGAGTTCGCCGCAGCGGGTGCCCAACTTGGCGTCGCACAAGCCTCGATCCTGGCGATCGAGCCCGTGTCCGCCATCGACGCGATCTCGCGACGCTACCGCCGCCTTGTCTTGCTTGCGGCCGCCTTCACGCTCGCCCTTGCGGCCGCATTCGCCGCTCGTCTCGCACGCCCGCTCGCACAGGCGGTTGGCGATGTCGCTCGGCTGACGCGCCAGGTGCAGACGGATTCGCTCACGAGTCTCGCCAACCGGCGCGGTCTCACCGAGCGGCTCGACTCCGAGTTGGCTCGCGCACACGAGAACGGAACGAGCGTCTCGTTCGTGATCGCAGACATCGACAACTTCAAGGCCGTGAATGACGGCTACGGCCACCAGACGGGCGACAACATCATCCGAGCAGTGGGGCAGGCGCTGGCGAGCACGGTACGGGAGCTGGACCTCGCCGCCCGCTACGGCGGCGAAGAGTTCGCGGTCGTGCTTCCCGGCTCGAGACTTGCGGACGCGCGCCGCTCGGCCGAGCGGATGCGGCGTGCAGTGAGCGAGATCGAGGTTCCAGGCCCGAACGGCGAGACCGCCCGCGTCACGATGAGCTTTGGTGTCGCAGAGTTTCCGACCTACGGAGGAGTCGAAGCACTTGTGGCAGCTGCGGATGCCGCGCTATACCAGGCGAAGCGCGGCGGCAAGGATCAGGTCGCGACGGCGACGGTCAACCGCAAGAAGCAGGTCGTGGCGGAGGACGCTGCGCCGCGTCTCGCCCCGCTTGCCTGACTCAGCGTCGAAGTATCGCCTCGTACGCGTCGATGTACGCGTCGACCATGCGGGCGACGCCGAACCGCTCAACGGCGTGCACGCGAATGGCCGCGCGGTCGAGCGAGCTCGCCGCGGTCACTGCCGCGACGGCTCCAGGCGATGTCGTCCACGAGGAATCCCGTGGCGCCGTCGTCGATCAGCTCGGGCATCGACCCGCGGTTGTACGCGATCACAGGCGTTCCGCACGCCATGGCCTCGACGACGCTGTAACCGAACGGCTCGTCGAACCGGATGAGGTGCAACAGCGCGAGCGCGCCTCCCAGTAGCTCCGACCGTTCTGTCGGGGCCGACTGCGCCGACGAACGACACGCGTGTCGTCGTCGATCCGCGGTGCAACGAGCTCGTCGAAGTACTGCTGGTCCTGCACGATTCCCGCGATGACGAGCGGGATGCCGCAACGTGCGGCGACGTCGATCGCCTCCACCGTTCCCTTGTCAGGATGGATGCGCCCGAAGAACAACAGATAAGGCCCCGACGTGGCTTGCAGCGGGAACGCGTCGGTGTCGATGCCGTGGTGGATCGTGGCGACGTAATCGAGGGTCGGATCTCGGTCGGAGTCGCTGATCGCGACGTACGAGGAAGTCGCGTTGTAGCGCTGATAGACGGCGAGGATTCGGGGCGACGAGAAGCCGTGGATCGTGGTCAGGACCGGCGTATCGACGAGCTCGCTGTACGTCAGCGGTAGAAAGTCGAAGCTGTTGTGGATGAGGTCGAACTCATCTGCACGCTCGAACACGTGGGCGATGTGCAGGCATTCGCTCACCTTGGGGTCGGCGTCCGGATCCTCCGAATACCCGCGTGGCACGACCGATGCGAGTCGTCCGGCGGTCTCGGAGTCACCGGTGGCAAAGAGCGTCACGTCGACGCCGCGCTCGACGAGCCCTTCGGTCAGCAGCGAGGCGAATTGCTCCCACGGGCCGTAGTGGCGGGGCGGGACGCGCCAGGAGATCGGCGCCAGCACGGCCACGCGGAGCATTCGTCGGCCAGCCTAGCGGGCCAGCTAGGGTGGCTCAGAGCCGATCGAGTTGGCGCTTGGACGCCGGCACATCGGGCATCTATCGGAAAGAGCCGTGCGTACTGCGATCTTCTCGACGTACCCGCCGCGTGCGTGCGGCATTGGGACCTTTGCGTTCGACGTGCGCACGGCGTTGCTCGGCGTCCCCGACGTGGAGGATTGCAGCGCGCTCGTCGTCGTCGACGATCCCTCGAGCCCTCAGCGCCCGGAGATCCTCCAGACGATCTCGCAAGGCGCGCGCGGAGACTACGTGCGCGCGGCGCGAACGCTCGGACGGCTCGACATCGACGTCGTTCTGCTCCAGCACGAGTACGGCATCTTCGGCGGCCGGGACGGGACCTACGCGCTCTCTTTCGCACGGGAGCTCGCGCAGCCGCTCGTCGTGACGCTGCACACCGTGCTCTCGAAGCCGACCCAGCATCAGCTGCGAAGTGCTCACTGCGCTGTGTCACGAGGCCGAGCGGGTGATCGTGATGACCGAGACCGCCCGCCGGATCATCGTCGAGCTCGGCGTGTGCGACGACGAGAAGCTTCGCGTCATACCCCACGGCGCGCCTGTCGTCCTCGGAGCCGCGCGCGCGGAGCTCGCTGCCGGGCGTCGCCCTCGCTACGTCGCCTCGACCCCCGGCGGCTACGCGCGCATCGATTCGCGCTTCCTCCTCTCGAGCTTCGGACTCCTCTCGCCGGGCAAGGGGCTCGAGACGATGATCGACGCGCTTCCCGCGATCGTCGACCGCCATCCCGAAGCGCTCTATCTGATCGCCGGACGAACCCATCCGCAGATTGCGCGGCGGCACGGCGAGGAGTACCGCTTCATGCTCGAGCGGCGGATCCTCGACCTCGGGCTCGACGACCACGTCCAGTTCGACGACCGCTTTCTCTCGATCGAGGAGCTCGCGGATCTGCTGGCCGCGACGGACGTATTCGTGACGCCGTACACGAACAGCGAGCAGAGCTCCTCGGGCGCGTTGACGTTCGCGCTCGCCGCGGGTTGTGCCGTCGTCTCGACGCCGTTCTTGTACGCCGACGACATGCTGCGCTCCGGCGCCGGCGTCGATCGTCCCGTTCGGCGATCCGGCCGCGCTCGCCGACGCAGTCTGCGCGCTGATCGAGCATCCCGAGCAGCTTGCCGCCGCGCGCGCGGAGGCGCGGCGCGTCGGCTCCGGCCTGGCCTGGCCGTCCGTCGCCGAGGCAACTGCAGCCGTGCTCGAAGAGGCGGCAGTTGCCGCTCCTCGGCGCACTCCGATCCCGGACGTCGGGCTGGAGCTGGCGGACGCGCGCACCAATCATCTCCTGACGCTCACGGACGACTGCGGCATCATCCAGCACGCGCGCGGAGCGATTCCGAATCGCTACACGGGCTACTGCGTCGACGACATCGCGCGGCTCGTGGTTGTCGCGCTCGAGCTCGAGAGCCGGACCGGCGACTCCGTGTGGACGCCGGTCCTCGGTCGGTCGCTCGCGTTTCTCTACGACGCTTCCGATGCGGACGGCGCCGGCATGCGCAACTTCATGAGCTACGACCGCAACTGGCTCGACGAGCCGCATGTCGGCGACCATGTCGGCCGGTCGATCTGGGCGCTCGGCGATGTGCTCTCGACCGCGTGGGTGCCCGCGGTCGTCGAACCGTGCCAGCGGCTGCTTGCGGCGCTCGTTCGCTCGCTTGAAGGGGAGCTCGCGATTCGCACTGCTGCGTACGCGACGCTCGGTCTTGCGCGGCTCGACGCAGACCGCCTCGAAGACGACGCGCGACATCTGCTCGAGCGCTGCGTCACGCAGCTCGAGGCTGCATACGAGACGAACTCCGGCGACGACTGGCGCTGGTTCGAGGATGCGCTCACCTACGACAACGCTCGCTTGCCGCACGCGCTGATCGTCGGCGGCACGGCGCTCGGCCGTGAAGATGCGGTCGCCGCGGGATTGGAGTCGCTCGCCTGGCTCGGCGACGAGTGTGGACTGGGAGAAGGGCTGTTGCGTCTGCCCGGCAACGAAGGGCGCCGCCGCGACGAGCCTGCACCAGGCGCCGGCGACGAGCAGCCGCTCGACGCATCGGCGTTCGTCGAAGCAGAGATCGCTGCGTTCGTCGTCACGGGCGAGCCTGAACACGGCGCCCGTGCCCAGCGCGCCTTCGAATGGTTCCTCGGACGCAACCGTCTCGGCCGTCCGCTCTACGACTTCGCAACCGGCGGTTGCTGCGATGGGCTCGGCGACGTGGACGTGAACGCGAACGAAGGCGCCGAGTCGACGCTCGCATTCCATCGCGCGCAGCTCGTGCTCGACGCTGCCGGCCTACCGCGCGTCCTCCGCCGCCGTGCCGGAGTGAAGACGGCCGCGTGACCGCAGTCCGGCGCGAGCTCTTCACGCGGCACCCCGGAAATCCTCTGCTCACGGCGGAGGACTGGCCGGTTCCCGTCAACGCCGTCTTCAATCCGGCGGCTGCAACCGTCGGCGACGAGACCGTCCTGCTCGCGCGCGTCGAGACGCTCACCGGGATCTCCCACCTCACGGTCGCGCGCTCGGCGAACGGCGTGGACGGCTGGCGCGTCGCGGAGGAGCCGCTCCTCGCGCCGCAAGAGGGGATCGAGAGCGAGCAATGGGGCTTCGAGGACGCGCGAGTGGTCTGGGTCGAGGAGCTCGGAGCGCTTCGTGATCACGTGCACGGCATTCGGACCTCAAGGCCCGGTGGTGTATCTCGCGACGACGGAGGACTTCGCGACCGTCGAGCGGCGCGGAATCGTCAGCAACCCCGAGGACAAGAACGCCGCGCTGCTACCCGAGCGGATCCACGGTCGCTGGATCCTGTTTCACCGGCCGACGTCCGGCTTCCGGGTCACGCATCCGGGCATCGCGCTCTCGCGGTCGCACGATCTCCGCAGCTGGAGCCCGCCGGAGGTGGTGCTGCAGCCCCGCGACGGCGCCTGGTGGGACTCGCTCCGCATCGGAATCGGCCCGCCGCTCTTGAAGACCGAGCACGGCTGGCTTCTCATCTACCACGGCGTCAAGGAGATGGTCGGCGGTGCGATCTACCGCGTCGGGCTCGCGCTGCTCGATCTCGAGAAGCCGTCGCGCGTTCTGCACCGCGCCGACGATTGGATCTTCGCGCCGCAGCGCACCGTACGAGCGGCAGGGCGATGTGCCGAACGCGATCTTCCCGTGCGGCCTGCTCCACGACGTCGCCTCCGGCGAGCTCCGGCTGTACTACGGCGCCGCGGACACGTCGATCTGCCTTGCGACCGCGCAGCTCGACGAGCTGCTCGCCGTCCTCCTCGCAGAACTAGCCGCTCTCCGCGAGCTCGTCCGTGTAGGTCATCGAGATGCGGTTCATGATTCCCTGCTCGTCGTAGTAGTAGTGCCCCATGCGCCACAGCGCGGGGCTGTAGACGTGGATCGACACGGCGGGTTGCCCGCCGGGGTGCCGGACTCCGTGGATGTACGACGCGGGGAAGTCGAAGCCGTGACCGGCGTTGTGCTCGCGTGTTCGCTCGCGCATCCAACCGTCGTCGTCGCGGTGGAAGGAATCCTCGCAGAGCATCCCGGCGCAGACGTAGACGGCGCCTGACGAACGGTCGTGGTCGTGGTAGCCGGTGTCCTGCGCGTTGTCCCAGCAGATGAGCCAGACGTCGAGATCCGGGTCGCGGTAGAGCTGCGTGAAGTTGCGCTGGTTCGGATCGTGCCGAACGAACGCGCTGCCAGAGCTCCGGCGTGTCGCCGATCGCACGCGCGAGCGTCGCTGCTTCGTCGCGTTCGAGCGTCTGTCCGGCACTGACGCTGCGCGGCGATCAGCGTCTCGATGTCGGTCATTGGCTCAGGAGCCTGTCGGGGTTGGTCGTGAGCACGGCGTCTGTCACGGCCTCGCCGAACGACCGAATCACGTCGATCGCCGGGAGCGGGATCGACGACCGGCATGTCGCTGCCGAAGAGCATCGGCTCGACACCGTAGGTCGACATCGCGAGATCGAGCGCTCGGCGTCCATACGTCGCCGTATCGAACCAGATATGCGGGAGCATCGCGCTCCGCTCGTCGACGCCGCGTGCGGCCATGCGCTCGAGCTGGATCGGCGCGCCGCCGGCGAGGATCGCGAAGACGACGTCGAGGTCGGGCCACCGCGCGGCGCCGGTCGCGAGCCAGGCGATGTACGCGGCTTGCATCTCCGCGGTGTAGTCGACGATCGCCGTCCACCACGACGGGGCGCCGGGCGGAGTGACGGCGGCGCCAGGGTGGACGAACAGCAAGCGGCCGCTCTGCACGAGCGCGTCGAGCCGGGGTGCGAGTACGTCGAGCTCGAGCAGCTCCGCGCCGGAGACGCAGAGGCCGGCGAATCCCGTGCGCCGGCTCGCCGGCAGCGAGCGGGACGAAGCGTCCGCCGGACGCGTCGGCCATCTCCAGGATCCCGGACTCCCAGGTCTCGATCAGCTCGAGCGCTTCGTCCGAACGGCAGCCGGTCGATTCCGAGTGTCGGCTGCAGCGAGACGACCGCGCGGTCGAGCCCGAGCCGGTCCATCAGCGTCGAGCCGTGTGTCGAGCTCGTGCGACTCGACGTCGAGCTGCCACACGGGCGTTCCGGCGAGCTCGAGCTCGCGACCGCGCAGGCGCGGGGGCTGCGATCGCGCCGAGAGCGCGGAGAAGAACGACGGCGGCCAGAGGTGCTGGTGGATGTCGGTCGACGTCACGGCGCGACGCTATCGTGGCTGACGGCTGGCTCAGTTCGTAATCGTCACTGGCGTGCCCGCGCGGATCCGCAGGACGAGCCAGGTCATCGCGGCGCCGTCGAGCCGGATGCAGCCGTGTGAGACCGCGGTGCCGGGTACGCCCCCGATGCCCGTGAGTCCGTGTAGGGCGATCTGCCCCGGTCCCCCGTCGAACTCCTGGAAGACGTTCGAGCGCGCGCTCAGCGCCAACGCGAAGGGCGCGCCGATGCCGCCGGGGCTGAGGCGGATCGCCTCCTCGACGAAGAAGCTTCCGAGTGGGGTCGGCGTCGACGGCTTGCCGACGACCGCACGGAAGCTCTTCACGACGCGGCCCAGACGGAAGGCGAGCACGCGGCGTTGCCCGATCTCGACGACGAGGTGCCACGGCGTGACAGACAGAACCGTCGACGTTCGTGCGGATCCACCCGGTCAGGCCGTTCGGGCGGCCAGGGAGCCGCACGTGCAGCCAGCTCTTGGTGCGACCGAACACCGGCAGCGCCGTTCTCACGCCGGTGATCGGGCGGTTCGCGCCGATCGACTGAATGAAGGCGGACGTCGCGCTCGGCCACTTGTGCACCTCGTGTGGTGCGAGGAGCGTTGCGAGCACTTGCGACCGGGCGACGCTTGGCGCAGCGCTGGCGGCGCTCAGGCGGCAGAGAGCCGAGCACGACGAGTACGGCGACGAGGGCGAGGCTGCGCAGGATGGGCAGATTAGCCCACCCTGCGCCGGAGCGCCTTTGTACCGCGGTCGCGTTCAGCCGGTGAACCCGGCGTGGGTGCGGGAGGTGCGGATGGTGGTGAGGGCTTTCTTCACCTTGGCCGCAGCAGCCTTCTTCTTGGCGGCAGAGACGCTTCACCGGCTTCGGTTTGGTCGTCGTCCGCCGTGGTCGTTGTGGTCGCGCCGTAGTCGTGGTCGAGGCTGCGGTCGTTGTCGCTGCCGTCGTTGCGGCTGCGGTTGTAGCCGCGGGGGCTGCGCACGACAGGTCTCGCGATCGTGTCGGTGTCGAGCGTGACGGCGCCGTTACGGGCCAGCACGCGGCCGTCGACCGTGACACCGGTCGTGACCGTGATGCTCGTCAACGCGATGATGGTTCCGCGGAACGTCGAGCCGGTACCGAGCGTCGCAGAGCTGCCGACCTGCCAGAACACGTTGCAGGCCTGGGCACCGTTGACGAGGTTGATCTGGCTCGCCGATCCGGTCGTGAGCGTGGACCCGGCCTGGAACACGAAGATGGCGTTCGGGTCGCCGCCGCCGTTGAGCGTCAGCGCTCCGGAGAGTCCGATGGACGAGGCGGAGTTGTAGACGCCGGGCGCCAGGGTTTGCCCGGCGAGGTCGGCCGCGATCGCAGTGGTCGGCCCTTCGCCGGCCGCCGTGTTGTACGCGGTGACGAGGTCGTTCTTCGCTCCTTGCGTGACGGCATCGCCGGCGTGGTCCGTGCCGGTGATGGTGATCGAAGCGGATCCGGTCTCGGTCGTCGTCGGATAGGTCCCGAGGTCGCCGCGGACGGTCGTCGGGCCGGTATTGGTGATGCCGGAGCCCGCCAGGACGGCGAAGCTGTCGGCGGTTCCGAGCGGCACGGATTGCGCTGCCGCTGCGGCGCCGCTCACGAGCGTGAGCAGCAGGCCGAGCACAAAGAGCGCGAACAGGGACGTCGCCCAAGCGGCGCGTTTCGCGCCGGTCCGGCGCTTGAAGATGGATAGTGACACAGGTTCTCCTTCAGCTGAGCGTCAATGCCGATCACAGAGGTTGCTTCGATCGGCTTGCTCCGACCTACTCTGCTGAGGACGGACCCTTCCGAATCGCCGCGCCGGTCAATTGAGGCGCAGCACGGATTGGTATGCCCGTTAGGGCCAAAACGAAGCACTTTGCCGCCTGCGCTAGGCGGAATGCTCGGTCGTGGCCAAGCAGGACGTGGCTGTCGACGATCGCCGCGGCGACGTCTGCGAGCTTCTGTCCGTTGTTCTGGGAGTGCTCGCGGAGCATCTCGAAGGCCCTGGTGGCGTCGATCGTATGGCGGGCCATGAGGATTCCTTTTGCCTGTTCGATCACCGCCCGCCGTCCAAATGCGCCTTGCAGGTTGTGGTACTCGGTGAAGCGCTGCAGCGTGACGTCGATCGCGCTCTGCAGCTCGTCGGGGGTGGTATCGACGAGATAGGCGAAGACGCCGCGTTTGGCAGCCTCGCGGACATAGGCGGGGTCCTCGGCCGAGAGCAAGGCGATCACGGGACAGCTGGACTCGCGGACGATCTGCTCGATCAGCTCGAGCGCGTGCTCGGATGACAGACCGAGACCGACGAGTGCGACGTCTGGATGCTCGCGGGCAGTGACCGCGCCGACCGCGGTGACGTCGACCTCGCGGGCGATCACCTCGTGCCCGAGTCCGGCGACGACCTGGGCGAGCAACTCGAGGCGGTCGCGGCGTTCGTTCGCGATCAGGACGCGCAGGTGCTCGAACCGAGTTCCCATCCACACGCTCCATGGGATCAGGAGCCGCTGCCATATGTCCGATTTTAGGGCAACCTGGGCTGAACTGCCGGAATCACTCCCGGCTCGAGGCGGCCCAGAGATTGATGCCGCTGTCGACGGCGAAGCGGTCGATTGCGGCCAGCTCGTCGTCCGACAGATCGAGCCGCTCGAGCGAGCGCGACGTTCATCTCGAGCTGCGCCACGCTCGACGCGCCGATCGAGGGTCGACGTGACGCGCGGATCGCGCAACGTCCACGCGAGCGCGAGCTGCGCGAGCGACTGTCCCCGCTCCTGGGCGATCTCGTTCAGCCCGCGAATGCGCTCGAGCGCCTCGTCGCTCAACAGGTCGGGTGAGAACGATCCGTTCTGCGCGGCGCGAGAGTCAGCTCGGAATGCCGTTCAGGTACTTGTCGGTGAGCATCCCCTGTGCGAGCGGCGAGAACACGATGCAGCCGACGCCGAGCTCGCCGAGCACGTCGAGCAGTCCGTCCTCGATCCAGCGGTTGAGCATCGAGTACGACGGCTGGTGGATCAGCAGCGGCGTACCGAGGCCGCGCAGGATCGCGGCGGCCTCGTGCGTCTTCGCCGGCGAGTACGACGAGATGCCGGCATAGAGCGCCTTCCCCTGGCGGACGGCGGTGTCGAGCGCGCCCATCGTTTCCTCGAGCGGCGTCTCGGGATCGAACCGGTGCGAGTAGAAGATGTCGACGTAGTCGAGTCCCATGCGCTGCAGGCTCTGGTCGAGGCTTGCGAGCAGGTACTTGCGCGAGCCGTGGTCGCCGTACGGCCCGGGCCACATGTCGTACCCGGCCTTCGTCGAGATGACGAGCTCGTCGCGGTACGGACGCAGATCCTGTTCCATCAGGCGACCGAAGTTCTCCTCGGCCGAGCCGTACGGCGGGCCGTAGTTGTTCGCCAGATCGAAGTGCGTGATGCCGAGGTCGAAAGCGCGGCGCACGATCGCGCGTGACGTGTCGAGTGGTCGGTCGTTTCCGAAGTTCTGCCAGAGCCCGAGCGAGACCGCGGGGAGCATGAGACCGCTCGCTCCACAGCGCCGGTAGGGCATGTGTTCGTAGCGAGCTGACGCGGCAACAAATGTCATTCGTTGGAACCCCTTTGTCTCTGATTGACACCCGACCGGGACCGCTTGAGTATGACTGGAACACAAACTGGGGAGGTTCACATGGCTGGAAAGCTGGTGCTCGCGGTGGTGGTCACCGTTGCAGCAGTGGCAGCTGCGTCTGCAGCCACCGCTCGGGCGAGTGCAGTTGTCGCCGCTCCGATGGTGAGTACCGTTGCGACAGGTCTCGACAACCCGCGTGATCTCACGTTCGGCCTCGATGGCCGCTTGTACGTCGCAGAGGCGGGACATGGGGGCGACGACTGCATCTCCGGTGGTGAAGGGGGAACCACCTGCATTGGCTTCACGAGCCGGATCAGTCGCATCGACATGGGTAGCGGAGCTGTGACGCCGGTAGCGACCGGGATCGTTTCCTTCGCAGACAACCAAGGCTTCGGAGCAACCGGTGTCGACGGCATCTCGACGTCTCCGACCGGCTCGATCTTCGGGATCGTGATGGGGTCTGCTGCGGCGGTTCCTGACGGCGTCCCGTTTGTACCCGCCAAGGTGGCGCGGGTGAAGGCACAACTCGGGCGACTCATTGTTGCGAGTCCCGCCGGCGGCTGGAGCACGGTTGCGGATGTGGGCGACTTCGACTTCGCGTGGACAGGCGCGCGCCCGGATCTGGTGCCCGGACAATTCCCAGATGCGAATCCCTACGGCGTACTCGCCGGCGTGGGTGAGCATTGGGTCGTCGATGCGGGCGCGAACACGCTCGATCGCGTGCGTTCAAACGGGTCGGTCGATGTCGTCGCGTTCATTCCCAATCCTCCGGCGTCGGACGCCGTTCCGACCTGCATCGACCGTGGCCCCGACGGCGCCCTCTACATCGGCGAGCTGACGGGTGGCGGGAACGCGCCTGGCAGTTCCATCGTCTGGCGCTATTCGGTGCGTGATCAGACGCTGACGCAGTGGGCTACCGGGCTGACTGCGGTCACCGGCTGCGGCTTCGGCACTGACGGACGCTTCTACGCCGTCGAGTTCTCCACGCTGGGGCTCGACAATGCGGCACCCGGCACTGGTGCTCTCGTGCGTGTCGCGCCGCACAGCGTCGCGCCGGAAGTCGTTCTCGGCGGCCTCTCGTTCCCCGGCGGCTTCGCTTCGGCCGGTGGAGCGTTGTACTTCTCCGACTGGAGCATCGCACCCGCGTCTACCGGACTCGGTTCGGTCAAGCGCGTCACGTTGCCCTGACGATCGGAACGTGTGGCGGGGGCTGAGGCTCCCGCCACACGTGCTCAGTTTGTCGCGGAGTCAGTTGCGGTTCGAGCTGCAGCGGCGGTCAAATCGCCCGCGACTTCGGTTGGCCGGGGCTCGATACCGACGGCGGCGTAGGCGTCGGCCTGGTCCAGCGTTTCGTGCTCGAGTAGAGCGTTGGCGAGCGAGTCGAGCCGCGAGCGATTCTCGCGGAGCAACGCGACGACTTCTTCGTGCGCCGCGGAGACGAGCCGCCGCACTTCCTCGTCGATGATCCGCTGTGTCTCCTCCGATACCTCGGCTGCACCGGGCAGGAGCGGGCCTTGTCCGTCCCTTGGCAGCACGGCGATCGTGCCGATCGCGGAGCTCATCCCCCACCGCCCGACCATCTGGCGCGCGATCTGGGTGAGTTGCTGGATATCCGACTCTGCGCCCGTCGTCAGGTCACCGAAGACAATCTCCTCGGCTGCCCGGCCGCCGAGCGCGACGCTGATCTTGGCGCGCAGTTCCTGCTCGCTGTAGTTGAAGCGGTCCGCGTCGGGCGCGGAGAAGGTGACGCCGAGCGCGAGGCCGCGCGGGATGATCGAGATCTTGCGCACGGGGTCGGCGCCTTCGGTGAGCATTCCGACGACTGCATGGCCGCCCTCGTGATATGCGGTGCGGCGCTTGTCGGCGGGCGTCATCATCACCTTCCGCTCGGCGCCGAGGACGATCTTCTCGAGCGCGTCGGTGAAGTCGGCTCGCTCGACCTTCTCGTGGTTGCGGCGTGCGGCGAGCAGGGCGGCCTCGTTGACGAGGTTTGCGAGGTCGGCGCCGACCATCCCTGGCGTGCTTGCCGCGAGCGAGCTCAGATCGACGTCGGCCCCGAGCGGCACGCCGCGAGTGTGCACCTCGAGGATCTTCTCGCGACCGTTCTTGTCGGGCGGCTGGACGGCCACGCGCCGGTCGAACCGTCCCGGCCGGAGCAGCGCCTGGTCGAGCACGTCCTGTCGGTTGGTAGCGCCGATCACGATCACGCCGGTCGACGAGTCGAACCCGTCCATCTCCGTCAGGATCTGGTTCAGCGTCTGCTCGCGTTCGTCGTTGCCGCCGCTGAAGCCGGCGACGCCGGACGTGCGCGAGCGTCCGATCGCGTCGAGCTCGTCGATGAAGATGATCGACGGCTGCGCCTCCTTCGCCTGAGCGAAGAGGTCACGCACGCGGGACGCGCCGATGCCGACGATCGCCTCGACGAACTCCGAGGCCGACATCGAGAAGAACGGGACGTCCGCCTCTCCGGCCACCGCGCGCGCGAGCAGCGTCTTCCCTGTTCCAGGCGGCCCACTGAGCAGAACGCCGTGGGGAATCCGACCGCCGAGTCGCCGGTACTTGTCGGGATGGCGCAGGAAGTCGACGATCTCGGTGAGTTCTTCCTTCGCCTCGTCGATCCCCGCGACGTCGGCGAACGTGACCTTCTCGCCGGTCGGCTGGTAGCGGCGCGCCCGCGAGCGGCCGAACGACCCGAGCAGGTTCTGCATGTTCCCCGCCCGCCTTGTGGCCCAGACGATCAGCGCGACGAGCAGGATCGTCGGGCCGAAGCCGACGAGGAGGTTCTCCCACCAGGGGAGCCCGCTGTCGAGCGGCTGGGCGTTGACGACGACGCCCTTCCTCTGCAGCAGTCCCCAGAGCGAGTCGGTGTTGGCGAACGCCGGAATCTCCGTGCTGAAGCGCGTCGTCGGCTTCGACTTGCCATAGGCGATCGGCCGGGTGAACGTGCCCTGGATCGCCGTTCCCTTCGACTTGACGTCGGCGACCTTGCCCGCACGCACGTCCTTGAGGAACACCGGGCTGTACGGAATCCGGACGCGCGACTGCGCCTGCGTCGCGCGCGACGCGGCCCAGTAGTTGAACACCAGGAGCGCGAGGACGAAAAGAGCGATTCGCCAGGCGAAGCGGAACCTCGGTGGAGTCGGGACTGGTGCCCGCGGGCCGCCGCTCGGCGGGTTCGCCCTCGCGGCGTTCTGTGGTGGACGCGGGCGCGCTGGGTCGCTACTCATAGCGCAACGATGCCACGCGCGGCCAGGCAGCGGGGTGGGAAGCTAGTTCGCGTCTAGGGAGACCGCCCATGTGTTCTTCGGCAGGCCGAAGAGGAAGCGAGGTGGGCGCCCGTTCTCGCTCGCGAAGACCCTTGTGTCGTGGTTGCGGAAGATGAACAGCTCATTGCTATCGCGCCCCCAGACGAACTGGTCGCCGGGGCCGAGCCGATGCAGCACAACTCCTGCCGAGGAGACGGTGACGACGTGTCCGCCGCTCGCGACGATGCCGAGTGCCCGCGAGTCGGGCGACCAGCCCACGAGGTTCGTCGGGTTGACGCCGTCGACGATTCGCGTGCGTCCGGTCTGCTTGTCGACAACGCGGGCCTGCTGGTGGTACTGATCGATTTCTTTGACGTAGGCCCAATAGCGCAGATCAGGTGAGATCAGCGGCGCGTTCGCAGCCTGTGCAGTGAGGCTGCTCCAGAGCGTCACGATCTTCCCGGTCGCGGGCGTCACCATCCGCATCCAGGCGCCCGTTATCGCGACCGAGCGTGACTCGCCGTACACGAGCGATTTGCCGTCGAGTGTCCACCAGGCCGGCGTGAACACCCGCTTCGCATCCGCCGAGTCGACGAGGACGGTCGGAGCGCTGCCGTCGATCGGCACGAGCTGCAGCTGATTGCCCTTTGCGCCCGCCGAGCCGACGACCACCGTGCGGGAATCGGGAGACCAGACAAAACTCAGCTGCTGGCAGCCTTGACAGTTTTTGTTCACGGGAACGAGCAACAGCTGGTTCGAACCGTCAGCACCTTCGACATGGATGCCGGCAGGGTCTTCCCAGGCGATCGACGAGTCGTCGGGCGACCAGCGCCCCCACGTCCCGTGGCGCGCCGTCGAAAGCACCCGCAGGACGCGCCCCGAACGATTCACGACCTCGAGTCCCGCCTGCCCTCCGCCGGAACCGGCTCGTGGTGCAACGAACACCACGAGGCGCGTTCCGTGTCCAGCCGGTGTGACAGTCCCCGCTGCCGATCCAGTCGCACAGAGCGCCAGCGCCACGAACAACAACCCGGCAGAAGAAACCCGCATCGACAAGACGCTACGCCAACCGGCCACAACTCAAGGGCACGGCTTCGCCCCGAACGGCTCGCCGGCTCAGCCGCGAACTTGGAAGTCGAGCAGAAGGTAGCCGGACGGAGAGGTGATGTTGCGAGTCAGGCTCAGGCGCCTCGACACCCCCTTGTCGAAGAGCTTGCGACCGTTGATTTGCAGAGCCGGGGCGATGACAAGCCGCAGTTCGTCGACCAGGCCGTGCTCGAGGAGCGATTGGGTCAGCGCAATGCTTCCGTGCACGCCGATGTCTTTGCCGGACTGCTGGCTCAGCTTGGTGACGAACTCGACGAGGCCGCCATCGACGACTGTGGTGTTGGCCCAGGTTCGTTCCGGCGTCGTCGAGGTCACCACGAATTTCTCGACGCCGTTGATGAAGCCGGCGAATGGCTCGATGTCACTTGCCGGCCAGAACTCGGCCCAGTCGTCGTAGGTTCGGCGCCCGAGGAGCACGGTGTCCTGGGTGGAGATGACGCGGGCGAGGTTTTCAGTCATTACGTCATCGAAGTCGGTGACGAACTCGTCCGGATCCTCTGCCACGCCATCGAGCGACAACAATTCGTAGGCCACTACCTTGCGCACCATTCAGCTCCTTGTTTTGCGTCGGAATCGATGGTTATGACGGCCTTCGGCGCCAAAACTCATCGCAATAATTCTGCGACGCTCGATGCGACAATCTGAACACCTCTTCAGATACGCTTTTACGTCGATGGGTCATTTCCGGCACGGCACGGCACTGCAGCTTGCGGCGATCGACGCTGATCTCGCCGAGGAGATCGCTGAGACGATGCAGGCCCTTGCAACGCCGAGCAGGGTGAGGATTCTCGCCCGGCTGCGAAACGCGCCGTGTTCGGTAAACGAGCTTGCGGACGACGTGCAGCTCGAGCCGTCGGCCGTATCGCACCAGTTGCGGTTGCTGCGTCATCTCGGTCTGGTCACCGGGCGGCGCGACGGCAACAAGGTGATCTATTCGCTGCACGACGACCATGTCGGCGACCTCGTCGCGCAGGCCATCTATCACGTCGAGCACATCCATCTCGCCGCGCAGGATGCACGCGCCTTACGCCCGAAGCAGACTGCGGCATCGGCAGGGCGGCCGCGCCGATGAGCAGCGATCAGCTGCACACGGCGAGCGCCGAGTCAGCTGATCACGAGCATCCGCACGACGGTCACGGGCACACCCATGGTCTCGTCGATCGCTCCATCGTTCGCTCTCGTGAGGGCGTCAAGGCGGTGGCCCTCAGCTTGCTCGTGCTTGGTCTCGCTGCGGCGGGGCAGCTGCTCGTCTTCCTGCTCACCAACTCGGTGGCGCTACTTGCGGATCTGATCCACAATTTCGGCGATGCACTGACGGCGGTCCCGCTGGGGATCGCGTTCTTCCTCCGCAGCGTGCGCGGCGAGAAGTTCGCCGGGTTCGCGGTCGTCCTCGCGATCTTCGTCTCCGCTTGCGTCGCCTTGTACGAGACGATCCTGCGATTTGTCCATCCGCATGCGTTGACGCATCTGTGGGTGCTCGCCGCTGCGGGTGTGATCGGCTTTGTTGGGAACGAGCTTGCGGCACAGATCCGGTTGCGCGCCGGCAAGCGGCTTGGAAGTGCAGCGATGACCGCCGATGGCAATCACGCCAGGATCGACGGCTTCGTCTCTCTCGGCGTCGTCGGCAGTGCGATCGTCGTTGGCCTCGGCTTGAACATCGCCGACCCGATCATCGGGCTCGTGATCACACTCGTGATCCTGAAAATCACGTGGGACTCGTGGCGGACCGTTCGCTCGGCCACGATCGACCTCGACTACATCGATGATCACTGATCAGCGCGCTAGACGTCGAGCCGCTGCGCAATCTCGGGCGGTTCGGCACGAACGACTGCCTCCACGAACACGTCGAGGCTCGGGTTCCTGCTGCTCTGGTCGTTCCAGAAGAGGGCCACGTCCCGGAAGGCCGTCGGCGAGTCGATCTCACGGACGGCGATGCCGTCGCTCGTCGTCGTTGCGAGAGCGAGCTGGCTGATGACGCCGATGCCGAACGCGGCCCGCACGAGCGAGACGAGCGTCGAGGGCTGGTCGGTGAGGTACGCGATGTTGAGGGAGTCGGCTGCTTCACCAGCCGCGTGCCGGAGGTCGAATCCTCCGCCGTCCTCGCGAGTGCCGCTCGGGTTGCCGATCAGGGCACGCCCCTCGAGGTCGTGAACGCCGACGCGCTCCTCGGCGGTGAGAGGGTCGTCGTCGCGCATCACTGCGACGATCGATTCCCGCCAGAGCGCCCTCGTCGTGAGGCGGTGGTCGCGGACCGGAGGCTGCAACGGCCTGAACGCGACGTCGACCGCGCCGGAGCTCAACGCCGCCTCGAGCGACGCGGCGTTGCCTTCGAGAATCTCGACGGACATCGCAGGGTGGCTCGCGTTGAGACAAGCGAGCACCGACGGCAGAAACGTTGAGCTGACGCTGGGGTAGCTCCCGACGACCAGGTGTAGGGCCGGTCGCCGCGATGCGCCCAGAGTGTGCGGTCCCCATCGTCGATCCGTAGAAAGACCTTCACGCCGGCCACCTCAGGGTCGCCGCCTCGCGGCGAGAAGGCGCAGTCAGCATCGCCGCCGAGCCGGATCGGCGCGGCGCCACCGAGGCGGCCGCAGCTGCGACCGAGGACAAAGTGCGCGCGTCTCCGGTTAGAGGAGTGCCGCCGGCATGGTCCGTGGCATAGAAAAGCCAAGAGAAAGGCGATAGCGTGCCACGCCGAGGAAGGCCGTCCGGGCCTACGTGCGGTCGGTCAAAACCCTGACTTGAGGAGGGGAGTGCGTATGGGGGTTCGTCAGCGGCAATTGCTGATGACGTTGGTCCTCGCCGGCACGGTGGGAGTCTTGGCCATAGCGGCGCCAAGCGCCTCGGCAAAGCTCAAGGTGTTGCCGAACGGCCAGGTGGTGTCCTATGAGCCGTTGCGCTCGGCTCCATCCGCGCCGGTCATCCCGTTCAACAACATGGACTACAACGGCGGCCCGGTGATGCCGTCGAACACCGACTACATGCTGATGTGGAGCCCGCATGGACTGGGCGCCTATCCGGACGGGTTCGTGTTCGGCATCTCCCGCTACTTCACTGACCTCGCCCACGACAGCGGAGGCAATCAGAACGTCGACTCGGTCGGGCCGCAGTACAACGACCTGACCGGCGCGGTCGCGAACTACGACGTGAGCTTCGGCGGCGTGCTGGTCGACACGGATCCGTACCCGGCGAGTCACTGTCCGGTGAACGCCCCGGTGACCAACTGCCTGACCGACGCGCAGATCCAGCACGAAATCGAGAGCTTCGTCACCGCTCGCCACCTGCCGACGGATTTGAGCCACGAGTACTTCCTGCTGACGCCGCCGCACGTCGAGAGCTGCTTCAGCGACAACCCGGCCACGAACTTCGACGGCTGTTCGGCCGGCATCGTCCCGGTCGAGCAGTTCGGGGCGTACTGCGCGTATCACCAGAACACGGCCACGCCGACGATGATCTTCTACGCGAACATGCCGTACGACGCCGATAGCCCCTTCTGCCAGGACGGCAACTATCCGAACGGGCTGATCTCGGACGGCGAGATCAACGGCGGCCTCAGCCACGAGCACATGGAGTCGGTCACCGACCCGATCCCGAACGACGCGTGGACGATCGGCGCGGGGCCGTTTCATGGATTCGAGATCGGCGACGTGTGCGTCGCCGACATGGGCACGACGCTCGGCACTGCGCCCAACGGCTCGCCGTACAACCAGGTGATCAACGGGCATCCCTACTGGTACCAGACGGAGTGGAGCAACTACACCCACAGCTGCGTGCAGCGTGTGACGCTTCCCAAGCCGCTGCCGACGGCGAAAGAGACGGTCACCGCCGGCAACGGGACTGACATGACGTTCGACGCCAGTCATTCGATCGCGCCGCCACGCGGCGTGGCCCAGTTCAGCTGGCAGTTCAACGCCGTTGCCGAATGCCGAGACCGTCCAGCAGACGACGCCGACGATCACGTACACGTTCCCGGCGCCCGGCGCGTACTCCACCGGCGTGGCCGTGTTCAACGCGCGACGGATTATCGGCCGGAACCGGCGGGATCGTGGTCACGGGCAAGAACGGGTTCCAGCCGGCGTTCACGGTCTCGAAGGGTGCAGGCACAACGGTGAGCTTCAGCGCGCTCACGACCATGAGCGGCAAGCCCGTCATCAACTACCTCTGGGAGTTCGGTGACGGCACAACCGGGTCGGGGGCGACCCCCGCGCACACCTATCTGCGACCGGGCGCCTACACGGTGACCGCGGTGCTGTTCAGCGGCGTCGGATCCGCCTTCCCGGGAGACGGCGCTGGACCGATCTACCAGCAGAAGATCGAGGTCCATTAGGTCGCCACTAGAGGTAACGGACAAGCGATGGCTGACACTCGGACTTTGGCGATCCGGTAGCGGATACGCCAAAGTCCGGTGTCGACCTAGTAGCTGAACGACCGGACGCTTCTACGCTTTTTGGCTCCTAACCCGAACCACGACGCGGTCATTCGTGCGGAGACCTTCAGTCTCGCTCTCTACCGGCGCCTGCGACGTCGGCGTGACCCATAGACGACGCTTCTGTGGCGGATCGAGCGAACGATCACGCCGGTCGTTTCGATCGTGTAGAGGACGCGGTAGCTGCCTGCGCGAGTCACCCAGAGGCCTTGCATGCGGCCGACGAGTTTCTTGCCCATCGCTTCGGGCTCGAGCTGGAGCAGGGCGAGCGTTTCGAGCACGGCTTCGCGAATGGTGTCGGGGAGAGTTTCGAGCTGCTGCTTCGCGTGTCGCGTGAGTCGGAGCTCAGGCAAGCCCGAGCTCGCGTCTCACCTCGTCCAGGCTGAACAGGCGGCCGACCTGAACGTCTTGCTCGCTCTCGCGAAGGTCCGCAAGCGTTTCTTCGTCTTGGAGGACGCCGAGTGTCTCCTCGATCGCGTCCCATTCCTCCGGTGAGACGACGACGGCTGCCGGCCGTCCTTTGCGGGTGATGACGAGATGCTCATGCCGCGCCTCGACGTCGTCGAGGAGCTCCGTAAGTTTCGCCCGAGCTTCGGTGAACGGAACGATCCGAGCCATGCACCCAGTGTACAGAAATCTGAGCAGATCGGCGCGTGAGTGCCCCCGACAAGAATCGAACTTGTGCACACGGTTTAGGAAACCGTTGCTCTATCCACTGAGCTACGGGGGCGGATCGACCAGGTCACGATACCGAGCCGTTGGAAAGGCGACCGGCGCGTTCAGGGCATTTGCATCGCCGGCGGGCCGCCGTGACTCGGAATCGTCAGGCCCGGGACCGCGTCAGGCGCAGCGACGACGAGGACGCCCAGCAGAAGGAGCAGCGCCGCAGTCGAGTACGTCGCAACTCGGCCCCACGGCAACACCTTCTCGAGCTGCGATCAGTGCTGCGATGAACGCCATCCACGCGATGCTCATCACACCGAGCGCGAAGAGCGATGCCATCAACGCCCAGCAACAGCCGATACACCACGCGCCGTGCCGGGCCCCCATCTTCAGTGCGCCCGAAAGCCCGTCGCGCCAGGAGCCGATCAGAAAGCCGAGGGGGCTTCGGCACTTGCCGAGGCAGACGTCCTTGATCGGAGTCAACTCGTACAAAGCCGCGACGAGGAGCGTGCCGCCCGCGAGCCAACGGCCGGCGCCGCTCCACGAGATGTCGCCGGCGAGCAGGTTGTGCGCCACGGCGAAGATGCCGAACGCGAGCAGCCCTGGAACCGCCCACGTCAGGAGATAGCCCGATGCGAACATGAGCGGTGCGAGCGGCCAGCGACGCTTGGCCAGGCGTGCGTAGAGAGCGACCGTCGGCGAAACCGACGGGAACATCATGGCCGCCATCATCACGACCCAGATGCCCAGGAACCACCCGAGTGTCCCGAGATCGGCTCCCGGTGCGGCATTCATGCCGCGCATTCGGTCGACCGTCCACCACCACGCGCCGATGGACAGCGCGAACAACAAGGCGATGAGCGGCAGCCGGCCGCGCGAGGCCGCAAATGCAGCGGAGAGCGAGTCCCGGCCACCGACGCCGGACATGTCGCGTGTCACCACACCCACGTTCAGGCGGCCCAAGAAAACTGCGACGAGGAGAACGCCGCCTTCCCCTCGTACTCGATCCCGAACGCATCGATGCGCGATCGTGTCGCCTTCGCGATCGTCAACTCGGACCCTGCAGGGTGGAAGATGCCGACCAGTCGGGCGGGCTCACCCGATTCGACACCGAACGGAACGACGTCTTCGATCTCGAAGTCGATCGAGTCGCCGATCTTGACACTGTGGCGAAGTCCATCCTCGCGAACGTCGATCGACGCGCGCTCCACGCCGAGGCTCTCGCCGACCAGCGGGGCGAGCGCCTCCATCGGACCACCGAGCTGTCCGCCGAACACTGCGCCGAGCTTGGCAGCCTGCTCATCCGACGCGTCCGCGTCGATGAACACGCCGAGGCGCCAGTTCCCATCCGTCATCACCTTTGGCGTATCGGCCACCGCAGCCACTTTGAGGCCGCTTACGTCAGTTCCGTCAACGGTGCCGTCAACCACGTTGAACACGAGCGTCACGCGACAGCGGTCGTAGTCGGCACCGAGGGAGAGCGACGCGGTGCAGGGGCACACGACCTCGCACGAGCAGGTCTCGAAGTAGGTTCCTTGAAGATTCCAGGCCATCTCCGCCTCCTTAGCGCAGTTCGCTGGGAGGCAAATTGTCCGCTGAAGCGGACGTCGGAGTCAAGCCGCAGCCGTGCGCTGCTCCCGTTTCACGTCGCGGCCACCGGTGACGGCTTCGCCGCACGCCTTGCACGTGTGCACGAGCTCGAGCGTCTCGCCGCACGTGTGCTCGAAGCCGGCACGGTCGGTGCGCCGGCGGCCCAGCGGCTGCCCCACTGGCCGAGGCTCAGGAGAATCGGCCTCAGCTCGCGTCCCGCCTGCGTCAGGTGATACTCGAAGCGGGGCGGGTGCTCGCTGTACTGCCGCTTCTCGACGACGCCCGCGCTCTCGAGGCTGCCGGAGCCGGTTCGTGAGGATGTCGCGCGGCGCGCCGGTGTTCTGCACGATCGAGTCGAAACGGTGGACGCCGAAGGCCAGCTCGCGGACGACGAGCAGCGACCATTTCTCGCCGATCACGCCGAGAGCGGCCGCAGCGGTGCAGGGGCGTGGGGTCATCGAACGCAGTGTGCCACAAGAGGGTTGACTTTTCCAACCCACTTAGGTAGGTTTTTCCAACTGACTCATGCACACCCGCGTGATCAAACCCCGGCACGGCCCGACGCTCCTCGTGAGACCGCTCGAGCGAGGCGACGTCGCCACGGTGAGCGCGGTGTTCGAGCGCCTCGGCGAGCGAGTCGCGCCGCGCCCGCTTCAACGGCCCGAAGCCGTGCCTGAGCCGCCGCCGAGCTCCAGCAGCTGGCCGCGGTCGACCGATCCCATCACGCGCTCGTCGCCTACGTCGAGGGTGACCCGCAGCCCGTCGCGATCGCGCGTCTCGCCCGAAACGATCGACGACAGCGCGGAGATCGCCTTCGCCGTCGCCGACGCGCACCAGCACCGCGGCATCGGCTCCGCGCTCGCAGCCGAGCTGATCGCCGACGCTCGCGCGGCCGGCATCACCGAGATCACGGCGCTCGCCTCGAGCGACAACCCGGCCACGCTCGCGCTCCTGCGCCGCACCACCGACGTGCTCGACGTGCACTTCGAGGGCCCCGAGCTCTCGATTCGCGCTGCTATCGCGTAAATTCAGGCGCGTGAGCGCGGTCGACCTCAAGGGCCTCCTCGCCGGTGCCGGCGACGAGCACGAGCGCTGGGCGCGCACGATCAACCCGCAGTTCGTCCGCGTGCTGCGCACGATCGGCTTCGACCGCACCTGGGCGAGCGGCGGACGGCGCGTACCTCTACGACACCGACGGCAACCGCTACCTCGACATGCTCGGCGGCTTCGGGATGTACAACGTCGGGCGCAACAACCCGCGCATTCGCGCAGCGCTGATCGAGGCGCTCGAGCTCGAGACGCCCGGCTCCGTGCAGCTCGGCGTCACCGCGCTGCCGGGGCTCCTCGCCGAGGCGCTGCTCGCGCGCGCGCCGTCGCGACTCGAACGCGTGCTCTTCACGAGCACCGGAACGGAAGCGATCGAGGCAGCGCTGAAGCTCGGGCGCGCCGCGACGAAGCGGGCCCGCGTGCTCTCCGTCGACCACGGCTTCCACGGCCTCACGCTCGGCTCGCTCTCGGCGAACAGCAATCCCGAGTTCACCACTCGGTTCGGGCCGCTGCTCCCCGGCTTCGACCGCGTTCCGCACGGCGACCTCGACGCGCTCGAGCAGGCGCTGCGGAGCGAGGACGTCGCGCTCTTCCTCGTCGAGCCCGTCCAGGGGAAGGGCGTGCACCTGCCGCCCGCCGGCTACCTCGAAGGCGCGCAGGCGCTCTGCCGGAAGTACGGGACGCTCTTCTGCGTCGACGAGGTGCAGACAGGCTTCGGCCGCACGGGGAAGATGTTCGCGTTCGAGCACTGGGGTCTCGAGCCCGATCTCGTTCCCGTCGCGAAGTCGCTCTCCGGCGGGTACGTCCCGGTCGGCGCGCTCATGATGTCGCGCGCCGTGCACTCGGCCGTCTACGACTCGATGGAGAACGCGTTCTCGCACGGGTCGACGTTCGCGCCGAACGAGCTCGCGATGGCGGCCGGCCTCGCGACGCTGCACGAGCTCGACGAGCAGGACCTCGTCGCACGGAGCGCCCGGCTCGGCGACCGGCTGCTCGAGCTGACGCGTCCGCTCGTCGAGGAGTTCGACGTCGTGCGCGAAGTTCGCGGCCTCGGCCTGATGTGGGCGATCGAGTTCGGCGAGCCCGAGAAGTCCGGGCGGCTGTCGTGGCGGATGATCGAGCGGATGCAGCCGGGCCTCTTCGCGCAGTTCGTCGTCGCGCCGCTCTTCTCGAAGCACAAGATCCTCAGCCAGGTCGCCGGGCACCGGATGGCGGTGCTGAAGGCGCTGCCGCCGCTCGTCGTCAGCGACGAGGACGTCGACTACTTCGTCGACTCGCTGAGCGCGACGATCAAGCGCGCGCAGCGCATGCCGACGTCGTTGACGCGGTTCGCGCTGACGGCCGCCGGGATCGGCTAGCTAAGCTCGCTGCCGAGCTCGCCGAGCTCGGTGCGCTCATGGATGCACGCGGCAGCCCACCGCTCGGCGCGCGCCATCACCCGCTCGCACAGGTCGTCGATGTCGGAGCCCGCGTCCTCGGGGGAGACCTCGATCACGATCTGCCGCACCGACGCTCTCGACGTCGTTGGCGAACTCGTGCCGCTCCTCGGCGAGGATCGCGAACGAGGCGACTTCCTCGTTCAACCCGCCGGCGAGATCGTCGATCTCCGCCTGCGTCGCGTTGCGCCCGGCGAACACGCCGAAGTTCACCCGCACCTCGAGTGCGGGTGCTTCGCGGTCGCGTACGCGGAATGCGATCGCCTGTTTCATCAGCTCTCGCGGGGTTCCCATCGAAACTTCAACGCCGCAACGACCAATCCGGTTGCGCCCCAGGCCGCGAGCACGCCGAGGGCGCCGGGCTTCGTCCAGAGCGCGTGGCTGCGTAAATACACGGCATTCACGATGTCGATGAAGTATTTGAGCGGCAGTACGTCACCGATCGCACGAAGAAACGCCGGGTAGCGATGGGTCGGACCGAACGAGCCCGTGAGGAACGCCATCGGCAGCAAGATGAAGTTGACGACCGCCGACGAGCCCTCCGCGGAGCGGATCAGCGACGCGGTGGCGACGCCGAGCGCGGCGAACACGGCCGCGCCGATCACGATCGCGAGCACGAGCGAGCCGAGCGCGTGCGGGAACGGCGTTCCGTAGAGGATGCGGCCGAGCACGAAGAGCGCGATCGCCTGCAGCACGAAAGACGATCAGCGTCGACGCGAGCGTCGCCGCGATGTACGTCGTCGCGGACAGCGGCGTCGCGCGTAGCCGCTTCAGGATCCCGAGCTCGCGCCGGACGACGAGCTGGATCGCAAGACCTGCGAAGGCGGTGTTCGCGCACCCGTAGCCGAGCATGCCCGCGAGCAGCGCCTGCGGCGCCGGAACTCCGTAGATCTTTCCGCTGTAGACCGAGCCGAGCAACAGAAAGAGGAGCAGCGGGAAGAGGAAGATGAAGAGCGCTGCTTCCTTGCTGCGCCAGAAGACGAGCTGCTGATTGCGAAGCTCGTGGAGGAAGAGCCTCACGTCGGTGTCGCCGTCGTCGACGAGCGCGAGGTAGACCTCTTCGAGCGTCGGCCGCCGCACCTCGAGCCGCTCGAGCTCCTCGCCGCGTGCGAGCGCTTCCTCGGTGAGCTCGTGCAGCACGCGCGTCGGCTCGCTCGTCCGCAGCAGGACTTCCTCGCCGTTGCGCCGATAGCGGATCTCGACCTCGAGATCGGCACTCGTCAGCTCGCGCGGCGTGCCGAGAGTGACGATCCGTCCTTCGCGCATCACTGCGACGCGATCGGCGAGCTGCTCCGCCTCGTCGAGGTAGTGCGTCGTCAGCAGCACCGTCTTCCCGAGCGAGCGCAGCGAACGGATCATCTCCCACGCGGCGCGCCGCGCTGCCGGATCGAAGCCCGTCGTCGGCTCGTCGAGGAAGACGAGGTCGGGATCGCCGACGAGCGCCACACCGAGATCGAGCCGGCGCTTCTGTCCGCCGGACAGCGTCTTCACGCGCGCATTCGCGCTTCTCGGTGAGCCCGACGAGCTCGATCACCTCGTCGACGTCGCGCGGGTGTGCGTAGTAGCCCGCGAAGACACGATGCGTCTCGCGCACGGTGAGGTTCGGCCAGAGCTCCGACTGCTGGAGGACGACGCCGATGCGCTGGCGGAACTCCGGGCCTGGATCCTGCGGGTCGTGCCCGAGCACCGTCACCTCGCCTGCCGTCCGTCTGCGGTAGCCCTCGAGAATCTCGACCGTCGTCGTCTTGCCGGCGCCGTTCGGGCCGAGCAGGCCGAACACCTCGCCCTCGTGGATGTCGAAGTCGACCCCGCGGACGGCTTCGAGATCGCCGTAGGACTTGTGGAGGCCGCGAACGGAGATCGCGCTCACTCGAGCTCCACCAAGCGCATGCGCGCACGGCGGGAACGCCGGCTCGTCGCCGCCGGTGAGCGCGGCAACGGCCTTGCTGCAGTCCGGCTGGTGGCCGACGACGACCACCGTCTCGCCGCGGCCCATCGCGGCATCGCGCAGGTCGAAGGGCGTCGCGCCGGGCGCGAGCCGCTCGTCGACCTCGGGCTCGCCGAGGCCCAGCGCCTCCGCGGTCTCGCGCGCCCGCAGCAGCGGGCTCGAGACGACCGCGTCAGCCGCGAAGCCCTCCTCGCGTAGCCGGGCGCCGAGCGCGCGAGCGTGCTCGCGCCCTTCGGAGGTCAACGGCCGGAGCTCGTCGGGGTTCCCCGCTGCAGCCTCGGCATGACGGACGATCAGCAGACGCATCGCGGCCCAGGATATGCGTGGTTAGGCTGACGCGCGTGGCCGCCTTCCGCTACGTCGTCTGCGACGTTTTCACCGCCGAGCCGCTCGCCGGAAACCAGGTCGCCGTCTTCACCGACGCGCGCGAGATCCCGGAGCATCAGCTGCAGCGGCTCGCGCGGGAGATGAACTTCTCCGAGACGACCTTCGTCTACCCGCCGGAGGCCGACGGGCACGTTCGCATGCGGATCTTCACGCCCGCGACCGAGGTGCCGTTCGCCGGCCACCCGACGCTCGGCACCGCGTTCGTGCTCGGCGCGCCGCTGCAGCTCGTCGAGATCAAGATCGAGACGGGCAGCGGCACGGTTCCCGTCCAGCTCGAGCGGGAGGGGCCGCGCATCGTCTTCGGCCGCATGGCGCAGCCGCTGCCGACGATCGCGCCGTTCGACGGCGCGGACGAGCTGCTCGCCACGCTCGGCGTCGAGTCGCAGCTGCCGGTCGAGATCTACGACAACGGCTTGCCGCACGTCTTCGTCGCGCTCGCGTCGGAAGACGAGGTCGCGGCGTTGCGGCCGAACTTCCAGCAGCTCGCCGAGTTCGGGCCGGTCGGCATCAACTGCTTCGCAGGCGACGGACTGCGCTGGAAGACGCGCGTGTTCGTCCCCGGGTTCGGCGTTCCGGAGGATCCCGCCACCGGCTCCGCCGCCGGGCCGCTCGCGCTGCACCTCGCCCGCCACGGCCGCATCGCGTTCGGCGACGAGATCGAGATCGTGCAGGGCGTCGAGATCGGACGGCACTCGACGCTCTTCGCGCGCGTCGAGGGCAGCGCCGATGCCGTCGAGCGAATCGAGGTCGGCGGATCCGCGGTCGTCGTCGCGCGCGGTGAGTTCCGGCTCTGACGTCGTTCAGTCGATCCAGGCGACGGCGAGCACGTCCGGCAGCTCGAGCGTCAAGCGCGCGCCAGAACACGCCGCCGTTGACCGAGACGTAGAGCCGGTTGCGCGCCGCATAGAGCATCCGGTCGGGATCGTCCTCGGCGATCGCGACCGCGAAGCCGGCCGGGAGACCGCCGCCGGCTTCGGTCCACGTCGAGCCGTTGTCGCGCGAGATCGCGAGCGGCGGACGCCGGTCGACGATCGCGACGATCGTGGAGCCGGAGCGTGCCGTCGCGACGACGCGCGGCAGCTCGACTCCCGGTGCATCGGCGTCGGGTAGCTCGTTCCCGTCGCCGAGGACTTGCTCTTCCTCCAGGTCGACGAGCACGACGCCCTCGACCGTTTGCACCGCGGCGATCATCGCTCGCGCCCCAGCAGCAGCGCCGCGACGAGCGCGGTCGCGCGCCGCGCGGCCGATGCAGGCGCGTGACCGCTCGCGCGGGCCGAGAGGTAGGCGCTCGCGAACGCGTCGCCCGCGCCGGTCGGGTCGACCGCGTCCTCGACTGGCCGAGCGGGAATCTCCTCGGCGTGGCCGTTCACGATCACGACCGAGCCGCGCTCGCCGAGCGTGAGCACGATCTCGGGGACGCCCAGGTCGGCGAGCGCGTCGCGGTCGCCGCCCGCGAGAACGTCGGCCTCGTCCTCCGAGACCTTGAGGATCGAGACGTGCCGCAGCACGTCCGGATCGAAGTCGGCATCGAGCGTCAGCGGTCCCGTCTTCGGGACGCGCACGAGCCCTTGCGCGTCGAGCAGCAGCCGGCGCCCGGAACCGAGACGCTCGAGCGCGGCCGCGTCGAAGTCGCTGCGCAGCAGCGGGCGCGACGTGCAGGGACTCGACGCGGCGCAGCAGGCCCGGCGGCGGCTCGTCGAGTTGCCACGGCTCGCCGACGACGTCGACGTGCATCGTCCGCACGCCGTCGGCGTCGTACGAGAAGGAGAACTGCGTGGTCTCGCCGCCCGTCGAGAGCGATGCCGGCAGACCGACCGCCGCGAGGCTTCGCTGCCACTGCGCTCGGTCGGCTTCGCCGCACTTCGCGAAGAGCACGGCGTCGTCGCCGAGCGCGCGCAGCGCCCGTCCGGCGTACCAGGGGCCGCCGCCGATCCGCGGCGCAGCGCCGGCGACGATGTCACGCGAGAGATGTCCGATTACGCCGAGCGGCCGCACGGCCGGGAAGCGTAACGGCGACGGCCAGCGCGAATGCGACAGCGAAGCTCGGCAGCGACGCACCGATCCCGCCGTGGGGCGGATGCAGGTGCGCGAGGAAGCGCGACCAGAAGCCGAGGCCCTGCGTCTGGGCGATCCACTCGTAGAGGCAGAAGCCGACGATCCACGAGGCGATCATCCCCGGCCGCCACGCGCGGTCCGCCGAACACGTGCTCGCGGGTGTAGTGGCGGCCGGCGACGAGCCAGTCCGCGAGGAGCACGCCGAAGAGCGGGACGAAGAACGCGCCGAGCAGCAGCAAGAACTGCTGGTACTGCGTCAAGTCGATCCCGAGCGAGATCGCGGTCGCGACGATCGCGACGCCGACGATGAGCAAGCGCTGCGAGGCGCGGGGCAGATAGTTCTGCAGCGAGACGGCGGTCGAGTAGATGTTCGCGAACGCCTCGTCGGTCTCGTCGACCGTGAGCGCGAGCAGCGCGAGAATCGATCCGACGCCGCCCGCCGCCACCGTGGTGAGGACATCCGCCGGGCCCGAGATCGACGGATGCGAGAGAACGAGGATCGCGCCGAAGCCGAACTGAAAGAGCGTCGGCAGCAAGTACCCGAGCCCTGCGCCGACGAACGCGGATCGGCGGCTGCGCGAGAAGCGCGTGTAGTCGGCGACGAGCGGCACCCACGACACGGTGAGCGCGATGACGAGGTCGACACCGAGCCAGAACGAGCCGCCGTTGCCGCCCGCGTTCCAGAGCTTGCCGACGTGGCCGTGCTGCAAGATCCACACGGCGAGGTAGACGATCGACGCCGCCACCGCCCAGATGCCGATCTTGCGGACGTAGCGGCGAACGAAGCCGACCGGGCCGAGCAAGGCGAGCACGAGCCCGAGCGCGCCGAACACGAGCTTCCACATCCAGATCAGATGCACGCCGAAGAGCCGTTGGGAGAGCGCACCGGCCGCGATCGCGATCACCGTGATCTCGAACACCGACCAGCCGAGGCACTGCAACACGTTCAGGCCGGTGGCGAGATACGAGCCGCGCTGGCCGAGCGGCGCGCGGTGCAACGCCATCGTGGGCACGCGCGCGTCGGCTCCGATCAACGCAGCCGTGCCGAGCATGGTGTTGCCGATCAGGCCGCCCACGATCGTCGCGAGCAGCGCCTGCTTGAGCGACAACCCGAGGTACGACGCCGCGACGAGCACGAGCAGCGAGATGCCGAAGTTCGTCCAGAGGAGAAACGAATCGAACGTCCCGAGGACGCGAAGGCGCTCCGGAACGGGCTCGATGCCCCAGGCCGGCGTCGGATCCGTCATCGACGGGAACCTAGCCCAGAGTCGTGCGACCAGGTCGCGACCAGGTCGCTGCCGTTGATCAGGCGTAGCCGGTCTCGAAGAATCTGCCCTTCGTGCGCGACCGCCTGCTCGCGCGTCAGGCCCATCTCGGAATGGGCTCGAGCGCCGATCGCGTCGGCGAACCGCGTGATGACCGCGAACGCTGCCGCGACATACGCGGCATCGCGGAGCGCGTCGCGCGACACGCCTGCCTCGAGCGCCGCCGCGGCATCGAGTTTCGCGGGCTCGAGCGTCAGCGTCTCGAGGAAGCGCAGCGTCTCGCGCAGGCGCGCGTCGATCGGCGCGGACTCGTAGTCGTCGAGGATCGCGTCGACGAGCTCCTGATCACCGAAGGCATACGACGCGACCGCGCCGTGGGCTTCCGTTCAGAAGGGACACTGACTGCGGAGCGACACGAAGGCGGCGAAGAGCTCTCGCTCGGCCTCCGTCCACTCCGACGGCCCTTTCATCACCTCCTGGAGCAGCGCCGAGAACGGCTTCCCGAAGAGGTCGGGCCGGTACCGGAGCGCGAGGGAGATATCGGAGACGTAGCCGTCGCGCTCCTGCAGTTCGCGAATCTGCTCCGCTGCGTCGGGGTCGTGCCGGAGATCGAGTCTCACCGGAGCGCCTCCAGTGCGGCGCGGCGACGTTCCTCGCCGGAGGCGAGCGCCGCGGCGAGCACCGCCTCGAAGACGACGTCCGGGTCGAGCCCGGCGACGTCGGCGTCGACGATGCGGTACGCGTGCGTGCGCACCTTCTGCAGCAGCGGCGCGAGATCAGCGGGATCTTCACCGCGGGCGATCGCGCGGCGGACATACGCCGGCAGCGAGCCTTCCGACTCGAGCACGGCTTCGGTTACGCGGTCCCACGCTTCGGCGTACGGATCGTCAGGCGAGGAGGCGCCTGAGGACGAACGGGAGGATGCCACCGTGCCGAAAGTACTCCCGCTCGCGCGGCGTGTCGAGGCGGACGCGCGCCGCGAACTCCTTGCCGTCCGCGTGGACGGTCACCTCGCGCGCCTCGCCGTTCTCGACCCCGGAGATGGAGAACTCCTCCCGGCCGGTGAGGCCGAGCGAAGCGGGCGTGTCGCCGTCGAGGAACTGGAGCGGCAGGATGCCCATCATCAAGAGGTTCGAGCGGTGGATCCGCTCGTACGACTCCGCGATCACGGCATGGACGCCGAGGAGCTTCGGCCCTTTCGCAGCCCAGTCGCGCGACGAGCCCGAGCCGTACTCCTTGCCGGCGATCACGATCGTCGGCACGCCTTCGGCGCGGTAGCGGCTTGCGATGTCGAAGATCGGCCCTTCCTCGCCGTCGGGCAGATGCACGGTCCACGTTCCCTCGCTGCCCGTGACGAGCAGGTTGCGCGAGCCGGACGTTCGCGAATGTGCCGCGCACCATCACCTCGTGGTTTCCGCGGCGCGCGCCGTACGAGTTGAACTCGCGCCGCTCGACGCCGTGCTCGATCAGGTACTTCCCCGCCAGGCGAATCGGGTCGGATCGCGCCGGCCGGCGAGATGTGGTCGGTCGTGACCGAGTCGCCGAGCATCACGAGCACCCGGGCGCCCGAGATGTCCTCGACCGGGCGCGGTTCGCGCGGCATGCCGTCGAAGTACGGCGGCAGGCGCACATAGGTCGAGTTGGGATCCCACGCGAAGAGGTCGCCGGACGGTGTATCGAGCGCACGCCAGCGCTCGTCGCCGGTGAAGACGTCGGCGTACGCATTCTTGAACATCGCCCCGTCGATCGACCGGGCGATCGTCTCGTCGATCTCGGCGGAGGTCGGCCAGATGTCGTGCAGGTAGACAGGCCCTTCGTCGCCTTCGCCGATCGGCTCGTTCAGCAGGTCGATGTCCATGCGACCCGCGAGTGCGTACGCGACCACGAGCGGCGGCGAGGCGAGGTAGTTCGCCTTCACGTCGGAATGGATGCGCGCCTCGAAGTTGCGGTTGCCGGACAGCACGGCGCACACGACGAGGTCGCCTTCGGTCACGGCTTCGCCGATCGCATCGGGCAGCGGGCCTGAGTTGCCGATGCAGGTCGTGCAGCCGTAGCCGACGAGATTGAAGCCGAGCTCGTCGAGGTACTGCTCGAGACCGGCTCGCCGGTAATAGTCGGTGACAACCTTCGAGCCTGGCGCGAGCGACGACTTGACCCACGGCTTGCGCTGCAGACCCTTCTCGACCGCTTTCTTCGCCAGCAGCCCCGCGGCGATCATCACGGAGGGGTTCGACGTGTTCGTGCACGACGTGATTGCCGCGATCACAACGGAGCCGTGCTCGATCGTGTAGTCCTCGCCGCGCACCGGTACCGACTTGCGCTCGATCGTCGCGACGTGGACCGGCATCGTGTCCGCGACAGGCTCCGGCTCTCCACCCGGCTGCTGCTCGGTCGTCGGGTCGCTCGCGGGAAACGTGTCGGCGAGCGCCTTGTCGGGGCTGCCGTTTGCGTAGGCGACGCCGAAGGTGTCGAGCGCATCGATGAACGACTCCTTCGCGTTCGCCAGCGGCACGCGGTCCTGCGGGCGACGCGGGCCTGCGAGCGACGGCTCGACGTCGTTGAGGTCGAGCTCGACGACCTGTGAGTACGTCGGATGCTCGTCGGGGAGGTGCCAGAGCATGTTCTCCTTGCAGTACGCCTCGACGAGCGCGACCTGCTGCTCCGAGCGGTTCGTCAGGCGCAGGTACGCGAGCGTCACTTCGTCGACCGGGAAGAACCCGCACGTCGCGCCGTACTCGGGGCTCATGTTGCCGAGGGTCGCGCGGTCGGCGAGCGCAAGTGACGGCACGCCGGGGCCGAAGTACTCCACGAACTTGCCGACGACGCCGACCTTGCGCAGGATCTCCGTCACGGTCAGCACGAGGTCGGTCGCGGTCGCGCCTTGCGGCAGCTCGTTCGTGAGCCGGAAGCCGACGACCTGCGGCACGAGCATCGACAGCGCCTCGCCGAGCATTGCCGCCTCGGCCTCGATGCCGCCGACGCCCCAGCCGAGCACGCCGAGCCCGTTGATCATCGTCGTGTGCGAGTCCGTGCCGACGAGCGTGTCGGGGAACGCCATTCCGTCGCGCGACTCGACCACGCGCGCGAGATACTCGAGGTTGACCTGATGGACGATGCCGGTGTTCGGCGGCACGACCTTGAAGTTGTCGAAAGCGCTCTGGCCCCAACGGAGGAACGCGTAGCGCTCCTTGTTGCGCTCGAACTCGAGCTCGACGTTGCGTGAGATCGCGAGCCGTGACGCGAACTCGTCGACCTGCACCGAGTGGTCGATCACGAGCTCTACGGGAATCAGCGGATTGATCTTTGCCGGATCGCCGTTCTGGTCGCGCATCGCATCGCGCATGGCTGCGAGGTCGACGACGCACGGCACGCCGGTGAAGTCCTGGAGCAAGACGCGGGCCGGCGCGAACGAGATCTCCTGCGACGGCTCGGCGTCGGCGACCCAGCCGGCAACCGCCTCGACCTCGGCCTCCGTGCCGTTGCGGAGCACGTTCTCGAGCAGGATTCTCAACGTGTACGGCAGCCGGGCGACGTCCCACTTCGCCTGGAGCGCATCGAGCCGGTAGATCGAATACGTCGTGTCACCGACTCGAAGCTGGTCCGGCTGCGCCATAGCTCGATTCAAGCAGAACTCCCTGTATCTACCGGGATTCCCAAGAAGCCTCGCGGGCTGGTGTCGCGGAAGACCCGGTTCAGTAGCTGAAGACCGTCGTGTCGTCCCCGGCCCACTCCCACATCGGCGTGGCGCCGACGACCTTCACGTTGCCGACCTTCTCCTCATCGGCGAGTCCGCGGGCATTGAGGCAGATCGGGCAGAGCCAGAGCTCGCCGCCACCGTCGGTGAACTGCTGGAACAGCCGCTCCAGGGGTGGGCAGCCATTGCAAGCCTCGCCCCTGGCCTCGCCCGGGAGCGCAAGGCGCACAGCATCCTTCGTCGCCCAGATGACGACGGTCTTGCCTTGGTCGACCGCAGCAGTTGCGACGAGGAATGCGACGGTAACGCGTTCCGCGTCCTCCATTCCGGTAGCGAGATTGATGAGAACCTTCCCGGCCATGCGGACTCCCTTCTTGGGTGAGCATCGAATGTGGCGTCAGGGACGACGCGCCACGCCGCGATTCAATCAGCTCCGAAAGACCGCGTTTTTAGCCCAATCCAACCGGGCAAAGCAGGGTGCATGGCCACAGCGTCCTCCGCCCAGCTCAAAGTGCTGCTCGTGGGCGTTGCGCTGCCCGCGGAGAAGCCCGCATTGCTCGAATATGCCGTGCGGCAGCGCGCCGAGCCGCAGTTGATAGATGCGTTGCAATCTCTCCCGGCGCGGGAGTACGAGTCCGTGGACGAGGTTGTCGAAGAACTGTTGCGGGACGGCTAAGACGGCTTAACCCGCACTCAACACAACCTCGCTGAAATACGGGCTGTGCGGCAGTTAGCTCTGCATGGGACGGCGCTCGTGGGCGCCGGTGCGGCCGGGGCCGCGATCGCGGTCGGCGTCGTCGCTGCGACCGGCGGCCTCGGCGCTGCGTCGACGACCGTCCGCGAGGTGATTGATGCTGCGCCGGTTCGGCCGGCGGGCAGCGCATCGTTTGCCACGGCTTCGAAGCCCCTCACGATTCACGACGTCTATGCACGCGCCGCTCCCGGCGTCGTGCAGGTCACGGCGACGAGGCGCGTCGCGGTACAGACGAATCCGTTCCTCGACCCGTTCGGATTCGGCGGCACGACGGCGGAGACGCAGGAGGCGCTCGGCTCCGGCTTCGTGATCGACAAGGCCGGGCACATCGTCACGAACTACCACGTTGTTCAGGGAGCGCAGCGCGTGCAGGTGAGCTTTTCGAACAACGAACGCCTGGCGGCGCAGGTCGTCGGTCGCGATCCAGCCACCGATGTCGCCGTCCTCCAGGTGAAGGCGCAATCGCGCGCGCTGACGCCGCTCGATCTCGGGAACTCGGATGCGGTGCGGGTCGGCGACTCCGTCGTCGCCATCGGCAATCCGCTCGGCGAGGACCGCTCGATCACGTCCGGGATCGTGAGCGCGCTCCAGCGGCGCATCTTCGCCCCGAACGGCGCGCCGATCGACAATGTGATCCAGACGGATGCCGCGCTGAACCACGGCAACTCGGGCGGCCCGCTGCTGAACACGCGCGGCAAGGTCGATCGGCGTCAACTCGCAGATCCAGACGGCGGACGGCGGCGGCGGCAACATCGGCATCGGCTTCGCGATCCCGGTCAACACCGTCAAGAACGTCGCTGCGCAGCTGATCGCGAAAGGCGTCGTCGAGCATCCGTTCGTCGGGCTGAGCGCGCGCGCAATCACGCCGCACGTCGCCGCGTTGTTCCGCTCTGCCGGTGAAGAGCGGACTGCTCGTCGGCAAGGTCTGCAAGAGCTCGGGTGCAGCGACCGCCGGTGTCCGCGGTGCACAGCAGGAAGTGACCCTCGCCGGTGTCACCTGGCCGCTCGGCGGCGACATCATCGTGAAGGTCGACGGTCTGCGAGTCACATCGCTCGACCAGCTGCGGACGATCGTCGCCGACAAGAAGCCCGGAGATTCGGTGGAGCTCGAGCTCTACCGCAGCACCTCGACCCTCGACGTGAAAGTGAAGCTTGGGCGGCAGCCTTCGACTCCCCTTTGCTGAAGCCCAGTCTGGCCCTGCACCCCTGTGGGGCCGGCTCCCGCGTCACCGCAGGCCAGCGCGGTAGCGGGAGGATGAATCGAGGGCCCCGACCGCCTGCCCGGGGCCCTCGATTCATTCGGCAAGAAGCTGCGCTTCTTGCCGGGATTGGGCGCATGGGAGTGCCGCTCTGGCGCTTCGGCGAGAGCGCGGTCTCGCCTGCGCGCTTGGAGGTTCGCGCACAGTTGAAGGGTTTGGTTCTGTAGCTACCTTTCCCGGGTGGAAGGGGAGGACTTCCAGCTAGGGCGTTCCGGCGTGGTTCAGGACGCTGGCCCCGAAGTTGACGAAACGATTTGGGAAGGCGAGGACGGCGAGAGTCACGCCGGCTGGTACTGCGTCTCCACGGATCCGTTTCCGTGTCCTGCGCCCGGCTGCTCGTACGTCGCCGAGTTCATGACTGCGGCGCATCTCGTGCTCGTGTGGCAGGAGCGCGACGACCCGAATCTGCTGCGTCACGCCGGACGCGCGAAGGAAGTCGGGCGCAACCCGCGCGTCGTCACGTACGAGCCGGGCTTCGGCCCGAGTGCGTCGTACTACGCGTGGGAGGCAGCCGGCCGTCCCGTGCACGGCATCCGCGGCAAGACGTGATCGAACGACACTTCGGCGAGTCCGCGCCTCTCTCACTCGGTGTCGAGGAAGAGGTGATGATCCTCGACGCCGAGACGCTCGAGCCGGCAGCCGCCGTTGACGTGCTCGTGCGCGGAGCCGAGTCGCTCGACCTGCCGGGGTCGCTGAAGACAGAGCTGCACTCCCACGTCGTCGAGCTGACGACGGACATCTGCGCCGACGTCGACGAGGCGATCGAGGCACTGCGGATGCTGCGCGCTGCCGCAGACCGGATTGCACGCGACAACGGCCTCGTGATCGCCGCCGCAGGCGCGCACCCGACCGCGGCGCTCTCGTCGCTGCCGGTCATGCAGGAAGAGCGCTACCTCGAGATGATTCAACGCCTCGGGTACGTCGCGCAGCGGCAGGGCGTGAACGGCCTGCACGTCCACGTCGGCGTCGAGAGCGCCGAGCGTTGCTGGGAGCGGCTCGAAGCGGTGCTGCCGTGGCTGCCGGTCGTGCTCGCGCTGTCGGCGAACTCGCCGTTCGTCGAAGGCCGAGGTCACCGGGATGCTCTCGAACCGAGCCTCGATCCTCGCCGAGCTACCGCGCGGCGGCGCGCCGCCATCGTTCGACGGGTACGACGCCTGGGAAGCGTGGGTCGAGCGGCTCGTCCGGCTCGGCGTGATGCCGGACTACACGCGCGTCTGGTGGGATGCGCGCCCGCACCCGAGGCTCGGCACCCTCGAGATACGCGTCGCCGACCAGCCGACCGCACTCGACCGGACACGGCCTTGTCGTTCGGCTCGTGCGCGACCTCGTCGCAACATGCTGCCGGCGTCCAACGCGCCGCGCGCCGACTATCTGCAGAACCGCTGGGCGGCGGCACGCTCCGGCCTCGACGCGACTGCTGCTCCATCCGGACGGCGAACAGGCCGTCTCCGCACGTGAGCTCGCACGCGAATTGCTCGGTGCAGAGCCACCCGAGCCCGAGGCGCACGCGCAGCTCGCCGCCGACAATGTTGCCGCGGACCTCGTTGCGCGGACGGTAGGCTGATCGTGATGGCGTCGGTGACGGAGACGATCCAGGTCAGCGGCATCCGCTGCGAGCGGTGTGTCGCGAGGCTCGCCGGCGTGCTCACCGGGCACGACGGTCTCGAGGCCGCGAACGCGAACCTCATGGGCCAGGTGACGCTCGTCTGGGACGACGAGCACACGACGCGTGAAGCCCTGCTCGAGGCCATGGCCCTGGGCGGTTTTCGCGAAGTCGCAGTCGTCTGACGGGAATCAGCACGCTGCTCCGGGCGTTCAAATCCCTTGGATGAGCAGTGCTAACGTGGCCGTGATGGCCGAGACAACGCCTGACGCGACGCGGCTCGCCGCAGAGGCACGTGATCGCGTCCGCTTCGAGGAAGAGGCGCTCGCGCTTGCGGACCAGGTCTACCGCGTCGCGCGTCATCTCGCTCCGTCGAAAGACGAGGCGGAGGATCTCGTGCAGGAGACGTATGCGCGCGCGTTTCGCAGCTGGAAGTCGTACACGCCGGGAACGAACCTGCGGGCGTGGCTGCTGCGCATCCTCACGAACCTCAACATCGATCGCGGGCGGCGCAACCAACGCGCACCGCAAACGACCGCGCTCGAGGCGAACGACTACTACCTCTACGACAAGCTTGCGGACTCCGACGGCGGCGCCGGGGACGAAGAGCGTGTCGTGGAGCGTTTGTCGCAGGACGACATCGTGTCGGCGCTTGCCGCTGTGCCCCACGACTTCCGCGACGTGATCGTGCTGGTCGACATCGGCGACTTCAGCTATCAGGACGCTGCAAACATCCTCGACATCCCCATCGGAACGGTGATGTCGCGGTTGCATCGAGGACGGCGAATCTTGAAGCGCGAACTCGCGGAATCCGTTATGGAGGACGCGCTATGACCCAACCACACGACGATCCCTGCGCTCACTGCGAAGAGATGATGCAGCCGTACCTCGATCACATCTTGACCGAGGCCGAGCGGCTCGAGGCAGAGCTCCATCTCGACGAGTGCGACTGGTGCCGGCGGCGCTACCGCTTCGAGGAGAGCCTGCGCATCTACGTGCACCAGGTCGTGACCGAGCCGATGCCGGCGACGCTCAAGCAGAAGCTCGCCGCGCTGCGCATCCCGCTGAACTAGTTCCCGGTCAGCTTCCGCGGCCCGACGATCACGACGAGTCGCCGGACGTCGTTCCCGCCCGGCAAGGGCTGCACGGGCACCCCGAGCTGCTTCGCGAGGCGGAGCGCGATCGCGTCGGCTCCCGGCGGGTAGTACACCTCGGTCTGCGGGTAGTTGAAGCTCGTCGCCTTCCGCACCTTGACGATCTTGTAGGAGAGCGCCTGGATTCGGCTTGCGACCTGGCGCGTCCACACGTAGTCGCCGTTGCCGTTCAGCACGACGACGTTGATCGCCCACGGAGCGGGCAGCGTCACGGCGGCGGACGCGGCCGCCGACGGTCTCGGATGCGAGCTGCTGGTCGCGCGAGCACGACTGCGAGCGTCGCCGCGACGCACGAGTGCTGCGATCGGCGGCGACTGCACCGATCCGGCGCAGCGGATTCGCCGGTAGGCGGTGGCGTGGGGAGACCGGCGAGCTCGAGTGCCTCGCGGTGGTCGACGCCGAGCGCGGTCGCGTAGAGCAACGTCACGAGCAGCGCGCGGTCCGGCGTCGGGAAGCGGTAGAGGCGTCCCTCCTCGAGCCAGTGCACTTCTTCCGGCGAGACGCCGGCGCGCTTCGCGGCCTCGTCGATCGTCAGCTGGCGCTTCAGGCGCGCGTGGGCGAGCGGCGACTCGTCCGCCGGCGACTGCTTCGAGCGTGCGCGCGTGTTCCATACCGACTCTCTCGTTTCGTCGTCTTCCGCGTCTGCCCTTCCCGGGCTCAGCGGCGGACGTCCACATCGCCTGGAGGACTCAGGTCATCGCAGGCTACTAGGCGGGCATCGAGGTCTTTGGCGCCCTCGTCCGGAACGAGGCTCCAGGCGGGGCGGGCGAGCAGCACCGGGTGCAGGCGGACGCCGTCGTAGGCGGCCGCGACCACGTCTCCGCCCTCGGCCCGCCACGACTCGAGGACCCGGTCGATCGCCCGCGGATCGAGCTCCGGCCCGTCGGCGAGGACGACCACCGCCGCCTCGGCTTCGGCGGGCAAAGCCGCGAGCCCGCACCGGAGGGACGCGCCCGGCCCACGCTCCCAGTCGGGGCAATGGACGCTCTCGACGTCGAGCGGAGTGAGCGCCGCTGACGACGACGATTCCGTCGACGGAGCTCTGTCGCAGCGCGTCGAGCACGCGCGGAAGCAGCTCGACCTGCTTCGGCGGCGAGGTGCCGTAGCGCGACGACGCTCCGGCGGCGAGGACGACCGCGTAGATCAGGTGCAGCCCGCCAGCGCGGCCCAGCGTTGCTGCACGTTCGCGACGTACGTCTGCGTCTCCTGGCTCGGCGCACGGCCGAGACGCTCGACGAGGGTCGGGCCGGCGTTGTACGCGGCAAGAGCGAGGTCCGTGCGCTGGAAGCGATCCAGCATCAGCCGCAGGTAGCGGGCACCGGCGAGCACGTTGCTCGAGGGGTCGTTCACGTTCAGCTTGAGCTCGGCCGCGGTCGTCGGCGTCACCTGCAGCAGGCCGCGCGCGTCGGCCAGCGACCGCGCGTTGGGCTTGAACCGGGACTCGACCTGTGCGACCGCGACGAGCATCGAGAGCTGGAAGCCCGTGTCGTCCGCCGCGCGGACGAACGCGGGCCGGAACCTCGCCGGGATCGGGCAGTTGCCCGTGCTCGACTCGCTCTTCGCGGGCAGCGCAGGGATGTGCGCCGGAGCAAGCGTGGCCCGTGTGCTGTGCGCCGCCGAGGCTATCGCGCCGAAGCACGCAAACCCTGCGACGGCGAGGAGAACCATCATCCGCAGCGCCATCGAAGGCGTGATTCTACGTGGCGGTCTCAGACGAGCTCGAGCGCGCGCCGGACGAGCGCCCGCGCGACCTCGACCTTCCACGCCGTACGGGGAAGGGGCGTTGCCGCGTCCAGTCCTTCGGGTCCGCTGAGAAGCCAAGGGATCGGTGCTACCCCGGCGAGGCCGAGCCGAATCTCACCGGCCACCCGGGCCGCAGCGACGCCGACCTGGGGGAACGCCCAGCGCCGCCGGTCCATCGCCTTCAGGTAGACGCTTGCCTCGACGACGGGCAGCTCGAGCTCGAGGATCAGCTCACCCGGCTCGAGGGTCGTGATGTCGCGGTCCGGCTCGTCCGGAAGCCGGTACAGGTCGGCGATCGGAAGCTCGCGCTGCGTCGTATGCAGCCGTGCATCGAGCGCGAGTAGCGCGGCGGCGACGTCGGACGGATGCGCTGACGCGCAGAAGTCGTTCGCGAAGATCGCATGCTCGCGGTGCTCGCCCTCCTGTGCATGGCAGCGGTCGCCCCCGTGCAGGCGGCAGGGGTACTTCAGCCGCCAGTACCAGCAGCGCGTCGACTGGAGCAGGTTGCCGCCGATCGAGCCCATGTTGCGGAGCTGCGGCGACGCAGCGAGGCGGCACGCCTCGCGCAGCGCACCGGGAATGTGCGGATCGTCCTCGAGCTCGGCCAGTGTCGTCCCCGCGCCGATGCGGTTGCCGTTCACCCCGCGCGGCACGATCCCGCGGATGTCGACGAGGCGTTCGGCCTTGAGGATCCCGTCCCGCAGGAGCGGCACCACCTCGGTCCCGCCGGCAAGTAACAGACTGTTACTTGGGATCTGGTCGACGCTAGACGGCCGCAGGAGCTCCACGCCGCTCCTTCTTCCTGGCAGCCTCGAGGGCGCGCAGCATCTCCTCGCGCGTGATCGGCAGCTCGTGCACGTCGGCGCCCGTTGCGTCGCGGATCGCGTTCGCGACCGCGGCGGCGAGAGGGATGATCGGCGGCTCGCCGATTCCCTTGGAGCCGAGGTTCGTCAGATGCTCGTCCGGCTTGTCGACGAACTCGCACACGATCTCCGGTATGTCGGCGATCGTCGGCATGCGGTACGCATCGAGGGACGTCGTGAGGATGCGACCGGTCTCCGGGTCGTGCAGGCGCTGCTCGGAGAGCGTGTGGCCGATGCCCTGGATGATCCCGCCCTCGACCTGGCTGCGCGCTCCCAGCGGATTGATGATGCGGCCCACGTCGTGGGCGGCGGCGACGCGCTCGACGCGCACCTCACCGGTCTCGACGTCGACCGCCACCTCGACCACCTGCACGCCGAACGTGAGCACGCTCATCCCCGTCGGGGTTCGGCCCGCGGCCGCCCTTCCCGAGGATCTGCGAGTTCTCGAGGATCTCGAGCAGTTGCTCCAACGGCTGCGAGAGGTTCCCATCGGCCGAGAAGACGACGCCGTCCTTGATGTCGAGCACGCGTTCCTCGAGGTTATGGCGCTGCGCCGCAATCTCGATGATCTGGCGCTTCGCGTCCGCGGCGGCTGCGCGCACGGCAGGCCCGACCGACGGTGTCGTCGAGGAGCCGGCGGAGAGCGTGGCGTAGGGGCCCCGCGCGCTGTCACCGAGCACGACGCTCACGCGGTCGAGCGGAATGCCGAGCTCCTCGGCCGCGATCTGCGCCATCGCGGTCCGCGTGCCGGTGCCGATGTCCTGCATCGCGGTCACCACCGTGACGCGCCCGTCCGAGCCGACGCGTGTCCACGCGTACGAGGGAGGCCCTCCGCCGCCGTACCAGATCTGCGACGCCATCCCGACGCCGTGCTTCCACGTGTCGGTCGAGCGCGCGCGAACCTCGTCGCGGCGATCCCAGTGCTTCACCGCGAGGTCGTAGCACTCCATCAAGTTCTTCGAGGAGTACGGCGTGCCGTCGTTCGAGTCCGCGTAGTTCTTGCGCCGTAGCTCGAACGGATCGAGCTCGAGCTTCGCGGCGAGCTCGTCGATCAGGCACTCGAGTCCGAAGGTTCCTTCGACGAAGCCCGGCGCGCGGAACGCCTTCATCGGCGGCATGTTGATCTTGGCGCCGTGGCGGATCGTGCGCACGTTGTCGCAGGAATAGAGCATCTGCATCGGGCCGTCGGTCATCGCCGACCAGCCGGACCAGCCGACGCCGTTGATGAACTCGCCGCCGAGCGCGACGATCGTGCCGTCGCTCCGCGCGCCCACCTTCAGCCTCTGGATCGTCAGGTTGCGGTTGCCCGCTGCCGTGTTCTCCTCGCGGCGCGTCAGCGCACAGCGAACCGGCCTTCCGGTGCGCTTTGCAAGCTCCGCGGCCACGAATGTGTACTCGTCGGGACCGTTCTTCGAGCCGAAGCCGCCGCCCATGTACTCGCAGACAACGCGCACCTTGTCACCCGGAATCCCGAGCTCCTCGGCGACGGCGCTGCGCACGCCCCAGATGTACTGCGTCGAGATGTAGACATTGAGCGTGTCGCCGACCCATTCGCACACTGCCTGATGCGTCTCCATCGAGTTGTGCAGCACGACCGACGTGCGGTACGTGCCTTCGATGACGACGTCGGCCGACTCGAGTGCTTTCTCGAACTCGCCGCGCTCGTACGTGGACGACGGCATCGTGAACTGCTCACGACGTACTGCATCTTCCGGGTCGAGGATCGCTTCGAGCAGCTCCCATTCGACGCTGATCGCATCCACTGCGCGGCGAGCTTGTGCAAACGTGTCAGCCGCCACCGCGGCGACTGCGGCACCGCAGAATCCCGGCTCGCTTTCGAGGCCATTGGCGTCGCCGGGGGCGAGTGCGCCATGCACCCCCGGCATCCCGAGCGCCGGCGTAAGGTCGATCGTCTTCACGCGCGCATGCGCGTGCGGCGAGCGGAGCACCGCCGTGTGCAGCATCCCAGGGAGCTGGATGTCCGCCGTGTAGCGCGCTTCGCCGCGCACGCGCTGCCGCGCGTCCTGCCGCACCGCGTCTTGGCCGACCACCGTCAACGGCCCGTCGGGCCATTGCGTCAGCGGATCTTCCTCGACGACGAGCCAGACCTCTTCGAACCGGCCCTCGACTTCCTTCTCGGTGCGGATCAGTCGCGCCAATGCAGGATCGCCTCCTCGATTCGCGGGTACGTGCCGCAGCGGCAGATGTTCCCTGCCATCTGATGGCGGATCTCGTCGACCGTCGGGCTCGGGTTCGCCGCCACGAGCGCGGCGGCCGACACGACCTGGCCCGGCGTGCAGAAGCCGCACTGCACGGCGTCCTCGCGGACGAACGCATCGATCAACGGATGGTCGCGCAGTCCTTCGATCGTCGTGACGGCTCCCGAGACGTTGTGGGCGAGCGTGATGCAGGAAAGCGTTGGCACGCCGTCGATCTGCACGGTGCACGCGCCGCAATGGCCTTCGTTGCACGCGATCTTGGTGCCGGTCAGCCCCACGACTTCGCGCAACAGCTGCGCGAGGCTCATCCCGATCGGTGCGTCGACCTCGTACGTGTGATCGTTGACCGTCAAGGCGAGCTCAGACACCGGTCGTCACCGCCACGATGTCGGCGAGATGAATGAGGCGGAACGTCGTACGCGCGATGTGCCGGCCGTCGGCGTCATCTTGAGCCTCGGGCAGCGTGCGCCAGAGGTCGCGCGCGGCGACCAGGAGCTCGCGGATCTGGTCGAGCTCGCGGACGTGACCGTTGCGCTCGTTGGTGGCGTTGAGCGCGAGACCGAGCGCGCCGAACGTGTCCTGCTGGCGGGCAAAGAGCATCGGCATCGACATCGAGAGGTACTGGTGAATGCGCGCGAACGCCATCGGCTGCGCGAAAACGTCCGCTCCCTGTGGCTGCGACGGCTCGAGCGGCGGCTCGCCATCGGCGATGCGATTTCCGTTGCCTGCGAGGAGGTTGATGACCTGCTCTTCGCTCAGCCCGGCGGAGCGCGCGGTGCGCAATGCGATCAGGAGTGACTGCGGCTGTGCGCCGTATGGGTAGTCGGATGCGTAGACGAATCTGCTCGGGCGGTACGAGACGGAAGAAGCTGAGCAGGTCGATCGGGCTCCATACCGAGGTGTCGAAGAAGACGCCCGTCGTCCCCGCGAAGTGACCGGCGAGCCCGGAGAGATCCGCGATGCCGGCGTGCGCGATGATCAGCTGCGCCTCCGGGTATGCGGCGACGAGGCGCGCGAGGTTGTCGGCGATCGGTGGCAGGCCGCGTCCACCGTGGATGAGGATCGGCACGCGCCGCTCGGCCGAGATCGCGAAGACCGGTGCGAGGCGTTCGTCGTCGAGCATGAACTTCTGCGCCCGCGGATGCAGCTTGATCCCGCGCGCGCCAAGGTCGAGACAACGCTCGGCTTCCTCGATCGGCTTTTCGGTCAGGTCGAGCCGGACGTAGGGGATCATCCGCCCCTTCGAACGAGCGGCGAACTCGAGCGTGCGTTCGTTGCCCGCTCGAAAGCCGGGATGCCGATCGGGCTCGTCGAGACAGAAGATGTTGCACCGCGAGATCCCGTACCGGTCCATGGTCGCCTCGAGCTCTTCGAAGCGTCCGGCCATCCCGTCGATGTCGTCACCGAGGTGCGTGTGCGCGTCGAAGATGTCGGCGCCTGCAGGCAATTCGGCGCGGAGCTCTGCCTCGAAGCCCGCAAAGAGCTCTTCTGCTCGTTCGAGCGGTTCGCTCACACTCTGAATCTACCCACGTGGCCTATTCGAACGCGGGTGCGAGCACCCGGTCGAGGAAAATGCGTTCCGGCACCGCGCCGTCCCACTGGGGTATGCCGTTGACGACGATTCGCGGGACCGACCAGACGTCCATCGAGTCGGCGAGGGTCGGAAACTCGGTGGCCTCGATCGCAGCGGAGCGCACCCGCGATGAGGCGAGCGCAACCTTGTACGCCAGCAGCACGGCCGGCGGACAGTGTGGTCAAGTCGGCGTCACGAAGACGTCGATCGCGAGGTCGCGTTCGAGCCCCGCGAGGCGTTCGAGCGATTCCGGCCGAAGCGACGACTCGAGGCGGCCCGCCTCGATGACCGCGCCGATCAGCGAGCCGAGCTCGTAGCCCCAGGGAAGGCCGTAGTAGCGAAGCCCGACGTCCTTGCCTTCCGGCAGGACGGCGATCGCCGGGTAGCGCTCGAAGTCGTCGGGCTCCTCCTCGACGCGATGCGTCACCCGCTCCGAGAGCTCGGCCAGTCCGGACACGACTCGTTGCGTCTCGGCGCCGAAGTCGATGTCGCGGGAGCCGGGCAGCGGCGCCTCCTCCGGCCCGAGCGCGACGAGTAGCTCGACGGGGCGCTCCAGCTGGTCGAACAGGTTGCGTACCTGCGCTTCGTCGTCAGGGCCGAAGATAGGCATCGATACGGACTATAGGATCCGCGCCGTGAGCGACCACACGATCGAGACGATGCTCCTCGAGGAGCGCCGGTATCCGCCGCCTGAGGAGTTCGCGGCGCAGGCGAATGCAAGGCCGGAGATCTACGACGAGCCGTTCGAGGCGTTCTGGGAGCGTGAAGGCCGAGAGCGGCTGAGCTGGTTCGAGCCGTTCACGGAGCTGTACGAATGGAAGCCGCCCTATGCCAAGTGGTATCTCGGCGGCACGCTCAATGTCTGCTTCAACTGCGTCGACCGCCACGTCGACGCTGGCAGCGGTGACAAGGTCGCCTACCACTGGGAAGGCGAGCCTGAAGGCGAGCAGCGCACGATCACCTTTGCCGACCTGCAGCGCGACGTCGTTCGGTTTGCGAACGCTCTGAAGAAGATCGGGGTCCGGAAGGGCACGCCGGTCGCGATCTACATGGGAATGGTTCCGGAGCTACCGGTAGCGATGCTCGCGTGCAGCCGGCTCGGCGCGCCGCACACCGTCATCTTCGGCGGCTTCTCCGCCGACTCGCTCTCGGGCCGCATGGTCGACATGCACTGCGAGATCCTGATCACCCAGGACGAGGCGTGGCGTCGCGGCACAACGGTTCCGCTGAAGCAGACGGCCGACGAGGCGATGAACGACGCGCCGAAGGTGCGGGCGTCGGTCGTCCTGCGGCGCACCGGCAACGACGTCTCGATGGAGGACGGGCGCGACCACTGGTGGCACGAGCTCGAGGAGGGCGTTTCCGACGATGCAGCGTCGTGCCCCTGCGAGCCGATGGACAGCGAGGATCTGCTCTTCCTCATGTACACGAGCGGAACGACCGCGAAGCCAAAGGGCATCGTGCATACGACCGCCGGCTATCTCTGCGGCGCGGCGACGACGCACCACTACATCTTCGACCTCAAGGCAGAGTCCGACGTCTACTGGTGCGCCGCCGACATCGGCTGGATCACCGGGCACAGCTACATCGTCTACGGGCCGCTCTGCAACGGTGCGACGTCCGTGCTGTACGAGGGCACGCCCGACTTCCCGGACAAGGATCGCTGGTGGTCGATCATCGAGCGCTACGGCGTCACCATTCTCTACACCGCGCCGACCGCGATTCGGGCACACATGAAGTGGGGGCCGGAGTACGCGCAGACAGCACGACCTGTCGTCGCTGCGTCTCGCTCGGCTCGGTCGGCGAGCCGATCAACCCCGAGGCGTGGATCTGGTATCGCGAGCACATCGGCGGCGATCGCACGCCGATCGTCGACACCTGGTGGCAGACCGAGACCGGGATGATCCTGCATCACGCCGCTGCCGGGCGTGACGACGACGAAGCCCGGCTCGGCGACGAAGCCGTTCCCCGGCGTCGACGCCGGCGTCTTCGACGAGCGCGGCAACGAAGTCGGTCCCGGGCGGCGGTGGCTATCTCGTGCTGAAGCGGCCGTGGCCGGCGATGCTGCGCGGCATCTTCGGCGACGACGAGCGCTACCGCGAGACGTACTGGTCGAAGTACGAGAATGTCTACTTCGCGGGCGACGGCGCGCGCATCGATCGCGACGGCGACTACTGGCTGCTCGGCCGGGTCGACGACGTGATGAACGTCTCCGGGCACCGCATCTCGACGATCGAAGTCGAGTCGGCGCTCGTCGACCACCACGACGTCGCGGAGGCTGCGGTCTGCTCGCGCAAGGATGCGACCACCGGCGAGGCGATCGTCGCGTACGTGACGCTGAAGTCGAGCGCGGAGCCGTCGATCGAGAAGCTCGCCGAGCTGCGCGACCACGTCGCGAAGAAGATCGGCCCGATCGCGAAGCCGGCGAACATCGTCTTCACGCCCGAGCTGCCGAAGACGAGGAGCGGGAAGATCATGCGGCGGCTCCTGCGCGACGTCGCCGAGAACCGGCCGCTCGGCGACACGACGACGCTCGCCGATCCGGCCGTCGTCTCGGAGATTCGGGATCGTGCCGACTCCGAGCAGCAGGACGACGTCTTGACTCTCCCGTAACGGGAGGCAGGATCCTCTGTGCGATGGAGTCCCTGGAGACCGCACAGCTGATGACGATCGGCCGCTTCGCGCGGCTGACCGGCCTCACGGTCAAGGCGTTGCGGCACTACGACGAGCTCGGGCTGTTGCGGCCCGCCGCCGTCGATCCGGACACGGGCTATCGCTCGTACTCGTCCGCGCAGGTGGGCCGGGCCGAGGCGATCCGTCTATTGCGTCGCCTCGAGGTGCCGCTCGACGACATCTCGATGCTGATCGCGACGGACGATCCGGCGGTTGTTCGCTCGCGTGCTGATCGACCACCAGCGGCGCACGGCGCTGCGCTCGGCCGAGCTGAAGATCGTGCTCCAGGGACTGCAACCGCTGATCGACGGGAAGGAGTCGGTGATGGGAACGCCAGCAGAGGCGCTCGACCGGGAGACGCAGCGGCGGCTCGCGGTCGATTGCTTCAACAAGACGTGGACGCTGATGGAGAAGGAGGACCGCACGCGCGAAGAGGACGACGAGATGCTCCATTGCGCGCACGCGTCGGCGTACCACTGGCATCAGGTCGGCACGGCAGCGAATCGTGCGCGCGGCGAGTGGCAGTGCTCGCGCGTGTACACGGTCCTCGGTCGGCCGGAGCCGGCGGTGGCGCATGCGCAGCGGTGCCTCGAGATCGTCGAGGAGTCGCCGGCGGAGATGGAGGAGTGGGATCTGCCCGCCGCCTACGAGGCGCTCGGGCGTGCGCACTGGGTCGCGGGGAACCGCGAGGAGTCGCGCCGGTACGTCGAGCTCGGCCGCGAGGCGACGGCGAAGATCGAGGACGAGGACGACCGGAGGCAGATGGAGTCCGACTTCGCGACGATCGGCGCGTAGCGCGTAACCAGGTTTGGCGCCATCCGCGTTGAATGGTTAGATCGCACGAGGAGAAGCGAACGCCGTCGGGTTGAAAGCACTCTGACGGGCGGGAGAACCGGGCTTAGGTGCTAACCGGACCGCCGACCCGGCCGAGAAAAGGCCTTCGCTCCCTGAGGGAAGAGAAACTGAGAATGACCAGCCGGGCGCCGAGAGGCGCCCGGCTCATGTCCGGGAGCGCCCCTTAGGCGGCGGCGGCGAGGCTGAGCGGGACGGTGAGGCGGAAGGTCGTGCCCACGCCCTCGACACTGTCGAAGCCGATCGTGCCCCCGTGCGCCTCGACGATTCCTCGGGTGATCGCGAGGCCGAGACCGGAGCCCTCGATCCCGGATTCGCGGGCGTTCGAGGTCCGGAAGAACCGGCCGAACATCTGAGCCTGCTCGCCTTGGGGGATGCCGATGCCTGTGTCGCTGACTGCGATTGTTGCGGCGTCGCCCGTATGGGTCATCGTGATCGACACACCGCCGCCGGCGGGCGTGTATTTGATCGCGTTCGATACGAGGTTGTCGAGGACCTGTTCGAGCCGTTCTGCGTCAGCTTGCGTCGTGACGAGCTCCGGCTCGGTGTGGATGTCGAGATCGATGTTCTTGCTCGTCGCAAACGGCTTGGCTGCCTCGCCTGCGCGCGTGATCAGATGGTTGAGGACGACCTCGTTCAGCTCGAGCGGGAGTCCGCCACTCTGGATCTGGGCCATGAGCAGAAGATCCTCGACGAGGCCGGTCAGGCGCGCCGAGTTTCGATCGATCACGTTCACGTAGTCGCGGTATTCAGTGGCCAAGCCTGCCTCTAGGAGCAGTTCTGCATAACCGCGGATCGATGTCAGCGGAGTGCGGAACTCGTGGGAGACGGATGCGATGAACTCATCCTTCATTCGATCCAGGGCGAGGAGCTGCTCGTTCTGGATTGTGAGCTCGACCCGCGCGTGCTCTCGCTCGCGCGACAGCAGCCACACGCGCCAGGCTACGAGCAACACGGTGATCGTGCAGCCGATGCCGATCTCCAGGGTGTCCCGGGGCGTCGACAAGGTCGACTCGATGACGAGCGCGAGCGGTGGTGCGAGTAGCGCTGCGCCGAGGCTCACGAACCGGAGCCGAGACAGCATTGAGGCAGATGCGGGCAGAGCTCCGATCGAGCGCATCGACGGATGCAGTGCCGCTGCTCCGAACAGCACGTAGCCGAGCAGCCAGCCCGCATCGACCAGCATCCCGGTTCTATAGGACCCGCTGATGTTCAGGTACGCATACACGCAGTCGCTGGCGAGCGTTACGGCGATGCTCGCGCCGATGGCGCGGAGCGCAAAGTTGCTCGTTCGCCGCCGAGCCATGATGAGTTGCGCGATCGCTGCGACCACCAGGATGTCGCCGGCCGTCGTGCCGAGGGAGGTGGCTGTGCCGAATCCCGACTGGCCGCCCTGGCGTGCGAGCGGCCCCATCAGCACCATCCAAATGACCACCGTGACCGAGACGGAGACGATTGCGCCGTCGAGCATGTCGCGAAGCTTGGCGCGCCCCCAACCCCGCATCAGCGTGACGACGCCGAGGGCCAACACCGGATAGGCGGCGATGTACAAACCGTCGGCCGGAGATGGGAACGGTGCATCCTTGCTTAGGAACCACTGGTAGTAATTCCAATAGGCGTCTCCGCCGCTCCAAAGAAGCAGTCCTGCGGCGAACAGGAGCCACGGACGCTTGTTGCTTGGACGGTGGTGCCAGACACCGGCGAGCACGGCGATCGCGGAGGCCAGTCCCATCGCTTGATAGATCGCCGAGCGGGCGTCGGCGCTGCTGCCGGTGGCCGTGAAGTAGGCGACGACCACGACGATCCCGGTGGCGGCGTACGCGTAGGAGACGCGTCGGCTCCAGTCGGGCAGATGATTCACATCAATGAGTTTCGGCGGGAATCGACTCCCTGTGATCCGCGATTCGCCGTAGGGGCCGTACCCCTACGGCGGTTCTACAGCAGCGTCTCGAACCGCTCGGCGTCGTCGAACGGCCCGATCAGCGCCAGCCGTAGCTTCTCGTCCGAGATCAGATCCTGCGCGACCCGCTGCACGTCCTCAGCCGTCACCGCGGTAAGCCCGTCGAGCACCTCGTCGAGGTCGGGAACGCGCCGCTCGAGCACCTCACGCCGTAGGCCAAAGAGGATCAGCCCCTGCGGGCTCTCGAGTTGCAGCACGAACCGCCCCTTGGAGAAGTTCTTCGCCTTGTCGAGCTCGTCCGCCGGCACCGGCTCCGCCGCGATTCCCCGCAACTCCGCCAGCACCGTCGTCACCGCTTCCTCGATCCGGTTGATGTCGACACCTGCCTGCGCGTACAGCGAGCCCGCATCGGTGTAGCTGTGGTTCAAGCCGAACACGTAGTACGCCAACCCGCGCCGCTCGCGCACCTCGGTGAACAACCGCGACGACATGCCGCCGCCGAGCACCGTCGACAGCACCTGCAACGCGTAACGATCCGGGTGCTCGATCGGGTAGCTCGGCACGCCGAGGATCAGGTGCGCCTGATCCGACTGCTTCGTGAAGACCTTCACGCGGCCGTTCGCGTACGGAGCCGTCGGATCGGGCTCGTCGCTCGAACCCTGCGGCATGTCGCCGAACAGCTCCTGCGCGCGCTCGAGCAAGCCGTCCCCGACCTGTCCGCCGACGCCGAGCACCATGCGCGGCGGCTGGTACCAGCGATCGAGATACGACGTGAACGTGTCGCGGGTCGCGCCACGTACCGTCTCCTTGCGCCCGATGATGTCCCAGCCGAGGGGCTGGTCGCCGTAGAGCAACTCCTCGTACACCCCGCCGATGTAGTCGCGCGGCGTATCGAAATACATGTTCATCTCTTCGACGATGACGCCCTTCTCGCGATCGATCTCTTCGGTGTCGAAGCGCGAGTTGCGCAGCATGTCCGCAAGCACGTCCAGTGCAATGTCGCGGTGCTCGGCAGCGCACTTGATGTAGTACGCGGTGTACTCCTTGCCGGTGAACGCGTTGAACTCGCCGCCGATCGCGTCGACCTCGCCGGCGATGTCCCGCGCGGTAGGCCGGCGCTTCGTCCCTTTGAAGAACATGTGCTCGGAGAAGTGCGCGATGCCGTTCGTGTCCGGCGTCTCGTAACGGGAACCCGCGGCGAGCATGACCATGCATGTCACCGACTGTGCTCCCGCAATCGGCGCCGTCAGGACGCGCAGTCCGTTGTCGAGGACATCGTGCTTATACGTGCTCAACGCTCAACCTCTTTCGCCAGCGGTCTGGAATAGGGACGCTTTCGCCGCGCTCGTAGTCGTAGCCGACGAGCACGCTCTTCGCTTCCGCGACCGTCCGCCAGCCGGAACGCAACTCGTACTCGAGCTCGAAGCTCTTGGTGCCGAGCCGCGATGGCCGTACGCCGATCTCGACCGTCTCGCCCCAGGCGACCGGCGATCGGAAGTCGATCTCGGTTCGCGCGAGGATCACGTCCTCCAACGGAAGCTCCGTGGTCTCGCCGAACCACGCCAGGCGGGCCTGCTCGAGATAGGTCGAAAAGACCGCGTTATTGACGTGGCCCATGCCGTCGAGATCGCGAAAGCGCACGATTTCACGGTGTACGAAGGGGAAGCTCTCCACGCTCTGATGCTAGCCGCGCGGTGGTCCCAGCCGGCCGGCGCGCACACGCTTCCAGTCGTACTCGCTCGGTTCGGCGACGAGATGTACCGGGACGACGCCGGCCCACACGGGCAGGTGCTCGTCCTCCGGCTCGTCCTCCTCCGGACCCGTACGTACCTTTGCCGAGGCCTCGTCGATCGGCAGCGACAGAATCCACGTCGCCTTCAGTTCCTGCGCGGTCGGCTGCCGCGCTTCCTCCCAGCGACCCGGTGCCAGCTGCTCGGTGAGCGCTCGGAGCGCGTCGACCTTCTCGTCGCCTTCGATGAGCGTTGCGGTTCCCAGCACAACGACAGAGCGGTAGTTGACCGAGTGGTTGAAGACCGACCGCGCGAGCACGAGGCCGTCGACGAGGGTGACCGTGAGGCAGACGCGCACGTCGCTCGCAAGGTGTCGCAGCATTCGGCTCGCAGCGGATCCGTGCACGTACACCTTGTCGCCGGCCCGCGCATGCAGCGTCGGAATGACATATGGCTGTCCGTCGACCTCGAACCCGAGATGACAGATCAGCGCCTCGTCGAGGATCGCATCGATCGTCTCCCGGTCGTAGCGGCCGCGATGCGGCTCGCGCTTGACACGGATGCGCTTATCGGGCCGCAAGGATCTCCTGCTCTTTGTCGTGTGCGAGCGTCGGGCGGTCGCCAGGTTCGCTTCGATCCCACGCGAGCGTGTCGGCGATCGTCTCGCCGACGGGACGAAAGGTCAGTCCGGCTGCGAGCGCGCGCGAGATGTCGGTGCGCGCCATCCCCGCGTAATCGCTGTTGGGGAGCCAAAGCGGGAGCTCGGTCCACGGCTGGACGCCAGCCTTGCGCACGCGCTCGTTGTCGACCCACACGATGTCTGGCGTCGGAGCCGATCGTCTCGCGCATGTCGTCGAGCAGTTGCCGGAACGTCAGCGGCTGCGCGGGGCCGGTGCGCGTTGTACGTACCGCCGGGGCCTTCGAGCGCGAGGTTCACGAGCCACGCCGCCAGGTCGCGTGCATCGATGAATTGCACCGGCGCGTCGGGATCGCCGGGGCCGAGGACCTCTCCGCCGAGCGCGATGCGTCGCGGCCAGTATGTGAACCGGTCGGTCGGGTCATGCGGGCCGACGATCAGGCCGGCGCGAACGCGTGCACTCCGATCGCCGTAGATCTCCTCGACGACGCCCTCGCACGCGGCCTTCAGCGCGCCGTAGTTCTCTTCGATCTCCTCGGTCGCGGGGTCCTCGAGCTCCGCGACCGCCGACGTCTCGGTCGGCGGTGAGCTGAAATCGTCGTACACCGAGATGCTCGACACGAAGACGTAGCGCCCGACGCGGTCGTGGAGCAACTCCGCCGACTGGCGCACGATGCGCGGCACGTAACCGCTGGTGTCGACGACACCGTCCCAGGAGCCGCCCCGCAGAGCATCGAGGTCGCCGTCGCGGTCGCCCCGCAAGCGCTCGACCCCCGGGAAGAGCTCGGGATTCGTCTGTCCTCGCGTGAAGATCGTCACGTTGTGTCCGCCGGCGAGCGCAGCATCGACGGCGTGCCGGCCGAGGAACTTCGTGCCGCCGAGAACGAGCAGCTTCATGCGGGGTAACGCGCGATCGCGCGCGTGATCGCCTCGACACCGAATGCGAGTGCGTCGGCGGGTACGCGCTCGTCGGCGTTGTGTATGAGCGGGAACGGGTCGAAGTCTTCGGGAAGCTTGAGCGGCAGATAGCCGTAGGTCTGGACGCCCGCACGGCTGAGGAACCTCGCGTCCGTGACGCCCGCTTGGAGAATGGGCACCGGCACGCTGCCGGGGTGGAGCTCGCGCACGATCTGCGCGAGCGGCTCGTAGAACGAGAGGTCGGGATCAGGCGGCCCCGGATCGTGGCGGACGACCTCGAACTCGACGCCGTGGCCGACGAGGTCGTGCAGCTCGCGGATCAGGTCTTCGGGAGTCTGGCCGGGCAGGATCCGGCCGTCGATCTGGAGCTCGATCTCGCTGGGGATGACGTTCACCTTGTCGCCGCCGTGCACGATCGTCGGGCTGGCCGTGTTGCGGATGACGCGGCTCAACTGGCGGCCGCGTGGCCCGAGCGCCCGCGCTGCGAGATCCGCGGTTCGGGGATCGAGCAGGCGCCGCACGAGGAGCGCAGGAGTGCGAGGCAGCTCCGCGGCCATCGCTTCGAACCACTCGCGTACGAGCGGGATGATGTGGACGGGCGGTTGCTTCCGGTCGAGCGTTCGCAGCATGTCGCCGAGCTTTCGCATGGCGCCGCCCTTCACGCCGAGTGCACCATGTCCGCCGGTGCCGCGCACGTGCGCGCGCATCCAGCACATCTGCTTCTCTGCCACCTGGATCGGATAGAAGGCCTTTCCGGCGATCCACTGCGTCGCTCCGCCGAACTCGCCCAGCGCGTGCTTCGCGCCGCCGAACGCGCCCGGATGCTCCTCGGCGAGGAACCGTGCGCCGACGTCGCCCCCGTTCTCCTCGTCGCTCAGGATCACGAGCTGCAACGGCGTTGGCGAACCCGACTCGTGCGCTGCAACGAACGCAGCGATGCACATGGCGACGCCGCTCTTCATGTCGAGCGCGCCGCGCCCCCAGACGAAACCGTCGGCGACCTCGGCACCGAACGCAGGCTGCGTCCACTGCTGGCCGGCGGTGGTCACGACGTCGACGTGCCCATAGAGAACGAGCGGCGGCCCCCCGTTCGAACCGGCATGCCGCGCGATCAGATTCGGGCGCCCCGGCGCTTGCTCGAACCGCTCCGATGCGATGCCGTGGTCGTGCAGCAAGCCTTCGACGAACGCGATACATGCCTCTTCGTTCCCCGGCGGGTTCGTCGTGTCGAAGCGGATCAGGTCTCGCAGCAGCTCGACGGCGTCGATCACAGCTCGTCCAGCTCGGCGAGCAGGAGCTCGACCTCGGCCGCCGTGTTGTAGTGGACGAAGCCCGCTCGAACGGCGCCGCCGCTGCCGAGACCGAGCTGCTGCATGACCTCGATGGCGTAGTAGTCGCCGTCCCAGACTGCGATGTGCCGCGCGCCGAGGTACTCCGCGACCGCGCGGGCCGAATGGCCCTCCACGTTGAATGCGAACGTCGGCACGCGGCCCTCCATCGTCTGGAGGCCGTAGAGCGTGCAGCGGCTGGAGAGGCCGTCGATGAACTGTTGACCGAGCGCGCGTTCGTGCGCTTGGATCGCCGGCCAGCCGATGGCCTCGATGTGCTCGACGGCGGCGACGAACCCGGCCAGGAGCTCGTGCGCGAGCGTGCCGGTCTCGAAGGGATGCCGTGCGGGTCGCACCTTGTACCCGCGCCACTGCGACGCGAGCTCTGCGCGCACCGTCGCGAGCCCGAGATGCGGGCCGTAGAACTTGTACGGCGAGCAAAGGAGGACGTCGGCGTGGAGCTCGCGGGCGTCGATCGGGCCGTGGGGGGCGTAGTGCACGGCATCGATCCAGGTGAGCGCGCCAGCCGCGTGCGTCAGCTCGGCGATGCGCCGCGCGTCGGTCAGGGTGCCGACGGCATTCGATGCGAGAGTGTAGGCGACGACGCGTGTCCGGTCGGTCAGCTTTCGTTCGAGATCGTCGTAGTCGATCGTCGTGTCGTCGCCGATCTCGACGAAGGCGAGCTTCAGCCCGAGGTCGTGCGCGAGCTCGAGCCAGGGGGAGACGTTGGCGTCGTGGTCGAGCTTCGTGACGAGGATCTCGTCGCCCTCACGCAGCGTGCGGCCGAAGGCGCGCGTCAGCGCGAAGTTGAGCGTCGTCATGTTGGCGCCGAAGGTGGTCTCGTCGGGATCGCAGCCGAGGAATGCTGCCGCCGCCAGCCGTGCCCTGCGTGACCAGCGCGTCGCTGCGGCGGCTCGAGTCGAACGCCCCGTCGAGGTTCGCGTTCGACTCGCGCAAGTAGCGGGCGATCGCGTCGATGACGGAGTCTGGCGCCTGGGTGCCGCCGGGACCGTCGAAGAAGACGGTCGGCGTCCGTAACGCGGAGAAACGCTCGCGAACGGCATCGACGTCGAGGGTCACCGTGGCCACGTTTGGACACTACCCTGGACGGGTGAGCACCCTTACACCTCCCAGGGAGCGGCTCGATCAGGGCAGCGGTACGAGTATTGGACGCCCCTGGAACGTGATCGTCCTGAACGACAACCACAACACCTTCGAGGGTGTCGCATTCGCGCTCTCCGCGGTTCTCCCGGGTGTCTCGTACGACCAGGGGATGACCCTCGCCACTCGCATCGACTCCACCGGTCAGGCGATCGTGTGGTCGGGCGCCCAGGAGCAGGCCGAGTTGTACTGGGAACAGCTCGGCGGTCATGGGTTGACGCTCGCGCCGCTCGAAACGGGCTAGCGGACAGTCCAGCGATAGATCGGCTTCGTGGTCAGCGACGCGCCGATGAAGCAGTCGCGCTCCGCCTTGTCGAGCAGCTCTGCCAGCTCGTCCTCGCCGGGCTTCGGCGTGAGCCGCACACTGAGCTCGACCTCGAGCTCGACGGCGGCATACCGGTCGTCGTTCTCCCGCTTCGTGAAGAGCGCGCGCGAGGAGCCGTGCGCATCCGAGACCTCGATGTGCGCGCGGCGGGCGTGGTAGCCCAGGCTCTTGAGCGTGCAGCGGACGAGGGCCGCGAGGAGGAGGTGCTCGGGCGACCAGGCCGGATCCGCGTCGAGCGGCGTGCCGTCCTCGGCCCGGAGCGAGCCGCCCTCGTCGAGGTCGACGCCGTATCGGAACTCCTTTGCGTGGACGGCCATCCGGGCATCTTGCCGTCCGGACCGCTTCGTACGCTGCGAGGCGTGATTCGGCTCAGAACGCTGTCGGAAGCCGAGTGCTACGCCCGCTGTTACCGGGGCTGGGACCCGACCGTGACGGTCGTGCGCCTCGAGCCCCGCCGGCCCCGCTTCCCGACCACCATCTCCGGCGAGGATCTCCGTCGAGATCTCGAGGAGCGGCTGGACGCGCGGCTGGCGGCCGAACCAGAAGCGGCCTAGCGACTAGGAACGTCGGGTGATCACGAAGCGACTGAAGCGCGTCGAACCTGCGCTGGCGCACGCGACGACCGCGCCGACATGGTTCCAGTCGGCTTTAGGCGGGTAGCACGGGTCGAACTGGACGCCGGAGACGCACCTGAGCGCCGCCGGGTCGCGCGTGTACTCCGTGCCCCTCAAGCAGTGGCCACGGAAACGTGCACCGCGATCGGGGTAGAAGCTCAGGCCGCTTCGGAGTTTCCTGCTGCTCGTCCACGGATGGATGTAACCGTCGACGTGCGCGTAGCGTTGCCACGCGAGCGGCCGCGCGGGGCGTGTCCCAAGGAGCGGCGCGTCGAGCCTCAGCACGCCGCGCGCGTCAAGTCTCCCGTTTGCCTGCTTCAGCGGTGGCGCCCCGTCGGAGTACCGCGAGCACTCATAGGCGCCGCCGCCGTTGACGACGCAGACGAAGGTGAGCTCGTTGAGCTTCGACGCGATCGAGGCGACGCAACGCGGCGTGCGACCGTAAGAGCCGACGTTGTGAACTTCGGCGGGAACGAGGCGTCGTACCGCGATCTTGACGAGATCGGAACCCCAGCCGAGCATGTTCGCCTGGTTCCAACGGTCGACGCACGTCCGTAGCGCCTGGCGAGATGGTGCGGCCTGGGTCGCCGCCGTGCCGATGAGGAGCAGGCCGAACGCGACACACAGTGCGCACGCAGCCTGGCGGCCCATCCCGGCATGCTAGGGCACGTGGATTCTCGTACTCCGAGCGATGTCCCCGACGTCCTCGCGCCGGGGCTTCGGGTCGTCTTCTGCGGCATCAATCCCGGTCGGGTCTCTGCGGCTGCGCGGGCGCATTTCGCGAATCCGCGCAACGACTTCTGGCGACTCCTGCACGCGGCGCGGTTCACGTCGCGGCTGTACGAGCCAGGCGAGCAGTTCGAATTGCTGCAGGAAGGCATCGGGGTCACGAACGCGGCGTACCGAACGACGCCCGGCTCGGGCGACCTGCGCCGTTCTGACTTCTCCGGCTCTGCCGAGCGGCTCGAACAGCTAGCCCGCGAGCTCGAGCCCGAGTGGCTTGCGTTCGTCGGCAAGGAGGCGTATCGCGGAGCGTTCGGCGAGCGGCCGGAGCTTGGCGTCCAGGAACGGACGCTCGCCGACACGCGGCTCTTCGTGCTGCCGTCCACCTCGCCGGCGAACGCGGCGGTCCCATGGCTCGAGCGGCTGCGCTGGTTCCAGGAGCTCGCCGGCCGCGCGTCGGGTTTGCCGAAGCGCGTCGGCGTTCGAGGGCTCGTTCTCGACGATGCCGGCCGGACGCTCCTCTTCCGGTACGGCAACGAGTACGCGATGTGGTGGATCTCGCCGGGCGGCGGCCAGGATCCGGGCGAGACGGACGAGCAAACGCTGCGGCGTGAGCTCCTCGAGGAGTGCGGCCTCGTGGACTTCGAGATCGGCCCGCTGCTCTGGGAGCAGGAGCGCTGGGGTCTCGACGAGCCCGGCTACGGCGGGGCGTTGCAGCGCACGTATCTCGTACGCGTGCCGGCGTTCGAGAACGCGCCGCAGCTCGACCTGAGCGCGGAGGGCTCGCACGAGGAGCGCTGGTTCAGCGTGGACGAGCTGGCGGGATTGCCGACGCGGCCCGAGGATCTGGCGGAGCGCGTCAAAGGCTCTGCGACCAGGTCGCGACCTGGTCGCTTGACGTTCAGCTCCGCCAGCGATTGGTAATCGGCGTCCGGCGATCCCGCCCGAACGCTTTCTGCCGGAGCCGCACGCCGGGCGGCGCCTGGCGGCGCTTGTACTCGGCGCGGTCGACCAGCGCGACGGCTCGCTCGACGACGTCCGGGTCGAAGCCGTCCGGCGACAGCTCCTCGAGCGTCCGGTCGTCCTCGACATACGCCTCGAGCACCAGGTCGAGCTGCGGATACGGCGGCAGCGAGTCCTCGTCCAGCTGGTCGTCGCGCAGCTCGGCACTGGGCGCGCGATCGATCGTCGACTGCGGGATCAGCTCACGGCCTGCGCGCTCGTTCAGGTGCCGCGCGAGCCGGAAGACGTCAGTCTTGTAGACGTCCTTCAAGAGGGCGAAGCCGCCGGCCATGTCGCCGTACAGCGTCGCGTAGCCGACCGACATCTCCGACTTGTTTCCCGTCGCGACGAGCAGCCAGCCGAACTTGTTCGAGAGCGCCATGAGCAGGACCCCGCGTGCGCGCGCCTGCAGGTTCTCCTCGGTGAGGTCGGGCGCGACATCCGCGAACGACGGCGCAAGCGCGCCGATGAACTGCTCCACGATGGGCTCGATCGCAATCTCACGGAAGTCGCAGCCGAGATTCTCGGCGAGCCGCTGCGCGTCGCCGCGCGTCCCCTCCGACGAATAACGCGAGGGCATCGAGACGCAGTGCACGCGGTCCACGCCGAGCGCTTCAACCGCGAGCGCCGCAACGAGCGCCGAATCGATCCCGCCGGACACGCCGACGACGATCTCCTCGAAGCCGTTCTTGCGCACGTAGTCCGAGAGCCCGAGCTCGAGCGCGAGTCGCATCTGCTCGAGGTCGTCGAGGAACGGCGTGAGCGGGGGCGAGACGGTGTCCTTCTGCTCGTGCGGGACCCCGATGTGGATCGTCTCGACCGCTCCGAGCGGACCCCGGTCCTGCGCAAGCGCGCGGCGACGAGTGTCGGTCAGCCGCCGCGTCACGACGGCGGAGGGCTCGATGTCGATGAGCACGAGCGCCTCCTGGAAGCCGGGTGCGCGGGCAAGCACCGTCCCTTCATCGTCGATCACGAGCGAGTGGCCGTCGAAGATCAGCTCGTCCTGTCCGCCGACCGCGTTGCAGAACGCGACGTACGAGGCCGCGTCCCGCGCGCGGGTGCGGAACATTTCCTCGCGCTCGCGGTCGCGCAGCAAGTGGAACGGAGACGCGGAGATGTTCACGATCAACTCCGCCCCGGCGAGTGCGAGGTCGGTCGCGGGCGGACCCGGCTGCCACATGTCCTCGCAGATCGTCACACCGACGAGCGCGTCGCCGTGCTCGAAGAGGTAGAGGCCGTCGCCGGGCGCGAAGTAGCGGAACTCGTCGAAGACGCCGTAATTCGGCAGAAAGCGTTTTTGCACGAACGCCTTCACCTCGCCACCCGCACAGACGGCCGCGGCGTTGTAGAGGTCCCGATCGAAGTGCGGAGTCCCGACCACGGCGACGATCCCGCGTGCCGAGCGAGCGATCTCCTCGAGCGAGTCCTCGGCCGCGCGCACGAAGCCGGGGCGCAGCAGCAGATCCTCCGGCGGGTAGCCGGTAACGGCGAGCTCGGGGAAGAGGACGAGGTCGACGCTCTGTCCCTTGGCCTCCTCGAGCCGTTCGAGGATCATCGCGCGGTTGCCGGCGAGGTCGCCGACGATGGGATTGATCTGGGCGAGCGCGATCCGCATGGCTCGCCCTCATTGTGCCTTGACGTCAGCGCCGAAGTCTGATCGCGTTGAGATCCTGCTCGAGGATCTGGTCGATCCGGTCGCGCAAGCTCTCGGGCGGATCGTGCTCGGCGTGCAGGTAGCGACCCGCCAGCGCATCGAACTCACCGGACGCGAGCGCGTGCACGAGCCGCGGTGCGAACTCGGGCGGTGTCCACGGCGCGTCGTCCGGGAAGCGGTTCGTCATCTCCGTCTTCACGAGACCGGGGCTGATGGAAAAGACGAAGACATTCTTCGACGTGAGGTCGGCCGCCAGCAGCTCCGAGAAGCGGTGCACCGCTGCCTTGCTCGCCCCGTAGGCCGTCGGCTGGTTCGCGCGCGGCGGCAGGTACGCCGCGCCGCTCGCGATGTTCACGATTCGTCCCCCGCCGCGCTCGACCATGCCCGGCGCGAATGCGTTGCAGCAAAGGTAGAGGCCGAGAACGTTCACCTCGAACGTACGCCACCACTCGTCGGGATCACCGAGCGGCGAGTCGAACCCGCTGGTCCCGGCGTTGCAGACGAGGAGATCGACCTCGCCGGCTTCGCTGGCCCAGCGCTCGACGTCTTCACGTTTGGTGACGTCGCCGAGGAGCGCGCGACCGCCGATATCGCGGGCGACCGATTCGACCTGCTCTTGCGTCCGTCCCGTGACGAGAACGCGCATGCCCGCGCTCGCGAGCTCACGCGCGATGTTCTCGCCGATCCCACGGCCGCCGCCGGTGACCAACGCTCTACCCGACAACGGCACGGCCGATCTCCTCCAGGCACTCGGGGTTCTCGAGCGCCGACAGGTCGCCGGGATCCTTCCCGAGCACGCGGGCGCGAACCGCGCGGCGAACGATCTTCGCCGACCGTGTCTTCGGGAGCGCGCCGACCCAGAGGACCCGCTCTGGCTTGAACGCCTTGCCGAGCGCTTCCGCGACTGCGTCCGCGACGCGCGCGTCGTCGGGGGTCTCGCCCGGCCTCGGTACGCAGAAGATCCACGCGGCCTCGCCCTTCACCGCGTGCGGCACCCCGACTGCGGCGGCCTCTGCGACGATTCCGCTTCCGACCGCGGCCGACTCGAGCTCCGCGGGCCCGATGCGCTTGCCCGCGATGTTGAGCGTGTCGTCGGAGCGGCCGTGCAGATACCAGTAGCCGTCCGCGTCGCGCGAGGCCCAGTCGCCGTGCGTCCAGACGCCGGGAAAGCGCCGCCAGTACGTCTCGAGGTAGCGCTCGTTGTCACCCCAGATTCCGCGGGTCATCCCCGGCCACGGCCGCCGGCAGACCAACTCGCCGACCTGGGCCGTGCGCACGGTCTCGCCGATCTGAGTCGACGACGTCCATGTCCTGGCCGAGCGCGGCGAAAGCCGAGTGCGACGGGCTTGATCGGCTCGGTGAGCACGGTTGTGAGGAAGCAGGCGCCAACCTCGGTGCCGCCACTGATGTTCACGATCGGGACGCGTCTGCGGCCGACGCGGTCGAAGAGCCACATGTACGGATCCATGTTCCACGGCTCGCCCGTCGTGCAGAACGCGCGCAGTGAGGAGAGGTTCGCGCGTGGCTCGCCCTTCGGGCTCAGTGCGCGCACGAGCGTCGGCGAAACGCCGAGCATCGTCACCTGCTCCGATTCGACGAGGCGCCAGAGGCGGTCGTCCGGCCAGTCGGGCGCGCCTTCCGCAAAGACGATCGTCGCTCCGACGGCGCCGCCCCCGACAACCGTCCACGGCCCCATGATCCAGCCCATGTCGGTGGCGAAATGGATGCGTTCCCCGCGCCTGACATCCAGCTGATACGCGAGCTCGCGCGCGATCGAGACGAGGAAGCTCCCCTGCACGTGCAGCGCGCCTTTCGGGCGGCCGGTCGTCCCGGACGTATAGGCGAGGAGGTAGGGCGCTTCGGAGTCCACCTCGAGCGGAGGGAGCACACCGGGCTGCCTCTGCACCGCGTCCGGCCACGAACGCGTCTCCCGGTTCCATTCGATCACGAACTCGACGGCGGACGGCCCGGCCGCGATCAGCGTCTCCGTCATCTCGATGCGCTTGTCACGGCGCAGCGACCAGTCGGCGCAGATGACCACCTTTGCCTGAGAGTCCTCGAGCCTCGATGCGACGGCCGGTGCCGCGAAGCCGGAGAAGATCGGCACCTGGACGGCGCCGATGTGCGCGCATGCGTGCGCTGCGACCGCGACCGCCGGGCACATCGGCATGTAGAGCGCCACGCGGTCGCCCTCACGCACACCGAGCTCGACCAGGTACTCGGCGAGCTGCGTCACCTGGCGCGACATCTCGGCCCAGGTCAACGACTCGCGCACACCGTCCTCGTACAGGCCGACGACCGCCTCCTCCTCGCTTGCCCAGCGGTGGACGCATACACGTGCCACGTTCACTCGGCCGCCGACGAACCACGTCGACCACTCGGGTCCGCGCGACGAGTCGACCACGGCGTCCCAGCGCCGCGAGAACTCGATCCCGAGGTCGTCGATCAGGACGGGCCAGAAGCGGTCCGGCTCCTCGATGGAGATCCGGTGGAGCTCGTGGTAGTCGGCTGCGCCGAGCGCGCGCTGGAGCCGCGTCAGGTTGGCCCGCTCGATCAGCTCCGGCGACGGCTGCCAAACGAATTCGCTCGCGCTCACGTTTGCGGAACCCTAGTCTCTTCGGCTAACCTAGCGCCTACTAACTTAGTGGACACTAACCGGGAGCACGAATGAAAGCACGCATCTTCGCCGAGGAGAACAAGAAGTGGTGGACGCTCGCCGCTGTCGCCTTCGGCCTCTTCATGATCATGCTCGACAACACGATCGTGAACGTCGCGCTGCCCTCGATTCAGCGCAGCCTGCACATGTCGATCTCCTCGCTCGAGTGGATCGTCACGGCGTACGCGCTGACGTTTGCGGCACTTCTGATCACGGGCGGCAAGCTCGGCGATCTCTACGGGCGCAAGCGGATGTTCATCGCGGGCCTCGTGGTGTTCACGCTCGCCTCGCTTGCGTGCGGCCTGGCGCCGAACGCCGGCTTCCTGATCGGTGCGCGCGCGGTGCAGGGCGTCGGTGCTGCGCTGATGAACCCGGCGACGCTGTCGATCATCACCGCGACCTTCCCGCCGAAGGAGCGCGGCCAGGCGATCGGCATCTGGGCCGGCGTCTCGGCGCTCGCGCTCGCGATCGGTCCGCTCATCGGCGGTCTGATCGTCGACAACATCAACTGGCACTGGATCTTCTACGTCAACGTTCCCGTCGGGGTCGTCGGCGTCATCGTCTCGCGCTGGGTCATCGCGGAGTCGCGCGACACCTCGCATGAGCAGAGCATCGACCTGCCCGGCCTTGTCACCTCGGGCGGCGCGCTGCTCGCGTTGAGCTACGCGCTCATCGAGGGCAACCAGCACGGTTGGGGGTCGCCGGAGATCATCGGCCTCTTCGTCGGGGCAGCGGTTCTCCTCGCGGTCTTCATCTGGCTCGAGCTGCGCCAGCGGCTGCCGATGCTCGACCTCGGGCTCTTCAAGATCGGCTCCTTCGCGGGGGCGAACATCGTCGCGATGCTCGTCTCGCTCGGGATGTTCGGCGTCTTCTTCTTCATCTCGCTGTACGTGCAGAACGTCCTCGGCTACTCGCCGACCAAGGCGGGCGCGATCTTCCTGCCGATGACGATCCTGATCATCCTCATCGCGCCGATCGCCGGAAAGCTCTCCGACCGCATCGGTTCGCGCTGGCTGATGGGCGCCGGCATGAGCATCCTCGGCGTCTCGCTGCTGCTCTATCAGCGGATCGGCCTGCACACCGGCTTCTGGTCGCTCCTGCCGCAGCTCGTGCTCGGCGGCGTCGGCATGGCGCTCGTCATGTCGCCGATGACCTCTGCCGCGATGGGATCGGTGCCCACCGACAAGGCCGGTGTCGGCTCCGGCGTGTTGAACAGCTTCCGCCAGGTCGGCGGCTCGCTCGGCATCGCGCTGATGGGCGCGATCCTCCTGACCTACCAGCATCCGACCAAGTCGAAGGTGGTCGCCGCGCAGCAGTTCGTCAACGGCCTGCACGCCGCGCTGCTCGTGAGCGCGTTCATCGCCTTCGCGGCGGCGGCTGTCGCGGTCTTCATGGTGCGGACGAAGCCGGCCGTCGAACATGCGCACATCGCGGAGATGGCTGCATGACGACCGCCGTCCGCATGCCGGCGGCCGAGCGGCGCCAGGCGCTCATCGACACCGCGATCCGGGTCTTCTCGGAAGGCAGCTACCGCGGGACGACGACGGCGGAGATCGCGCGAGCGGCCGGCATCTCCGAGCCGATCCTGTATCGCCACTTCGCGTCCAAGCGCGAGCTCTACCTTGCAGCACTCGATCACGTGTGGGGGAAGATGCGGGCGTCGTGGGAGAACACGCTCGCAACGACCCCCGACGTGCGTGCCGCCGTCGAGGCGATGGGCCGCGGGCCACGTCACCGTGCGCGACTGCAAGTTCCAGCTGGCGGAGCTCTGGGTGCAGGCGCTCGGCGAGGCCGCCGAGGATCCCGAGTTGCGCAAGCATCTTCGGCGACACATGCGCGAGGTGCACGACTTCATCGCCGATCTGTTCCGGCGTGGGCAGGAGGAGGGCTCGCTCCATCCGGACCGGAACGCGGACGCCGAAGCCTGGACGTTCCTCGCCGGCGGCATGCTCGGCATGGTGGGTCGGCGCGTGGGTCTGCTCGACGACGAGGAAGTACTGGCGATCCGCGCGGCGCGTCTCGATTGGCTCAGCGCGTAGTACCGTCAGCAGCAGGTGACCGCGTCTTCATCCGTGCACAGGCTCACGCGGGCGCCGGTTGGTGATCGCATCGAGCTGCTTCGCACGATCGCTCGCGGCAAGCGGACGATCGACCTCGGCTTCATCGATCAAGGCCGAATGTCCTCGAAGCGCGCGGAGGGGACGTGGCTTCACGCTGAGCTCAAGGAGGTCGCGCGAGAGCTCGTCGGCATCGATCTCGATGCAGACGGGGTAGCGCGCGCCGGCGAGCTGGGATACGAGGCGCTGTACGCGGACTGTCAGGATCGCGAGAGCCTGCTCGGGCTCAACCTCGAGCCGGCAGACGTCGTGATTGCAGGCGAGTTGATCGAGCATCTCGACCGGCCCGGCGCCTTCCTCGACGCAGTCAAGACCCTCGTCGCTCCGAACGGCGTGCTCGTTCTCACGACGCCCAACAGCATCTCGCTGACGAACTTCCTCGCCGCTCTCGCCGGGAAGGAGCTCCATAACCCCGACCACGTCGGGTGGCAGTCGCCTCAGACCGCCGAGACTCTGCTCGGCCGCCACGGGTGGCAGCCGCGCGACCGGTTCTTCTACCGCTTCCCTCCGGTGCACGAGGACGTTGCTTCGCAGGTGACCCGCCGGCAGGTTGCGGTCTTCACGGCCTACCAGGCGCTCGCGCGTCCGCTCTTCAAGATCCGCCCGTGGCTCGCCGACGGGCTGCTTATCGTCGCCGAACGCAGCCGTGAATGAATAGGCCCCCCGGCTGCGGCTCCGGGGGGCCTACTCGAGAAGGTGCGCCCATCTTGCTGTGGGCTTCGGAAGCTCGGCTCTGCGGCCCAGCCGCGCCTCCTGCCCTACACCGGATGTGACGGCGCACCCCCTGCAATCCCGAGCCTGGCGTCCGGCCTGGTTGCAAGGTGGACTGACTATAGGCTCCATGTCCCGGCGAGTCAAGTAGCCCAGTCAAGTGATTGTTGACCCTGCTAGTTCACTGAGTTTCCGCATGAACATGCCCTTTTTGGGGGATGCCGGGAGGGACACCTTGCACTTTGGTGAAGCGTGAGGTTCACTTCACTTCAGCCGCCCATGACCAGAGACGCCGCCCTCACCCAGACCCGCACTGCCGCCCCCAGCGGACTTCGCCTGGGCGAGCGGCTCCGGCAGCTCCGGGTGGCCGCAGGCCTCACGCAGAGCGAGCTCGCGGGTGAGCGCTTCTCGAAGGAATACGTCTCCCAGATCGAGCGCGGCAAGACCCGTCCGACGCGCGAGACGATCGAGTGGCTCGCGGCGCGGCTCGGGGTCGATCCCGGCTTTCTCGCGAACGGCGTTGCCACCGACGAGCGCGGCCGCCTCGAGGGCGCCCTCGCCCGGGCCGAGGCGCTGATCGAGGCGCTGAAGAACGAGGAAGCCGCCACAGAGTTTGAGTCGCTCGTCCCCGCAGCGCGGGTGACGGGCGTTCCGGAGCTTGCAGTTCGCGCGCTCGTCGGCGCCGGCCGCACGCAGATGCGCCTGGGCGCGCTGCGCCAGGCCCTCGAGCTTCTGAACGAGGCGCGTGGGCTCGCCGAGGCGGGCACCTTCTCCGATCTCGAGCGCGCCGAAGTCCTGTGCGTGCTCGGCATCTGCCGCTACCAGCTGAACAGCGTCCAGACCGCTCTCGCCCTCCTGAACGAGGCGCTCAGCCTTGCAGAGCGCTCGGGGATGCCGTCCGACCAGCTGCGCTCGAACATTCTTTCCTGGCGCTCCCGCTGCTGGCGCCGCCAGCGCGACTACGAGGCCGCGCGCGAGGACATCGAGCGCGCGCTCCAGCTCGCCGAGGATGCCGACGATCCGCGCACGATCGGCGCCGCGTATTTCCAGGCGTCGCTTGTCGCCGACCGCGAGGGCCACTGGGTGCTCGCGCGCAACTACGCCGAGCGCGCACGCGCTGCGTACGAGGAGCTCTCCGACAAGGTGCACGTCGGCCAGCTGACGAACAACCTCGGCGCGCTCAACTTCCAGCTCGGCAACCCCGACAAGGCGATCGTGCTCCTCAAGGAAGCCTTCGGGATCGCTCTCGAGACGGGTCGCGATGCCGATGCCGCCCAGGCGGTCTCATCCCTGGCGCAGATTCACCTGCGCACGGGCAACGTCGACCAGGCCGAGGAGCAGGCGCGTCACGCGCTTCGCCTCCTCGAGACGGCCGGCAACGAGGATTACATCGACGAGGTCGGAAGCGCGCAGCTGGTGCTTGGTCGCGCGCTGCTCGAGCAGGACAAGACCGATGAGGCCGAGGAAGCGTTCCACGCTGCCGAGGCTTGCTTCGATCAGCTCGGCTCGGCCGGGCATCGCGCCGCCGCGTGGGTCGCCCGTGGCGATCTCGCAGCCCGGCGCGGCGACGACAGGCTTGCAGCACACCTCTTCCGCACCGCGGCTGAGGCACTTCAGGACGTCAGGTTCTAGGCGAAAGAAGGAGGTGAAACACATGAGAAAGGCACGGATGATGTATCTGGCTGGGACCCTCTCCCTCCTGGCTTTCCACCTCGGGCTGTACTTCCGTCCCGGTGGTATGAGCGACGGCGGCTTCTACTAGGCGGCGGATCGGTCTGAGTGCTGATCCCGCCGCCGCCGCTGCGCCCTCGTGCGCGGCGGTGGATGTCCTCGCGGCGGGAGTCGAGCATTCGACCGCAGTTTTCCGCGGCACTGTGGGAGCCCCCGCGCTGCCTTTTTTGCCGGCGCGGCGTTTCCTCCGCGGCCAACGGGTCATGACGCAAGACGTGGGCGCACGCCTTGAGCGGAGCTCGTCGCGCGGTGACGGTGACCCGGGTCGCACAGCGCTCCGGCCTCCGCCGCGTCCTGGCGGAGATCGGCGTGCGCGGGCATCGAGAGGCGACGCGTGAGAGCGCGCGCAACTTCCGCCTGGCCTTGGAGGAGCTCGGCACGACGTTCATCAAGCTGGGCCAGCTCCTTTCGTCGCGTCCCGACCTCCTGCCTGACGTCTACATCGAGGAGCTGAGCCGGCTCGTCGACGAGGTGCCGCCCGTGCCGTTTGCGGACATCGACGCGGTCGTCCGCGCAGATCTCGGCGACGACGTCTTCACGAGCATCGATCCGGAGCCGCTTGCGACAGCATCGATCGCGCAGACGCATCTCGCGCTGCTGAAGACCGGCCGGCAAGTCGTGGTGAAGGTCCGGCGGCCCGGAATCGTCGAGCAGGTGGAGATCGACCTCGCGCTTCTGCGGTCGACCGCGGCGCTGATCGCCGGTCACTCCGAGACTGCGCAGCTGCTCCAGATCGAGGCGCTCGCCGACGAGCTCGAGGTCCACCTCCGCGCCGAGCTCAACTTCCTCGAAGAGGCGCACAACACCGAGCTTGATCGCCGGGCTCGTCGAGAACTACGAGCTCCTCCTCGTTCCAGGCGTCGTTCGTCCGTACGTCACCGAACGTGTCCTCACGCTCGAGTACATCGAGGGGCGCAAGCCGCTCGTGGATCACGGTCTCGCTCCCGAGGTCGCAGAGGAGCTCGCGCGCCAGTTCTTCAACGCCTACGTGCACCAGGTCGTCGTCGAGGGCGTCTACCACGCGGATCCGCACTCGGGCAACGTGCTTCTGACCGACGACGGACGCCTCGCGCTCCTCGACTTCGGGCTGCTCGGTCGTCTCGACGACGACACGCGCCGCGGTTTGTCGTTGCTGCTGCTCGCCATCGCGCAGAACCGCGCGGACGACGTCTCGGATCTGATCATCTCGCTGTCGCTGACGAGCGTGAAGTCGGATCAGCCGGCGTTCGTTCAGGATGTCCGCCGCAAGCTGCCGCGCTTCCACTGGCGACCGTTGTCGAGCATTCACGCGGGGGAGTCGCTCGCCGACCTGCAGCGGATCGCGCTCGAGCACGGCATTGCGCTGCCGACGAGCTTCGCGCTCGTCGGCAAGACGCTCGCGCAAGCCGACTCGATCGCGCGCGTGCTCTATCCGGAGCTCGACCCGATCGCGCTGATGGAGGACGAAGCGCTCGAGGTGATGATGCTCGAGGCGGAGCGGCGGCTCGAGCCCAACCGCCTGTTCGCGTACGTCTACACGCAGCTCGATCCGCTCCTGCAGCATGCCGCGCCGGCGTCGGGCACGTGCTGAGCGAGCTCGAGCAGGGATCGCTGAAGGTCGGCGTCGTGCCGACGGGCCTGGACGAGCTGGGCGCGAACCTCCGGTCGGTGGCGAACCGGACGGGCGCCGCGATCATCATCGGCTCGCTCCTGCTCGCGTCGGCGCTTCTCGCGCGTGTGCACCGCTTCGAATGGATGGCGTTCGCAGGCTTCTGTGTCGCGGTCGTGCTCGGTCTCTACATGGTCTGGAAGATCATTCGCACGCCGGGCGAGCTTTGACGCAGTGACCGAACTCCGGCGCGACGAGCCTACGATGGATGATCGTCAAAGACCCACTCGAGCGTCACGAACGGCTCTGGCGGTGCCGCGCCGGCGGCACGGTACGTCGCAAGTGCGGCGGCGTTGTCGGGCTCGGTACCGACCCACATTCCGTAACAGCCGGCGGCACGCGCGAGCTCGACCAGGGACTTTACGAGTGCCGTCCCGATCCCCCGGTTGCGATGGGCCTCGAGGACCGACAGCTCGTAGAGAAACATCTCCGTGCCCTTGTCCGGGTGCGTTGTCTCGACGCCGCTGACGAAGCCGATGGGATCACCGGAATCGTCGACAGCGACCAATAGATGGTGGTTTTCGGTCGACAGAAACTTGTCGGTGCTCGCCTGCATCGGCGGACTGTCGAAGAGCGCGGCGCCGGCGAGCACGACATGCGTGTCACTCGAATCGAGGTGCAGGATCGTCATCGCTCCATGGTACGACCACGGAATCTCTTGTACGGTGACTGGAGGCCACCGCGCCGCAACCTGGAGGGGCATGATGAAGCGCTCGAACCGCTGCACGGTGGCGCTCCTCGTCGGTGGTGGCGTCGTGACGCTCGGTGCGGTCGGACTTCTCGCCCGACCCTCAGGCGCGACCCTTGCAGACGCCACGTGTCCCGCCGACGTGATCGCGACCCTCACCAACGTGTCGCAACCGACCGTTCCAGTCGGCGTGGCGGTCGTCCGCAGCTTCACGCTGCCGGCGTCGTACGCAGTCTCCGCGGTCCAGCTCTCGGCACCCGATGGGTACAACGCGACGCAGGTCGACGAGAAGAATGGCGCCTACGGACTGCGGCTGACGGCGCCCCGCGCAGGAGCCTTCAAGGTTCAGGCGGCCTGGTCGGAGACGTACACGATCGACAACCCCGACGGCACCAAGGCGCAGGCGACGTGTAGCGGCGCCGGCAGCGTGACGCTGACCGCGGTACGCCCGGCAAACAGCAAGCTTCCAGCGGCAGGCGATTGGCGCTACGACCAAATACCGACGAGCGCCACCGGCAAGTACGCCGTGTTCGACACCTACCTCCGTGTCACGCCCGGCACGTCCAGCGTCTACAGCTTCTCCGTGATCGTCGCCGGCGGCACGTGCAAGAAAGGCGGCACGGACCACCACCGGACTCGCTTGTCGGCGGCAGCTCGGCGCGCACGCTGATCCCGGTCAAGCCCGACGGCAGCTTTTCCGGCACACGAAGCGCGGTCGGAGACGAGGCAGGGAGCAAGGGGACCGTGCGCTTCAAGGGCGTCTTCAACGGTGTCCGTGTGCTTGGCACGGTCACGGTGCACATGCACTACCCCGTGTTCGGCGATTGCCAGGGCACGGCCAAGTTCCGGGGGAAGGGAGTTCGAATCGCCTAGGAGCCGCCTAACGCGCGCTCGAGGGCGGCCCGGTCGGTCGGCCCGCCGTGCGTCGGAAGCACGTGCTCGACCGGCAGTGCGAGTAGCGGGCGCAGCCCCTCGGCGATCTCCTCGCGCGTCACGCCGGGGCGGAGCCACCTCTCGTTGATCTCGAGGCCCCGGCCGAAGTCGACGAGCGTGTCGCCGGAGATCACCGCACGCTGGCTCTCGACCCAGAGCACCGTGTCGTTCGGCTTGTGCCCGGGGAACACGTCGGCGCCGAACGGCAGCCGGTCGCCGGACGAGTACGGGCGTGCCTCGCCTTTCTGCTCGCGGAGCAGCCAGACGACGTCGGGACTGCCGTCGCCGGCCTGCTCGGCAGTGATGCCGTACGTGTCCATGAGGTACTGCGCGGTGTCGGGCAGCGGGGTGTAGACCGGCACGCCGAGCCGCTCGACCAGGCTCTCCGCGTCGCGCTCGTGCCACGGCGCGGTGAGCACGATCGCCGTCTCGCGGCTCGGCCGCGAGGTCCACGAGCTCGCTCGGCACGGCCAGCGGATCGAAGAGCAGCAGCCGCTCGCCGTCGTCGATCGCGTAGGACGACACGTTCTCGCTCCACGGCTCGGTCGACCGCCACTCCGGGTGCGGTGCCTCCCAGTGCCACAGGCCCGAACGCAACTCGCGCACGGCGCGATGCTACTGAACACGGCCGTTGCGCCGTATCGCTCAGCGCTGAGCGTCGACGAGCACTGCGCGAGCAGCTTCCAGATCGGTCTCGTGCACCAGGATCTCGCGCGGGCCATCGGATGCAATTCCCTCGAGTGGGGAGTCCGTTGCCTCCGTAACGCGGTGACCGCACTCGATCCCAGCGGAGCGAAGTAGCCCGCACACCACTTCCGCCTCTATCTCGTCGGACACCGTCGTCGCTACAACGCCTTCGTCCACGAGCTAGGCGGGCGGGGCGGGGAGCGGAGTCTCCGCTTCGATCGCCGCAGCAGCTGCGGCCGCCAGCTTCTTCTGGTCTTTCCGCTCTTGCTTGAGCTCGCGCTTTTCTCTGAGCTCGCGCTCTCGGTTCATCTTGCTCATCGTCGTACGCTTCGCTGTCGACACTCGGGACGTCCTTTCGTTTGATTCGCAGCCGAACCGGATCGGCGGTGCGCCGACCAACCGTAGCGGCGCGAGGCAAACCTGGCAAAGTCCTGCGAAAAAAGGAGGCGCCGTGTCAGGCCCGTTCATTTTCATCGCGACCAACCGGCTCAAGCCGGGAAAGCTCGCCGACGAGAGGAAGCGCGTGCCGGGCCTCGTCGACTTCGTCGAGGCGAACGAACCGCGGCTGATCGCGTTCAACGAGTACGTCAACGATGACGGCACCGAGGTCGCCGTTGTCCAGGTCCACCCCGACGCCGACTCGATGGCGTTTCATATGGAGGTCATTGCCGAGCGCGCCGCCGCCGCATACGCAGAGACGGTCGCCGCGACGACGAGCATTCAAGTGTTCGGCACGCCGAGCAGCGCCGTCCTTGAAATGCTGGAGCACCAGGCCGGGGCCGGCGTACCGCTAACGGTCAAGTCTTTCCACCTCGGCGGCTTCACGCGCTGAGTGTGCGAGGCACTATTGGAGGGCCGTCGAGTTGTCGATGGTGATTCCATGAGAGCGTGTGATCTTCGGTCGAAGTTGAATGTGCCGATCGAGTGATGAACTATCTGGCGATCGCTTACGGCGTTGCGATGATCGGCTATGCGGGGACGCTTCTAGCGCTGCTTCGAAAGTCCTCGCCCGGCGAAGGGATGACAACATGGGTCGTGATCCCATGCCACCCTGCGAGGATCTTCCGGTCTTCTCATGCTCGCCGCCGTGGTCGCGAGGGGGACGGAGAGAGTCCTTGTGACGTGCTCGGGTCTAGCTCTTCTGGCCGACGTGCCGATAACTTGGCGCAAGAAGCGAAAACTGCGCGAAGCCAGGGCACTCAACACCGGGGCGACCGGCTGATGCGTTCGCTGGGAATCGTTTTGCTCGGCGCGGGCGCTGCCTATCTGTTTGTGGCGGCGGCTTGGACTGGGTGGTTGGTGCCCTTCTCGCGCCGCGGAGCTGCGCGGCGTGGAGAGTCCTACGATCGGCAGCGCGCGGGTGTGCTGCAAGGCTGGCACTTGCTTGGTTCGCTCGCGGCCGTCTTACTTGGCCTCGGGCTCATGGCTAGCCACTAATCCCTTAGGCGGTTGGGGGCCCGGCATGCGCGAGTGCTCGCGAATGGCCCCCGAGCGTCGGGCTATTCCCAGTTGCGTGAGAGGATTTAGAAGTACGCGGCTGCCCTGAGAGTCAGCTTCGCTCCACTGGGCGATTCGCAGCAGGCACACGCCTGGGCCAAGTTCCGCAGCTGAAGAGCCCTCGATCAGAGGATGAACGGCACGAGCATCTTGGTCGAGCGCTTGTAGACCGGGTAGTCGTCTGGGAATTGGTCGGTCAGGTAGCGCTCCTCGACCGTCGCGCTGTAGAGGAAGTAGACGCCGGCCAGGGCCACGGCAGTCAGCCACAGCCAGCTCAGCGCCATCGCGGTGCCGACGCCCGCGAGCAGGATGCCCGAGTAGATCGGGTGACGAACGAGGTGGTAGGGGCCGCTGGTCACCAGCTCTGGCTCGTCCTTCTGCGTCATCGGGGTTCCCCAGTTGCGCCCGATGTGAATGCGCGCCCAGATCGCGAACGCCAATCCCAGAGCGAAGAGGACGAGCCCGATGCCGGCGCGCCACGGATCGGTGTTGAGGCCGTGGCCGCGAAACGCTCCCAGCCGAATCAAGAGGATCACGACGACAGCGATCACCGCCCTGATACGCAGCTCGCGCGACCACGGAACGCGACCCCTCTTCACAGAGAAGGCAGCCACGAGCCAGTACAGCCAGAACGCCGCCCAGCCGACGGCGAAGACGAGCTCGACCGCTCTCACGATGACTCATACTTCCAGTAGGCGAGGAGCTCCCCGGAGTTGTGGCACGATGGCGTCTACGCGATGAGCAAGCGAGCCAAGACGGGCACCTTTCTCGGCGTCCCTTACGACTGGCGGCGCCCGACTGTCGCGCGGGCGAAGTCGCGCTGGTGGAATCCAGCAGACCAGCGGTTGTTCACGCCCAAAACCTTCGGCTGGGGCTGGGACATAAACCTCGCCCGCCTGATCGGCCGGGAGCCCAAGCCCTAGTTGCGCAGCTGATCACAAAACCGAAGCCCGGTCCGCGAGGCTGGCGACCGAAGGCGGTCAAGTCTCAGCGCGGTGATCTTCCCCAGCGTCACAGTCCTTACGCCAGCGGGTGTGTGACCCCGAAGCGCTCGCAGAGGCCGGGAACACTCGTCGGATCCATGTCGACCGCGAAGCGCTCGCAGAGGTCGGCGAATCGGGCGAGGTCGGGTCCGCCTTCGGTCGCGTAGACCTCGGCCAGTTCGCGGAAGAAGTTCTCGAACCCGGCGGGCGAGATGATCTCGATGATCTCGCACGGTGTGTCGCCGGCGTTCCAGAACGTGTGCCACTGGTTGCGCGGCTTGAACACCCAGGTTCCGGGGCCGGCTTCTACGACGTCGTCGCCGAGGAGCGCGCCGAGCGTCCCCTCGAGAACGTAGGAGTACTCGTCCTCGCGCGTGTGGCGATGGAGCGGCGCGGCGAGAGCACGTGGCGCGAGCGGGTGGTGCACGACGGAGAAACGCCCGTCTGCTTCGGCGCCTTCGATCTTCCAGACGATGCCGAGCCCACCGAGCTGGACCTGTTCGCTTCCGTCTGCCGGAATCGTGACTCTGTCCAGCTGCGCGCTCATACTGTCCTCCTTTAGGTAAACATAGATGTTTACTAGAATGAGAAGCTACAGCCGGCGGTGATGCGGTGTCAACTCGAAGCGGAGCACGAACGATGGCCAGGAAGTACGAGCTAAAGCAGCGCGCAGAGAGCCTCGCCGCGACGCGGGAGCGGATCGTCGAGGCGACGGTCGAGCTCCATGACTCGCTCGGTCCTGCTCGGACGACGATCAGCGCGATCGCGGAACGTGCCGGTGTGCAGCGGCTGACCGTCTACCGCCACTTTCCCGACGAGCGCAGCCTCTTCGAGGCGTGCTCCGGTCACTGGACGGCGCAGAACCCCGCGCCCGATCCCTCCACGTGGGCTGCGCGTCGACGGATCCGGAAGAGCGGCTGCGGATCGCGCTCACTCGAGATCTATGCCTTCTATCGGGCGACCGAAGGGATGACCGGCAACCTGCTTGCGCGACTTCCCCGAGTTCGCCCGTGCTGCAGGAAGTTGCCGCACCCTTCCTCGAGTACTGGCAGAACGTCCGCGAGGTGCTCGACCGCGGCTGGAAGGCTCGAGGCCGCAAACGAACGCTGCTGCGCGCCGTGATCGGGCACGCAATCGAGTTCGAGACCTGGCGTTCGCTCGCTCGCCGCGAAGGTCTCGACGACGAAGTCGCAGCCGACACGATGGTGAGCCTGGCACGGGCCGTGCAGACGTAGTTTTAGAACGCGCCGGCGTACGCATTCAGCGCGGGCTGCCCGCCGAGGTGCGCGTACAGCACGCGTGAACCCGGCTCGATGCGGCCGTCGCGAACGAGGTCGATCAACGCGGCCATCGACTTGCCTTCGTACACCGGATCGGTGAGCACGCCCTCGAGGCGTGCGCACAGCCGGATCGCGTCGAGCGTCTTCTCGTCGGGGATGCCGTACGTGCCGGCGTGCCACTCGTCGAGCAGGACGATCTCGTCGTCGTCCAAGCGCGCGGCCGAGCTCGATCGCTTCCGCCGTCCGGCGCGCGATGCGCGCGATCTGATCCCACGTCTGCTGCACGGTCGCCGACGCGTCGATACCGAGCACGCTGCGCGGCTCCGTCTTGCGCGGCGAAGCCGGCGATCATCCCTGCCTGCGTCGAGCCCGTCACGGAGCAGACGACGATCGTGTCGAAGAAGAGCGCCGAGCTCGCGCTCCTGCGTTGCGACCTCGTCGGCCCAGCGAGCGAAGCCGAGGCCGCCGAGCGGATGATCCGACGCGCCTGCGGGAATCGCGATACGGCTTGCCGCCTGCTGCCTCAACGGACGCGAGCGCGTCCTCCCAGCTCGGCCGGAACGCGATGTCGAAGCCGGCGTCGGAGAGCCGCACGTCCGCGCCCATGATCCGCGAAAGCAAGATGTTGCCGACCGATTCGTAGCCGGGATCGTCCCACTCGACCCAGTGCTCCTGCACGAGGACGCACTTCAAGCCGAGATGCGCGGCGACCGCGGCGACCTGGCGCGTGTGATTGGACTGCACGCCGCCGATCGACACGAGCGTGTCGCAGCCCTGCGCGAGCGCGTCGGCGGCGAGGTACTCGAGCTTGCGAGTCTTGTTGCCGCCGTACGCAAGCCCGGAGTTGCAGTCGTCGCGCTTCGCCCAGATCTCGACGCGGCCGCCGAGGTGCTCGCTCAAGCCGTTCGAGACGATGCACGGGCGAAGGCCCGAACAGAAACGACTCGCGCGGGAAGTCGGCGAGCGCCACTACGCACCGCTGAGCGGCACGTCGCCGTTCGTCGAGCCCGCGCGCTCGATCACCACTTGCGGGACGCGCGCACGGGGCGAGAGGCGCAGCAGCATCCGCACGACCTCGGCGCAGTCCTCGGGCTGGATCATCTCGTCTGCCTGCGAGGCCCGACCACTCCGCCATCGGCGTGTCGACGAAGCCGGGGCAGATCGCGACTGCGCGCACGCCGTCGGCGTCGAGCTCCTCGTTCAGCGAACGCGTAAGGGAGATCACGGCGGCCTTCGTTGCGCCGTAGGTTGCGAGACCCGGTGTCGGAAGCGTGCCGGCGATCGACGCGAGGTTCACGATCCAGCCGCGCGACTCGCGCAGCAGCGGGATCGCCGCCTGAGTGACGAGGAACAGCCCGCGGAGGTTGACCGCAATCTGGAGATCGAAGTGCTTGACCGGCAGATCCTCCACGCGGCCGCCGATGCCGATGCCGGCGGAGTTGACGAGCATGTCGATGCCGACCGAACCGCTCGCGATGCTCGGCGACGAGCCTCTGGCAGTCCTCGGCATTCCCGACGTCGGCCGCGACCGCGAGAGCCCCGAGCTCCTCCGCGGCGGCCTGCACCCGCTCGGGGCGCCGTGAGGCGAGCGTCAGCTCATACCCCTCGTCGCGGAGCATCCGTCGCGATCGCGAGGCCGATGCCCGACGAGCCGCCGGTGATGAGCGCCGCGCGATCCATTATGCGTTGTTTATCAGGAGGCAACACGCCGCGGAGCGCGAACACTCCGCGCGAGGGTGTCCGAATAGGGCGCTCTCCTCTCCCCAAGAAGACGGCGGCTTCGGCCGCCGTCTTCGTACCATCCCTAGTCGTGACTGCGCTCACCGGATTGACCGTCGGCGGCGGCTGCGCCGCGAAGTACTCGGCGGCCCGCCTCGAGGAGCTCCTGAAGGGCTTCGTTCCGGTTGAGGCGGAGAACCTGCTCGTCGGGCTCGCGCCCGCCGACGACGCGGCCGTCTACAAGCTCGACGACGAGCGCGCGATCGTCTTCACGCTGGACTTCTTTCCGCCGCTCGTCGACGACCCGGCGACGTTCGGCCGCATCGCAGCGACGAACGCGCTGAACGACGTATTCGCGATGGGCGGCACGCCGCTGCTCGCGCTGTCGATCGCCGCGTTCCCCGAGGAGCTTCCGACCGAGGTGCTCGGCGCGATCTTCGCCGCCGCGGCAGAGCAGGTGCGCGCCGCGGGCGCGATCCTCGCGGGCGGGCACACCATCCGCGACGCGGAGCCGAAGTACGGCCTCGCCGTCGTCGGCACCGTGCATCCCGACGGCATCTGGCAGAAGAGCACGGCGCAGCCGGGCGACGCACTCTTCCTCACGAAGCCGCTCGGCACCGGGCTCGTGCTCGCCGCGAAGGGCGACATCGCGGCGGCGGTCGAGCAGATGACCACGCTCAATGCCGCTGCGGCCGACGTGCTGCGGCCGTTCCTGCCGAACGCCGTCACCGACGTGACGGGCTTCGGTCTCTTCGGCCATGCGCACGAGATGGCCGAGCGAAGCGGCGTGCGCATCGTGATCGACGACGTACCCGCCTTCCCGGCGCGCTCGAAGCGGCACGCGCCGGCGTGCGCACCGGCGGCGACCCGCGCAATCGCGAGTTCGCGCCGGTCGAAGCCGACGGCGCGGCAGAGGAACTGCTCGCGCTCGGCTACGACGCGCAGACGGCGGGCGGCCTGCTCATCTCCCTGCCTGCGGACAAGGCGCTGTCGCTCGAGGCGGAGTTTCGCGCCCGCGGTCTCTTCCTTGCGCGCGTCGGCACTGTCGAGGCCGGCGCGGGACTCGCTCTACACTCGCAGTCGTGAACACGGCTTCTGAGGCGCTCTCCCGGGGCCGCGCGCTCGAGTTGACGCCGGAGCGCTTTCGTCGAGTCGCCGCGTGGGCGGTGGGCTGGCTGATCCTGATCATCGCGACCGGCGCGACTGTCCGGTTGACAGGCTCCGGGCTCGGCTGCCGTCATTGGCCCGGCTGCCAGACCGAACGACTTCTTCCCTCAGAGCGCGCGCGGCTACCACCCGTATGTCGAGTTCGGGAACCGTGTCGTCGCGTCGCTCACGGTGCTGACGACGCTCGTGCTCGCTGTCGCGTCGCTGCGCACGCGCGCGCTGCCGCGGCAGCGTGAAAGTGCTCGCCTGGGTCGTCTTCGCAGGAACGCTCGCGCAGGCACCGCTCGGTGCGATCACGATCCACTACGACCTGAACCCGTGGCTCGTGCTCACGCACCTACTCGTTTCGCTCGCCGTTCTCGGGCTCGGCGTGGTCGTGCTCCTCGAAGCTGCGCGACATGCACGCGGCGGCGGCGACGGCGCTCCCCATCGCCGTACGCGCAGCTGGGCGCGTCTGCTCTTCGCGGCGGTCTGCGTGCTCGTCGTCACGGGCACGCTCGCGACCGCTGCCGGCCCGCATCCCGGGCAGCACGATGGTGCGTCGCATCGGCTCGTTCCAGCCTTCCGTCGCTCTCCACGTGAGAGCGACCGCCGCGTTCGGCATCGTCTTTCTTCTGCTCGCCGCGTGGGCGTGGCGCGAGCGCGCGACGCGCGCCGTGGCTCCTTCGCGGCTGCGCCGGTCTGCTCGTCGCTGCTCGGCGTTCAGATGGCGATCGGCGAGACGCAGTACCGCAACGGGCTGCCGTGGTGGCTCGTGCTGATCCACGTCACTGTTGCCGCTTGCGTGTTCGCGTGGACGGTCGGTCTCGTGGCTCGGCTCTGGCGGCCGGTCGCCCGTAACGCCGACTAGACTTCGGAAATGTCCGAGCTGAACGTTTCGTTCATGCCGGAGCTTCGCCGGCCCGTTCTCGTCGCCGCCTTCCGCGGTTGGAACGACGGCGGGCAGGGCGCCACGCTCGGCGCCGGCTATCTCGCCAAGCAGTGGGAAGCGGAGCAGTTCGCGGAGATCGAGCCGGAGACGTTCTACGACTTCCAGGCCACGCGGCCTCAGGTCACGCTCGAGGACGGGACGACGCGCAAGCTCGAGTGGCCGGAGAACAGCTTCTTCCACTGCGAGATTCCCGGAGCCGGTCGCGACGCGGTGATCCTGCTCGGCACCGAGCCGAACCTGCGCTGGAAGACGTTCTCCGGGCTCGTGCTCGGACTCGCGCGCGACCTCGGCGTCGAGCGCGCCGTCACGTTCGGCTCGCTGCTCGCCGACGTGCCGCACACGAGGCCGGCGCCGGTGACCGCGGCCGCGACCGATCCGGAGTTGATGGAGGAGCTCGGGCTCGAGCCGTCCCGCTACGAAGGCCCGACCGGCATCGTCGGCGTGCTGCTCGACGCCTGTCGCAACGCCGGCATCTCGTCGCTCAGCCTCTGGGCCGCGGTTCCGCACTACGTCTCGCTCGCGCCGAGCCCGCGCGCTGCGCTCGCGCTCGTGCGAGCGGTTCGGCGAGCTGCTGCGAGGTCGACGTCGACGTCACAGAGCTCGAGCAGGCGGCCGACGAGTACAGCGAGCAGGTGAGCGAGGCCGTCTCGTCCGACGCGGACACGGCGTCGTACGTCGAGGAGCTCGAGCGGCGCGTCGACATGCTGAGCGCCGAGGAGGACCTTCCGTCCGGCGACACGCTCGCCGCGGAGCTGACCCGTTTCCTCCGCGAACGGGACGAGGAGCAGGACGAACCGGACGAGGGCCCCGAAGGCCCGGCCTCCTAAGCCGCCAGGCGGCTCCAGGTCATGTCTCGCCGGGCAAATGCCCTGCAAACGGTGTCAGACACCAATATTTGGTGACGAAGGCGTGACACTTTCGTGACGCTTGCGGCGCCGGCGCTAGGAGGGTTCAGGCTGCGGTTCGGGCGCAGCAGCAGGGGCGGGAGCTTCGCCCGTTGTCGCCGCTGGTCTCTCGCCGGCGGGCTTCGGCTTGCGCCGTCGGCGCCGCGGTTTCGGCTTCTCGCCCGTCTCGCCGTCTTTCGGCTGCTCGGTGGCGCTGCTGCCGCGGTGCTGCGCCCTCGGCGCCTGGCATCTTCTTCTTGCGGCGCCGGCGGCGGCGCTTGCTCGGCTGCTGCTTCGGCGCCGGCAAGTTGTCGGAGAGCGCGAGCGCGACGTCTGCCACCGCACCGAGCTGCTCGCGCGCATCGTCGATCAGCTTCGTCGAGCGCGGCGTATAGCCCTCGGCCGACGCGAGCAGCGCTGCGCCGACCTGAATCGGTTGCTCGAGCGCCGTCTTCGTCGAGCCGGGCCGCGTTCTCCTCGTGGCGATGGCCGCGTGAGTTTGCGAGCGCACCGAGAAGGCGTTTCGCCTCGGGATACTCGCTCGACGCGCGGCGGTCCTGCACCTTGCGCGTCGCCCGCGCCAGCCGCCACGTCCAGCGCTCGAGAATCTGGTCGGGTGCGTCAGGCTTGCCCTCCGCGATCGCGCGCAGCAGGATGCGGATGCCGGCGAGGCGTTCCTTCTCCCACGTCGGCGCCTGCGTCACGAGCGTGACGAGGTCGTCGAAGTCGGCGCGCTCGATCCGCATCGACACGCGATCCTGCAACGCCATCATGCGCAGTCTGCGATTCGGGTTCTCTGCAGCGCACGTCGCGAGGAACTGCTCGAGCGCGCCCTTCGACGCGCGGCCGTCGGTCAGCTTCTGCACGAACGTCGCGCGCTCGTCGAAGCGAATCTGCCGGCCGGCGATCGTCGCCCAGTAGCGCTGCTCGTCCTCGTCGAGGTAGCGCGGATCGATCGCGCTGCCACTCGCGCTGGATGACCGCGATCCGGCGCCGGACGTCAGGCGTGACCGGGACCAGCCACGGCGCGGGAGTGAGCCGGCGGCGCGCGCGGCGCTGCGAGCGTCTGCGCGGCGCGGGCGTGACGCGCGCACCTTCGCGATAGAAGTCGGCGTCGAGTAGCGAATGCAGCGAGACGACGCGCTCGTTGTGCGTCGCGCCCTTCGGAACGAAGTCGACGACGATGCCCGCCTCTTTGCGCGGGTGCAGGCGCATGATGCGGCCGATGCGCTGCTGGTACACCCGCCGCGAGGCCGTCGGCGCGAGATGCATGCACACCGTCGCGCGTGGCGAGTTCCAGCCTTCCGCGAGCAACTGCGCGTTGATCAGGACATTGATCTCGCCGCGCTCGTAGGCCGCGAGCGTCTCCGCGAGGCGCACCGGGGGCGTGCGGCCGGAAACGGCCTCCGCCTTCAGCCCGGCCGAGCGGAACTCCTGCGCGAGGTTGTACGCGTGGTCGACGCCGGCCGCGTAGACGATGCCCGGCGTGTTGTCGAAGCGATCGCGGTAGAGGCTTGCTGCGGCCTGGTTCAACGCCTGATGGTCGAGCGTCTTCGCGAGGATCTCCTGATCGAAGTCGCCGCCGACGATCGGTACCGAGTTGATCGCGGCGACCGGCGGCACGCGCAGGCAGCGCAGAGGCGCGATCAAGCCGCGTCGCGCCGCATCTTGCAGCGGCAGGTCGTCGACCGAAGCGGGGAAGACGTCGGAAACCTGCTTGGCGATCAGCTGCTCCGTCGCCGTCATGCCGATGTACACGGGCTCCGGGAACGAGCGGATCGCAGCGGATGTCTTCTCGCCGAGCGCGGTGTGCGCCTCGTCGCAGATCACGAGTTGGTATGCCGTCGCGGCTGAGCGTGTCGACGTGACGCGCGAACCACGCATACGTCTGGATCGTCAGCGGGTTCGTGCGAAGCGGCTCCTTGCCCGACTTCGATCGCCGGATGGAACCGGTCGCTATAGCCCTCGGTGGTCAAGTCCGTCGTGAACTGCGTGACGAGCAGACGTCGATGCGTGAGGATCAGCACGCCGAGCGTGCGCGCGGCGTCGACGAATCCGGCTGCGGCGATCGTCTTGCCCGACGCGGTCGGGTGGCGGAAGCGGTAGCGGCGGACCGCGCCCGGATCCTGCTCCGGCGTCAGCTGCGCGCTCTTCCTCCTCGTCCTCCTCTCCTTCGGGGAGCGGCTCGTCCTCGTCGTCCTCGTCGATGACCTCCTCGACGGCGGCGTGCCCGTTGCCGTTCTCCTCCTGGCGCTGCGCTGCGGCGATCAGCTCGGTGAGCATGCCCGCGAGCGCGTCGATCTGGTGCTTGCGGAGCGGGGTGCCGGCGGCGGTGTGCGGCTCCGGCTCGCCGAGCACCCGCTCGAGGCCCGAGCATCAGCGCGTAGCGCACCTTCCACTGCGGGCTGGGCCGGGCGTTCCCCGCCTCGATCTCGGACGTGGCGTCGTCGAGTGCGCGACGGCGCGCCGTTCCCGGGGCGAGCACCTTCTCGACGTCCTCGCCGTCATGAAGGAATGGCTCGCCCGCCCACGTCTCGGCGCGGTATGCAGCGGCGGCAAGCTGGTCCGCCGCCTCGGAGAGGATGGTCGGCTGTATGGCTTCCTGCATGTGCGCAGCACGTCGCTCGTGCTGCAAACCTCAAAGGGTGCGCGCTCGGGAGTTCCCCTGGTCGAGCGGCGCCGTGTGCAGCATACCCGGCACCGCGGGGTCGTCAACTATCCGGTGGGAGTTCCGGAGCTCCCCATTCCGCCGAAGACCGCGAAAGGGTTCCCCGGCACGGTCTCCCAGATGAGCTCACCCCCGGGCTCGACCTCCCCGTGCACGCGCTCTGCGAGCAGCTCGGCGTCCTCCTTCGAGGCCGTCCCGACGATCAGGTACTTCCAGCGCCGCGCGACCGAGTAGCCCTCGCTCTCGAGCTTCTCCCCGAGCTCACGGGCCTCGCGGTGCGACGGGAGGGCAACTCTGACCTCCCACGGCGCGAAGCCGCGCTCGAGCTCCTCTTCCTCCCAGGTGTCGCCCGGCGGCTCGTCGTCCCACCGGTCCTCTGCGTCGAGCCAGTGCTCGATCTGGCTCGTCTTCGCCTCGATTCCCTGTTCGCGCAGCACGGCGTCGATGATCTCGCCGGCGCGCACGGCCTCGGCACGCGAGGACGCGTAGACGAAGATCTCGTCCCCGTCGCGGGAGACCGCGAGCCGGCGCTTCTCGAGCTCCTCGGCGAGCTCGCGTGCCTCACCGCCGAGCACGTCGCCGAGCCGGTCGAGCAAGCCCTCTTGCTCCTCGACCGAAATGTGGATCCGCCAGTCGTCCGCCATCAGGCGGGAATCTTGCCGTACTCGGCGAGCTCGGAGCCGGTGACCCGTTCGGAGATGCCCGTTTGGTCGAGATGCTTCGTGATTCCGCCGAGGAAAAAGGGGTATCCGGCGCCGAGAATCAGGCAGGCATCGACGTCGGCTGCTGCTGCGACCACACCTTCGTCGAGCAGGTGCCGGATCTCGTCCGCGATCGCTTCGAGCGCGTCCGCGCGGATCTGCTCGACGCTCCTGCGCGCCGTGCCGGTCACGACGATCTCCTCCCGGCCGGCGGCGAAGTTCGCGAGTGTCGGGGAGAGCGGGAAGCGATCGGGGTAGGCCTCGTTGAGCGTCTCGAGCACATGGTTCGCAACCGGCGGGCCGACCATCTGCAGCAGCACCGACGGCGCCATCGGCAACCCGAGCGACAGCGCCGCCTCGTCGGTCTCGTCGACGGTGTTGCCGTTCTCGAGCGAATCCATCAGCACGGTCGTCATGCGGGTCAGCACGCGGTTGACGACGAACGCAGGTGCGTCGCCGACCAGTACGCCGCGCTTCTTCAGCTTCTTGACGACGTCCCAGGCCGTTGCGAGCTGCTCATCTGTCGTCTGTGGCGTGCGCACGATCTCGACCAGCGGAAGAACCGCAACCGGGATTGAAGAAGTGCAGTCCGACGTCCGCGCCCATCTCCTCGACCGAAAGCGATGACGTGTTCGTCGCGAGGATCGCGTTCGTTGCGACCTTGCGCACCTCCGCAAACACTTCGCGCTTCACGTCGAGCTCCTCGAAGACGGCCTCGAGCACGAGATCGCAGTCGGCGAATTGGTCCCAACCGGTGCCGCCGTCGACGATCGTCGCCAGGAACGGCTTACGCGCGCCCACCTCCGTGCGAATCGTTCCAAGCGCCTCGTCGATGCGCGCCTGATCGAGGTCGCGCAGGACAACGGGCACCTCGAGCCGGCGCAGGAACAGCGTCGCGAGCTGCGTCGCCATCAGGCCGGCGCCGACGATGCCGACCTTCTGCACCCGGCGCGGCTTCGCGTCGGGAAGGTTCGGTGGCTTCTTCGAGCGGCGCTCGACGACGGTGAATGCATACGCCGACGCCTGCGCCTGCGGGCTGACGAGGAGCTCGGCCATCGCGCTCTCCTCCGCTGCGTAACCCTGCTCGAGCGTCCAGTCCTTCGCGCCTGCGATCAGATCGAGTGCGACGTACGGGGCGCGCGTTGCACCGTGGACGGCGTCGTCGATCCGCGAGCGCGTCTTGCGCAGCACCGTGTCGAGCTCCGACCAGTCCGGCTCGGCACGCTGCGGCTCGCCGAGCTCCCGGGCGAACTGCAGGGACTCGTCGACGAACTCGACTGGATCGATCAGCTTGTCCGCGATCCCGAGCTCGAACGCCTCGGCCGCCGTCAACAGCTTGTTCTGGCGCAACGGGTTGAGCACGATCACCTTCGCGGCCGCTTCCGGGCCGATCAGCTTCGGCAAGCAGCTGCGTGCCGCCCCAGGCGGGAATGATCGAGAGCGCGACTTCCGGGAAGCCGATGTGGCGTACGTTCGAGGCGAGCGTGCGCGCCGTGCAGTGCAGGGCGAGCTCGAGCCCGCCGCCGAGCGCCGCGCCGTTGATCGCGGCGACGGTGGGAAACGGCAGCGCGCGGATACGGCCGAACAGGGCGTGCCCAGCCCGCGTGCCTTCGAGCGCGTCCGCGGCCGAGCCCAGCTTCGTGAACTCGTCGATGTCGGCGCCGACGCAGAAGACGAACGGCTTGCCCGTGAACACCGCCGCGCTCCAGTCACCGCGCTCGAGCTCGTCGAGCACGGCGACCGCCGACTCGAAGGCGGAACGGCCGAGCGTCGTCGGCTTGCGATAGTCCTCGCCGTTGTCGATCGTGACGAGCGCGATCGAACCGGCACGGTTCAACTTGAAGACGGTATCGCTCACTGGGCGTTCTCCCAGAGGATCGCGCAGCCCATGCCCATGCCGATGCAGAGCGCCGTGAGGCCGTAGCGCCCGCCGCGCTCGCGAAGGCCGTAGGCGAGTTGCGCAATGAGGCGCACGCCGGTCGCGGCGAGCGGATGGCCACACGCAATCGCGCCGCCGTACGGATTGAGCCGCGGATCGTCGGCGGGTACGCCGAGCTCGTCGCACCAGGTCAGGACTTGCACGGCGAACGGCTCGTTCAGCTCGAAGAGATCGATGTCGTCGATCGAGACGCCCGCCTGCTCGAGCACGCGACGCGTCGCCGGCACTGGGCCGTAGCCCATCAGGTGCGGCTCGACGCCCGGCGTAGGCGTACCCGACGAGGCGAAGCTTCGGCTTCAGGCCCAGCTCTGCAATGGTGTCCTCAGCGGCGAGAAACGACGCGGTCGCCCCGTCTGTCAGGCCCGCCGAGTTGCCCGCCGTCACGCGGCCGCCCGCACGGAACGCCGGCTTCAGCTGCGCGAGACCCTCGAGTGACGTATCGGGGCGGAGGAACTCGTCGCGCTCCGCGACCTTCCAGCCCTCGTCGGTGAAGACGGCCATCGGCACAACGGTCTCTCTCATCACGCCGTTCTCCCATGCGGCCGCGGCCCGCTGCTGCGACTGCAGTGCGAAGGCATCGGCCCGCTCCTTCGTGATCGCCGGAAACCGGTCGTGGAGGTTCTCGGCGGTCTGCCCCATCGACGCCGCGGACTCGTCGATCAGGCGCTCGGAGACGAAGCGCGGGTTGAAGTCGACGTCGTCGCCCATGGGGTGGTGCCCCATGTGCTCGATGCCGCCCGCAAGGGCGACGTCGACCGCCCCGAGGGCGATCTCGCCGGCGGCTGCAGTAACGGCGGTGAGCGCGCCCGCGCACATCCGGTCGACCGCGAAGCCCGGCACGGAGTCGGGGATTCCGGCGAGGAGCGCGACGTCGCGGCCGAGTGTCAGACCCTGGTCGCCCACTTGCGCCGTCGCCGCGAGGACGACGTCGCCGATTCGCTCAGGCGGGATCTCCGGGTTGCGCCGCAGCAGCTCGCGTACCGCTTTCACGCCCATGTCGTCGGCACGCGTGCGCCAGTACTGGCCCTTGGGGCCTGCCTTGCCGAACGGTGTCCGGACACCGTCGATGAAGAAGACTTCGCGGGCTTCGCGCATCGCCGTTCACGATAGCCGTGCCTTGAATGACCGGTCAATCAGTCGGTCGTACACTTGCGCGCGTGGACTGGGCCGAGCGGGCGAACGCAGCGATCGAGCGCTACGAGGGCGGCGAGACCCGCGAGCTCGACCAGCGCCAGCTCACCCAGCTCGGGAACGCTGCGTGGGCGGCCGGTCTCTCCCTCCTGATGGCCGGCCGGACCGACGAGTCGGCCGAGTGGCTTCGGCGCGCCGCGGCGCGCTACCGCGAAAGCTGGGCGGATGCGCCCGCCGACTCGTGGGGCCGGCCGATCGCGGCCATGAAGGCTCTGCTGCTGGCAGGTGACGACGCCTCGGAGCCGGCGCGCTGGGCGCTCGACGCCGGTGCAGCCGCGGCGGAGTCGCCGATCGGTCGCTATGCCGGCACCCTCGCGCTCCTCGTTCTCGGCGACGACGTCCGGGCGCGGATCCTCGGCACAACGCTCCGCGACACAGCCGACTTTCCGCCCGACGTCGCAGACGCACTCGTTGAGATCGCCGGGACCGACCGCGTCGACTACCAGATCGCGCTCGAGAACATCCTCGACTCGTTCGAGCACCGCACGGAGTTCCTCGAGGACGTTCCCGTTGCCGACACGGTGCTCGTGCTGCAACGACTCGCGGCCGCGCGCGACCTCGCGGTCGACCTGGCGCCGTCGCCCTTGTTGCCCTAGAGAAAGGCTGCGGCGTCTGCGTCGAGCACGGCGGTCGTCGTGCCGTTCGTCGCGCGCACGAGACTGCCCGGTGTCGCTCGCGACGGTTCGCCGCGAAACGCTCGCTTCGCGGCGTCCGCCTTGTCCTTGCCGGTGACGAGGAACAGCACCTCGCGCGCGCTTTGCAACATCGGCAGCGTGAGCGTGATCCGATCGACGTACGGCTCGAGCTTCGCGTCTGCGCCGACCACGCGACGTTCCGTCACGTCCAGCGTCGGTTGCTCCGGGTACAGCGACGCGACGTGCCCGTCGGGTCCGAGCCCGAGCAGCACCAGGTCGAAGCGCTCGAGGTCGCCGAGCTCTTGCTCGTACAGGTCAGCGCCGCGGTCGCGACCGAGCTCGCCGCGCATGCGGTGCACCGTTCCGACCGCGACGTGGTCCAGGAGCGCGTGCTTTGCCATGCCGTAGTTCGACCGCTCGTCGTCGGGGGCGACGCAGCGTTCGTCGCCCCACCACAGCTCGACGGCGCTCCAGTCGGTCTCGAGGGAAGCAGCAAGCCCGTAGGCGATCCGCGGGGTCGAGCCGCCGGTCAGCACGACGTGTCCGCCGGTGCGCGCGGCTGCAGCGAGGCGCTCCGCGACGGTTCTCGCGGGATCCTCGGCGACGACGATCTCGATGTCGCTAGTCACCTTCTGCTGCGAGCTCGCGCGACCGCGTCATGGCGGCCTGAATCGCATTCAGGAACGCGGCACGCACACCGGCTTGCTCGAGCTCGCGAATGGCGGCGATCGTCGTACCGCCGGGTGAGGTGACGGACTCCCGCAGCTCGACGGGATGCATCTTCTCGTCGCGCAACTGCTTGGCGGTGCCGAGCATCGTCTGCACCACGAGCGTCGTCGAGATCTCGCGCGACAGGCCGAGCAGGATGCCTGCCTCGATCATCGCCTCGGCGAGCAGCGCGAAGTACGCCGGTCCGGAGCCGGACACGGCGGTGATCGCGTCCATCGCGTCCTCCTGCACGCGCACAACGCGGCCGAGATGCGAGAGCACTTCTTCCGCCTGCGCAAGATGTGCGTCGTTCGCATGCGCTCCCGCCGAGATGCCGGCCATCCCCTCATGCACAACCGACGGGGCGTTCGGCATCGCGCGTACGACCGGCACGCCGTCTGCGATCCGCGCCTCGATGCGTTTGGTGGGAATCGCAGCAGCGACCGAGAGAACGGTCTGCTCGGTCGTGAGGAGCGGACCGATCTCCTCGAGCAGCGCTTCGATGTCCTGAGGCTTGACCGCGACCACGACGATCGCAGCGCCTTTGACGGCGTCCGGATTCGAAGTCGTGGCCTCGACGTTGTGCCGTTCGTGCAGCTCGGCGACGCGTTCCAGGCGTCGCGCGGTCACGACAATGTCGCTCCAGCCCGAGCTCAGCAGGCCGGAGAGCAGTGCTTCGCCGATGCGGCCGCCGCCGATGATCGCGATGCGCTCCATGCGCAGAGGTTACGCGGCGAGCAGACCGCGCGAATAGCCGGCGAGCAAATACATGCTCGCGATGCCGGCCCACTCGCCGTACGGCTCGAGCAGCTCGGCGGTCTCCCATCCCTCGACCGGCCGCCCGCGGAGATCGCGCAGCAGCTTCACGAGGCCGAGGTCGCCGACGAGCCCGTAGTCGTACCGGCCGAGCCCTTCGAGACAGACGACGCCGATCGACCACGGCCCGAGGCCGCGCTCGCGTCCAAGCCGCGCCGCGACGACACCGGTCTCGACATCGTGGAGCCGCTCGAGCTCGAGTCGTGCGGCAGAGGCGGACGAGGGAGGCTCCCCGGCCGGCGTGCAGCCCGAGGGCTCGCAGCTGCGACGGTGCCAGCGCGGCGAGATCCGAGGTCGCCGGCGCGAGGTGCAGGCGCTCAGGGCCTTCGGCGCAGATGGTGCGGATGATCCTCTGCTCGAGCCGGCGCGCTCGTTTGGCCTCGATCAGCTGGCCGCAGAAGGCGCGGAGCAGTGCCTGTGCGACGGTCGCGACGCGCAGCGGGCGGAGCCCGCGCAAGCGCGCGAGAGGCGCGGCCCAGCATCGGGTCGTCGCGCACGGAACGCAGAAAGTCGGAGTGGTCTTCGTCGAGCGCGAGGATCCACCGCAGCCGGTCGACGACGGCCGCCGACTCGCCGTGGATCGTGATCGTGCCGTCGATCGACTGCCAGGCGCGCGCGAGCTCCGGCCGGCCGTCAACGGCGAGCACCGCGGTGAAGAGGCCGTCGCGGAAGGTGCGGGTTGCGTCGCTTGACCAGCGCGCCGAGGATGCGAGGGAGTACGGACCGCGGGGTCTAACCGCGAGTTCGACCGTCAACGCTCGGCGCGAATGCCTTCGGGCGTCGCCCGCATGCCGAGCTCGGCCGCTCGGTCGAGCACGTCGAGCGCGTCCGACTCCTGCCCTTGTTCGCGCAGCAGCCGGCCCCAGGATCGAGCGGCGGTCGACGCAGAACGGAACTGCCCCGTGAGCTCGAGCAGGTCGACCGCCTGCTTGTAGGTCGCGCTCGCGTCGTTTGCCTCGCCGGCGAGGGAGAGCGCGTCGGCCAGCGCATGCGCCGAAATGCCCCGCTCCATCTGCTGCGACTCGTTGCACAGCGCAAGCGCTTCCCTTGCGAACGCGATCGCGGCCGCCGCGTTCCCCCGGAGCAGCTCGAGGCGGGACCGGAGCTGCGTGATCTCCATCGTGTCGTCCGGCGTGCGCCCACCGCCGAAGAGTTGCTCTGCCTGCTCGAGATGTTGCTCCGCGGCGGTCGGATCGCTGCGGCCCAGCATGATCTCAGCCGCGAGGACGTTCGCGCGCGCGAGGTGGAAGGTGTCATCGGTTGCCTGCAGCAGTGCGATCGCCTTGCGCACGTTCTCGAGCGCCACCGCTTCGCGGCCCTGTGTGTGCGCGAGCCTTGCCACCGACCAGTAGAGACGGACACGCATGTAGGGGTCGCTGCTGTCTCCAACGCGACTGAGTGCGTGACGAACGACTTCCTCTGCCTTTGCGATCTCGCCCATGTCGGTGAGGGCGTAGCTCAGGAGCGCGGCATAACGCGCTTCGAGCGACGGGTCGCCTCCGGCCTCCGAAACGCCTTCGAGACATTGCTCGTACAGCGCGGCTGCGCGGTCAGGTCGTCCTGCACCGGCATATGCGCGACCGAGGTTCGCGTAGATCTCGAAACGGTCAACCGGTGCGAACACCTCGTCCGCGAGCGCTTCCTCGAGCAGTGACACGGCACGCGCGTCGCCGCCGGTCTCGAGCGCGATGCTGCGCAAGCGCCACTCGCGCGCGGAGGCCCGCGGCGCGATCGCCCGCGGAGTCCGCTTCGCTCATCGCCGCTTCGAGCGGCGGCTTCGGCGCCGTCCATCTCTCCCAGCCGGATCGCGAGCTCGAGATCGCTCAGCCGGAGCTCGCGGGCAGCTGCAGGATCGAGGTCGGAGCCGGTCTCGAGGTAATCCGCCGACACGCCGAGCTTCGCGGCCAGGCGGCGTAGCGCTTTGACGGATGGCTGCCGCGTGCCCGCTTCGATGCGGGAGATGTAGGCGTAGGAAACGCCGGGGGCAGCGAGCTCGCGCTGGGAAAGACCCCTTTCCAGCCGCAGGCGCTTGAGCCGCTCCCCGATCGTCTCGCCCGCGGCTGGCGGAGCGTCGGAGTGCATCGGACCCATTCTTGCCGGTTGTCACCTGTTCGTCAACTGATTCCGCTTGACAACCGACAGCGAGGTTTGGGACCGTGGACGATTCATCCCGAGTCCCTCGATCGAGGGACTCCCTAGGCCCAAGGAGGCCACATGTCCCGCAAGTCCCTTTCCACCAAGCTGGCGACCCTCACGTTCGTGCTGAGCGCGGTCGCAGTTGCCCTCGGCAGCAGCCCGTGGGGGCCCAATTAAGCCCGAGGTGTCCGGTTCATCCCGAGTCCCTCGACCGAGGGACTCTCTAGGCCCAAGGAGGCCACATGTCCCGCAAGTCCCTTTCCACCAAGCTGGCGACCCTCACGTTCGTGCTGAGCGCGGTCGCAGTCGCCCTCGGCAGCAGCCCCTGGGGCCCCAACTAGCCCCTGGTGTTGAGCGGGCGGGGGCTTCGGCCCCCGCCCGCTGTACCCTCGGCGCGTGACGGTGGTCGAGCTCGGCCTCTACGCGCTGCTCCTCGCCGCCGCAGCGATCGCCGTCTGGCGGCGGCCGCTTGTCGCCCTCTACCTCTTCGTCGTCGGGCTCGCGCTCCACAACGCGGTCATGGCGGCCCTCTACGCGGCAGGTGTGCGCGGTTCGACGCTGACCGCGATCGCTGCCTGGAAGGAGATCCTGCTCGCGGTCGCGCTCGCCCATGTCGGGCTCGACGCGTGGCGCGCGCGCCGGCTTCCGTTTCGGTTCGGAGCCGCAGACTGGCTTGCGCTCGGCTTCGGGGCGCTCGTCGTGCTCTATGCGCTCATTCCGCAGTCGGCGCTGGACGGGCTTGCGGGCCACAAGGCCGTAGCCCTCGCTCTGCGCCACGATCTCGTGCCCGTCGCCGCCTACTTCCTCGGGCGCTCGCTGCTCGTGGGCCGGGACGAGCTTCGCCGGCTCGGCTGGACGCTGCTCGGCGTCGCTGCGTTCGTCGCCGGAATCGGCCTGATCGACGTGTACGCGGTGTCGATCGGCTGGTGGCGGACGAACGGCGTCGTCGATTACTTCCACCGGCACCTTGGCTACAACTACCACGGCACCGGTGTGCGGACCGAGCCCGACGGCTCCGTGTACGGCTTGCCGGAGAACTTCATCTACAACGTCGGCGGCGACAAGCCGTTTCTGCGCAGGCTCGTGTCGACGTTTCTGAGCCCGCTGGCGAGTGGCTATGTGTTCGTCGTCGCGCTGCTCCTCGCCTTCCGCGTGCGACGGGCCGCGATTGCACTCTCGGTTCTCGTCGCCGCCGGCTTGCTGTGGACGTTCTCGCGATCGTCGCTCGTCGCCCTTGCCGCCGGGCTCGTCGTTCTCGCGGCGATTCGGCGGCGCTCCGTCGTGCTCGTCGCTGCAGTCGCCGTGATCGCCGTTGCGATCGGCTGGGCGCACCTCTTCCCGAAGATCGGGCCAACCGGCAGATTCACGCCGGTCGATCGGACCTATCAGCAAGCAATAGGAAAGAACGGGCCGAAAGACTTCTCCGCGGCGAGCACCAGCGAGCCGTCGCTGCACGAGCACTGGCTCGCGCTGAAGGAGGGCGTCCACACGATGATCCATCACCCGCAGGGCTACGGACTCGGCAACGTGGGGCAGACCGCGTCGCGCACGGGCACGCCGCTGAAGGCCGGCGAGTCGAACTACACCGAGCTGGGCGTCGAGCTCGGAGTCCTCGGGGCGCTGCTTTGGATCGCCTGGGGGCTGGCGGTGCTGATCGGGCTCATCCGGAAGCGCGAGGCGAGAATGGCGGCTGCGTTCGCGGCGATCCTCGCGCTCGCCGTGCAGACCGACGTGATCGGCGATCCGTGGATCGCGTACTGCGTCTGGGCGTTCGCGGGTGCCTTGCTGACGCGTCCGCAAGAGCGTCTTGCGCCTGCGAGCACCGCCGCCGTAGCGTCTTCATGAGTGACGGCGTACCGGTTTCTGCTCGCGACGGCGCTCGCGCTCGCTCTGCTCGCGGTCGTGCTGGTGCTCGCGCGGCGCGCGGGCGCTCCCGCCGTTGTCGCAGATCCGGTGCGCACGCCGGGCGTGCTGAACCCCGACGTAACGCAGGCAACGATCGGGACGACGATCTGCGTGCAGGGGTGGACACGCTCCGTTCGACCTCCGACGGAGTACACGAACGCGCTGAAGCTACGGCAGATGCGAGCCTACGGTGAGAGCGGTCCGCCCTCGACATTCCAGGAGGATCATCTGATCAGCCTCGAGCTTGGTGGCCACCCGACCGATCCGCGGAACCTCTGGCCCGAGCCCTACCCGCGCGCAGCGCACGTCGACGCGATCGAGAACGAGCTGAACGCGCAGGTGTGCAGCGGCTCGCTGACGCTCGCGCAGGCGCAGGAGAAGGAGTCCGCCCTCAAGCACGATCACGGCTGACGGCGCTATCGTCGAAGCGTGACGGAGATCGCGCCTGAGACGCACATGGGGGCCGTCGAGCTTTCGGTTTCCGACCTCGAACGTTCGCTCGAATACTGGGAGCGGGTCGTCGGGCTACGCGTCCTGGCCCGCGAGAACGGTTTCGCCTCCGTCGGCGCCGACACCGAGCTCGTCCGCTTCGTCGAAGAGCCGGGGTCGCGACCCGCCGACGGTCACACCGGCCTCTACCACGTCGCTTTGCTCGTCCCCGATCGGCCGAGTCTCGCGCGCTGGCTCGCGCATGCGGCACGCGATCAGACTCGGATCGAGGGCCTCTCGGATCACGCCGTCAGCGAGGCGATCTATCTTCGCGATCCCGACCGGCACGGCATCGAGATCTACGCCGACCGCCCGCGCGAGCAATGGGAAGGGCAGGTCATGCAGCGCATGACGACGTTGCCGCTCGACGTCGAGGATCTCCTTGGAGAGCTCGCACGATCCGGCGATCGAGCCGTTCGACGGGCTTCCCGACGGGACGACGGTCGGCCACGTCCACCTGCGCGTCGCAGACGTGGAGGCGACCGTCGAGTTCTACCGCGACGTGCTCGGAATGGATCTGATGGCGCAACTCGGCCCGATGGCCGCGTTTCTGAGTGCCGGCGGCTACCACCACCATGTCGGCGGGAACACGTGGGAGAGCCGCGGCGCGGCGCCCGCAGGCCCGGGATTCGCCACGCTCCGGCACGCGACAATCGTCGTTCCCGATGCCGCCGAGCGGGACCGGGTCGCCGCCCGCGTTGCTGACTCCGGGCAGGAACCCGAAGCACGGGAGACCGGCGTCCTCGTGCGCGACCCGTCGCAGAACGCGCTTCTGCTTACTGCCTGACCGATCCGCTATACCTGTGACGAGGCCGTGAGCAAGCCCGTCGAGCAGCTCTCCCAGGTGATCGTCCGCTTTGCGGGCGACTCCGGCGACGGCATGCAGCTCACCGGCTCGCAGTTCACCTCGGAGACGGCCCTGCTCGGCAACGACATTTCGACGTTGCCCGACTTTCCGGCGGAGATCCGGGCGCCTGCCGGTTCACTTCCCGGCGTCTCGGGCTTCCAGCTCCACTTCGCGGACCACGACATTCTCACGCCGGGCGACGCGCCGAACGTTCTCGTCGCGATGAACCCGGCAGCGCTGAAGACGAACGTCAAGGACCTGCCGAAGGGCGGCACCTTGATCGTCAACTCGGATGCGTTCAACGAGCGCAACCTGCAGAAGGCCGGCTATGCCGCCAACCCGCTCGAGGACGGATCGCTCGACGAGTTCCAGGTGCACTCGGTGCCGTTGACGTCGTTGACCGTCGGCGCGTTGAAGGACATCGAGGGCGTGACGTCGCGCGAGGCCGAACGCTCGAAGAACATGTTTGCGCTCGGGCTCATGTCGTGGCTGTACGGGCGGTCGGTCGACGCGACGGTGTCGTTCCTGAACACGAAGTTCGCGAAGCGGCCGGAGATCGCGCAGGCGAACATCAAGGCGCTCCAGGCCGGCTACGCGTTCGGCGAGACGACGGAGTCGTTCGCAGTCACGTACGAGGTGAAGCCGGCGAAGCTCGCGCCGGGGATCTACCGCAACATCACGGGGAACCAGGCGCTCTCGTACGGGTTGATCGCCGCATCGAAGCTCTCCGGGTTGCCGCTCTTCCTCGGCGCGTATCCGATCACGCCGGCTTCGGCGATCCTCGAGGAGCTCGCGGGCTACAAGCAGTTCGGCGTGCGCACGTTCCAGGCCGAGGACGAGATCGCGGCGGTGGGCGCGGCGCTCGGCGCGGCGTTCGGCGGTTCGCTCGGCGTGACGACGTCGGCCGGTCCGGGTGTTGTGCTGAAGGCCGAGACGATCGGCTTGGCGATGCAGCTCGAGCTGCCACTCGTCATCTGCGACATCCAGCGCGCAGGCCCCTCGACCGGCATGCCGACGAAGCCGGAGCAGGGCGACCTCCTGATGGTCTTGTTCGGACGCAACTCGGAATCGCCCGTACCCGTCGTCGCCGCGATGTCGCCCTCCGACTGCTTCCACGCGGCGATCGAAGCGTGCCGCATCGCGCTGAAGTACCGCACGCCGGTGTACCTGTTGTCGGACGCGTATCTCGCGAACGGGTCGGAGCCGTGGCTCTTGCCGGAGGTGTCGACGCTGCCGGACATCTCGGTCTCGTTCACCACGGAGGCGAACTTCGAGGGGACGTTCCTTCCGTACCTGCGCGACGAGAAGACGCTCGCCCGGCCGTGGGCGGTCCCGGGCACTCCGGGTCTCGAGCACCGCATCGGCGGCCTCGAGAAGGAGGACCGCACGGGGAACGTCTCGTACGACCCGGACAACCACGATCTGATGACGCGGCTGCGTGCGCAGAAGGTCGCAGGAATCGCAGGCGACATACCGGAGCTCGAGGTGGACGATCCGGACGGAACGGCTTCGGTACTCGTCCTCGGCTGGGGCGGAACGTACGGTCCGATCGCGGCCGCATGCCGGCGTGTTCGCATCGGTGGCCGTCAGGTCGCGCACGCGCATCTCCGTCACCTGAACCCGTTCCCGCGCAACACGGGTGAGGTGTTGCGGCGGTACGAGCGCGTGCTCATCCCGGAGATGAACCTTGGGCAGCTGCTGAAGCTCGTGCGTGCGGAGTTCCTGGTCGACGCTGTCGGCTACAACCGGGTGACCGGGCTGCCATTGCGTGCGGCCGAGGTTGCGGAGGCGATCGAAGCCCTAATTGATCAAGGGGGGCTGGGTCAATGAGCACGATGAAAGACTTCAAGACGGACCAGGAGGTCCGGTGGTGCCCCGGCTGCGGCGACTACGCGATCCTCGCGGCGATGCAGTCGTTCATGCCGGAGCTCGGAATCGAGCGCGAGCGAACAGTGTTCGTCTCGGGCATCGGCTGCGCGGCGCGGTTCCCGTATTACATGAACACATACGGGATGCACTCGATCCATGGCCGCGCGCCGGCGATCGCCACCGGGCTAGCCGCATCTCGTCCCGATCTCTTCGTCTGGGTCGTGACCGGTGACGGCGACGCGCTCTCGATCGGCGGCAACCATCTGATCCACGCGCTGCGCCGGAACGTGAACGTGAAGATCCTCCTCTTCAACAACCGGATCTACGGGCTGACGAAGGGCCAGTACTCGCCGACGAGCGAGCTCGGCACCGTGACGAAGTCGACGCCGATGGGCTCGCTCGACTGGCCGTTCAACCCGCTTTCGCTCGTGATCGGCGCCGAGGCGTCATTCGTCGCGCGCGCGATCGACACCGACAAGGCCGGCACGACCGCAGTGCTGCGCGCTGCGGCGGCGCATCGCGGCAGCGCGTTCGTCGAGATCTTTCAGAACTGCCCGATCTTCAATGACGACGCGTTCGACTTCGTTCGCGACGACAAGGAAGGCGTCAACCGGATCATGCTGGCGAGCGGCGAGCCGATCCGTTGGGGAAAGGATCAGGAGAAGGCGCTGCGGCAGAAGAGCGACGGCTCGATCGAGGTGTGCGCTGCGAGCGATCCGGATGTCTTGATCCACGACGTCGCCCACGAGTCGCCGTCGCTCGCATTCGCGCTGTCGCGGGTGACGCAGGAGACGCACGGCGGCACGCCGGTCGGAATCTTCCGCGACGTGCAGCGTCCGGTCTACGACGAGCTGATGGCGGGGCAGATCGCCGAGGCGACCGAGAAGCTCGGCGCCGGCGACCTCGAAGCGCTGCTGCACTCGGGCGAGACCTGGACGATCAGCTAGCGATCAGGTTCGTCGAGCGTGAAGTGAAAGTGGTCGCCGTGCGCGTGCACGTCGAGCCGCTTGCCGGCCACCACATCCGCCGCGGTCGGGTCGAGGAAGACGACTGCGCCGCCGTCGCGCACGACCGCATCGCCTTCGACGGGCTCGGACGCCAGCTCGAACTCGAGCGCGGCGTCGCCGTTCCCTTCGTTCGAGCCGGAGATGCGTAGGCCGCCGTTCGGGCCGACTTCGCTCTCCTCGACGATGTTGCGGATGGCGTCGACGGCCTCTTCGGTCAGATCGAGCATGGCCGCATCTTTACCAAATGCACAACGGGAGGCTGCCGCCTCCCGTTGAGCTCGAAATCAGGCTGGGCGCGCGCCGCGGCGCCCGGCCTATGCCGTCCGCCGTACCCCCGCCGCTTCCGCCGTTGGGATGAGCGCCTGCTCGAGCGCCCGCTCGAGCTGCGTCCGGCGGAAGGGCTTCATGACGTGGCCGGCGGGTCCGAGCCCACGAGAATCGTCGCTCGGGCCGTCGATGCTCACGCAGAGGATTGGCAGCTGCGGGAAACGGCGCCGTACGCCGCGGGCGAGCCGCACGCCCGGGCGCGATGCCGGTTCCAGCAGGAGGAGATCGGGCTCCTTGCCGTCGACCCACTCACGAGGGCCGATCGGGTTGTGACCGAGTCGGAGGCACAGGAGCTCCAGCAACGACCGCGTCGCGGGATCTGGATCGACGATGAGGATGGTCGCCACAGATGCACCTTCGGCCCGGAACGAGGGAACAGCGGATGCTCGTGGTATGAAAAGGGTATGAGCGATCCCCGGGTTCTCGTAATCGACGACGACGACGACATTCGGGGTCTCGTCCGTACCCTCCTCGAACGGAGCGGGGCCACGGTCCGGGATGCGCCGAACGGCAAGGAAGGGCTCCGCGAGTTCCACGCCTGGCGCCCCGATCTCGTCATTCTCGACGTCTCGATGCCCGAGCTGGACGGGTGGAACGTCCTCGAGCGGATCCGCGACATGTCGGACGTCCCCGTGATGATGCTCACCGCCCGCGGGGACGAGCTCGAGCGCGTGCGCGGGCTCCAGGCCGGTGCCGACGACTACGTCGTCAAGCCGTTCGGGAAGCAGGAGCTCGCCGCCCGGGTCAGTGCGCTCCTCCGCCGCGCCTCGCTCGGCGGGTCGCGAGAGGCGGAGGCGGAGTCGTACGCGGACGCGTATCTCGCCGTCGACTGGGCTCAGGCTCGCGTCACCGTCGGCGACCGAGAGGTGCAGCTCACGCCGCTCGAGTTCCGGCTCCTGTCGACCTTCGTGCGCCACCCGCGTCAGGTGCTGAGCCGAGAGCAGCTGCTGGAGCTCGTGTGGGGCGACGCGTACGGCGTCGGCGGCGACCAGGTGAAGCTCTACATCGGCTACCTCCGCCGCAAGCTCGAACCCGGCGAGCCCGACACCGTGCCGATCGAGACGGTGCGCGGCTTCGGCTACCGCTACAAAGCTCCGGGCTGAGCTTCTGCAGCCTGGTCCAGCAGCGCGCGAACGCGCGTCGAGAGCTCGGCGGGCGAGAACGGCTTCTTGACGTACGCGTCGGCGCCCGATTCGTAGCCTCGGCGCACGTCGGACTCCTGCGCCTTCGCCGTGAGGAGAAGCACCAACGTCCCGCGCAAGCTCTTCGTCGGCGCGAATCTCCGCGAGCACTTCGAGCCCATCGAGGCCCGGCATGCCGATGTCGAGGACGGCCAGAGTCGGCTTGTGCTCGCGTGCGAGCGCGAGCGCCTGCTCGCCGTTCGATGCCGAGACGACATTGAATCCGTCGCGTCGAAGACGCGTCGTCACGAGCAGCAGAATGTCGTCGTCGTCGTCGGCGACGAGAATGAGCGGTTCGCTCATGCTACGAGCTCCGGATCGACCGGCTGCGACGCCACGCGTGCAGGAACCTCGACATGGAAGGTCGTGCCGCCTCCTTCGCGACTCGAAGCCGCGATCGTTCCGTCATGCGCGCCGACGATCGCCCGCGCGATAAAGAGACCGAGGCCCGTGCCGGGCACCTGCTGTGCGACGACACGCGACGAGCGGAAGAAGCGGTCGAACACGAGCTCCGCCTCGTCCGGGCCGAGACCGATTCCCGTATCGCTCACCTCGAGGACGGCGAAGTCGTCCTCCGGCGCGACGCGTACTTCGACGCGGCCGCCCTCCGGAGTGAACTTGATCGCGTTCGAGATGAGGTTGTCGAGCAACTGGAAGATCCTTCCCTTGTCACCATCGATCATCACCGGAGAGCCGCCGATGAACTCGAGCTCGAGCTGCTTGGCTTCCGCGCGCGGGCGTGCCTCCTGGGCTGCCTGCGCCGCAATCGTGCTGAGATCGAGATCCGACCGTTCGAGGACGAGCCGTCCCGCCTGCAGGCGCGCGACGAAGAGCAGGTCGTCGACGAGCCGCAGCAGCCGCTCGGAGCTGCGCGACACGATCTGCAAGTAGCCGCGGCGCTCCTCGTCGAGCGGCGGCTCGACATCCTCGAGCGAGAGCTCGACGTACCCGATGATCGACGTCAGCGGCGTGCGGAGATCGTGCGAGATGAGCGCAACGAACTCGTCCTTGAGCTTGTCCGCCTCGACGAGCTGGTCGTTCTGCATGGCGAGGAGCATCTGCGCCTGCTCCGCGTCCGCCCGCGCCGAACGCTCTCGCTCGCGCAGCCGTTCGAGCGCGCGCAGGATCCCGACCAGACGCATGAGGACGAGAATCGAGATTGCGGTCGCTGCGATCACGATCGCCGGCGACGTCGAGTGGTGCGTCACGGAGGTACTGCACGAGCAGCACGAATGGCGCGCTGAGGAGTGCGGCGGTGAGCAGCGCGATGCGGAGGGAATGCACACGTAGCGTCGACCGCCGCCGGCGCGGTTGGGAGAGCTCTCTCATCGACGGGTGGAGCGCCGCCGCCGCCCAGAGGATGTAGCTGAGCAGCCAGCCGAGGTCGGTCCAGTCTCCGCTTCGGTACGCCTTCTGGCTGACGCCGTAGACCTCGTCCGAAGCGAGGAGTGCCACGACACTCGTCACGAGGAGGAGGAACGCGGGTGTACGCCAGGCCGCAGTCACGAAGAAGCCCGCTAGGCCTGCAAGCAGAACAACGTCCATCGACGGATACGCGGCGTTGATTGCGCGGCTAGCTACTGATCCACCGCCCTCGACGATGCCGTCGACGACCCACACCCACTGGAAGAGGGCGAAGGCGAAGGTGACGATCGTGGCCTCGCCGATCGCAGCGAGGCGACGATGCCCGCCGCTGTGAATGAGGAGGAGCACGAGCCCGGCGACGACGAGCGGATAGCCTCCGAGGTAGAACCAGTCCGCGACGGACGGCGTCGGCGGATTCGCCAGGTGGTTGAAGATGATGTCCGCGACGGCGAAGAACAGGTTCCCCACCGCGAAGAGCAGCCAAGGAAGCGGATACCGGGGGCGATTGAGCCTGACGCCGAGCGCAATCGCGAGCGACGACGCGACGCCGATCACGTCGTACATGTCGTTCTGCACGGCCCCGCGCCCGACCGCGAAGTACGCGACAGTCAGCGCAAGGGCGGCGGCGAGAAAGATCGCGCCGACGCGAAATTCGCGGGCGGCAGATGGGAGTTGCACGGTCTAACGTTCACTGTAGGCAACGTTTTGCCTCTCTGGTACGTCACGCGGACAGGAAGTCGCGAATCGCCTCGGCGACCTCGTCGGGCCGGTCCTCCTGTAAGAAATGGCCCGCGCCTTCGACCAGCAGCGGGCCGCGAGCGCCGGGAATCAGCTCGACGAACCCCTGCGCGTACCGCGGCGGCAGGACGGTGTCTTCTGCTCCCCACACGACGAGAGTCGGCTTCCGCCAGTCGCGCAGGCTGTCCCGGACGCGATTCATCGGCGCGGTGTTCGGGTGGTCGGGCTCGGTCGGCACGAGCTCGGGGAAGGCCAACGCGCCTGCCTTCGACTCCGGCGTCGGGAAGGCAGCGTCATACGCCGCACGCACCTCGTCGTCCAGTCCCTGGAAGGTCCCGGCCTCCACGAGCCTGCCGATGTCGAGTGCGCCGCCCAGCTCGCGTACGACTGCGCGGAAACGGAGCCAGGTCTCGCTCGGCGGCCTGCCGCCGCCGATTCCGGTGTTGAGAACGACGAGCCGTTCGAAGCGCTCCGGATGCTCGACTGCGACGCGCAGACCGATCGGCCCGCCCCAGTCGTGCACGACGAGCGTGATCTCGGTCAGGTCGAGCGCGTCCACGAGCCGCGCGACCGAGTCGACGTGCCGGTCGTACGTGTACCAGCCGATCTCCGTCGGCTTGTCCGAACGGCCGAATCCGATCAGATCCGGCGCGATCTTGCGCCCGGGCAGCTGCGGAATGATCTTCCGCCAGAGAAAGGACGAGGTCGGCTCGCCGTGCAGCAAGAGGATCGGCTTGCCTTCCCCCTCGTCGACGTAGTGCATCTGCCGCTCGCCGAGGTCGAGCCAGTGGGGGGCGAAGCGGTGGATCGTCCTAGTTTGAGGTAATTGGGCCGGACGGGCTGCGGCCCACCGCCCGACCCAGGATTAGAGATGCCGGAGGCCCGGGAATCTTGCGTACCCCTTTTGGGGCAACTACGAGGCGTGCGACCAGGTCGCGACCAGGTCGCGACCTGGTCGCTGACGTCCGCGCAATTGCTGGGCCGCCACACCCGTAGCGGTCAGACCCGCGATGCCGGCGACGAAGAACGCCGTTTCGGTGCCGCCGGTGGCGCACAGCCAACCGGCGAGCAGCCCGCCGAGCGGGCCGGTGCCGTTGAACGCATAGAAGTAGATGCCGATGATGCGGCCGCGCAGCCGGTCGGGAGCTGCGAGCTGCATCGAGGCGTTCGAGTTCGCAGACCAGATCGTGAAGCCTGCACCGGTGAGGAAGAGAAGGGCGCCCGCGAGAAGTGCTCCCCGCATCGGGGCGAGGAGGAGCTCCGAGCCGGTGAAGACAAGCGAACCGATGATCATCACCTTCGCCGACGCGCGTCCGCGCGACGCCGCGACGAGAGCTCCCGCCAGAGCACCGGCGCCGAACGCCGCCGAGAGAAGGCCGAACACGGAAGCGTGGGTGTGGAGCGTCGTGTACGCGAGCACGGGGAGCGTCACGTTGAAGTTGAAGCAGAACGTGCTCAGCACCAGGGTCAGTCCGAGCACGATCCGCATCCGCGGCTGCTTTCGCACGTAGGAGAGTCCCTCGCGTGTGCCGCGGAAGATCGCCGGGCGCTCGAACGTCTCGACCGGGAAGAATTCGCTCGAGCGCATCGCGACCAGACCGAGCAGGACGGCGAGGAAGCTGATCGCGTTCACCGTGAAGCAGACTCCGACGCCGGCGAAGCCGAGGATGATGCCGGCCAGTGAGGGGCCGAAGATCCGCGACGCGTTGAACAGGCTCGAGTTGAGCGCGATCGCGTTCGGCAGCGCGTCCCGCCCGACCATGCGATACGTGAGCTGCTGGCGCGAAGGAACATCCAGCACGAGGATCACCCCGTTGAGGAAGGCGATCGTGTACAGCATCCACGGCTGCGCGAACCCGCCGAGCGCAATCCAGGCGAGCACGACCGCGGTGACGAGCTGCGCGACTTGGGTTCCGATCACGAGACGCCGGGCGTCCATGCGGTCGGTGATCACGCCCGCGAAGAGTCCGAAGAGAGTGAACGGCAGGAACTGGGCAACGGCCATGATTCCGACGGCAAGCGAATTGCCGTGCGTCAGCTGGAGGACGAACCAGCTGAGCGCGATCCGCTGCATCCACGACCCCGACTGCGAGACCGCCTGTCCGAAGAAGAAGAGCCGGTAATTCCGGTATCTGAGGCTCGAGAACGTCCGCCTCACGGGCGCTCGTCCTCATGTAGGAGACGTGAGAGGGGCTCGATCGCGGCCCCGACGGCCTCGAGTTCCTCGGCTGAGAGGCCGCGCAGCCGAGTCGCGAGCCACGCCGTACGGCGGGAACGCACGCGGCGCAGCGTTCGCTGCCCCTCGTCGGTGAGCGTCAGGCCCACGCGGCGGCGGTCGGACGCGCTGGGCGTGCGGCTGACGAGGCCGTCGCGCTCGAGCCGGTCGACGTGATTCGACATTGCGGGCGGCGTAACGCGCTCGCGCGTCGCAAGCTCTCGCACCCCGATGCCGGGTGCGTACTTGATCGCGACGAGCAAGGAGACCTGCTCGGGCGAGATACCGACCTCGCGAGCCTCGCGGCGGAGCTCGCGTCCGACTCTGCAGCAGCACCGGCCTCAGCCGGTCGGCGATGCTCAGCGTGTCGATCTCGATCTTTGGCATATCGTTAACTCAGTTAACGATAGCTGAAGACGCGTTCGTCACCGCGGAACGGAGTAGACAGTCCCGTGGCTCGCGATGTGATCGCCGACGCGTACCGTGTAGCTGTAAAAGCCGCCTCCCTTCAATTGGACCCGGAAGCGGTAGACGCCGCCGCCGAGCTCCTGCGCCTGCACTTGCTGGGTTCCGCGAGGGCCCACGAGCGTGACGACGGCGCGATAGCCGTCGATGCCCCGCCCTCGCCGCGTGACCTTCACGATCGCGCTCCATGGCTTCGTGGCGGCAACCACCGGCGGTGCGTCCGTCACGACCTTCAAGCGGTCGGTCCAGGCGCCGAGTACCGCGACGACAGCCACGACGATGACGAGCACAGGGATTGTACGGAGCCGCATTCCGTGAGTTCTTGACGCAGTAAAGACGGAATGCGTGCGCGACGGATCCCCCGTAAGGGTCAGCCGCGGAGAAGTGGGCGCGTCAGGCAGGTCGGGCCGCCGTCTCCCTTCGAGAGCTCCGTCCCTTCGTACGTCAGCACTTCTATGCCAGCCTGCTCGAGGCGCCGCCGGGTCTCGCTGTTCCGCTCGAGGGCGAGCGCCACCCCAGGCTCGAGTGCGAGCACGTTCGGTCCCATCGTCTCGAACTCCTCGGGAGGGACCTCGATGAGCCTCATCCCGCGCGCTTCGAGCAGCTGGACGAGCCGGACGGGCATCAGCGGCAGATACGCGACCGCTACGTCATGCGAGACCGGGCTCAGGAGCGACAGGAGATGCATGACCTCGTCGGAGCCGTGGAAGTGCGGCAGATCGAACTCGATCACGTCGACGTCCGGTAGAGCCGCGCGAAGCGCGGCAACGCCTGCCGCATTCGTTCGGTAGCCGCGGCCGACGAGCAGCGTCCGGTTGTCGAGCCAGATCGTGTCTCCACCGTCCGCCGTCGCGGGCGCCTCGAGCCGTGCCACGATCGGGATTCCGGCCGCCGCCATGTCGTCCTCGATGGCCGACGCCTCGGGCAGCCGAAGGTCCTTGCCCGGCCGGAGGATGACCGCGCCATGCCGTGAGACGATCGCAGGGTCGAACGTGTAGATGGCGTCGAGGCCGTGCGTGACCGGCCGGCCGAACACGACCTCGGCGCCGGCGGACTCGAGCAGCGCGCAAAACGCGTCGTGCTCCTCGAGTAGCTTTGCGACGTCGGGTTCCGACCGCCAGCCGTAGTCGGCCCAGAGCCTGCACGACGCTTCGTCCGGGCGCCGGACGAGGACGCGGTCGAGCTTCGTCACCATGCTCTCGCACCCGTACCGCGACATTCATTCGACTTTAACCCGCCCTGCGCTCGACAGGTGTAGATTTGCGCCTCTGGTTACCGGGTCTTGTCTTGGGAGGTCACTGTGAGAAAGCCATTGATGCTCGTGGTCGTCGTCGGTCTGTTCCTGACCGCCGCAGCGGCCTTCGCGGCACCGACTGCAGCGCCGACGAAGACAGCGGGCGTGCTGACGGTGGGCTTCGATGTTCCCGCGCCGGGGTTCTGGAACGGCAGAGTGACGGGGACGACGATCAAAAACCCGACCGGCTTCGAAGCTCAGCTGGCGCAGGCGATCGCGAAGAACCTTGGAATCGGCAAGGTCGTCTTCGTGCGGGCGCCGTTCGGCGGGCTCTTCTCGCCGTCGTCGAAGCCGTACGACTTCGCGATGGAAGAGGCGACGATCACGGCTGAGCGCGCGAAGGTGGTGTCGTTCTCGGCGCCGTACTTCGACGCGAACCAGGGCGTGCTGATCCGGAAGGGCCTGGCGAAGCCGACGAGCATCGCCGCGCTGAAGTCGCTGCAGCTGTGCGCACAGTCAACGACGACGGGCCTCGCGTACATCCAGCACACGCTTCGGCCGGCAAAGCGGGCGCTCGTCTACAGCTCCTCGTCGACTGCCGCGTTCGATGCCGTCGAGGCGGGCAAGTGCGACGCGCTGATCCTCGACGTGCCGATCGTCGTTGCCCAGAGCCAGAAGAAGAAGGGCGCGTACGGCGGCGTGGTCGGGCAGATCGTGACGCACGAGGGCTACGGCGCGATCATGGAGAAGGGCAGCGCGCTGAAGCCGTCGATCGACAAGGCGATCAAGGCGCTCAAGGCCAACGGGACGATCGGCAAGTTGCAGAGGAAGTGGCTGCCGTTCACCCGAGTGCCGGTCCTGAAATAGCGCGCTAACCGCACGGCGGAGGCGAGATGGGCAAGTTCCTGCACGCGTTCTTCAGCCCACTCGGCCTCCGCCGCGCGGTACCCCAGGTCTGGGACGGCTTCCAGACCAACATCAAGCTGATGGTGATCGCAGAGATCCTCGTCCTGGTCCTCGCGCTGCTCGTGGCGATCGTGCGCGGGCTGCCCGGCCGCTGGAGCCTTCCGCTGCGCGGGCTCGCCGTCGCCTACACGGACTTCTTCCGCGGCACGCCGATCATCCTCGTCGCGTACGTGATCGCGCTCGGCCTGCCGTCGCTTGAAGCTCGCGGTCATCTCCGGTCAGTCCCTGTTCGTCTACGGCGTCGCTGTCGCTGACGCTCGTCTACACCGCGTACGTCACCGAGGTGTACCGCGCCGGCATCGAGTCGGTGCATCCGAGTCAGCGCATGGCGGCTCGCTCGCTCGGGCTTGACCTATGCCCAGACGATGACCCACGTCATCCTGCCGCAGGCGATCCGGCGCGTCGTCCCGCCGCTCCTGAACGACTTCATCGGACTGCAGAAGGACACCGCGATCATCACCGTGATCGGACTGACGGAGGCGATCGCGCAGGCCGGCTTCTACTCGAACGACTTCTTCTCGTATGCCGGCTACACGGTGGCCGCCATCTTCTTCGTGATCCTGACGATCCCCTTCGCCCGCTTCACGGATCAACTTGATCAAGAAGCGGGAGCAGCGTGAGCGAGCGCAGCTCGTGTGACTGAGTCCGAGCACTTCGTCTCGATCAGCGGGCTGACGAAGCGGTTCGGCGACAACGAGGTGCTGCGCGACGTCGACCTGACGATCGACCTGCACAACGTCGTCTGCCTGATCGGCGCGTCGGGCTCCGGCAAGTCGACGCTCCTCCGCTGCCTCAACCTGCTCGAGCCGGTCGACGCCGGGACGATCGTCATCGACGGAGAGACCGTGACGAACGGCAAGGTCGACGTGAATGCCCTGCGACGCAGGATCGGGATCGTGTTCCAGTCGTTCAACCTCTTCCCGCACATGACCGTGATGCAGAACATCACGCTCGCGCCGCAGGAAGACCCGGGCCTCTCGAAGCACGAGGCGGAAGCGAAGGCGCGTGAGCTCCTCGGGCGGATCGGGCTGGTCGACAAGGCGGACGAGTATCCCGGATCGGCTTTCGGGCGGCCAGCAGCAGCGCGTTGCGATCGTTCGCGCGCTCGCGATGGACCCGAAGCTGATGCTGCTCGACGAGATCACGAGCGCGCTCGACCCGCAGCTCGTCGCCGACGTGCTCGACCTCGTGGGCGAGCTGGCCGAGAGCGGCATGACGATGGTGATCGCGACGCACGAGATGTCGTTCGCGCGCGAGGTCGCGGACAAGGTCTGCTTCCTCGACGCGGGAGTGATCCTCGAGGAGGGGCCTCCCGGCGAGATCTTCAGCTCGCCGCGCGAGCAGCGGACGCGCGCAGTTCCTGGGTCGCGTGCTCGAAGCGGGGCGGATGTAGTGCCGCAGTCTGCGCACGGCGTCGAGAGCGCCGCTGGCGGTCGCGGGCATCCTCGCGACGCCGCTCTTCTTCGTGGGCTTGATGGCGATGTCGCTCGCCGTCGAGAAGCCGAGCGTCCGGCACGTCGGCAAGCTCCACAAGGCGGTGCTCGGCGACCCGACCGGTTCGACGGAAGCCAAGATCTGGCTGCTCGCAGTCCTGCCCGCGCTCGCGCTCGTGCTGCTCGGCCTCGCGAGCATGCTGCTCAAACGCACGGGAGTCGTCGTGACCTCGCTCGGCGCGATCGCACTGAGCATCGCGCTCCTCGTGCCGCTCGGCGGCTGGGCGAACGGCCACACGGACCGCTATCCGCTCGGCGTCGACCTCATTCGACCCGAGCTACGACGGGGGACATCTACCTGCGCGGCGAGTGGGAGGCCAACGCGAAACGCACGGCCGAGCAGCTTGGACTCGCGACGATGTCGATCGCCGGCGCGGCCATCGCAATCGTTCTCTTGCTCGAGTTCCGGCGCCGCCGCGGGCTCGTGCGGCCTGTCCCTCCGCCGCCCCCGTTGACCTCGATGGGCGGTGTGCCACCGAGCACGTAGCGGTCTACAGGGCGAGCGCCTCGCGGGTCAGCGCCTGGAAGTGCCCGATCAGCTGCTCGCTGTGGCCCATCAGGTAGCCGTGCTCGAGGGCGCCGCTCGCGATGCCGCGGTGCACGCCCTCGACGAGCGCACGATCCTCGATCCCGACCTGGTCGTCGAAGGCCATCAGCTCGTCGATCCACGGCTGGTCGACGTCGGGCCCGAAGAAGTAGTCGAGGAACCGGTACGTCCGGTCGGGTGAGACCGGGACGATCGGGCCGATCGAGATGTTCGGCCGGCCCGGGAAGATGTTCACGCCGAGGTTCGGCCAGAGGAAATGGAACTGGCTGCGCGGGAGCTCGCCGTCGAGGTGCATCCTCGTCGACGCGGTCTCGCGGGTCGGGCCGTGCTGGCTCGAGAGTCGGCCATCCGTCGAGAGCGCATACGCCTCGACCGAGACGTCGAGCAGCTCCGCGAGCTGCGGATGTGCGACCGAGCAGTGGTAGCACTCGAGGAAGTTCTCGCAGACGACCTTCCAGTTCGCCTCGAGCTCGGTCTCCCAGCGCGTGTAGAAGACGAGGTCGTCGACGTCGAGGCCGAGCTCGGCCACCTGGGCAGGCATCGAGCCGAGCGCATCCGACAGCGGCTCGGGATCGGGGCCGGCGTTCACGAACACGAACGGGCCCCACGTATCGATGGCGACGCGGCAGAGCCCGAGCTCGCCCTGTCGAAGTCCGCGAGCTCTTCCGCGCGGGGCGCGGTGCGCAGCGAGCCGTCGAGGCCGTACGTCCACGCGTGATACGGGCACTGCAGCGTCTCGCGCTTGCCCGCTCCCTCGACGACCGGGAACCCGCGGTGGCGGCAGACGTTCAGGAAGGCCCGAAGCTCGCCGTCGCGCGCGCGGGTGACGACGACGGGCGTGCGCCCCGCCCGGGCGGCGAAGAACGTCCCCGGCCCCGGCGCCTCTCCGACGTGGCCCGCGTACTGCCAGGCCGAGCGGAAGATCTGCTCCTGCTCACGGCGCAGGATTTCCGGATCGACGTACCAGCTATACGGGAGCGTCCTCTCCATAGCCCGAATCTACCCGCGTACCATGGGTGAAGTGAAGCTGGCCAGGCGACTGTTCTCGTTCTACAAGGCGCACCCGCGGGTCGTGATCGCGACCCAGCTCGTGATCCTCGCCGTCTTCTTCGTCTCGGTCGGCTGGGCGATGCAGGGGTCGTTCAAGGACGCCGGCAACGACCTGCGGAACGCGAACCCTGCGCTCTTCGTGCTCGGTTGCGCGGCGCTGGCGGTCTACTACCTCGTCTTCGTCTTCGGCTGGATGCGGATCCTCGCCGATTGGGACATCCACATCTCGTATCCGGCGGCGTTGCGGGCGGAGATGGTCTCGATGCTCGCGAAGTACGTGCCGGGCGGAGTCTGGACGCCGGCCGCGCGGGTGCTTGCGGCGCGGCGCGCGGGCGTCACGGATGCCGCGCTCGTGACAGTGTCGATCCTCGTCGAGGCGGGCATCTCCGCCGTCGCGGGCGTCGTCGTCTTTGTCGTCTCGCTCGCGTGGGTGAAGGGCGTGAACGCTCCGATCGCTCCGCTGATCGCCTTTGCGGTCGTCGTCACGGTGCTCCTGCACCCGCGCATCTTCTGCCCGATCGCGTCACGCGTGCTGCGGAAGCTCGGACACGGCTCGCTGCCGCCGCTCCGGACCTCGACGATGGGCTTCCTGCTCCTCTTCTATTGCGGCACGTGGGTGATCGGCGGCACCGCGCTGTGGCTGCTGCTCCGCTCGGTCGGCGCCCATCCCGGCGCGGAGTCGATCGTCTTCCTCGGTGGAGTCGCCGCCGTCGGTGCGATCGTCGCGGTGCTCGCCGTGTTCGCGCCGTCCGGGCTCGGGCCGCGCGAGGCGTCGATGTACGGGCTGATGCTCGCCATCACGACGCAGGGCGCCGCGCTCGGTGCAACGGTGCTGAACCGCGTTGCGATCACCGTGGTCGAGCTGTTGCTGCTCGTCGTGGGCGGGCTCATCCTCAGGCGAACGGAACATGGGCCGGAACCGTCGGTTCAGCCGATCGAGGGATAGCCAAGCACGGTTTCGTCCGGCAGGATGCGCGAGGTACCACCCTGCGGCTATGCGGATGAACCCGAACACCCACGCGTACGTTGTCGCGACCGCGTTCATGACGTCGGCCGCGTTCGCGATCTTTGCGATGAACGTGATCGCGATCTGTCTGTATTACTACGGCGGCTACAACAGCTAGTAGCAGCTGCGGAGCGAGCGGCAGACCTTCCCGATCGGCACGGCGAAGTTCAGGTTCTCGCCGCCGCCTGACACGAGGATGCCGACGACCCGGCCGAGCTTGTCGACGGCGGGGCCGCCGGAGTTCCCGGGATTCGCTGCGGCGTCCGTCTGAATCGCCTTCGCCGTCACGCGGCTGACGACGCCGGTCGTCACGGTCCCCTCGAGCCCGTACGGGCTGCCGATGAGGAGCAGCTGATCGCCGGCCTGCGGCTTGGGCAGGAACGGCCTCTGCCAGAGCGCCTGCGCGCCCGCGGGATGGCCGGAGACGCGAACGACCGCGAGATCGTCACGCTCATCCGTGCCGACGACCTCGCCGCTCCACGAGCCGCCCTTGCGCATGACCGTGACGGCCGAGCCGGTTCCGGCACCGGCGATCACGTGGTTTGCAGTGACGAGATACATGTCGCCGCCGGAGAACCAGGCGGCGAACCCGGCGCCGAGCTTGCGATCCGTCTCGATGGTGAAGACGCTCTTCAGGACGCGTGACGCGAGCGGCGCGAAGCCGGCGTCACGCGTGTTCAGCTTCTTCTGGGCGGCGCCGACCGACACGGCAAGCGACTTGTTGTGCTTCGCAACCGCCTGCACCTCCGCGCTGAGCGTCGACACCTTGTTGATCGCGACCGCGACGTCGTTCACGGCTTTCAGCGCGTGCGTGTGCGCGTTCCAGGCGAACGCGAGCGCTCCCGCGGCGACGAGCGCGGCGAAGACCGGCACACGCGCGCATCAAGCTCCGGGGGCTTTGTACGTCGCAACGATCGAGAGCGCTGCCGTTGTCGCCTTCAGCGTCGGAACCGCCTGGAACCCGAAGGTCGAGCTCATGTACGACCGCGTCCCAGGCGGGAGCGTTGCGAAGATGAACCCGGTACCGCCGCCAACGACGTTGCCGGCCGAGTCGAAGAGAACGATGTAGATCTGCGCGTTCGTCAACGTGTTCGTCGGCGTCACTGTTGATCAGGTCGCCGTCCACCTCGCCGACCCAGTCGGGCTCGAACGCGCTCGGGACGATGTGCACGTTCTGGACCGTAGGCTCATGCGCTGCCGCCTTGACCCATGAGTCCGTCTGCACGATGATCTCCAGCTTCACGACCGGCGTTTGCGTGGAAAACGACTGGTTGCCGCCGAGGTTGAAGGTCGACCCGGCGCGAACCGCCCCGATGCGATTCGTCGCGGTCTGGAGCGTGTGGTTCGCCGCGTCGAGGAAGTTGACCTGCACGGACACGTTCTGCGCATCCTCTGTATCCGAGGGATTGTTCGAGCACGACGCCGTAGCTGACGGAGCTGCCTGCACCGAAGCGATCCGGCCGCTGTGAGTATCCGCTGTTGGCGACCGAGAGCTTCGAGCGGCGGATATTTCCGCCGACCACGGTGAAGGCGCGCGTGAGACTTGCCGGAGTGGCCGCAACGCGACCGACGCAATTGCGGGGCCGGCGGGCGCCGCGTCCGCGAGATTCCACTTCCACGCGGCGCGACCAGAGTGCGCGCGGAGCATTCCGAGACCGCCCTGCATAGAGCCGTCGGAGTACTTCACGCTGAGTGAGCAGCGCGTGGTCGCCGGCTTCACGAGCACCGACACGGCTGCGGTCTGACCCTGGTATGCCACCTGCGGTACGAAGCTGAAGCGAAGCTTCCACTGGCTCGCGGCTGAAGCCGAGCCGGCGGCGATCGCCACGAAGACGACGACGACCGCGACGAGACCCCTGCGGTAGTTCATTGCGTTCTCCTCATGTCAGGCCGCAGGAACTTTTTCTTCGGAGCCGAGCTGCTTCGCCCACCAGTCGCCCTCGTTGGCGAACTGGTTCTGCAACTGGCCCACGTACGTGTGCAAGTGGGTCTCGCGCTGGTTCAGCCGCACGTCGCGGTCCTGACCTTCGCGCTCCCGGTCTTCGAGGCGCTGCTCGCGGATCTCGTGCTCGGCGATAAACGACGCTTCGCGCCGGTCGAGCCCGAGCTCCTTCTCATCGAGCTCCTGGAGCCGCAGGTTGAACTGCTGCTCGAGCTCTTCGCAGCGCCTCTCCTTTTCCTCGAGGCGTAGCCGCGACGCGTCGGCCAGCGCCTCGAGCTTGTCGAGACGCGCCTCACGTTCGACGAGGGCGCGCTCCTGTTCGTGAAGACGGCGCGCGGCCAGCTCGTCGACAGGCTGCGACGGCGGGCGCAGCCGACGCAAGTTCCTGCTCGGCACGACGAAGCGACGCTTCGAGTCGATGGAGCTCTGCCTCGTGCGCTGCGAGCTCGAGCTCGCGCTTGTCGAGGTCGGCAAAGCGGGGAGCGTCCGCGGCAGTCGCCGCACTTTCGGACTCGAGCTCGCGCGCGCGCGCCTTGAGGCGCGTCGCCTCCTGGTCGAGCGCCGCGGCGCGTGACGCGACCTCGTCGCTTCGCGCGGAGAGTTCTGCCTGCGCTGCGGAAAGCGCTCGTTCGGTCTCCGACAACGACTTGCGCTTGTCGTCGAGCGACTTCTCTGCGGCGTCGACGGCCTTCTCCCGCTCGACGACGGCAAGGTGGGACCCCTCGGCCTTTGCCAGGAGCTCCTTCGCCCGGGACGCTGCCTCTGTCTCGGCCTTCGCGACCGCCTTCTCGCGGTCGGCGATCGCGGCAGCCTGCTGCGCGAGCTCGGCTGTCGCGACGGCGCGTTTGTTGTCGGCCGACTTCAGCTCGTGCACCTTCAGCGCAACGGACTGCTCGCGCTCCGAGATTCGGACGGCCGTCGTGTCGATCTCGGCGCGCAGGCGCTCGAGCTCGGCGTGGCGATCGTCGAATTCCGTGAGCCGCTCGTCGACCTGACGCTCGTGCTCGCGCAGAACCTTTTCGCGCTCGTCGAGCGTCGTAGCGCGGCGTTCGAGGTCCGCCAGGCGAGTGCCGATCTCGTGCTCGAACTCGACCTCGCGCGCCGATGCGTCCAGCTGCTCGCCGAGTGACTCCCGAAGGGCGCGCTCGCGTGACGAGCGATGCTTCGAGCTCTGTGCGAAGCTCAACGAGACCCGCGTCTGCCGGCGGTGGCGGCGGGGGTGCTGCAGCGGCGACGGCCTCGCCGGGCGAGCGTGGCGTCTCGGCCGGAGCGTTGCGCGCTTCCATCTTCGCGCGCAGGCCGCTGCCGAAGCCTCCCTCCATCTGCTCGTTGCGCGCCTCGACGGCCATCTAGAACCCGAAGAGCTTTCCGAGGTTCAGGAGTGCAGGCCCGAGGACCACGATGAACATGGCCGGGAAGATGAACGCGACCGTCGGGAAGAGCATCTTGATCGGCGCCTTCATGGCGCGCTCTTCCGCGATCGCTTGCCGCTTGAGACGGGTGTCGGTCGCCTGGACGCGCAGGATGCGTCCGAGCGACGTACCGAGCTGATCCGCCTGCACGATCGACCGGACGAACGAAGACATCTCGGGCGTCCCGGCGCGCTGGGCCAGCTTCTTCAGCGCATCCGAGCGGCTCTCGCCGATCCGCATCTCGCCGAGCGTCAGCTCGAACTCTTCGGGGAGCGGGCCCGACATGTACTGGGTCAGCTTCGCGACTGCTCCGTCGAAGCCGAGACCGGCCTCGACGCTCACTGCGAGGAGATCGAGCGCGTCGGGAAGCTGCGAGACGATCGTCGCCTGCCGGCGCTTCGCGCGCTGCGAGACGACGATCGCCGGCGCGATGTAGCCGACGGCGCCCAGCATGCTGGCGAAGATGACGACAGCCGTCACCGACGAGAACGCACCGATGACGATGCCGAGGAGAATCCCGGCGCCGGCGGAGATGCCCTTCGCCGCCAAGAAGGTCTGCGCCGACGTGTTGCGCATCCCGGCGGACATCAGGAGCATCGAGAGCGATTCGAGGCTCTGCTTTGCGTTCAGCCGGAGCATGGCCCGCGCGAGCCAGGTGACGAACGGGCTGAGCACTCGGTCTTGGAACCGTGCGCGTTGCGGTCCCGCTGAGACGCGAACGTTGCCGTACGTCGCCGCGGAGCGGATGCGCGCACGTCGGTTGCGGGCGGGAAGCGTTGCGACGTTGCCGACGCAGAACGGCGGCAAGCGTGAGGCAGATGGAAGCAAGGATGAGCAGCATGGGCATCGGTATCAACCTTTGAAGGAGACGATCTTCTGGAGGATTGCCGAGCCCACGACCATCATCACCGCGCCGATTACGAGGAGCATGTGGCCCGACGACGAGTAGAACAGCGGATGGAGGTAGCCACGGTTGATGACGCTGATCGCCAGTGCGAGTAAGAACGGCAGGCCGATCAGCGTGTACGCCGACATGCGTCCCATCGCGGTCAGCGAGCGGATCTTCCGCGCGAACTGCTGGCGCTGGCGCACCGTGTCGGCCACCATGTCGAAGAGCGTTGCCAGTGAGCCGCCGACCTGGCGCTGGATGGTCACGGCGGTGATCGCGAACTCGAAATTGGGCGAGCCGACGCGGTCAGCCATGTCGGTGAGCGCGTCGTCCATCGAGCGGCCGAGCCCGGTCTCGGTCAGCACGCGGTTGAACTCCGACGAAGCGGGGGGCGCCCCCTCGTCGACGACCGCCTGGAGGCCCTGCTTGAACGAATGGCCGGCCTTGAGCGAAGCGGCGACCGTGATCAGCAGATCCGGGAGCTGTGTCTCGAACTTGGCGAGCCGCGAACGCATCCGGTGCCAGACGACGACGAACGGCACGAGAGCGCCGAACGCCAGACCCAGGAGGATCACGATCGCCGGCGCGCCGAGCACCGCCATGATCATCCCGAGCAGAATCGACGAGCCAAAGACGATGTACGCGAACTCGGCTGCCTTGAGCGGCGTCTCGCCGCGTTCGAGCATCGTCTGCACCGCCTTCCACTGGCGCAAGTGGCCGAACGCCCGCTCGGTCGTGCGGAGCAGACCGGTGAGCGCGGCAAGGCGCTGCTCCCGGGAAACACGCTTCGTCCGGCGCGCCCCTCCGGTATGTGCCTGGAGCCGCATGCGCAGCCAGTTGCCGCGCTGCGACCCGAGGAGCACGAGGAACGCAACAAGCACAAGCGCTCCTGCGATGAGCCCGACGACGATTCCGCCTGCCGGCCCGTAGACGAACTTCGGCAGGAGCTTCGACGGCGCGGGTGGAGTGCTCACGTCGCCGGATTGCGGCGGAACGATGAGCGCAAACGAGGACGATCCCGCGCCCGGCACCGACGCTGCGACCTTGACGTGGTCGCCCGGCCGAGCCGCGGTGACATAGGAGACCGTCCACGTATGGCCGAGCCGCTTTGCGATCGAGCGGTAGACCCCGGCGAGCGCTGCCGTCGACGCGGTGCCGTAGTACCGGCCGCCGGTCTCGCGAGCGAGCTGCTGGAGGGGTGCCGGATTGAAGCCCGGGCTCTCGATTCCGATCGGGTAGATCGAGACGGCCGCCTCCCGCGCGATTGCGACGGCATTCTCGAGCGTCGCCGTGCTCGACACGTCGCTTCCGTCGGTCAGCACGATGAGGACGCGGCCCACGAGCGGGCTTGCCCGCAACTGTCCGGCGCCCTGCACGATCGCGTCGTAGAGCGCTGTTCCCTGGCGTGCCGGCGAGCCTGACGTTTCGCAGCGCGACGTCCGTGTCGATGGTCGCCGTCGACAGGCTGCTCAACTGGACAGGGTGCGGGCCGAAGGAGAGCACGGCGATCGCGTCGGCGCGCGGCTTCGACGCGATGAAGCTCCTGGCTGCGGCGACGGCGGCCCGAAGCGGTCCGCCCGCCATCGACCTCGAGTCGTCGATTGCCAGCACGACCGCCTTCGCATGGCCGAGGTTCTGGGCGATGAGCCCGGCGACCGGTCGGCCGTTCTCGGTTACGCGCGGAACGGCGTCCGACCCCGCGTGACGAGACCACGGTCGCATGAACGGTGGGGAAGCCGCCGGTGTTGACCGACGTGACGGAGACACCCGCCGCCGCCGGGGCCGCGAGCACGAGCGCGGCAGCGGCGACGGCGAGCAGCCGGACGCGGTTCATTCGTAGCCTCCGAACTTCGGGGTCTCCTGCGTATCGCGAGTCCCTGGCCCGTTCTCATCCTCGGGCGAGAAGAAGGTCGAGTGCAGGGCGACGCCGTTCGCAGCGAGCTTCTCGAGGAACGTCGGCTTGAGGCCGGTGCAGCGGAGCGGCGACAGGAACCGATCGCGGTTGCCGAACGCATGTGAATTCTCGTCCGGTGGCTTCGCGACGAAGACGTCCTGCAGCGTGATGACGTCCGCCTCCATGCGAAGCACCTCGGTGATGTGCGTGATGCGGCGGCTGCCGTCGACGAGCCTCGAGATCTGAACGAGCAGATCGAATGCGCTCGAGATCTGCTCGCGGATCGCGCGCAACGGCAGGTCGACGCCCGCCGGTGAGCACGAGCGTCTCGAGGCGGCTGAGCGCGTCGCGGGGCGAGTTCGCGTGAATCGTCGTCAGCGAGCCCTCATGGCCCGTGTTCATCGCCTGGAGCATGTCGAGCGTCTCCGCGCCGCGGACCTCGCCGACGATGATCCGGTCGGGGCGCATGCGGAGGGCGTTGCGAACGAGCTCGCGGATGCGCACCTCGCCCTGGCCCTCGATGTTCGGCGGGCGCGACTCGAGCGTGATCACGTGCTCCTGCTGGAGCTGGAGCTCGGCAGCGTCCTCGATCGTCACGATGCGCTCGTCCGCCGGAATGAACGCCGACATCGCGTTCGAGCGTCGTCGTCTTGCCGGTGCCGGTACCGCCGGAGATCAGGACGTTCAGCTTGCCCTTGACGCACGCAGCAAGGAACTGCGCGGCCTTCGGGGAGACCGACCCGAACGTGATCAGGTCGTCCATCGTGTACGGGTCGCGCGAGAACTTCCGGATCGTGAGCGTCGGGCCCTTGAGCGCGAGCGGCGGGATGATCGCGTTCACGCGCGAGCCGTCGGGCAGGCGCGCGTCGACCATCGGCGACGCCTCGTCGACGCGGCGTCCGACCTGCGACACGATCTTGTCGATGATGCGCAGCAGGTGCGCGTTGTCGACGAACGCGGCGTTCGTCCGCTCGAGCTTGCCGGCGCGCTCGCAGTAGATCTGGTCGAACGCGTTGACCATGACCTCCGTGACCGAGTCGTCGCGGAGGAGCGGCTCGATCGGGCCGTAGCCGAGGATGTCGTCCGTGATCTCGCGAACGATCTGGCGGCGCTCCTCGCGCGTCAGCGGCGTTCGGTCGAGCACGAGCTGCTCGGTGACGGCGCGGAGGACCCGCTCGTGCAGGTCCTCCGTCATCTCCTGCTTGAAGAGCTCCACGCCGACGGTCGCGATGACCGCGTGGTGGATTCTCGTCTTCAGCTCGGCGTACGGATCGACGGAGCCGGGCGTGCGCTCTGCCCGCTCGCGCGGTGCGGCCGGAACCGGCGTGTCGGCGTCCGCGACAGCGGACGAGCCGTTCGTCGCGGGACGGTTGATGCGATCCTGGAGACCCATCGCCTTACGCCTTCGCCAGCGGCCGGAGCAGGCTGCGCTTCTTCGGCTTCTCCGGCTTCGGCAGCACGCTCTTCGCAAGCTCGCGCAGTGCCTTGGCGAAGTCGGAGTCCTCGTCGTCGAGCACGACCGGCTTACCCTTGTTCACGCCGAGCGGAACCGCCCGGTCGGAGGGCACGTGGTGGCGGATCTTCATTCCCAGTGCGTCTTCCACCTCGCTCGGCTTCATGCCGACCTTGGAGTTGGCTCGATTCAGGACGATGCGGATGCGGTCGCGCGGGAACGAGAGCATCTCGAGCGTCTGCAGCGAGAGCTTCACGTTCTTCAACGTCGGGACGTCGAGTCCACACAACAGGAACAGCTCGTCCGTGCGATCGAGCGTCGCCAGCATCGGCCCGTGGAAGAACGGCGATGTGTCGACGACGATCACGTCGTACGTTTCGCGCGCGACTTCGAGCAGCCGTGCGAGCTTCGCCTCCGTCACGAGCTCGGCGTCCTCCGGGCGCAAAGGCGCCGGCAGGATCTCGAGACCGCACGGATGGTGGGTCGTGTAGCCGGACAGCTTCTCCGAGTCGAGCTCGCCGGGGGCGACCACGAGATCGAAGATGGTCTTCTCCGGTTCGACGCCGAGCATGATCGCCGCGTCCCCGAACTGCAGGTCGAGGTCGAGCAGCAAGGTCTTCTTGCCTTCGACCTTTGCGAGCGCGACGGCGAGGTTCGACGCCATGACGGTCTTGCCCGTCCCGCCCTTCGGCGAGAAGACGGTGACAATCGTCCCCTGCCGGCCGCGGACGCCGTCGCTCTTCCGCGACGTGTGCGCAGCCTTCCGGAGGGCGAACACGACGTTGTCGGCGAGCTGCGGAAGCAGCAGGACATCCGAGACGTCGGCGTCGAGTGCCTCGTCGAGCAGGCGAGATGCCTCGCCTGACGCGACGAGGACGATCGGCGCACGCGTGTGCTCCCGGATCGAGGCGAGCTCGTCCGCCGGGCAGCGCGACGCGCGGGTCGCGTGGAGCACGACCTGGAGATGCCCGCCGGCGAGCGCACCGGCGCCGTCCTTGATGTCTTCGCTCGCTCCGACGAACTCCACATCCGGGTGGGATGCGAGAGCCGCGCGAAGCGTCTCCGAGCCGTCGCACCCGCCCGTCATGTAGACGCGCAGAGCGGGGCGATCATTCGTGCTGTCGTGAAGGGGGCTCATTTAGTTGCCTCCGATCACGCGCGCCCGCTCTGCCGGGCTCAGCCCGTCGAGCAGGACGGTCTGGATGCTCTCGATGTTCTCCGGGCTGTCCGCCGCGTTCGTGACGGGGCGCAGCTGGAGTGACCAGCCGCCGTCCGGCGAGGCGTTCGGATCCGCGTTCTTGACGACGAACATGCAGCTTCGACGCCTGCGAGTCCGTGACGGCGAGCATCACGTTGTAGTGCTGGCTCGAGCTGAGGTCGGCCTGCTTGATGTCGGCGGCCGCCGGAGCGCGGAGGACGAGCAGGTCGCGGAGCACGACGCGGTCGTAATGCCGCGAGCTACCGCTGCCGCTCGAGTCGACTTTCATGTTCGCCGACGAGGTCGACATGATCGCCCGCCCGGAACGTGCCGGCGAGGATCTGGTTCGGATCGGCGGCGATCTGGAGAGCGCGAAGTGTTCCCTTGAGCTTTGCGCGAACGCCGAGCTCGTTTGCGCCGCCGAAGCGCGTCTTCGTCACCTGCTCGCCGACCATGACATCCTGCGTCGAGACGAGGCGGGCGATCTGGTCGGGGCTCGAGATCGCGCCCGGAACGAGCGCGGTGCGCGGAATCGTCTTCCGCACGAGCATGTGACCTGACACGATCGCCGCACCCGACGTTCCTGCCGGGATGTTCGTCGAGGCGACCAGCACGCCCACGTCCTGCTGGCCGTGCTGCACGTTCTTTCTGTAGTTCGTGACGTACACAGTCGTGAGCACCGCGGCGAGCAGGCCGAGCACGACCGCGATCACGACGTTTCTCAATTGGTAGGTCATCGGATTCCCTCGCGTCGTTATAGTCTGAGTCAACTGGATGACCCGGACTCCGAAGTCCGGTTGCGTCGTGCCCGCAGTCGCCTGAATGCCCTTGGCGATGAACTGCGTGAAGTAGCCGGTCAGCTGTGCGATGTTGCCGTGGACGTCGTAGCCGTCCAGGTGGAAGCCGACCCAGCCGATGATGTTGTACTGCGCGTTCTGAGCCGTTTCCGGTCAGCGTGTCGAACACCGGGAACAGCAGCACCGTCCCGATGCGGGCGTCGAGTGCCCCCTGGACGTTCGACGAGTTGAACTTCGCACCGGGGTCCGAGTCGTAGAGGCCGAGCGGCAGGTACTTGTCGAAGCCGTTCAGGATCTCGCTTCCGAGCTCCGAGGCGCCGACGGTGCCGTTGCCTCCGACGAGGTTCGAGCATCCCGAAGGCGCCCGGGGCGCCCATCTTTCCGAAGTCGAGCGTTGTCTGCTGCCCGAAGCACGGACACCCCGAGCCGGCGAGCAACGGGTGGTCCTTGCTCACGACCATCGGTGCGACGTAGAGCGCCTGCGCGGCGAAGCCCGCGCGTGCGGTCGCCGTTGCGCCGACGTTGACGGTGTTGATTCCGAAGAGCTTGCTGAAGAAGCCGGGCGCGATTCGACTTCGCATCGCACCGTGATCGAATCGTTCGAGCTGAGATCGCTCGTGATCGCGACGTCATTCGACGTCACGGGGCGCCCGTTCGTCTTCGCGTACTGAAGCGCGATCGACGTGGCGTTCGCGGGGCTTCCCGGCAGCGCCTGCGCGCCGGCGAGTGCCGCCGCGTCGGCCGTCAGCTGGAGTTGGCGCTTCTCGCGGAACCACGACCCGACGTCGAGCACGAGCGCCGCCATCCCGAGCAGGCCGGCGAGGAACAGAACCGTCAGCACCATTGCCTGGCCGTTCTCTCGCTTGCTGCTCATTCGACTGCCTCCGTCGACTTGGTGGTGAGGTTGCCCGAGCTGACGACCCAGCCGAGCAGGCTGATCGAGTACGGGATACGTGGCCGTGACGGTCACCGGTGCGCCCGGCGTCCAGGTCGAGTTGATGTTGACCCCGAGATTCGCCTGGTTGAGATCGCTGGCGGACGACTGCACTGCCGCGGTCGCAGTCCCGATCGGATTCGGCGCTCTGGCGCGAGACCGCTGCCGCGCGTGCGCCTGCGCGCACGGCGTCCGTCAGCGTCACGTAGTTGTTGAACAGGATCCCGAACTGCACGATCCCGAAGAGCAGCACGACGAGAATCGGCAGCACGATCGCGAACTCGGTCATCGACTGACCGCGCTCGTCTCTGATCCGGATTCTCTTCGTCTTCATCGTCATCTCGGTTCCTCCGAGCCGGTGTCGGGTGAGACGCAGAGAGCATCGCGCCTCACCCGATTCCGACCTCTAGGGCAGGTAACCAGCCACCTGCAGTAGTGCTGCACTGACCCGGGCGCCGAGGTCGGCGAGGAGGAACGCGGAGCCGGACGAGACGACCGCGAGCACGACTGCGTACTCCGGCATCGCCTGTGCCTTGGTTGCGGCGAAAAAAGTCTTTCGCGCGGCTGATGGTGCGGCTCATTGCGTAATCCCCCTATCCGGTTGCGGCTTCCGGGTCTTGCCTTCTGCGAGCTCGTTACGGGAGCAGCCCCGTCACGTTGTTGATCGCCTTCGAGATACCGCCAGACAGCGCGGTGAAGGCGACGATCGCGCCGACGGTGATCACGGCGAGAACGACGCCGTACTCCGCCATCGTCTGGCCGTCCTCCTTGCGCCAGTTCTGGCGCGCGAAATCGAGCCACCAGGAAATGAACATGTGCTTATTCACCTCCTCTCGAGTGTCCGGCCCGCCCCGTGTTCGGGCGTGCTGCTGCCGAATGAACTACGAGAAGCGTCCAACTGAATGCGTCAATCTGCGCCACGCGTGCAATCCCCCGTTACTTCTTTGGCGTGGCCGAGACGCCAAGTTGATCCGTTGTGCGGTGATGATCGAACCGAGACGCGTTTAGGCGGATCCCTCGCGTAGGTGATTCGAGTTCGGTTCATCCGTTCGAGTGACACCGATGCGCGCGACGCGCCGATATGCGTGTCACAGAGTTCACGCCGGTGCGCGGCCACCGCTACGACGAGGGAGTTTTCACGGTGGCATTGCACGGTTCGCGCGAACGAACGCTCGTGACGGTCGACGGCGCAGTCCTTTGCGCCCGCTGTCGCATCGCGAAGAACCCGTGGACGCGGATGCGCGGTCTGCTCGGGCGCAAGACGGCTCGACGACGGCGAAGGCATCCTGCTGCGCCCCGCGTCATCCGTGCACACCTTTTTCATGCAGTTCCCGATCGACGTGGTCTTTCTCGACCGCGATCTCTCCGTGCTGCGGGTCGTGCCGGCGCTCCCGCCGTGGCGCGCAGTCGGGAGGCGCGGTGCCGCGGCGGTGCTCGAGCTCGCTGCCGGCGTAGTGCGATGCACGCGGTGTCGGAGTTGGCGATCGCCTCGACTGGGTGACGGCATGAGCACGTTCGCCGTGCGTCGGCCGCTGGCGACGCGCGATTGCGACATCGGCGCCCGTCGCGGTGCTCTGGCTCCTCTTCGCGGGCGCAAACTTCGAGCACTGGCGCACGACGCATCGGCCGGTCGGGCTCGGGGCGACCGCTCTCGAGCTCGTCGTCGCGACGCTCTTCGTCGTTCGGCGTGCCCCGTGGGTCGTCAGCCGCTCGCCTCGCGCGTGGGCAGCCGCGGCGATCGGGACCTTCGGAATGCTCGCGGCGAGGCCCGCGTATCACCCGGTTGGCGGCCTCGAACTGCTCTACGGGGGTCTACAAGTGGCCGGCGCGGTCGTCGCCGTGTCGGCGTTGATCTCGCTCGGGCCGGTCGTTTGGCATCGTTGCCGCGAACCGCGGCATCCGGACCGGTGGGCCGTACCGGCTTGTTCGTCATCCGCTCTACAGCGCGTACATCCTCACCGAGGTGGGCTATTTGCTCGAGAACCCCTCGCTTCGGAACTGGTGCCTCTTCGGAGTCGTGATGACGTTCCAGGTCATCCGGATCGTCGAGGAGGAGCGGACCCTCGCCGAGGATCCCGCCTATCGCGAATATCGCGAGCGCGTGCGAAGCCGGATCCTGCCCTACGTCTTCTGAGCACAATGTTGCCCTCCGGGGCCACGGACGGCATCCTTGGGGAGTGCCGTTCGACTTGGATTCCGAGGGTCGCTCGACGGCGAGGCCGTTGCTTCTATTCCGCTGCAGCGGCTGCGGTTATGGCGCGAGCAGCAGAGCAGCGCCGGCGCGATGCCCGATGTGCGACGGTTCGGCATGGGACGAGGAAGGCTGGCGTCCCTTTGCAGATCTCGCCGAGGATCTCGTGGCGCGCGTCGACGCAGACGCGCCTCTCGTGCGCGACCCGCACAAGCAGTCAGTAACTCGTGGCGTACCGCTTCCTAAGGAAGAATCGACGTAACGTTGCTGATCACGTTCGTGATTCCGCCGGAGAGCGCGGCGATCGCGGTAACGATTCCGAGTGTGATGACGGCCAGTACAACCCCGTACTCGGCCATTGTCTGAGCTTCCTCGAGCAGGAAGCGCGCCCGGATGCTCGCGCGCAAGTCGGTGAACTTCATGAGGTCTCACCTCCTCTCACGGCTTGGGTCCGGCGGCCGCGCGCGCGGAGCATTGATGCACCAATCATCGTCCGCGGAGTGAGAACTGTCGCCCCTCGGCCGAGTGAATGTCGCGCGAATACGAGGGACTGGCCGGCGCCGCTGTACGGTGCGACGCCGGCCTGAGAAACGCGGTGCTACTTGACGGTGAGCTTGCCCTTCATGCCCGCCGCGGCATGGCCGGGCACGGTGCAGGAATAGGCAGCCTTGCCGGCTTTCAGCGTGACGGTGAGCTTCGCGCTCTTGCCGGGACTGACGACCGGCGTCTTCTTGCCGCCGATCTTGAAGTCGTGTCCGACGTGGCCCTTGTTCACGAGAGTGAACGTGACCGAGCCGTGCGGAACGCTCGCCTTCGAGAACTTGAAGTGGAACTCGGTCGCCGTGACGGTCACCTTTGTCGCGGTGGTGTGCGTGCGCGAGCCGAGAGCAGGTGCTGCGACGACGCCGACCACGGCGAGCAGTGCTGCGGCCGAGGTGACGCGGGCCGCGAGAGAAAGCGGAAGCATGCAGATCCCCTTTTTTCAGACGCCAGGGGCAGGCCCCGGCCGGGTTGTTGATGAGGCAACGTTCTCGTATACCTTAGCCTCGACGTGGCCCAACTGAGCCCGGAGCCCGCCGAGGACACGGACGCTGCCGCCGACCCGGCGCGGAGGCTGCTCGCAAACATCGAACGGGTGGTCATCGGGAAGCCCGACGAGGTCACTCTCGTCGTCGCGGCCCTTATTTCCGGCGGGCATGTGCTGCTCGAAGACGTTCCCGGCACCGCGAAGACGATCCTCGCGCGCGCCCTCGCGCAGTCGATCGAGGGGTCGACGTTCTCGCGTATTCAGTGCACCCCGGATCTCCAGCCGACGGACATCACCGGCCTTTCGATCTTCAGCCAGAAGACCCGCGAGTTCGAGTTCCGCCAGGGCCCGATCTTCGCGAATGTCGTGCTCGTCGACGAGGTCAACCGCGCGATGCCGCGCACGCAGTCGGCGCTGCTCGAGGCGATGGCCGAGCGCCAGGTAACGGTCGACGGCTCGGCCCGGCCGCTGCCGGAGCCATTTCTCGTGATCGCGACCGAGAACCCGATCGAGCAGGAGGGGACGTTCCCGCTGCCGGAGGCGCAGCTCGACCGGTTCGCGCTGCAAACCGGCCTCGGCTATCCGACCGAGGACGACGAGGTCTCGATCGTGCTGGCGCAACGGCACGGGCATCCGCTCGCCGCGCTCGGACCGGTGATCACCGCCGACGACGTGCGCGCGCTGCAGCACGCCGTCGAGAACATCTACACGGACGAGCTGATCTTGCGCTGGACGGTTGACCTCGTACGCGCCACGCGCACCGTTGAGGGAGTCGCGGTCGGCGCATCGGTGCGGGGGAGCCTCACGCTCGAGCGCACCGCACGCGCCTGGGCGCTGCTGCACGGCCGCGCACATGTCGTGCCGGAGGACATCGAGCTGCTCTTCCTGCCGGTGCTCGGGCATCGCCTGCTTCTGACGGCGTCCTTCCTCGCGGAGACGCGCGCGCTTGGACGCGAAGAGGCGCTCGGACGGATTCGAGCTCGCTGTCTCGAGCTCGCGCCGCCGCCCGGTCCGGACTGGGACGGCTGATCGCATGTCGTCCCGCGAGCGGCGCACGTTTCCGCTCGTGCCGCGCCGCCGCCTGACGGGTCTTCCATTCGGCGATCTACCGAGCCGCCGTCGCGGCCACGGCTCGGAGGTGATCGGCTCGCGACCGTACGAGCCGGGCGATCCGGTCTCGACGATCGACTGGTTCGCGTCGGCGCGGCTGTCGGAGGCACGGGGCGGCGACGACTTCGTCGTGCGAGACCGCGCTGCGGACGAGGCGCCGCGCGTTGCGATCGTCCTCGACCGCCGGCCCGCGATGGGCCTGTATCCGTCGCCGCTGCCGTGGCTCGACAAACGGGAAGCACAGCGGCAGGCCGCGATGTCCGTCTCGGCGAGCGCGGCGGCGGCGCGTGCCGACATCGCCACGCTCGACTTCTCCGGAGGCGAAGCGTGGTGGTTGCCGCCGGGGCGACGCGACCGGGCCTGGCTCGTCGCCGATCGCGCCGGCGCCGCGCCCTTCGACGCTCCGGACGACACGATCGCTTCGTTCGCTCCGGTTTCTCGAACAGCGCCGGACCGACATGCCGGGCGGAACGTTCCTGTTCGTCCTCTCGGACTTTCTGGTCGACGTTCCCGCGGATGCCTGGCTGGATGCCGCCGGCCACGGCTGGGACATCGTGCCGGTCGTCATCCAGGACCCGGTCTGGGAGCGCAGCTGGCCCGAGATCGGCGGAGTTGCGGTTCCCGTCGCGGATCCGCGCACGAGCCGCGTCGAACTGGTGCGCCTGAGCCGGCGACAGGCTGCGCGGCGCCGGACCGAGAACGCCGAGCGGTACGCGGCGCTGCTCGCCGAGCTCGAATCGCTCGGTTTGCGGCCGGTCGAGATCGACGCGAGCGATCCTTCGGCGGTCGACGAGGCGTTTCTCGCGTGGGCTGAAGAGCGGCGGCGCGGAAAGTGGGCTCGTTGAGGAGAGTCGTTGCCGGTGCCGTCGTTCTCGCCGCCGGCGTGTTCGCGTCCGCCGCGTGGGCTGAGCCGCCGCCGCTCGTCGTGCGCGCGACGTTCGACACGCCCACGGTGCGATTTGCGGCGGCGATCCGCGCGCGCGTCGTCGTTGTGCTCGACGCCACGCGGGTGCATCCCGACTCGCTCCACATCGTCGACGACCTCGCGCCGTTGACGCTCGGTCTCGCCTGGACGTACGACACGCACGACTCGAGGCGACACGGTCACCGTCACGCTCGAACGCACCTTCAGCTGCCTCTCGAGCAGCTGCGTGTCGCCGCGCGGCGACGCGACGCCGACGCTACCGCCGGTGAGGGTGACGGTCGCAACGCTCGGAGGGGAGACGTTGGGCGCAAAGGCAACGTGGCCGACGCTGCACGTGCAGGGGCAGGTGAGCAAAGCCGACCTCGGTCGCAGCCGCCCGCCGTTTCGCGCGGATACGACGCCGGCGCCGCCGTCCTACCGGCTTGCGCCCTCGACCCTCGCCGTGGCTGCTCTACGGAGCCGCCGTCGTGCTCGCACTCGCTGCCGCCGCGCTCGCAGTCCTCGAGGCACGCGGCCTTGCGCGCCGCCGCCGCGGCGAACCCACTGTCGACGAGCTCGAGCGAGCCCTCCGGCTCGCGCGCGAGGCGGAGACTCGACCGCCGCCCGACCGCCGCCGCGCGCTGGGTTTGCTCGCCCGCCTGCTGGATCGACGCGACCGGCGTCTCTCCGGGGCGGCCAGCGAGCTCGCGTGGGCGGAGCCCGAACCCGAGCGCGCGGCGCTTGCGACCTTCGTTGCCGACGTCGAGCGGGAGGTTCCGTCATGAGCGACGATCCCGCTCGCCGATGCTCCGGCGCTGCGCCAATTCGGTCGCCGCACCTTCTCGCTGCGGCTCGTGCTCGCGCTGCTGTGCGTCGGCGCGCTCGCCGCGTTCGCGTTCATCGCACGACATCCGCACACGCGCACGATCGTGCCGCTGCCGTCGCACGCCGACACGATCCTCGTGCTCGATCTCTCCGCGAGCATCTCCTCCGACACGTTCTCCCGCATCGGGGGCACGCTCGCGGCGCTGTCTCGAAGTGGAAGCCGCCTCGGGCTCGTCGTGTTCTCGGACCAGGCGTACGAGGCGTTCCCGCCCGGCACGCCCGCTGCCGACCTGGCTCCGTTCGTCCGGTACTTCACGCTGCCAAAGCAGCAGGCGCCAGGCTTCGCGCCCTCGTTTCCGGCGAACCCGTGGCAGTCGACCTTCACGGGCGGCACGAGGATCTCCGCCGGGCTCGACCTCGCGCATGTCATCGCGCTCGCGGGCGGCCACCGGGCGACCGTCGTTCTCGTCAGCGACCTCGACGACGATCCCGGCGACCTGCCGCGGCTCGCATCCGTGCTGCTCGCGTACCGCCGCGATCACGTGCCGGTGCGGATCATCGGGCTCGCTCCCTCCGCCGACAACGTCGCTCTCTTCACGCGTCTGCTCTCCCCGCAACCCGTCGTCGTCGAAGCTCCGACGCTCGCGGAAGCGCCACCGCAGGACACGACACCGTTCCCCTGGGCGCTCGTTGTCCTTGCCGCTGTCGCCGCGGGCGCGTACGCACTGCGTGCGGCCTGGGCGCCTCGCCTCGTCTGGGGTGGCGAATGATGCCGATTCGCGCCTCGCTCGTTGCGGTGCTTGTCGCGCTCGCCGTGCGTTGCCGCGCTGCTCGCCGGCGATGTCCGTGCGTGGCGCTCCTCGCTCGCTGCCGGTGACGCGCGCCTACATTGCCACGCCGTCGCGCGCGTCGTGGACGGCAGACGCCCGGCTCGGCGGCGTGTCGGAGGCACTCCTCGGCGTGCGGGACGATGTGCAGCTGCGCGACGCGTTGCAGCAGTACGTCGATGCGTCGAAGCTGCACCTGCGGCTCGATAACGCGCTGGCAGTCGAAAGCGCGCGCGCACGCGCGCAGGATGCGCTCGAGCAGGTTTCGCATGCGCGCGATCCGCAGCGCGTGTCGCAGGTCCTGACGCTGCTCGGGATCCTTGCCTACCGCGCGTCCGCCTCAGGCGGCGCGCAGAGCCAGGTCGATGCGGCGATCTCGGACTTCACCGACGCGGTGCGCGCCGATCCCGCAAACATGGAGGCCGCATTCGATCTCGAGCTCCTGCTGCGGCTCACAGCTGCGCGCGGCTCGCGGGTGGAGCCCGGCCAGGGCGGCGGCTTCGGCCGGACGGGCCGTCGTGGAGCAGGCAGCGGGCAGCCCGGGAGTGGCTACTGATGACGTTTCTCACACCGCTCGGCGGGTTCGTTGCGCTGCTGGCGGTGCTTCCGCTCGGAGCCGCTGTCCTTGCGCATCGCCGGACCGAGGCCGTGCGCCGCGCATTGCGCTTGCCCCCGCCCCGAAGGCGGGCCGAGCTATTCCCTCCCTCGCTTGTGGCGGTCGGCATCGTCCTGCTCGGGTTGGCGGCAGCACAGCCTGCGCTCACTCGGTCATCGAGCCCGCGGGTGCGTCGTGACGTGCAAGCGCTCTTCGTGCTCGATACTTCGCGCTCGATGGCGGCGTCGTCGTCGCCGACCGCGCCAACGCGACTCGACCGCGCCGCCGCCGCCGCCGTCCGGTTGCGCGCCGCAATCCCTCAGGTCGAGTCCGGGATTCTGACGCTCACCGACCGTGTTCTGCCCGACCTGCTCCCGGTGGCCGACGTACAAGGATTCGACGGCGTCGTGCAACGCGCGGTACGTATCGAGAGCCCGCCGCCTCGCGCGTCAGCCGTGCGCGCGACGAGTTACGGCGCCCTCGCGGACATCGCCTCCGGAAACGACTTCGCACCGACGGCGACGCGCCGCATCGTCGTCCTCCTTACCGACGGCGAGAGCAATCCGGTGCAGAGCGGCGACCTCGCCGACAAGCTCGCAGCAGGCCGGGGCTACAGCTTTGTGTCGGTCCGCTTCTGGCACGCCAACGAATCCGTGTACGACGCCGAGGGCAAAGAGGAGGCGGCGTACCGGCCCGATCCGTCCGGCCGGACGATCCTGCGTGAGCTTGCCGCGGCGCTTGGCGGGCGAAGCTTCGAGGAGAGCGATGTGCGCGCGGCCGCGGCGTACCTCCGGGGTCTCGCCGGAACCGGGCCGAGCGTGCGCGTCGCGGGAACCAACCGCAGCCGGTTCGCGCTCGCCCCATACGTTGCCCTGCCCGCCCTCTTGGCCGTCCTTGCGGCGCTGGGTGCTTCGACTTTTGGCCCTACAGGGATACGATTGCGACGTCAATGATTCGACGCGCCTCCCCTCGGGCGCTTGCTGCGGCCGGTGTCATGGTCGCCGCGGGAATGCTCCTCGCATCGGCATCCGCCGGGACGAGTGTCTCGGGGGATGTTGGCTGGGGCGGTTTCGGCAACACGCCGGACAACCTGCGCCACTCGTCGTTGACCCAGATCACGGCGGGCAACGTCGATCAGCTCGGCCGGGTCTACAAGGTCGACTTCCGCGCGATCGATGCCAGCGTGCGCCGCGGTGAGCAGGCCTATCCGGTCGTCTCGAACGGAACGATCTACATGACGACGAACGACGACAACGTCTGGGCCGTCGACGCCGCAACGGGGAAGATCAAGTGGCGCTACACGCCTGACAATGTCGCGACGTTCCGAAACTTCGGCATCGTCGCGAACCGTGGCGTAGCACTCTGCGACGGGCACGTCTTCGTCCTGACGCTCGACATGACGATCGTCTCGCTCAATCCGGAGACCGGTCAGCTCGAGCGGCGTGTCGCGATCGCGGAGGCGGTGCCCGGCGCGTCGTCGAACTACGGCTATTCCGAGACGAGCGCCCCGATCTGCGCGAACCACCGGCTGATCGTGGGCGCAGCAGGCTCCGAGTACGGCGTACGGGGCTTCGTCATGGCCTACCACACGGATCTCACGCCGGCCTGGCCGAATCCCTTCTGGACGATTCCGCCGGCCGGAACGGAGTGGCGGCGCAACGGGACGCTCGTCGGCGGCGGCGTCGTGTGGACGCCGACGACAGTCGACACGACGACGAACACGCTCTACTTCGGCACCGGCTCCGCGACGCCGCTCTACTTCCCGTCGATCCGCCCGGGCTCGAACCCGCGCGCCGACTCGCTGATCGCGGTCAATCTCACGACCGGGCGGATGAAGTGGTGGCAGCAGCAGATGGCGCACAACGAGTGGTCGTACGACACCGCGCAGCCCCCGCTCGTCTACAACGCGAAGGTCGGTGGCTCGAAGCAGCGGATCGTCTCGGTCGGGACGATGGAAGGCGTCTGGTTCGCCTACAACGCGGCGAACGGCCACCCGATCTATCAGCGGATCAAGGTCATCGACCGCACCGAGCATCCGACCCTCAAGGCGGGCAAGCCGGTGGCGGTGTTCCCGTCGTCGATCGGCGGCCTGAACTACTCGCCGGCGTCGTTCGACCCGAAGACCAACTACATCTTCAACGGGGCTGCCGAGACGGCATCGCTCGAGACGCAGGCACAGCTGACGCCGACGCAGAAGAAGCGCAAGTTCACGCTCGGCGACGTCTTCCTCGGGCTCGCGAACGGCAACTTCGGCTCGATCCTCCCGGGCTGGCACGACCACGGCTCGATCAGCGCGATCGACGTCAACTCCGGCAAGCGTGTGTGGAAGTTCACGACGCCCGAGCCGGAGCGGGGCGGCGTCACGACGACCGACAGCGGCCTCGGGCTTCGCCGGCGGCGGCGACGGTGTCTTGCGCGCGTTCGACCTGCGGACGGGCAAGGTGCTCTGGACGTTCCAGACGGGTCACCAGATTGCGGCGGGCGCGTCGATCTTCTCGATCGCGGGCAAGGAGTACGTGGCGATCACGGTCGGCGGCACGCCGACGTCCTCGGGCGGCGGGACGGCGACCGAGCTTCAGGTCTTCGCGCTCGGCGGCTCCATCGTCGCAGTCGCCTGCGCCGCCGCTGCCGCGCGTGCTTCAGTCGATCTCGCATCCGAAGCAGAACGCACACGTCGTGCAGCGCGTCAATGCAGCCGCGACAGGCTTCGGCAGCATTCCGACGCAGAGCGGTCTCGACGTACGGCTCTGGCAGGCGAACTCGTCGAACGTCGCGCGGGTCGCAGGCCACGTGCTGCTGAACGGCGCACCCGTAGCGGGCGCGCGCGTGTCGATGGACGGTTACCCGGTGCCGCAGGCGACGGCGAAGGACGGCAGCTTCCAGACCGATGTCGACATCACGATTCCGCTGCGGCGGGTCGTGCGAGTCATTGGGGTCAACGCAGCGCAACCGTCCATGGCCGTGCGCTCACCGCGGGTCAGCGCAGTGCACTCTTGGCCGCGTCCGGCGGATTCAGCATCGGGTACGGGCTGCAGGGCTTGCACACGAAGGTGCAGGCGGACGGAAGCGTCGTCGTCAGTGGCCGCCTGCTCGGCGCAAACCGTCAGGCTCCTCCGACGGTGCGGCTGCTGACGTACCAGCTCACCGGCACGATCACGGACAAGACGGGCAAGCCGGTGCAAGGCGCTGTCGTGATCACGCGTACGCAAGACCGTGACTTCTGGACGCACTCGTCCGCCTCCGATGCAAACGGTCACTACTCGTCGTTCTTTGCCGCCTCGGACGAGACCTCAGCGGATCCCGTCGTGCTCGCCGTCGGCGTCGCGTCCGGCGGCATCTCGTACGGTGGCAACGTCGGGACGAACGCCTCGTTCAAGCGGCTCCAGAGCTCGGTGTTGAACATCCAGCTCGGCGCGGGCGACTGCGTACACCGTGCAGACGCCGACGCCGCAAGTCGGCGCGGTCTATTCGGGTCTCGTCGTCGGTGTCACCTCAGGCGGCAACGTCGTCAAGCCGCTCGCAGAGCGTTGGCCGGATGCAAACGGCGCGTTCTCCATGCGGCTGCCGGCGTCAGTCCGCGGCAAGACGGTCCGCTTCTGGGAGAACCAGCGGCAGTTCTTCTCCCACTTCGCAGCTCGGCCCGGCGGCGCAGTTGATCTTGCAGCCTGGCCGTCGCAGCTCGGGAACGCCGCGCCGGCGGGCCTCGCCACGCTGGCGATCCCGCGGAGGTAACGGTCTCAGGCGACGTCGAGGGACGAGACGTTTCGCTAGAGCAGCTTCCTCGCCAAGGCCTCCAGCTTCGGGAGACTGGTGAGCACGGCCAGGATCTTCACTGAGTACTTGCCGGTGAAGACGTAGAGGGAGCCGCCGGTCTTCGCTGCCCATGCCGCTTTGCCGAGGTGACGGATCTTGGTGACGTGGAGGGCGGCGTTCGCTGCTTTCTCGCCGGCTGCGAAGGTCGCCGCGGTGTCGAGTTGGAACTCGACCTTGGGCGCCAGCGCGTTCGTGCCGTACGTGCAGGTGATGCCGAACGGGTTCTTGGCGAGTCGAGGCGCGCTCGGCTTCGTGCCCAGCGCGGCGCTCACGATTGACGCCGAGGGACAAGACTTGGGAATGGCGGCTGCCGCTGCCGTCGCCGCCGCGAGCGCGAGCACGGCCACGCCCACAACACAGACAAATCTCCGGATCGCTTCGGGCATCCAACCCTCGACCTTTGGGCGTTCGCCTGCGCCGGGGCACCACTTTAGGCTCCCCGAAGCCGGTTGACAAGGGCGAGCCGGTTCGGGGACGCCTTGCGAGCCTTTTGACGGGCTCGCGGTAGTGTCCGTTGGATCTGTCAACCGAAGGAGTGGTCGCAATGAGCGTCGAGATTCAGGATCTGGCTGCGCGCTACGGGGCCGCGTGGGCGGGGCGCGACGTGGACGCGATCATGACGCTGCACACCGACGACACGGTGTTCCATCTCCACGGCGGTGGCGAGCCTGCGATTGGCCGTGCCGCCACGCGGGAGGCGATTGCAACCGTGTTGGCTCAGTGGCCGGACATCCGCTTCGAAAGGAAGCGGGTGTACATCGGAGACGGACACTTCGTGAGCGAGTATCAGATGAGTGCTACCAACGCCGAGGGGCAACTTCTCGTGTGCGACGGGGTAGACGTCTTCGCCGTCAACGACGGCCGCGTGGCGCGCAAAGACACATATCTCGACTGGCCCGCACTTCAAGAGCAGCAAGGAGCGGCGCAGGTCTCTGCGATCTCGGCGTAGATCGCAAATCGCTGCTACTCGCCGATGCGTGGCCGAAAGCCGGAGCACAGGAGATCGGCTCGTGCGACCTTGCCGTCGGCGACGGTGCAGTACAGCTGTTGCTCGACCAGGTACGGCTCGCCCTCCTCGACACCGCGGAACCTGTACGAGACGTGCACGCGGTCCGCGAGCTCCTCGCTGCGCGAGTCGAGGAGATGCAGTTCGGTCGAATCGCCGAACCAGCGGGAGATCAATGACGCAGCTTCAGTCGCACCAACGCGTTCTCTGAGCCCATGTGGGGTGAGCGCCCGAAGCTCGACGTCCTGAGCAAAACACGCCGCGAGCGCCAACTCATCCTGATCAGCGATCGCACCCACCAGGCGGGTCCCGAGCGTGGCCACAACAAGAGCCTATGCCACTGGTTTCAGGACGTGCTGCCGAAGTCGACGTCCTTGGTCTCGACCGTCCCGGCCGTCCGCCCCGGCGCCGTCTGGTAGGTCCAGTACAGGTTCGTGTGCGCGATGACCTGGTCCGGCGGCGGCGCTCCCCATGCCGTCTGGTCCTCCGTCGTGTGGGCGTCGCTGACGAGGGTCGCGTCGTACCCCCTGACGAACGCGCCGTGGAGCGTCGAGCGGATGCACGCATCGGTCTGTGCGCCGACGACGACGAGTCGCCCGACACCGAGGCCCGACAGCACGGTCTCGAGGGTGGTGTCCTCGAAGGAGTCGCCGTAGTTCTTCTCGACGAGCGGCTCGGCGTCGTCCGGAGTCAGCTCGGGGACGATCCGCCAGTCGTCGCTCCCCCTCGCAAGCTCCTCGTCGGAGTGCTGGACCCAGACGACGGGGACCTGTTCCCGCCGCGCCTTCTCGACAAGGCTGCCGACGTTCGCGACGACCGCGTCGCGCTCGTGAGCCCCCTCGACGACGCCGTTCTGCACGTCGACGACGAGGAGTGCGGTGTTCGGCCGGTTCTCGAGTGTGGTCATGGTCTCCCCTTGCTCCCGCTGGATTCCTGTGTTCACCTACGGTAGACACACCTGCCGGTACGCGCCACGTCGAAGCGACATCCTGCCGGCGTCGTGAGAGGAGTAGACATGCAGAAGAGGCTGGTTACGCGGTACGCGATGCGATCCGCCGAGGCGGCGAATGAGAACCAGCAACGAGTCGAAGGGGTCTTTGCCGAGCTCGGCCGCGACCAAGCCGGACAACGTGAGCTACATCGTTCTCAGGCTCGCGGATGATTCGTTCGTGCGCGTGTCGTTTCACAACCACGGCGACGACGAGGCGAACCCGATCGCTTCGACGGCAGCCTTTGCGCATTTCCAGGAAGGCCACGCGGACCGCCGCGAGGGGCCTGTCGACCAGCAAACGGCGACCCTGGTCGGTGCGTACATCACCACGATCGGTTGAACGATGGAGGCCGCCTGTCGGCGGCCTCCGTGACGAACCAGAACGCTTGCGACTCGTTCAGGGTGTGAAGGTGCACACACCTACCTCTCCAATGACCCGCGGAGGCGGTCGCCGCCCATGCGCCCGGACGGGATCAGGGGGTGACGGTGAGGTTGGCGATCATGCCTCTCTGGGCGTGAAACGGGACATCGCACTGGTAGATGTACGTGCCCGATGGGAGAGCGACAGTCCAAGTCTCTGACTTTCCCGGCGCGAGCAGTGCGCCGACCTTGACCCCTTCGATATCGAAGTTGTGTACGGCCACACCGCTGTTGTGGATGACGAACGTGACCTGACCCGAGGGGACCGTCGTCTGCGACAGCTGAAACGCGTACTCGACCATGTTCACGGTCACGGTCGTAACGCCGTTGCCGACCGTACCGGTCGTCGTCGTCGTCGTGGTGGTCGCAGGCGGCGGAGGAGCCGCAGCGCCGACGGCAAACTTCCCTTTCATCCCTGCGGCCGCGTGACCGAAGATTGTGCACCGGTATGCGACTAGGCCCTTCTTCGCGAACTTCACGGTGAGCCTGGCGGTCTGGCCGGGTTTCAGATTCTTCGTGATCTTGCCGCCGATCGAGAAGTTATGAGCGATCTTCCCCTTGTTGACCACCTTGAAGATCACGGTCGTGCCAACGGGGACGCTCCGCTTGGACAATTTGAAGGAGAACTCCTTCGCCACGACGACGATCGTCACTGGCGCGTGCTTGCTCGGAGCCGGTCGCGCTGCTCACGGGCAGAAAGGCCCCGGCGAGGAACCCGACTCCCGCCAGAGCGACGAACAGGCGAGGCCAGCTGACATGACGACGCATCCCCGTTCCTCCTGACCTAGCGTTGAGGAGCAACCTAGCAGCAGCACCCCGCCCGAGGACTGCTCTCACTGTAGGAACAAATAGTGAGGGCGGCGGCTGCCACCAGCCGCCGCCCTCCTCACGTCGGCTCGTTACGGGAGAGCGAACGTGTACACGTAATCGCCGCGGACGCGGCGCGGATCGAGGAGACCGTTCGGCCGAGTGACGTCGTTGTGGCCCGAGCCGCCGTCCTCCACGGTGACGTACTCCTTGCCATTCACGGTGTAGACGATTGGAGCCGCCGAGACCGGATACGGCATGGTGGGCGACGTCCACAGCGACTTGCCCGTCTTGGTGTCGACCGCCTCGAGGTATCCATCGCCCTTAGAGCCATTGCCGGTGCCGAAGTGACCTACGAAGGTGATGCCTCCGGCCGTGTTCGCCGAGCCCGAGTAGCAGATGGCCTGCCAGTGCTGGTGCCAGGTGAACTTGCCGGTCTGGACGTTGAGGGCGGTGAAGTTGCCCGAGTTGCTCATCGGTGTCGAGCCGTCGCCGACCGCGGTGATGCCGAAGCCGATACCCCCGAACAGGCTCGTCACCTGCGAGGCGGCCGGCACCTGCGAGAAAGCGAACGCTCGGCCGGTGACGCCGCACGTCACCATCGAGTGGGTCGACGGAGCGTACGAGCTCGCCGGCCAGTCCATCATCTCGAACGGCGTGACGACGTACTGCGACGTATCGTATGGCGTGTACGCGCACCCGATCTTGTACGGCTTGCTGTCGGGCGCGGTCCCCGTCGCGAACGGGACGCCGAGCGAGGTCACGGCGTCGGGCGTCGTGCACGGGAGGCCCTGCTTGTTGATCGGATTGAAGAGGACGTCCTGGGTCGCTGGGACCGGCTGCGTGGGCCAGGTGTTGACACCAGGGGAATGGTTCTGCGGAACCGGAACCTCTTTGACCGGGATCAGCGGCTTGCCCGTGACACGGTCGAGCACGAACGTCATCCCGTACTTGTTGACGTACGCAACCGCCGGCCGGGTCACGACCCTGCCCTTGACCTTGAACTTGCCGGTGAACATGACACCGTTGTTCGGTAGGTCGGAGTCCCACAAGTCGTGGTGGGCCGTCTGGAAGTACCACTTCAGTTGTCCGGTGTAGAGGTTCAAGGCGACGATGGAGTCGGTGTAGAGGTTCGACCCCGGGCCGCGCGAGTTCCAGGGCTCCGGGTTGCCGGTGCCGTCGATGAGTTCGCCGAGCTTCGTGTCGACGATCGGCGACTCCCAGAGCGCGCCGCCACCGAAGTTCGTGTTGCCGTTCCCGCCCTTGCCGTTGTTCGTCCAGGTCTTGTACCCGGGCTGTCCGGGCCCCGGAATATCAGTCCAGCTCCAGACGCGGGCTCCGTTGTCGACCCGGAAGGCCTGCAGCGACGGGCTGCTGCCGCCGCCGTCGCCGGAGGAGTCCCCGACGATGACCAAGCCGCCGACGTAGATTGGGGCGCTGGAGATCTGCGCGCCGGTTTTGAACGAGCCGATGGTGTTCTCCCAAACCTGGCCGCCGAGCATCTGGTCGAGGGCGACGAGGCGGCCGTCTGGGAGGCCGAGGTAGACCTTACCCTCCGCGACTGCCACAGCCGGACGTCGGCCGCCGTCGCCGGGCGTGAATGCCGTTCCGTCCGGAAGCGTTTCGCCCGCGTAAGAGGGCGTGTACTCCCAGATGACGTGACCGGTAGCCGCGTCGATCGCGAACGTCTGCCCGAGGGGACCGTTCGTCGTGTAGAGGACGCCGCCAACTGCGACGGGATTGGACTCCATCGAGCCGCAGTTGGCCGGGTTGTTGGGGTCCCCGGCAGGAGCGCCGGGCACGACGGGAGCGCCGCCGATGATGGCCGCGGTGCACGTGCCGAGGCTCATCTGCCAGACTTGTTTCAGCGACCCGACGTTGGACGTGTTGATCTGGCTGAGCGACGAGTATCGGTCGCCTGAAAGGTCGCCGTAATACTCGAGCCAGTTGTCTGCGGATGGAGCGCTCAGCTGTGCATTGGACCAGGCGGGTGCGGGCGTGATTACCTTGTTGGCGCGCACCCTCGACGAAGACGCCGACGCTGACGTAGACAGGAATCCGGCGGACGCGAAAACGGCGAGCAGAACCGCCCCTGTTAGCAAACGAGACCGGAGCATCTAACCCTCCTCATTGAACCCCCAGGCTTCCGACGGCGCGGCAATTCCGGGGGGACACCTGCCAGCGCCTAGACTATCGCACTCCGGTAGAGGGCTGCGCAAGCCTGGAAAGAGGCGAGCCACTGCTAGAGTCGCGGCGGTGAGGAGCGCGCTCATTGCAGCTGCCTGCTCTGTGTCTCTCGTGACTGTGGCGCCCTCGTTTGGCCGCTCACTAACGACGAACGCGCCTGCGCTTTTGTCGGTGAAGGTGACAATCACCGATCATTCGATCGTAATGCATCCAAATCACGCGGCGCGCGGCAGCACGGTCACCTTCATCCTCACCAACCGCGGTAAGAAGACACACACGTTCGTCATCGGCGACGTCAAGCGCGGCCCGGGTCACACACAAGGCTTCGGCCGGACGCTCAAGCCGAACCAGCAGTTCTCGATCGTCATGTACCTCGACGTCCGCGGCGTGATGAAGTACCACAGTCGCTCGGGGAGCACGCCAGTCGCAACCGGATCCTTCCGGACCACCTGATCTCGCGCTCAGCGCCAGGCGGGCGGAGCGGCGTTCGTCGGATACGCAGTTGCGGTCGGGATCGTCCTCGTTGCGCCTGAACCCACCGACCGGAGCTTCAGCTCGCCTCCCGCCGTGAAGACGATCTGGCTGCCGTTGGGCGAGAAGGACGCCGGCCCGGCGTCCTTGACGATCATCCGCGGCTTCTTGCTCTGGCTCGCGAGGCTCTCTATGTAGAGGCCGAACCGCTGGCAGGGGCCCTCGCCGCACGCTTTGTCGCCCGGATCTGGTTCGCGGGCGCCGAGGTAGGTGAGCCTCGAGAGGGTCGGCGACAGCGCGACGCTGCTCAGACCCCAGATCGCGTCGATGTTCGCGCCGTAGTACTTGAGCACGTGCCCGGTGGCGGGATCGATCCTGAGGAGGTCGCCGCCTGAAGGAATCAACAGCCCGGCCTTCGTCCACGAGGGACGGCCGGCCGGCGGCGCATTCGAAAGCGGCCTGGGCCGTCCGCCCGACGACGGCACGACGTACACGACCCACTTGGCGCCGCGCGGTCGCACGAAGGCGATGCTGTTCCCATCGGGGGACCATGCCGGGTAGCTGTCGCGGCCGTTCGTGGTCAGGCGATGGAGCCCGGTGCCGTTGACGTTCATGGTGAAGATCCCGACGGTAGAACGCTCGAACGCGAGCCGCGCGCGGACGGGGGAGAGGGCCGGGGCTTCCGCGGGAAGCGCACCGGTGGTGAGCTGCTTCAGACCGGCGCCGGAGGGCTGAACAGCAAACAGCTGATCGATCTGCGATCCCTGCGGCGTCGCGGAGAAGACGATCACGTTGCCGGGCGTCGTTGCGGCGGCGGTCACCGCAGTGGCCACGGTGAGTGCGAGCACTGAGGCGAGCGCCGACCCCGAGCGGACGAGCGATGCCATCAAGTCATCCTAGCCGCTGCATCGTTCATCGCCATTGCATCGCTCATCGATCGAGCCCGTACGCGACCACTTCGGTGATCGGATGCGCAATGCGCGAATCCTTCGCTCCGGCCGCGATGACGAGGACGTCCCTGCCGACGGCAGGACAGCTGTTGTTGCCGGCACTGAGTTGCGTGTGCCAGAGCGTGCGGCCGTCAGTGGTCGCGAAGGCAATGATGTGCCCGTCGTATGTCGGAACGATGACGGCGTCGCGCGCGACCGTCGCGCAACCGAACGGGGCCGAGCCAAGGTGCCGCTGCCAGACCGGCCTCCCACTTGCTGCAGCGAGTGCGTACAACGCTCCCTTCGCTTGCGCGGGCGATCTCGTAAACGCGCTCTTCGACGTGACTGCGCTCTCCCGCGAGCAGAGCTCCACCACCGGGACGAAGAGTCGGCCCTCGGCGTATGCCATCGGCGTCAGGACGCCACCGAGAAGCCCAGGGCATACAGATGACGGCTGCGCGGGCAGCGGGCCAAGATCATGAAGGTGGGTGCCGACGGCTCGCGACCAGATTCGCGTGTGTGCGGTGCGGTCCCACGCGACGACCCGGCCTCCTTTGCCCGCCCCCAAGACGACATGTCGAGCGCCGACGCTCGCGAGGATCGGCGACACCTGGAAGTCGTAGTCGCGCACGTCGTGTGGAGTCACCTGGTCGTACCAGAGGAGCTTGCCCGTGGCTCCGGCGAGAACGACGAGAGAGTCGGTGTAGAGCGCGGGGCCGGCGAACGAGCGTCCGTTCGGGAACGCTTTCGACCCGCCCCAGGGACCAGGATTCGCGATGCCCGCGTATACGTTGCCACGCTCGTCGATGCTGACCGCATACCAGGAGCCGCCGCCGCCGCTGCTCCTGGGATGTGGCCACGGCACCCTGATCGTCTGAAAGCGCCAGACGATCCTGCCGGTCGCGGCCGACAGTGCGTACAGGACGCCGCGGCCTCCCGGCGTGAAGCCTTGTGTGCTGACGTACACGCGGCCGCGGTCGACGATCGGCGCGATGCCGACGAACTGCTCGTACTGGTTCGCGAGCCGACGCGACCAAAGTACTCGTCCGGTCGCCGCATCGAGTGCTAACGCTGTCGTGTCGGTCGCGCCGTAGATTCGCGAGCCCGAGATCGCGAGCCCGTTGGGACCGTCGTTCGGCGCATCGATGGTGTGCTTCCAGAGCAACGCGCCGCTTCGCACGTCGAGTGCGTAGACGCTTGACGTCGAGTCCTGCAGATAGACCGTGTTCCCCCGGATGATCGGGTTCGAGGTCATCGCGCCGAAGGCCGTCACGTTCGCATGCAGACGGAAGCGCCAGCGCACCTTGAGCCGCGGGATCGTCCGGGAGTCGAGCGCGGTCGCCGTAACCGCCCGTTGACTCGCAACGCTGCCGTTCGCCGAAGTCCAGGGCTGGCTCGCGTGGCCGCCGCCGCACCCCGCAACGAGTGCGGCGAGCGAAACGGCAGCCACACACCCGCACCTGTGCACGGGTCTCCGGAAACGTGTGATACGCACCACAGACTGATTGCTACCGTAACCGCGCTGTGGAGGCGCGCTTGAGGCCGGCCGTAGCTCTAGCGGGAGCCGCGCTTATCGGCGCGCCAATCGCGGCGGCCTTCGTCCTTCGCCCGGAAGCGGCCACGCCGCCGCCCCCCTCGGTGACGTCGGCTGCAACAACTCCGGCTCGCGCCGTAGCGCCCTCGGAGCCGCTGTTTCCGGCGCCGCCCGACGGCGCTGTCGTCTACAGCCGCCAGCTCGGCTCGGACGCGCTCGCGTTCGGCGTCGTCCCGCGGCGCGCGAGCGTGCTCGCCCAAGCGTCGGTTGTCGGCCCGCAAGGACGGGGTGTCTCAGGTCTCTCGGTCACGTTCGTGGTTCAGGGAGCGGCGAGCCCGGCGGCGGCGTGTGGCGCCGGGTGCTACCGGGCGACGCTTGCCACGAAGGGACGTCCGGCGAGCGTTGACGTCGTACTGCACGGCGGGGAGCGGGCGCACTGGCACGTCGCGCTGCCCGCGACGTGGCCGGCGCCCGACGGCGCCGCGCTGCTCGTCCGCGCGCGTGCGGCGTGGCGCTCGCTTCGCTCGCTCAGCTTCTCCGAAAGGCTCGCGTCGGGACCCGGTCACGTCGCGCTCAGCACCTGGCGGGTTGAGGCGCCGGACCGGATCGCCTACCAGGTGAAGGACGGTTGGGCCGGGATCGTCGTCGGCGCAACGCGCTGGGACAAAGGGCCGGGCGCGAAGCACTGGGTCTCCTCGCCGCAGACGCGGCTGACCCAGCCGATCCCTGGCTGGGTCAAGGTCACCGACGCCCACGTGCTGGGCAGTACGACAGTGCGCGGGCGATCGGCTTGGCGCGTCTCCTTCTACGACCCGGGGACGCCGGGCTGGTTCACCGTCCTCGTGGACAAGACCTCACTGCGCATCTACCAGGTTCGGATGACTGCGACCGCCCATTTCATGCGCGACGACTACGGCTCCTTCAACGCGACGCCTGCGATTCGGCCGCCGATTCACCCTTGAGCTCCAAAGCGTCGATAGGAGCCTGTGTCTACTTCCGCGACGATCGGCCCCGCCGCGCTGGCTGAGTTTCATGGCCTGCCGCTGATCGACCTTCGGGTCGAACACGTCCATCCCGATGCGGCCGAGTCGGTTCCGCTGCATGTCCTGACGCGGATTCGCGCGCTTCCGTACCGAATCGAAGACGGCCGCCTGAAGATCGCGGTCGCCGATCCGGCCAACATCCAGCTCACCGATGAGTTGCGGATCGTCAGTCCTTATCCGATCGACCTTGGAGTTGCCGCTGCCGGCGATATCGACGCCGAGCTCCACCGGCTCGCGCATGGAAACGAGCCGAAGTCGCGCGCAGAGATGTTCGGCGCCGACGCTGCCTCGAGCGTCGAGGAAGACGATGACGACATCGTCGACCTCGAGGCCGACGACGGCTTCTCCGACGTTCTGCCGATCCAGCTCGTGAACTCCGTCATCCTCCAGGCCTCGAACGAAGGTGCGAGCGACGTGCACTTCCTGCCGCACGGCGATTCGGTGCTCGTCCGACTGCGCGTCGACGGCATCCTCCGCGAGATCGAGCGAATCCCGAAAGAGCACGCTTCCGGCGTGATCAGTCGCGTGAAGGTGCTGGCCAAGCTCGACATCGCCGAGCACCGCATGCCGCAAGACGGTCGCATCTCCGTTCGTGCGAGAAGCAGCGGCCGTCTGTTCGACATTCGCATCGCGGTGTTGCCGACCGTGGAAGGCGAGGGCGTGATCATGCGCCTGCTCGAGAAGACTCGTCGTGCGCCGACGTTGACCGAGATCGGACTGTCGAACGAGCTGCAGATGAAGCTCGAGGCCGTCGTGTTTCGGCCGACCGGAGCATTCCTCGTCACCGGCCCGACCGGAAGCGGCAAGTCGACGACGATCTATGCGGCGCTCTGCGACGCCCTCCGACCCGAGATCAACGTGATCACGATCGAGGACCCGGTGGAGTACCGCCTGCCGGACGTCTACCAGCTGCAGGTGAACAACCGCACCGGTCTGACCTTCGCGACGGGCTTGCGCGCGATCCTGCGCGCGGATCCCGATCTGTTGATGGTCGGCGAGATTCGCGACCTCGAGACGGCGAAGATCGCGCTCGAGGCGGCGATGACCGGACATGCGGTGTACTCCACGCTGCACACGAACGACGCCCCGGGCGCGCTTACGCGCCTCAAGGATCTCGGCGTCGAGCCCTCGATCACCGCCTCGGCGATCACCGCCGTGCTCGCGCAGCGCCTCGTGCGCCGCCTCTGCGAGGAGTGTCGCGAGCCCTACGCATCGAGCCCGGCCGATCTCGAGTATCTCGGCTTTTCGCCGGCCGCGATCGAACGCGGCGTGACGCTCTACCGGGGACGCGGGTGCACGCAATGCACGAAGGGCTATCGCGGCAGGACCGGCGTCCACCAGTTGATGGTCATGGACGACAACATCGCCCAGCTCGTCACCGAAGGTGCCGGCCACCAGGAGCTCGTGGCGGCTGCTACTGCGGGAGGCATGAGCACGCTGTGGCAGGACGGGCTCGGCAAAGCCGCGCTCGGCGTGACGACGATCGAAGAGATCACGCGCGTCGTCCGGTAGGAGCCTCGCGGGGCACCCTAGGGCCTAATTTGCAACTGCCAGTGGATCGTTGTACGCTCGCGCTTAGTTTTTTGCGTTCGGTTGTCGTAAATCCGACAAAAGACGGACGCCGAGCGACCACAGACGGTCGGGAAGGGGATCCACGATGGCAAGCTCCACGCTCGAGCGAGGCCTCCGATCCACGAGGCCCTGGCTCCAGAAGCTCGTACTGGCAGCGCTCGGAACTCTCACGGTGGCCCTCGTCTGGGCCGCAGCGGGTGGGGCCGGCACCCTGAGCGCGCACGCCCCGGCGCGCGTCACGGTCGCGGCGATCGACCCTGCACTTACCGCGGGCCGCGGCGCCGCAGTGAACTTCAGCGAGCAAGAAGCCGAGAACGCGGACACGAACGGCACCGTTCTCCCGTTCGGGACGGCGGCCTACACCCTCGCTGCCGAGGCGTCGGGGCGCCAGGCCGTCAAGCTGACCGCGCCCGGCCAGTACGTCGAGTTCACGCTGACGCGCCCCACCAACGCGATCACCATTCGTTACAGCATCCCTGACGCACCCTCCGGCGGCGGCATCGATGCCCCGATCACGCTCACCCTGAACGGAAAGCGCAGCTCGACGCTCACGCTCACGTCCAAGTACTCGTATCTCTACAACCAGTATCCGTTCGCCAACGACCCGAACGCAGGCCTCTTGCACCCCGATTGGTGGGTGACGGAGTGCGGGTGCGTGCCGGCGTTTACGACTCCAACGCCGACCTTCCCGACCCCGTTCAGGCCAATGCACTTCTACGACGAGCAACGTGTCTTGCTCGACCACGTCTACGGGGTCGGCGACACGATCCGGCTCACGGTGCCTCCAGACACAAATGCGGCCTGGACGGTCATCGACCTGATGGACTTCGAGAAGGTCGCCCCGCCGGTCCAGTCGGTGCCGCACTCATTGTCGGTGGTCGACTTCGGTGCCGATCCGACGGGCCGGCTCGACTCGGCGAATGCCTTCGACGCTGCGATCGCCGCTGCAAAGGCCGCCGGCAAGACGGTCTTCATCCCGGCAGGCACGTACCAGGTGAACCGCCACATCGTTGTGGACAACGTGACGATCGAGGGTGCGGGTAACTGGTGGACGATCATTCGCGGCCACCAGGTGACGCTGTCCTCGCCGCTTCCGGACGGCTCGGTACACACAGGCGTCGGCTTCTACGGGAAATACGCCGACGACGGCGGCGGAAGTCACAACGTTCATCTGTCGAACTTCGCGATCGAAGGCGATGTTCGCGACCGCGTGGACACCGATCAGGTGAACGGCATCGGCGGCGCGCTCAGCGACTCGTCGATCGACGGGCTCTACATCCAACACACGAAGGCGGGACTCTGGTTCGACGGACCGATGCACAACCTGACGGTCAGCAACACGATCGTGGCGGACGTGCTCGCCGACGGAGTCAACTTCCACCGTGGTGTCACGAACTCGAAAGTCGTCAACTCGTTCTTCCGCAACACCGCCGACGACGGGATGGCGATGTGGTCCGAGGTAGACGCGAACACAAATGACGTCTTCGACCACAACACCGTTCAGACGCCGACGCTCGCGAACGGTATCGCGATCTACGGTGGTCGAGATAACACGGTGTCGAACAACATCGTCGCCGACCCGATCCGTGAGGGAAGCGGCCTTCACGCGGGCCAGCGCTTCGGCAGCACGCCGTTTGCCGGCTCACTCGAGTTCACGAACAACACGACGGTGAGGGCAGGGACCTTCGAGCTGAACTGGAACATCGGTCTCGGTGCGATCTGGCTGTATGCGCTCGATGGATCCCTGACGGCCGACGTCGAGGTCACGGGCGATAACTTCCTCCAGAGCACCTACAACGCGATCATGCTCGTGTCGGACTTCCCCGTGAAGGACCAGGTCGCGATTACGAACGTCCACTTCAAGGACATCCACGTCGACGGCACGGGCACCTCAGTGGTGAGCGCCCGCGCCGCCGGTTCGGCGACCTTCGAGAACGTCGACGCTCGAAACGTGGGAGCAGTTGGAGTGAACAATTGCGGCTCCTTCCACTTCACACCGGCTGGGTCCGAGTTCTCGCTCGTCGACCTCGGCGGCAACGACGGCGGCTGGCTGGCGCCGTGGGAGCTCCCGAACACGATCACCTGTGACGACCGCCCTCCAGTCGTCGCACCGCCGCCACCTTCGGGCTGGTAGCGGTCTCTGGGAGTCTGGGTCGCGCCGGGCAAGCGGCGCGACCCAGACAATCTCTCCTAGGTGTTTGCGACGGTGATCGCGAGCGTTGCACTCCCGACGTTATTCCGCGTGTCAGAGGCCATCACCTCGAGTGTGTACGTGCCGTTCGGAAGGACCGTCGTGTCGATTCCGTGGGCGACCCAGAAGATGTATTGACCGGGGCGGTACGGCTTGTTCTGGTAGGTGCCCGGCGCATAGATCCAGGCGTACAGGTCATTCGGCGGAAGCGCGAAGTCGAAGTCGGCGGCGAGGTTCGACTGAACCAACGCACCGTTGGCGTCCCGGATGTCCCATGAGACCGACGCGGGCGCGAGGCGCGCCACATCCCAGGGTGGCGGCGGCGCGATCGGCGGGAGGTCGTAGATGTTGGCCGTGATGTCGACCGGTCCCGCGATGTGCTGAGGGTTCGCCAAAGCCCCGGCCGGCGTCAGCAGCTGCACCGACACGATGTTCGGCACGGTGTGATCGGCGAAGGGCGTGAGTGCACCTTTGCGGAGCGGATTTCGATAGGCGCCGCGCACGCTCTCCGCGAAGTGCACGTGCCCCCAGCCTTTGATGACGTGCCCTAACAACTGGTGCAGCCGCACGTACCTTCCGCTCTTGACCACCGGTCGTATATGCCAGTACCCAAAGCGATGGCCCGACGGTCCGGCCGATCGTGATCGAGTCGTTGTGGCGGCGGACGACGACCCCGGGCTCGACAGAGTAGACGGGTGCACCGTCGCGCGCAACGATGTCGACGCCGAAGTGAAACGCGGAGAGCTGGCCTTCGGCATCCAGGTGGAAGCGTGGATCGCCGAACGTTCCTCGAATTGCATGCGGCTTATGAAACGGCTTCACCGGCCAGCCGTACGCCGACGCGACGTTCGCGGTCGTCAGTGCGAGCGTGACCACGAGAAATGAGAGTCGTGCGGCTAACACCCCGACGGCACGGTACAAGGAGCCGCCGACGCGCAGCAGGCGCGAACTTGACCCACACGGGTCAGGACACGAAAGACCGATCGATGCAGTCTTTCTCAGAGAGTCACACGCGGTGCCTCTCCTGGCGAAAGGGTCGATCACCAATGCGGACGCCGGCGGAAGAGTTCCAGTTCGAGAGCTTCGACTCGCTGGGAGCAGCTTCTGCGGTAGCCGTCTTCCATTCAGCCGACGATTCGCTCATCGCCGAGGTAAATCCTCCAATCAGCGCAGATGCACTCTCGCGCCTGGTCGCCACCGCGCGGTCACGGAGCATCCGAGCAATTTGGGTTCGTGGCGCCTTTGTCTCCGGTGAGAGCCTCGGATTCCGACCACGCCGCGGCTACGCACGCCTTCAAGCCATCAGGCCGCTGACCGAGATCGACGCCGCCCGGCCGCCACTCTCGCTCGTTCCCGAACTCCAACGCGCCTGCTTCTCAGGCGTCTGGGGACACCACCGGCCCGCATTGGAACCGGACCCGGACGCGGCCTTTGTCGGTCTGCACGAGTCTGGAGCATGGGTCGGAATCTGCGAGGTCGATATCGAGCGGAACCAGATCGATAGCCCAGGCCTGCTCACGACGTTTCGCACTGCCGACAGGTACGCCCGTCTCGTTCGCGAAGCCGCGTCGATTCTGCCGCCGGGCCTTGTCACGCTGGAGACCTGGGGAGACACAGAAGCGACACTTGCCGCATATCGCGAGCTCGGGTTCGAGCTCGTCGAGTATGTGCCGGGTTGGGAACGCGTCGTCTTGCAAGAGGCATCCGAGGTCTGATCCGGCTTCGTTGACGCACGGTGAACGTCGGTTCACCATGTGGTGCGTCATGTCATATCCCTTGCAGGACGTCGACCTCTGGTTGGTCGACCGCCTTGTCGTGCCCGCGAGCCTGCACGACGTCGAGGGCCGGTTCGTGCACATAAACGCCGCAGCGGAACGGGCCTCCGGGAAATTGGATGCCGAGCTGCGCGGTCGCGAGCTCACCCACCTGCTGCCCCGCGAAGCACACGAGAATGTCCGGGCGCAGTTCCGCCGTGCCCTCGAGCGTGGTGAGCCGGCCGATTATGAGACCGCCTTCATAGACGCCGGCGGGCATCTCCGGGGTGCGCGCGTCCAGTATCTGCCGGTCAGGGACGGCGACACGATCGTGGGCATTCTCACTCTCGCGTTCGACGTGCGCCGGCCGCCGTCCGAGATCATCGGCCTCAAGCCGGATCCGCGACTGACGCTGCGCCAACGCCAGATCCTCGAACTGATCGCCTCGGGCTTGTCGACGGCGGAGGTCGCGAAGGAGCTCACGCTCTCGACCGAGACGGTCCGCAACCATTTGCGTAACGCGTCGAAGGAGCTGCGCGCGCACTCTCGGGTCGAGGCGATCGCGACAGCTCAGCGCCTCGGCCTGCTTGCCGCTCCGCTGCTTGGGCCGCAGGGGGGCGGTCGCTAAGCGACGATAGGCTGCGGCGCGACGTCGATCAGCCGGTCGAGCAACGCGCGGTCGCCAGTGATCGAGAGGCCGTCGAGCCGCCGTTCGGTGAACAGGTAGTAAAGCCCCTCGGCATCGCCTTCGACGACGACGTCGGGATCGTCGATCGGGCCGGCATGCGCGTCGCCGTCGACCAGCGACGCGATCTCATCGCCGGCACGGAACTCGAAGCGGCCCGCGGGCGCGATCGGACCGAGGACCATCTCCACGGGGCAGACGAGCCAGCCGGGGAAGAGCTCGTCCTCCGCAGTCGGCGGCCCGAGCGAGCGGGCGCCCCAGAGCGCGAGCTCCCGGATCACCGGCTTCAACTCGCGCCCGTAGTCGGTCAGCTCGTAGACGCGAGAGGCGGCGGGCGGGGGAGGATCTTCTTCGTGACGACCCCGGCCGCTTCGAGGTCGCGGAGCCGGGCGGCGAGGATGTTCGTACCGATTCCCGGCAGGCTCTCCGCGAGATCGGTGTAGCGCATCGGCCCGGTGGTGAGCTCGCGGACGACGAGGAGGGCCCAGCGGTCGCCGACCACGTCGAGGGCATGGGCAACGGGGCAGTACTGGTCGTAGTGCTTCGCCATGCGCTGGATCATAGCGGTAACGCTTGCTGTTGTGAAGGTTGAACTTGCAAAACGCAAGTGTCTTGTGTTAGGTTGCAAGCCTCAACTACGGAAGCGAAAGGACTGAGCCCTCATGATGGCAACGGAACGACGGAAATGGCTGGCACTGGCGCTTCTGAGCGCGGTCCAGTTCATGGTCGTCCTGGACATCGCGATCGTGAACGTCGCGTTGCCCTCGATCAAAATCGACCTCGGGTTTTCCCAGCAGAACCTCCAGTGGGTGATCAGCGCCTACGCCCTCTTCTTCGGCGGCTTCCTGCTGCTCGGCGGCCGCGCGGCCGATCTGCTCGGACGGCGGCGGCTGTTCCTCGCCGGCCTCGTCCTGTTCACGCTCTCCTCGCTACTGGCGGGTCTCGCGTGGTCGGAGGGATCGCTGATCGCAGCGCGCTCGCTCCAGGGGCTCGGCGCGGCCGTGATCTCCCCGGCGGCGCTCTCGATCCTCTCGACGACGTTCACAGAAGGCCGTGAGCGCAACATCGCACTCGGAGTCTGGGGCGCGGTCGGCGGCTTCGGCGCCGCGGCCGGTGTCCTGCTCGGCGGCGTGCTCACCGAGGCGCTGAGCTGGTCGTGGATCTTCTTCGTCAACGTGCCGGTCGGCGTCGCAGCCTTCTTCCTGGCGCCCCGTCTCCTCGACGAGAGCCGCGACGCGACCGTGAAGTCGTTCGACGCTCTGGGCGCAGTGCTCGTCACGGGCGGGCTCGTCTCGCTCGTGTACGCGATCACCCAGAGCGGTACGTATGGCTGGGGCTCGGGGCGGACGATCGGCGTCGTCGCGGCGGGGGTTGCGCTGCTGGCGGCGTTCGGCTGGTGGGAGCGAAGACACGCCGAGCCGCTGATGCGCTTCGGGATCCTCCGCACGAAGACGGTCGCGGGCGCGAACGTCGGCGGGCTCATCCTCGGGACGGCCACGTTCTCGTTGTTCCTGATTCTGACGCTGTACATGCAGCAGGTGCTCGGGTACTCACCGATGAAGACCGGTGTGGCCTATCTCGCAGTCGCCGGGAGTGCGATCCTCTGGTCGGCCGTCGCGGCGCAGCTCGTGAACCGCATCGGCGTCAAGCCAGTGCTCGTCGCCGGGATGGTCGCGCTGACGAGCGGGCTCGTGTACTTCACGCAGGTCTCCGTACACGGCACGTATCTCAGCGACTTGCTGCCGGGCTTCCTGCTCGTGGGCGTGGGTCTCGGGTTCTCGTTCGTGCCGATCTCGATCGCGGCGCTGGCCGGCGTCCGGCCCGCCGAGGCAGGGCTTGCGTCCGGTTTGTTCAACACGACGCAGCAGATCGGCGGTGCGCTCGGCATCGCGGTGCTGTCGACGATCGCGACGACGAATACTGCAGACGCGGTCGCTGCGGGGACGGCGGTGCCGTCCGCGTTGGTGCACGGATTTACCAGCGCCTTCACCGTGGGCGCCGGCATCGCAGCGGTCGGAGTCGTCGCGGCGCTCACGCTCATCCGGCGCGACGAGCTCGAGCAGGCACCGGAGGAGCTGGAGCCGGTGCTCGACTTCGCGGCGTAGGCAATTCGCTCGTGGGGGAGTTCGCCTCCCCCACGAGCGTCTGACTGCCGGTTCTCGCTATGTAGTCCGGGTGCGAGCGTGTCAAGCGGCTGCGCTCTGCGCGTACGCAACGAGTAGCAGAGCAGCGAGCTCTGATGCACTCGCGTCGTCGGAGGTGACGATCTCGCACCCGCGGCTCAGCGTGTCAGACGCGATTGGCAGGTCGGCGACAGGAAGCTCCCGTGCCAGTCGTTGTGAACGGACTCTGACTCGTTCGACCTGCTCATCACCGACGTAACCGTAGGCGAGAGAAATCGCCCGGTTGAAGTCCGTCGGCGTGAGGTGCGCCGAGCGACCCATGTCGTGGCGAAACATGATTGCTGCGTCGCGGCTCCAGATCAACGGTGGAGCGAGGACGAGTCCAAGCGCCGCTGCGGGAGACCGGCGGAGCTTGCCGCCTTCGAACAAGGCCACGAGCGCCCGCGGAATGGGGCGCCGCTCCGAGATCGCGCCGCGTACGGCACTCGCGACGAACGTCCTCTCGACGAGTGACACGTCGCCGACCGCGGAGCAGATACTGGCCCATCGACCTGGATAGACGCGCACCCATTCGTTGACGATTCGGCCACGTTCCGCCTCGTCGAGCAGTTCGACGCCCTGGATGACCACGTCGATTGGCACACGCGGATCAGCTGGATCGAGCGCCGCAGCTACCCGCTCGGCGTAGGCCTCGAAGATCGAGTCTCGGGGGCGCACGGAAGGGAAGAGCGCCGAGACGTCATGGGTCTCGCCAAGACCATCGAGCTCGCGCCTACGGCGCCGGCGCGCGCGTCGCGGTAGCCCGTGGCATACGTGGAGCAAGCGGCCAGAGCCGCAGTAACAGAGCAACGCGGGTGCACTCGTCACCACGCCTCGAAGCTAGATGCACCGGCCGCGACGCGCCAGACGCTCTTGCGGACGTGTCGGACCTGCGGCGCTCGTAGGTGGCGAGCACGGTTCACGAGCTCACGCCGTTGGCGCGGCGGCGTCATCGCTCCCGGGCTTCGTCTTCGCGGCGCGAAAAGTGTGTCGAGTATCCGCCGCAGGATTGTAGGCTCCGGGTGTGGCCGGTCTCGTCGGGCGAGAGCCCGAGATCGCCGTAATTGAGAGTTTCCTGGCTGATGTTGAAGCCGGCTTCGCAGCGCTCGAGTTCGTCGGCGAAGCGGGGATCGGCAAGACGACGGTATGGCAGGCTGCAGTGCGGCGCGGGGCCGAACTGGGTTTTCCGGTGCTGTCGGCGCGTCCCGCCGAGTCGGAGTCGCGGCTCTCATTCGCCGGCCTGACCGATCTCCTCGCCGCCGTCGCCCCGGATGTTCTTGGGGCGCTGCCGCTGCCTCAGGCGGAGGCACTTGATGTCGCCCTGCTCCGCGCCAGCCTAAGGCGTCCGCCAGAACGGCGACTCGTCGGGACCGCGCTCCTGTCTGTGCTCCGCGATCTCAGCTCGGGAGGCCCGGTGCTCGTCGCGGTCGACGACGCGCAATGGCTGGACACTCCGTCGGCCTCGGCGCTCGAGTTCGCACTACGACGCCTCGACGACCGGCCCGTACGTCTGGTCGTGTCCCGCCGCGCGGATGCGAGCCGCCCGGACTTCGTCGGCACCCGCTCACGCCGGCTCGAACTCGGGCCGCTCTCGGTCGCCGCGCTCCAACGGATCGTGAGCGAGCGGCTCGGCGTCACGTTTTCGCGCCCGACTCTCGTGCGCCTCGCCGACGCTTCGCGCGGCAACGCGTTCTACGCGCTCGAGATCGCGCGCCTGCTCGCCCGCGGTGACATGCAGCCGGCGGCGGGGCGTCTTCCGGTGCCCGACGACCTGCGCTCGCTCGCGGAGGACAGGATCTCGTCGCTTCCGGCTGCCACACGCGACGCGCTTCTGCGAGCCGCGGCGCTTGCACATCCCGACACCACCGCTGTCGACGTCCGAGCGCTCGCGCCTGCAGAGGAAGCGGGCCTGGTCTCGATTGGCGCGGACGGCGTGATCACGTTCACGCACCCGCTTTTCGCGTCGGCCGTCTACAGGTCGGCGTCGGCACGTGCCAGGGCCGATAAGCACCGTGCCCTCGCCGACGTCGTCGGCGACCCCGAGCAACGTGCTCGTCATCTCGCGCTCGCCTCGACGGCTCCCGACGCGACGACGGCACGCGCGCTCGAGTCGGCCGCCCAGGCCGCACGCGCTCGGGGCGCGCCCGATGCGGCTGCAGAGCTTGTGGAGCTGGCGCTGCAGCTCACGACCGCGGGAAGTCCCTCATTCGTGAGCCTGAGACTCGAGCTTGCAGACCACCTCTACCTCGCCGGTGACTTCCAGCGCGCAGCCGGGGTGCTCGAGGAGCTCGTGGACACGCTTCCCGAAGGCGACACTCGCGCCCGTGCGATGCTGTCCCTGGCGGAAATCGACTATTGGCGCGACGGCGAGTCGGCGGCGGTTCGCCTCGCGGAGCGAGCGCTACCGGAAACAGGCGACCCACTCCTGCGCGCTCGCCTGCTCGCCTCGATCGCCATGCACGCGGCGACGAGCGACCTACCGCGAGCAGCTGAAGCGGCGCGCGAGTCGCTCGAGATCCTGGGGGCTCACGCGGATGCAGACCCGGCGCTGATCGCCACTGCGCTTTCTGCGCGAGTGCGCGCCGATCTCTTCCTCGGCCACGGTCTCGACCGCGAGGCGGCGGCACGTGCGCTCGAGCTCGAGCTCGAAGCAGCGGCGCCGCCGGCGGCCGTCGACGCGCGGGTCCCGTTCAAGCTCGGCCAGTGGCTCCGCTACGTCGACGACTTCGCCGGCGCTCGCGGCTATCTCGAGCTTGCGGAGCGTGCAGCGCTCGACGAGGGCGACGAGTCGTCGCTCGCCAACATTCTGCTCAACCGCACGCTGCTCGAGTGCTGGTCGGGCAACTGGAGCGGTGCCGCTGTGCTTGGCGACAAGACGCACGAGCTCTTTCGGCTGACGGGCATCAGTGCGGACGCGAGCAACGTATGGCGCGCATACGTCGACGCGCACTACGGCCGCGTCGACGCGGTGCGTGAGGCGGCGATGCAGGCAGGCGGCGTACGGGAACCGATCGGGCGCATGCTGTGGGAGCGCGCACTCGGTCTCGCAGAGCTCGCGGCCGGCGACGCGCGGGCCGCCGCGCCCCATCTGGCCGCGGCGGTCGAGGCGCTCGCAGAGACCGGGTTTCGAGAGCCGGCGGTATGGCGACTCGATGGCGACGCTGTTGAATGCGCTCTCGGCGCGGGAGACCTTGAGCGCGCCCAAGCGCTGGTCGCGGAGTTCGAGGCGAGCGCCGCACGCTCGCAGATTCCATGGAGCCTTGCCGTGAGCGCGCGCTGCCGTGCTCTGCTCCTCGCCGCGGACGGCGAGCTGGAGCTGGCCGAAGCCGTGCTCGAGCGTGCGCTCGTCGACCACGAGCGCTGCCCGATGCCGTTCGAGCTCGCGCGGACGCTCCTCGCGCAGGGACAAGTGCTTCGCCGCGGCAGGAAAAAGCTGCAGGCGCGTGCCGCCCTCGAGCAGGCGGCGGCCCTGTTCGATCAGCTCGGCGGTGCACCCTGGGCCGCGCGCGCACGGGACGAGGCGCGGCGGACCGCTGCCCGGTCGGCGCCGGACGAGCTCACGCCGACCGAGCTTCGGATCGCGCACCTCGCCGCGACCGGGTTGACGAACGATGCGATCGCGGTCGAGGTTTTCGTGACGCGCAAGACCGTCGAGGCGAATCTCGGCCGCGCGTACCGCAAGCTCGGGATCCGCTCGCGCGCTCAGCTCGCACGAGCCCTCGACGCGCTGTCGACCTCGTAGGGGTCTCGCGCGTCCGACCCGCCGGACTCACTTCTTGCGCACCTTGTGCACTTTGTGCGCCGTCCACGAGCCGCCGGCGCCACCCGACTTCCAGGTGCCCGACATCGACGCGCCGGATACCGAGCCCGAATAGGTGATCGCCCTAGCGTTGCCAACGGTTCCGAAGCTGATGGTGCCGCCGCGCACGTTGCCCGTAATGTTGGTCCTCCCGACGCTCGAGAGGCTGATCGTCCCGGTCAAGTGTGAATTCGACTGTGTCCAGTGCAGGGTGAATGTCCCGTGGTAGGCGCCGGTGTACGTCCCCGACCACGTGCCGGTGAGCGAGCCGGCCAGTCGGCCGTTCGTAGCAGCGGCGGTCGCAGCGAGCTGCCCGACGATGATCGCGACCGCGACGACACCCGTCGCGATCGCTGCGATCGATCTCTTGCGCATGGGTCTCCTCCAGTAGTAGGTGAACTGCGAGCGACGCTAACCCCATGCGCGGGCGGCAGATAGTGGGGAACTCCCTACGAAATTGATCACGAGGGCCATTCCGTAGGGTTTCCCCGCTTACGTGGCCGCGTGCTTCCGCTCTAGCGTCGGCGCATGGATGAGGGCGCCTACGTCGCCGAGTGCTTCTGGCCAGGCGTCAGCGAACGCGATCTCAGCGCGCTCGACGAACGCACGCAGGCGCGCGTCGCAGAGTTGAGCCAGAGCGGCATGAACGTGCGCTATCTCGGCTCGCTGCTCCTCCGTGCCGACGAGGTCGTCCTCTGCCGGTTCGAGGGCGACGCCGACGCCGTGCAGGTCGCAGCCAAGTCGGCGGCGATCCCGTTCGAGCGAATCCTCGAGACGGCCGAGTCACCCTGGCCGCTCCAATGAAAGGAGAATCACACCCCGAGCGCGTATGCGGATTCGCCGTGCATCGCCGCGTCGAGCCCTTCCTCGGCCTCCGCTCCGACACGCACCGGAGTTATCAGGTCGATCACCTTCAGCATCACGTACGTGAAAACGAACGCGTAGGCCGAGCAGCCGACGCCTGCGGCGATCTGCTTACCGAAGAACGTCGCCGAGCCGTGAACAAGTCCCTGCGCCCCGCTGGGGTTGATCGCCGTGCCTGCGAAGACGCCGAGCAGCACGATCCCGAGGAGCCCGCCCATCCCGTGCACGCCCCAGACGTCGAGCGCGTCGTCCCAGTGCATGCGGTTCTTCAGCTGGATTGCGTAGTAGCAAACGAGTCCGGCGACGATTCCGATCACCACCGACGCATAGATCGGCACATACCCCGCGGCCGGTGTGATCGTCGCGAGACCGGCGACCGCACCGGTGAGCAGGCCGACGAAGTGCGGCTTCTTCGCGTACCACCATTCGACGAACAGCCACGTCGTGGCGGCGAACGACGCCGCGATGTCAGTGTTGAGGAAGGCGGTCGCGGTGATGTCGTCGACCTTGAGCTCGCTGCCCGCGTTGAACCCGTACCAGCCGAACCAGAGCAGACCCGTGCCAAGCGCGATGAACGGAATGTTGTGCGCCGAGTCGACGAACTTGCGCTTGCCGACGTACAGCACTGACGCAAGCGCGGCCCAGCCGGCGCTGGCGTGGACAACGATGCCGCCGGCGAAATCGCGGGCGCCCCAGTGTGCGAGCAGGCCACCGCCCCAGAACATGTGCACGAACGGGTAATAGACGGCGAGCTGCCAGACGACGAGGAACAACAGGTACGCCTTGAACGTCACGCGGTTCGTGAACGCGCCTGTGATCAGCGCGGGCGTGATGATCGCGAACATCATCTGATATGCGATCAGCACGACGAGAGGAATCCCCGACGGCTTGTACAGCGTGTGAACGCCGACGTGGCGCAGGAACGCCAGATGGAAGTTGCCGTAGATCCCGTCGGCGCCGCCGTTGAAGCAGAGCGAGTAGCCCACCGCCCACCAGAGCACGGTCGTGATCCCCATCGAGGCGAAGCTCTGAATCATGATCGTCAGGGTGTTCGAACGGCCGACGAGCCCGCCGTAGAAGAACGCAAGCCCAGGGGTCATCAACATCACGAGGCTCGCGGCGAGAAGCATGAATCCCGTGTTTGCTCCGTTGAACATCGTCCGTCCTTTCGACAACGCTCAGCACGCTGGACGATCCGGAGCGGCTGGCCGGAACCGGATCCGGCACGAACTATCTCACTGGGCGGCAGTGCGGGCGCCGACTGCGACGACACCGACCCTTGAACGCTTCTCAACGGCCTCACGATTGTCAACCTCGGCCGAAGGGCGTAACCTCACGGGCGCAATTGCGGCGGGCTCTCGGCAGGCATTGCGGAGAGGAGAAACGAATGAGAGGTGTGATTCACACGCTTCCGCGCGGCGTGGTCGTTCTCGCGCTCGCGCTCTGCATCCTGGCCGTCCTCGCGGCCCCGGCCGGCGCAGCAGAGCCGGCGACGTGCTCCGGCACGGTTGAGTCACCCGGCACGCTCGTCGGAACGATCTCAGGCAACGTGCAGGTGAGCGGCATCTGCTTCGTCGACGCCGGCCCGCTCGTCGTGAACGGGAACCTGACCCTGCAGCCGGGCGCAGCGCTTATCGCGGCCTTCGGTGCGACCGGCTCGAACGTGACGGTCAATGGCAACCTCAACGTGAGGAACGGCGCGGCGATGCTGATGGGCTGCAACCCGGTGAGCTCTCCGTGCTTCGACGATAATCCGACCGATCCCACACTCACCGTGACGGCGACGGTCACCGGCAACATGATCTCGTCGCAAGCGCTCGGGGTGGTCGTCCACAACGCGACGGTTGGCGGGAACGTCGAGCAGCACGGAGGCGGCGGCGGGTTCAACTGCGAACCGTCCGGCGTGTTCGCGGCCTTCGGGAGCCCCGTCTTCAGCACCTATGAGGACAGCTCGGTCCGAGGAAACCTCGTCATCTCGGGCGTCGCGTCGTGCTGGCTGGGGACAGCGCGGGTCGACATCGGCGGCAACGCGTCGTATGTGAACAACCGGCTCGCGGACCCGGATGCGATCGAGATCGTCTCCAATCACATCCATGGGAACCTAAGCTGCCAGGAGAACAGCATGGTCTGGGACAGCGGTGAGCTGAGCAATGACCTGTTCCCGCGCGCGCCGCAGCCGAACACGGTGGACGGCAAGCGGAGCGGGCAGTGCGTGCTTTCGAGCCCGATGTCGCCCGGCGGCCCGCTCGGCCCCGGTTCGTTCTAGAAGCTGAGACGCTCGAGAGAGAATCCTGCCCGGAGCGGGGTTCTCTCTTGGGCCTTCGGCCGCTCACTGCCCGCGCGAAGCTCGGCGGCCGACTTGAGCGGAAGAGCGGGAGCGACGGGACTCGAACCCGCGACCTCCGGCGTGACAGGCCGGCGTTCTAACCAGCTGAACTACGCCCCCGTGGGCACGGCATTGTAGCCCGCTGCCTCGCCGCCCGTGCTGCGACACTCCCGTCCGTGACGGCCGTCGACTGGATCGCCATCGCGGTCATCCTCGTCTGTGCGATCGGTGGCTGGCGGCGCGGGCTCATCGCGAGCGCTCTCTCGCTCGCCGGTCTCGCGCTCGGTGCGTACGCGGGCTCCCGCATCGCTCCCCATCTCCTTTCCGGCGGCTCGAGCTCTGCGTGGACTCCGCTCGCCGGCCTCATCGGCGCGTTCGCGGGGGCCGCGCTCCTGCAGACGCTCGGCTCGATCGCCGGGTCGTTCCTCCGTGGCGGGTTGAAGCTGACGCCGTTTCGGTTCCTCGACTCCGCCGGCGGCATCCTCTTCGGAGGGCTGACCGGCCTGGTCATCGTCTGGGTCGCCGGCGCGACGGCACTCCTCGTCCCGGGTCAGACGACGATCCGCCGGGAGGTCTTGCGCTCGACCATCGTTCGTCACCTGAACGAAGCGGTGCCTCCGGCTCGCCTGCTTCATCTGCTCGCGCGCGTCGATCCGTTTCCGTCGATCCTCGGCCCCGCGGCGCCGTCGACGCCGGCGAGCCCTGCAATTGCGCGCAAGCCAGGCGTGGTGAGAGCGGAGGGATCGGTCGTCAAGATCGTCGGCACCGCGTGCGGCATCGGCGTCGAGGGAAGCGGCTGGTTCGCACGACCGAGCCTCGTCGTCACGGCAGCTCATGTCGTCGCGGGCCAACACGACACGACCGTTGACGTCCCCGGCTCCGGGACGCTACCACGCGACGGTTGTCTGGTTCGATGCTCACAACGACGTTGCGGTGCTGCGCATCCTCGGTACAACAGGGACGCCGTTGCGGTATGCGAGTCCGACTTCCGGGAAGCCGGTCGCGATTCTCGGCTACCCCGCCAACGGGCCGCTGACCGCGACGCCCGGCCGGATCGGCTCGACGTCGACCGTGCTCACGCTCGACGCGTACGGGCACGGCCCCGTCCAGCGAATGATCACCGCCTTTGCCGGCCGTGTGCGGCACGGTGATTCGGGAGGCCCGGCGGTCGACGCAGCCGGTGTCGTTCGCACAACGGTCTTCGCCGCAAGGCTCGGCGCGCCGACCGGGTACGGCATCCCGACGTCGATCGTCGTGCGCGCAGTGCGATCGGCTCAGCGGCCGGTCTCGACCGGCGCGTGCGCCGGCTGAGGCAGCAGGTCGACCACGCTCATCGGCGCGCGAAACGGCGCCATCACGTAGACGCCGTCCGCGACCGAGCGTGAGCCCTCGATCAGCTCGTTTCCGAGCGCAGAGTCCGACATCGCGTGCCGCGGGTCCGGCGACGCGGTACCGCTCGAGCACGTGCGCAGGGATCACGAGGCCCGGCATCTCGTTGTGCATTCGCAAGAGTGTCTCGTACGTGCGGATCGGCCACACGCCGACGAGCACGGGAATCGGCCACCTACCGCCAATCCGCTGCTTGAAAGCATCGAGCAGCTCGAGGTCGAAGAGCAGCTGGGTCATCGCGTAACGAGCACCCGCTGCGACCTTGCGGTGGAAGCGGTCGACCTCGAGCTCGAGATCGTCGGCCGTCGGGTTGACGGCGACACCGGGGAAGAACGACGTCGGCGCGTCGATCGCGCGACCGTGGAAGTCCTCGCCTCGGTTCAGCTGCGCGATCAACTCGACGAGGCCGATCGAGTCGACGTCGTACACCGTGTGCGTGCCGGGGTAGTCGCCCGACTCGGGTGGATCGCCCGTGACCGAAAGAATGTTGCGTACCCCCTCTGCGTGCGCACCGAGCAGGATCGACTCGAGGCCGGCAATTGTCATGTCGCGCGGTGTGAGGTGCGGGATCGTCTCGACTCCGGTGAACCGTTCGATGGCAACCGACGCCATGATCCCGCTCATTCGCGCTCTCGCGCGCGGATTGTCGTTCACGTCGACGAACTGCGCTCTCCCCGAGTCGTGTACCGCGCGAGCAGTGGCGATCAAGGCCTCCGGATTTGCACCAAGCGGTGGGTCGAGCTGCACGGAGATCACGAACGTGCCGTCGTCGAGCATCCGTTCGAGCTTCGTCGGCGCGTCGCCTTCGACGACAGGCATTGCGCGCTCGCGCTCGCGTACGAGCAGTGGTGACGACGGTTCGGCGTTCTCGTTGATGGCCGTGCGGATCGCCGAGATCTGCGCGGGCGTCGTGCCGCAGCAGCCACCGATGATGCGTGCACCAAGCGCGCGTGCCTGCGCCGCGAACTCCCCGAAGTATTCGGGCGTTGCATGCGGAAAGACGACTCGCTTGCCCGACATGCTCGCGAGGCCCACGTTCGGCAGTGCGGCGAGCGGTGCGCCGACTTGCATCTCCGAAAGGGCGCGGAGCGCGGCTGTCGGCCCGGCACCGTGATTCGCTCCGAATGCGGCGACGTCGAATGTGCGCAACCGCGCGGCGGCTTGTTCGGCGGATACACCGGCGAGCGTGTCGCCGGTCGAGTCGAAGCTCAGCAGCGTGACGATCGGGAGGCTCGAGACCGCAGCGGAGCGCGGTAACGGCCTCCTCCAGGTCGTCGAGGTCGGAGAACGTCTCGACGAAGAAGAGCTCGACGCCGCGGCCCTCGAGGATGCGCGCCTGCTCGGCATAGTCGCCGCCCGGGCCGATCGAGCCTGCGATGAACACCTCTTTGCCGGAAACCTCGCGCGCCTCGCGAGCGAGCTTGACCGCGGCTTCGTTGATCCGGTCGAACTCGTCCTCGAGGAAGTGCCCGGCTAGCTTCGCGCGGCTGGCGCCGAACGTGTTCGTCTCGATCAGCTCGGCTCCGGCACGGATATACCCGAGGTGCACGTCGAGGACGGTGTCGGGCGCCTTGAGGTTCGCCTCTTCCGGGCAGCGCAGCCGGTCGACCGCGCTGGAGAGCAGCGCGCCCATGCCACCGTCCGCGACGATTGGCGGGCCTGACGCGAGGCGCTCGAGAAACCGCGACATCGCGAGCCAGTGTACGAAGCGGTAATAGAGGAGCGGGGCCGCCGCCGGCCCCGCTCCTCATTGTTCTTCGGTTACATCCGGAGCTGCCCCCGCCGCATCGGGGCCGCTCAACGGACGTAGTTGGAGTATCGCGTTCGATGCGGACTTCATCTATCCCTCGGACTCGGTTGACCTGGCCACTTGACGCGCTCAAGGGCGGGTTCCGCGTTGCCGATGATGCAACCGACTCCTCCGGGGGACTGACGGCAATCTTCCTGCGGCTGGAGCCTGCGGCGGCGCCCTTCGAGGCGCCGCCTTCTTTTATCCCGAGTGGATCGTCCGACCTTCCATGCCGCCCGCAACGGTGACGAGCTCGCCGGTGATGTGGCCCGAGAGCTCGTCCGATGCGAGGACGAGAACTGCGCGAGCGATGTCGTCGGCAGTCGCAACCTTGCGCAGGGCCATCGTTCGCGAGATCCGTTCGACGACCTCGGGGTCGAGCGCGTCGCGTGTCATCGGGGAGACCGTCCAGCCGGGTGCAACGGCGTTGACGCGACCGCCCGCCGCGACCCGCGCGATCTCGTTCTTCAAGCTGAGCAGCAGGCCGACCTGGATCGCAGACTTCGCGGCTGCGTAGTCTGCGTGGCCTGCCTCGCCGAAGCGCCCGGCCGTCGAGCCGACGAGCACAAGGTTGCCGTGTCCGTTCCGCTCGACCTCGCGGAGGAACGCGCGTGCCGTAAGAAAGGTGGCAGTGAGATTCGAGCGCATCGTGTGCTCCCAGCGCTCGAGTGGAAGCTCCCACACCGGCTCGTCCTGTGAAGGCCAGACGCCGGCGACCGCGGCGCAGACGTCGACGCTCCCGAGCGCTTCGCGAGCGCGCGCGAAGAGCTCCTCGACCTGCGCCTCGTCGGTGAGGTCGGCACCGAGTGCTGTCGCACCGGGCAACTGGGCGGCGATCGCCTCCGCGCGCTCGCGGCCCTGGTGGTAATGAACGACGACGCGCGCGCCTTCGGCCGCGAACGCATGCGCGCAAGCCGAGCCGATACCGCCCGACCCTCCGGTGACGACGATGCCTTTGCCCGCGAGACCTGTGTCCATGTGAAAACGACGCTACTATTGCAGTGACCGAGGCGCGACGTTTTCGGCGCTCACACCCCGGCCGGCCTTCTTGGACCTGGTCAACGCTGGAAGCGGGGTGCGTCATGTCTGTAGCCGAAGATCGTGGATCGCGTGCTGCGCGGAATCAATCGCTCTTCCGCGAGATCAACGAGCGCGTGAAGCAGTTGAACGAGGGGTTCAGCATGGTGTTACCCGTGGGCGAGTGGATCTGCGAGTGCGCCGACGACACGTGCGTCGAGCGGATCGAGCTCTCGGCCGTGGAGTACGAGGCCGTTCGTAGCGACGGAACCCACTTCTTGGTGACGCCGGGCGACGAGCATGTCTACCTCGACGTCGAGGTCGTCACCGAGCGAAACGATCGCTACTGGGTCGTGGAGAAGTTCGGAACGGCCGGCGACGAGGCCGACCGTCTCGATCCGCGCTAGACGATTCCGAGCGCCTCGACCAGCGTGAAGAACGCCTTCGCGAACGGTGACGCCTCGGTTCGCTTGCGCACGACCTCCCAGTCGATCTGCTCGCGCAAGGCGCGCGCCCATTCGAGCACCGCGCTGTAGTCCGGCTCCTGCTCGGTGATCGCCATCAGCTTCGCGGTCAGCACGTCTTCGAGCGTCGACACGTTGATGCGCAGCGCCATTACCTCCGCGATCGGTGCACGTTCGATGATCTCGTCGGTGATCGGCCCGCTCGCCGGGTTGAAGATCAGATCGACGAGTGCGCCGTTCTCGTGCCAGGTCTTGTAGAGCCACCCTTCCGGAGGGCGCTCCGTCGTCCAGCCCGCGGCTTCGAATGCCGCGAGCGCTGTGTCGGCGTCCGTCGGCCTCACGCAGGAAGTCGACGTCGTGCTCGCTCTTCGGGCCGCCCCTGGCCCAGGCCGAAAGGCCGCCGCCGAGGACGAACGGGATCTCGGCCTGCTGGAGGATGCCGGCGCCGTCCTTCATCGCCACGATCAGCTCGTCGAAAGAGGACTCGGGCACGACACCGCCGTTTCCGTTTCGGCTCGACGTGCAACATCGACAGCGTGATCCGTATTGCCGCAGCCGGCGACCTGCACGCGTCCGAAGCCACGCGCGAGCGCGTCGAGCGCGCTTTCGACGACGGTCGCCGAGGAAGCCGATGTGATCCTGCTTGCCGGCGACCTCACGACGACCGGCGAGCCCGAGCAGGCAAAGGTCGTCGCCGATGCGTGCCGGGATCTTTCGATTCCCGTCTTTGCGGTGCTCGGCAACCACGACTTTCACGCCGGGCGCCCGGAAGACGTGCGAGCGGTGGTGGAAGAGGCCGGCGTGCACGTGCTCGAACGCTCGTGGTGCACGTGTGAGATCGGCGATCTCGAGCTCGGCGTGGTCGGGACGAAAGGCTTCGTCGGCGGCTTTCCGGGATCGGCGCTACCCGACTTCGGCGAGCCGCTGCTGCGCCAGGTCTATGCCGAGACGACTCGAGACGCCGAGGCGATCGCGAAGGGGCTGCAAGAGCTCGTGCATACCGACCTGCGCATCGTGCTCCTGCACTACGCACCGATCCAGGCAACAGTCGAGGGCGAGCCCGAGGGCATCCATGTGATGCTCGGCAGTGACCGTCTCGCGACGCCGATTGCCGAGTACGGCGCCGATCTCGTGCTGCACGGCCACGCGCATGCAGGCTCCTTTCAAGGCTCCATCGGGAAGATCCCGGTATACAACGTCGCCGTCCACGTCACGGGCCGCGACTTCTGGGTGTTCGAGCTCGAGGGTGCGCGCGGCCGCAGCGAGACGCGCGTCGACGGTCCCGCCTGAGCCTCCCCTAGAGTGACGGCATGCAGGCCTCCGTCGTCCGCATTTCCGTCGCACCGGTGAAGTCGCTCGGACTCGTGCATCCGGATGAGATCGAGCTCGAGCCGCACGGGGTTCGCTGGAAACCGGCGCTTCTGGCTCGTCGACGCCGGACGGACGCCTGTTCAACGGCAAGCTCGCGGGGCCGCTGGTACGCATCCGGCCCGAGTGGGACGAGGAGCACAAAGGTTCTTGCTCTGACTTTCCCCGACGGCGACCGCGTGGAAGGAGCCGTTGAACTCGGCGAGGCGGTCGATGCCGTGATGTACAGGCATCCGCATCCGTCGCGGCGCGTGCTCGGCCCATGGGAGGACGCGATCTCCGAGTTCGTCGGCCGGCCGCTCACGCTTCTCTGGGCCGAGCAGCACGCCGTCGACCGGGGCTATCGCGGCGGCACGGTCTCGCTCGTGTCCCGCGGCGTCGCTCGAGCGGCTGCGGCGACGAGGCAGGCGCCGACGAGCCCGTCGACGGTCGCCGCTTCCGGATGCTCTTCGAGATCGAAGGCGTGCCGCCGCACGAAGAGGACGAGTGGCTCGATACGCAGGTGCGCATCGGTGACGCGACGATCCTCTTGAACGGCGACGTCGGGCGCTGCGTCGTCACCTCGCAGGACCCCGACAGCGGTGTCACGCACACTCGACACGCTCGGCGCGCTTGCGGCGTATCGGCGCGAGGGGCGGGACGAGCCGCTTCCGTTCGGCGTGTACGGCTCTGTCGTCGTCCCGGGTCGCGTGCGCGTCGGCGATGCGGTTCAGCCGCTGCAAGACCGGCTTCTCGCCGCTACATAGCAAGAGTGCTATACTTGTTCTCGATGGCAGCACGCCCGAGACCAGAGGACAAGCGGCCGCTCGAGCGGTTGCACGAGCGCATCGTCGCCGGCGACCGCGGGTGGTTCTTCGCGGACATCGCCGACAAGGTGGCAGCGCGTCGCCTCGACAAGAATCTTTCGCAGCGCGAGCTCGCCGAGCGGTGCGGCACGACGCAGTCTGCGATCGCGCGGCTCGAGCGCGGCGGACGCCCGCCACGGATCGACACGTTGCTGCGAATCGCCGAGGCGCTCGAGTGCGAGCTCATCGTCGACCTCGTGCCGCGCTAGCCTCCCTGCCGTGATCATCGCGTGCCTCGGTGACTCGATCACGGCCGGCTCGCCGCTCTGGGATCCGGACCCCGACGTGCGCGCGCGCATCAGCGAGCCCGACGAGCGCAGCCAATGGCAGTGGTGGGCGGCGATAACTGCGCCGCAGCTCGACTTCCGTAATTACGGCGTGTGCGGGGAACGCACTGACGAGATTGCAGCGCGTTTCGACGCAGCCGTCGAAGGCGCCGAGGTGCTTGATCGTGCAGGGCGGCATCAACGACGTCGTGCAAGGACGGCCGGTCGAAGACGCCGCTCGCAATCTCGCCGGCATGATCGAGCGTGGACTGGGTCGCGAACTACGGGTCGCCGTGGCGGATGTTCTGCCCTGGAACAACGGCGACTCCCGAGCGGCGGAGGACATCTCCCGTCTCAACCAACTCGTGCGCGCAATGGCAGACGACCTCGGTGTTCCGCTCCTTCCCTTCCACGACACGCTCGCCGATCCACAGCGGCCGCACCGCATGCGTGACGAACTGACGGACGACGGCAACCATCCGTCGGTAGAAGGTCATCGCCTACTGGGCGAGCGCGCGTTTAGAACGTAAGGACGTCGCCGTCGGCAGCACGCTCGACGGACGGGTCGAGCGGCAGCTCATCGGGCCGGTGGATGACGACGAGCCGCCGTGCGCCCGACTCGCGGAAAGCGTCGACGGCCTCGTCCTCGCTCAGGTGGCCTCGCTCGGCAGGCTCGGGCTCGCGCAGCGTTGCCTCACAGAGGAAAACGTCGGCGTCGCGCGCGAGCTCGGCGAGACCGGCGCTTGGGCCTGTGTCACCCGAGTACGCGAGGGTACTGCTGTGGTTGCTGACGCGCAGGCCGAAGGTGAGCTCCGCGTAGTGCTCGAGGCGTACGGCTGTTACGTCGAAGCCCGCGGCGCGGAACGGCTTGCCCTCCTCGTACTCGCGCACGGAGAACACGCCGTCGATCTGGCGGGAGAAGCTCATCTGCTCGCCGTAGCGCCGGAGGCGTTCGGTTCCGCCCGGCGGCAGCCAGAGCTCGGGCGGCTGAACGTCTCGTCCCGGGCCGAAGCTCGCGCCGAAGATCCAGGGCACCAGGTCACCCCAGTGGTCGAGGTGGAAGTGCGTGATGGCGACGGCGTCGACGCGCGGCCACCCGCCGTCGACCTTGCGCAAGCGCGCAAGCACGCCGGGTCCGCAGTCGAGAAGGAGCCGTCCGTCGCCCTCGACGAGGTAGCCGGATTGGGCTCCGCCCGCGTTTGGCCAGGCAGGCGAGCATCCGATGACGGTGAGCTGCACCGGCGTATCCTGCCGATTTCTACGGACGGGCAACACGGTGTATAACTCGGCGGTGGCCCGGGCCTCGTCCGACGTGCTGAAGAAGGTGCCTCTTTTCGCAGGTCTCGACGACCGCGAGCTCGGGCAGATTGCCGCGACCATGCGCGAGCGTCGCTTCTCGCCCGGCGACACTGTCACCCAGGAAGGCGCGGGTGGCGCAGGCTTCTTCGTCGTCGAGGAAGGCGAGGCCGACGTTTCTGTCGAGGGCCAGCCGCGCGGCACGATCGCGTCGGGCGACTACTTCGGCGAGATCGCGCTCCTCACGGGCTCCGACCGGACCGCGACGATCACCGCCAAGTCCGACATGGTGTGCTGGGGCATGACGCCCTGGGATTTCCGGCCGCTCGTCGAGAGCAACTCCGCGATCGCGTGGAAGCTCCTGACAGCGATGGCCGAGAAGCTCAAGTAACACCTGCAAAGCCTCGTTGGTAGTGTCAACTCGATGGAGCCTGTCGAGTCGATCGACTACATGCAGGACGTCGAACCTGCACCAGGCCGGCTCGAGCTCGTGCAGCGGTTCGTGAACACCGTCGATCTCGAACACGGACGCGAGGTCCTTCACTCACCGGCGCGCCTCCAGGCACTACTGATTCAGCTTGGCCTGCTCGACCATGGAGCTCGCGTCACCGAAACGGATCTCGAGCGCGCGCTCGACCTGCGTGAAGCGCTCCGTGGGCTGGCGCTTGCGAACAACGACGGCGCCGACGACTCGGTGCTCGAAGCAGAACTCGTCGTGCGCATCGACGGCAGAGATGGCGTTCTCGAGCCGGCGCGACGCAACGTCGATGGGGCGCTTGCTGATCTCGTCGGCATCGTCTACACCGCAATGGCGGACGGAACCTGGTCGCGCCTGAAGGCGTGCCGGCGCGACGTGTGCCACTGGGTCTTCTACGACCGATCGCGGAACCAGTCGGCGGTGTGGTGTCAGATGGCGGTATGCGGCAACCGCACGAAGACGAAGGCCTACAGAGCGAGGAGGGTCTGACGTAACGGTGCTCGTTGCACGGGTGCGATGGGCGTCGCGATGCAAGGACGCAGAGAGCCCCGCTAGTGGTACTAGCGGGGCGACCGAGGACGCCGCAGCGCGGCGTCCAGCGCGGCCGTGCGACACAGCCACTGTTGCGTCAGACCCTCCTACGCGCGAAGCGCCCCCGGCACGAACCGGTCGTCGGTAAGCCACAGGCCCCCGACCGCGAGCGCGGCACCTGCGAGCGCGAGGAAGATTCCGCCTGGACCGGGAACTGTCAGCGCGAAGAAGTGCCGCGTACCGGGGAGCGCAAGCACGATCGCGTAGAGCAGCAGCATCGCCCCGGTGAGCGCCCCCACGGCCGTGGCCCGTCGCCGGCTCGTCGCTTCCAGCGCGAGGATCAGGTAGAGGCCGACGAGCACGAGAACCGTCGTCGCGATCGTCCGCGCTTCTTCGAGCGGCAAGCGGCCGACGTTGCGCGCGAACACGAAGCTCGCGAGGACGCCGAGCCCGGCTGCCGTGCCGGCCGGAACGGCGAAGCGTCCCACCTCGAACAGGAACCGCTCCGAGCGGAAGCGGCCTTCGCTCGGCCCCAGCGCGAGGAAGAACGCCGGGATGCCGATCGTCAGCCCCGCCGCGAGCGTGAGATGGCGCGGTAGGAGCGGATACGGCTGTGGCGTGAGACCGATCGAGACAACGAGGAAAAAGGCGAAAGCGGACTTCGTGACGAAGAGCTTCGCGACGCGCTGGAGGTTGCGCAGCACCTTGCGTCCTTCGGCGACGAGGGCGGGCACGCTCGAGAAGTCGCCGCGGACGAGCACGAGATCCGCCACGGCTCGCGCCATCTGCGACCCGTTGCCCGGCGCAATTGCGAGACCCGCCGCCTTCAGGGCCGGCACGTCGTTCACGCCGTCGCCGACCATCGCGACGGAGCTGCCGTCGGCCGCGAGCGCCTCGACGACGCGCCTCTTGTCTTCCGGCGAGATGCGTCCGATTACGGCGTGGTCCTCGAGCAGGCGACGGAGGCCGGCAGGGTCCCGCGGCAAATCACGTCCGTCGAGCGCAGGCCCTTCGATCCCGACATCGGCGGCGACAGCCGCGACCGTCTCCGGCCGGTCGCCCGAGATGACGAACACCCGCACGCCCTGCGACTGGAGGAACTCGACCGTCTCGCGCGCGTCAGTGCGCAGACGCTCCCCCAGCACGACGAGCCCGAGCGGTTCGTCGATTACCGGGGTCTCATTGGCGTCGACGCTGCCTCGAGCGACGCCAAACGCTACGACGCGCCGGCCTGCGCGTGCCTGGTGTTCGGCGATCGTCTGCAGCTCTCCCGGCGGAAACAGCTCCGGCGCGCCGAGCACGTACGTCGTCGTGCCGAACTGCTGCGCGCTCCACCGTCGCCTCGAGGAGAACGGCACGCTGAAACGCGGCTCCTCCTCGACGCCGCCGCAATGTTCGTCGATCGCTGCGAGTGTGCTGTTCCGCGAACGCGCGCTGGCCGCATAGCGCCCGAGCTCGTGTGCGAGCTCGCCCTCGTCGACGCCCGTAGCCGGCATGAGCGCCTCAATCTGCAAGTGCGCGTCGGTCAGCGTTCCCGTCTTGTCGAGACAGATCGTGTCGACGGAGGCGAGTAACTCGATCGCGTTCAGCTGCTGCGAGAGCGCGCCCCGACGTGCCATGCGGATTCCGGCAACGGCGAAGGTCACGCTCGTCAGGAGGATCAGTCCCTCTGGCACGAGCGTCACGACGGCGGCAACGGTTGTCGGCACCGCGTTGTGCAATGAGGTGTGTCTTCGGTACAGCACCCAGCCGAGCGCGACTCCGAGCGGCACGAGCACGCCGACGAGCACGAACAGGAGCCGGTTGATCGAACGTTCGAGGGGTGAGCGCGGATGCCGGAACTCGCGGGCCTTCCCCGCGACGCGCGTGGCGTGACTCTTCTCCCCGACGGCAGTCACCAGATAGGCGCCGGCGCCCTCGACGGCGAAGGAGCCGGATTGCACTTCTTCGCCCGCATCCTTCGACACCGGCTCCGATTCACCGGTCAGGATCGACTCGTCGAGCGCGAGCCCGTCACTGCGCTGCAGCGTTCCGTCAGCAACCACCTGGTCGCCCGCGTCGAGGAGCACGACGTCGCCTTCGACCACTTCGTCGACATCGACTCGATGTGGCTCACCGTCGCGCAGCACGCTCGCGGTCGGTGCGACCAGCGCGGCGAGGCGGTCGAGTGTTCGCTTCGCGCGCGCTTCCTGCCCGATTCCGATCCCGGCGTTCGCGACCAGGATCGCGAGAAAGATCGCGTCCTGCGCATCGCCGAACGACAGCGTGAGGACGCCGGCTGCGAGCAGGATCAGGTTGAAGACCGTGAAGACGTTCGAGACGACGATGCTCTTGTACGAGCGGCTCGACGCGTCGTTTGCAGGCGGCCTCGCGGCGAGCTTGCGCTCGGCTTCCTGCTGCGTCAGTCCAACGGCCGAGGCGGTCGTCGCCACGGCTCAAGTCTCGCAGTTACGTCGTGCGAAGCCGGCGGGCGCCGTCGAAGCGTGAGCTGTACCAACCGCCGAGCGTCTGGATGCGGACACGGGTGCCCGAGTGCGGTGCGTGGATGAAACGGCCGTTGCCGATGTAGATGCCGACGTGACCGAGACCGTCGAAGAAGACGAGGTCGCCGGGCCGGAGCGATGCCCGGCCGACGCGGCGGCCGAGGCCGAACTGCGCGTAGCTCGAGTGGGCGAGGGAGACGCCGAAGTGTCCGTAGACGAAGCGAACGAAGCCGGAGCAGTCGAAGCCGGAGCGGGGCGAGCTGCCTCCGTAGACGTACCGCACGCCGCGGAAGCGCTTCGCGTAGTCAACGACCCGCATTCCGAAGGCGAGGTGGGACTGAGTCGTCCTGGTCGCCTTGCGCTTTGCCTTGATCCTGGTTTTCACGGCCGGGAAGGGAGGGACGATGGGCAACGTATTCGTAGATGGGGTCGGATCGGGCGGGGTCGGTTGGTTGCCGTCGTCGGCGCGGCTCGAAAGCGGCTTCAGGAGAGCGACCCCGAGCGAAAACGCCACGAACAGCACGGATATGAGGAGGCGGCTTCGCAACATGGGAGCACCCTTCGGCAGAGAGCGGCCGCTCACCGAGCGGCCGAATGTCGTTAGGAGTGCTCATTTGACCATGGGCTGCGGACAGCGTCTGTCACCCTTTCGGGGGGTCTGACTACCGCCTTGCAAACAGAGCTGGATCCGAGATCGCGGCCACGAAGCTCTTGATGCGCACCAGATCTTGATTTAGGATCCGAGAATGGATCTGATGGAACTCAGCCCCGCCGAGCCCGCAGCAGCCCCGGCAGCCCCGAGCGAGACGGCCTGCACGGCCGAGCTCGCCGAGTGCACCTGCCCGGAGTTCTGCGAGCGCGACCACGACAACGAGTAGTCGCTAACCGAGCCGCGACCCGCTGACCGGGTCGAAGAGGTGCGCCTCGTCCGCCACCGGGCGGAGCGTGACTCGCTCGCCTCGCGCCGGCGCACGCTTGGCGGGTGCGCGGGCAACGAGCCTCGTTTCCTCCGCCGTCGAGCTCGGCCGAGCAGAAGAGAAACGCATCGGCGCCGACTTCCTCGACGACCTGCACCTCGGCCGCGATCCCGTCCGCCGCGAGCTCGAGCGACTCCGGGCGGACGCCGATGACGAGCTCGCTCCAGCCGCCTGCCGCGCAGGCCGTGCGGACGGCCTCGGGCAGCGTGACCGGCACGCCGCCGAGCGACACCGCGCCGTTCGATCCGAGCGGGACCGTGAGCAGGTTCATCGACGGCGAGCCGATGAAGCCGGCGACGAACGTGTTCGCCGGCCGCTCGTAGAGCACGCGGGGCGCGTCGCATTGCTGCAGGAGTCCGTCCTTCAGAACGGCGACGCGGTGGCCGAGCGTCATGGCCTCGGACTGATCGTGCGTGACGTAGACGGTCGTGATCCCGAAGTCGGCTTGCAGCGAGGCGATGTCGGCTCGCATCTGCACGCGCAGCTTCGCGTCGAGGTTCGAGAGCGGCTCGTCCATCAGGAACACCTTCGGCAGCCGGACGATCGCGCGCCCCATCGCCACCCGCTGCCGCTGGCCCCCGGAGAGCTGGCCCGGTTTGCGGTGCAGATACTCCTCGAGGCCAAGCAGCGTCGCGACCTCGCGGACTCGCGCATCGCGGACGGACTTCTTGACGCGCGCCACCTTGAGCGGGAAGCCGATGTTTGCCTCGACGGTGAGGTACGGATAGAGCGCGTAGTTCTGGAAGACCATCGCGACGTCCCGATCCTTCGGCGCCGCGTCGGTGACGTCTCGGTCGCCGATGTAGATCGCGCCGGCGTCGACCTCTTCGAGACCGGCGAGCATCCGCAGGGCCGTCGTCTTGCCGGAGCCGGACGGCCCGACAAGCACCATGAACTCGCCGTCCGCGACGTCGAGCTGAAGCGCGTCGACCGCCGGCAGTGTCGGTTCCGGGGTAGATCCGCGATGCGTGGTCGTAGCGGACTTCAGCCATTCGACACCTCCGCGAGTCGGTCGTCGCTCCGCAGCCGCGCGTGGGCCGCGGGCGTTGCACCGAGTGCGTCCAGCGCGCGGAGAGCCGCACCGACAACCGGCGGCGCATCCACGACGCTGAGCGTATGCGGCACGCCGAGCTCGGCGAGCCCTCCTGCGATCGCAGCAAGCAGTCGCGGGTTGCGCGCCTGCATCAGGCCGCCGCCGAGGACGACGTCGGCGGGCTCCTCCACCGGCCCGATGCGCTCGAGCGAGACGCGCACGAGCGCAACGACCTCATCGGCGAGCCGGGCGACGATGCCCGCTGCGACGGGATCATGCTCCGGCCTCGGCGAACACGAGAGGCGCGAGCTCGATGAAGCGACGCCGCGAGATCGCGCCGGTGTGCACCGCTTCGGCGAGCTCGAGTGGAGTCGACGAGCCCGAAGTGCGCCGGCACGAGCTGCTCGAGCGGCGTTCGCGGACCGCGCCCGTCCTCACTGCGCGCCGCCGCCCACACGGCGGTGGCGCCGACGTCCTGGCCGCCGCCCCAGTCGCCGCTGATGTCGCCGAGCGCGGGAAAGCGTGTCTCGCGTCCATCGGGTGCAAGGCCGAGGCAGTTGATGCCGGCGCCGCAGACGACGGCGACGCCCCAGCCGCGGTCCGTGCCGGTGCGGAGCACTGCGAACGTGTCGTTCGCGACCTCGACGCGGTCGGCCCATCCGCGTTCCTGCGCGCGCGCCTGCACGTCGCGCACCTCCGACGGGAAGTCGACGCCGGCGAGCAGCAGCTCGGCGTATGCGACGGGGCCTTCGGCGCCGGCCTCGATCACGAGCGCCTCGATCCGATCGAGCGCTCCTTCGATGCCGTGTTCGTGCGGCGAGCTGCCGGGGCCGCGCACGAGCGAGAGGAGACGACCTTCGTGATCGGCAAGGACGAGATCCGTCTTCGCGTTGCCGCCGTCGACGGCGAGCAGCAGCGAGCTCACCGGACCGCCTCCGCGACGAGCGAGTCGACGAGTGCGTCCACCATCTCGATCTGTCCGATCAGCGGATGCGCGAGGAGTGCCTTCCGCGCAGCAACGGCATCTCGCGTGACCGCCGCGCCGGCGGTCAGCCGCTCGTAGGCCGCGACGTGCTGCACGAGCCCGAGGAGCTCGGGCGCCAGCGGCTCCTGCTCGAGCGGCTCCGGACCTGTCCTCGTCACGCGCGCCGGCACCTCGACGACGTCGTCGTCTGCGAGGCCGGCGAGCGTCCCGCCGTTTCGCGTGTCCACGACGTGTACGGCGCCGTCACTCGATGCCAGCGAGCGAACGAGCCCGACCGCGGCCTCGCTGTAGAAGGCGCCTCCGCGCTGCTCCAGCAGCGCCGGCTTCTCCGTCAGGCTCGGATCGCGGTACATCTGCAGAAGCTCCCGCTCGATCTCCGCCACGGTCTGCGCGCGAGGGACTCCGACCAGCTGCTCCGCGAGGACGCGATCGTGCGCGTAGAAGTAGTGCAAGTAATAGGACGGAATCGCGCCGAGGTCGTCGAGCACGCTGCGCGGGAGCTCGATCTCCTCGGCCAGCGCATCGCCGTGCCCTGCCAGGAGCTCGGGGAGCACGTCGCGTCCGTCGAGCCGCACCGCTCGAATCCACGTCAGGTGGTTCAGCCCGACCTGGTCGACGAGCACGCGTTCCGGCTCGACGTCGAGCAGCCGGGCGCACAGTCGCTGGAAGGTGATCGCGACGTTGCACAGCCCGACAGCGCGGTGGCCGGCGTCGAGCAGCGCGCGAGTCACGATCCCCACCGGGTTCGTGAAGTCGACGATCCATGCGTCCGGCGCGGCGCGGTCGGCCACCCGTTCCGCCAGCTCGAGGATCACAGGCACGGTCCGCATCGCCTTTGCGAAACCGCCTGCGCCTGTCGTCTCCTGACCGATGCAGCCGCAGCGAAGCGGCACCGTCTCGTCATGCAGACGCGCTGACTGGCCGCCGACCCGGATCTGGAAGAGGACGAAGGACGCGCCGTCGATCGCTGCGTCGAGGTCGCCGGTTTGCAGAAGAGTCACCGCCATAGCCCGCGCGATCGAGCATGCGCCGCGCGAGTCCGCCGACGACCTCGAGCCGCTCGGCATCGATGTCGTGCAGCGCGACCTCGTCGACGTCGAGCTGCGAGAGGTGCGACACGAGCTCGGGCGTGTACGTCGAGCCGGCGCCGATCACCGTCAACTTCATCCCTTCACCCCCGTCAGCGTCACGCCTTCGACGAAGGCCTTCTGCGCGAGGAAGAACAGCACGATCACCGGCGCCATGACGAGCAGCGTCGCAGCCATGGTCAGGTTCCACTGCACCTGGTGCAGCGAGCGGAACTCGGAGAGCCCGATCTGCAGCACCCAGTGGTGCGGGTTCTCGCCGGTGTAGAGCAGCGGCAGGAAGAAGTCGTTGAACGTGTAGAGGAACGAGAAGAGCGCGACGGCGGCAATCGCCGGCTTGGCCAGGCGCACGACGACCGTGCTGAGGACGCGCAGCTCGCCGAGACCGTCGACGCGCGCGGCGTCGAGGTACTCCTCGGGGATCGTCATGAAGAACTGACGCAACAGAAAGATCGAGAACGCGTCGCCGAACCAGTTCGGGATGATCACCGGCCAGAGCGTGCCGACGAGATGCAGCTTCGCCCACATCACGTACAGCGGCACGACCGACACCTGCGGCGGCAGCATCAGCGCGATCAGCACGATCATGAACGCGACGTTGCGTCCTCGCCAGCGAAGACGTGCGAGCGCATACGCGACGGGCACGCTCGAGAGCAGCAGGCCGAGCGTGCGCGAGCCCCGAGTACTCGAGCGTGTTGAGCGCCCAGCGCCAGATCGGCGCCGTCGTGAAGACGTCGACGAAGTTGTGCCACGCGAATGGATGGGGCCAGAGCCGCGGCGAGAGAGCCTGGTTGTTCGTCATCAGCGCGGTGAGCGTGATGAACACGAACGGCGCGATGAAGGCGATCGACGCTGCGATCAGCAGGCTGTGATTCGCCACGGCGACGAGGAACCGCTTGCGCCGGACGCTCGGCGGCAGCTTTCGGCGAACGAACGGTGCGGTGACTTCCGCAGCGCTCACTTCAGCGCTCCCGCAGCGTGATGCACCCATCGGCGTGAGTTGACGACGATCACGAGCGTCACCGCGAACGAGACGACGAGGAGCAGCACCGCCATCGCGGACGCGTAGCCCATCTGGAAGTCGCTGAAGCCGTGCTGGTAGAGCAGCACCGGATAGAAGAGCGTCGAGTCCAACGGATACCCGAGGCTCGACGCCGTCACGTCGGCCGCCTGCGACGCCTGACCCGAGGCGATGTTCGCCGCGACGTAGGCCTGCGTGAAGTACTGCAGACCCTGGATCACGCCGAGGATCACGGCGAAGAGAATCACCGGGCTGATCGTGGGCAGCGTCACCCAGCGCAGCCGCTGGAACCAGCCGGCGCCGTCGAGCTCGGCCGATTCGTACAGATGCGCGGGCACGTCGAGCACGGCGGCGAGGAAGATCACCATCGTGTTGCCGACGCCCCAGAGCCCGAGCATGACGAGCGACGGCTTCGCCCAGGCGGATCCTGGAACCAGAGCGGCCCGTTGATGCCGAGGTGGCCGAGGATCGTGTTCACCGGGCCGGTGGCCGGGTTGAGGATGTAGACGAAGCCGAGCGTCGCGGCGACGGGCGGAGCGAGCGCAGGCAGGTAGAAGATCGTCCGGAAGATGCCGACGCCGCGCCGTGCGCGCGCGAGCATCAGCGCGATGCCGAGCGCGAACACGACCTGCAGCGGCACGAGCACCGCGATCATCCAGAGCGTGTTCCGCACCGCCGGCCAGACCTGCGCGTCCGTGCCGAAGAGGTAGCGGTAGTTCGCGAGCCCGACCCAGCGCGGCGGCGACAGCAGGTCGTAGTGGTTCAGCGACAGGTACACGCTCATCACGAGCGGGTACCCGAAGAAGACGGAGAAGCCGACGAGCCAGGGGCTCATGAGCAGGAGCACGAGGCGCCGCCGCCTCCACTCCGCCCGCTTCCTGGCCCGTCGGCGCTCCGCCGACGGAACCGCGGCCGCCGCTGCGGCTACGGGACTCCGCCTCCTCCCTTGGCCTGCTTGACCTGCGCGTCGAGCTGCTTGTCGAGGTCCTTGAGCCCGGCCGGGAGGTCCTTCACCTTGCCGGCCTGCCACTTCGTCACGAACGTCTGGACGAGGTTCGTGAACGAGGCGCCGGACGCCATGATCGGCGACGTTCCCGACTTCGGGTTCGCGAAGATCTTCAGGAACGGCGCGAAGTGCGCGTCGGGGATGAGCTCCTTCGAATGCGTCGACGCGGTCGTCGACGGCACGTTGCGCAACCCGTTCGAGAGCTCCGCGAGCGCGTGCACATTCGTCGTCAGGTACTTGACGAGATCCCACGCCTGGTCGGGGTGGTGACCGTTCTTCGGGATGCCGATGATCGTGCCGTTGATGTAGCCGGAGCCGTAGAGCTCCGGATGCGCATCGTCGACCGGCAGCGGCGCCGTCCCGTACTTCAGGCTCGGCGTCTCGTTCGCGATGAAGGCGACGCGCCACTCGCCGTCGAGGTTCATCGCGAGCTTGCCCTTCTCGAATGCGTTCGACGGCGAGAACTCGTCACCGAGGCCCGCCTGGAACTTCACGAGGTTGTTGTAGCCGTACCAGTCGACGAGGCTCTTCTGCCACTTCAGCATCTTCTGCCACGCAGCCTGCTTGGAGAGGATCGCGTTGCCCTTCGCGTCGATGTACTTGCCGCCGAACGCCGCGACCCACCGCTCGGGCACGTTCTCGTAGAAGCCGATGAACGGGTCGAGACCGACGACCTTCAACGAGCCGTCCTTGTTCCGCACCGTCAGCTTCTTCGCGTCGGCGGTCAGCTCGGAGATCGTCTTCGGCGGCGACTTGATACCGGCCTTCGCGAAGAGCGCCTTGTTGTAGTAGAGCCCGTACGTGTCCGCGAGCAGCGGCAACGCACAACGGGTTCCGGCGTACTGCGTGTAGTACAGCGTCGCCGGCGGGAAGATCGACGTGCTGATGTGCGACTTGTCCATGTACGGCTTCAGGTCGAGCCACGCCTTCGTGCCGCAGTAGATGCCGACGTCGTAGGAGTTGAACGAGCTGACGACGTCGGGCGCCTGGCCGGCCCGGATCGCCGCGACGATCTTCTGGTCGACGATGCCGCCCACGACGTCGAGCGTCACGTCGGGGTGCGCCTTGTCGTACTCCGCCGCCACCTTCTTGAAGGTGATGAGCTCCTTCCCTGCGCTCCAACCGACCCAGACCGTGAGCTTCGTCGGGGACGCGTGGCGCGCTCCGCCGGCAACGGTCGCGGCGGTCAGGCCCACGAGAGCAAGGAGCGCGGCTGCGCTGATCACGCGTTTCATCCCAGCCTCCTCCGTCTGCAGTGTGTGTTAGACACCTTTACGAGGCGACCCTACGCCTGCCCGCTGCGGCTGTCAACCACGCGATAATTCCCTTGAATCCGTAAGCGTTCTTGACGAGAATGGACGCATGGCCACTCCACCCGCTCCTGAAGCGCCTGAACGAGGAAACGGTCCTCGACACGATCCGGAGCGGCGCTCCGATCTCCCGCGCCGAGATCGCGCGGCGGGCGGGGATCTCGAAGCCCACGGTGTCGCTCGCGCTCCAGGCCCTGCTCGGCGTCGGGCTCGTGCGGGAGGCGCGCGGCCGGCCCGGCAGGCCCTTCGTACGGCGCCGTCTACTTCGAGCCGGTCGCGGAGGCCGCGCTCATCCTCGGGATCGACCTTGGCGCGCGCTTCCTGCGCGGGGCCCTCAGTGACCTCACCGGCACGATCCGCGCCCGGCAGGACGTCGAGCACGGCGGCGTCGACGCCGAGCGTGCGCTCGATGCGATCGTCGAGCTGCGCGACGCGCTTGTCCGCACGGCCGGCTTGTCGCCCGAGCTGATCGACGAGACCGTCGTCGGCATTCCCGGGCGTCGTCGAACAGGACACCGGCGCCGTCGGGCTTGCGACGAACGTGCCCGGGTTGGACGGGAGGCGCTACGCCGCAGATCTGGCGGAGCGCCTGGGCGAGCGCGTGACGCTCGAGAACGACGTCAATCTCGCCGCGCTCGGCGAACGGCGGCTCGGTGTCGCTCAGGGCGTCGACGACTTCATGTTCCTCTCGGTCGGAACGGGACTCGGCGCCGGGCTCGTGCTGCGCGGCGAGTTGCAGCGAGGCCATCACGGCGCGGCCGGAGAGCTCGACTACGTTGCCGTCGGCCTCGAGCAGGAGATCGATCCGTGCGCCGCTGCGCTTTCGGCCTTTGCGCAGCGGCTCGCGGTCGGAGCGCCGACGCGGCTGTCGTCGCCGTACGACGCGCGGTCGATCTTCGCCGCCGCGCGCGCGGGGGACACGCTCGCGCGCGACGTCGTGAAAGAGGAGGCTCGGCGGATCGCGCTGCACATTGCGCCGATCGCCGCTGTCACCGACGTCGGGCTCGTCGTGCTCGGAGGCGGCATCGGGGCGAACGCCGAGCTGCTGGCGGATGTACGCCCGCTGCTCGCGAAGTGGCTCCCGTATCCGCCGCGAGTCGAGATCTCGAGCCTCGGCGACGGCGCGGTCCTGATGGGCGCGGTCGCTGTCGGGTTGCGCTCCGCGCTCGATGCCGTGTTCGTCAGCCGCCGAGGGCGCGGCGCAGCATCGGGCTGACCGTCGCCTCGGCGCGGTCGACGTCGTCCGGCTCGGCCGGCAGGCGGCCGAGCACCCATCCGGTGAGGATCTCGTCGAGCGTTCCCCACACGGCGTACGTCGCGAAGCGGGGGTCGAGCTCGGCGTCGAACTCGCCGCGCTCCTGCCCGCGGACGATCACGCTGCTCCAACGCGTCGAACGCCTGCTGAAACTCCCCGATGCGCTCCTGCAGCACCGGGCTTCGCGAGATCTCGCGCACGAGCACGCGAACGGTCTCCGGGTCGCGCCGCCACGCGTGCAAGACGAGCGCAACGACCTTGCGCAACTGCTCGGCGGCCGTGTCGTCGGTCGCCGCGATCCCCTTGATTGCGACGGCGATCGGTCCCCAGTTCTCGCGGAAGATCGTCTCCAGCACCTCGTCCTTCGAGGAGAAGTAGTGGTAGACGAGCCCATGTGACGCACCGGCCTCGTCGGCGATGTCGGAGACGCGGCACGTGTGGTACCCCTTGCGCGCGAAGACGCGAACGGCGGCGGCGAGCAGCTCGTCCCTTCTCGACTCGGCGCGATTACGGCTCGACGAGCTCATTCGTTCGGCTCGCGAGCTCGTAGTCGAGGTCCGAGATGCCGCCGGCGGAATGGGTCGTCCAGCGGAGCGTTACCTTTTTGTACGAGATCGTGATGTCCGGATGGTGGTTGGCCTCTTCCGCGGCCTCTGCCACCCGGCCCACGAATGCGATCGCCTCGGGGAAGGACGGCAGCTCGAAGGTCCTCTCGAGCGCGTCCTGGGAATCAATCCAACCGTCGGGGAGTTGCATAGTAGTACGAAGTATCCCTTCTCACTAGGATCGGCCCATATGGACACGAAATATTTGATCGTCGGTGGAGGCATGACTGCCGACGCCGCCGTCAAGGGAATACGGGAGCATGACGTGGATGGCTCGATCGTGCTGGTCGGAGCCGAACCGCACCCGCCGTACAAGCGTCCGCCGCTGACGAAAGGCCTCTGGAGCGGCGGCGACGAGGCGAAGATCTGGAAGAACACGGCGGACGCCGGCGCCGAGCTCCGATCCTCGGGCGTCGGATCGTCGCCCTCGACCTCGCGGCCCGGCGCGCAACCGACGACCAGGGCGAGGACTATCGCTACGAGAAGATCCTGCTCGCGACCGGCGGTACGCCGCGGCGTCTCGGCGGCGCCGACGACCAGGTCATCTACTACCGCACGCTCGACGACTTCCGGAAGCTCAAGCAGATCACCGAGGGAGGCGCGAACGTCGTCGTCATCGGCGCCGGCTTCATCGGCTCGGAGCTCGCGGCGTCGCTGACGAGCGCGGGCGCCAAGGTCACGATGGTCTTTCCCGAAGCGGGCGTCACGTCGCGTGTGCTTCCCGACGGGCTTGCCCGGTTCGTGGCCGAGTACTTCCGCGAGAAGGGCGTCGAGATGCTGAGCGAGGAGACGGTCGCCTCGGTGGAAGGCACCACGGTGCACACCGGATCCGGCCGAACGCTCGAGGCGGACGCCGTCATCGCCGGACTCGGCATCGTTCCGAATGTGGAGCTCGCCGAGACGGCGGGCCTTCCGGTCGACAACGGCATCGTCGTCGACAAGATACGGACGCGTCGACGGCCGCGACGACGTGTTCGCCGCCGGCGACGTCGCGAACTATCCGAACCTCGTTCTCGGCGGCCAGTTCCGCGTCGAGCACGAGGATCATGCGAACACGCACGGCCGGTTCGTCGGCGCCAACATGGCCGGCGCGAACCAGGCCGTACGACCACTTGCCGCTCTTCTACTCCGACCTCTTCGACCTTGGCTACGAGGCTGTCGGCGAGGTCGACTCGCGACTTGCCACGGTCGAGACCTGGGAAGAGCCGAACCGCAAGGGCACGATCGCCTACGTCGACGATGCGGGCCGGCCGCGCGGCTTCCTCCTCTGGAACGTGTGGGACAAGGTCGATGCGGCCCGCGAGCTGATTCGCGCAGGCGAGCCGGTCGGTGAAGGAGCGCTTGTCTAAGCTCGCCCGTTCGCGGAAGGCGAGGCTGCGGCAGGAGACGTTGTGCGAGGTCGTCTTCCGTCCGCTTGCGCATCTCGTCGTGCTCGCGCTCGCGCCGTTACGCGTACCTCCGCCCGCAGTGGTGCTCGCATCCGCTGCGTTCGGCGTCGCCGGCGCGGTCGAGCTTGCGCGCGGGCATCTTGTCGTTGCGGCCCTGCTCGTGCAGGCGAAGACAGTGTTCGACAACGCGGACGGCCAGCTCGCGCGGCTGACTGGTCGCATCACCGAGTTCGGCCGCTACCTCGACTCCGAATGCGACTTCCTGGTCGACGCGGCGCTGTTCGCTGGACTCGGGTGGTACACGGGCAGGCCGTTCGTTGCGGCACTTGGCTTCGTCGCGCTGACTGCGGTGTTGAGCGTCAACTTCAACGTCGAGCGTCTGGCGCGTGGTGCGCCCGCTGCCTGGGATACCTCGTTGCTGGGGCGCGTCTATGGGCTCGTCTACGGCTGGCAGGACCGGCTGGCGGAGCGGTTCCTGCGCGGACGGCAGCGATCCGTTCGCCGTCGGCGCGCTCGCCCAGCTCGGAATGTCTTCGCAGCTTGCGGCGTTTGGCATCTGCATCGCAGTCGGCAGTCCGCTCGTCTACGTCTGGATCCTGCTGGCGCAGCTCGTGTTCGTCGCCGGCCTGTTGTCTGCTGACTCCATCGAAGGAGGTTTCGCTTGAGCATTGTTGAGCTGCCGGCGCGAAGCGAGCCGGACGACGAACGCACGATCACGCCGGAGGAGTGGGCGCGCCACGAGCGAAACGTCGCCGAGATTCTCGCCGCATTCGGCATGGATCTCGAGACACCCGGCACGCGTGAGACGCCACGGCGTTTTCTCCGCGCGATGTTCGAGGCAACGGCCGGCTACGACGGCGACGCGAAGCTGCGCACCGCCTTTCCGTCCGAGCGTCCCCGCGGCGTCGATGGGCTGCACAGTCAGATCATCGAGGGTCCGATCGCGTTCTTCTCGCTCTGCGAGCATCACGCGCTGCCGTTCCACGGCGCGGTGCACGTCGCGTACATCGCAGACGGCGAGATCCTCGGCATCTCGAAGTTGACGCGACTCGTCCGGCTCTATGCCCGTCGGTTCACCGTGCAAGAGCGGCTTGGAGAGCAGATCGCGGACAAGCTCGTCGACCTCGTAGAGCCTCGCGGCGTCGCCGTGCACATCGAGGCCGTCCACCTCTGCACACAGATGCGTGGCGTAGAGGAAGAGGGCTCGCACACGGTCACGACGTTCTGGCGCGGGCTGTACGACGAGGACGCCGACCTGCGACGCGAGTTCCTCGACGAGGTGCGCGCTCACCGAAGCCGGTGAGCTTCGAGCTCCTCTGGGAGCGCGACGGGCTTCCCCAGCAAGAGCTGCCGGACGAGCTACGCGCGTTCTATGCCGGGGAGCTCGGCTTTCGCGAGCAGTGCGTCTACGCGAACTTCGTCGAGACGCTCGACGGGGTCGTCGCGATTCCGGACCTCGAGCGGTCGAACGCACTCGTCGCCGACGACAGCGAGGACGACAAGTTCCTCATGGGGCTGTTGCGCGCGTTCGCGGATGTCGTGTTGATCGGCGCGGGAACCTTGCGCGCGTCACCAAAAGGCCGCTGGCGTCCCGCAGGCGTGTACCCGGCCGCCAAGGAGGCGTTTGCGGAGCTGCGGAAGCGACTCGGCAAGCCCGAGCATCCCGCCGTCGCGGTGGTGACGACGGGTGCGTCGCTCGACGTAACACACCCGGTTCTCGCGGATGCGGTCGTGCTCACAACCGTGCGCGGCGCGGCCAGGCTCGACGGTCTCGTTCCGAACGTCGTCGCCGTCACCGACGGCGACTTGGTCGACCTGCGCGCTGCGGTCGAGCTGCTGCGTGGGCAGGGACATTCGCTCGTGCTCGCAGAGGCGGGACCGACGACGTTCGGCGAGTTGGTCGCCGCCGGCCTCGTCGACGAGCTCTTCCTCACCGTGTCGCCGGTGCTGGCCGGCCGGGCGTCCGGACGGCGGTTCGGTCTCGTCGAAGGTGTCGAGCTGCTACCGCAAACGCGCGTTGCGCCACGCTTGCTGTCGCTGCGGCGGTCGGGCGAGCATCTGTTCGCGCGTTACGCCTTCCACGTACCGTAGTCGTGCCTGTGCGAGCGGACAGCAGCGGCTACGCGCGGGCGCTGGAACGGTGCAAGTGCGAGGACCGCTTCCTGGGCTTTGCCTTCAATGCCGGCTTCGGCGTCGGGGCCGCGCCCACCGACGGCGTGCGCAGGCCGAACTCCTGCGACCAAAGCGTCGCTCCGTCGTAGCCCTGAAAGGTCTGGCCGGGCAGGTAGCCGATCCCGAGCTCGGCGTAGGCGGCGGTGAGAATGTTCTCGCGGTGGCCGGCCGAGTGCACCCAGCCGTTCATCGCCTGGCGTGGCGTTCCGTAGCTTCCGGTGCCCCACGCGATGTTCTCACCGATCTGGTAGCTCGTCGCGCCCTGGACGTAGCTCGAGAACACCGTGTCGAACGGCTGTCCGCAGGGCGTATGGCTGAACTCGGCGCAGCTGATGTTGCTCTTGAGCTTCGCCTGCCCGGCCGCGTTCAGAGTCGCGTTGAGCTGCAACGGCGAGAGTCCCTGCTGTGCTCGCGCGTAGTTCGTGAGGCACTGCATGGCGGCCTGGGCGGTCGCCACGTCGAGGCCGAGCTGATCGGCGGCCGGGCCGCAGGTGCCGGCTCGGGGCGAGCAGCGCTGCGTAGGGGTCGGCCGCGGAGACGGCACCTGCTGCCGACGCGAGCACGAGGGCAACCGCGGCAATGGAGGCGCAGAGAGCCTGGCGACCGCAGACCGCGCATTCCCACGTTTTCGGTGGGAACTCTGGGAGCGTCAATCCCCCTGTCGGGTCAGCCGCGGTGGACGCCCATGGTGATGCCGGCCCGGTATCCGGAGGCCGTCTTCGTCACCTTCAGCATCGAGCGGTTGCCGCCGTTGCGGTAGATCGAGTCGGCGGCGTTCCGCGTGTCGCGGCTCCCGCGCGCGTTGTACGGCGCCTGCTTGTAGACGGCGTCGGTCAATGTGTCCTTGAAGAAGAACTGCCCCGTGTGCACGACGCTGCCGCCGAGATGCACCTTCACGTGGATGTGGACGGCGCGGCCCTGGTACCAGCCCGGGTAGACCGATTGGAAGCGCGCGAGTCCGGCGCCGTCGGTCTTCTGCACGCCGCGCATGAAGTTCGTCCCGGGATTGTTGGCGATCGCGCCGGAGTAGACACCGAGCGCGTCCGCGTGCCAGATGTCGACGACGGCGCTCTTGATCGGCTTGCAGGTCGACGCATCGACGACGGTCAGGCGCAGGTCGAGTGGAGTTCCCGGCTTCCCTTCGGTGATGTTGCGGCGTACCTTCTCACCCGGCACGAAGTACGGGCCCTCCGTCAACTCCGGCGTGAGGACGCACGAGATTGCGCCGGATGCGACTGCCGCTGGGCCCGACCCGGAACCTGCGGCCGATGCTGCCTCGGGAATGAGCGCGGCGGCGATCAGGCCACCTGCCGCGAGCAGTGAGTCGCGGCGGCTGAACCTCGTGTCTTCGTTCATGCGCTCAGGCTAGGAGCCTCCGCTAAGGAGACGATGTGAATAGCTACGGGTGCTTGTGGGCGATCGGCCCCTCCGGTCCCGCGACCGCGTTCGACCACATCAGCTGGACGGGCACCGTCTTGCCGCCGCTCGCGAGCTTCACCTCCTTCATCACCGACGTCAGGTTCGCGCCCGCTTCCTCGAGCGGGATGTCGCCGATCTCGCCGCCGCGCGGCGAGTACCACCCGAGGAAGTCGTCGGCGTGCGGTGAGTTGCCTGCGCGGATCGCGTCCTCGACATCCGGATCGGTTCTCGCCTCGCACAGCTCGTGGTAGAAGACGGCGCGTCGTGTTCTTCCAGCCCTCGGGGAAGACGCTGATGCCGTTCGTGCCCTCCGAGTAGGCGGCGACCGCGTAATAGATCGTCTCGCGTTTTGCGTGGATCGATCCGTGGTAGCCACCGAGTCCGTGTTCCGAGTCGACGCCGTTGCGGCCGGTCGAGACTCCGTCGACGAGCACGACGCCGCGCGGGCAGCAGCAGACAGAAGACCGTCGACGCGAGATCGAACCGCGACAGATCGAGAGTCGCGACGATGCCTTCGGCCGTGTCCCGGTACACGCGCTGCGGAAGCGGCGCCTCGAGAGTCCGTGACGGCGCGAAGGCCGCCGTCGGATTGCCGTCGGGGAAGTACTGCGCGAGGACGTTGTTCAGGTGCGCATCGCGCATCGCCGCCGGCAACGCCCAGTCGATCTGCTGCACGTCGTCGGGATCCCACGCCGCGGCGCCGCCGAGATAGACGTGCGTGAAGCGTGAGGTGCTCGATCGTCTTGCCGGGATAACGCCGCAGATTCAGGCTCGGATTCGCCGGAAAGCCGGCCACGCGGGCTGAGCGATAGAGCTCGGCGGCGTCGGTCGCCGGGTTGATCGCGACGTTCGTGACCCGCGCGACCTCGGTGCTGGTGGTGGTAGCCATGCGGTCTCCCTTCGACGAGTCGGGATGCCGCAGGCCTGGTCTGCCGATAATCCGCCGAAGTAGGCCGCGGCGTCAAGCCGGACGTGCGGTCCAGCGGCCGGTCTTCTCGCACCGCGCATGGGTCACGCTGCGAGGCTCGACCGGGACGCCGGGCGGACGCATCTCGAAGCCGGCCGCGACGAGCGCGGCGTTCCAGCTGCCGAAGAGGCGGCGGACCGTCGCGGCGGACGGATGCCGGGTACCTGCGCGGCGCCACTCTTCGAGCGTCGGCGGCCGCCCGTGCTCGTGCGCCCACGATTGCAAGCGCTCCACCACGCGCGGCGGCGGCCAGCGCGTGACCGCCTCGGGCGCGGCGCTTCCGACCAGCGGCGAGCCCGTCTTCCGGGCTTCCCCCGGTTGCCGCGGCCGGAGTCCGGCCGCCTTGACGGCGCTGTTCCACGAGCCGAACGCGCTTCGCACGGTCGTCGCAGACGGGTTGTCGCTGCCCGCGCGGCGCCACTCGGCGACGGTCGGCGAGCACAGGTAGCGCCGGTGCCACAGCTCGAACGCGTAGATGATCGTCTCCCGCGTCCAGCGGAAGCCTTCGCGCGGGCCGGGCTTCATCGCCGTGCGCCTGCAGCGACGGGCTCGACGGCGTGCCCGTTCGTGCACAGCCATGCGTCGACCGCCTCTGCGCACCGGCGCCCTTCTTCGATTGCCCAGACGATGAGCGACTGCCCGCGGCGTGCGTCGCCCGGCGGCGAAGACACCGGGCACGCTGGCGGCGTAGGCAGCGGCTGCGATGTTGCCGCGCCCGTCCCGCTCGACGCCGAGCGCGTCCGGCAGCTTCGGCTCGGGACCGACGAAACCCATCGCGAGCAGCACGAGATCCGCCGGATGCGACTCATCTGTGCCGGGCACCGGTTCGAACGGCGGCGTGCCGCTGTTCTGCTGCCAGTGGATGCGCTCGACTCGGTCGCTGCCCGAGAGATGGGTGGTGGAGACCGCGAAGCTGCGCTCGCCGCCCTCCTTCAGAGCGTAGGACGTTCGGAGTTTCACCGGCCAGAGCGGCCACGGCGTCAGATCGTCCGATCGGCGCGCCGGCGGCTCGCCGAGCAGCTCGATCTGCGTCACCGACGCTGCGCCCTCGCGATGCGCGCTCGCGACGCAGTCGGCTCCGGTGTCGCCGCCGCCGACGACGATCACGTGCTTGTCGCGAGCGCTGATGTCGGCCTTGGCCGTTCCGCCGACATCGCGGTTCCGCCCGTACAGGTACTCCATCGCAAAGTGCACGCCCGCGAGCTCGCGTCCGGGCACCGGCAGGTCGCGCGGCACGCGTGAGCCGACGGCGAGGACGACGGCGTCGAAGCTCTCGCGCAGCTCCGCGACGTCCACGTCGCTGCCGACGTCGACGCCGAACCGGAACTCGATGCCCTCCTCGGCGAGTTGCGCGAGGCGCCGCTCGACGACGTGCTTTTCGATCTTGAAGTCGGGAATGCCGAAGCGAACGAGCCCTCCGCCGGCTTCGTCGCGCTCGAACACGGTCACCGTGTGTCCCGATCGGTTCAGCTGTTGCGCGCACGCAAGACCTGCCGGTCCCGACCCGACGACGGCGACCGTGCGGCCGCTACGCGGCGCCGGCGGCTCCGCAACGATCCAGCCCTCCTCCCACGCCCGATCCACGATTGCGAGCTCGATCTGCTTGATCGTGACGGCGTTGCCTTCCTCGATCTCGAGCACACAGGCGGCTTCGCACGGCGCGGGGCAGAGGCGTCCGGTGAACTCCGGGAAGTTGTTCGTGCGATGCAGCTGGTCGATCGCCTCGCGGAACCGGTCGCGGTACACGAGGTCGTTCCAGTCCGGGATGAGGTTCCCGAGCGGACAGCCGTGGTGGCAGAACGGCACGCCGCACTCCATGCAGCGCGCTCCCTGGTCGCGGAGCTCAACGAGCGGCAGCGCGCGGACGAACTCGCGGTGGTCGCCGATGCGCTCGCCCGGAATGCGCTCGGGCGGATCGGCGCGGTTGAACTTCTTGAACGCCCCAATCTCGCCCATGGCTACGCGGCCTCCTCGGTCTCGGACTCGCGGGTGAACAGGCCGTGGCCGCCCGCGGACACCGGCTGGTCGCGGTGGCGCTCGATCGCGGCGCGATAGTCGTGCGGCATCACCTTGACGAAGCGAAGCTGCGTGCGCTGCCAGTCGTCGAGAATGCGTCTCGCGAGCAGCGAACCGGTGCGTCGCTCGTGCTCCTGCACGAGCTCGCGCACGATCGAGACATCGTCGACCGCGAGCGGCTCGAGGCCGACGAGCTCGCGGTTGCAGCGCTCTGCGAACGTGCCGTCGTCGTCGAGCACGTACGCGATGCCACCGCTCATGCCGGCTGCGAAGTTGCGTCCGGTGCGGCCGAGCACGACGACGGCGCCACCCGTCATGTACTCGCAGCCGTGATCGCCGACGCCCTCGACGACCGCCGTCGCGCCGGAGTTGCGTACCGCGAACCGCTCTCCGACGAGCCCGCGGAAGAACGCTCTGCCCGCGGTCGCGCCGTAGAGAATCGTGTTGCCCGCGATCACGTTCTCCTCCGCGGCGAACGAGGCGTCTGCCGGGGGTCGCAGCGAGAGCACTCCGCCGGAGAGACCCTTGCCGACGTAGTCGTTTGCGTCGCCGATGAGCGTGAGCTCGATGCCGGAGGCGAGCCAGGCGCCGAAGGACTGCCCGGCAGAGCCGCGCAACGTGAAGCGAATCGTCCCGGCGGGCAAACCGGCCGCGCCGTGCGCCTTCGTGACCGCGTTCGAGAGCAGGCCGCCGACCGTGCGGTTGCGGTTGGCGATCGCGAACTCGGCCTCTGCCGGCGTTCCCCCGTCGATCGCGCCGCGCGCCGCTTCGATCAGCTGGATGTCGAGCGCGTCTTCGAGTGCGGGTGGCTGCCCCTCCGTGCGCCGGCGCGGTCCGTCGGCGCCGGTGTCGTACAGGATCGCCGAGAGGTCGACGCCGCGATCGCGCCACTGCGCAAGCGCCGTGTCGACGTTGAGCAGGTCGACGCGGCCGACGAGATCGTCGAATCGCGCGATGCCGAGCTGCGCCATGATCCGCCGCGCCTCCTCGGCGACGAAGAAGAAGAAGTTGACGACGTGCTCGGGCTTGCCGGCGAACTTCTTGCGCAGCTCCGGATCCTGCGTCGCGATCCCGACCGGGCACGTGTTCAAGTGGCAGGCGCGCATCATCACGCAGCCGGTTGCGATCAGCGGCGCGGTCGCGAAGCCCATCTCGTCGGCGCCGAGGAGCGCCGCGATCACGACGTCGCGACCGGTCTTGAGCTGCCCGTCCGTCTGCACCCAGATGCGCGAGCGGAGGTTGTTCCGCATCAGCGTCTGCTGCGTCTCGGCGAGCCCGATCTCCCACGGGATGCCGGCGTGCAGGATCGAGGAGAGCGGCGCCGCGCCGGTGCCGCCGTCGTGTCCCGAGATCAGAACGTGGTCGGCTCCGGCCTTGGCAACGCCCGCGGCGACCGTGCCGACGCCCACCTCCGCGACGAGCTTCACGGAGATGCGCGCCGTCGGATTCGCGCAGCGCAGGTCGTAGATCAGCTGCTTGAGATCCTCGATCGAATAGATGTCGTGGTGCGGCGGCGGCGAGATCAGGCCGACGCCGGGCGTCGTCATGCGCACGCTCGCGATGTAGCCGTCCACCTTGTGCCCCGGCAGCTGGCCGCCCTCGCCGGGCTTCGCGCCCTGCGCCATCTTGATCTGGAGCTCGTCGGCGTTCGCGAGGTAGTGCGCGTTGACGCCGAAGCGACCCGAGGCGACCTGCTTGATCGCGGAGCGGCGGTCGTCCGCCGAAGCGGACGGGATCCTCGCCGCCCTCGCCGGTGTTCGAGCGGCCGCCGATGCTGTTCATCGCCTGCGCGAGCGTCTCGTGCGCTTCTCGCGAGATCGAGCCGAGCGACATCGCGCCGGTCGAGAACCGCTTCACGATCTCGGACGCAGGCTCGACCTCCTCGAGCGGAATTGCCTCGACCTCGCGGAAGCCGAAGGCGCCGCGCAGCGTCGCCTTGCGCGCGTTCTCCTCGTTGACGAGGCGCGAGTACTCCTCGTACGTCTCGGCCGAGCCGGAGCGGACGGCGTGCTGCAGCGTCGAGATCGTGTCGGGGTTCCAGTGATGGTGCTCGCCGTCGCGGCGCCACGCGTACAGGCCGATCACCGGCAGCAGCGCGTCGGCGCTACCGGGATAGGCGCGTCCGTGCCGTGCAAGCGACTCCTCTGCGAGCTCGCGGATGCCGATCCCGCCGATCCGTGACGCGGTGCCGGTGAAGTACCGCTCGATCAGCTCCGGCCCGAGGCCGACGGCCTCGAAGATCTGCGCGCCGCAGTAGGACGGGATCGTCGAGATGCCCATCTTCGACATCGTCTTGAGCAAGCCCTTGGCGATGCCCTTCGTCGCGCGGTACCGCGCCTGCTCGGGCGTCATCTCCGGCGGCAGCCAGCCGAGCTCGACGAGCTCGCCGAGCGTCTCGAGCATCAGATACGGATTCACCGCGGCGGCGCCGTACCCGACGAGGACGGCGATGCTGTGCACGCTGCGCGGTTCGCCGGACTCGACGACGATGCCCGCTTGCAGGCGCGTCCCTTCGCGGACGAGATGATGGTGCACGGCCCCGGTCGCAAGCAGGGAGGGAATCGGCACGCGACCAGGGCCGGCACTTCTGTCGGAGAGGATGAGAATGTTCGCGCCGGCTGCAAGCGCGACATTCGCCTCTGCACAAATTCGTTCGATCGCGGGCTCGAGACCGTCGGCGCCGTCGGCCGCCGGCCACGTCGTGTCGATCGTCCACGACTTGAAGACCTCGGACTCGACGCGCCGCAGCTGCTCGAGCTCGCCGTCGAGCAGGATGGGGTTGTCGATGACGAGCTGTCGCGCGTGCTCAGGTGTCTCGTCGAGCAGGTTGCGCTCGGAGCCGACGCTGGCGCGAACGCTCATGACGACCGCCTCGCGGATCGAGTCGATCGGCGGGTTCGTCACCTGCGCGAACAGTTGCTTGAAGTACGAGTAGAGCAGCGGCTTGCGGGCGGTGAGCACCGCGAGCGGCGTGTCGCTGCCCATCGAGCTGACCGGCTCCTCCGCGTTGCGCGCGAGCGGCGCCAGCATCGCCTTCATGTCCTCCTGCGCGTAGCCGAACAGCAGCTGGCGGCTGCGGAGCGACTCGACCGGCGGCTCGACCGCCGGAGCAGGCGGAAGCTCCGCGAGCCGCAATTGCTCGCGCTCGGCCCACTCGGCGTACGGGCGGCGCGTCGCGACTGCGTGCTTGGTCTCTTCGTCGGGGACGATCCGGCCTTGCGCGAGGTCGACGAGGAAGAGCTTCCCGGGCTGCAGCCGTCCCTTGCGCACGACGTTCGCCGCGCCGTCGTCGAGCACGCCCGTCTCCGACGCGAGCACGACCCAGCCGTCGGCCGTCTCGTGCCAGCGCCCGGGACGCAAGCCGTTGCGGTCGAGCGTCGCGCCGATCACGCGGCCGTCGGTGAACGCGATCGCTGCCGGGCCGTCCCACGCCTCCATCAAGCACTGGTGGAAGGCGTAGAAGCCGCGCAGCTCGGGCGTCATGTCGTCGCGCCCTTCGTGCGCCTCCGGGATCATCATCATCAGCGCGTGCGGCAGCGACCGTCCGGCGAGCACGAGCAGCTCGAGCACGTTGTCGAAGGTCGCCGTGTCGGAGCCGCCCGGACGGATGACCGGCAGCACCTTCTGCGAGGTCGTCGCCGAAGAGCTCGGATGCGAGCTGCGACTCTCGCGCGCGCATCCAGTTGCTGTTGCCGCGGAGCGTGTTGATCTCGCCGTTGTGCGCGATCACCCGGTAGGGATGGGCGAGCTCCCAGCTCGGGAACGTGTTGGTCGAGTAGCGGGAGTGGACGAGGGCGAGGGCGCTCGCCACCCGCTCGTCCGCGAGGTCGAGATAGAAGCGCTCGAGCTGCGGCGCCGTCAGCATGCCCTTGTAGACGAGCGTGCGCGCAGGAGAGGCTCGGCACGACGAGATCGGGCCCGGCCGCGAGCTCGGCGACCCGGCGGATGACGTAGAGCTTCCGCTCGAAGGCGTCCTCGTCGAGGTCGTCGGCGGCCCCGATCGACCGCCTGCCGGATGCAGGGCGCAACCCCGGCGGCGACGGTCCCGGCCTGAGAGAGGGCGACCGGGACGTCGCGCCAACCGAGGAACAACTGCCCTTCGTCGTCGACCGTCCTTTCGACGAGTGCTTCGAGCTCGGCCCGCCGCGTCTCGTCGAGGGGGAGGAAGAACGAGCCGACGCCGTACCGGCCAGGGGGAGGAAGGCCCTCGACCGACGCTCGGAACAGCGCATCGGGCAGCTGGATCAGGATTCCGGCGCCGTCGCCGGAGTCTGCATCGGCCCCCGATGCGCCGCGATGCTCGAGGTTCGAGAGCGCTCGCAGTGCCCGGCGGACCGTTTCGTGGGAGGCCTGCCCGTCCAGGCGCGCGACGAACGCCACCCCGCAGGCATCGTGCTCGTAGGCCGGGTCGTAGAGGCCTGAGCGATCGGAATATGTGCGGGTTTTGGCTGTCAAGACAGTGTTATCGCAGCGTGAACGGACGATGCGGGTTCCGCCTATAGGGGCTAGTCGGCTTGGCGGAGGAACTGCCGACTAGCGCATGGCAATGCGCGCGACGAACGCAAAAATGGACTTCGAGGCGTTCGGTGTGCGCGACATCGAGATATCGAGATTGAGGCCTCGGGGCCGCTACGTCAAGGCCTTTCTCCGGTTTGCACGACATGTCCCAGCGGCGCCCTCTTGACAGCACGAGATGCGGCAGGCAACGTGAATGGGCGATGACCACCGCGCAGACACGCCTTTCCGCGCTGCCGCTCCTGCGGCCGGCGCTCGCGTGCGCCCTCGTTATCACGATCATCGCGATTCTCCCCCTCTAGGGGGAGCACACGACCACGCGCCCTTTGCAGGCGCAGACGCCTACCTGATTACGCCAGAGGTGCGTCTTCTCGCACCCACACCAGGAGGAAGTGGTTCGTGTCCCAACGCAGGATCCAGGTCTTCGATACGACGTTGCGCGACGGTGAGCAATCGCCGGGCATCGCCTTGCAGCCGTACGAAAAGGCGGAGATCGCCGAGCAGCTCGAGCGGCTCGGCGTGGACGTGATCGAGGCCGGCTTCGCCGGGGCATCGCCCGGGCGATCTCGAAGGCGTCCGCGCAGTCGCCGAAGCCGTCGGCCGGCCGACCGTCGCGTCGCTGGCGCGGTCCGTGCAGGGAGGACCTCGACGCCGCAGCCGAGGCGCTTGCGGGCGCCGGCCGCTCGCGCATCCACATCTTTCTCGCGACCAGCGCGCTCCACATGGAGAAGAAGCTCGGCCTCGAGCCCGCACGAGGTCCTGGAGAAGGCCCGCTGGTCGGTCGCATACGCGGCCTCGGTCGTCGACGAGGTCGAGTTCTCGTGCGAGGACGCGACCCGGTCCGATCCGGCGTTCGTCGCGCAGGTCTGCCGGGTGGCGATCGAAGCAGGGCGCGACGATCATCAACCTGCCCGACACGGTCGGCTTCGCGCTCCCGGCGGAATACGCCGGCTTCCTCGCCGACGTTCGCAGCCGCTGCCCGGAGATCCGCGGCGTCACGCTCTCCGTGCACTGCCACAACGACCTCGGTCTTGCCGTGGCGAACTCGCTCGCCGGAATCCAGGCCGGCGCCGAGCAGGTCGAGTGCACCGTGAACGGAATTGGTGAGCGTGCCGGGAACGCGTCACTCGAGGAGATCGTGATGGCGCTGCACGTCCGCGGCGACCAGTTCGAGATCGAGACCGGAATCAACACGACCGAGATCACGGCGGCGTCGAGGCTCGTCGTCGGCGCGGACGGGCTACGTCGTGCAGCCGAACAAGGCCGTCGTCGGCGCGAACGCGTTCGCACACGAGGCCGGCATCCACCAGGACGGGATGCTGAAGGACGAGCGGACGTACCAGATCATGAATCCGAGCGACGTCGGCGTGCGCATGACGCTTCCGCTCGGCAAGCACTCCGGCCGCCACGCGTTTGCACGTGCGTGCGCGGAGCGCGGTGTTCAACTTTCAGGTGAGAAGCTCAACGCGGCATTCCGCCGCTTCAAGGAGCGGGCCGACGCCGGTGGCGCGGTCACGCTCGAAGACGTCCTACTGGAGGTCCCGGCATGAGCCGTACGGCAAAAGTCGCATGTGTGACCGGAGCCGGAACGGCGCCGGAGCTTATGGCGGAGGCGGTGCTCGCGCTCGACGCGATCGCACGCCTCCATGGATTGGAGATCGACGAAACGCACGTCACCTTCGGCGCGGTCGCCGTCGCACGTGCCGGTCACGCAGTGCCTGCGCTGACGCGGGCCGCGATCCTCGCGGCCGATGCCGTGCTCGTCGCCGGTGCCGAGGAGCCCGCGCTCGCAGAGATCATGAGTGAGCTCGACCTACGCGCACAGGTCACGCGCGTGCGGTTCGGGTCACGCGACGACGTCGCGTTCGTCTCGCCGCTCGCCGAAGGCGCGGAGGAGTGGACGATCGAAGCTGCGTTCCAGATCGCCGAGTCGCGCGCGATGCGCATCGCTGCAGTGGGCGATGCTCCGTGGAGCGATCTCGTGGATGCCGTCGCGGCGCACCACGAGCACGTGCAGGTCGAGCACCTGGCGCCGAAGCTCGCGATTCCGCTGGCAGCGTTCAATGCGAGCCGCTTCGACGTCGCGCTCGTCGCGTCTCCGTGGGCCGAGGCAATGGTGGAGATCGCAGCCGCACCGGCGACCGCTCGCGTCGCGGCGCACGGACTGCTGGCGGAGCACGGGCCGAGCATGTTCGTGCCCGTCGCCCGACGGCGGCTTCGCGCTCGCCGGCAGCGGCGTCGTCAACCCGAGCAGCATGCTGCTCGCGGCCGCGATGATGCTCGACCACGGGCTCGCTGCTCCGACCGCCGGCGCGACACTTGCCGGCGCGGTGTCGGCAGCGCTCGTCGACGGACCGCAGACGCCCGACCTGCTGATCCACGGCGTCGGTGCCACGTCGCGCGAGTTCACGTCGCGCGTCGTCTCCGGCTTTCAGCTTTCACAGCCCTGGGCGGGTGCGGCATGAAGATGAACGGCGCGGACGCGATCCTTCGCTCGCTCGAGGCGGAAGGTGTCGACGTCGTCTTCGGGCTGCCCGGCGGCGCGATTCTTGCCGCTGTACGACGCGATGGCGCGCGGAACCACCGTGCGCCACGTGCTCGCGCGGCACGAGCAGGGCGCCGGGCCACATGGCCCAGGGCTACGCGCGGGCTTCCGGACGCGTCGGCGTCGCCGTCGCGACGTCCGGGCCGGGCGCGACGAACCTCGTCACGCCGATCGCCGACGCCTGGATGGACTCGACGCCGCTCGTCTGCATCACGGGACAGGTGCGGACGTTCCTGATCGGCACCGACGCGTTCCAGGAATGCGACATCACCGGCATCACGATTCCGATCGTCAAGCACTCGTGGCTCGTGCAGGACGTCGAGGAGCTGCCGCACGTTCTCAAGGCCGCCTTCCACGTTGCGCGCACGGGCCGGTGCGGCCCGGTGCTCGTCGACGTCCCGCGCGACGTGCAGGAGGCCGACTTCGACTTCTCCTACCCCGACAGCATCTCCCTCCCGGGATGGAAACCGCCCCGCCGCGGACATGCACGCCAGATCGCGGCTGCTGCTTCAGCCGTTGCCGCGGCGGAGCGGCCCATCCTCTACGTCGGCGGAGGAACCCTGAATGCGCACGCGACCGACGAGCTCCTCGAGCTCGCGGAGTCGGCGCGCCTGCCGGTCGTCACCACGCTGATGGCGAAGAGCGCATTCCCCGAGTCGCACGAGCTTCACGCGGGCTGGCCCGGCATGCACGGGCCGAAGTGGTCGAACTGGGCGCTGAACAAGGCCGACCTGATCGTCGCGGTCGGTGCGCGCTTCGACGACCGCGTGACCGGCAAGGTCTCCGCGTTCGCGCCCGGCGCGACCGTCGTGCACCTCGACATCGACGCCGCCGAGATCTCGAAGATCCGCCACGCCGACATCCCCGTCGTCGGGCCGCTGAAGCCGGTGCTCGCGCAGCTCTCGAAGGACCTCGCCGAGAAGCGGGTCGAGTCGCGCACGGAGCCGTGGCTGCAGCAGATCGCCGCGTGGCGCGAGCAGTTCCCTCTTCGCTACCGCGCGAGCGCGACGGCGACCTGCTGAAGCCGCAGAAGGTGCTCGAGACGCTTGCAGGAGCTGACCGCGGGACGTGACGACATCATCTGGACGACCGGCGTCGGCCAGCACCAGATGTGGGCGATGCAGTACTTGCTGTGCGACCGGCCGCGGACGTTCATCACCTCGGGCGGCCTCGGGACGATGGGCTACGGGATTCCTGCAGCGGTCGGAGCGAAGGCGGCGCGTCCCGACGCGACCGTGGTGTGCATCGACGGCGACGGCTGCTTCCAGATGACGCAGCAGGAGCTCGCGACCTCTGTGCTCGAGGAGCTGCCGATCGTCGTCGTGATCGTGAACAACGGCTACCTCGGCATGGTGCGACAGTGGCAGGACATGTTCTTCGACGAGCGCTTCTCGCAGATCCACCTGACGCAGACGCTGCCCGACTACGCCGCGCTCGCGCGTGCGTACGGCGGCCTCGGCTTCACGGTCGAGAACGACGAGGAGCTGGAGGCGGCGCTGAAGGAAGCGCTCGCCTCCGGCCGGACCTGCGTCGTCGACGCGCGCGTCGATCCGCGCGAGCACTGCTTCCCGATGATTCCCGCGGGAGCAGCGGCCCTCGACGTCATGGAGATGCCCGACGAACCAAACGTCGAGCGACCTGGTCGCGACGAGGTCGCGACCAGGTCGCAGTCTGTGGTGCCGTCATGAAGCACACGCTGTCGGTCCTCGTCGAGAACAAGCCGGGTGCGCTGATGCGCGTCACGAGCATGTTCGCGCGGCGCGGCTTCAACATCGAGAGCCTCGCCGTCGGTCCGACCGAGCGGCACGAGGTCTCGCGGATCACGCTGCGCGTCGACTGCGAGCATCACACGCTCGAGCAGATCGAGAAGCAGATGCACAAGCTCGTGAACGTGCTGCGCGTGCAGGAGCTCTCGCCCGGCGAGTCGGTCGAGCGCGAGCTCGCGCTGCTCAAGGTGGCAGCGCCGGCGAGCAAGCGTGCAGAGCTGATGGCGCTCGCCGAGGTCTTCGGCGCACGCGTCGCCGATCTCGGGCCGGACTCGATCGTCTTCGAGCTCGTCGGCTCGCCGGAGGAGGTCGACTCGTTCGAAGAGCTCGTCCGCCCGCACGGTTTGCAGGAGCTCGGCCGCACCGGTCGCATCGGTCTCAGCCGGGCGACGCGCCAGCCGCGGTCTCGCTCGCAACAGCAAGTAATGGCCTAACACTCAAAAGGAGCCCAACCACATGGCAACGATTCATCGCGACGGCGATCTCAGTCTTCTCAACGGCAAGGTCGCCGTGGTCGGCTTCGGGAGCCAGGGTCACGCGCACGCACTGAACCTCCGCGACTCCGGCGTCGAAGTCGTCGTCGGGTTGAGGGACGGGAGCTCGTCCCGCGCCGCCGCCGAGGAGGCGGGGGCCGAGGTCGCGTCGATCGCCGACGCCGTCCGCGGCGCGCAGGTCGTCGCGATGCTCGTCCCGGATCACGTGCAGAAGGGCGTGTGGGACTCGGACGTCGCGCCGAACCTCGAGCCGGGCGCGGCCGTGCTCTTCGCGCACGGGCTCAACATCCACTTCGGCCGGATCGTGCCGCCCGAGGGCCACGACGTGATCATGGTCGCGCCGAAGGCGCCCGGTCATCGCGTCCGCGAGCTCTACGTCTCCGGCGCAGGCACGCCGGGCCTCGTGGCGATTCAGCAGGATGCGAGCGGACGCGCGCTGCCGCTCGCGCTGGCGTACGGCGTCGGCATCGGCTGCGGACGCGTCGGCCTGCTCGAGACGACGTTCGCCGAGGAGACCGAGAGCGATCTGTTCGGCGAGCAGGCCGTGCTGTGCGGCGGTGTTCCTGCACTCGTGCAGGCGGGCTTCGACACGCTCGTCGAGGCCGGCTACCAGCCGGAGATCGCCTACTACGAATGCCTGAACGAGCTGAAGCTGATCGTCGACCTGCTCTACGAGGGCGGCTACGAGTACATGCGCTACTCCGTCTCCGACGTCGCCGAGTACGGCGATCTCTCGCGCGGGATCCGCGTGGTCGACGACAGCGTGCGCGAGCGGATGCGCGGCATCCTCGAGGAGATCCGCACCGGCGCGTTCGCGAAGGAGCTCTTCTCCGACGACGAAGCGGGCCGCCCGAAGTTCGCCGAGCTCCGCGCGCGCGGAGACAAGGAATCAGCCGAGATCGAAAGGGTCGGGAAGGAGTTGCGCGCACTCGCGGGCGTGGAAGGCCTCCACGGGACGGAGCGCCTTGGCGTCAGTTGACGTAGGCGTTGCCCTCCTGGGATACGGCACCGTCGGCGCGTCGGTCAGCCGCATGCTGGCCGAGAGCGGCGACGAGATCGAGCGCGCGACCGGCCACCGGTTGCGCGTCGTTCGCGCGCTCGTTCGCGATCCCTGCGAAGGAGCGGAGCTTTCCGGCCGCCGACGGCGTCCTGACGACCGACTTCGCGTCCATCCGCGACGACCCTTCGATCAACGTTGTGGCGGAGGTGATGGGCGGACTGGAGCCGGCGGGCGGCTACGTCCGCGAGCTTCTCCGGGCCGGGAAACCGGTCGTGTCCGCGAACAAGCAGCTCGTCGCGCGCGAAGGCGCCGAGCTCTTCGCCACCGCGTCGGCGGCCGGCGTGCAGCTGCGCTTCGAAGCATCGGTCTGCGCGGCGATCCCCGTCGTCAAGGTGCTGCGCGAGTCGCTGATCGCGACGAACGTCCATCGGATCCTCGGGATCGTGAACGGGACGACGAACTTCATCCTCTCGCGCATGGAGCGGGGCGACTCGTACGCGGATGCGCTGGCAGAGGCGCAGGCGCTCGGCTACGCCGAAGCGGATCCGAGCGACGACGTCAACGGTGCCGACGCTGCCGCGAAGATGGCGATTCTCGCAACGGTCGCCTTTGGATCGCGCGTCGGGATCGACGAGGTCGAGACGCGCGGCATCACCGAGATCGAGCCTGCGCACGTCGCGGCAGCCGCCGATCTCGGCATGGTCGTGCGGCTCGTCGGCATCGCCACGCTGGCGAACGACGCAGTTGACGTGCGAGTCCAGCCGGCGTTCGTGCAGCGCTCGCATCCGCTCGCGGCCGTCGACGGTGCGTTCAATGCCGTGATGATCCAGGGCGACGCGATCCGCGAGATCACGCTCGAAGGACCCGGCGCCGGCGGGACGGAGACGGCCTCCGCTGTCGTCGCAGACCTCGTGAGCGTCGTCGGCACCGCGGGCACCGGCTTTCTCCAGAACGACGCGTGCTGGCGGGAGCTCGAGCGGCTCGATCCGAACGACTGGCGCTCGCCGTTCTACGTCCGCCTCGACGTCGCCGACCGGCCTGGCGTGCTCGCGCATGCAGCCAGCCGGCTCGCCGCGCACGACGTGTCCGTTGCGCAGATCGTGCAGCGTCTCAGCGACGGCCACGCGGCGCTCGATCTCGTGCTGCACGAGGCGCCGTTCGGGCAAGTCACGGCGGCTCTGGCGGAGATCTCCGCCTTCCCGGAAGTGCTCGGCCGCCCGTTCCTCGCCCCTGTCGTCTCGGACCGGCCGCTGTGACCATCACGCTCGGCGAGGGCAACACGCCGCTGCTGCAGGCGCCGCGTCTGTCCGAGCGGCTCGGCGTCGAGCTCTGGCTCAAGTGGGAAGGCGCGAATCCGACGGGGTCGTTCAAGGACCGCGGGATGAGCGTCGCCGTGACGAAGGCGGTCGAGAGCGGTGCGACGACGGTCGTGTGCGCGTCGACCGGCAACACGGCTGCATCGGCGGCGGCGTATGCCGCGCGCGCCGGGCTCGAAGCCGTGATCTTCGTCGTCTGCGGGCGCGACGGCGAGCTCGAAGCTCGTCCAGGTGCGGGCCGTCGGTGGGCGCATCGTCGAGGTCGACGGTTCCTTCTCGGACGCGTTCGCGCGGGCCGAGGAGCTTGGCTCGAAGAAGGGACACGTGGTCGTCAACTCCACGAATCCCGATCGCATCGAGGGACAGAAGACCGCGGCCTTCGAGATCCTCGAGCAGCTGGGCGGAATGCCCGACGTGCTGACGCTCCCCTACGGCGGCGGCGGCAACACGAAGGCGTACGCGCGCGGCTTCATGGAGGCGGCGGGCGGGCTGCCGCGGCTGCACCCCGTCGAGTCGGCGCAGCGCGCGACGACGTTCGCGTCGGCGATCCGCATCATCGACCCGGTCCATCGCGCGGAAGTCGAGGAGGCGCTCGAACAATCAGGCGGTTCCGTCGTGACGGTCGACGACGACGAGATCGCGCGCGCCTGGCGCGAGCTCGGCCGTGAGGAAGGGCTGTTCTGCGAGCCCGCGTCGGCCGCCGGCCTGGCCGGGCTCGAGCTCGGCTCCGCGAAGTCGGGCGAGCGCGTCGTCTGTGTGATCACCGGCCACGGGCTCAAGGATCCGGAGGCGGTCGAATGACGATTCACGTTCGCGCACCGGCAACGACTGCAAATCTCGGCCCAGGCTTCGACGTGGCCGGCGCAGCGCTCGAGCTCTGGAACGAGCTCGTGGTGGCGGAGCCGAACGGCACGCTCGACGTGTCGCATCTCGGCGTACGCGCATTCGCGCGCTACGCGACGCCGTCGGAGTGGTCGTTCACGTTCACTGACCGGATCCCGCGCGAGCGCGGCCTCGGGTCGAGCGCCGCGGTCATTGCGCTCGGGCTCGTCGCAGGTGCCATCGCGGCCGGCGCCGAGCCTACGGCCGACGAGCTGCTCGCGCGAGGAATCGATCTCGAGGGCCATGCGGACAATCTCGCGGCGGCGCTCGCGGGCGGCGTCTGTCTGACCTGGGACGGCCGGATTGCGCGCATCGCCGACGACGTGCCTGCCGCTGCGATCGCGGTCGTGCCGGAGGCGCACGTGAACACCGCCGAAACGCGTGCATCGCTGCCGGAGGAGGTGCCGCATGCCGACGCCGTGTTCAGCGCCGGTCGCGCGACACTGCTCGGCGCGGCGCTCGCGCGTGGCGATGCGCGTCTGTTCTCCGCCGGCGCCGACGATCGTCTGCACGAGCCGTATCGCGGAGTGCACGCACCGCATCTCGCCGAGATCCGCGCGAGCCTGCCGGACGGCGCGCTCGGCGCGACGCTCTCCGGCTCCGGCCCGACGGTGATCGTCTGGGCCGAGAAGTCCCGGGCGGGCGAGGTCGCGGTCCAGCTGGCCGACCGCTACCCGCAGCACGAAGTCATGCACCTTGCAATCGCGACGACAGGAGCCGGTCCCGCATGAGCGATCCGTACGCACGCAAGACAGATCCCGCCAAGCGCCACAGCGCAGCGCTGACCGACGGCGTCGACCGCGCCGCCGCGCGCGCGATGCTGAAAGCGATCGGGTTCGACGACGAAGCGCTCGCGCGTCCGCTCGTCGGCATCGCGACGAACTGGATCGAGACGATGCCGTGCAACTGGAATCAGCGCGAGCTCGCGCGCCACGTGCGCCGCGGCATCATCGAGGCCGGCGGCACGCCCGTCGAGTTCAACACGATCGCGGTCTCGGACGGAGTCTCGATGGGGACGGAGGGAATGCGTGCGTCGCTCGTGTCGCGCGAGACGATCGCGGACTCGATCGAGCTCGTCGCGCGCGGCCATTTGCTCGACGGTCTCGTCTGTCGTCGTCGGCTGCGACAAGACGATCCCGGCTGCGGTGATGGCGCTCGCGCGTCTCGACCTGCCGGGGCTCGTGCTCTACAACGGCTCGATCGCACCGGGTCGCTTCCGCGGCAGGACGTCACGATCCAGGACGTCTTCGAAGCGGTCGGCGCCGCCGCCGCCGGAACGATGAGCAACGCACGACGTGCACGAGCTCGAGGGCGTTGCGTGCCCGGGAGCAGGCGCGTGCGGCGGGCAGTTCACCGCGAACACGATGGCGACGGTGCTCGAGTTCCTCGGCATCAGCCCTGCCGGGCTGAACGACGTGCCGGCGACCGATCCCGCGAAGCACGACGCTGCGTTCGAAGCCGGGCGCATCGCGATGCAGCTCGTTCGCGACGACACGCGCCCGTCACACGTGATCACCCGTGACGCGATCGAGAATGCGATCACGGCGATCGCAGCGACCGGCGGCTCGACGAACGGCGTACTGCACCTGCTCGCGATCGCGTACGAGCTCGGGATCGACTTGACGATCGACGAGTTCGACCGCATCGCAGCACGCACGCCGATCGTCGCGGACATCAAGCCGGGCGGCCGCTTCGTCGCAACCGACTTGCACGCCGCAGGCGGCGTCGCACTCGTTGCGCGCGAACTGCTGAAGGCGGGGCTCGTGCACGGTGACGCGCCGAATGTCGACGGACGTTCGCTGGCCGAGGTTGCGACCGCGGTCGGTCGAGACGCCGGGCCAACAGGTCGTCGTCCCGATCGAGACGCCGTTGAAGGCGACGGGCGGGCTCGCGATCCTGCGCGGCAACCTCGCGCCCGACGGCTGTGTCGTCAAGCTCGCCGGCCACGAGCGGCTCTTCCACACCGGGCCTGCGCGCGTGTTCGAGTCGGAGGAGGACTGCTTCGCCGCAGTGAAGGCGCGCAGTCTCCGCGCCGGCGACGTGATCGTGATCCGCTACGAAGGACCAGCCGGCGGCCCGGGCATGCGCGAGATGCTGCACGTCACCGCCGCGATCGTCGGCGAAGGGCTCGGCGACGAGGTTGCGCTGATCACGGACGGACGCTTCTCCGGCGCGACCCACGGGCTGATGGTCGGCCACGTCGCGCCCGAGGCCGCGCACGGCGGACCGATCGCTGCCGTGCGAGACGGCGACACGATCGAGCTCGACGTCGAGGCGCGCGAGCTGCGCCTCCTGCTCTCCGACGACGAGATCGCCGCGCGGCTCGCCGACGTCGTGGTGCCGCCGCCGCGCTACACGAAGGGCGTCTTCGCTCGCTATGCCGCCGGCGTTTCATCGGCCTCCGAAGGAGCCGTCCTGCGGTGAGCTTTCTTTTGTATAGTGCGATCGAGGAGACGGGCCCGTCCCGCTCCACATCGAGAGAGGCTGAGGGAACCGGCCCTTTGAAGCCTCGGCAACCTGCCTCCTGTGGCGTGGTGCCAATCCCGGCCGTTCCGCGGCTTGCGGTTCGGAGGATGTCGAGTGATGGACGAAAGGAGAAGGACTAGTGCCTGCCACCGCACTTCGCTGCAGGGTCTGTGAGACCCAGTTCCCCCTCGACCCGATCGGGGTTTGCGCCCGCTGCTTCGGCCCGCTCGATCCGGTCTATGACCGCGACGAGCAGCGCCGGACTGTCACCCGCGCGTCGATCGCGGCGGGGCCGCAATCGATCTGGCGGTATGCACCGCTGCTGCCGGTCGCGCCGCCTGCCGAGGAACGGCTTCCGGCCGGTTGGACGCCGCTCATCCGCGCGCGGCGGCTCGAGGAAGCGCTCGGCGTTGGCGAGCTCTGGCTGAAGCTCGACACCGCGAACCCGACGCACTCGTTCAAGGATCGCGTCGTCGCGGTCGCGGCTGCAAAGGCGATCGAGCTCGGCCGCACGACGATCGCCTGCTCGTCGACGGGCAACCTCGCAAACGCCGTCAGCGCGAGGGCTGCTGCGGAAGGGCTCGAGGCCGTCGTGTTGTGTCCCGCCGATCTCGAGCCGGAGAAGCTGATCGCAACCGCGGTGTACGGCGCGAAGATCTTCGCCGTTCAGGGGAGCTACGACGACTGCTCGCGATTGACCGTCGAGCTCTCGTTCGAGCTCGACTGGGCGTTCGTGAACGTGGGGCTTCGCGCGTACTACGCCGAGGGCTCGAAGACGCTCGGGTTCGAGATCGCGGAGCAGCTCGGCTGGGAGCTGCCGGATGTGGTCGTCGCTCCGATCGCATCGGGAGCGATGTTCTCCAAGGTGCATCAGGGCTTCGGCGAGCTGCTCGAGCTCGGCCTCGTCGACGGAACGACGCCCCGTCTCATCGGCGGCCAAGCCGAAGGCTGTTCGCCGGTCGCGACCGCATTCGCCAGCGGCGAGAAGGTGAAGCCGGTTCGACCGAACACGATCGCCCGCTCGCTGGCGATCGGGAGTCCCGCCGATGGTGAGCTCGCCGTCGCGACGGCGCGCGCCTCCGGCGGATCGGTTCATGCCGTCGCCGAGGACGAGATCGCCGACAACATCTCATTGCTGGCAGAGACGACAGGTGTCTTCGGCGAGACGGCGCCCGCGGTCACGCTCGGGGCGCTGCGCGAAGCGGTGCGTCGCGGTGAGGTCGGCGAGAACGATCGCGTCGTCCTGGTCGTCACGGGTGACGGCCTGAAGACGCCCGGCCTCGTGGCCCACAAGCTCGAGCCGACGTTCGTCGAGCCCGACGCAGATCTGATCCTGGAGACACTCGGTGTCTCTGTATAGGCAGCAACCAACAGGAGGTGCAGCATGAGAACCGGTCCGCGGACCGGGTTCCGCTGGACGCACGAGACGATCGTGTACGCGATCACGCTCTGGTACCGCAAGCACAGTCGGACTCCGTTGACAAGCGAGTGGGACCAGGCCGGCGAGAACCATCCATCAAGGCAGACGGTCGCTCGCGTTTTCGGCAGCTGGAACGCCGCGATGCTGGCGGCGGGCTTCACGCCACGCCCGCGCGGGCGTCAGCCGCGCTCACTCGTGGAGGGGGCGCTTGCCGACGGCTAGTAGAGAAGTCGTCGTTCTCTTGCCAGGCGACGGCATCGGGCCAGAGGTTGCCGAGCAGGCGAGGCTCACCCTCGAGTTGCTCGTGCCGGAAGTCGAGGTCGAGGAGCGCCTGATCGGTGGCGCCGCGATTCGCGCGACGGGAAAACCGCTGCCGGACGACACGCTCGACGCGTGCCGCGCCGCGACTGCGGTGCTCAAGGGTCCCGTCGGCGATCCGGCGTTCGACGCGGCCGACGTGCGTCCCGAGCAAGGGTTGCTCGCGTTGCGTGCCGCCCTCGATGCGTACGCGAATCTTCGGCCGGCGGTGCTGCGGCGAGATCGACGTCCTGATCGTGCGTGAGCTCGTCGGCGGGCTGTACTTCGGCGCAAGCGGCGTGCGCGAGGACGGGACGGTCTACGACACCTGCGAGTACCACCCGCGCCAGGTCGAGCGGATTGCGCGGCGAGCGTTCCGTCTTGCGCAGTCGCGGGACAGTCGCCTGACCTCGGTCGACAAGGCGAACGTCCTCGAGACCTCGCGGATGTGGCGGCGTGTCGTCGACGAGCTGGCGCCCGAGTATCCGGACGTGAAGGTCGAGCACATGCTCGTCGACAACGCCGCGATGCAGCTGGCGACGGCGCCCGAGCAGTTCGACGTGCTCGTGACGGAGAACATGTTCGGCGACATCCTCTCCGACCTCGCCGCGGCGATGACCGGCGGTCTCGGACTTGCGCCATCGGCCAGTCTCTCGGATGGCGGTCCCGGAATCTTCGAGCCGGTGCATGGGTCGGCTCCCGACATCGCGGGCCGCGGCGTCGCGAACCCGACCGCGATGCTTCGCTCGACGGCGTTGCTGCTCGAGCACGGCCTCGGCAGACCGGGCGAGGCGGCGGAGCTGGAGCGCGCGATCGAGGCGGCGATCCAGTCAGCGCCGACGACGGATCTCGGCGGCACTGCTTCCACCTCAGACTTCGGCTCGGCGGTAAGGGCACAACTTCGTGTTGACGACCCGGCGATTGCGTCGTACCGTGGTACCGATGGCTCTCGCGCCTGAAGCCCTGCAGTTCTCGAGCTTTTTCGGCTTTTACGCGCGCGCCTTTATGCGCTAGTCGGCGCTTTCGCTTCTCCCGCAGTCGCCGGCTAGTTCATATCTCTCGCGGGACACGAGACCCTCGATTCGAGAAAGGCACCCTTTGAGCCCACCTGTTGCGTATCCAGGACCGCCCGGCTCGCACACCGCGAGCGCCGCGGCGACCCTTCATCCCTCCGAGCCGCTCGTGCCGCTCGCAGGCTTTCGCGCCGTTGCCGACGCGGTCGTCTCGGCCGAGGTCGGTCACGGCGTTCTGCCGATCGAAAGCTCGCTTGCAGGCGCGGTCGCCGAGACGCACGACCTGCTGTACGAGCGGGCGCTGTCGATCGTCGGCGAGACGGTCATGCCGATCAGGCATTGCCTCGCGGCATCAGAACGTGTGCCGCTCGACACGATCCGCATCGTGCGCTCGCACCCGAGCGCGTTCGATCAGTGCCGTGAGCTGCTCGCCCGCCTGCCGAAAGCGTCGATCATCGCGGCGTCCACGACGGCCGACGCCGCGCAGCAGGCCGCCGACGACGGCGATCCGACTGTGGCGGCGATCGTGAGCCTGGAGGCAGCGGGGATCTACGGCCTGACCGTGCTCGAAGACGACGTCAGCGACAGTCCGGCGTTCACCCGCTTCGTATCGATCGCGCCGTACACGCGCATCAATCGCGTGCCGGCTGCACGAACTGCGTTCACGTTCGCGACCGACCACCGGCCGGGTGCGCTGTTCGTCGCGATCGAGCCGTTCGCGCGTGCGGGGCTCGACCTCGTGCGGCTGGTGTCGCGGCCGCTGCCGGCGACGCCGTGGAAGTACCGCTTCGACGCCGTCGTCGAGGGGCATCCGCTCGACCCGCTGGTGCGTATCGCGTTGCAGGAGCTGGAGGCGGTGACGCGAACCTTGCGCGTCGTCGGAGTCTACGAAGGTCACGAGGAGCAAGCATGAGTGCAGCAGTGTCGGAAGACCCGTACGTCCTGAAAGTGCGTCGCGAGATCTCGGATCTCGACAGCTCGCTCGTGGCGCTCGTCAACAAGCGGTTGAAGCTCGTCGCGCAGCTCAAGCGCTACAAGGAAGAGCACGGAATCGGCTTCGTCGATCTCCAGCGCGAAGAGTGGATGCTGCAGTACCTGCAGCGCGGAAACAGCGGCCCGCTCTCAGCGGAGGGGCTGGGCGAGCTGTACCACTACGTGCTCGACCTGACGAAGAGCGAGATCCTGAAGTCGAGCGACCAGGTCGCGACCTAGTCGCGACCTGGTCGCATGCCGTTAGATCGTCAGCGTCGAGATCGGTGCGGCGTGCGACGCCTCGTACGCCGCGAGCGCATCTTCTTGCAGCAGCGTGAGTGCGACGTCGTCGAGCCCTTCGAGCAGGCACTGGCGCGAGAAGTCGTCCAGCTCGAACGGGAATCCGCCCGCGGTGCGCGCTTCGAGATCGACCGTGATCTCCTCGCCGCTCCGCGCGCGCTCCATCAGCGCTTTCACCTGCTCGGGCGGAAGCTGCACCGGCAGCAGCCCGATCTTGAGCGAGTTCTGACGGAAGATGTCGCCGTACGACGGCGCGACGATCGCGTCGAAGCCGTAGTCCTCGAGCGCCCACGGCGCGTGCTCGCGCGACGAGCCGCAGCCGAAGTTGCGGCCGGTGATCAAGATGCGCGCGCCTTGCGCCTCCGGCTGGTTCAGCTCGAACGCCGGATCCTTGCGCCAGTCGAAGAAGAGAAACTCGCCGAAGCCGGTCCGCTCGATGCGCTTCAAGAACTGCTTCGGGATGATCTGGTCGGTGTCGACGTCGGGCCGGTCGAGCACCAGCGCGCGCGACGTCACCGCTGCGAAACGCCTTCATGCCGGCACCAGGTCGCGCACGTCGGCGAAGCGTCCGGCGATCGCGGTCGCTGCGGCGACGGACGGACTGACGAGGTGCGTGCGCCCGCCGGCTCCCTGGCGGCCCTCGAAGTTCCGGTTCGACGTCGACGCACAACGCTCGCCCGGCGCGAGCACGTCCGGGTTCATGCCGAGGCACATCGAGCAACCTGCGCGCCGCCACTCGAAGCCGGCGTCGGTGAAGATGCGGTCGAGGCCTTCGGCCTCGGCCTGCTGCTTCACCTGCGCCGACCCCGGGACGACCATCGCGCGCACGGAGGGATGCACATGCCGGCCGCGCACGACTGCGGCGGCGGAGCGCAGGTCCTCGATCCTCGAGTTCGTGCACGAGCCGATGAAGACGCGATCGACTCCGATCTCCTGAATCGGCGTGCCCGGCTCGAGCGCCATGTACGCGAGCGCGCGCTCCGCTGCCGCGCGGTTGTCGGCGTCGGCGATGTCCTGCGGATCGGGGACGACGCCGTCGATCGGGACGACCATGCCCGGGTTCGTGCCCCAGGTCACCTGCGGACGCAGCTCGGAGACGTCGATCTCGAGCTCGCGGTCGAACACCGCGTCGTCGTCGCTCGCAAGCGTGCGCCAGCGCGCGACAGCCGCATCCCAGTCCGCGCCCTTCGGCGCGCCGGGGCGGCCCTTCGACATACGCGAAGGTGACGTCGTCGGGCGCGATCACGCCCGCGCGCGCTCCCGCCTCGATCGACATGTTGCAGATCGTGAGCCGCCCCTCCATCGAGAGGCCCTCGATCACCGGCCCGGCGTACTCGATCACGTGGCCGACGCCGCCGTCGACGCCGAGCCGGCCGATCGCGGCCAGCACGATGTCCTTCGCGCCGACGCCGTCGGGCAGCTCGCCGACGAAGCGGATGCGAAGCGAGTGCGGCTTGCGCTGCGGCAGCGTCTGCGTCGCGAGCACGTGCTCGACCTCTGACGTGCCGATCCCGAACGCGAGCGCGCCGAGCGCGCCGTGCGTCGAGGTGTGCGAGTCGCCGCAGACGATCGTCATGCCGGGCTGCGTCAGGCCGAGCTCGGGGCCGATCACGTGCACGATCCCCTCGCGCCCGCTGCCGGTCGCGTACAGGGGGACGCCGAACTCGTCGCAGTTGCGCTGCGAGCGCGTCGAGCTGCTGCTCGCGACAGCGGATCCATCGGCGTGTCGTCGCCGGTCGCGACGTTGTGATCCATCGTCGCGAGCGTCAGGTCGGGCCGCCGCACGGGCCGGCCGGCGAGGCGCAGCGACTCGAACGCCTGCGGCGAGGTGACCTCGTGGACGAGGTGCAGGTCGACGTACAGCAGGTCGGGCAGCCCGTCCGCGCGCCGCGCGACGTGGCTCTCCCAGACCTTGTCCAAGAGCGTCTGACCCATGCTTCGACGCTAGCGCGGCTCCGCTGGCTGAGCAATTGATTGTGCGGTTTTTCGGCCATTTCGTCCTACGCTTGCTGCATGGCGGTCCGCGACGTCCCGACCGATGCGCCGCTCCGGCGCGACGTCCGCATGCTCGGCGACCTGCTCGGGCAGGTGCTCGTCGAGCAGGAGGACGAGTCGCTGCTCGCCGACGTCGAGCGCGTGCGCGCGCTCGCGCGCGCGGCGCGCGGCGGCGCGCCGCACGACGACCTCGCCGCGGCCGTGGCCGGACTGCCGCTCGAGCGGCAGGCGAGCGTGCTCCGCGCGTTCGCCCTCTACTTCCAGCTCGCGAACGTCGCCGAGCAGCAGCACCGGATCCGCCGCCGGCGCGCCTACGCGGCGGAGGAGCGCGATGGTGCCGGAGTCGCTCGACGAGTCGTTCTCGCGCGTATCCGGCCGGCGAGGTGGCGGAGCGCGTTTCGCTGCAGCTCGTCCTGACCGCGCACCCGACCGAGGCCGCGCGCCGCACCGTGCTCGCGTCGCACCTTCGGATCGCTGCGCTCCTCGGCGAGCTCGACGACGCGCCGTACCGGCGCGACGCGATCGAGCACGAGCTCGCGGCCGAGATCACCGCGCTCTGGCAGACCGACGAGGTGCGATCGCGCCGGCCGCGCGTCGTCGACGAGATCCGCAACGGCCACTGGTTCTTCGAGCAGAGCCTCATCGACGCGGCCGAGCAGCTGCTCGCGGACTACCGGCGGCATCTGCCGGACGCGCCGGCTCCGCTCCGCTTCGGCACCTGGATCGGCGGCGACGCCGACGGCAACCCGAACGCGGGCGCGGACACGATTCGCGAGGCGCTCGAGCGCGCCCGCACGCTGCTTCGCCTCCGCTACCGCGACGAGGTGCGCGAGCTCGCGGCGTCGATCGGCGTCTCGTCGCTGCTGCAGCCCGTCGATCCGGAGCTGCTGCGCGTCGATCGAGCGCGACGAGCTCGAGATGCCGGCCTACGCCTCCGACGATCGGCGATCAGAACATCGACGAGCCGTACCGGCGGAAGCTCTCGTTCATGTGGCGGCGCCTCGACGCGGACGCGTACGACTCCGTGGAGGACTTCGCCGCGGATCTGGAGCTGCTCGACCGCAGCCTCCGTGCGCACCGAGGCGCGCGGATCGCCGACGGCGCGCTCGCCTCGCTTCGGCGCCGCGTCGAGATCTTCGGCCTGCACCTCGCGAAGCTCGACGTGCGCGTGCACGCGCGCGAGGCGGAGGAGCGCATCCGCGGCCTGCTCGACGGCGCCGCCGCGGCGCGCGCGCGGCACGGCCCGCAGGCACTCGACACCGTGATCGTGTCGGGCACCTCGTCGGCGAGCGACGTTCGCAGGATCCACGAGCTGTCGACCGAGCCGCTCTCGTTCGTGCCGCTGTTCGAGTCGGTCGAGGATCTCCGCGCGGCGCCCGCGATCTACGAAGAGCTGCTCGACACCGTCGGGTGCAGCGAGGTCATGGTCGGCTACTCCGACTCGGCGAAGGACGCGGGCTACCTCGCAGCGCAATGGGAGATCCGCAACGCGCTCGTCGAGCTCGCCGCCGTCGCGCGCCGGCGCGGCGCGCAGCTGACCGTCTTCCACGGCCGCGGCGGCAGCGCCGGCCGCGGCGGCGGCCCGACGTACGCGGCGATCCTCGCGCAGCCGCAGGGCGAGCCGCCGGGGCGGCTGAAGATCACCGAGCAGGGCGAGACGATCGCGTTCAAGTACGGGCTGCCCGGGCTCGCGCAGGCGAACCTCGAGTCCGCGCTCGCCGCGACGCTCCTCGCCGCGTTCCCCGAGGAGGTCGAGGTCGACACGTCGCTCGTCGGCGTTCTCGCCGACCGCTCGCGCGCCGTGTACCGCGCGCTCGTCGACGATCCCGGCTTCGTCGACTTCTTCCGCGTCGTTCACGCCGGTCGACGAGCTCGCGCTGCTGAACATCGGCTCGCGTCCGGCGCGCCGGCCGGAGGGCGCCGACTATCTCGCCTCGCCTGCGCGCGATCCCGTGGGTGTTCGCGTGGACGCAGAACCGCTGCGTGCTGCCGTCGTGGTACGGCTGCGGGACGGCGTTCGGCGAGGCCGACGGCGACGAGCTGCGCCTGCTCTACCGCGACTGGCCGTTCTTCCGGGCGCTCGTGCAGAACCTCGAGATGACGCTCGCGAAGGCGAGCATCGAGATCGCGCGCGAGTACCTCGTGCTCGTCGACGACGACGCGGCTGTGGGAGCCGATCGCGGAGGAGCACGCGCGCACCGTCGCCGCCGTGCTCGAGATCGTCGAGGCGGACGAGCTCCTCGACCGCCATCCGGTCGTGCAGCGCTCGATCCGCCTGCGGAATCCGTACGTCGATCCGATGAACGCGATTCAGGTCGAGCTGCTGCGCCGCTACCGCAGCGGCGACGATGCGGTCGTGCCGCCGCTGCTTCGGTCGATCGCCGGCATCGCGGCCGGCCTGCGGAACACCGGATGAGAGCAGCAGGTCGAGCGGGAGGCCGCCGCGGCCGCGGACGCGGTCGCAGCGCTGAGCGACGACGGCGTCACGCGTGCGCTCGAACGGGCGGCGGTGCTCGTCGACGAGCGGCACGACGCGATCGCCGCAGCGAACGCCGAGGACGTTCGAGCCGCGAACGCTCGACGAAGGCGCGCTCGACCGTCTGCGGCTCGACGACGACGCGCATCGCTGCGCTCGGCGCGCAGCTCGCGGAGCTCGCCGCGCTGCCGCCGCTCGAGCGCGCCGAGGACGCGTGGGAGCTCGAGAACGGACTTCGCGTCTCGGTCCTGCGCATCCCGATCGGCGCCGTCGGCGCGAACTTCGAGGCGCGGCCGAACGTCGCGGTCGACGTCGCCGGGCAGCTGCTGAAGTCGCTGAACGCCGCCGTCCTGCGCACGGGCGGCGCTGCGCTGCGCACCGTCACCGTGCTCGTCGACGAGGTGCTGCGTCCGGCGCTCGCGGATGCGGGCTTGCCGCCGGCAGGCGGTCGGCCTCGTGCGCTCACCGGACCGCGAGGGCGCGCGGATCCTCGTCTCGCTGCCGGACGGTGCTGCCGCTCGTGATCCTGCGCGGCAGCGGCGAGACGACGGCAGCGCTCGCGCGCGAGGCGGCCACGCACGGCGTTCGCACGCTCGCGCACGCCGAGGGCGGCGGTGTCCTCTACATAGGCGCTGCTGCCGACCCGGCGAAGGCGGAGGCGCTCGTCGAGGCGAGCCTCGACCGGCTCGGCGTCTGCAACCGCCTCAACCTCCTGCTCGTCGACCGCGCGGCGAAGGTCGAGCTCGGGCCGGTGCTCGAGCGGCTCGGCATCGCCGTGCGCGAGCCGGAGCGGCTCGGCCACGAGTGGGCGAACGACAGCGAGCACATCGCGTCGGTCACCGTGCGCGACGTCGACTCGCTCGAGGAGGCGGTCGGGATCGCGAACCGCGAGACCTCCGGCCTCGCGGCGTCGATCGTCACCGAGGACGAGGAGGCGGCGCAGCGCTTCCTCGCGCGGCTACCGCGGCACGGCGGCGTTCTGGAACGCGACGACGCGATTCACCGACGGCTTCGCGCTCACCGGCTCGCCGGAGACGGGCATCAACGTCGATCGCGTGCCGGGTCCGCGCGGGCCGGTCACCTACCGCGACCTCTACCTGCGGCAGTACCGCGTCGTCGGCGACGGAACGCAGCACCGGTGAAGCGCCCGCTCGTCGTCAAGCTCGGGTCGAGCCTCGTCGTCGACGAGCGCGGCCGGCCGCGGCGTGCGTTGCTGCGCGCAGCGCGCGGCGGAGATCGCCGAGATCGTCGAGGGCGGCACGCCGGTCTGCGTCGTGTCGTCGGGTGCGATCGCGCTCGGCCTGCGCCGGCTCGGGCTCGCGAAGCGGCCGTCGAGCCTGCCGCGGCTGCAGGCCGCGTCGGCGCTCGGTCAGGCTGCGCTGCAGCGCGCCTGGCAGGACGTGCTCGAGCCGCACGGCGCTCGAGGTCGCGCAGATCCTGCTCACGAGCGCCGAGATCGGCGAGCGCCGCGCGTACGTGAACGTGCGCAGCGCGCTCGGTGCGCTTGTTCGCGCTCGGCGCGGTGCCCGTCGTGAACGAGAACGACGCGACGGCGACCGACGAGATCAGCTTCGGCGACAACGACGCGCTCGCGGCGCAGGTCGCGGTGCTCGTGCGCGCGCGGCTGCTCGTCCTGCTCACGTCCGTGCCCGGTGTGCTGCGCGAGGGCGTTCTGATCGAGGACGGCGCCGCAGCGCGCTCGGCGGTGTTCGGGCCTGGCAGCGCGCTCGGGCGCGGCGGCATGGAGAGCAAGGTCGCCGCGGCAGAGCTCGCGGCGGGCGCGGGCATCGCGACGGTGATCGCGGACGGAACGGGCAAGGACGTGCTCACGGCCGCGCTCGCCGGCCGCGCGCCGGGCACGCGCTTCGCGGCGGCCGAAGGCGCGCCCGCGTTCAAGCTCTGGCTGCGGCACGGCAAGCGGATCGCCGGGCAGATTCGCGGTCGACGCCGGCGCGCGCAAGGCGATCGTCGAGGGCGGCGCGAGCCTGCTCGCGGTCGGCGTCAGCGGCTGGGAGGGCGACTTCCGGGCCGGCGACGGCGTCGAGCTCGTCGGGCCGGACGGGGCGGTCTTCGCCCGCGGGATCGCCTCGGTCGACGCGGCCGAGCTCGCGGGCGGCCGGCGAACCGCGAGGCCGTCCACCGCGACCGGCTCGTCCTCGACGACCAGCTTTAACCGGACAACCACTTCCCAAAGTGAAGTAATAGCGCGTAGCCTCGGTCGAATGGCCGCTGCGCCCACCTGGGAGACCGTCTACGAGCGCAACTCCGTCGAGCGGATCAAGCGCGACAAGCCGCCGCTCGGCATCCGCGACGAGCTGCCGGCGCTGATCGCGGCCGGCTACGAGCGCATGGCCGAGGAGGACATCGTCCGCCTCCAGTGGTGGGGCCTCTACCACGACAAGCCGAAGATCGGGACGTTCATGCTGCGCGTGAAGATCCCGAGCGGGATCCTCTCGCCCGCGAAGCTGCGCGCGATCGGCGAGGTCGCGAACCGCTACGGCCGCGGCGACGCCGAGCTGACGACGCGGCAGTGCATCCAGCTGCACTGGCTCGAGCTCTCGGCGCTGCCCGACGTCTTCGCCGACCTCGAGGCGGCGGGCATCACGAGCGCCGGCGGCTGCGGCGACACGGTGCGCAACATCACCGGCTGCCCCGTCTCCGGTCTCGCCGCGGACGAGCTCTTCGACGCGACGCCGGTCGTCGATGCCGCGACCGCGGAGTTCTACGGCAACCAGGCGTGGGCGAACCTGCCGCGCAAGCACAAGTACTCGATCGCGAGCTGCGTCGATCGCTGCAACGCGCCGGAGATCAACTGCGTCTCGCTCGTCGGCGCGATCAACGACGGTCGCGAGGGCTTCGCGGTGCAGGTCGGCGGCGGGCTCGCGTCGGTGCCGCGCATCGCGCGCGACCTCGGCGTCTTCGTGCCGAAGGAGGAGGCGAACGAGATCCTCGGCGCGGTCACGACCGTGTGGAGCGAGGATCTGAAGTACCGCATGTCGCGCGTGAAGGCGCGCCTGAAGTTCATGGTCGACGACATCGGCGTCGAGGGAATGCTCGAGCGCGTCGAGGCGAAGCTCGGCCGAACGCTCGAGCGGTTCGAGTTGCCGCCGATCACGGCGCAACCCTCCGCGCACATCGGCGTGCACGCCCAGAAGCAGGACGGGCTCTCGTACATCGGAGTGCCCGTCCAGCTCGGCCTCACGTCGGGCGACCAGCTGATCGCCGTCGCCGACCTCGTCGAGTCGTTCGGCGGCGACATCCGGCTGACGCGCCAGCAGAACCTGATCGTCACCGGTGTCTCCGACGTCGACGGCACGCTCGCGAAGCTCGACGAGCTCGGCCTGCCGCTCACGACGAACGAGATCTGGGCGAACTCGATCGCGTGCACCGGCGAGCCGCACTGCAACTTCTCCGTCGGCGAGACGAAGGACCGGCTGCGCGTGCTGATCGCGCATCTCGAGCGCACGTTCGGCGACGAGATCGCGGAGCTGCGGCTCCACCTCGACGGCTGCCCGCACGCGTGCGCGCAGCACTGGGTCGGCGATCTCGGCTTCCAGGCGACGACCGGCAAGGACGCCGACGGCAACCGCATCTCCGCGTACGACATCTTCGTGCGCGGCTCGCTCGGCCCCGTGCCGCAGATCGGCGGCTCGCTCTTCCGCCGCGTCGCGAGCGACCAGATCGAGCCAGCGGTCGAAGGGCTCGTGCGCGGCTGGCTCGCAGGCCGCGCCGACGGCGAGACGCTTCACCGACTTCCAGCGCCGCTTGACGGACGACGAGCTCGGTGCGCTCGCCGGCCTCGAGCCCGCGAAGAAACGCGTACGAGAGGAGGCCGCAGCATGAGCACCTACGAGCTGCTGGACGAACTCGAGGCCGGCGAGCTCTCGATCCAGTACGAGGGCGAGGAGCCGCAGGCGCTGCTCGAGTGGGCGATCGGCGGAGTTCAGCCCGCGCCTCGCGATCTCCGCCGCGTTCCAGGCCGACGACGTCGCGCTGATCGACATGGCGTACAAGATCGATCCGAACGTGCGCATCTTCACGGTCGACACCGGCCGCCTCCCGCGCGAGACGCACGAGCTGATCGACGCGCTGCGGGCGAAGTACGACGGGCTTGAATCTCCACGTGCTCGAGCCCGATGCCGGCCAGGTCGCGCGCATGGTCTCGAAGAAGGGCCTCGACCTGATGAAGGAGTCGGTCGAGAACCGGCTCCTCTGCTGCAACGTGCGCAAGGTGCAGCCGCTGACGAAGCATCTCGACGGCCTCGACGCGTGGGTGACCGGCCTGCGGCGCGACCAGTGGGCGACGCGCACGAACATCCGCAAGGTCGAGATCGACCACGACCACGGCGCGATCGTGAAGCTGAACCCGCTCGCCGAGTGGACGAAGCGCGAGGTCTGGGCGTACCTCGGCGAGCACGACGTGCCGGTGCACGGGCTGTACGCGCAGGGCTACACGTCGATCGGCTGCGCGCCGTGCACGCGCGCGATCGGCGAGGGCGAGGACGACCGCGCCGGCCGCTGGTGGTGGGAGACGAACGCGCCGAAGGAGTGCGGCATGCACTGCTCGATCGAGCACGGCGGCTTCGAGCACGAGCTGAAGGCGATTCTCGGCAAGGACGCCGGACATTGATCGCGCTGCGCGGAGACGCTGCCGAGGTTGCGCTCGGTGAGGCGCAGGCAGTGCTCGCGCTCGTGCAGGACGGCGAGCGGCGCGGCCGGCTCGCCGATCTCGTCGCCGCGGTGCAGGACGGCGAGCTCGGCGAGGACGAGGCGCAGGCGCTCGAGGAGCTGATCGAGCTCGGCCTCTCGAGCGGGCGCATCCGCGGCATCTACGGGCCCGAGGGCGAGCAGGCGGCGCTGAAGACGTTCCGCAAGCTGCCCGGCGGCCGCGCGCTCTCCGAGAGCGCGGCCGAGGTGACCGACGCGCTGGCCGCGCTCGAGGGGAAGACGCTCGAGCAGGTGAAGGTGCAGTCCACGGGCCCGGGCTCGTTCCTCGTCACGCTCGGCGTCGAGGGGCTCGAGCTCTCCGTTCGCCTCGATCGCGCCGGTGCGCGCGTCCACTCGGTCGGTGTCTGACCACTACGTCGCCTGCCTCGATCTCTCCGGCCGCGCGTGCCTCGTGGTCGGCAGCGGTGCGATGGCGCGCGAGAAGGTCGACGGGCTGCGAGGCGTGCGGCGCGGACGTCACGGCCGTTTCGCCGCCGAGTACGACGCCGCGCTGCTCGACGAGCGTCTGGCTCGTCGTCGCGGCAACGAGCGACGACGAGCTGAACCGCCGCATCTACGCGGACGCGAGCGAGCGGCGGATCTTCTGCAACGTCGCCGACGTGCCGGAGCTCTGCTCGTTCATCCTGCCGGCGCTGCACCGGCGCGGGCCGATCACGCTCGCGGTCTCGACCGCCGGAGCGTCGCCCGCGCTCGCGCAATGGCTGCGCGACAGGTTCGCCGCGCAGATCGGCTTCGAGCACGAGCAGCTCGCCGGCGAGCTGCGCCGCTTGCGGCCGTGGGTGAAGCAGAACCTGCACACCTACGAGGAGCGCCGCGACTACTTCCGCGAGCGCGTGACGAAGGCGCTCTCGTGAGCGTTGCTCTCGTCGGCGCAGGCCCGGGCGATCCGGAGCTGATCACGGTGCGCGGTCTCGTCGCGCGTGCGGACGTGCGAGGTGCTCGTCTACGACCGGCTCGTCGCGGACGAGATCGTTCGCGAGGCGCCGATCGGCGCGCTGCGCATCTCGCGCGACGGGCTGAGCCAGGACGACATCAACGCGCTTGCTCGTCGCGCACGGCAAGCGGGGTCGCCGCGTCGTGCGCCTGAAGGGCGGCGATCCGTTCGTCTTCGGCCGCGGCGGCGAGGAGGCGCTCGCGCTCGTGCGCGCCGGCGTGCCGTTCGAGCTCGTGCCGGGCGTGTCGTCGATCGCCGCGGTGCCCGAGTCGGCCGGCATTCCCGTCACGCATCGCGGCGTCTCGCAGATGGTCACCGCGTTCGCGGCGAACGACGTCGAGCAGCTCGACGCGCGCGCGCTCGCGCAGATTCCGGGGACGCTCGTCGCCTTCATGGGCGGCGCGGTCGTCGAGCGGCTCGCCGAGCGGCTGATCGCCGAGGGCAAGCCCGCATCGACGCCGGCCGCGGTCGTCTCGCGCGGCACGACCGAGGACGAAGCAGGTGGTCGTCGCGCCGCTCGGCTCGATCGGTGCGGCGGCCGCGACTGCACCGACGCCGGCGCTCGTCGTGATCGGCGAGGTCGTCGCGCTGCGCGAGGCGCTCGGCGCGCTGGCGCGGAACGCCGCGTAGTCAGCGCCGCGATCGGTGAACGTGCTCGCAGGCGCGAACGGTGTCGCCAGGGCCGATGTACGCGGTGTCGTTGCCGGGGCCGCAGCCGATCTTGTCGCGGCCGGGTCCGGCATAGATCGTGTCGTTGCCGGTACCGCCCGAGAGGATGTCGTTTCCCGGGCCGCCATAGATCACGTCGTTCCCGGGGCCGCCGCCGATCGAATCGTTGCCCGCTCCGCCGTCGATGATGTCGTTCCCGGCGCCGCCGAACAGCGAGTCGTTCCCGCCGAGGCCATGGATGATGTCGAAGTACGGCGTGCCGTACAGCGTGTCGGCCCCGTTCGTGCCGTTGATCCGGCACTGGTTCGAGCGGCGCGACGGCGTTCGCCTGCAGACCGACCACGTAGATGCCGAAGCGCTGGCACTCCGGCTCCGCTGCAACGGCGATCTGCGTACCCGGCGGCGACCAACGTGGCGGTGAGTCAGGCTCCACGGCAGAGACGAGCTTCGGACGCTGCGCCACCGTCGACGGGCTCGACATAGAGCGCATAGCCACCGGCTCGATCGCTCAGGAACGCGAGGTTGTTCGTGGTCGGGCTCCATTGCGGGAACCGGTTGTTGCCGGGGCCGGCCAATGCCGTCGGGGTCGGCTGGCCGGTCCGGTCAGCGAGCCAGATCGTCCAGCGGCCAAAGGCGGGACTTTCGAACGCGACCTTGGATCCGTCGAACGACCAGCTCGGGTTCGCGTTGTCGCCTTGGAACAGAGCCCGCGAGCCAGATCCGTCAGCCGCGATGGCAAGCAGCTGCGTCGCCGTCGAGAGCGCAATCTCCTTGCCGTCGGGCGACCAGACGGGGCCGGTGACATCGGATGCGGAGCGGACAACGCCCGTCACGACGGACCGCAGGTCCGTGCCGGCGACATCGGCGATCCAGAGGGTATCGCTCTTGAAGTACGCGATCTCTGTGCCGTCAGGTGACCAGGTCGCGTCGGTGCCGGCCACGGTGGCGAGCAGTGCGGTCCTGCGTATCGCGGATGGTGGTGACGGCGCCAAGCTCAACGAGCAACTGGCCCTCACCTGGCCTGAAGCCGCGGGGGCGGCCCGCGCCGATGATGTTGACCTCGGTGCCGCGCACGGCAGGCGTAAAGAACACGGCGCTCCCCGGGAGCTCCGGCGACGCGCGCTCAAACGCGATTGCACCCGCGTTCGGCGACCACCACGGCTGCGAGTCGTTTGGAGCCGTAGGTACGGCCGCAGCCGCCGGGGTAGCGAGGGCCAGGATCATCAGCGTGAGAAGCATGAACCTCTGCATCGGCGCAACACGGTAGACCAACCGGGCAAGATGACTGCCAATGGACTTCCGCCGAGTCGATGCACTTCCTCCCTACGCCTTCGCCGAAGTCGAGCGGCTGAAGCTCGAGCTGCGGCGCGCCGGCGAGGACGTCATCGACCTCGGCTTCGGCAACCCCGACGTCGCGCCGCCCGAGGTCGCAGTCGAGAAGCTGCGCGAGGCTGCGCTCCTTCCGCGCAATCATCGCTACTCCTCGAGTCGAGGCCTGCCGAAGCTGCGCGAGGCGATCTGCGACCTGTACCGCGACCGCTTCGGCGTCGATCTCGACCCGGAAACCGAAGCGACGCTCGCGCTCGGCTCGAAGGAAGGGCTCGTGCATCTGCTCTGGGTGCTGCTCGGGCCCGGCGACGTCGCGCTCGTGCCGAGCCCGAGCTATCCGATCCATCTCTTCGCGCCCGGCTTCGCCGGCGCGGCGGTCGCGCGTGTGCCGGTCGGTCCCGACGTCGACTTCGTCGCCGGCGTCGAAGAGGCCTGGCTCGCGTCGCAGCCGCGGCCGCGCGTGCTGCTCTGCTCGTTCCCGCACAACCCGACGACAGCGTGCGTCGAGCTCGACACGCTGCAGCGGCTCGTCGACTTCGCGCGCGAGCGCGAGCTCGTGCTCGTGCACGACTTCGCGTACGCCGATCTCGCGTTCGACGGCTACCGGCCGCCGTCGATCTTCGAGTGGACGGGCGCGCAAGAGGTCGCAGTCGAGCTGTACTCGCTGACAAAGGGCTTCTCGCTCGCCGGCTGGCGCGTCGCATTTCTGCTCGGGCGCTCCGACGTCGTCGGCGCGCTCGCGCGGTTGAAGTCGTACCTCGACTACGGAAGCTTTCAGCCGCTGCAGATCGCCGCGACCGTCGCGCTGCGCGAGGCGCGCGATCGGCCGGCGGAGGTTGCCGAGATCTACGACGGCCGGCGCAACGCATTGTGTGACGGCCTTGGTCGCGTCGGCTGGGATGTTCCGCGTCCGCGGGCGACGATGTTCGTGTGGGCGCGCATCCCGACGGTGGAGCCGTCGCAGGAGTTCGCGCTCCGGCTGCTTCGCGAGGCGCACGTTGCGGTCAGCCCCGGTAGCGGCTTCGGCGCAGACGGCGAGGGTTACGTCCGGTTCGCGCTCGTCGAGAACGAGCAGCGAATCGCCCAGGCCGTTCGCGGGATCCGTCGAGCGCTTGCGTGAGCTATCCTCGGAGTCGTTAGGCGATGCAGCCTTCGGAGCCATCGAGCCCCGGGGGCTTTTTTATTGGTCCGGAAGGAGACGCGATGCTCGACGAACCGCCCGGTGCACCGCTTCGCGTGCTGATCGCGGAGGACGAGACGATCATCCGCATGGATCTGCGTGGTCTGCTCGAGAAGAACGGGATGATGGTCGTCGCCGAGGCAGCCAACGGCGCGCAGGCGGTCGAGCTCGCGCGCACCGAGATGCCCGACGTCGCGATCCTCGACCTGCGCATGCCGGTGCTCGACGGCGTCGAGGCCGCGCGGCGCATCTACGCCGAGCGTCCCATGCCGATCGTGATGCTCACTGCGTTCTCCGACCGCGCGAACCTCGAGAATGCGATCGAAGCCGGCGTCTTCTCGTATCTCGTCAAGCCGTTTCGGGAGACCGACGTCATCCCCGCTGTTCGTGCGGCCGTCGCGCGGCACGCCGAGTTGCTTCGTGCCCTGCGGAGCGTGGGCGAGACTCCGCCTCAAGTGCGCGATCGTTCACGCGGAGATGGTCGCGACTCGAGGAGCGCGCTGTAGCGGCGGCCCGATGCGCCCGCCGCGGCGCGAACGCCCCGCCGCCCGCAAGGCGCGGGCGTACGCAGCAGCGGGTGTCGGCCCGCTTGCCATCACCTCGCCGGTCGAGCGCATCTCGGGGCCGCGCGTGGCGGCACTCGCGAAGCGGTCGCTCGGGAAAACGGCCTCCTTCGCCCACGCGCGTGACGCGTCGACCCGCTCGGGCAGTTCGAGCGCCGACAGCGGCTCGCCGAGCAGGAGCCTGCAGGCGTGCTCGACGAGCGGCGTCCCGGTCGCCTTCGCGACGAACGGCACCGTCCGCGACGCGCGCGGGTTCGCCTCGAGGACGTACAGCTCGTCGCCCGCGAGCGCGAGCTGCAGGTTCAGCAGACCGCGTGCGCCGAGGCCGGCCGCGATCGCCACCGCAGCCTCGCGGATCTCCTGCTCGCGCGCGCGCGTCACGCTCGGCGCCGGGAATGACGACCGCCGAGTCGCCCGAGTGGCTGCCGGCCCGCTCGACGTGCTCGAGGATCGCCGCCACCCAGGCGTTGTTGCCGTCGCAGAGGATGTCGACGTCGAGCTCGATCGCGTTGTCGAGGAAGCGGTCGACGAGGCACGACCCGTGGACGTCGAGCTCGGCCGCGTTGCGCGCGACGTGGATTCCCCGTCCGCCGATCACGTGATGCGGTCGGACCAGCACGGGGTAGCCGAGCTCCTCGGCTGCAGCTGCGCGCCTCTTCCGCGTTGGCGGCCGCGCGCCACGGCGGTGCGTTCAGGCCCAGGTCGTCGAGCAGCCGGGCGAAGCGCACCCGGTCCTCGGCCGCGTCGATCGCAGCGAGCGGATCGCCGAGCAACGGCACGCCGGCATCGGCGAGTCCCGGTGCGAGCTTCAGCGGTGTCTGCCCGCCGAACGACACGACGACGCCAAGCGGCTGCTCGAGCTCGCACACGTCGAGCGTGCGCTCGAGCGTCAGCGGCTCGAGATAGAGGCGGTCGGAGGTGTCGTAGTCGGTCGACACCGTCTCCGGGTTCGGGTTCACGAGCACTGCCTCGTACCCGAGCGCGCGGAACGTGCTCGCCGCGTGGACGCAGCAGTAGTCGAACTCGATTCCCTGCCCGATGCGGTTCGGCCCCGAGCCGAGGACGACGACCGCCTTCCCCGTCGGTTGGCAGCTCCGTGTCCGACGGCTCGTATGAGAGATAGAAGTACGGCGTCTGCGCCTCGAACTCGGCGGCGCACGAATCGACGGCGAGCCGGCCTGGCAGGCCTCGCTCGGTTCGCGTTCCCTTGATCACGCCGAAACGCGCTGCCTCGCGAGGCGGCAGTTGCTCGGCGGCTGCAATCTCACGCAGGCCGTCCGCGAAGTACGAATGGATTCCCGGGAGATCAAGCCCCTGCCGCGCAGCTTCGAGCAGCAGATCCCAACGGTCGGGAACAGGCTCGCCGCGCCGTGAGAGATCGCTCGTGTCGTACACGATCTCACGGCCGTGAAGTGCCTTGAGGAACGCTTCCGGGAACGTGCGCCCGAGGCCGAGCGACTCGCCGACCGCGCGCATCTCACTGCCGAGCCGGTCGTCCGCCTCCGGGAACTTCTCGAAGTCGAAGCGCGGCGCCTTCACGGCGACGTAGTCGAGCGCCGGCTCGAACGCTGCCGTCGTCTGCTGCGTGATGTCGTTCGGGAGCTCGTCGAGCGTGTAGCCGATCGCAAGCAGCGCGGCGATCTTTGCGATCGGGAAGCCGGTCGCCTTCGAGGCGAGCGCAGACGAGCGCGACACGCGCGGATTCATCTCGATCACGCGGAGCTCGCGTGTCTCCGGCTCGTACGCGAACTGGACGTTGGCGCCGCCCGTCGCGACGCCGATCGCGCGCGCGCAGTCGAACGCTGCTTCGCGCAGGCGCTGATACTCGGCGTCGGGCAGCGTCTGCTGCGGCGCGACCGTCCACGAGTCGCCGGTGTGCACGCCCATCGGGTCGAGGTTCTCGATCGAGCAGACGACGACGCAGTTGCCGGCCGCGTCGCACATCACCTCGAGCTCGAACTCCTGCCAGCCCTCGAGCGACTCCTCGACGAGCACCTGCCCGACCGGGCTCGCGGCGAGTCCCGTGGCGATGCGCTCCTCGAGCTCCTCCGGCGTGCGGGCGATGCCGCCGCCGCTCCCGCCGAGCGTGAACGCGGGGCGGACGATCGCCGGTGCGCGGACATGTCCTGGTGTCAGACACCCGGACGTGACGATCTCGGACACGGGCACCTGCAGCCCTGCCGCAATCATCGCGTCGCGGAAGAGGAGGCGATCCTCCGCGCGGCGGATCGCATCGACGCTCGCGCCGAGCAGCTCGACTCCGTACTCGGCCAGCACGCCGGCTTCGTGCAGCTCGACGGCGAGGTTGAGCGCGGTCTGGCCGCCGAGCGTCGGCAGGAGCGCATCCGGGCGTTCGGCTGCGATCACCTCGGTGACCGTCTCGAGGTCGAGCGGCTCGATGTAGGTCGCGTCGGCCCACTCGGGGTCGGTCATGATCGTCGCCGGATTCGAGTTGACGAGCACGACGCGCAATCCCTCGCGCCGCAGCACGCGGCACGCCTGCGACGCGGAGTAGTCGAACTCGCAGCCCTGGCCGATCCGGATCGGCCCCGACCCGATGATCAGGATGGAGCGAAGATCCGCGCGCTTCGGCATGCCTCAGCCACCTGTTCGAAGAAGGGAAGGCCGTCGAGCGGGCCGGGCGCCGCCTCCGGATGGAACTGCACCGACGCGAAGTCCTCGGCTGGCGAGACCCTCGACGGTGCCGTCGTTCAGCGAGACGTGACTGACGTAGTCGTCGGCATCCACGGCGAACCCGTGGTTCTGCACCGTCACGAGCACACGGCCGGTGCGCGTGTCGCGTACGGGATGGTTCGCGCCGCGATGCCCGAACGGCAGCTTGAAGGTGGGGAAGTCCAGTGCCAGTCCGAGCAGCTGGTGGCCGAGACAGATGCCGAAGAGCGGCAGGCGACCGAGCAGGTCGCGCACGGTCGCGATCGGTCCTTCGAGCACGGCCGGATCGCCAGGCCCGTTGCCGATCAGCACGGCGCGCGGGTCGAGCTCGAGGATGGCATCTGCGTCCCAATCGCCCGGGACGACGGTCACCTCGAGTCCGGTCTCGGCGAGCCGCCGTGGAATCGACCGCTTGCAGCCGAGGTCGACGAGCACCAGGCGCGGGCCGGTGCCGACGCTGTACGGCTCCGTCGTGCCGACGCTGCGGTCGAGCGGCCGCCCGTCGATCGGCGGTTCGGCGAGCGCGCGAGCCTGCAGTTCTTCGACCGGCGCTTCTCCGACCGCGCAGCGCACGACACCCTCCGAGCGGATCCGCCGGACCAGAGCTCGCGTATCGACGTCGTCGATCGCGACGACGCCCTGTTGCTGGAGCCACTGCGCCCACGCAGGGCGTGCCGTCCGCATGACGACGGCCTCGGCCTGAACCCGGTCGGACTCGGCTCGCGCCCGGGTCGACGCCGTAGTTGCCGATCAGCGGATATGCGAAGCACAGCACCTGGGCCACGTAGCTCGGATCGGTCGCGGCCTCCTCGTAGCCCGTGCTCGCCGTCGTGAAGCAGGCCTCGCCCGCAGCGACGCCGGCGGCCCCGACCGCCCGGCCGGGGAACGCGGTTCCGTCCTCGAGGACGAGGTGGGCGGAGCGGGTCATCATTTGCATATTACGCGAGATTTAGACTAATATGCAAACCAGCATGCCGACGCTGGCGATCCTCGGAGCATCCGGGTACTCCGGGCAGGAGACGCTCGATCGCGCGCTCCGCCATCCGGAGCTCGAGGTCGTCGCCCTCGGCTCCGACTCGCTCGAGGGCGAGTCGGCCTCGGCGCTCGACGTCCGGCTGAACGGCTCGCTTCCAACGTTTGTCTCGAACGAGCAGGCGCTCGCGTCCGGCGCGGACGTGATCTTCGTCTGTCTCGGCAACGATCGGGCCGCAGTGCTCGAGCCACCAGAGGACACGGTCGTCGTCGACCTGTCCGGCGCCCACCGCCTCCTGGACGCTGCTCTCTACCCCGCCTGGTACGGCTTCGAGCACCCGCGGCCCGGCGGGCTCCCCGACTGGAGCTACGCCGTACCCGAGCTCTATCCGCCGACCGGTCCGCTGATCGCCAACCCCGGCTGCTACGCGACCGCGGCGATCCTGGCGCTCGAGCCGCTGCGCGGAGCGATCGATCCGGACAACGTCGTGATCGACGCGAAGTCCGGAGTCTCCGGTGCGGGGCGCGAGCTGAAAGCGAGCTCGCATGCCGGCTTCGTGCTCGAGAACATCTCGCCGTATCGGGTCGGAACGCATCAGCACGCACCCGAGATCGCGCAGGCCCTCGGCTACCCGGTCTGCTTCGTGCCGCATCTGCTGCCGATCCGCCGCGGCCTGCTCGCCACGTGTTACGTGCGGCCGCGTTCGTCGGACCTGCGCGACCTGCTCGAAGAGGCGTATGCCTCGAGCGCAGTCGTGCGCGTCCTGCCCGAAGGCGTGAACCCCGAGCTCGCCCGCGTGCAGCACACCGATGCGGCCGAGATCGGCCTCTACGAGGATCGCTCGACCGGCCGCGCGGTCGTCGTCTGCGCGCTCGACAACCTCGGCAAAGGGGCTGCGGGCCAGGCGATGCAGAACGCGAACCTCGCGCTCGGCCTCGACGAGACGCTCGGCCTGCGCCTCGCAGGAGTGCTCGTATGAGCGTCACCGCCGCCAAGGGCTTCGTCGCGAGTGGCGTGCACTGCGGGATCCGCAAGAAGGAGCGACTCGACCTTTCGCTCGTCCGCTCGCTCGTTCCGGCGACCGGTGCGGGCATGTTCACGATCAATCGCATGCTCGCGGCGCCGGTCATCGTGTCGCGCGAGCACCTCGAGCTTGCGCAGCCTCAAGCGGTCGTCACGAACTCGGGCGTTGCGAATGCCGCGACGGGCGAGCGCGGCCTGCTCGACGCGCGCGCGACGGCCGCGGAGACGGCGCGGCTTGCTCGGGCTCGACACCGAAGAGGTGCTCGTTCTCTCCACCGGCGTGATCGGCTCGCAGCTTCCCCTCGCGAATGTCACCGCCGGCGTACGTGCGGCAGCAGCTGCGCTGTCGGCTGACGGCGGCGCCGACTCCGCGCAGGCGATCATGACGACCGACACGCAGTCGAAGGAGTCCGTCGCGCACGGCGCCGGGTTCACGGTGGGCGGCATGGCCAAGGGCTCCGGGATGATCCATCCCCAGCTCGCCACGATGCTCGCGGTCATCACGACCGACTACCCGCTCGAAGCCGGCGAGGCGATCGAGTTCCTGCGGCCCGCCGTCGACACGAGCTTCAACGCGATCTCCGTCGACGGTGAGTGCTCGACGAACGACACGGTGATCCTGCTTGCGAACGGCGCGAGCGGCATCGAGCGCACACCCGCGAGCGACGCGGAGTTCGCGCTGTGCATCCGCAAAGTCTGCGGCGAGCTTGCAAAGCTGATCGTCACCGACGGCGAAGGCGCGACGGTGCTCGCCGAGATCGCGGTGCGCGGCGCTGCGAGCGAGCCGGAGGCGCGCGCGATCGCGGAGCGCGTCGCGACGTCGCCGCTCGTGAAGACGGCTTTGTACGGACACGACGCCAACTGGGGCCGGATCGCCGCCGCCGCCGGCTCGGCCAAGTTCAACGGCGGCTTCGCACAGCTCGACCCCGACACGCTGTCGATCTCGATCGACGGCGTACCGGTGCTCGTCGACGGACGGCCGTCGGGCGACGAGCCCGCCCTGACGAACGGGCACTGCGCGATCGAGCTCGATCTTGCGATCGGCGACGGCATCGCGAATTACCTGACGACCGATCTCTCGTACGACTACGTGCGCATCAACGCGGAGTACCGGACGTGAGCGTCGTCGTGCTGAAAGTGGGCGGCGCCTCCACCGGCGGTGTCGCGCGAAGCGGTCGCCGATCTTCGCGCTGCCGGCAATCAGGTCTGCGTCGTCCACGGCGCCGGCCCGCAGATCTCGGAGGAGATGGAGCGCCGCGGCCTCGAGCTTCGCTTCGTCCGGGGCCGGCGCGTGACGACGGCCGAAGTGCTCGAGGTCGTCTGCGAGAGCTTTGCCGAGGTCAATGCGGCAGTGTGCGCGGCAATCGGCTCCGATGCGGTCGGCCTCTTCGGCGACGAGATCGGGCTTGCTGCGGAGCACGTGCCCGAGCTGGGACTCGTCGGCCGGGCTGTTCCTTCCGCGCCGCGCACCGTGCTGGCCGTGCTCGTGTCGGGTCGGGTGCCTGTCGTCTCGCCGATGGCGCCGGGACCGCTGAACGTGAACGCGGACGAAGCCGCCGCGGCGCTCGCAGTCGGCATTGGCGCTGCGCGGATTCGCTTTCTCACGGACGTGCCCGGCGTCTACCACGACGGAGAGCTCGTCGAGTCGATGAGCGCGGCGCACGCCGAGACGCTCGTCGACTCCGGCTCGTTCGAAGGCGGAATCGTCCCGAAGGTGCTGGCCGCCGCGCGCGCCGCGCGTAGCGGTCTCGTTGCTGAGATCGGCGCTACGGCGGTCACGGCATGAGCACGGTGCTGCACAACACCCTGCTGCCGACGTATCCGCTGACGCGCGCGACGTTCGTCGACGGCGACGGCGTGTGGCTGACCGACGACATGGGCCGCCGCTATCTCGACTTCGCCGCCGGCATCGCCGTCGTGGCGCTCGGTCACGGGCATCCGGCGCCGCTCGCGGCCGCGCATCGACAGCTCGACCGGCTGTGGCACGTGTCGAATCTGTACGCGACGCGAGCCTGCCCCGGCGCTCGCGGAGGCGCTGTCCGCTGCGGTTCGGCGGTTCGCAGGCGTTCTTCTGCAACTCCGGCGCTGAAGCGAACGAAGCGGCGATCAAGTACGCGCGCAAGGCGACCGGGAAGCCGGGCGTGCTCGCCCTCGAGCAAAGCTTCCACGGACGAACGACCGGTGCGCTCGCCGTGACCGGCCAGCCCGCAAAGCGCGCGGCATTCGAGCCGCTCCTGCCGGGCGCACGCTTCGCGCAGCCAAACGACATCGCCTCGCTGCGCGCAGCAGCGAGCGACGACGTCGGCCTCGTGCTGCTCGAGCCGGTGCTCGGCGAGGGCGGCGTCATCCCGCTCACGCCCGAGTTCGTCAAAGCCGCAGCCGACCTCGCAGAGGAGTTGGGCGCACTGCTCGCCTTCGACGAGATTCAGACCGGTGTCGGCAGGACGGGAACATTCTTCGCGTTCGAGCAGCTCGGCGTCCGCCCGCAGCTCGTCACGCTCGCCAAGGGGCTCGCGAACGGTCTGCCGATCGGCTGCCTGCTCGTCGCTGACGACGCTGCCGGCGCGTTCGCCCCGGGCGACCACGGCTCGACGTTCGGCGGCAACCCCGTCGTGTGTGCTGCCGCGCTCGCCGTTGTTGCAACGATCGACGACGCGTTGCTCGAGCAGGTGCGGGCGAACGGCGCACGACTGCTCGAACGGCTTGTCGACGCTGCCCGGAGTCGTCGAGGCGCGCGGCGCCGGCCTGCTCGTCGGCGCTGAGCTCGACCGGCCGGCGCAGCCGATCGTCGACGCCGCACTCGACGCCGGCCTCGTCTGCCTCACGTCGGGAGCGAACGTGCTGCGGCTCGCGCCGCCGCTCGTCGTCGAAGCGCCGAGATCGACCGTGCACTCGCAGACCCTGACGGAGGTGATGAACGGATGAATCGTCCCGAGCGGCACGCGGCGATCCTGCGGCTCGTCCGCGAACGTCCCATCTCGACGCAGACGGAGCTGGCGGATGCGCTGCGCAGCGAAGGACACGAGGTCGTGCAGACGACCGTGTCGCGCGACGTGCACGAGCTCGGCCTCGTCAAGGTGCGGCACGAGACCGGCCGGCTCGTCTACGCGTTCCCGGAAGACGTAGGACTCGGCGAGGACGTGTCGGCGGCGCTCGCGCGCTGGGCGCTGACGGTCGAGCCGAGCGGCCAGCTCGTCGTCGTCACGACGCCATACGGATATGCGAGCGCGCTCGCGCAGGCGATCGACGTCTCACGCCACGGCGCCATCGCGGGCACGATCGCGGGTGAGAACACCGTGCTGCTCGTGGCACGCGAGCCGTACACGGGCGCGGACATCGCGGAGGAGATCCGCCGGCATCGGCTCGAAGGAGCCGCGTGAGCGTCACCTCCGCCGCACCGAACGTCATCCTGGCGGCGCTTCCCGTGGGCGAGCGCGTCGGCATCGCCTTCTCCGGCGGCCTCGACACGTCTTGTGCGCTCGCGTGGATGCGCGAGCGTGGCGCGATCCCATACGCGTTCACCGCCGACCTCGGCCAGTACGACGAGCCGGACATCGCAGCGATTCCCGAGCGCGCGCGCGCGTACGGCGCGGAAGAGGCGGTGCTCGTCGACTGCAAGCAGGCGCTCGCCCGCGAAGGAATCGCCGCGCTGCAATGCGGCGCATTCCACATCCAGACGGCAGGGCACCGCTACTTCAACACGACGCCCCTCGGCCGCGCCGTCACCGGCACGCTGCTCGTTCGCGCGATGGCGCAGTACGGCGTCGACATCTGGGGCGACGGCTCGACCTACAAGGGCAACGACATCGAGCGCTTCTATCGCTACGGGCTGCTCGCGAACGAGAATCTGCGCATCTACAAGCCGTGGCTCGACGAGGCGTTCGTGTCGGAGCTCGGCGGGCGCACCGAGATGAGCGAGTGGCTCGCCGCGCGCGGTCTGCCGCACGGCAGCTCGATCGAGAAGGCGTACTCGACCGACGCGAACCTCCTCGGTGCAACGCACGAGGCGAAGGATCTCGAGCTCCTCTCCACGAGCATGAAGATCGTCGAGCCGATCATGGGCGTCGCGCACTGGGACGCCGACATCGAGCCCGAGCTCGTCACCGTCACGTTCGAGCAGGGCGTTCCGGTCGCGATCCACGGCGTCGAGATCGCAGATCCGGTCGAGCTGATCCGCGCCGCGAACGAGGTCGGTGGCCGCCATGGGCTCGGCATGTCCGACCAGATCGAGAACCGCATCATCGAGGCGAAGAGCCGCGGCATCTACGAGGCGCCCGGAATGGCGCTGCTGCACATCGCCTACGAGCGGCTGCTGACCGCGATCCACAACGAGGCGACGCTCGAGCGCTACGCCGTCGACGGCCGCCGACTCGGACGTTTGCTCTACGAGGGCCGCTGGTTCGATCCGCAGGCGCTGCTGCTGCGCGACTCGCTGCAGCGCTGGGTTGCGAGTGTCGTCACCGGCGAGGTTGCGATCGAGCTGCGAAGCGGCGACGACTACACGATTCTCGACACGGACGGCGACGCAGTCACGTACGACTCCGAGCGCTTGAGCATGGAGCGCAGCGCGACCGCGTTCACCGCAGCCGACCGGATCGGGCAGCTCGCGGTGCAGATCAACGACATCGCGGACACGCGGCAGATGCTCGAGCGGCAGGGCTACGTTCCGCTGGAGGGCATGTGACGCTCTGGTCGGGACGGGTCGGCGCGGAGCTCGCGCCCGAGGTGTGGGAGTTCCTCAAGGCCGACGACGCCGAGCTCCTGCCGTACGACGTGCAGGGCACGCTGCTGCACGCCGAGCGTCTGCACGCAGCGGGGATCCTCGACGACGTCGAGCTCGCCGAGGTCGGGACACGCTCGACCGCCTCGACTCCGTCGATCCGGCAGCCGAGGACGTGCACTCGTTCATCGAGGCCGAGCTCGGCGAGGTCGGGCGGAAGATCCACGCCGGGCGCTCACGCAACGACCAGGTCGCCGCAGCGTTCCGGCTCTACGTCGCCGACGCGTGCGTCGAGGCTGAAGACAGCGCTCGCCGCATTTGCGCGAGCGATTCTCGAGCGTGCAGCGGAGGAGGCGGACTCGCCGATGCCGGGCTACACGCATCTGCAGCGCGCGCAGCCGGTGACGCTCGGGCATCACCTGCTCGCGTGGAGCGAGATGCTGGAGCGCGACCGCGTGCGGTTCGCGTTCGCGGCAGCACAGGCTGCGCCCTCGCCGCTCGGCGCCGGCGCGCTTGCGGGGTCGACGCTGCCGCTGCCGCCGCCGCCGAACGCGATGCGCAACTCGCTCGATGCCGTCGTCGGATCGCGACTTCGCACTCGACTACCTCTACGCGGCGGCGGTGCTGTTCACGCACCTCTCCCGCATCTCGGAGGAGCTCGTCCTCTGGACGACGGCGGAGTTCGGGTTCGCGCGGCTGCCCGAAGACGCGTCCACCGGCTCGTCGATGATGCCGCAGAAGCTGAACCCCGACGTTGCGGAGCTCGCGCGCGGCAAGGCGGGCACGGCGATCGGCCGGCTCACGGGGCTGCTGGCGACGATCAAGGGCCTGCCGCTCGCGTACGACCGCGACCTGCAGGAGGACAAGCCGCCGGTATTCGCGGCACGGCGCGACATCGCCGGCGCGCTCGGCGCGTTGCGAGTGCTCGTCAGTGGGCTCGAGTTCGATCGTGACAGGCTCGCGCAGGCAGCCTCCGATCCGCTGCTGCTCGCGACCGACGCTGCGGAAGCGCTCGTGCGCGAAGGCGTGCCGTTCCGCGACGCGCACGAGCAGGTCGCGGCCTCGGTGCGTGCGGGGACCTTCGAGCCGCCGCAAGCCGGGCAGCGCCTGCCCGACGTCGGCGCCGCCGTCGCGGCGGCCCAGGAGCGCTGGTCATGAGCGCGCTTGCCGTCTCGCTCGCAGGCCGCGACCTCCTGCGCTCGTCCGATCTCGCACCCGCCGAGACCGAAGCGGTGCTCGATCTCGCGGCGGAGCTCAAGCTCGACCGCTACGAGCCGCGGCTGCCGGGGCGCACGCTCGGCCTGCTCTTCAAGAAGCCGTCGACCCGCACGCGCGTCTCGTTTGCGGTTGCGATCGCACAGCTCGGCGGCGCGGCAGTTCCGCTTCAGCAGGAGGAGCTGCAGCTGTCGCGCGGCGAGTCGCTCGCCGACACTGCACGGGTTCTATCGTCGTATCTCGACGCGATCGCAATTCGCACGTTCGCGGAGGCGGAGCTCGAGGAGTGGGCGGAAGCCGCGTCGATCCCGTCGTGAACGCGCTCACCGACGAGGAGCATCCGTGCCAGGCGCTCGCCGACGTGCTGACGATCCGCGAGCGGTTCGGCAGCACCGACGGCCTGCGCATCGCGTGGCTCGGCGACGGTACGAACGTCTGCAACTCGCTCGGCGTCGTGGCGGGAGCGCTCGGGATGCAGATGGTCGCGGCGTGCCCCGTGGGGTACGAGCCGCGCGGCATCGAGGTCGTGCGCGACCCGCGCGAGGCCGTTGCAGGTGCGCACGTGCTCGTCACCGACACGTGGACGAGCATGGGCCGCGAGACCGACGCCGCGAAGCGCCTGCGCGAACTCGAGCCGTACCGTCTCGGCGAGCAGCTCGTCGCGCTCGCCGACCCCGACGCGATCGTGCTGCACTGTCTGCCGGCGCACGCGGGCGAGGAGATCGACGCCTCCGTGCTCTACGGGCCGCGCTCGGCCGTGTGGCAGGAAGCGGAGAACCGCCTGCACGTGCAGAAGGCGCTGCTCGCGCTGCTGCTCGGCTAACTGATCGCGATACTGATGCCGGATGCGTCTCGTTCCTCCGGAGCGTCACCTGCTGCGGGCCAGGGATCTGGTCGATGCCCGCTACGCGGAGCCGCTCGGCGTCGCCGACCTGGCCGGACGGCCGGCCTTTCGCGCGCGCACTTCAGCCGTGAGTTCAGGCGTGCCTTCGGTGAGTCGCCGCATGCGTATCTGCTCACGCGCCGGTTGGAGCGCGCCGCTGCCTTGCTTCGAGCGACCGACCGCCCTGTTGTCGCGATCTGCTTCGCGGTCGGGCTGCGCAGCGTCGGCTCGTTCACCACGAGCTTTGCGCGCGCCTACGGGGTCACGCCGACGGCCTACCGCGCGTCGTTCCCGCCGGCGTCGCAGTTCGCGTTGATCCCGGCCTGCGTGTTGCGCGCACACGGACGTCCGCAACACCGCACGTTTCGAGAAGACGACGGACCGGGGCGACCGTAGCATCGGCTCCAGTCGAATTCGTCGAGAAAGGAGCACCATGATCAAGATCGGTTTCGCAGGAGTCTGGGTGCACGACCAGGACGAGGCGCTTGCCTTCTACACCGAGAAGCTCGGCTGGGAGCTGCGTGCCGACGTGACGCTGCCCGAGCTGGGCGGCTACCGCTGGCTGACGGTCGGCCCGCCTGGTCAGACCGACGTCTCGCTGTTGCTGAATGCGATCCCGGGCCCGCCGGTGCTCGACGCAGCGACTGCAGACCAGATCAGGAGCGTCATGGCGAAGGGGTGGGGAGGGAACGTCCTGCTCACACCGACGATGCGCAGGCCGTCGTACGAGGAGCTCACCGCGCGCGGCGTCGAGTTCTCCGAGCCGCCCGAGGAGCGGCCGTACGGCGTCGACTCGGCGTTCCGCGATCCATCCGGCAACCAGTTCCGCGCTGACGCAGATGCGCGAGCCCGCGGCGGTCTGAACGACTGCGACCTGGTCGCGACCTCGTCGCGACCAGGTCGCGCGACTCTGGGTTACAACAGGAGCGTCCCGTCGAGCCAGGCGCGGCCGACGACGACGCCGTCGAGACCGAGGTCACGCACCGCAGCGACGTCGGCCGCGTCGCGGATCCCGCCCGCGGCGAGCACGCGTCCAGCGAAGCGCGCGCGCACCTCGCGCAGCAGCTCGAGGTCGGGGCCGCTTCTCGTTCCGTCGCGGTCGATCGCGGTGCAGATCACCGTCGCGACGCCGGCTTCGGCGCACCGCTCGAGTGCGTGCTGCGGTTCGTCAGCTCGCGTCGACTCGAGCCACCCGTTCGTCCGCACGATCCCGTCGGCGACGTCGATCGCCACCGCGACCCGGTCGGAGACGAACTCGCGCAGCGGCGTCGAGCCGAACGCTGCCGTGCCGACGACGACCCGCTCGACCCCCGCCTCGATCAGCTGCACGCACGTCCTCCGGCGAGCGCACCCCGCCGCCGAGCTGGACGGGGACCGAGCCGGCGGCCTCGACCACTGCGCGCGCGAGCTCGAGCGGCGCGCCGCCGTCGCGTGCGGCCCCGAGCGCGACCACGTGGACGAGCGGCGGGGCGTAGGAAGCCGCCCGCCGCACGAGCTCGAGCGGATCGCCCGCGTCGAGCTCGATCCGGTCGTAATCGCCGCTGAGCAGGCGAACTGCACGGCCGTCGAGGACGTCGACTGCCGGAATAGTTGCGAAACGCCATGGCACCGTGTTAACATGCTAACACGATGGCAACGGCGACGACGCGAACCCACGACATTGGCCGACCTCGGAGCACGCGGAGCTGTTCGCGGCGATCGCCTCCCTCCGGACGAAGGACGAGGTGGAGCGGTTCCTGCGGGACCTCTGCACGATCTCGGAGCTGGACGCGATGGCGCACCGCTGGCAGGTGGCGCAGCTGCTGGACGAGGGGCTGCCCTACCTGGAGGTGGCGCGGCGGGCGCACGCCTCGACGACGACGGTGACTCGGGTCGCGCAGTGGCTGCGCCGCGGCGAGGGCGGCTACTCGCTCGCGCTGCGGCGCCGGCGCCGGAAGACCGCCTGAGGATCGCGGTTCCATCGAAGGGCCGGCTGCGCGAGCCGGCGATCGAGCTCCTGCACGACGCAGGGCTCGGACCGGAGACGCCGGGCGACCGTGCGCTCGCGTTTCCGTGCCGCAACGCGCCGCGTCGAGGCGCTGCTCGTCCGCGCAGACGACGTCCCCGAGTACGTGCAGGACGGCGTCGTCGATTGCGGGATCACCGGGCTCGACATCGTCGAAGAGAGCGGCGCGACGTGGTGGAGCTGCTTCGCCTCGGTTTCGGCGCCTGCACGCTCGAGGCCGCCGTCCCGAACGAGTCCGCAGTGCAGTCGCTCGCCGATCTCGACGGCGCGCGTGTCGCAACGAGCTTTCCGCGTCTCGCGCGCGCGCTGCTGCCGGACACGATCGAGCTCGTCGACGTGCACGGCTCCGTCGAGCTGGCACCGCGGCTTGGTCTCGCCGACGCGATCGTCGATCTCGTCTCGAGCGGCAGCACGCTGCGCACGAACGGCCTGCGCTCCGTCGCGCGTCTACTCGACTCGGAAGCCGTGCTGATCGGTCCGCGCGGAGCCGAGCGCCGAAGCGCTGCAGCTCGCGGCCGTCTTCCGCAGCGTCGTGCAGGCACGCGGCGCGCGCTACCTGATGCTGAACGCGCCGGAGTCGGCGCTCGAGGAGATCGCCCGGCTCGTGCCCGGCTCGCGCGCGCCGAGTGTTCTGCCGCTCGCCGAGCCCGGCATGGTCGCCGTGCACAGCGTCGTCCCGGCTGCCGACGTCTTCAAGCTGCTGCCGGAGCTCGAGGCTGCGGGCGCGACGTCGATCCTGCTCGTGCCGCTCGAGCGGATGCTCGCGTGAGACCTCTGCCTGCGAGCTTCCGGCCGTACGCATGGGCGCCGTCCACCGATGAGCTCGCGTTGCGCGCGGGTCTCGACCCGGTCGAGATCGTGCGCTTCGACGGCAACGTTCCGCCGCTGCCGCTCCCGAGCTCGCGGCCCGGCGCGATCGCGGCGGCGCTGGCCGACGGTCAATACGTATCCGCACGGCGGCTATCCACTGATTCACGAGGCGATCGCCGCCTACGCAGGCGTCGACGCGGAGAACGTCGTGCTCGGCGCGGGTGCCGACGACCTCATCCTCCTGTGCGCGCGCGCGTTCGCCGGGCCCGGCGACGTCGTCGCAGTTCCTCCGGATCCGACGTATTCGCTGTTCCGCGTCGCCGCCGAGCTCGCCGGGGCGACCGTCGGCGACGACGCGCCTGCCCTGACGTTCTGCTGTCGCCCGGGCAACCCGCTCGGCGACCTGCCGCCGCTGCCGGATGCGCGGCCGCTCGTCGTCGACGAGGCGTACTTCGAGTACGCCGGCGAGAGCGCGGTCGGAGCTGATCGACGACGGCGTCGTCGTGATCCGCACGTTCTCGAAAGCGTTCGCGCTCGCGGGCGCACGCATCGGCTATCTGCTCGCGTCGCGCGACACGGCGGCGGAGCTGCGCGCACGACAGGCACCTGCGCCCGTCTCGACGCTGTCGGTTGCGCTCGCGCTCGCCGCGCTGCGCACGCCGCCGGATCGTTGCTCCCGTGCTCGAAGAGCGCGAGCGACTTGCGGCGGAGCTCCGCGAGCTCGGCTACGCCCCGCTCGAGTCGCGCGCGAACTTTCGTCTTCGTCCCGGTCCCCGAGCCGGACGCGCTCGCGGAGCAACTGCTCGCACGCGGGTGCGTCGTGCGCGTCACCGGCGGCGGCGTTCGCATCACGGTGCGCGACGCCGAGGACGACGATCTGCTGCTCGCGGCGCTCGCGGGCGCGAGCGCGCCGCAAGGGACGGCGCGCGCGCCACGTCCGCGCGACCGCGGAGACGGCGCTTCGCGTCCGGCTCGGTCTCGACGGCTCCGGCCGCGTGCGCATCGCCACCGGCGCCGGTCTCTACGACCATCTGCTCGAGCAGCTCGCCTTCCACGGCGGCCTCGACCTCGTCGTCGACGGAAGCGGCGACTGGGAGACCGGCGACCACCACACCGCGGAGGACACGGCGATCGCGTTCGGCGAAGCGCTCGACCAGGCGCTCGGCGACCGTCGCGGCATCGCGCGCTACGGCTCGGCCGTCGTGCCGATGGACGACGCGCTCGCCCGCGCCGCCGTCGACCTCGGCGGCCGTCGCGGCGCCGAGATCTCGCTCGAAGAGGATCCCGGGCTCGCGCGGCACACGCTCGAGAGCCTCGCCCAGGCCGCGCGCATGACGCTGCACGTCGACGCGACCGGCCGCGATCCGCACCACGTCGCCGAGGCCGCGTGCAAGGCGGTCGGCCGCGCGCTGCGCGAGGCCGTGCGACGCGAGGGCTCGGAGCTCCCGAGTACGAAGGGCCTGCTGTGAAGGTCGCGATCTGCGCGTACGGCGCCGGCAACGTGCGCTCGGTCGAGCTTGCGCTGCGCCGTCTCGGTGCCGAGCCGTACCGCGCGGAACGCGCCGAGCAGGTGCGCGACGGCCGACCTCGCCGTGCTGCCGGGCGTCGGCTCGGCGGGTCTCGCGATGGCCGGCCTGCGCGAGCGCGGCCTCGACGAGGCGCTTCTCGACCGCGCCGCCGCGGGCCGCCCGACGCTCGGTATCTGCCTCGGGCTCCAGCTCGCGCTCGACGAGACGGATGAGGACGGCGGCGTCACCGGGCTCGGGCTTCTGCCCGGACGCGCGGTGCGGCTGCGCGGCGAACGCGTGCCTCGGATCGGGCTGGGCGAGCGTCGAGCCGATCGGCGAGGCGTTCTGGTTCGCGCACTCGTACGCAGCCGAGACGACGGCGGCGACCGCGACGAGCGAAGGCGTCGTCGCCGTTGCCGAGTACGAGTCGTTCCTCGGCGTCCAGTTCCATCCCGAGAAGAGTGGCGCGGCGGGTTCGCGCTTCCTGGAGCGATGCCTCTCCCGCGTCTGATCCCGTGCCTCGACGTGGCGAACGGCCGCGTCGTCAAAGGCATCCGCTTCGCAGGAGCTCCGCGACGTCGGCGATCCGGTCGAGCTCGGTGCTGCGTACTCCGATGCAGGCGCCGACGAGCTCGTGTTCCTCGACATCGAGGCGACGGTCGAGTCGCGCGCCTCGGCGCTCGACGTCGCGGGGCGCGTCGCCGAGCAGTCTCGATCCCGTTCACCTTCGGCGGCGGCATCCGCTCGGTCGAGGACGCGGCGGCAGTCCTCGAGGCCGGAGCCGACAAGGTGAGCGTCAACTCCGCCGCGCTCGCACGTCCGCAGCTCATCGAGGAGCTCGCGACGGCGCTCGGGAGCCAGGCCGTCGTCGTCGCCATCGACACGGTCGACGATCGCGTCCGCTCGCACGCCGCGACGCGCGACGCCGTGCGTGACACCGTCACCTGGGCGCGCGAGTGCGAGGCGCGCGGCGCGGGTGAGCTCCTCGTCACGTCGATCGATCGCGACGGCACGCGCGACGGGTACGACCTCGAGCTGCTCGCCCGTCTGCGCGATGCGGTGTCGCTACCCATCATCGCCTCGGGCGGCGCGGGAACTGCCGCGCACGTCGCCGCCGCGCTCGGCGTGTCGCAGGCGGCGCTCCTCGCGTCGATCCTGCACGAGCAGCCGGCGCGGCTCGTCACGCTGCGCGACGAGCTGCGGGCCCTCGGCGTCTCACTTCGCGATGCAGCCTGAGCTTCGTCCGGCGATCGTGCAGGACGCCGACGACGGCCGCGTGCTGATGCTCGCGTGGATGGACGACGAGGCGCTGCGCCTCACGCAAGAGACAGGCGAGGCGTGGTTCTGGAGTCGCTCGCGCAAGCGGCTCTGGAAGAAGGGCGAGACGTCGGGCAACGTGCTCGCTGTCGAGGAGGTGCGCGACGACTGCGACGGAGACGCGCTGCTGCTGCGCGTGCGGCCTGCCGGACCGGCGTGCCACACGGGCTCGACGTCCTGCTTCGCGCCGGCCCTGTGGCGGACGGTCGTCGAGCGTGTCCGCGACCGGCCCGAAGGGCTCGTACGTGGCGTCGCTTGCCGACGCGGGCGTCGAGCGCGCCGCGCAGAAGCTCGGCGAAGAGGCGGTCGAGGCGGCGATCGCCGCGACGGCCGGCGACGGCCGGCTCGTCTCGGAGGCCGCGGATGTCCTCTTCCACCTCTATGTCCTGCTGGCGGTCGCGGGGGTCGACGTGGCCGAGGTCGAGGAGGAACTAACGCGCCGAAAACGATAGCCTCGCACCGTGTCCAAGAAAATCCTCGTCATCGAGGACGACGCTGACATCCGTACGCTGCTAAAGGCGCAGCTCGGTGGCGCAGGTTACGACACTGCCTTCGCGTGGGACGCCGTCACGGCGTTGACCGTCGCGCGCAAGGAGGAGCCTGATCTGATCCTGCTCGACCTGGGCCTACCGGGCGGCGACGGCTGGGTCGTGATGGAACGTCTGCAAACACTGGCGCCCTTCGCGATGATCCCGATCATCGTCGTGACGGCGCAGCCGTCCGATCCGCACGCCGAGCGGGCCTTGGCTTCAGGGGCGACAGCGTTCATCGAGAAGCCGTTCGACATGGACACCATGCTGGTTGCCGTGCGCAGCGCGCTCGGCGAATGACGCGGCTCTCGCGTTGGCAATTGCGTGACCGACCTGCGAGTCTGAAGCGCGCGCGCAGATGAGCTGTGCCCGTGGATCGGAGGTCGGAAATGGTCGCCAGAACGTCAACGTGGTCAGGCTCCCCCGAGGCGCTCGATAAGTGGGTCGAGCATGTGAAGAATCAAGTGAGCGGTTTCGTCGCCGGGCTTCCCGGCAACGCAGGTGGTGCATTCTTCGTCAACCGTGACGCCGGCACGGCCATGACGCTGACTCTCTGGGACAGCGAGGAAGCGGCCGCTGAAACGGACAAGTTTGCAGACAAAAGCCGCGCGAGCACCATGGAAGCGACGGGAGTCGAGCTACTTGACCGCGGTGCCTACACGGTCGTGACGCAGCTCTAGGGTTCGTTAGTCGGTCAACTCGATCTGTGCTTCGGGATGCTCGTTTCGCCAGCGATCCACAACGACGCGCAACTCTGTCGCCTCTTGCTCGCCGAACGAGCTCGGTCGCACCGTCTCCACACCGCCGCCTTCGTAGTAGGCGACACAGCCCTCTTTCCGCAAGAACGCAAGAAGATCGGGTAGCAGAGACTCGTCGGCCAGCTTGATCCTCATTTCGTGCGAGCGTAACAACGGACGATCAAGGCCGGCTTCACACATCCTGAGCGTCGATTGACGCTACCGTCGGTTGAGTGGTGTGGGGTCGCCTGCTCGGAGGCGGGCAATGAGGATGCCCGGTTGGTCGTCGCGGCCGCAGCTTGCGGTCGATCTCGGCACCGCGAACACGGTGGTGTTCCAACGGGGAGCCGGGATCGTTCTCTTCGAACCGTCGGTTGTCGCAATCGACGAGCGGACAAACGAGATCCACGCCGTGGGAGCGGAAGCGAGACGGATGATCGGACGCACACCCGCCCACATCTCGGCAACACGGCCGCTTCGAGACGGCGTCATCGCCGACTTCGAAGTCACCGAGCAGATGCTGCGCCACTTCATCCGCAAAGCCGCAAACAGAGCGCGATCACGCGCGGATGTCATGGTGTGCGTCCCCAGCGGGATCACACAAGTCGAGCGTAACGCTGTTACCCGCGCCACACTCGCGGCGGGCGCAACACACGCTTTCTTGATCGAAGAACCGATGGCCGCGGCAATCGGAGCCGGCCTACCGGTCGCCGAGCCTGTTGGTGCGCTCGTCGTCGACATCGGCGGCGGCACCACCGAAACCGCGGTCACCGCACTCGGCGGCCTCGCCGTCGTCAACTCGATCAAGGTCGGCGGCTACCAGATGGACGATGCGATCGTCCGCTCGATCCAACAGCGGGAGCGCCTGCTGATCGGCCAAGAACAAGCCGAGGCGCTCAAAATCGAACTCGGCTCGGCCACCGCGGGCGCCGAGGTCAAAGAACACGCAGACGTCGCAGGACGCGACCTCAGCACAGGACTTCTACGACGAGCGACGGTCACGGCTACCCAAACCAGAGACGCGCTTCGGCGTCCGCTCGAACAGATCGTTGCCGCCGTGAAAGATCTGCTGGACCAAACGCCGGCCGAGCTCTCGGCCGACGTCATCGAGGACGGCATCACACTCGTCGGCGGCGGCGCCCTCCTCCGTGGATTCGACTCGCTCCTCCAAGCCGAAACCGGTCTGCCGGTAACGATCGCGGACTCCCCGCTCACGACGGTCGCGCTCGGCGCCGGCCAAGCCCTCGAGGAGCTCGGCACGCTCACGACCCGGCGAAGGAAGCAGCGCCGCAGCTGACCCCGTCGATGAGTTCGGCAGGCTCGGAGAGTCTGTCTTCTTGATGAAGCTCCAGGCGCGTGCACGCTCGGGGCATTCCGAAGCAAGGGAGGTCAGAGTTGACGATGAAGACGTTCAATCTCTTCAACGGTGAGACCGAGGATGTCCCAACTGGGGCGCCTGGAGATCGCGGTCGAGCCGCCCGGGTCGGTTCGAAGGTTGGAGCAGAGAGGCTTGGTATGAGCGTCTATGACTTGCCGCCGGGTGAGGCGATCGGCCCGTACCACTTCGAGTGGACCGACGAGGAATGGCTGATCGCGTTGGCGGGGCAGGTCGCGATCCGGAGCCCCGAAGGTGAGCAGATGCTCGACGTCGGCGACGTCGTGTGCTTTCCGGCCGGCCCCGAAGGCGCCCACCAGGTGCGGAACGTGGGCGACGTCACCGCGCGTGTGGCGATCGTCTCGACGAAAAACGAATTCGGCATCGTCGAGTACCCCGAAGACAAGAAGGTGGGGATCTGGGCGGGAGACGTGCACTACACGCTCGACCGACCGACCGCATGAACCAGCCGACAGGCCGGGGCAAGTCCCGCGCGGTGTCATAGGATCGCGCCGTGCCGTTCACGCTCAGGAACATCAAGGAGGATCTGGAGGACGTCGGCTCCAGGTTCGACGGCGCGCCGGACCTGGAGTTCCGCGCGGCGACCAAGGCGCTCGAGCTCGAGAAGTCCGGCCTGAGCTACCAGCGCGTCCCGCCCGGCTATCGCTTTCCGTACGGCCACACGCACAAGAAGCAAGAGGAGGTGTACGTGGTCGTGCGCGGGAGCGGGCGGATGAAGGTCGACGACGAGATCGTCGAGCTCAAGGAATGGGACGCGGTGCGCGTCCCGCCCGGTGCGTGGCGAGGCTACGAGGCCGGGCCGGAGGGTCTCGAGATCCTCGTCATCGGTGCGCCCAATCTCGGCGAGTCTCCGCGCGAAGACGTCGAAGGCCGGCGCGACTGGTGGGCTGACTAGTAGAGCTGTCCGGAAGTTGATCGTTGGGCCGCAAGTTGGAGGTGAGATGTCTGACCATCCATCCCCGACCCGCCGCTCGCGGACGGGACGGTCATGCTGCGCCGTTGGGCGGAGAGCGACCTCGGCTGCGTCGAGGAAGCGAGCCGCGAGGGTCGGATTCCGGAGGGCACGACGATCCCCGCGAAGTTCACCTCGGCTGAGGGCCTCGCGTGGATCGAACGCCAGTGGGCGCGAGCAGACAGTGGCACAGGTCTGTCGCAAGCGATCGCAGACCCAGGCTCTAACGAGGCGCTGGGAGCCGTTGTGCTGATGTCCCGGCAGCCAGGCACTGCTGAGATCGGATACTGGCTCATCGAGAGCGCGCGTGGCCGTGGCCTAGGATCACGCGCGGTAGCTCTTGTCGCTCGATGGGCTCTGAGTGAAACGCGGCTCGCGCGCGTCGAGGCGTTCGTTGAACCGGTTAACATCGCGTCGCAGCGTTCTGGAGAAGATCGGCTTCCAGAAAGAAGCACACCTGCGCTCCTATCTCGTCTTTGACCAGCGGCGCGCAGACGCGTTGATCTACTCGCTCCTTCCAAGCGACGTCGGGTCGACTCTTTAGCGGTTAGGCCGGCCTCGGGTTTGAGGACGGTTGCTGAACGGCCGATAACGAGAGCGTGAGGCGTACCTCGATCCTGTTCGCCGTCCTTGCGGCGGCCGGTGCTAGCCTCGCCGCGCTGTTCTGCCTGGTGGCGGTCAGTATCGGCGGGGATCAGCGTCCGACGACGGGTGGCCCCTATCTCCTTACCGCAACTGTTCTGGCGACGGCGTTCTTCGCTTGGAGAGCTGTACGTTCAATCTCCCGCGATCAGCCCGATACGGCGCGCAGTGCGTTGATCGCCTACGCCGTGTTCGCGGGCGTCTTGCTCCTTTACGGCCTGTACGCGTCTACACACAGCGACGGGAAGCTGCTCGCCTACGGACTGAGCAACCTGGTCTGCGCCTTCATCGCGTTCATGGTGATGCCAGCTGACGCGGCCGCGCAGAAACGCTCCAGACCTCGTAGGTTGCTTGCGAGTCGCGGTGCGGGTCGACACCGACGACGTGGTCCAGCCGACTGCAAGCATCCGAGAGACCTCCGGTCCAGCGTTGGGGACACATCCGGTGTCGGTCTGGAGGTGAGACCGCTGGCGGCATAACTGTGACGGGTCACGCGCTCAAGACGCGGACAGGCTTCTGATCAGCAGACGGGACAGCTAACACACTCACAGTGTGGGAATGTCCCGCGAGGGCTAGGCGTCTTTAAAAGAGCCCGACGACCATGGGGGCAAAATACGCCAGTCCGGCACCAACCCAGCCAATCACGGCCAAGATCAAACCGCGTCGGATCCTCCGCGCCGAGTGTTGGAAGTGCACAGCGTTAAATGGGATCGTCTCTACGCCTCTCCTGGGCTTTCTCCAAATCAACCCGTACATCAACAAACCGAGCCCGCCGCCGCCCACGACGACAAAGACCTTCTCGACGTTCAGTTGCACGGCCTCTGCTAGCACAACTGCTGTTATCGGTAGCGCCGACTCCGAGGATGAGCGACAGCCCGATGTGCTCGTGAGACAGGGACTCAGATGTGCCCAGCGTTCACGATTGACGGCCGAGCGCGGTTGGGCGTCAGCCGATTTGCTCGGCCAGCCCGATGAGAATGCCCTCGGGGCCTCGGACGTAGCAGAGCCGATACACGTCTTTGTACTGGACCACTTCGTCGACGAGCTGCGCGCCATGCTCGCGCAGCCGGGCCAGCGTATCGTCGAGGTCGTCCACCGTGAACATGACGCGGAGGTAGCCGAGGGCGTTTACCGGGGCGTTCCGGTGATCCGCGACCGTAGGCGGCGTGAGAAAGCGCGAGAGCTCGATCCTGCCGTGGCCGTCCGGCGTACGCATCATGGCGATCTCGACGCGTTGGTCGCGCAGTCCAGTGACGCGCCCTGACCAGTCTCCTTCGATCATGGCTCGCCCTTCGAGTTCGAGGCCCAGCTCGACGAAAAAAGAGATAGCGGCGTCAAGCGACTCCACCACGATGCCGACGTTGTCCATCCGTTGAAGCGCCACGCGGCCATTATCGCGGATCGCAAAGATCGACCGTGCCGCAGGGTACGTGGGATCAGACGTCAGTACCTCTGGCTGCGCCAGTGTCCTCTCCCTTGGCGCGACCAACACCTCCTAGACGAGCCCGCGCACGCCGAGCGCCAGCAGCACGACCGACGCGACGATGAGTGCAGCCGGCGCGATCCGTGGGGCCCAGAGATCGAGCTGCACCCGCGCGCGGCCCGCAATCTGAGCGCCGCGAGACCCCGTCAGTGCGAGGAGCGCCAGCAACACGACGAGCGGCGCGATGAACGCGGCGTTGTAGAGCAGGAGCAGAAAGATCTGCGTCGAGTCGCTGTGCCCCGATTCGACGATCGCCGCGATCGCGGCGAAGTAGGGGACGGCGGTCGGCAACTCGACAGCCATGATCCCCGCGCCGAGCAGCAAGGCGGAGCGGCTGCTCGGCTGCGTACGCGCAAGCCGTGCGGCGAAGTGCGACCGAGCGTGCCAGAGCGCTGCCGCCGCGGGTAGAGCTGCACCGCCGGCCACCAGCTCGATCAAGTGCACGGTGTGTGGGCTCGGCTTGCTCACGCGCGTCAATAGCGCCTGGCCCGGCCCGAAGGTCAGCGCTAGCCCGCCTGCGAGCGAGACCGCAAAGACGCCGAGCGCGAAACCGGCCACGTCGCGCCGTCCGCGCGCCCCGCACGCGAAGAAGAGCGCGGGTGCAAGCGTCGACGGATTCAACGCATCGGCGGCGCCGATCGAGACGACGAGGGCGATGAGCGCAAACATCCGGCCGAGCTTGACACACTCGTCAGTGAGTACACCCGGCCACAAGTTCAGCAACTTCCCGGCGGCGTCTCGCCGCCCGTGGCCGCGTCCTCGGGAGCCCCGATAGCACCGCTATCGAGGCTCCCTGCGTCCTTGCCACGAACGCCGAGCCACTCGCCGGATAAGCAACCGAACTCGCGGCCGGATGTACTAGCTTTCGCCGCCGTGCCGCCTCGCATCCTCATCCTTACCGCCAGCGTCGGGGAGGGACATGATCTGCCCGCCAAGACGCTCGCCGCGCAACTGCGTGAGGAGCAGCCCGGCGTCGAGCTCGTGACCGAGGACTGCCTCGTCGCGATGGGTCGCCCCGTCGCCGCTGTCAGCGAGGGTGCGGCGCGAGTCGTCTTCTACCGGTTCGAGTGGCTGTGGGACATCGGCTTTTGGCTCTTCGCGGGCACGGCTCCGACGAGAGAGCTCAGCCAGCGCCTGATCACGCGGTTCGGCTCACCGGGGCTGCTGCGCATGATCGAGAGCCACGATCCGGACGTGATCGTGTCCGTGTATCCGAACGTCACCGAGGTACTGGGGCGGTTGAAACGCTCGGGACGGTTGCGCACTCCGGTCGTCGCGGCGATCACGGATCTTGCGGCGATGCACTACTGGGCGAGCAGAGGAATCGACGTTCACCTCGTGACCCACCCCGAATCGATCGCCGAGGTCCGAACGATCGTCGGCAACGACGCCTTGGTGCACTGCGCGCACGGTTTCACGCGGTCGGAGTTCCGCGAACCTCGTGACGAGACGGACGCGCGCAGGGCGCTCGGACTGCCCGAGACCGGCAAGATCGTGCTCGCTTCCGGAGGCGGCTGGGGCGTCGGGGATGTTTCGGGCGCGGTCGAGGAGGCGCTCGCGATCAGCGGCGTCACGCAGGTGGTGTGCCTCTGCGGGCGCAACGACGATCTACGGCAGGCGCTCTCGGCGCAATTCGCCGGAGAGCAGCGCGTGCGCGTCGAGGGCTTCACGGATCGCATGTCCGACTGGATGGCTGCGTCCGACGTCCTCGTCCACTCGACCGGAGGGCTGACCGTTCTCGAGGCGCTGATGCGCGGGTGTCCCGCGATCTCCTACGGCTGGGGACGCGGTCACGTGCGGGTCAACAACGCCGCGTTCCGGCGCTTCGGTCTCGCCGATGTGGTGGACACTCGAGCGCAGCTGCGCGCCGCAATCGAGCGCGCGCTCGCAAACGGTCGAACCTCGACCGACTCGTTCGATCACCTGCCGTCTGCTGCGTCGTTCGTGCTCGCCGCCGCCGATGCGCGTTGATCTCGCGGCGGCCGGCTCGCTCGCGGCCTGGTGCGCACCCGCGGCAGCTCCGGTTGCTCCCTTCGTCGCCGCAGCCCTTCGCATCCCACGGCGGCTCGACCGGCCGACCGGGCATCGCGATCACCTTCGACGATGGCCCGCATCCGCAGGGGACGCCCGCGGTCCTGCGTGAGCTCGAGCGCGCCGGGGCGCGCGCGACGTTCTTCCTCGTCGGCGAACAGGTCGAGCGCGACCCCGCGCTGGCCGCCGAGATCGCGGCCGCCGGACACGAGATCGCGATTCACGGCTACCGGCACGTGCTGCTCCTCCGCCGGTCGCCGCGAGCGCTGCGCGCCGACTTCGAGCGAGCTGCGGAGGTGATCGCGGCCGCGACGGGCGCGGAGCCCCGCGTCTATCGACCGCCGTACGGCGTGTTCAGCGCACCGGCGCTACTCCTCGTGCGGCGTCTCGGCTGGCGGCCGCTGCTGTGGTCGCGCTGGGGGAGAGACTGGGAAGCGCGCACGACGCCCGAGGCGATCGCAGCACGAGCGACGAGGAATCTGACCGGCGGGGACGTCGTGCTGCTGCACGACGCGGATCACTACAGCTCGGCGGACTCCTGGCGGAAAACCGTGGCTGCGCTGCCGTCGATCCTGGCGGCGTCGGCTGCGACCGGCGAGCCGTTCGTGACGGCCAGCCAGTCGACGTAGCGGCGCACGCCATCGACAAATGGCGTCTCGGCGCTCCAGCCGAGCTCGGTCGCTGCGCGCGCGCCCGAGATGTGACCGATGTGCACGTCGGCCGGCCGCTCCGGTCCGTGCACGAGCGGCACTGCGGCGACGAGCTCGCGCACCGTGTCGGCGATCTCGCGCACGCTCGTCTCCTCTTCGCCGACGAGGTTGAAGACACGGTCGGCTGCGGCGGGGAGCAGCCCGGCGACGACACCGTCGGCGAGATCCTCGACGTAGACGAACTGCCGCGTCTGCCGTCCGTCGCCGGCGATCGTCAATGCCTCACCGCGTTGTGCGCGCAGGACGAACGCCGGGACGACTGCCGCGGGGCGCGCACGAGGGCCGTACGGGATGCCGAAGCGAAGGATCGTGTGCTCGCCGCCGTACAGCTCGTTGTACGACCGGCAGTACATCTCGCCTGCGATCTTCGTCGCCGTGTAGAGGTGCGAAGGCAGAGAGATCGCCGAGTCCTCGTCCAGGTCGCCCTCGACAGGAGAGTTCCCGTACACCCACACCGTGCTCCCGTACACGACGCGTGCGATCTCCTCCTGCCGCGCGGCCTCGAGGATCATCTGCGTTCCGTGCACGTTGATGCGGTCGGCCCGAATCGGGTCGGCGACGACGTCGTTGACGTCGGCCACGGCGGCGAGGTGGATGACCGCATCGCAGCCGCGAACCGCGCGGCGCGTGGCGTCGCGATCCGCGAGGTCGCCGATCACCGTGGCGATCTCTCCTGGCGCGTGGTGTGGCGAGTGGATGAGGTCGAAGATGACCGGCTCGTGGCCGTGCGCACGCAGCCGGTCGACGACGTGCGAGCCGATGAAGCCCGCACCTCCCGTGACGAGGACTCTCACAGTGCGACGCCGCCTGCAGGGCCGGACGCGCCGCCGGGTGGTAGTACAACGGCGCGCACCAGTGGTTCTGCGCGACCCAGTCACTGTTCGGCAGGTCGACCTGATGGCCGAGGACGCGGTGGCAAGGCTCGTCGTACACCTTGCCGGTCGAACGCTCGAGCGGATCGAAGACGACGTACTTGTAGTACCCCGAGACCATGCCCTCCGGCAGGTGCACGCGATTCGGGTGCTGCGGATCGAGACGCTCGCGCGCGACCGTGTTCTTCCACTCCGTGATCTCGTCGAGCCGCTCCACGCCGACGATTCCGAGCGCGGCGGTGAACTCGTTCAGCCGGTAGTTCAGCCCGGGCTGTGCGTAGTCGGGCTTGCCGTAGTTGCGGAACCGGTCCGCGAACTCGATCAGCTCGGGGTGCCGCGAGACGAGCATCCCGCCTTCGCCGGTCGAGATCGTCTTCGTGGCGGCGAACGACCAGAGACCCGCGTCGCCCCAGGTGCCGGCCCGCTTTCCGTGCCACGACGCACCGTGCGCGTGCGCGCAGTCCTCGAGCAGCACGATGCCCTCGTCGCGGCAGAAGGCGGCGATCTGCTCGACCTCGAACGCGATGTGGCCGCCGATGTGGACGAGCACTGCAGCGTGCGGCTTGTGCTCGTGCGCCTTGCGCTCGAAGTCCTCGAACGACATGCAGAGGTCGTCCCGGTTGCAGTCGACGAACTGGACGTTCGCGCCTGCAGCCTGCAACGCCAGCGGCGTCGCCATGAACGTGTTCGACGGGCAGAGAACCGTGCGCCCGCGCAGCTCGAAGTACTCGAATGCGGCGAGCGCAGCGCCCGTCCAGCTCGAGGTCGAGATCGCCGGTAGGCCGTTCCAGCCGGCCCACGCCGCTTCGAACGCGCGCGTGAGCGGCCCGTCGGACCATTGCTCGTTGTCGATCGCCTCGTCCCAGAGCGCATGGAGGCGCTCGCGGTCGCGATGGTCGAACCCGATTGCGAAGGCGTCGATGTTCATATCTGGTTGAGATCCTTTCCCCGGCCCGGCCCCGGTGGGGCAGCGGCAACCGTAACAATCGCAGGCAAATCTGACGGACCTCTGAAAGGCGACCCGGACTTTCGGCCGCAGTCCTCCAGGCCCGGTACTCTCGGGGCTGATGGCCGACGAGCCCGCCGCTACGCAAGCCTCGACTCGGGCCGAGGTGCTCCGCGCCTCTCCCGCCGCTGTTCGAGGCGCGAACGCTCGATCGCCTCACACGCGTCCATCCCGCAGTCGTGCCGCTGATCTTCGGGCCTGCGGTCGTCGTCTTCGCGATCCGGGCGTTCTACGACATGAGCAATCTCAAGTCGATCCTCGGGATTCTCGCCGGCTACGCGATCTGGACCTTCAGCGAGTACTGGATTCACCGCATCGTCTTCCACTTCGAGCCGGAACAAGGGTTGGGCGCCCGCCTGCACTTCATCGTGCACGGCGTCCATCACGATCATCCGAACGACCCGATGCGCCTCGTCATGCCGCCGGCCGTGTCCGTGCCGCTCGGTGCGCTCTTCTGGCTCTTCTTCGCCGTGGTCTTCGAACTGCCCTTTGCCTGGGCCATCGCCGCAGGTTTCTTCGCCGGCTACCTCTTCTACGACATGCTCCACTTCGCGCTGCACCACGCGCACGCGAAGAACCGCGTCGCCAAGCGCCTCCGCGAGCTCCACATGCGGCATCACTTCGAGGACGACGCGTGCGGCTTCGCCGTCAGCGCCCCGTGGTGGGACATGGTCTTCGGCACCTATTCGCCGAAGGCGCAGCGCAAGCCCTCTTAGCTCTGCGTCGCCGCCGATAGCTCGCTGACGGCTCGCGTCCGGGAGACGACGACCGTGCCGACGAGCGCGATCACCAGCCCGACGGCGATTGGTGCACCTCCGAACCTCGCCGATGTCCAGTGCTCGCGAAGGAAGAACGGCTCCAGGACGATCGGAAGAAACGTCTGGACGGCGGTGCTGACCGGGACCACCGTCGTCGCCCGTCGTCGCTGGAACGCAGTCATCCCGGTGATCGTCGCTGCGATGCCGCTGATGACTCCAACGACGGCCCACACAGCTGCGACGACGTAATGCCCGGTGCCGATGTCATCGCTCAGCAGCTTGGTCGCCACGTTGCTCGCTGCGAAGCCGGCTCCCGACGCGATGATCGAGCCCATGCCGGTGTCCCAGCGGGTCCCGCGCACGGCGAACGGCAAGAAACCGATGGCACCGAGCGCGGCCACGACCGTGATGACTGCTGCGCCGCTTCGATGCGCCTCGGTGTGCGGCGGCGCTCCCCAGGCGACGAGTGCAACTCCGCCGATGATCGCCGACACGCCGACGATCTCGACCCAGTCCACATGCTCGCCGAACATGCGCGACCCGATGAAGAGGAGGATCAGGAGCCCGGAGGCGAGCGCCGGCTGCACGACGACGAACGGCGCGTCCGCGAACGCGAGCACCTGCGGCGCGATGCCGACGACGCCGAGCACCCAGCCGAGCACCCAGCGCTTGCGCCGGAAGAGGCAGCGTCAGCAGCGAGACGCGGAGGCCGAGCTTCTTGGGCGCGCTGCGAGCCTCGATCCCCTGGAGCGCGATCCCGACGTTGAAGAGCGCGGAGGCGACGAGTGCGGCGGCGAGCCCGATGGCAGAACACGCTCCATACCTACCACGGAGCGGCTTTTAGAAAGGTCTTAGGCTCCCTCATGCCCTTTTCATGCGTCCACTGCAAGGTGGGTACATGACAACGACGACGATCATCTCCGTGAACGCACTGCTGGCCGTATTTGTGATCGTCGCGGTCGGCACGCTGGTTCGGCTCGCCCATCGGCTTCCCGAGTGGGCCCCGCATCACGACGAACAGTGGGGCACGGGCGGGGACCCCTGGGTTCCCTCCGATCCGCTTCCGCTGCATCAGGTCGCCCGGCATGAGGCCGAGCGGGCCCTCGCACTCGCCGCCTAGACCCTCCCCTCTAGGTCGGGAGTCCCAGCGCATCCAGCATCGGCGGAGCATCGAGCTCCGCCGATCGCTGGAAGTCGGGAAGCCGCAACGAGAACACCGTTCCCTTCCGGCGCGGCGTGACGGTGCAGGAGCCGCCGTGCGCTTTTGCGACCGCGTCGACGATCGCGAGCCCCAGCCCGACTCCTCCCGTCGTTCGTGAGCGGACGTCGTCACCGCGCGCGAAGCGGTCGAAGATCCGGTCGAGCGCGTCGGGCGCGACGCCCGTTCCCGTATCCGCGATCTCGATCACGAGGCCGAAGTCGAGGACGCGCGAGCTCACCTCGATCGAGTCGTGCGGCTCGGTGTACTTCACGGCGTTCTCGAGCAGTGCATCGAGCGCGACGCGCAAAGCCTCCCGGTCGCGCCCGCACGTGTCCGGCGACGAGCGGCCCGAGGCGCCAGGCGCGCGGCGCGACTTCCGACCAGCGGACGAAGACCTCTTCGAGGAACGAGTCCGACTTCGATCTCGACGGGAGCAAGGAATTGCGGCTGTCCGGCCTCCGCGAGCAGCAGCAGACGCGAGATCATGCGCTCGATTCGTCCAAGCTCGTCGACGGCCACAGCGAGCTCCGGGCTGTCGCCCGCCTGACGGCGATGGAGGTCGAGGTGGCCGCGCGCGATCGTCACCGGGGTTCGGAGCTCGTGGGAAACGTCGTGCAGAAAACGGTCGTGGCGCACCACGAGCTCCTCGGCGGCACGCATCGCCGCCTGCCGGCGACGTGCGTGCCACACCATTGCGAGGAACATCGCCGACATCAGCGGCACTTCGAACAGCTCGCCCCAAAGCTGGATTCCTTCGAACGCGTCGACGAAGATCGACGCGCCGGTGGCTGATGACGACCGCGCTGAGGATCAGCGACGTCACCTTTGGTCCCCACACGCGGAAGCCGTAGACGATGGTCAGGCTGATCCAGACGAAGTGGAACGGGATCGTCTCCCAGCTCGGCAAGGCGACCATCGCCGCGACGTTCACCGCGGCGAAGAACACCCACGCGACCTCGACGGAGTATTTACGCAGCCAGGCGATAGCCCGCATGGCGAACGGTCTCGATTGGAGCGTCCGGTCCGAGCTTCTTCCGGAGGCGCCTGACACACACCTCCACGACGTTCGAGCCCGGGTCGAAGCTATATCCCCAGACCTCGGCGAGCAGGCGCTCGCGGCTGATCACTTCGCCGGCGTGCAGGACGAGGTGATGGAGCAGCCGGAACTCCCGGTCGGAGAGATCGCAGACGACGTCGTCGAGACGCGCCTGCCGCCGGGTGAGGTCGAGCACGAGCCGTCCACCGCGCAACGAGTGCGCATCATCGTCGGGACGTGAGCGGCGCAGTTGCACTCGGACGCGTGCAAGGAGCTCGTCGAGCGCGACCGGCTTCGACACGTAATCCGAAGCACCGAGGTCGAAGCCGCGCAGCTTCGTCGGTAGGTCCGCGCGCGCCGACAGGATGAGCACCGGCAGCTCGGGCCGGCTGCGGTGGAGCGCATCGAGCACGTCGAGCCCGTTGAGCCCCGGCAGCATCAGGTCGAGCAGCACGAGATCCCACTCGCCCTGGACCGCGCGAGCGAGCCCATCGCGTCCGTCGCTCGCTCCCTCGACCCGGTATCCCTCCGCCTCGAGGCCGCGCGCGAGAAACGAGAGGATTCGAGCCTCGTCCTCGATTACCAAGATCTTCATCCGGCCGCGCCCTGGAACCTAACGCTTTCGACGATGACCTGTAGATGACCTGTGGATGACAGTTAGGTCATCTGGCGGCCAATCCGCCGCCGGCTCGATATACACGCGGCGTGAGCGGCACCGGAGCCAAGGTCGTCGGCGTCGTCGCGGGCGTGGCCGTGGCCGGGATCCTGATCGGCTTCTACATCTCGAGCTACCTCGTCGGGAACACGGCGCCCTTCCGTCCGACCGCTCAGGGGAACACGGTCAACCTGACGCTGCAGACCGTCGCCGCCATCGGCCCGGCGCTCGCTCCGCATCCGGACTGGGTCTCGTACCTCGTTCGAAACAACTCGGGGCAGTGGGAGCGTTCGACCGTCTTCACGCTTCCCGCGCACGCGACGATCCGCGTGACCCTCTACAACTTCGACGGCGCGAGCGGACTTCGGAACCCGCTGCTCGGCCGGCCGACAGGGCTCGTCGGGCCTGAGCTCGTCGACGGTAAGCCGCTCGTCGTCATGCCGCCGGACCAGCCTTCGCACACGTTCGCCGTACCGGCGCTGGGTGTGCTCGTGCCGATCGCTCCAGTCGCGGACGACGCGAAGAACCCCTGCGACGTTGCTCCGTGCCCGATGTCGACGGCGCACCGCACGATGACGTTCACCTTTCGCACGGGAAAGCCCGGGCACTATCGCTGGCAGTGCTTCGTTCCCTGCGCGGCCGGGCTTCATGTACGGATTTGGGGGGCCGATGCAGACGATCGGCTACATGGACGGCTTCCTGAACGTGGTCTAGCGATGGGTGTCGCTCACGGAAAGCGGTTCGTCGTCGCCTGGATCGTGCTGAGCGCGATTGCGACGCCGCTCGTCGCGATCTTCGTCGGCCCGGCGATCCCGCCCGGCAACGGAAGCACGCAGGCGACCGGGCAGGTCTTCGACAACACGGTTCTGGTCTCGGTGTCGACTCCCGTCTGTGTGTTCGTGCTCCTGTTCCTTGCGTACGTGCTCTCGAGCTTCCGCAGTCCCGGCGGGGCGGTCGTCGACGGACCGCCGATTCGGGGCGACTCGCGCATCCAGCTCGTCTGGATCGTCATCACGACCGTGACCGTTCTCTGCCTCGCCGGCTTCGGCACGTACGAGCTCGTGCAGAACGGTGCGGGCGGCGGCCAGGGCCCGGACCCGGCGTTCCAGCCGGCGGCGTACAAGCAGGCGCTCGACGTCCAGGTGATCGCGCAGCAGTGGGAGTTCACGTATCGCTACCCGACGTACGGCGGCGTCGAAGTGCCGCGCCTCGTGCTGCCGGACCACACGCTGATCCGGCTGCACGTGACGTCGCTCGACGCGATCCACTCCTTCTGGGCCTACCAGCTCGGCGTCAAGGCCGATGCGAATCCCGGCGTCGACAACGTCGTCTACGTGTCGACGAAGAATCCGCTGAAGTTCGAGATCCACTGCGCCGAGCTTTGCGGGCTGTGGCACGGCTACATGTTCGACACCGGCAACGTCGTCGATAAGAGCACCTTCGCCTCATGGGTCAAGCGTCAGCAGGCCTACTTCGGGCCGGTCATGAAATACCTGCCGCCGTACGCGACGAGCTATCTGCCCGACCCACAGAAACGCGCCGGCTGAGTGAGAGGAGCATCGTGAGCGCAGTCGCAGTTGAGGTTCGCCCACCGCTTTGGCGCCGCCTGCTCGGCTTCAACGTGTTGACCGCGATCGTGCTCGGAATCCTCGGCTACTACCTCGGCTGGTTCATCGGCCACCACATCCACGGGGTGAGCGTCGGCTACTTCGCCGACATCGACCAGAACGACATCTCGGTCTTCCTCGGCTACTTCCTCGGGGTCGCCGGGTTCCTCGCTCGGCATGGGGTTCGGCGTGTATCCGTGGGCGCGGCTGCGCGGCTACCCGCCGTCGCTGCGCGAAAAAGAGCAGCACGGCATCGGCCGCTATTTCACGCTGTGCACCGACCACAAGGTGGTCGGCATCCAATACCTCTGCGGCATCGGCCTCTTCTTCTTCATCGGCGGCCTGAACGCGATGTTGATCCGCGTTCGAGCTGTCTGAGTCCGGCGCGTCAGGTGTTTCCGGCCGGCCAGTACCTGACTCTCGTCGGGCTGCACGGCACGATGATGATGGGGATCATGTCGAGCGCGATCCTCGGTCCGTTCGCGAACTACGTCGTGCCGTTGATGATCGGCGCGCGCCGCATGGCCTTCCCGCGCATCGAGTCGCTGACGTTCTGGATCCTGATGGCGGCCGGCGGGATCCTGACGACGACGATCTTCTTCGGCGGCTTCCCGACCGGCTGGACGGGCTACGAACCGCTGAACGACCAGGCGAACACGGGGATGGACTCGTACATCGTCTTCTTCGCGCTCGTCGGCATCTCGATGTGCCTGCTCGGCCTGAACATGATCGCGACCATCGTGACGATGCGCGCGCCGGGGCTGACGTGGTCGCGGCTGCCGATCTTCTGCTGGGGCGTGCTCTCGACCGCGGTGCTCCAATTGCTCGCCGCTCCGGTTCTGATCGCGGTGCTCGGGATGGCGATGCTCGACCGGACCGCGCAGACCGACTTCTTCATACCGAGCGCCGGCGGCAGCCCGTACCTCTACCAGAACCTCTTCTGGGTCTTCGGCCACCCCGAGGTGTACATCCTCGCGCTGCCGGGCTTTGCGGTCGTGCTCGAGCTGCTGCCCGTCTTCGCTCGCAAGCCGCTTGTGGGGCTATCGCCTCGCGGTCAGCGGCTTGCTCGGCGTGACGCTGCTGAGCTGGCTCGTGTGGCAGCACCACCTGTTCGTGAGCGGGATCAACAGCAACCTGCGCCCGTTCTACATGCTGTCGACGGAGCTGATCTCGATCCCGACCGGCTTCACGTTCCTCTGCGGGTTGATGACGCTCTGGCGCGGCCAGATCCGTTTCACCGTGCCGCTGCTCTTCTGTCTCGCCTGGTTCTTCAACTTCCTGATCGGCGGCTTGTCCGGCGTGTTCCTCTCGGACGTTCCGAGCGACGTGACGACGCACGGCAGCTTCTTCTCGATGGCGCATTTCCACTACACGATCATGGGCGGCCTCGTCTTCACCTTCTTCGCGGCGATCTACTACTGGGTCCCGAAGATGACCGGGCTTCGTGCTGAACGAGCGGCTCGGCAAGATCCACTTCTGGACGATGTTCATCGCGTTCAACTCGACGTTCGCGCCGCTGTTCGCGGCCGGCTTCCTGGGCCAGTCGCGTCGAGTCGTCACCTATCCCGCGCACCTGCAGTTCATCAATGACTGGGTCTCGGTGTCGGCGTTCGTGCTTGGGCTTTCGATGCTCGTGTTCCTCTACAACTTCGTCTACTCGCTGCTCTTCGCACGCATCAAGGCTCCTGCGAACCCGTGGTCGTCGCTCTCGCTCGAGTGGCAGCTGCCCTCGCCCGTGCCCGTGCACAACTTCGAGCAGATCCCCGTGATCACGTCCGACCCGTACGGCTACGGCGAGAGCCCGAGGCCGTCAGCCGTGCCCGCGACCTCAGGGGCGGGAGGCTCGTCATGAGCGACGTCGCGCAGCCGGGGCCGGGCTACGAAATCGTCGAAGGCGAGCCGCCGGAGCTCATGGGCCGGAACCTCAACTCGGCCGCGCACCTGCTCGCAAGCGCGACCGCGTTCTTCTTCCTGGCCTTCATCTTCGCGTACTTCTACCTTCGCTCCCTCAACAACGCGCACCTCTGGCAGCCGAAGCACGTCGACCCCTCGGTGACGCTGGGCACGCTCGTCATGGCGCTGACCGTCGCGAGCGCGCTGCTCGTGCGGCTCGGGCTGCTCGATCACCGTGCAGGTCGCCGGCCGCAGTGGCGGCTCAAGGGCGCTCGCGGCGCTTGCGGTCGGACTGATCGCCGTCGTGCTTCAGTTCGTCGAGTGGACATCGGCGAACTTCGGCCCGGCAGACGGCGGCTACGCGAGCGTCTTCATCGGCTGGACGGCGTTCAACGTCCTGTTCGTCTTGTGCACGCTGCTCTGGCTCGAGAATCTGCTCGCGACGGCGTATCGGTATCGGAAGATTCCGAGCGGCGCGCCGGCGCCGGGCGAGGCGTCGGGCGACCCGGGCCGGCCGGGGCACGACATCGCCGATCCGCTCTCGCTCGTGCGCCCGGGGCTCGAGTCGCTGTCCTTCTACTGGGCGTTTCTTGCGGGGATGGGCGTCCTTGCCTGGATCGTTCTCTATCTCATCTAGCTGCCTGGCGGCGGGTCGCGCTCGCGCTCGGCCTCGTCTCGCTGCTCGCGGCGCTCGTCGACGCCGCTCACGCACAAGCTCTTCGCCGCGCACATGGCGCAGCACGTCGCTGCTGCTCGCCGTTGCGCCTCCGCTCATCGTCCTCTCCGATGCCGTGGACGCGGCTGTGGCAGTCGCTTCCGCGCGCGCTCACACATCCGCTCTTCGCGTGGACGCTCTTCAACGTGACCATGGTCGTGTGGCACATCCCGGCGCTGTACGACGCTCAGCCTGCGAAACGGGGCGCTGCACGTTCTCGAGCACTGCCTCTTCTTCGGCACCGGCTTGCTGTTCTGGGGCGTCGCGTTCGATTCGGCGCGGCTTGCGTCGTGGTGGCGGATCGCCTACCTCACGACGGGAATGCTCGTCGGCTGGCTCATCGCGCTCGTGCTTGCGTTCGCGACCTCGCCGCTCTACTCCGCGTACGCGGCGCTGCCGCATCGTCCGTGGGGGCTCTCGGAGCTCGCCGATCAGCAGATCGCGGCCGGCGTGATGTGGGTTCCCGGCTCGCTCGCGTATACCGTTGCCATCATCGTGTTCGTCTACCGGTGGCTGGAACCCGAGTCGTCAGCGCGACGCCTCGGTCTTGCCGGCGGAGGCTGAGAGGAGCGTCATGCACACGATCGTCGCTTCGCATTTTCTGGCCGGCTCGATCCTGACGCTCGTTCTGCCCGTCGGGCTGCTCATCGTGGTCGGCATCTACTGGGCCGTCCTGCTGCGGCGCCGCTCGGCAGGTGCGCGAAGCGGGAAGGTCGAGTGAGGCTGCGGCGTGCCGTCATGATCCTCCTCGCGGCCGCTCGTCGTCGGCGCCGGTGGCGGCGCGTTGATCCGGGTTCTGACCGGGCAGCGGGACCGCTGCCGCCAAGCCCTCGCTACCCACGCTGCACGGGCAGGCGGTCTGGAAGGCCGGTGCTCGCCGCGCGCCGAACGTCAGCCTGCGCGACCAGACCGGCAGAGCTGGTGACGCTCGCGTCGCTGCGAGGGAGACCCTGTCGTGCTGACCTTCCTCGATTCGCAGTGCACGTCCTCGTGTCCGATCGAGGGCCGCCAGCTCGGCTCGGTCCTCCGCCGGCTGCCGGCGATGCGCAGCGGCCGACGCTCGTGATCGTCAGCGTCGACCAGGCCGGCGACACGCCTGCCGGGATCCGGCGTGCGCTCACCAAGTGGCACCTCAACGGTCCGTGGGCGGTGCACTGGCTGAACGCGAGCACGCCGGCGCAGCTCGCGTCCGTGTGGCGCTCGTACGGCGTTCGTGTCGTCCCGACGACGAACGATATCGTGCACAGCCTTGCGCTCTACCTCATCGACCGGCGCGGCTACGAGCGGACGGCCTACCTGTTCCCGTTCCTCCAGGGATTCGTGCAGCGCGATCTCGGGCGGCTCGCGCAGGAGCGCGCGTGACGACCGACGCCCGGCCGGGAATCGCGCTGCGGCTGACCGCGCTCGCGGCAGCTCTCGCCGCGCTGCTCGCCGTCATCAGCGGTGTGAGCGCGGGCGGCGGACTGCACCGCGTGCTCGCCGCACTCGCGTTGCCGCCGCTGCTCGCGATCGCGGTCTCCGCCTACGCGCACCGTCGCCTCTTGTTCCTTCCCTCGGCGCGCTCGCAGCGTTCCTCGTGGCTGCCGCCGTCACGTCGCGCGCGCTCCACGTCGCGTTCGCCGCTCTCGCGCTCGCCGCCACCTCCGTGCTCGCGGTCGCATGTTTCCGCGGCAGACCGTTGCCGCGCGGGAGCGTGCGCGACTACGTGACGCTCACGAAGCCGCGCATCATGAGCCTGCTGCTCGTGACCGGCGCCTGCGGAATGATCGTCGGCGCGCGCGGCTGGCCCGGAACCGCGCCGCTTCCTGCTCACCATGCTCGGGTTGGCGCTTGCGTGCGGCGGCGCGAGCGCGCTCAACCATCTGCTCGATCGCGACATCGACAAGCTGATGGGCTCCCGGACCGAGCAGCGCCCGGTCGCGTCGGGACGGCTGGCGCCGGCGCGCGCGCTCGAGTTCGGGCTGGCGCTCTCCGCGTGCTCGTTCACGCTGCTCGCCTCGACGGTGAACGTGCTGACGGCCGTGCTCGCGCTCGTCGGCAACCTCTTCTACGTCGTCGTCTACACGGGCTACCTGAAGCGGCGCGGTCCGCAGAACATCGTGCTCGGCGGCGCCGCGGGCGCCGTGCCGCCGCTCGTCGGCTACGCCGCCGCCACGGGCGGGCTCGCGCTTCCCGCCGTGTGGCTCTTCCTCATCGTCTTCCTCTGGACGCCGCCGCACTTCTGGGCGCTTGCGCTCCTGCTGCGCGACCACTACGCGGCTGCGAAGGTGCCGATGCTTCCTGTCGTTCGCGGCGACCGGCGCGACTGTTCGGCGGATCGTCGGGTACACCGATCGCGCTCGTTGCCTTCACGGCCGTTCCGTTCGCGACCGGCACGTTCGGCCTGACGTATCTCGTCAGCGCGCTCGTGCTCGGCGGCGTGTTTCTCGTTCTCGCGCTGCGGCTCGGCAACGGCGAGCGGCGTCGCGCTGCGTTCGCGTTCCACTACTCGCTGCTGTATCTCGCGCTGCTCTTCGCCGCAGCCGCGGTCGACGCCTCCTCTCTAGGGTCCCGGCCGCACCGAGATCGACGGCTTCGCCGCCGCGGACGACGTCGAGCACATCCCACATCCGCGCCTGCTCGTGGCCCGGGAACGAGGCAGGCGATGCGGAACGTGCCGACGCGTCCGGCGACGAACGAGAACGTCGCCTTCGAGCCGGGGGAGAGCTCCGGCGTCGACGCGCCGCGAAACGCCGGCGTCACCGTGAGTGCGCCCTTGACGATCGCGCACGAGTGGCGCATGCCGCCGCGGTTCTCGCAGTCGACGACGACGCGCCAGCCGACCGGGACCCGCACGAGCAGCTCGCCGCGACCGTAGCCGTCGAAGTTGAAGCCGTTGTTGCTGCCGCCGAGCCCGGCGAGGAGCGTCAGATGGACGAGCCGCCGTGCCTTTGCTCCACGAGAGAAACTGCGCCGGACTCGGGTCGCGCTGCAGTCGCGGTTCCGGCCGGCGAGAACGAGCGTCGACGCGAGCGCCGCTGCGCTAACGGTACGCAAGCTCCGGGACCCAGTCGGTACCGCGGCCTTCGGGCGTGAGGTCGAGCACGGCCCAGAGGGGCCAGATGAAGTCGACGTGGCGCGGGTGCATGCCGGGCTCGGTCGGCGCGAAGAAGAGCTCGCTGCTCCAGAAGTGGTGGATCGTTCCGTCTCGGCGGACGAACACCGTCGCGATCGGGTTCTGGCCCCGCTCGCCCTCGCCGTGGTAGTCGGCGTTGTACGTCGTGTTCGCCGACGAGAGCAGGCGGACGTTGCGCCACCCTCGCGTGCGCGCGTGCTCCTGAAACTGCTCGAGCGGTGCCTTCGCGACGACGGCGAGGTTGATCCGCTGCACGATGTGCGGCGCCTCCCCGTCGACCGCGTCGATGATCGAGGTGCAGGACGGGCAGGCTCCCTCCAGCGGCAGGCCCGCCTCGCCCGGGATGAACATGAAGTTGTAGAGGAGCAGCGTGTCCTTGCCGTCCTCGAACAGCTCGGAGAGGCGGACGGTGCCGTCCGGCCCCTCGAAGGCGTAGTCGGTCGGCACCTCGCCGCCGAGCGGCAGCTGCCGCCGCTGCTCTGCGACGGCCTCGGTGTGCCGGCGCAGCGCGATCTCCTCGTCGAGCAGCGCGTCGCGCGCGGCCCGGTACTCGTCTGACTCATTCGGGAAGCGGATGCTGTGGAATCTACACTTGCACTCCCGGACGAAGGAGCAACTCCGACATGGATGACGGACAGATTCACGGGACGATCGAGCAGCTCGTCGCCGAAGAGCACGAGCTCTGGGAGCGAGAGGCGGCAGGCGAATGCGAGCGATGACGACCGGCGGCGGCTCGAAGCCGTCAAGGTGTCGCTCGACCAGTGCTGGGATCTGCTGCGCCAGCGGCGCGCGCTGCGCGAGTCGGGCCAGAATCCCGACGCAGCGTCCGCTCGCCCGCCGGAGGTCGTCGAGCGGTACGAGCAGTAGATGACGGAGTCCGCGGAGGCGCCGAGCCGCGCGTTCTCCGCACGGACCGCCTGGGCGCGCAGCCTCGAGACGCCGCTGCGCGAGTTCCTGCGCACCGAGACCGGCAGCGCGGCGTTCCTGCTCGCCGCGACGCTCGTCGGCGCTCGTCTGGGTCAACATCGACTCTGGCTCGTACGAGCGCGTCTGGCGGACGCAGCTCTCGATCCGCGTCGGCGGCTCGGGCGTCGCGCTGGATCTGCGCCACTGGGTGAACAACGGGCTGATGACGTTCTTCTTCTTCGTCATCGGGCTCGAGGCGCGGCGCGAGTTCGACATGGGCGAGCTGCGGGAGCGGCGGCGGGTCGCGCTGCCCGCTGCTCGCCGGCCTCGGCGGGATGGTCGTGCCCGATCGCGATCTTCCTGGCGGTCAACGCCGGCCACTCGTCGGCGCACGGCTGGGGCGTCGCGATGTCGACCGACACCGCGTTCGCGCTCGGGATGCTCGCGCTCGTCGGGCCGCGCTTTCCCGACCGGCTGCGCGCGTTCATGCTCACGGTCGTCGTCGTCGACGACGTCGTCGCGCTGGTCGTGATCGCGACGGTGTACAGCGGGCACGTCGCGCTGACGGCGCTGCTGGTCGCGGTCGGGATCTTCGGCGTCGATGCTCGTCGTTCGCCAGCGCCGGGGTCCGCTACGGGCTCGTCTACGTGGCGCTCGGCGCGGCGGCGTGGGTGGCGCTCTTCGAAGTCGGGAGTCGATCCCGTCGTCGTCGGCCTCGCGATGGGCCTGCTCGACCGTACGCCTATCCGGCGGCGCGCGGCGACCTCGAGCGCGCGACCGATCTCTTCCGGCTGCTTCCGCGAGCAGCCGACGCCCGAGCTCGAACGCGACGCGCGCGCCGGGCTGCGGTCGGCGATCTCGCCGAACGAGCGGCTGCAGCAGCTCTACCACCCGTGGACGAGCTACGTGATCGTGCCGCTCTTCGCGCTCGCGAACGCCGGCATCGCGATCAACGGCGGCTTCCTCTCGCGCGCGTACACCTCGCCGATCACGCTCGGGATCCTCATCGGCTACGTCGTCGGCAAGCCGGTCGGGATCGCCGGCGACGTCCTGGCTCGTGACGAAGCTGAGCCGCGGCCGCCTGCGGCCGCCGGTCGGCTGGGTCGCGGTCGCGGGCGCGGGCGCGATCGCCGGGATCGGCTTCACGGTCTCGCTGCTGATCGCGACGCTCGCCTTCCACGGCGACGCAGCTCGAGGAGGCGAAGCTCGGCGTGCTGTCGGCGGCGCTCGTCGCGTCGCTCGCTGACCTGGCTCGTCTTCCGCGCGGCGGCGCAGCTGCCCCGGCGGCTGCGGATCCGCGCGCTGCTCGGCACGGCCGAGCCGATCGTCGACCTCGCCGAGCCGGTCGACCCCGAGCGCGACCACATCCGCGGGCCGGCGGAGGCGCCGGTGACGGTGCGTCGAGTACGGCGACTTCGAGTGCCCCTACTGCGGGCGGGCCGAGCCGGTCGTGCGCGAGCTGCTCGCCGACTTCGGCGACGTCCGCTACGTCTGGCGGCACCTGCCGCTCACCGACGTCCACCCGCGCGCGCAAGCCGCCGCCGAGGCGGCCGAGGCGGCCGCCGCGCAGGGGACGTTCTGGGAGATGCACGACCTGCTGCTCGACCACCAGGACGCGCTGCGCGCCGCCGACCTGATGCGGCTACGCGGAGGAGCTCGGCCTCGACGTCGAGCGCTTCGAGGAGGACCTGCGCGGAGCACACGGGCGCCGGCGCGGATCGCGGAGGACGTCGACTCCGCCGATCTGAGCGGCGTCTCCGGCACGCCGACGTTCTTCATCAACGGCCGGCGGCACTACGGCGCCTACGACATCGAGACGCTCTCGGACGCGGTGCGGGCGGCTCGTGCACGCGCCGCGATCGCTCGATAAGTCTCATCCAACCTTCATCTACCGCTGCTGAAATCCGTGCGTGGTCGAAACGAGCGATCGTCCGAGGACCGCGCCGTCTCCGCCGCGTGCCGCCGTACCGGTGCGCCGCAGCGCCCGCGCCCGCGCGGGTCGCGTCGCGATCGGCGATCGCCGTCTGGACGTTCCTGCTCGGGAACGCCGCCGGCCTCGTCTGGCTCTGGTGGCACGGCGGCAACGTGACGAAGGTGCACACGACCGGCGAGGCGCTGACGAGCGCCGCGCGGCTGACGGGTCTGCTCAGCGCCTATCTCGCGCTGATCCAGGTCGTGCTGCTCGCGCGGCTGCCGTTCCTCGAGCGCCTCGTCGGCTTCGACCGGCTCACCGTCTGGCACCGCTGGAACGGCCACGCCTGCCTCGATCTCGTGCTCGCGCACGTCGTCTTCTCCATCTGGGGCTACGCGCTGATGGATCACCTGTCGATCGCGAAAGAGATCTCGACGATGATCTGGGGCGGCATCTATCCGGGCATGATCACCGCGACGATCGGCACGGTCCTGCTGATCGCGGTCGTCGTCTCGTCGATCGTGATCGTGCGCCGCCGCCTTCGCTACGAGTGGTGGTACGCCGTCCATCTCACGGCGTACGCGGGCATCGCGCTCGCCTGGTTCCACCAGATCCCGACCGGGAACGAGCTCGTGCTCGACCGCATCGCGGCCGACTACTGGACGTCGCTCTACATCGCGACGCTCGCGCTGCTCGTCGTCTTCCGCCTCGGCGTGCCGATCGCTCAACGCGTTCCGCTTCCGGCTGCGCGTCGCCGACGTCGTCGACGAAGGGCCGGGCGTCGTCTCGCTGCGCATCACCGGCCGCGGCCTCGACCGGCTGAAGGCGCGACCGGGCCAGTTCTTCCTCTGGCGCTTCCTCGCGCGCGACCGCTGGTGGGCGTCGCATCCGTTCTCGCTCTCGGCTGCGCCGACGGACGACTCGCTGCGCATCACCGTCAAGGCGCTCGGCGACTTCTCGGGCAAGATCCGCCGCGTCCGGCCGGGCACGCGCGTCGTCGCCGAGGGCCCGTTCGGCGACGTTCACCGAGCGCGTGCGCCGCCGCGAGAAGGTCGTGCTCATCGCCGGCGGCATCGGCATCACGCCGATCCGCGCGCTGCTCGAGGAGATGAACGGCGACGTCATCGTGCTCTACCGCGTCATGCGCGACGACGACATCATCTTCCGCGACGAGCTCGAGGAGCTCGCCGACGACGCGCGGGATCGAGCTCCACTTCGTCGTCGGCGACCACGAGACCGACGAAGGTCGCGATCTGCTCTCGCCGAGCATCTGCAGGAGCTCGTCCCCGACATCGCCGAGCGCGAGGTCTACGTCTGCGGGCCGCCCGCGATGACGAACGCCATTCGAGCGAACGTGCGCCGCGCACGTTCCCGCCCGCTTCATCCATGCCGAGCGATTCGCCCTCTGAGAAAGGAGCAGGCCATGAATCGACTGCAACGAACTCGTCACGGCCACGCGTCGGCGCTGCAGCCCTCGCCGTGCCCGCCGGGCGGCGCCTTCGCCGCCGTGCCCAGAAGAAGGTCGTCGTCACGCAGAAGGTGACCGGTCCGCCGGCACAGGCCGACCGCTGGGGCTACGTCCAGGTGACGCTGACCGTGAGGAAGACGACGACGACGGTCGGCACGAAGAAGAAGGTGACGCGGAAGATCATCGATGTCAGCGTGCCGCGGTACCCGAACCACACCGACCGCTCGGTCTACATCAACCAGACCGCGCTGCCCTATCTGATCCAGGAGACGCTGCAGGCGCAGAACGCGAACATCCAGATGATCTCGGGCGCGAGCGACTCGAGCGACGCCTTCATCCAGTCGCTGCAGGCGGCGCTCGTGCTCGAGCGGAAGGTCTGAGTCGTGTCGGTCGGTCGGTCGAGCACATCATGGGCATGCCGATCGTCGTCGACGTCCGCGACGACGAGGTCGACGAGGACGTGCTCGAGCGGTGTTCGACTGGCTCCGCTTCGTCGATGCGACCTTCAGCACCTACAAGGAGGACAGCGAGATCAGCCGGCTCAACCGCGGCGAGCTCGCGCTCGCCGACGCGCATCCGGACGTGCGCGAGGTGCTCGACCGCTGCGAGGAGCTGCGCGTTCGAGACGGACGGCTACTTCGACGTGCGTGCCGCTGCGCCGGACGCGATCGATCCGTCGGGGCTCGTGAAGGGCTGGGCGGTCGACCGGGCCGCGGCGATCCTCGACGAGGCCGGCGTGCGCAACTACGCGGTCAACGTCGCCGGCGACATGCGCGTGCGCGGTCGGGCCGTGCCCGAGCCGTGCTGGAGCGTCGGCATCCAGCATCCGCTCGAGCGCGAGCGCCGTCGCCGCGGTCGTCGAGGCGAACGATCTCGCCGTCGCGACCTCGGGCGCGTACGCGCGCGGCGACCACGTCCTCGACCCGCACACCCGCCGCCCGCCGGCGGACGTCCTGTCGGTCACGATCACCGGCCCGGAGCTCGCGACCGCCGACGCCTACGCGACCGCGGCGTTCGCGATGGGCGCGGCGGGCGTCCACTGGACCGCGCGGCTGCGCGGGCTACGAGGCGATGACGATCCTCGCCGACCAGCGCGTGCTCTCGACGCCGGGCTTTCCTTCAGCTGGCTGAGTCGGCGTCGGAGAAGCCGCACTCGAGACAGACGAACTCGGTCTTGTCGCCGTCCATCACCATGCCCTGGGTCACCCCGCAGGCGGGGCAGATGGGCGGGCGATCGTCGGGCTCCGGCTCGGGTTCGCGATCTTTCGTCACCAGCCAATAGTCACAGAAGGGTCACGACTTCTTCACAAAACATTGGTGTCTGACACCGTTTGCAGGGCATTTGCAGGATGTGACATGGCCCGTTCGTCATCACGATACGCGCGTGCACCCGCGGCTTTGCAGACCGCTCGACACGTTCTGTCCGACGCAGACGTAAGACGCCGGGATAGCGTGTGTCATGGCTTCGGGATGGCCCGAGCTGCCGTATGAGGCGTGGAGCGACACGCGCGACACGCTGCATGCGCACACGCAGGTTCTGGGCAAGCTGGCCGGAGCGCTGGCGCCGCCCGAGCCGCAGCTTCAGCACACCGCGCTACAGCTGAGCGCGCGCGGTTGGGAGACACGTCCATTGCCTGCACCCGATGACTCGGGTGCCTTCGCCGTCGTCCTGGATCTGCACACGTATGAAACCGTCGTCGAGCACAGTGACGGACGAGTGAAGCGCGTCGCGCTGACTCCCGATCGGCCGGTCGGAGCAGTCACGCTCGAGGTGCTGGCGGCGGTGCGCGACCTCGTGGGGCCGGTGGAGATCACCCTCAAGCCCCAAGAGACCGCGTGGAAGACACCACTCGACGAGGATGAGGAGCACGCCGCCTTCGACACGGCGCACGTCGACACGTACTTCGCCGCTGCGACTCGGGCAGCCCAAGTGCTTGCGGCGCTCCGGGCTCCGTACCGTGGCCGCTCGACGCCGGTCAACGCCTGGTGGGGGTCGTTCGACCTCTCGGTGAGTCTCTTCTCGGGCCGGCCGGCTGAGCCTCCGTCGAAAGACTTCATCATGCGCAACTCGATGGATGCGGAGGAGGTCGCGGTGGGGTGGTGGCCCGGCGATCCGCGCTATCCGCGGGCGGCCTTCTATGCCTACGCGCACCCTGCCCCGGCAGGGTTCAAGGACGCGAAGCTCACGCCGGCGGCTGCGCGGTGGGACGAGTCGCTCGGCGGAGAGTTCGTCCTCGATTGGGACGACGTCGTCAGTAGCCCGCATCCGCATGAGACTGCACTCGACTTCGCACGCTCGGTCGTTCTGCACGCGTGCACCGTGTGCGGTTGGGATCCTGCGTTGTCTGACAGCGTCGAAGGAACTCCGCCGCCGGTCGTCTAGCGGGCGCGTTCCTCGTCTGCGGTCAACTCGGCTGTGGGCACGGCCTCGAGCCGCTCATCGGGAATCGGCTCCCCGCTCTCCACTGACAGCCCGTAGGTGCCGGCGGCGAGACGCGCTTCGGCGCGCTCCAGCGCAGCGAGCTGTTCCTGTAGATCGTCTGCGCGACCTTCGTTGAACTCATCCTGGTAGAGGTCGGACGCGACATTCGCCGGGTCGAACTCGTCGGCGGGCTCGCCGTCGTCTTCGTGTCTGACCCCGGCAAGCTCCCGCTCGATTCGCTTGCGCTCTGCAGCGAGCAGCTCGCGTGCTTGTTCGGTCTCCATCAGGTCACGTTACCAATGTCGGTCGAGGCAGTGCTTGCTTCACGCGCGCGTTCGCCAAGGTGCGCCTCGAGTCGCCACAGGTTGTCGAGATGCTGGCTTGCCCACAGCAGGACGAGCGCGGCGTGAGTCGTTCCTTTGTCGCGCCCGGCGGCAGCGTTGCGCACGCAAGCGAGAAGACGGCTCCGACCCTCGGCATCCCGGAGGTGCGGCGGCGGAACGGGAGCGTTGTTCCTCAGTGCATACCCGAGGGTGACGTACCACGACTGAAATGCATGGATCTCGCGGTCGAGGTTCGCGCCGCAATCCGCGAGCCGCGTATTGCCGTCCACCATGCCTCCAAGTGACGCGAGCGACTGCCCGGCTCGGCGGACGCGCGAGGCTCCGCCGACGAGCGCTGCGACGTCTTCCACGTTCACCCTGGTTGCGGAGCGCTCGGCGAGGTATTGCCGAAAGGCGTCGTCGAGTCGGTGGAGAGCAGCGTCTGCCGCGCGACTTGCGCGAGCTGCGCCCTCGGCATCTGCTCCGGTGCTCAGCTGCCGGGCCGTGGCGGCGACGTAATCCGCTCCCCGTGCATACGCGGTCGCAATGTCCCGGCGGAGGAGCGCAGCCGCGCCGCGCGGCCAGAACAGAAGACCGACGCCGAGGCTGATCGCGAAACCGATGGCGATGTCCTCGACGCGAATGAGCCCCACCCTCCAGCCGACCGGCTGGATGAGGTTGAAGAGGACGAAGAGGACGACCGTGAAACCTGCCTGTCCTGCGGCGAACGAGATCGCTCGCGGCGCGTACGCGGCCAGGAGGATCGCAACCGGCAGCACGCCCCACAGCACCGGCTCATGGGTGCCGATGGCGAGTACGAGCAGCGCGCCGACGACGATCCCGACCGCTGTCCCTGCGAGCGCGCTCACAATCGACCGGCCGGTGCCGAGAGCGTTGGATCGCAGGACGGAGAGCGTCCCGAGCACGACCCAGAACGAGTGCTGAAGACCGGTCCGCTGGGCGATGTAGACCGCGATCGCGAGTCCGGCTGCGGCGCGAACGCTGTTCTGGAACCACACCGACCTGACGTTGGCGTGCTCGACGGCGAGCTGCTCCGTTGCTTCGAAGGCCGCAGTGCCGGCCGGCGGCTGCGCGAGGTCGTGGTGGTCGAGCTCCGGCGCATCGGCGCCGGTTGCGAGGAGGGCGTACCCGGCAACCTGGCGAGCGGAAAAGGTCGCCGTCCGGATCCGGAACGGCGGATCGAGCTCGGCCGGCAGCGCGTCGTCGCTCGGGCCGGCCGACAATGTCGGCAGCCGTCGTAAGGTTGCGCGCACGACGGCGACTCTTGCCGCTTCGAGGCGGGTGAGATCGGGCCGTTCGTTGCTGCCTTCGAGTCTGTCGGCGCTCACCCGGAGCACGGCAGCAGTCGCCGCCATCGCCTCCGCATCCTCTGCGCAGGCCGGCTCGAGCGCGGGCAACTCGGGAGACGGTGCGAGGAAGGACAGAAGCCAGTCCAGCTCGTCGGGGATCGATGCGAGTGCAGCTGTCGGTCCAGTCGGGCCTGTTGGGCGGTGCTGCGTGCCGAGGAAGCGCCGGCCCAAGCCGTCGACGGCCTCCCGCGCGAGACGTCCGAGCTCGGTGAGCCGGTCGCGCTCCGCGTCCACGAAGTCGGCGACGGCACGCATTGCGCGCGCCGCCTCTTGCTGCAGGTCGGCGCTCCGGCGAGGCGGCCAGAGGAGCATCACCGCGCAGATTCCCGCGCCGGTCGCAAGGCCCCAGCCTTCAAGGCGGTCCGGAATCGCGGAGTTCGGCGCCGGAATTGTCACCGGCAGGACGAACGTGAGGATCGCGCCGGTCGTGGCGGCCGCGAAGTAGCCGCTCAGCACGCCGGAGAAGAGCGTGACGAAGCCGACGACCGCCATCGCACCTGCAGCGAGCCACGGGTTGCGCGAGCAGAGCGTTCCGAGTGTGATGAAGACGGCGCCGGCGATCGCCAAGCCCGACATACGCGGCGAAGCGCTTCCGCGGCGTGCCCCCGAACTCGACCAGAACGAGGATTGCGAACGATCCGAACGCCGCGAGGAGCGACGTTTGCGGCTGCTTGATCACTTTGTCCGCGAGCGCGAAGACGGCCGGGATCACGATCGCCGCGCGCGCGGCGCTCTTGAGCGCTGCAAGGTCCGCCACGGCTGCGGATCATATGTCGGTCGGCTCTGTGCCAACTTCGACTCAACTCTCGAAAAGACACTTTCGGGCGCGGTCGCGAGCAGATAGACGAGAGGCCTCTCGTCCCTTCTCGTCTCGGAGCTGCCCATGCCCAGGATTCGCCTCGCTTCTCGTCCTCTTCGCCGTCGGTGCGACTGCTCGCCGCCCCGTTCGCGCACGGCGCCACGTCGAGCGTCGTCGTCAGCCAGGTCTACGGCGGCGGCGGCAACGCCGGCGCGACCTACACGAACGACTTCGTCGAGCTCTTCAACCGCGGAGCCACGGCCGTCGATCTCACCGGCTGGACGGTCCAGTACGCGTCGGCGGCGTCGACGAGCTGGCAGACGACGCGCGCTCACCGGCTCGATCGGCCCGGGCCGCTACTACCTCGTCCAGCTCGCGTCGACGGCGTCGGTCGGCTCGCCGCTGCCCGCGGCCGACGCGACGGGAACGACGAACCTCGCAAGCACGGGCGGCAAGATCGCGCTCGTGCGCGACGCCACGGCGCTCACCTGCGGCGCGACCGCGGGCAGCTGCGCGAGCGCCCCGCTCGTCGAGGATCTCGTCGGCTACGGCTCCGCAACCGACTACGAGGGCGCCGGCCCTGCTCCGGCGCTCGAGCAGCACGACCGCCGCGCTGCGCGCCGGCGGCGGCTGCACCGACACGAACGCGAACGCGACCGACTTCACCGCCGTCGCGCCGGCGCCGCGCAACGCGGCTCTCGCCGGCAGCCTCGTGCTCGGGCGGGTCGACGCCGAGCACGTCGGCGAGCGCGGCCGTCGACGTCGACGTGCAGCCGGTGCTGTCGCTCTCGCTCGAGCGGTCGAGCCTGAGCTTCGGAAGCGTCGTCTCGGGGAGCACGCCGACGCCGCTCTCCGAGCGTGTGACGGTCGTGAGCAACAACGCGTCCGGCTACGCGCTGACCGTGCATCGCTCCGCCTTCGCGCCGACCGACCTGCCGCTCGGGATCGCGGCGCCAGCGGGCGGCTCGCTCGTCGCGATTCCGATCGCGCCCGCGCCCGATCTGCAGATCGCGAGCTCGTCGGCGCCGAGTGCGCCTGCCGGCGACGTCTGGCCGACGAGCGTCGGCTTCGCCTCGGCTCTGCCGGTCGTCGGGCCGGGCCACTACACGGCGACGCTGACCTTCACGGTGATCGGGCGGTGATCGCTGTAGCCGCAGGCGTTGCAGCGGCGGCGCTCTCCGTCTCGCCCGTGCACCTCCGGCTGACCGCGGCGCGTCGAGCCGCGACGATCACGATCACGAACGCGGGCAACGCGGCCGCGGCGGTCGAGGCACGGCCGCAGGCTTCGTGCTCGACCGGCGCGGCAAGCCGATGATCGCGCGGGACGTCGACCGGCCGCGGGCTGGCTCCGCGTGCGGCCGCCGCGGCTCGTGCTCGCGCCGGGCGGGACGGCCGTGCGTCACGGTCTCGTCGGTCGCGCCGGCCGGCGCGCGTCCCCGGCGATCACCCGGCGCTCGTCTTGCTCACGACGCAGCCGTCGCGCGCGGCGCGGGGTCGCGATCCGGATGCGGATCGGGGTCGTCGTCTACGTCCGAGTCGCCGGCCGGATCGTGCATCGCCTCGAGCTCGGCGGCGCTCAGAGTGCGCGACGGCGCGTGCTCGAAGCAGCGCGTCGCGAACCGCGGCAACGTCGTCGAGCGCGCTCGCGTGCGCGTCGCCCTCTTCGCGTCGGCGGCCACGTGCTCGCGCGGCTCGGGCCCGCGTCGCCGCACGCTCCTGCCGCACTCGCGCGGGATCGAGCGCTTCCGCTATCGCGGCCGCCTGCGTGGCTGGGTGACCGCGCGGGTCGAGGTGGGCGCCCTGCGGCGGAGCTTCCGGACTCCGGCTCTGAGTTCGGACGGCCCGCCGCGGTCGGCTGCTACCCGTCGACGAGGAGGCCCGTGACCGGGCCGAGTGCGCGGCCGGAGCGGCTCGAGACGTTCGGTAGCCGGACGAGTCGATGGGTGAGCGGCTCGGCCGTCGTCTCGGCGCTCGAGCTGATCCTTGCTGATCGGCTTCCAGAGGTCGTCGATCGCCTCGATCGGATCGGACGGGATCTCTTCGATCGGCAGCTCGAGGTGCTCTGCCCAGAGGCGCAGCCGCGTCTCCCGGGCGAGCTCGGGGTCGTGGCTGACGATGTTCATCTCGGTGTCGTTGAAGAGCGAGTGCTCGTTGAGATTGGCCGAGCCGAGGGTGAGCCAGTCGTCGTCGACGATCGCGACCTTTGCGTGGACGTAGATGGGGTCGTGGAGGTGGCCTGCGCGTGCGTAGAGGGTGCAGGCGAGAAGCCGGCCGGCGTCGGCGTCGGCTTCGATCAAGTGGCCGAGGACGCCGCGGGTGTCGTCGGCGCCGCTGTTCGGCTTTGAAGGGAGCAGCAGCAAGAGCCGGAAATCGCGGCGAGGGGGGTTCGAGATCTTGTCGTAGAGCACAGCCTCGATCTCCGGCGACCAGAGGAACTGGTTTTCGATGTAGATGAATCGTTCGGCGGCCTTGGAGGGCGCGGACGTACGACTCGAGGATGCTGAAGTCGCCGCGCGGAACGGCGTCGTAGACGTGCTCGGGCACGGTGCGCACGACCTGCACGTCAAGCTTGCCCGGCGGGCGGGGAAGGGCGGACCTCGGCGAGTGTTTCGCCGGTGACCTCGTGCCAGCGCATGCGGAAGTGCTCGGCAACATCGCCGACCGCAGGACCCTCGATTCGCGCGCAGGCGTCGTGCCAGCCGACGCTCGCGCGCGATGGATGGTGGTTGTGTCGTAGCGGTCGCCGGACTCCGAGGTGAGATCGATCCCGCCGACGAACGCGACGCGGTCGTCGATCACGATCGTCTTCTCGTGGTGGCAGTGCAGCGGCCGTTCCTTCGCATCGAGCGCGCACTCGATCTTCGTGTGCGCGATCAGCTCGTCTCGCATCTTTCGCACGTCGTGCCGGGAGGGCCGGAAGAGCGGCAGCGGCGCACCGGCCCACGCCAGCACGCGTACGTCGACGCGCTCCGCGAGCTCTGCGAGCAGGTTCCGAAGGACGACGAGCTCGCCGTCGCGCTCGAGCGCGAAGTCAGGCGAGAAATGCCAGCCGGTCAGATGAACGTGCGAGCGTGCCTTGCGGAGCTCCTCCGCGATCGCGGGCAGCGCTTGGGCGCCGTCGATCAGAACCTCGACGGCATTCCCGGCCCGGATCGGGGGATCACCGGCCGCCCAGCCGCCGCTCGGGGGCTCGAGCGCGCGCGTCCAGCCGATCCTCCGCAGACGGCGCTGGTGATGGCTGCAGATCTGCTCGGTGATCTGATCGCCGAACCAACACTCGACCGGAAACAGAAGCCGCCGAACCGCCGCGCGTGGGCTGCACTCAGATCCTGCGGTAGCGGGCGTCGCTGAGCGAGTAGAGCGCGAACGCGATCAGGCCCGCCGCGACGACCCCGAGCAGGAACGGGCCGTAGGAGCGGTGCACGATCTTGGCCAGCGCGCCGTCGAGGCCGACGGCCTTGCTCGGGTTGTAGTCGACGGCGGCCTTGATCAGGAAGATCCCGACGAGCCCGAAGACGACCATCCGCGCGAGATGCCCGACCGTCCCGAGCCGGCTGATCCACTTCTTCGATCCGCGGGCCCATCTCCTCGGTCTTCGAGTCGTCGAGGAACTTCTTCGTGACGCCCCGGTAGCCCTGGTAGAGCGCGACGCCGATCATCACGCCGCCGGCGATGCCGACGATCCAGGTGCCCGCCGGGCCAGCCGAAGACCCCCGCGGTCGCCTTCTTGGGGTTGCCCGAGCTCGCTGCCTCCGCCGGACCGAGCAGGATCTCGATCGCGATCGCGCAGATCGCGCCGTAGGCGATCCCGCTCGCGAGCGCCGCGAGGCGGTCGAAGCCCGTGTCCGAGCCCTCGGGGCCGTGGCCGATCGCGGCGCGGACGAGCCGCCACAGCGAGTAGCCGCCGAGACCGATCGCGACGAGCGTGAGCAGGACCTTGCCGAACGGCTGGTGCGCAACCGTGTGCAGCGCGCCCTGCTGGTTCGTCAGCTTGCCGCCGTGCCCGAGCGCGAGCTTCAGCGCGAGAATCCCGATGATCGCGTAGATGAGCGCCGCGCGCGACGAACCCGGCGCGTGAGAGCAACTCGAACGCGCTGCGACTGGACGAAGCTTTCGCCGGCGGCCTCGGCGGAGCCGCAGCGCTGCTCGGACCGTGAATGCATTCATGAGTCATGTGGTTCTGATCCGTCCTGCCCGGAGGGCTTCGCGCCCGAGTACCACCGCCGGCAGTGACCCACGCGTCGGTCCCGGAACGCAGACGCTGATGGCCGCCGGCTCGACCTTGACCTTGAACGCCTTCACCTTCGTTCGATCGCCGCCGTCGAGCTCGTACAGAACCTTCCGATTCAGCTTGACCTTCACCGAGCGGGCCTTCGTCGTCTGCGCGAACGGAGACTTGCTCGCCGTCCCGACGGCCGTGCGCGCGATCATGCGGCCCCACTCGAGGAGCCCCTCGGCGGTCACGACACCGAGCTCGAGCTTCCCGTCGTCGGGACGCGCGTCTTCGAACGCCTCGACTCCGCCGAAGAGCTCGCCGACGTTGCCGAGCAGGATGCAGCTCGCCTTGCCCTTGTACCAGCCGACGCCGTCCACCTTGATCTTGGCGCGAAACGGTTTCGAGCGCAGGTTCTCCGAACCCGTCCACACGTAGGCGACGCGTCCGAACCGCTCCTTGAGACCGCCGTCGCCTGCGTCGCGGATCATCGCCGCGTCGAAGCCCGCACCGGCCATGACCGCGAAGCGCTCGCCGTTGAAGCGGCCGACGTCGAGGCTCGCGGCGCTCGCCGCGCAGCCCGATCGCGACGGCCTGCTCGATGTCCTTGGGGATCCCGAGGTTGCGTGGCGAAGAGGTTCGCCGTGCCGGCCGGAATGATCGCGAGGCTCGCACGCTCGAGCCGGCGAGCACGTCGACGCAGCGCTGAACCATCCCGTCCCCGCCCCACGCGAAGACGAGCTCGGCGCCCTTGTCGACCGCTCGTCGAACCTGCGCCGGCGCCTTGCGGCTCTTCGGCACCTCGCACCAGAACGGGTCGTCGACTCCCTCGGCTTCGAGGACGCGACGCAGCTCGGCCAGCCCGCCCCCGAGCGTCTTGCCGGAATGCGCGACCACGGCGACCTTCATCGGCTGGCCGTCCGTGTCTCGTCGCGCGACTCGGCCGCGGCGCCGGCCGTCCGGCACGCGAAGACGAGGACGACCAGCGGCAGCGACGCCCACGACGAGGCCGCCGGCGACGTCGAGCGGGTGATGCATCCCGCGATACATGCGCGCGAGGCCGACGAACGTCACCATCGCGACGGCGAACGTCCAGGCGAAGCTGCCGAAAGACGCGCGTTCGTGAACCTGGACGTGAGCAGGAGGACGAGCCCGCCGTAGACCGCGATCGACGCCGCCGTGTGACCGGACGGGTAGCTGGCGTTGACCGGCAGGCTCTCGAGACGAACGACGCGAGGCCGATGCGAGTGGACAGCGAGCGTCGTGGCTGCGGTACGACGCCGACTCGACGGCGAGCGCGAACACGACGAACGCCGCGATCCGCCACTTCCGCAAGCGCGGCGCAAACGAGCGCGATCGATCCGACGACGATCGGCAGCACGACGCCGCCGGCGACGATCGAGCCGATCAGCGAGGCCTCGGTCCGCGACGACGTCCGGTGCGCGGCGAGCCAGCCGTTGACGCGCTCGTCGGCCGCACCGATGCCCCAGGCGGGCTCCAGCACCCGCGTGACGAGCAACCCGCAAGCCGATCGAGAGCACCGCGATCGCGGCCAGACCGGCGAGCATCACGACGACGAAGACGACCGCGGTGGAGCGCCTCCAACGAGTGCGCCAGCCGCTCGGCCGCGTCCTCCTTGCGTGCGCAAAGGACGGGCACGTCCCAGCCTGCGGCCGACCCGCGACGGGCGCCCGACCCTCGGTCGAATGTCGCACGGTTGCGTTTCCACCTGCATGATGAGGGTATGCCCACTCCTGGAGTCTCCAATCGTTTGTTGCTCGAAATGCCCGGCCTCTACTCCGTCGCAGGCCGAAACCACCTGATGCCGTTTCTTCTCCTACTCGCCCTCGCCCTGACCGTCGGCCTCGTGGTCGGGCTTGTCGCCTGGCGCTATCCGCGGGTCGCGCGGCCGGCCGCCGACTCCGGCAGTCGATGCCGCCCGCAAGGTCGGCGAGACGGTCGGGAAGACATCCGAGGCTGCGTGCGTTCCTGGACGCGCGGCTCGATCCGGCGGTCGCGACCGGTCTCGCGCTGACGCTCGCCCTGATCTTCGCGATCGGTGGAGGCGTGCTGCTCGGAGTGCTCGCGTACCTGGTGCGCACGAACTCGTTCTTGACCGGGATCGACAACAGCGTGGCGAAATGGGGACACCGTCACGCGCTCGGCGATCTCGATGCACGTCCTGAACGACGTCACGCAGCTCGGGGGCATCTACACGATCATCGTGCTCTGCGTCGTCCTCGCCGTCGCGAGACGATCAGGGAACGCAGCGTCTGGGTCATCCCGTTCATCGTCGCCGTCATGGGCGGCGAGGAGATTCTGACGCTCACGGTCAAGCAGCTCGCCGATCGGGTGCGCCCGACCTTCAATCCCGCCGCCGCGACGCTCGGGCCGTCGTTTCCCGAGCGGCCACTCGGCGACAGCCGCAGCCTTCTACGCCACGGCGGCGCTTCTACTCGGTCGATGGCGCGGTCGTCCGACGCGCGCCGCGCTCACCGGGCTCGCGGCGGGAATCGCCGTCGCGGTCGCCGCGAGCCGCGTGCTGCTCGACGTGCACTGGCTGTCGGACGTGATCGCCGGTCTCGCGCTCGGCTGGGCCTGGTTCGCAGTGTGCGCAATCGCCTTCGGCGGGCGCATCCTCCGCTTCGGCGCCGGCGCCGAGATCGCCGCGCGGGTCGCGGACGACCGGCGGTCTGAGCGCGTTCGCCGGTCAGGCGGGAGGGCGCGCGAGCCGGCTTGCTGCGCGGGTAGCGGTGGCCGCCGGCACGGATGCCGACGGCCACCTTGGTGGGAAGGGTCAGCTCTGGATCTGCCGCTGCCAGTGGAACGGGCCCCACGATGTGGGCGTGGCGCTGTTCTCCCAGGCCGCGCGCGGGTCGATCGTCAGCTTCAGCCACTCGAGCGGGAACGTCGAGCCGTGCACGACGATACGGTGGAAGTTCGGCACGTCGTAGTACGGATGCTGGCCCCACGCGTCCGTCGTGCAGGCGCCGGATTCCGTGAAGCAGGTCGAGTGTTGCTGCAGGGGGTTGTCGGAGCGATAGACGTGCGAGTCGCCGTTCAGGTAGAGCACGGGCTTCCCGTACGCCTGCGCGTTCGCCGCCATCGCGGCGATGATCGGCTCGTAGTTCGTCTGGTGCGCGGGCGCGTCGCTCGTGTCCCACATGTCGGCTTGACCGACGATGACGACGCTGTGGGCGTTGTCGGCCTCAGCTGTCGCAAAGGCCGCGTCCAGCCAGCGGACGTCGGCCGCGGTGCGCTCCGCCATCTCCGCTGGCTGGGCCGGGTTCGGGGTGGCCTGGCTGAACCAGGGGTCGATGTCGTTGTTCGACCCGCCTGGGAGGTTCACGGTCACGAAGACCGTCTTCGACTGCTCCCACATCACGTTCTCGACGAACTGTGCGTCGGCGGGATGCGCCGGATCGAATGCGTTGGCCTGAGACGTGACCGTCATCGGGTTCTGGCCAAGCGTTCGGCCGGGGTGCGCGAAGAAGATCGATCGCACGACCCCGAGCTGCGTCAGCGGCATCTGGGGATCGGCGGCGAAGTCGCTTCCCGGCAGCTCCTTCGGCTTTG
>CAVPQJ010000003.1:0-613002 GCA_963707525.1 uncultured Actinomycetes bacterium | reverse complement strand
CGAGTCTGATTGTGTGCTCTGCCCGCTATGCGGGCCCAACGGGCGGTGTTCTCGGCCTTTCAGGGCCCCGGCGCCGGACCAGCCAGACGGTCACGGCGATGAGCAGCACCGACAGCGCGAGCAGCCAGCCGCCCTCGATCCACTGGAATGTCCAGAACCGGCTGGCCGGCTGATACCTGGTCCACTGCGTGTAGCCGTGCTGGGCGAGGCACTGCCACGAGCCGAGGGCCTTCGGAACCCCCTGGCCCTTCCCGGCGACGGCTGGTGCTGCTCCCTGGAGGACCTGGCCGAGCAGGGACTGGCTGACCGGCTGGCCGCCCTTGGTCCTCCACTGCTGGCTGATGATCCACGCGGAACCGGGCACGTTCAGTTTGCTGGTGACCAGCGGCGTCAGGTAGTGCTGGCGCAGAGACAGTCGCGGCCGACGAGGGCGAGCCCGGTGTAGGCGGCCAGGGTGGCGACGATCGCGGGGACGACCCGGCGGATGAGCATGCCGGCCAGGGCGCCGATCGCGAAGGCGGCCAGCGTCCAGGCGGCGAACGCGATCCCGCGCAGGTCGAACAGGCCGGCAGCGAGCGGAGACGGCTCGGCAGTGAGGGACATTGGGTTCCGACCGGTCGGCGATGTACGGCTGGTAGTACCAGGAGAACAGCACGCTGAAGGCTCCGGCCGCGGCGGTCACCACGACCGCGAGCGGCACCAGCTTGGCGAGCGTCCAGCGCCACCGTCCGAAGCCCTGGGTCCAGGCGTAGCGGAAGGTGCCGGTCTCGAGCTCACGGGCCAGCACCGGCGCCCCGACGAACGCCCCGATCAGCGCGGGCACCGCCTGCAGCAGCGTAGCCACTCGCCAGAAAGTGGTCTATGCCGTTGAAGTTGCTGATCAGGTCGGCGCAGGCGAGTGAGCTTGCCGGGTGGCAGGCGGTCGCGGCGGCGTAGGCGTGGTGCAGCTGAAGGCCGGCGAGCCACAGGTACACCGCCAGCGCGCCGAGCAGCGCGGCGACGCCGGTCAGCGCGATGCGGTGCTGGCGCCAGGTGACCCAGGCCATCCGCCGCCACGGCACCGGCCGCAGGCTCGCGTCCTCCTCCGGACGGGCGGGCACGGTCAATGCCGTCAGCGCGGTCATTTCGTCACCTCCGACGGTTCGGCGTCCCGGCCGCGGGCGGGGCCGGGCAGCGCCGTGGCGCCGGGCTCGCGCAGGTAGGCGAGGGCGAGTTCTTCCAGGCCGACCGGATGCGCCTCCCAGCCCGGCGGGACCGGATCGTCGCGCGGTGGCCCGGACCAGCAGGTGGGCCTGGGCCTGGGCACGGCGGACGTGCACGACCGGCCGTTCGGCATACTCGTCGGCCTCGGCGGCCGGGCCGGTCAGCATGCGGTGGCCGGCGAGCAGGTCGTCGACCTCGCCGGCCACCTGCACCCGGCCCCGCGACATCAGGATGAGGTAGTCGGCGACCCGCTCGAGCTCGGCGAGCACGTGCGAGGACAGCAGCACCGACACGCCGTCGTCGGCCGCCGCGGTCAGCACCGTGGCCATGAAGTCGTGCCGGGCGATCGGGTCGAGCATCGCCATCGGCTCATCCAGCACGAGCAGCCGCGGCCGCCGGGCCAGCGCCAGGGTCAGCGCGAGCTGCGCCTGCTGGCCGCCGGACAGCTTGCCCGCCTTGCGCTTCAGCGGGATGCCCAGCTCGGCGAGCCGGGCCTCGGCAGATGCCTGGTCGAAGCGCCGGTTCAGGTTGCGGGTCAGGTGCAGCATGTCCGCGGCCGACAAGTTCTTGTACAGCGGCGTGTCCTGGGCGACGAACGCGATGCCGTCCAGCGCGGCGGGCGACCCGGGCGGCCGGCCGCCGAGCACGGTGACGCCGCCCGCGGACGGCGCCGCCAGGCCGACCGCCAGGTTCAGCAGCGTGCTCTTGCCGGCGCCGTTCGGGCCGACCAGCGCGGCCACGTGACCGGCGGGGATCGCGAGCGAGCACTCGCGCAGCGCCCAGGTGCCGCCGTAGCGCTTGCCCAGGCCGCGTCGCCTCGATGACGTTCATGCGACGCCCTCCGTTTCGCCGCTCGCCGCGCCGCCGCGGGTGCGTGACCCGCTGCGGCGCTCATAGAAATCCCGCAGCACGCTGGCGAACAGCGCCACGATCCCGTCCTCGTCCAGCCCCGCCGCGTCCGCGGTGGTCACCCAGCCGACAGCGAGCGGCGCAGCGCGGTGAGCTCGGGCAGCGCGACCTGGCTGAGCGTCGCCTCGATGAACGTGCCCTGGCCGGGCCGCCCGACGGTGAGGCCCTTCGTCTCCAGCTCGCGGTAGGCCTTCAGCACCGTGTTCGGGTTGATGGCCAACGAGGCGACCACGTCGCGGACCTTGGGCAGCTGGTCGCCGGGCTTGAGGTAGCCGAGCCGCAGCGCGTGCTCGACCTGGTGCACGAGCTGCAGGTAGGTCGGCACGCCCGAGGCGGGGTCGAGCCGGAACTCGATCGGCGATGCGGCCGAGGCAGGCGCTGAATCGCCAGCCGAACCCCCGGCCGGGCTGAATCCTTTATCTACTGTCATAAGACAAGAGTACAGCATCTAGGCGCGTCAGTCCTACCTCCCGTGAGGTCGCCGCATGCTGCGAGCGTGCACGGTTACCCCCAGCAAGCGGCACGCGCGTCGCTCGTTTAGCGGCTCACCGCCCTGGCCCGAAATTGCAGGCGGCCGCCGCCTGGTGGAACGCGGGCGCGTTCGTGTCGATCGACTTCGGGATCGCGAGGTAGTACCCGCCGCTGCCGATGACCCCGCTGTTGCCGGTCGGGTTCGACGGAGGCGAGGTGCTCGGATCGGGGAACCCCGAGATCCCGTGCTTGCGCATACAGGCGGACACCGTGAGCATCCGGGCCTGCGTCTGCCCGGACGGCGGTTCGGGGCCCGGAGGGCCCTTCGGCAGCAGGCGCTGGCACGAGTGCAAGGCGGACTGGAACGCGGGCGACTCTATGGTTCTCGCCGAGCCATCCGGACCGTTTGGCCACTGACCTTCGGGTCGGCGAAGTTCGGCACCCCGTGCGAGCGGATGCACCTGGAGAACGCGACCCCCGATTCGACGGCGCTCGCCGCGGACGCCGAGGTGCTCGCGCCGCCCGTTGGGCTTTTTGAGCCTCCCCCGCATCCCGCCACCAGCACTCCACTCAGGAGTGCCGCGGCGGTGAGCAGCCGGGCTCGCGGTGGGGTGAGCCTCCTGGCATGGATGCTGTACGGCATTCGGTCTCCTCCAGATCAGTGGTTGTGCAGGGGGAACGCGCACGCGGTCGCCGCCTGCGTGAACGCCGGCGACTGCTGGTCGATCGTGCTGGGGAATACGAGGATCACGCCTTCGATGTCGCTGATAACGCCGATGCCGGAGCCGAACGGGTTGGATGGGACGGAGGTCCGAGGGTCGGGGAACTGAGGAACGCCGTGCTGGCGCATGCATCGCGCAATGTTCAGAAACCTCGCCAGTGTCTTTGGGGAGGGTGGAGGCCCCGAGCCGGGGCCGGGGGCATGAAGTGCCGACACTTCGTTTGTGCTGTCTTGAACGCAGGCGATGTGGGATTCATCCCAGCTCTGGTGTGGAAGAGGAAGTCTCCGCCGGCGTTCGGATCTGGAAAGTTGGGCACGCCGCTCGCGCGCATGCACTTGGCAAGGGCGAGCGCGTCCGAGTCGAGGGCGCTCGGCGAGGACGGGCCGAACTTGACGCACCGCCCACGGGTGCGGAAGTCGATCCCGAGGTGGTCGTATCGCCCAGCCGTGCCACGGTCGGGCTGGGGGAGCTTCCTCCGCATCCCGTCACCAGCACCCCACCCAGAAGGGTCGCGGCGGTGAGCAACCACGCTCGCGACTGAGTCAGCCTCTTGGAACGAATACGGTGTGCCATCTAGCCTCCTTCGGAGCCTTCATCAGGGACTTGCGCCCTCTCTCCGACCGGTTCTACGCAATGGACTGTTTCGTCCTTGTTTCGCTCTGCGAAGCAGACAGGGTTTGTTTGCCAGGCCCGAGCGAAACAGCGTTGAAACACTGCGTCGCCTACCTTGACCACAAGGAGCTATAGATGCGGGTGCTTGTGATCGAGGACGACGAGGAGCTGGCCGAGACGGTCGCCGCCGGCCTGCGCCACGCGCGGATGGCGGTCGATGTCGCGCTCGACGGCGAGGCCGGCCTGGCGCGCGCGCTCGTCAACGATTACGACGTGATCGTGCTCGACCGCGACCTGCCCGCCCTCCACGGCGATCAGGTGTGCGCTCGGCTGGTCGCGGCCGGGCGCAGCCGGGTGCTGATGCTGACCGGCGCGGCGGCGAATGACGACCTCATCGACGGACTCGGGCTCGGTGCCGACGACTACCTGCCCAAGCCGTTCGACTTCCCGGTGCTGGTGGCGCGGATCGGCGCTGGCGCGCCGCGCGCAGCCGAGCATCCCGCCGGTGCTGGAGCACGGCGACGTCGTGCTCGACACGGCCAAGCGCCGCGCGCAGCGCCGGCCGCGATCTCGAGCTGACGCCGAAGGAGTTCGGGGTGCTGGAGCTGCTGCTCGCCGCCCAGGGCCGGGTCGTCTCGGCCGAGGAGCTGCTCGAACGCGTGTGGGACGAGAACGCCGACCCGTTCACCGGCGCGGTCAGGATCACCATGAGCCGGTCTGCGAGCCAAGCTCGGCGAGCCGCCCGTGATCGAGACCGTCGCGAAGGCGGGCTACCGCATCGGAGGGCAGTGATGGGCATCGCGCGCCCCCGGCTCACGCCAGCTCTTGGCTGCGATTGCCCCGCCGCACCGCCCGCCTGCGGCTCACCGCTCTCTACGGCGGCCTCTTCCTCCTCTCCGGCGTGGCGTTGGTCGCCGTCACCTACGTCCTTTTTGAGCGGGCGACCGAATACAAGGCGCCGCAGCTGCCGACGATCCCTCACACTCCCGCGATCCAGCATCGGAGTTTCCCCTTCCGCCAGAACCCGGTCTGCCAACGGGACTCCGTCGAGTCTCTCAAGCATCCGCTTCCGCTGGTCCAGGCTCAGTACGAACTGGGACAGGCTCAGCATGAGCTGGCACAGGCTCGGCCGCGGCTGATAGTGGGTGTGCCGACCCAGCTGGCACGGGTCCAGCGTCAGCTGACACAGGCGCAGCATCAGCTGGCGCAGGACCGAGCGTCAGCTGACGGACGCCGTGCATCAGATGTCACAGGCAGGGTCCGTCCAGGCCGCACAGCGCGCTGCCGACTCGCACCAGCTCCTGGTCGACTCGGGAATCGCGCTGGCGATCGTGGCCGTACTCGCCCTGCTGGCCGGCTGGCTCGTCGCCGGCAGGATGCTGCGACCGATCCGGACCATCACCCGCACGGCCCGCAGGATCTCCTCCACCAGCCTGCACGAGCGTCTGGCGCTCGACGGCCCGCAGGACGAGCTCAAGGAACTCGGGGACACCCTCGATGACCTGTTCGAGCGGCTCGACGCTGCCTTCGAAGCGCAGCGCCAGTTCGTCGCCAACGCCTCGCACGAGCTGCGCGCGCCGCTGACCCGCCAGCGAGCCCTGATCCAGGTCGCGCTCGCCGACCCGCACGCGAACCTCGCCTCGTTGCGTGCGGCCCACGAGCGCGTGCTCGCCTCCGAGCAGCACCTCGAGCAGATGATCGATGCGCTGCTGACGCTCACGCGCGGCCAGGCGGGACTGGAGCGCCGCGAGCGTCTCGACCTCGCGACGCTTGCCTCTCAGGTCCTGCGCACGCGCGACTCGCAGAACACGAACCGCGGCCTCGATGTCCGCGCGACGTTGACACCAGCGCCAACCGTGGGCGATCCGCGGCTGATCGAGCGCCTGGTCGCCAACCTCCTCGACAACGCCATCCGCCACAACACCCCCGAGGGACATGTCGAGATCACCACCGGCAGCCGTCATCAGCACGCGTTCCTGACGGTCACCAACAGCGGCCCGACGTCCCCCCGAGGAGGTGCCGCGCCTCTTGGAACCGTTCCAGCGCCTTCACGGAACCCGCACCACCCACGGCAGCGGGAACGGGCTGGGCCTAGCGATCGTGGGCGCGATCGCCGCCGCCCATCACGCCACGCTGATCGCCGAGCCGCGCCCGGGCGGCGGGCTGACTGTCGAGGTCACTTTCCCCTCCACGTCTCTTGACACGAAGCAGATCGATGCGATCACACAGCAGCCGGCGCTGGGGACCTCCAGGGGAGCATCCTCGCTCTGAGCAGTAGGGCCGGTTCGGCCGGGTCTATCTGTTTTTGTTTGCGTTCTTCCGGAGGGAGCGCGCGTCTGGGTTCGCGGCCTGAACGCTCGCTTTTCCTGACGCTCAGAGCGTCGAGGATCTCACTGCCTTGTTGATCTCGGCGGGGATCGCTGAGGTCGAGACGGTTACCGCTCCCGGACTGCGTAGGTCAGGTGGGTCACTCGCTGCGTCGGCTCCGCGCGGACCGACTCCAGGGCCACGCGGCCCGCGTCCACGTCCTCGAACAGGCGGATTCCGGAGCCGAACAGCACGGGTGCGAGCGCGATCGTGAACTCGTCGATCAGGCCGGCGCGCACGTACTCCAGGATCGTTGCGCCGCCGCCCGCGATGCGGACGTCCCGGTCGCCGGCGGCCTCGCGGGCCTGGTCGAGCGCGGGCTCGATGCCGTCGTTGACGAAGTGGAAGGTGGTCCCACCCGGCCGCTCCCAGGGGTCACGCTTCTCGTGCGTCACGACGAAGACCGGCGTGTGGAACGGCGCCTGCTCCGGCCACGCGTGCTCGCCGAGGTCGAACATGCGCTTGCCCATCACGCTCGCGCCGGTGCGCTCGAACGTCTCGCGCACGATGTCGTTCTCGCGCCCTTCCTCGCCTCCCTCGCCGAGCTTCAGGTTCTCCCGGAAGAACCGCTGCGGGAATATCCACTGCTGCAGTTCCATCCACTGCGCCGTCCAGCGCTGCACATCCGGGTCGTCCATGCGCTCCTCGGGCGCGATGAACCCGTCCAGCGACATCGTCACGCTGAAGAACACCTTCCCGGCCATCAGTCGCTCAACTCCTTTCCGAACGATCTCGGTGACGTAGGCAGCCAGGTTGCTCAGGGTCTGCTGGCCGCCGTCGATCGCGTGGTACGTCTCAACCGCCTCGTCGCGCAACTCCTTGGTGGGGAACACCGTGCGCATCTCGATCCGGGTCACCGCGCCGTCCTGCGCGAACGTCAAGACCGACTCGAAGGCGTTCGGGTCGCCGCGGGACTCACCGTGTAGCAGCGCGATCCGCTCCGGCGGGGCGATCTCGGTCCAGGAGATCCACTCCTGGTAGTCCGTGCCGTCCGGTCCGTGCATCACGAAGTCCCACGCCCCGCCGACGCGGAACTCAAACGCCCGCGTGGTGGTCGTGAACCCGTCCGGTCCCCACCATCGCGACAGGTGGCGGACCTCGGTGAACGCCTCGAACACCAGCTCCCGTGGAGCACCGATGACCCGGGAGATCACGATCACGCGGTCGGCCGTCGCGCTCATCAGCTACTCCTCCCGCCTTGCCTGCTTGAGGTCCTGCACGTACTCGTCCAGCCGATCGAAGCTCTCGTTCCAGAACCGCTCGAACCCGCCGGTCCATTCGTGAACCGGTCGCAGCCCGCGGGCGTCAAGGCCGTACAGGCGCTGCTTGCCTGCCTTCCGGTCCCGCACGAGTCCGACCTCCCGGAGCACCCGCAGGTGCTTCGACGCCCCCGGCTGCGCCATCCCGAGCTCCCGGGCCAACTCGGTCACCGGCCGCTCACCCGCCCGCAGCAGCACCAAGATCTCCCGGCGCTGCGGCTCGGCGATCGCGTTGAAGACGTCCGACGTCGTCGCTGCTCGTGCCATCTCCATCATATGCCGATATCGGCATGCGTCAAGCCGAGGGAGAATCGGCCAGGCGGCTCGCATTCAGCTGCAGATGTTGTTCCGCGAGGTTGAGGATCGAATCTGATGAACCGTCCCCCAGCATCGCGTTCGAGGAGAGCGTTCTGACATCCAGGGTGGCGCAGGCTCAGCACCGACGCGACGAGGTAGATATCTCCGTGGGCGTCGACCGTGGGGTCGTAGACGTCCATGATCGCGGTTGGCTGAACGTGCAGCGCTCTCGCGAGTTCGCCGCTCGTCAGGAGCGGGACAAGTCGGCTACTCGTCACTCGTACCAGGTTGACGTCGTAGGTGGCAACGACCTCCCCATCGCCCACGGCAAACTCCCCGACCCGAAAAGCGGGATAGGCGACAGATGAGCCGTCGTTTCGAACGACTAGAAGCTCCTTCGGGTGCGGGTGGCCAGCACGGGCGCCGCCACTCATACACGCAAAGACTCGGAAGCCCTGTCCCGAGACGCTGCTCCCGCAATCCGATGCGATCGCCGGGACGGAGTTCGATGACTTCAAGGCCACCGCCGCACTAGCGACTCCTCCGCCTCCCACGACCAACACGGCGGCCGCGATAAGCACTGGGTGCTGCCTCGCCACTCGCCTTGCCCGTGCGATCACCGCGCCGGCGCTGCGATCGGTCGCGGTCATCGCAGCCAGTTATACGCCGCCGCGATCAGGCAGGCGAATAACGTCACGCACGAAGTCGGTCGCCCCCGGACGTCAACTCACCTCGTCGGGCATGAGCGACGATGCCGCTGATGAACATGGCGATCCCGACAAGCAGCCATGGCAAAGGATTCAAGTGCTGGTCGCATCCGCTCGCCGTGGCGGTGTGCCAGCAAGTCGTTCCCGGGCCGGCGCGCTGAACCCAAGCGACGTAGAGCAGAAGAACGCCACCCCCGCTGAGAAGGCCGAACGCCGAGCGACGGATCGTCGGCCGCGATGCCATAAGCGCGCCAACGATGGCGACCGGCGCAAGAACGAGCACGCCGAGCGAGACGAAGCCGAGCGCTGCGGCACATCCGAGAAGCGCCCACACCCAAAACCAGCGACATCCGGTGATATGAGCGCGAACCAGTGGTCTGAAAGTCGTCGTATCTGGCCTCCCTCGCGTCTACACAGTATGGGGTTATGAGAGACGAAGGTGCCGCGAAAGGATGCAGAGATGAGAGCTCGACTCACCGCTGTCTGTGCTCATCCACCTGTTGAAGACACGGTCGTGGTTATCGGGAGATGTCGTCGACCACCGAACACACCACACGCCGGACGGCCAGAGTGGCTTAGCGTCTGCCCTCGGGGTCGATTTCGACGGTCATGAGACTGTCACCGTGACGGTGGATGACCTTCCAGGCGCCGTCCTCTCGACGGTAGATCGATCGTTGCTCGCAGCGACATCTCCTCCAACTTGCCGTCGACGTGGCGGGTGAGCCGCTCGAGCTCGACCGTGAAACCGAGCGTCTCGTCGAACCCGGTGACGAGGTTCTCCGCATCCCAGGTCTCGTAGTTGAGCGTCTTGGCCGCAGCGGTCAGGAGCTCGGTCACCTGCTCGAGTACCGACTTGGTGACCGCCGACTCCGCCCATGAGCGAGACGTCGTCGGCATCCGACCACAGCTCGAGGTACGGCCGCGGGTTACCGCTCGTGTGCTGCCTGAGGGCACGATGGCAGCGCTCGACGAACTCGGTAGCCTCCGCATCGGTCTGTCCGGTCGCAGTGTCCATGCTAGGCGTGGGTCCGCTCGGTGTCGATGATCGGTGCGTCGAGAACACCGTCGAGCCAGCTGTCGATCGCGGCCGCGACCTCCTGCCAATCGGCTGCAGCCATGTGCAGGTGCGGCCGGCCCTCGAACTCGAGGTAGTCGGTCTTCGCCGGCGACTGACTCGTAGCGCTTGAACTGGGCCTTCGACAGCGAGGCGGGGACGGTGTTGTCGTCGTCCGCGCCGACGATCAGCAGCGGCGCCCGCTCACCGTTCTTGAACTGCACCTCGGTCGGCGGGTGGAGATGGAAGTTGGCGAAGCCGGCCTCGTAGAAGATCTGTCCCGTTTCCGGGACCGCGTAGCGCTCGTAGGCAGCGGCAGCGTTCTCGGGTGTGAACGTGTTGACGAAGCCGTAGGTGAACTCCTCCAGCGTCAGCGTGACGACGCCGTGCCGCTTCGACGGGTGCGCGAGCGCGGGGGCTCCCGCCTTCAAGGTCGAGAACGGCAGCTTCAGAATCCCCTTGGGCGGCGCCGGGCTCATCGCCACCCCGGCACGGCCCAGACCGCGGTCGAGCAGCAACTCGACGAACAGGCCGCCGTAGGAATGGCCGACCAGCACCGGTGGCTGGGCGAGCTCTCCGATCAGCGCCGCGTAGTGGTCGACGATCTCCTGCACACCGAGCCCTGCCGACTCTTCGGCGGTCTCGCGCATCTCCTCGACGTCACCGTGCTTGCGCGGCCACTCCGGCGCCGAGACCGCGAAGCCGCGCTTGCGTGAAGTAGTCGACGTAGTTCTCCCAGCTGCGCGCCGACAACCACGCGCCATGAATCAGCATCAGCGGGATCTGACCATTCGCTGTCGGCAGCCATGTCCGGCTCCTCCCTCGTTGACCCAGCCGACGCTACGTGTCGGCGGCAGCCACGAGAAAGTCCGATCCGCGCACCGATTCGGACCGGCTGCGACTCAATCCTTCGGGAGGTCCGTCCGTGCGGGGCGCTGCGTCAACCAGCCCTCCGCATCGCGGACCCGGCAAGCGGTCTCGATGAGCTCGTTGACCGCGTCGGTCGGGGGCCAGCAAGACGCGAGGTCGGTCGGGAAGCTGAGCTGTGGGTCGAATGGCACTGCCGCAACCCCTTCAGCCTCGGCCGCCCATTCAGCCACGAATGGACCGACCGCCTCTCCGTTGGCGACCGGCAACATCCGCCGATCCCAGGGAGCGCTCAACGTCTCCAACGTGCGCCCGAGCTCGAACCCGGCTGCGCGAACCACCGCCCGGAACCAGGCGTTGAACGCCTGCCCGGCGGGCTCGCGCGGCAGCAGTACCCGCTCCGCGACGAACGCAGCGAGCGGAATCGCCGGAGCACCCGCGTACGCATGTGACTCGGGCAGCGCCGCGAGCAGCGGCTCATCCCGCATCGAGTCGATCCTCACCCCGTGGCGTCGAGCCGCGCCCGGCGTCTCCATCACCACAGCGGCCGCGAGCTCGCGGACCGCCAACCGCCGCAGCGAGTCCGGCGTCACCTCCTCCTGCAGCCGGAGAGTGAACCCGGCACCGCGACCCGCCGCCTCCTCCGCGATCCGGGTCACGACCGCTCCGCTGAACGGGCCATAGCCTATCCCGAGCACCCCCGAGTCCGGCCCCACCGCGCGACGCGCGTCGGCAATTGCCCCATCGATCTCTAGCAGAGCCTTACTAGACCGCTCGAGCAACACGAGCCCTGCAGCCGTCAGCTCCACCCGTCGCGTCGTACGCACGAACAGCACGAGCCCGAGCTCACGTTCGAGATCGCGAATCGCCCGCGAGAGCGGCGACTGCGACATATGCAGCCGCTCCGCAGCGCGCCCAAAATGCAACTCCTCGGCAACCGCGACGAAGTAGCGCAGCTGTCGAAGCTCAATCGATGCCTCCACAAACAGATAGTGCCGCCTGCGCGCGACGCGACGCTAAGCACGGCGCCCGAAGGACTGTGCGCCGCACCAACACTGTGGAATGAAGCTGCAGGCGTGCGCACATACTTTGGATCAGTCTCACCGGCTCTTTCGCCTACTCAGCCGTCCGAATGAGGCGGCCTGTCAGTCTGGCCGAGGCCCGTTCGTAGTGAGGGTGAGAGGCGGGAAGTGCCCGCCCGTCAAGAGGAGGATCACCATGGCGAAGTACCTGTTGTCCGTGCACAGCGTCGAGGGCGAGGCCGGTGACCCGATGACCGAGCAGGAGATGCAGCAGTTCATGGGGCGGGTCGGCGTTCTGGAGGAGGAGATGAAGGCGGAGGGCGCCTGGCTCTTTGGCGGCGCCCTGCACGAAGCCGAGACCGCAACGGTCGTGCGCGTGTCCAACGGCGACGTACTGACCACCGACGGCCCCTTCGCCGAGGCGAAGGAACATCTGGGCGGCTTCTACATCATCGAGGCCGACGACCTCGACGCCGCACTCGCCTGGGCGTCGAAGACCAGCGCCGCAGTCGCGAAGCCGATCGAGGTCCGCCCCTTCAGACACGTATCCGAGGCCTGAGAGACTGGCAGGACATCAACGTCATCTCCCGGCTCGACGAAGCGGCGGTCGGCCGGATCTTCCGCGAGGAGTCCGGCCGATCGATCGCCGCCCTGATCCGCGCCTTCGGCGACATCGACCTCGCCGAGGACGCAGTCCAAGAGGCGTTCGCCGTCGCCCTGCGCACATGGGCACGCGACGGCCTGCCGCCCAACCCGGGCGGCTGGATCACGACCACTGCCCGCAATCGAGCGATCGACCGCCTCCGCCGCGAGGCTCGCGGACAGGAACTCCTCATCGAGGTGGCCGTGCTCACACCCGAAAGCGACGACCTCAGCCAACCGGAGGAGACGAGACCCGTGCAGGACGACCGACTCAGTCTCATCTTCACCTGCTGCCACCCGGCACTCTCGACCGACGCACAGGTCGCGCTCACGCTTCGACTACTCGGCGGCCTGACGACCAAGGAGGTCGCACGCTCCTTCCTCGTCACCGAGCCGACGATGGCGACGCGCCTCGCACGGGCCAAGCGCAAGATCAAGGCCGCCCGCATCCCCTACCGCGTCCCCGAAGAGCACGAGCTCCCCGACCGCCTACGCCCCGTGCTCGCCGTCATCTACCTCATCTACACCGCCGGACAGACCAGCCAGGCCGAACCTCCTCTCTGCGCCGAGGCGATCCGCCTCGCGCGGATCCTCGCGACACTGATGCCCGACGAGCCAGAGGTGGCCGGCCTACTCGCTCTGCTGCTCCTGACCGAGTCACGCCGCGCATCGCGCATCCGCCCGGACGGCAGCCTCGCACTGCTCGGCGAGCAAGACCGTAGCCGCTGGGATCGTTCGCTGATCGAGGAGGGCCAGGGGATCGTGCGCGCCTGCCTCCGTCGCAACCACCCCGGCCCGTATCAACTCCAAGCCGCTATCAACGCCGTCCATGCGGACGCTCCGACAATCGAACAAACCGACTGGTCGCAAATCGTCGCCCTCTACGACCACCTGCTCGCGCTAGCCCCAACACCGATCGTCGCACTCAACCGCGCGATCGCCATCGGCGAGGTGCAGGGCGCCGCTACCGCGCTCGCTCTCGTCGACGAGCTCGACCTGGACAACTACCACCCCTTCCACGCCACGCGAGCCGATCTGCTTTGGCGGCTGAACCGAAACAGCGAGGCCGCGGCCGCCTACGAGCGTGCGGCCGCCATGGCGCCGACCGACGCCGAGCGCGAGTTCCTCACGCGCGGTGGCCGAACTTCGCGGTGAGCCTCCGCCGCATCCTCTCGATTGACCGTCGCTCTGCACCGCCAGGCGTGCGCACAGGTCTCTTTGGCTCTGAGCAAATCGTTCAGTCCGGGAAGGTCAGGCAAGCCGGTAGCTAAGAATCGCCATGCCGTTCTTGAGGATCGTCGAGTCGGTGAGCACGAACTGCGTCGGCGGTCCTTTCAGGAACAGCACGTCGTCGGTGCTGCCGTTGCCGACGAAGAGTGGGTGGATCCAGAGCCGCAACTCGTCCAGGAGACCATGCTCCATGAGCAGCGTCGAGACGGCGCCGAACCCGTACTGGACGATGTCCTGGCCGGGTTCCTCTTTCAGCTGTCGAATCCGCTCGGCGACGTCGCCGGAGATCACGGTCGTGTTCGCCCAGTCGGGATCCGTGAGCGTTGTCGAGACGACGTACTTGGGGATCGTGTTCATGCGATCCGAGAAGGGATCGCCGGAGCGGGCCTGCCAGGCCGGCGCGAAGCTCTCGTAGGTTCGCCTGCCCATCAGCACCGCGTCGCAGGCCAGCAGCAGGCTCGTCTGGACCTCGTCGCCGCGCTCGTCGGACGGCCGCTCGATCGTCGGCCACTTATGCGGCAGCTCGACGACGCCGTCCAGCGAGATGTAGGTCGAGTTGATGATCTTGCGCATCAGCGCGTGTCCCTTCCGTTGTTGGCTGCGGCGGGCCGTGCGTAGGTGAGGATGAGCACGCCGTCGCCGACCGTCCTGGTGTCGACCAGCTCGAGGCGTTTCTTGTCGGCGCTCTCGCCGAAGAGGCGCTTGCCGCTGCCGAGCACGACGGGGAACACCATCAGCCGGAGCTCGTCGACGAGGTCGTGCTCGATCAGGGCCTGCGTCAGCTGGGCGCTGCCGTGGACGACGATGTCGCCGTCGTAGCGCTCCTTCAGCTTGGCCACCTCCTCGTCGAGATCGCCTTTCAGAACGCTCGAGTTGTTCCATGCGGGACGCTCGAGTGTCGAAGAGACGACATGCTTCGGCAGCGAGTTGAGCTTGTCGGCGAACTCCCCGTCCCGGGACGGCCAGGCCTTCGCGAATTCCTCGTACGTCACGCGCCCGAGCAGCAACGCATCGGTCGCCATCGTCTCCTCGAGCTTGAAGGCGTATCCCCTCGCCGCGGTCGATCTCGAACGTCCAGCCGCCGTGCTTGAAGCTCTCCCCTCCGCCCGGGTCTTCCATCACACCGTCGAGTGAGACGAACTCGGTGACGACGATCCTGCCCATCGATGCTCCTCCTCTCGTTTGCACCCCGTGCCATCCGGGCGTCCCGCTATCATACTCAACCAGTAGTTGCTAAACCGTTTGGATGAAAACTCGGCCTGGAGGTGAGAGGGACTCCGGAATGGCGGTCGACCAGCTCACAGAGACGTTCGCCGCCCTTGCGGACCCGACCCGGCGTGCGATCCTCACTCGCCTCGCCGACGGGGAGGCGACCGTGAACGAGCTCGCCGAACCGTTCCCGATCACCGTTCAGGCGGTGTCCAAGCACCTCAAGGTGCTCGAGCGGGCTGGCCTGATCACACGCGGGCGCTCGGCGCAGCTGCGGCCGTCGCGTCTGCACGGAGCCCGCCTCGGCGAGGCGACCGAATGGCTCGAGAAGTACCGTCCGTTCTGGCAGGAGCGCCTCGATCGTCTCGACGTGCGCTTGCAGACACCGGACAGGAGTCGGAAGCGTTGAGTGACCGCAGCGCGACGACGACGCATTCCGGCTCGGAATCACGATCACCCGCGTCTTCGACGCTCCCCGCGAGCGTGTCTGGCGTGAATGGACGGAACCCGAGGCCATTCGCCGACTGGTTCGGCGCCGCCGAACGGAGAAGTGCCTCTCCACACCGTCTCGATGGACGTCACGGCCGGGAGGCTCCCTGCGGTTGACGATGTTCGCGGGGCCGGAGCGCCGCGAGATCAAATGGACCGGCGTCTACCGCGAGGTCGTAGCGCCGGAGCGGCTCGTCTTCACCATCTCCGACCAGCCCGACGACGAACGGTACGAACTGATCGTCGTCGTGCTCACCGACCTCGGCGATGGGCGCACCGAGATGCTGCTCGAACAACGCGGGCTGATGTCACCCGATCAATACGAGGCCGCCGGCTCCGGGTGGTCGACCTTCCTCGACCGCCTCGACGAGCGCCTCGCCCAGTCGTAACCTCCGCCCTCGGTATCACCGAAGGCACCGCACGCCGCATACGCAGGCGTGCGCACATACTCTCGACGAGTCTCACACGCTCTTCGAGAACCCAAGCCGCCGGTAAGGGGCCGCTCGCCGCGATGGCGAGCAGATCCGACATGGCCGAGTTCCTCCGATTCGCCGCTCCGGTCGTGGAGGTAGCCGACCGCACCGGCGGACTGGCGCGCCGATCAGGCGAGGGAAGCGAGCAGGCCGGCGAGCTCCAGCGGCTGCGTGATGAAGGGCGAGTGGCCGGCGTCGAGCTCGACCACCTCGAGGCGGTGATCCTGCGCGGTCTTCACCTGCCAGCCGAAGTCGAGAGCCGCATCCCGCGCCGTCGCTATCACCACATCGTCCGGCCTGAATGGCCGCGCCAGCGGCGTCACGCGGGCCTGGTGGCGCAGCTGCGCGAACGCCCGGTCCGACTGCTCGCGGGTGCAGTCCGGATACATGCATCGCGCCGCGGTCGCGGCGTCAGGCCAGTAGGAGCGGTCAGCCTTGTCGCGCAGGAACCCTCCGAACCCGGCGACGAAGGCGTGCTCGAAGACATTCTCGACGGGAAGGAGCGCGGCCAGGTAGACGTGGCGGGCGGCGTCGACGTGAACGATCGTCTGCGCGCCCAGGGAATGCCCGACGACGACGGCATCGCGGCAATCCCCGAGGAGTGCCGCATAATCGAGCTGCGTCTGTGAGACGTCCTCGCAGGGAAGGTCGGGCGCGACCGCTGTGTGCCCGAGCGCCTCGAGCTCGCGCACGACGTCGGCGAAGCACCACCCGCCGTGCCAGGCTCCGTGCACGAGAACGAATCGCGCCATCGAGGCAAGTATCCCAACCCACACCAATGGCGGAAAGCTCCTCGGCATGCCGCATCGGCAGGACTTCATCGTCGCGACGAGCCATCGCCTTTTGACCAAGTGGTCGCCCCTTGTGTCATGTCCAGGCTGCGCACCACGAGCCGTTACCAGAGAGGAAAACCGCCACGCGGATGTGCCCGTAGCGAACAGTGTCCGTCCTCACTCGAAACTCTGGAAGGAGAGACAAATGGATACGGACGCGACATTGGTCGAAGGCACGACCAGCCGTCGTTCCTTCGTGGCGAGGGGACTCGCCGTTGGTGCGGGAACACTCGCAGCCGGGCAGCTACTCGGCCGGGCGACACCGGCCTTGGCCGCTCAGAAAGCCGGCGCTCTCACAGCAGGGGACGCGGCGATTCTGCGGTTCCTCGCCGCGGCGGAAATCCTCGAAACCGATCTGTGGCAGCAATACAACGAACTCGGTGGCATCCAGGACAGCGAAGTCCCCGGCGGGAGCGGAAATCCGCCGCTACACCGCGGCGCTGCAAGGTGCTGGATGGGGACATGGACCAGTACATCCACGACAACACCGAGGATGAGTTCACCCACTTCACCTTCATCAACGCCTACCTGGATTCGAAGGGAGCTGCACCGGTCAATCTGGATAAGTTTCGCACGCTGCCGAGCAGCAAGGCGACCGGCGCCCAGCAGATCGGGCGGCTCACCAACCTCATGCAGCTCACCGTGGACACCAGTTGGTGGACGCGCTACCGCAGCCGCACCAAGAACCCCGATTTCGGCGACACCTTCCCGCAAGCCGTCCCGGGCTGAGCAAGGGACAGTTTCCGGCAATCCCGCGAAGCGATGCCGACCTGGCCCCCAAGGACCACCTCCAGGCGATCGCCAACACGGCCGGCTTCCACTTCGCCTTTATCGAGCAAGGTGGCACCAGCCTCTACCCCTCGCTGGCCCAGCGGGTCAGCAATCCGGAAGTGTTGCGCATCCTGCTCAGCATCGGCCCCACCGAGACGATGCACTTTCAGACCTGGAAGGACAAGGCCGGCAATGCGCCCCGCACTGACCGACCCGACCAATGGGCTCGTGTTCCCGGACCTCAATGCAGCCCCGTTTGGCGGGGAGGACTTCCAGACCAACCTGATCATGCCCGAGCCAACCGTCTTCCTCGACCGAAAGTTCCCGGTCTGCTCGATCATTCGCCCGACCGACACGCAAGGCGCAGCAATGGGCGCAGCCAAGGCCTTGACCGCCGACGGGCTCTTCATCGGCCAATCGCCGGCGTTCTTCGCCGCGCTCACCCAACTCGCCAAGGAAGCAGACGCGGCCCAGCCCGCAACCTAGAGCGCTGACCAAACCGTCGTGACGCCGTGGCAGAACGCCACGACGTCACGACGGGCTTCCGCGAAATCCGCTTCTCCTCGAGTGTGCTGCGCAGCCCCAGTCGATGGCTTCCAGGCGCGGATGGTGGCGGCAGGGTTGGTTGCTGTGGATCCGGCTCAGCCCGCTGACCTGCGATGCGGTCGACCATGGCGTCGGCGGCCGCGAGACCCGCCGCGATCTGGTCGTGACCTGGCTGGCCCAACACGACCCCGGTGATCGTCGTCCGCTTGCCGTCGATCCAGCGGATTGCCCAGAAGGCGAAGCAGCCGCCGGCCGCGTGGTCCGAGCCGGTCTTGACGCCGACAAACCCGTTGCGCCCGAGCAAGGTGTTGGTGTTGTGCACGGTGCCGGCGACCGGCAGCGTCGCGCTCGGTGTGTCGACGATGCTCGCGAACGCCCGCAGGCGCATAGCCCGATCGACAATGCGCACCTGGTCGGCGGCGGTCGACACGGTTGCGTCGTCGTAGCCGCTCGGGTCGGTGTAGCGGGTGTGGGTCATGCCCAGCGACCGTGCGGTCGCATTCATCCCGGCAACAAACCGATCCACAGAGCCGGCGGCCCATCGCGCCAGAATCGCGGCGATGTTGTTCGCCGACGGCAGGAGCAGCGCCTGCAGCGCCTGCCGTTCGGTCAATCGCTCGCCGGCCGCGATCGACACGATCGACTCCCGCTGTCGGAGCCGGCGGTCGGTGTCGGCGACATCGGCGTCGGTGAGCGTGATCGTCGGGCCGTCCTCGCCGACCCGTAGCGGGTGGTCACGCAGCACGAGATACGCCGTCATCACCTTCGCGACGCTTGCGATGGGAGCCGCGTGCTGGTTCGGGCCGACCCGGATCTGCGACTGTCCTATTCGAACAGCGGCTTGGCCATCCGCCGGCCACACCGTGCTGGGCAGCGCATTGCCGACCGCGCCACGGCGATCACTGCGAAGAACGTCGCTGGACGACGGGCCCGTCGAGGACGAGGACGCCAGCAACCGGTAGCCGAGGGCGGCGGTCGCCGCGATGACGACGAGCAGGCCGACGGCACGGATCTTGCGAATCCGAATCCGACGCGTCGGTGTTCGTGCTGGTTTGCTGTAGACCATGCCGCCATTCAAGGCAGCGTGGTGTTGCCGGCACGTATGGGGTTCTCGATATGCCGGCGATATGCGCCAGCTCGTAGCATCGGAGCATGCGCGTGCTGATTGTCGAAGACGAGCTCTACATGGCAGAAGCCATCCGCGATGGCCTACGCCTCGAAGCGATCGCGGCTGACATCGCAGGCGACGGCGACGCCGCTCTCGAGTTGCTGAGCGCCAACGCGTACGACATCGCCGTCCTCGACCGAGACATTCCTGGACCTAGCGGTGACGAGATCGCCAACCGCATCGTCGCTTCCGGTAGCGGTATGCCGATCCTCATGCTCACCGCTGCCGACCGTCTCGACGACAAAGCGACCGGGTTCGAGCTCGGTGCCGACGACTACCTCACCAAGCCGTTCGCACTCCGAGAGCTGGTGCTCCGGCTCAGAGCGCTCGACCGCAGGCGTGCACATCACAGGCCGCCCGTACGCGAGATCGCAGGCCTGCGGCTGGATCCGTTCCGCCGCGAGGTCTACCGCGACGACCGCTACGTCGCGCTCACCAGGAAGCAGTTCGCCGTGCTCGAAGTCCTCGTCGCAGCTGAAGGCGGCGTCATCAGCGCCGAAGAGCTCCTGGCGCGAGCATGGGACGAGAACGCAGACCCCTTCACCAACGCCGTGCGCATCACAGTCTCTGCACTGCGCAAACGCCTCGGCGAACCCTGGATCATCGCCACCGTGGCCGGCGCCGGGTACCGCATCGACATAGGACCAGACACCGGGCCTCAGGGAGCAGAGCGTGGCTAGAGCCCCCGGTTTGAGCATTCGCCTCAAGCTCACCCTCAGCTACGCCGGCTTCCTCATGCTCGCAGGCGCCTTGCTGCTCGCCGCAGGGTACTTCTCCCTTTCGCGTGGCGTGCACCCCGGTGTGATCTTCATGGTGCGCAGCCACGCCGACCTCCTGCGCGATTTCGCTCCGATCGCGGCCATCGCGATGGCCTTCCTGCTGGTATTCGGCCTGCTGGGAGGGTGGCTTCTCGCCGGCCGCATGCTCGCCCCGCTGACTCGCATCACCGACGCCACACGCATAGCTGCGGACGGATCGCTCTCCCACCGGATCGACTTGGAAGGACGTCAGGACGAGTTCCGCGAGCTCGCCGACGCCTTCGACACGATGCTTGCTCAGCTCGAAGCACACGTCGTCGAACAGCAGAGATTCGCAGCCAATGCCTCGCACGAACTGCGCACCCCGCTGGCGATCACGCAGACACTTCTCGACGTCGCCCGCAACGATCCCAGCCGCGACACCGGCGAGCTCGTCGACCGCCTCCACACCGTCAACACCCGGGCGATCGACCTCACTGAAGCATTGCTCCTGCTCAGCCGCGCCGACCAGCGGTCCTTCATCCGAGAACACGTCGATCTGTCCCTCATCGCCGAGGAAGCCGCTGAAACGCTCCTCCCCCTCGCAGAAGAACGCGGCGTCACCATCGAGACCTCCGGCGACATGACCCCCACCATCGGCTCACACCCGCTCCTGCTGCAGCTGAGTACGAACCTCGCACACAACGCGATCGTCCACAACCTGCCTGAGCAGGGCGCCGTGTGGGTCACGACCAGCGTTCACCACAAGAGCGCGGTACTCACTGTCGAGAACACCGGCGAGAAGCTCACCCCACAGTTGGTTGCCACGCTTGTCGAGCCGTTCCTTCGCGGCACCAAACGCATACGCACCGACCATGGGGGTGGTGTCGGCCTCGGCCTGGCAATCGTCAAGAGCATCACGCAAGCACACGACGGCACGCTCACCCTCACCCCCCGGGCGTCGGGCGGGCTCCGCGTCACGGTGCAGCTACCCGCCGCGCCACCGCACGCCGACAGATGACCTGCGCTCAGCCCTGAATGATGTTGTGCACCTTCGACACCATCGGCTGACCGGGATCGGCTCCGAGCGCAGTCATGATCGGTACCAGCGTCTCGCCAAATGCATTGAACGACTCCTGGGAATCCCAGACGTCGAACACCTGAATCTGTCCGTCCGACTCGAGGGCGACGTGGTAGAGCCGCCCGGCGGGAGCCCCGGCGCCGGCCGCTTCCAGCCGGGTGAGCGCCTCGTCGTACTCCGCGGCTGTGAACGAGCTCGGGGTGAAGTAGAAGCCAAGTGACATCGCGTGTTGTCCTCTCGTCGTAGAAGAACGGCCGACGCTCAGCATCTCAGACCGCAGCTTCGATACCAAGACCATCACGCTCTTTTCAAGTTGAGGCGCGGCTCTGCCAGACTCAGGAGGTGAGCCTCGACCGCCTTCGCACGGCTCTCCTCGCGAGCGGCCACACCCAGGCCGTGCTGTCGCATCCTGAGTCGCTCGCGTCGGTCGGCTGTTTCGAGACGCCGGACGAGGACTGGCCGGTCTCGAATCCGTTCGTGTTCGTGCCTGCGCTGCTTTGCGTCGGCCCCGGCGAAGCGGTGCTCGTCGTCGCCGACTTCCACGCGGCCGACGTCCGGCCATCCGACGCACGCCTCGTGACCTACCGCTCGTACGATTTCGAGCGCGCGCCCGACCCGGCCGGCGAGCTGCTCACCGCGCTTCTGCCGGCGCTCGACGCTGCGGGCTTCGCTCAGGGCCAAACGGGAGTCGAGACGCGACACCTACCCCACGCCGTCGCAGAGTGGCTCCGGGAATCAGGCCGCATCCCGATCTCGTGCGACGCGGCCCTCACGGTCAACCCCGATCTCGACGCGGTCAAGCGGGCCTGCAGGCTGGCCGACGTCGTGCAACAAGCAGTCAAGGATCACGCCGAAGCCGGGATCACCGAGGCCGAGTTGGCCGGGCTCGCCGCCGCCGCGATGGCGCGCGAAGCCGGCAAGCGTGTGCCGGGAATCCTCACCGTGACGGCCGGCGCCGAAGCAACGGCGACCGGCGGCGGAGTCGCAACCGCGCGCATCGTCCGCTCGGGCGACCTCGTCCTCACCGACACGTCCCCATGGATCGCCGGTGCCTGGTCCGACACCGCAAACGCAGTCTTCGTCGGAACGCCCGACAAGGTGACACGCGATCGCTTCGACGCGATCCGGCGCGCGCTGCACCACGGGATCGCACTCTGCCGCCCCGGCGTCGTTGCGAGAGACGTCGACCGGCAGGTGCGCGAGCTGCTCGCCGAGCACGGGCCGACATACAACCACCACACCGGGCACCGCATCGGTGCAGCCTGGTCGGAAGAGCCACGGATCACGCCCTACTGCGAAGAGCGCCTCGAAGAAGGCATGGTGCTCGCCCTCGAGCCTGCGATCTACCTGCCAGGTTGGGGCGGTATCCGCCTCGAGCACACATTTCTCGTCGGTGCGAACGGGAACGAGATTCTGACGAAGTTCGAGCACACCCTGTGAGGATCGCGAAGGTCGAGACAACCGCGGTCAGCGTTCCGTACACGCACAGGGAGGTCAGTGCGCAGGTGGCCCGCGACGGCGTCAGTGACGTGCTCGTGAAGCTGACGACCGACGACGGCCTCGTCGGCTGGGGCGAGGCCTGCTGCGGCGCCGACACTGCATCCGTCGACGCGGCGGTTCAGGCGATGGCGCCGTTCGTCATTGGACGCGACCCCTGGAACCGAGATGCAATGCGCCGCGATGCCTTCACGCACGGGCTCTGGCAGTTCCGCGCCGGCACCGGCAACTTTGCGTGGGCCGGCATCGATATGGCGCTGTGGGACATCTGCGGCCGCGCAGCCGGTCAGCCGCTCTGGCGGATCCTCGGTGGCCGCCAGGAAGCCGCGGCGACGTACTTCTACTACCTCGCGCGCGGCCCGAACGAGAGCCTCGAGGCGCAGGTCGCCGACGGGCTCGCTCACGGATTCGAGGTGTTCTACCTCAAGGTCGGGCTCGAGGAGGCGGACGATCTCTCGCAGGTCGCCGCCGTGCGCGAGGCGCTCGGACCGGAGCCGCGTCTCCGGCTCGATGCGAACGGCAGCTGGACGCTTCCCCAGGCTCTTCGCATGCTGAGAGCGCTCGAGGAATACGACATCGACTTCGTCGAACAGCCCGTGCGAGATCACCCGGTCGGCCATCTCGCGGAGGTGCGCGGCCGCACGACGATCAGCGTCTGCGCGAACGAAGGGCTGTGGTCTGAGGCAGACGCCTACGCACGCATCCGCGCACGCCAGGCCGACGTGTTTTGCTTCTCGCCCTACTGGGTCGGTTCCATCGGCGCCTTCCAGCGGCTCGCCTCGGTCGCAGAGTATGAAGGCTTGCAGGTCTGCAAACACACGCACGGCGAGCTCGGGCTCGCCGCCGCCGCGGCGCATCACGTCCTGCTGACGTTCCCGAACGGCGTCGAGGGTCATCAGCAGACCGCGTACATGCTGGAACACGACATCCTGACGGAGCCACTCCCGATCGCGACAGGCCCGCGCTGGGGCACGATCGACCAGCCTGGACTCGGCGTCGAGATCGACGACGATGCGGTGGCGGAGGCGGCAGCTCGTTACCAGAGCGCCGGCCAGTATCTGCCATGGCAGGACGAACAGCTTGCAAAGGAGGAGCGGTGAGGCTGGACGGAAAGATCGCGCTCGTCGTCGGCGGCGGCTCGGGCATGGGGCGGGCCGGCGCAGCGGCAATGGCGGCCGAGGGCGCCAAGGTCGTCGTCTCGGACGTCTCGCTCGAGCGGGCCGAGGCAGTTGCCGCATCGATCGGCGACAACGCCGCCGCGATGCACGTCGACGTCACGTCGCCCGAGCTCGTCGAGCGCATCGTGGCGGAGACCGTCGAACGCTTCGGTCGGCTCGACGTGCTCTACCACTGCGCAGCCGACGTCCACTTCGTCAACACGCAGGACAAGCGACTCACCGAGCTCGAGGACGACGTCTGGGCCCGCATGATCGACATCCATTTGACCGGCACGTTCTACGTCCTCAAGCACGTCGGGCGTCAGATGGTGAAGCAGGGCTCGGGCTCGATCATCGTCTCGAGCACCGTCGACGCACTCGTCGGCTGCGCCGGCCTCGACTCGTACACCGCGGCCAAGGGCGGCGTCACCTCGTTGATCCGCTCCTTCGCTGCCGGTGTCGGTCGTGACGGCGTGCGCGTGAACGCAATCGCACCGAGCTTCGTCTCGACAGAGCCCCAGCGAGTCTGGCTCGACGACGATGAAGCGCGATCCACCATCCAGAGCCTGCACATCTTGCCCGTCCCGACACCCGAGCAGATTGCACCGTTCGTCGTCTATCTCGCGAGTGACGAATCCATCGCCGTCACCGGCACCGTCTTCCCGATCGACGCGGGCTACCTCGCGTTCAAGGCGCAGGTCGACGTCATGGGCACCATGCAGGCAGGGTACTGACCGATGGCCGCGATCACGCTCGAGCACGTGACGAAGGAGTTCGCCGCAGGCGTCGTCGCCGTCGACGACGTCAACCTGACGATCGAGGACGGGGAGTTCATGGTGCTCGTCGGTCCGTCAGGCTGCGGCAAGTCGACGCTGCTGCGAATGATCGCCGGCCTCGAGGAGATCACCGACGGGACGATCTCGATCGGCGACCGAGACGTCACGGAACTTCCGCCGCCCGAACGAGACATTGCGATGGTCTTTCAGAACTACGCGCTATACCCGCACATGAGCGTGCGGGAGAACCTCGGCTTCGGCCTCAGCGTGCGGCACACGCCGAAGTCCGAGATCGCACGCCGCGTCGCCGACGTCGCGACGCTGCTCGGCCTCGAGAATCTCCTGGACCGCAAACCGGCGCATCTCTCCGGCGGACAGCGGCAACGCGTCGCGATGGGCCGCGCGATCATTCGCGAACCGGTCGCATTCCTGATGGACGAGCCGCTCTCGAACCTCGATGCGAAGCTTCGGGTCGGCATGCGTGCCTCGCTCGCGCAGCTGCACGCACGACTCTCGGTGACGAGCGTCTACGTCACTCACGACCAGACGGAGGCGATGACACTCGGCCACCGCGTCGCGGTCATGCGCGACGGACGGGTCGTCCAGGTCGACGTGCCGCAGCGCCTCTACCAGTCGCCGAACGATCTGTTCGTCGCGGCCTTCATCGGATCGCCGTCGATGAACCTCGTCGAGGCGACCGTCGAGAACGACTCGATCGTATTTGGACAGTTTCGAATCCCCCTCTCACCTGCGCGGCGGCCTCCGCATGGCGTCACCGAGATCGTGCTCGGGATCCGGCCAGAGGTGTTCGACGACGCCGACTTCAGTCAGAAGCAGCTGCCGCGCATCGAAGTGACGGTGGAGGTACTCGAGGAGCTCGGCTCGGACTCGCATGTCCTGTTCCACGTCGCGGCGCCGCGCGTGACGATCGAGACGCGCGACGCCGCGAACGACGACGCCACGATCCTGGCCGAGAACGACTCGCTCTTCACAGCCCGCGTCGATCCGGCGACGAAGGCGCGGGCCGGCCAATCGCTCGCGCTCGCCGTCGACCCGGCGAAGTTCCACTTCTTCGACGTCCGGACCGGAGAGAGCCTGCTACTTGCCGATACCGGCCGTCAGGCCGCGCACGAAGAAGCGCTGCCCTGAGAGATAGAGCAGGACGACCGGCGCGATTGCGATCAGCGCCCCCGCGAGCACAAGCGGCTCGTTCGTTGCGAAACGTCCCTGGAACTGCGTCAGGCCGGCCATCAGCGTGCGCGCGCTTTCGTTCTGCAGAAAGACGAGAGCGATCAGGAGCTCGTTCCAGACCCAGATCGCCTGCACGACGAGCAGCGTGAAGGTGGCGGCGCCCGACAGCGGCAACACGATCCGGCGGAACACGGTGAACGGGCCGGCGCCCTCCGACGCGGCGGCCTCGATCAGCTCCTGCGGGACGGTGCGGAAGAAATTGGTCATGAAGAAGACGGCGAACGGCACCAGGAGGCCCGTGTAGAAGATGATCACCGACTGCAGGTGGTTCACAAAACCGCTGTCGACCATGAAGATGAACATCGGCACAAGCAGCGTCACCGGTGGGACGACCATCAGCGCGACGCTGGTCGAGAGAAAGATCTTGTGCCCGCGGAACTGACCGAAGACAGCCCCGTACGCGGCCAGGAGCGCCATGAACGTCGAGACGGCGACCGAGGAAACCGTCACGAGGAAGCTATTCCACATCCACCGGGGCAGCGGCTGGTGGAAGATCATGGAACGCAGCGCGCTGAGCGTCGGATGGCTCGGGAAACCGGTCGGGTTGAGCTGGTACGCAGCGTTCGACCTGATGGCCGTCGCTCCGATGAAGTAGAGCGGGTAGAGCGCCGCGAGACAGATGACGATCAGGAACGCGTGCCGTGACAGCACGCCGACGATGCGCCCGCCGGCCGTCGTCCTCATCGCGACGCCGCCTGCCCTCGAACCCAGAGCGAGATGCCGATCAACACGCTCGCCATGCCGAACAGCATCACCGCCACGGCGGCCGCCGTCCCGTTCGAGCCGTTCGAGAAGCTGCGCCAGATGTACAGCTCCATCACGCTCGAGGAGTAGCCTGGCCCGCCCGACGTGAGGACGTAGACGTAGTTGAAGACCCAGGAGAGCACCGTGATCACCTGGATCACGGTCAGGAGCTCGATGATCGGACGAATCTGCGGTACGAGCACGCGCAACTGCAGCTGCCACCAGCCGGCACCGTCGATGCGCGCGGCCTCCGCCGTCTCCGGCGGTAACGCGAGGAGTGCCGCCGTAAAGACGACGACGCCAAAGCCGAGTTGCTGCCACACCACGAGCCCGCCCACCGAGGCGATCGCGAGGTGGGAGTTGCCGAGCCAGTCCTGCGCGAGCCCGCCGAGGTGAATCTTACGGAGCGCGGTGTTGAGTACGCCGTTCTCCTGCAGCAGGAACGAGAACGCAATGCCGATCGCAGTGGCAGGCAGCACGTACGGCAGGAAGACGATCGCCTGGTACTGCCGCGTCCCACGGATGCGGTCGTTCAGAACGAGTGCGATCGCGAGACCGAGGCCGAGCATGATCGGCACCGCGAGCAGCAGCTTCATGTTGTTCAGCAGCGACTGCCGGAATTGCGGGTCGGAGATGACCCCCTTGTAGTTGTCCAGACCGACCCAGATCGGCGAGTTGGAGAAGTCGCCCGCATAGAAGCTGTCGCGCACGACCTGCACGAGCGGGAATCCGAACGCAAACGCCATCGCACCGACTGCGGGAAGCGCGTAGAGATACGGCCAGAGCACGCGCCGGCGGGTGCGCCGCCGGCGCGTGGCTCCGTGCGAGATCGCCGTCAGTGTCCGGACACCCATTTCTGGTAGCTACGGAACTCGTCCGGATGCTGGGTCTTCCACTGCGAGAGCTGCGTCTCCCAGAGCTTCGCGACACTGGCGGGCGAAGCCGACCCCGAGGTGATCTGCTCGCCGCCGGCGAGGTCGGCGTTCTGGTCGACCTGCGGCGGGACGAAGTTCTCGGGCCAGACCGAGACAGGCGACTGGTCGAGTGCGAGCAGCTGCTTCGCGATCGGATCCTTCACCGCCGACGCAGGGAAGCGCTTGTCGGCCGGGAACACGCCGGTCGCGGCGTACCAGGCCTTCAATGCCTGCGGCGAGTGCAGGAACACGAGGAACTGCGCTGCGGCACGGGGATGCTTCGACCATTTCGTGATGAACGCATCCGACGACTGCGTCACGTCGTAGCTCGTCGCGAGCTTGCCGTGTCCCCAGATCGGGATCGGGCCGACCCCCATGTTCTTCGCGCCGAGTTGTTTCTCCCAGGCCGCGACGTTGCCGTCGGTGCCCCATGACATCCCGACCTTCTTCTGGCCGAAGAGCTGGAAGCCCTGCTCGAAGCTGATCGACGCAACGTCCGAGTTGAGATAACCGGCCTTCCGAAGATCCACGAGCAGCTGGTAGAAGCCCGAGAACTTCGGATCGCTGAACTTCGACTTGCCGATCATCGCGTTCTTGAGCTCGCCGATCGAGTTGAGGTTCTGCTTCCCGACGAGCGAGAAGAACCAGGCGCCTCCATAGCCGTCCTTGTTGCCGAGGCCGAACGGCGTGATGCCCGCGGCCTTCAGCTTCTTCGCGTCGGCGAGCATGTCCGCCCACGTCTTCGGGCCTTTGTTCGGGTTGAGACCGGCCTTCCTGAACAGGGTCTTGTTCCAGACGAAGGGGATGCCGATCAGGTACTGCGGCATCGCCCACAACTTGCCCTGCCACATGTTCTCCGCGGTGCTGATCCAGCTCTTCGTCTCGCTCGCGGGGACGTAGTCGGAGATCGGGACGCTCGCACCGCTCCACGCCGGAGTGAGCGTCGGCAGCGTTGCCCACTGCGTTGCAATGTCGGGGCCGCTCTTCGTCTGCGAGGCAGTCGTGAACGCCGAGGTGAGCGTGTCGGTCGACTGGATGACGACCGAGACCTTCACCTTCGGGTGCGCTTTCTCGTAGAGGACGACTTCCTTCTTCAGCCAGGCGTTCGCACCGGGAGCATCGCTCTCCGCCCAGTACCAGTAGGTCAGGCTCGCGTTGTTCGGATCGTCAGCCGTCGTCCGCGAGGTCCTCGACGCCGCGCCCGCCGCGAACACTCCTGCGCTCACAAAGGTGGCGACTCCGAGAATCGCCAACACGTGCTTCCTGGCCATATGCCCTCCGCTGGTCGCTCAGGTCTGCCCGGTCGAGCTTGTTCCCTCAACCAGTGGTTGTCAACCGAGTGGCGCCTCGGGAAGTACCTGGCCGCCGTCGACAATCAGCGTCTGGCCGGTGATGTAACCGGCTTCGGGCGAGGCAAGGAAGCGAACGGCCCAGCCGACGTCCTCGGGCTCTGCGTAGCGGCCCATCGGGATCGACGAGAGCATCCGCCTCTGGTGCTCGTCGCTCGTGTCGGCGAAGCCGGGCGTGCTGACATTTCCCGGCATGACAGCATTGATCGTGATCCCAGTCTGCGCGAGCTCGACGGCTGCCGAGCGCATGAAGCCGAGCATCGCCGCTTTCGACGCGCCGTAGTGCGCGAAACCCGGCTGGCCGGTGATCGGCCCGGTGATTGACGACGTCAGCACGATCCGGCCGTAACCACGCGCGCGCATCACCGGTAGACAGGCTCGGACGGAGCGCACGGCGCCCCCGACGTTCAGGTCCATCACCCTGTTCCAGACCTCCTCGTCGAGCGCGTCGAGATCGGCGAAGGGGTAGATACCGGCGTTCGCGGCGAGGATGTCGATTCGGCCGAGGTCCTCGACGACGCGGGCGGCCATCGACTCGACGGACGCGCCGTCAGTGACGTCGATTGCGACAGCTATCCCGCCAAGCTCGGCGGCCGTCGTCGCGCCCAGCTCCGCGTCGACATCGACAACGACGACGTGCGCACCTTCGGCAGCGAGGACAGAGGCGATCCCGCGTCCGATTCCGCGCGCTCCACCAGTGACGACGGCCACTTGATCGGTGAGTGATTGCATTGGCGCCCGAATATACTCGCCCTCCCGCGATGCAGCACTTCCCCGAGAGCGACGCGAAGTACGCCTACAGTCCGGAGCACGCGCCGATCGGAACCGTGCGGCCGGGCGAGGTGTTCGAGGTCGAGTCGGTCGAGGGCTATTCCGGTTACTTCCGCAAACCGGAGGACTTCACGCCGGAGTCGTATGCGCAAGCCGAGGCGGTGAAGTGGGCCGTCGTCGGCCCGATCATGGTTGCGGGCGCGGAAGCCGGCGGCGCGGTCGCCGTGACGATTCACGACATCGCGATCAACACTCCGGGCGTCGTCACCTACGGTGCGTACAGTCGCGACGTCGACCCCTTCGATTGGTGGAACGATGAGAGCGGCGCCGACGCGTATCCGATTGAGGATGGCCTGGTTCGGTTCGACGAGCACACGCGCCTGCCGACGCGGCCGCTGATCGGCTGCCTCGCGGTCGTGCCCGGCGACGGCGAGGTGCACGCGAAGCTGCAGGGTCGCTACGGCGGGAATCTCGACTGCCGCGAGTTGCGTGAGGGCGCGACGGTGATCCTCCCCGTCGAGCACGATGGCGCGGGGCTCTACTTCGGGGATTGCAAGGCGCTGATGGGCGACAGCGAGATCGTCGGTCCGCCCGAAGTGGGCGCGATCGTCACGGCGAGCGCAATCCCGGTCGAGCGGCCGGCATCGCTGGAATGGCCGCGGATCGTGACGGCGGACGAACTGATGACTGTCGTCTCGGGGAAACCACTCGAATGGGCGGCACGGCGGGCGATGCGGGAGCTCCTGAACTGGATCGACGACGACTACGACCTGCCGCGCGCGAGGGCTGCGTTGCTGCTCGCGATGGTCGCACACGCGCGGATCGCACAGATCACAAATACCGACTACACGGCGTACTGCGTTGCGCCGCGCAATGTGCTCGAGCCCTACGCGCGCTAGCGGATCAGTCCGCGGCCGGCGACACGGATCACGTGATCGACGACGCCCTCGCGCACGGCGAGCACACCGTCGTGGAGGTTCATACAGCCGCACGCGTGATTCGGAACGATCTGCAGGTGCTGGCCGACCGCCGGTCGCTTGTCGAGAGCTGACACATCGATGTAGCCGTGCTCCTCGTTGATGTGGGCAAAGTTGGCGCCCGACCAGCCCATTACCGAGCCGTGTCCTCCGTCGGGATGGTCGTCAGAGGTGAACGTCTTCGAGCCGCCGTCGACGACGACCTGGTCTGCGACGGCGTCCGAGATAACGGTCACCTCGACCCAGAGCGCGCACCGGTCATCCTCGCCGTCGTTCCGATCGAGAAGCGCGTATGTGCCGGACCGAAGCTCGTTCACGCAGGTCGTGTGGGTGAGGTGGCGAGTCGGTGTGGATCCGCCCGAGATGCGGTCGCAGCGGAGGCCGGCGGCAGCAAAGACATCCCGAGTGTCGCGCAGGAGCGCGTCGACCGCCTCGAGACCCTGAGGGAGCGCGGGATCTTCCGGCCGCAAGTGGCCGGGATAGCAGCTGATGCCCGCGACCTCGACCGCGGGCAACTTCGACAGCTGCTGCGCGACCGCGACGGCGGCGGAAGCCGTTGTCTGGCCGGTGCGGTGCAATCCAGCATCGACCTCGACGAGCAGCTGTGCGCGCAGGCCACGCCGGTCGAGGGCGCGCGCGAGCCCTTCGGCCGGAGCGACGCTGTCGACGGCGACGGTCAGCGTCGACACCCGAGGCGGCGATGTCGACGAGCCGCTCCCACTTGTCCGCGCCGAACGGCGGATAGTGCACGAGGATCCGCTGTGCACCCGCCTCCTGGAACACCTGTGCCTCGCCGGTCTTCGCAACCGTGAGCCCGGCCGCGCCGAGCTCGAGCTGGCGAAGCCCGATCTCCGGCGACTTGTGCGTCTTCGTGTGCGGCCACAGCTCGATGCCGTGCGAGTCGACGTACGACTGCAGTTCCCTGAGGTTCACGTCGAGGCGGTCGAGGTCGATCACGGCGACAGGCGTCTCGACCTCGCTGAGCGAGCGACCGATCTGGCGCTCGAGCAGGTGGAGCGTACGCTCAGCGCCCGTCGGGATCTCGGACGCGGGTGACCGGGTCGCGCTCATCGCTCGAGCATAATCGAGCCGCTCGCTCACGCAGGCAAGCGGGCTCCCGCTGCGGCCAGGTCCAACCCCTCGAGACCACGCTCGAGCTCTTCTTCGGTGGGCCACGCAAACCCGAGGCGAAAGAAGCGCGGGTCCTGATCGAACCAGCGCCCACGACCGACGTAGGTTCCATGCTCTTCGAGAAGCGTCCGGTAGAAGCGATCGATGTCGAGCTCGATCTCGGGGCGGATGCGTGGAAAAGACACGACACCCGCGGTCGGCTCGATCCACTCGAACAGCTCATTGCCGTTGATCCAATCGCGGACGACGGACAAGTGCCGTTGGGTCTTGGCCTGAACGAGCGGCAATACAACGGAGCGCTGCTCGAGCACACGTGCGGCAAGTTCTTCCTCCAGCACGGCTCCGCAAATGAAGATCTGTTCCTTCGCTGCGAGAAGCGTTTCCATCAATCGATCGTCGCGACACGTCACCCACCCGACTCGAAGACCCGGCAGGCCATACGTTTTCGACATCGACGAGACGCCGAGCACACGCGGCGACAGGGACGCCGCCATCGGGAGCGGATCACCGTAGGCCAACTCTCGGTAGGTCTCATCGACGAGAAGTCGCGCAGTCGGGTGGCTCTCGACAATCGCGACGAGCGCTTCGAGCTCGCCTCGCGTGATGGTGCTGCCGGTGGGGTTGTGGGGATAGGTGATGCTGACAAGTCGCGTGTCCGGTCGGAGCCGTGACGCGAGCTCGTCGACGTCCAGTCGCCAGCCGTCCTCGAATCGAAGAGGGATGGTCTCGACGTCTGCGCCGATCGCACGGGGAGTCTCGAGGTTCGTCGAGTAGTTCGGTTCGCTAACGAGCACGTGCGCCTTCGGACCGAGCAGCGAGGTAGCGACGATGAAGAGCGCGGACGCCGCACCCGCAGTGACGAGAACGTCATCAGGCGAGAGAGAGTCGTCGTCCGCCGTGATCATGCTTCGCAGGCGCTCTGCGCCAAGGTGGTCGCCGTACGCAAGCAGCACACGTCCTACGTCGGCCTCTACGCCAAAGTCAGCGAGGCACATATCGGAGAATGAGCTCTCTGCAAGATTGTTCTTGATCGTCGAGTAGCCGAGCTGTTCGGGCGACTCGATCTCAATCAGTGTCCGGCGGTAGCGCACGCATGAACCTCCTTTCTCACTCTCGCTTGGCGAGCCGCGACACCTGTTCGCGAGTCGCCTCTCTCACGACGAGCGCTGCTACGGCAGCGTCCTGAACGCCGACTCCCGTCAAATCCGCAACCGTTATGTCGTCGTCGCTCATCCGACCCGGCGCAACTCCCTCGAGGAGCTCTCCGAGCGTGACGACGTCCTCCTCCGTTCGTACGCCGGCTTCTATCGCATGATGCAGCTCTCCGAAGCTTGCCGCTTGCCTGCGGTCGTCCACTGCGATGACGCTCGCGCGCGCGAGAACATCGGGAGCAAGCTCCCGCTTGGTGGGCTCGTCCGAACCGACGGCAGTGACATGTGTGCCTGGATCGAGCCAGCCCGCTTCGACAAGCGGCGCGACTGACGGCGTGGTTGTGACGACGATGCCGGCGCCACGCACCGCCTCTTGCACGGATTCGAAGAGTCGCGCTGTGAGCCCCAGATTCGCGATTTCATCGACGAAGGCGCGCGCACGCTCGCGCGAGCGCGATGCGACGTGCACGCGATCGATAGACCTCACGTGGAGTAGCGCCTCGAGCTGGTATCGGGCTTGACTTCCAGCGCCTACGACCGCCGCCGTGGTGACATCGCGACGAGCCAGCACGTCGGCCGCGACCGCCCCTGCGGCGCCGGTCCGAAGCTCGGTCAGAAAACCGTTGTCTTGGAGCACCCCGACGAGGGTGCCGTCGGTTGCGCTGATGACCAGCATGAGCCCGCTGTGCCGCATGGCGCCGCCGTCGCCGGGGTCGAAATCGCCCGATACCTTCACGGTCCATACCTCGTCATCGTGAAGGTGCCCGGCCTTGATGTGCGCGACGCCTTCCGGATCCCGAAAAGGAAGGGATATGACGCTTGCGAGTGTCGCCTCACCGCGGTGAAGCGCACGAAACGCGCCTTCGATCGCGACGCGGGCCATCTCGGCATCGACGAGCTCCCGAATCTCGGGCTCGCTGAGGATCAACATGCGTCGCCGCCGTGCTCGGAATCGGCGTCTACTGGCAACCGGCCTCCCATCGACGAACCAGAGCGCATGGTAAACCGGCTGTCTGCCGCGACGTTACGACGTCAAGAACATGGAGTCCTTATGGAGCACCGTGGTAGGGCTTCGCGGTTCACTGCCCTGCGAGCGCAGCGCGTGCGGCGGCCGCGATGTCGGCGTTCGTGTTCGCGTGACCGGCGATGCCCCAGCCGCCCTCCGGCGACTCGGTCAGGAGCACCCAGGTGCGCTCGCTCAGGCTCGGGTCGCCGGCGGCGTCGGCGACGATCTCCGTGAGCTCCTTGACGACCCCGAGCTGCTTGTCGCGGTCGAGCACGCCGACGGGCGTGAGCACCTGGACTCGCACGTAGTTGCTGTCTCCGGCGACGTTGGAGATCGCGGCGGCATCCAGGTCGTGGATGAACGCAGCGGTGTTGTTCGCGAACAGCGGCAGATCGGGAACCTGCTCCCAGCGCATGACCGCCGCCGCGAGGTCCCGCGCAAGCGTGTGCGAGTCGGAGAAGGTTCCCGCCGCGGCGTACACGTCGATCATCGGCATCAGTTGGCCTCCTCGAGGAAGGCGTGCACGTCGGCGGCGAACTCGGCTGTGGTGCTGGAAGAGAAAGCCGTGCGCCGAGTCCGGGTAGATCGTGACCCGCGCGTCCGGGAGAAGCCCGGCCAGCAGGTACGAGTAGCGAGGAAGGATCATCGGGTCGCTGTCGCCGTTGGCGACGAACACCGGGAGCTCGATCGCGGCGACTCGCTGAAGCAGCGAGTGGTTGGGGATGCCCCACGCGCAGACGGCGTCGTACTGCGCCTGGCGGGTCTGCCACGTCGTCGGCTCGTCGCGGTCGGTGGTCCTTGCCCGAAGATGCGTCCGGCGGCCTGCCGGCCTGCTTCGCGACTCGTGTCCGTGGGCGCGAAGAAGACGTCGAGATGTATCCCTGCGGGTTCGTCTCCGGCGCGCCGACCGCGCCGATCACCTCCGGCGCCCAGCCGTGCATCCCCGCCGCACCCTGCGGTGCCGAGGACGCGAGCACGACGCGCCGCAGCAGGTCGGGGCGGATGAGCGCGATCTCCTGCGCGACGAAGCTGCCGATCGAGAAGCCGAGCAGATCGACCCGCTCGAGGTTCATTGCCTCGAGGAAGGCGATCGCATCGTGGGCCATCGCCTCGACCGTGTTCGGCGTCCTGCCGGTCGTGGCGCCGACGCCGACGTTGTCGAACGTGATCACGCGCCGATCGGCGGCGAGCGCGTCGATGAGCGCGGGGTCCCAGTTGTCGAGGTTGCCGCGGAAGTGCTGCAGCAGGACGAGCGGCACGTCGCTCGTCACCGAGGTCGCGGTAGGCGTACTCGATCGCGTTGTCGGCCGCGACTCGTTGGGTCGAAGCGGTCGGCGTATGCTGAGCGACTGCTGTCGACCGGTCATTCGCGGACAGCTGTCGGCGCCGACTGCTTCGGCGGCCTTCTCGATCAGGTCGGCGACCTCGGCGGGATGGGAGACCATCGCGACGTGGCTCGACGGGATCTCGACCGTGGTCGCGCCCATCCGCGCTGCGAACTGCCGCTCGGCGTCCGGCGGGATCGCCTCGTCGTTCTGCGCGACGAGGTACCAGGACGGCAGCGACTTCCACGCCGGCGCGCCCATCACGTCGGTGAACGCGGAGGACGCGAGTGCCTGCTGCACGGCGTACAGGACTCGTGCGCGCGTCGGCTCGACGTCGGCGGCGAAGTGGTTGACGAAGTCGTCCTCGGAGAGCCAGCCGAAGCCGCGCGAGTCGGTGAAGAGATGCGCGAGCGCCGGCGTGACCGGGCCCCTGCGAGAGAAGCGCTCCGAGCGACTCGCCCTCGTCGAGGCCGAACGCGGCGATGTAGACGAGGCCGACGACGTTCGGCGCGTCCGTGCCGAGCGCGGTGATGATCTGGCCGCCGTAGGAGTGTCCGACGACGATCGTCGGGCCGTCCTGGAACTCGAGCACCTGGCGCAGCCGTGCGACGTCGTCGGCGAGCGAGGTCAGCGGGAACTGCGGCGCCCGCACCTGGAAGCCCTCTGCCTGGAGGCGCTCGATGACGCCGCTCCAGCAGGACCCGTCGGCCCAGGCGCCGTGGACGAGAACGATGTTCGGCCGGCCGTTCATCTGTCGCCCACTCCCTTCGTCGAGTTGTGGAAGCGGCGAGTGTGGTCAGCCGCGGCGCCGCTGCGCATCGCACGATCCTGCGATTTGAAAGCGCGTCGATGCGCCTGGGATATGCTCGCCGCGAGGAGCGGATGTCGACGAGCCCCGCGCGGGAGTTCCACGGACGCGACGCGGAACTCGCGCTGATTCGAGGCGAGCTCGAACGCCTCTCCGACGGCGCCGAAGCGGTGGTCGTCGTCGAGGGCGCCGCCGGCATGGGCAAGAGCCGCCTGCTCGCCGAGGTCGCGGCGATCGCTCGCAGCCTCGGCATCAGAGTCGGCCGCAGCGCAGCCGATCCGAGCGAGACGATGGTCGAGCTCGCGGCGCTGCTCGCGGCGCTGTTCGACGGAGCCGAGCCGCTGCTCGACCCCGGCGAGCTCTCGACGCTTCATGCGCAGCCCGAGCAACGGTTCTGGCTGCTGCGCGACCTGCAGCAGCTGCTCGAGCGCGCGGCGCTCGAGTCGCCGCTCCTGATCTCGATCGACGACGCCCACTGGGCGGACGGCGGAACGGTCGCGGCGCTTCGCACGCTGCCGATGCGACTGATGGGATTGCCGATCGCCTGGGTGATCGCGCTTCGCCCGCCGCGCGAAGCGACGCCGCTCGTGCACGCGCTCGAACAGCTGAAGCAAGAGGGAGCGCGCACGATCGTCCTCGGCCCACTCGACGACGATGCGGTCGCGCAGCTGGCGGCGGACATGCTCGCCGCGCAGCCCGATCAGTCGATCCTGAGCAGTTGGCGGAAGCCGACGGCAGCCCGTTCCTCGTCGTCGAGACGCTTCTCGGACTGCAGGAAGAGGAGCGGATACGCGTCGTCGACGGCCGCGCGGAGCTGATCGACGGCCGAGCTGCCCCGGCGCGTGCACGAGAAGATGCGCGAGCGGCTCGGCCGGCTCTCCGACGAGGCGAGCGACGCCGTGACCGTCGCCGCCTCGCTCGGTCGCACGTTCACCTTCGACGAGCTGGCGCGCACGCTCGGGCGGCCGGCGTCGGACCTGCTGGCGCCGGTCGGCGAGCTGCTCGAGGCGAACCTGCTCGTCGAGCGCGACGAGAAGCTGGCGTTCTGGCACGACATCACACGCGAGGCCGTCCGCGCCAGCGTGCCGGTCACCGCCCGCCGCGCGCTCGACCGCCAGGCGGCCGGCGTCCTGCTCGAAGCCGGCGCCCTGCCGGTCGAAGTCGCGGTGCAGCTCGCCGCGAGCGCCGAGCTCGGTGACGAGGTGGCGATCGCGACGCTGCTCGAGCGCCGCGAAGGCGCTGGTCACGACCGATCCCGGCACCGCCGCGCAGTTCGGCCAGCGCGCGCTCGAGATCGCACCGGCCCACCATCCACAGCGCGGGGAGATCGTCGGCACGACGGCGATCGCGCTGCACATCGCGGGCAACAGCGAGCAAGCGATCGCGTTCGCCGACCGCGCGCTCCGCGAGACGCTCCCCGCCCTGCAGGAGGCAGAAGTCCGCCTCAGCATCGCCGGCATGTTCGCGATCTCGCCGGAGATCAGAATCGGCGCCGGACGCCTCGCCCTGAACCTCCCCGACCTCCCGGAGACCCTGCGCGCCCGCCACCTCGCCTGCCTCTTCCACAACCTCGTCACCGCCGGTCGCATCGAGGAGGCGCGTGCGGTGCTCGAGGAGACGCGCGCAGCGGTCGAGTCCGCCGACGACGCTCGAGCGTCGTTCACGCTCCGGGTCGCCGAGAGCGCGCTCGAGTACGCCGACGACCGATTCGGCCCGTCGCTCGAGCTGATCACCGTCGGCCTACCGCGACGGGATCTTCGCCGGCGACGACCAGCGCCTGCGGCTCGCGCACATGTGGCACGGCGAGCTGCTGAGCGTCGCCGACCGCTACGAGGAGGCGCTCGCGATCGCGGCCGACGGCCTCGCCGCCGCGCAGCGCGACCGGCAGGGCTGGGCCTACCAGATGTTCGAGACCTGGCACGGCCGCATGCTGCTGCGGACCGGACGGCTCTCCGAGGCGCTCGCGGTGCTCGAAGGACGCTTCGCGCTCGAGGACGGAACCCACGCGGCCGCCGTGCTCGACGCCGCCGGCATCGTCGCGCTCGGGCGACTGGCGATCCACACCGGCGACACGCGTCAGGCTCGCCGCCTCGGCGACATCGCGCAGGTCATGCTCGAGCGGGGCACGCCCGCGGTGCGGCGCCACGCAGGCTGGCTGCTCGCGCTCTTCGCGATGGCCGAAGGCGACGCCGAAGCGGCACGAGGCTGGCTCCGCGCACCGACCGAACCGGACGGCCGAGCGATCCTGCCGCGGTTCCCGCTCGACATCGCCGACGAGGTGCTGCTCGCGCGCATCGCGACTCGCCACACACGACGACGAGCTCGCGCAGCTTGCGCTCCTCAACAGCCGGCGTCGATCGGAGCTGAACCCCGGCGTCGCCTCGATCGCGGCAACCGCGGCCCATGTCCGCGGTCTCCTCGAGCCAAGCCACGCGGATCTCCGCGAGGCGGTCGATCTCTTCGAGCGCACTCCGCGACGGCTCGAGCTGGCGGCCGCACTCGAAGACCTGGGCGTCGAGCTGATCGCGACCGACCGCGAAGCCGCCGTCGATGCTCTTGGCCGTACCCTCGCCCTCTACACCGAGCTCGGCGCGACCTGGGACGCCCGCCGCGTCCGCAGCCGCCTCCGCGAGCTCGGCGTCCGGCGGCGCCTCGTCGCCGCCGAGCCCGAGACGAACGGTTGGGCGGCGCTGACGACGTCGGAGCTCACCGTCGCGCGCCTCGTCGCCGAAGGGCTGACGAATCGAGAGGTCGCCGAACGCCTCTTCGTCTCGCCGCACACCGTCAACAGCCATCTCCGCCACGTGTTCTCGAAGCTCGGCATCAACTCGCGCGTCGAGCTGGCGCGACTCGCGCGCGACTACGAGATCGCCTGATCGTGCGATGCCGCGGGCTGCGGCGTCGTGACAGTCTCGACGGCGGGCTGGTCGGATGAGCAGCGACGTGATCATCGGGCACGACGGCAAGCCACGCTGCGCCTGGGCCGGCGCCGGCGACACCGACCTCGGCCGCTACCACGACGAGGTCTGGGGCACCCGCACCCACGACGAGTCCGCGATGTTCGAGGCGCTCACCCTGGGCGTGTTCGAGGTCGGGCTGAGCTGGGCGATCGTGTTCGGAAAGCGAGACGCGTTCCGGAAGGCATTCCGCGGCTTCGACGTCGCCAAGGTCGCGGCGATGACCGCACGCGACGTCGACCGGCTGGTACAGGACGCCTCGATCATCCGCAACCGCGCCAAGATCCAGGCGACGGTCGACAACGCCCGCGCGATGATGTCCGCGTCGCCGAGCCTCGTGACGCTCGCGAAGTCCTACGAGATCACCCGCAAGCGGGCACCGCGGTCCATCGCCGACCTACCCACCTCGACCCCGCAGGCGGAGGCGTTCGCGAAGCAGCTGAAGTCGCAGGGGTACCGCTTCGTCGGCCCGACGAGCGTGTACGCGTTCATGCAGAACGTCGGCGTGATCAACGACCACATCCACGGCTGCTTCCGCGCGACCGACTATCCCGCCACGGCCCGGAGCCGCTGACCGATGAGCTCTTCCATCAAGCGAGACGGTTCGAGGCCAAGCTCCTCGTGTAAGAGCCGGCGGAACAGGCGGTATTGACGGACTGCCTCCGCGACGTTCCCCTCGGCCAGATGCACGCCCACAAGCGCTCGGTGTGCGCTCTCACGCAGTGGCTCACCCGCCACCGCTTCGAGACCGACTTGCAGTGCCTGTTCCAGGCAGCCGGCGGCGGTGAGGCGTTCGCAGAGTGCGTCGAGCGCATGCAGACGTAGCTGGCGATAGTGCTCGCGCTCGATCGTCACCCAATCGTCGTACCAGTCCGGAAGGAGGTCACTGGCGAAAAGCGATGCACTTACCGCGGCGAGGTCGGCCGGCGCATTTCCTGCGACGGTGCTTCGAGCGAGCCGCTCCAACTCGCGCAGGTCGACGTCGACCTCACTCCCGAGTGTGAGCTCGGCGCCATGCGTCTCGACGAGGCGCCGACCGTGGCGATGCAGCCGCCAAAGGGCGGACCGAAGATTCGCGTACGCCTTGTCTTCCGGCGAGTCGAGCCAGAGCGACCCGGCGACATACGACCGACGCAACGGGCGGTTGTGTAAGGCAACGAACGCAAGGACACGCTGCGCGCTCGCCGGAAGGTGCAACAGAGCTCCATCGCACTCCAACTCGAACGCGTTCATAAGCCTCAGGCTTAGGCGGGCCATCGACCCACTCGATGCCTTAGCCGCAGCGACGAGACCGACATCGTCACCGCTCCACTCCTCATCGAACGCCGGTCTTGGACGCTAGACCGTCGTCGGACTGGTGTCAACCACCCGACCGAAGACCTCGGTGACGCGCCGGTGACGCGCCAACGCTAGTGCTCGAGCCGTGGACGACCTCGGCTTCGGCACCCGCTTTCTCGTGGCGTCACTCGCCGCGTGGCGCGTCACGCATCTGCTCGCGGAGGAGGATGGACCTGGCGATGTGATCTTGCGGCTGCGTGTGCGCGTCGGCGACGGGATGGTCGCTCAGCTCATGGACTGCTTCGAGTGTACGAGTGTCTGGGTCGCAGCTCCGCTGACGCTTGCCGTTACGAAGCGCCCACGGTCTGCCCCACTCGTGTGGCTTGCGCTCTCCGGCAGCGCGTGCTTGCTCGAACGCGCCGCAGCCGGAGCTGAGGTGCATGAGCTCTCCGTCCAGTGACGAGCCTGTGACGCTCGAGTGACGTCTGGTCGCGAGGCTCTAGCGATCCGACTTGGAGGCGACCATGGCTGAGAAGGGATCAGGCGGGTTCACGCTGGAGGTGCCGGTCGATGCGTCCGCGATTTCTGCGGAGGACGTAACGGAGCAGGAGCTGAAGGTTGTCGTCAAGACGCGGGAAGGCGAGCTCACCGCGAAGCCCGTGAAGCTCAAGGCGGACAACACCGGAACCGTGAGCTTCTCGTTCCCCAGCAATCCGGGGCCGCTGCACGTGTTGATCGGACCAGACCGCGCGGAGGACGAGGAGCTTGCCGCATCGCAGACGATCACAGCCGAGGTCCGCGCATCCTTGTGGGAGGGGCAGCGACAAATCCAGCTCGAGCCCCTGCGCGTGTCGCCGTATTACTGGTGGTGGTGGCTGCGATGGTGCCGCGAGTTCACGATCCGCGGCCGCGTCGTCTGTCCGGACGGCAGCGCGGTGCCGGGCGCCGAGGTGTGCGCCTACGACGTGGACTGGTGGTGGTGGTGGACGAACAAGCAGCTCGTAGGTTGCGCGTTCACCGACATCAACGGCAGCTTCGACATCACCTTCCGCTGGTGCTGCGGCCTCTGGCCCTGGTGGTGGTGGCGGTACCGAATCTGGGAGCTCGAACCAGAGCTCATCGACCGGATCGGTCCGGTGCTCGAGCGCGATCCGCGGATCGAACTCGCGCACTCCTCCGGGGTTCCGAGCCTGGATGTGTTCCAGCCGCTTCTCGCTCGCGAAAGCCTGAGCGTGAGTCAGGATCTCGCGACGGTTCCCGCCGGGCAGCTCGAGCAGATCCGCACGTCACTGCTCGAGAAGCTGCCGGCCGCGCCCGAACTGGCGGCGCTTCGGATCTGGCCATGGTGGCCGTGGTGGCCGTGGTGGGACTGCACGCCCGACATCATTTTCCGCGTCACCCAGGATTGCCATTTTCCTGGTGCCGTCATCCTGGACGAGGGCGTTGGGGCTACCCGTTGGGACATCCCGAATCCGCTCGACGTGACGCTGGTCGCGAACGACCTCGCCTGCTGCCGTTCGACGTGTCCGGATCCGCCTTGTCCGGCAGGCGACTGCATCGACTTTTCCTCGGTCTGCTCCGACACGTTCCTCGCGATCGACTCGATCGGCGGGAACCTCAGCGCACCGGCCGGCCCGGACGGCTACCAGGTACCCGCCGATCGACCGTTCGCCGGCACGATCCCCGTGTTGAAGGGGAACGAGTTCATCGGAGTCGACTACTACGGGATCGAGGTCTACAACCCGGTCACGACGAACTGGGACGAGCTGCCACCGGGAGCAGCTGTCGATTTCTGCCGACACTGGATCCGACCCTGGCCGTTGCCCGGAAACGGAAGCGTCAATTTCAAGTGGGCGCTGAGAAACGACGGCGTCAAGAACCGGCTCGTCGTCGAAAGCCGCGAGCACTGGGAGGCAACGGTTGGTCTGCCCGCGACGGCGTTCTGGGCAATCAACGCCGAGCTCGTGATCCCAATCGACACCACGAAGTTCAGCGACGGGACGTATACGTATCGCGCCGTCGGCTACCTCGACAACGGTCCCGGCAAGATCAAGCACAGGCATGTGCTGCCGTGGTGCGGAACGACGGACGAAGCCGAAGTGGTCCTCACGTTCGACAACAGGACACTAAACGACCTGTCTGTTCCGAGTCCGTGTTGGCCGCGTGACGTCGGCACTGTGCATCTCTGCACGCAAGAGCCGAAGACCGACTTCGTCAGCATCATGATCGACGGGCACCCGATCGACGAATGCGGGACGTCCGATGCAACCTCGGGAGACCTCGAGGTCGTGTTCGACGCCTCCGATGTGGATGGGCACCTCGGGGGGTACACACTGACGGCGCACTGGGGCTCGAACCACGTGAACGACTTGCTCGCACTCGGCACGCTGCACCTCCTCTCCGGAGACGCGAAGGGGCCGAGCTACGCGCAGGCGATCAGCGGCGCAGTCGAGCAAGGAGCGGCACGTCCGACCTGGAACGGCGGCAGGATGCGCCTCACGGTTCCGGTCAGCGTCGCTTTCCCCGAGCCGTGTTGCTACGAGCTTCGGCTCGAGGCGTGGAAGCGGATCATTGTCGGCGGAGGCGGCGGATCGCCGTGCGGGTTCAACTGCTCGGTCGACCAGTTCGAGAACCTCAGCGAGTTCACCGTCGGCGTTGGTGTCTGCGATCCGCCTCACGTCCTCGGACGCGTGCCACTCGAGCTCGAAACCGCGGCTCCCGTTCAGGGGACGAGCGGATGAGCACGGAGCTTCACTGATGGGCTGTTGCGGACAGGGTCGCGCAGCTCTCCGCGCTGCAGGTACGGCCGCCCGCGAGAGGACCGGCAGCTCCCGGGCGGCGGTGCCTGCGCAGTCATACGCGCCGCCGCCGGGCGGCCCTCCGTCGGCGGCGTCAGTTGTGCGCTACGTCGGGAGCAAACGGGTGCGCGTCCGCGGGGCCGTGAGCGGGCGCGCGTACGAGTTCAATCGCGGGGCGATGATGACCGTGATGAGCAGCGATGTTCCCGGCATGGTCAGGACGGGCCTGTTCGTTCGAGGCTGATCCGCCGAGTTCCGGTGGCGTCGAGGTCTTCGGTCGGCTGCGCTCTCACTGGCGGCACGCTCGCCGGATCGGCGAGCAGGCCGCCGCGCAACAGGGCGCCGGCGATGACTGCACCGCCAACCGCGATTCCGCTCGTCCACCAGAACGCTCTGTCGTAGCCGTGCGCCTGAGCGAGCTCGTTCAGAGTGGCGCTGGTACTTGACGTCGACGTGTCATCGAATCTGCAGGACGACCTTGCCATGCTTTCCGCGCGCCATGCTGCGCGCGAAGGCGGCAGGCGCATCCTCGAGCGGAAAGACCGAGTCGATCGCCGGGAGAAGCTCGCCCGCATCGGCAAGGCGCGCGAGCTCGTCGAGTTGCGCGCGATTCGACTCGACGAGGTAGTACATGCCGTCGTTCGGCGGTTGCTCAGCCACCGACACGAGCCTGCCGCCGGGCCGGAGTGCGTCTGCGGCGCGCGCAAGCGTCTCGCCGCCGGCGGTATCGAAGACAAGATCGACGCCGTCGTCTGCGAGCTCCGCACCGCGAATGCGCGCCAGTTGGACGGCGAGGTGTCCGACGCCCCCTGCGGCGCCGGTGATCAGCACGCGCTCGCCCGCCTCGAGACGGCCGTGCTCGACCAAGCCCTGCCACGCGCTCAGTGCGGGCAGAGGAAGAGCGGCGCTCTGCACATGGTCGAGCGTTCGCGGCTTGGGGGCGAGCACGCCGGCAGGAACGACGGCGAGCTCGGCGGCGACGCCGTCGCGATCGAAAGGAGTCATCCCGTACACCTCGTCGCCGGGTGCGAAGCCAGTCACGTCGGGCGCGACTGCTTCGACGACACCCGAGAGCTCGTACGACGGGATCGCGGGAAGGCGATCGGTTGGCCAGTCGAGCTCGTCGCGGGTCAGGGCGGCGGCATGCACGCGCACAAGCACCTCGCCCGCAGCGATCGCCGGAACGTCGACTTCGTCGAGCAGTACATCCTTCGAGCCTCCTGGGCCATGCAGTCGGATTGCGCGCATTGCGACTCCTTTCGTTTAACTTGCTGGTAAGATTCTTTCCAGCAAGGATACACGACATGCCGAAGAAGAGACCAACCGATCATGTAGACCGCATCGTCGCCCAGTGGCGGCGCGAGCGCCCCGACCTCGACGTCACACCACTCGGGCTACTGGGACGCCTGTTTCGTTTCGCGCGGTTTGCGGACGACGCCCTTGGCGAAGGCGTCCAGCCCTACGGCCTTCAACTCGGCTGGTTCGACCTGCTCGCGTCGCTGCGACGTGCGGGTGCGCCGTACGAGCTGAATCCAACGCAGCTGATCGAGGCCACGCTGCTGTCATCCGGCGGGATGACGAAGCGGCTCGATCGCCTCGTGGATGCAGGCCTCGTTGAGCGGCGACCGGATCCTGGCGACCGCCGCGGGACTCTCGTGCGCTTAACCCGCAGCGGCAAGACCACGATTGACAGGGCGCTCGAGGCGCACCTTGCAAACGAGGAGACGCTGCTGCGTTCGCTGAGCGCAGCCGACCGGCGGACCCTCGACTCCCTCCTGCGGACGCTGCTGGCAGAGGTCGAGCCGACCTAACTCACCACCGCTGGAGTCATCGTGCTGGATAACCTCAACGGCATGATTCGACCGATCACGCCAGCGCTGCGGCGATGAAGGACGCCGAGGGCTCGGCGACAGCTGCAGACAGCAGCCGGAACGACTCAGCGCAAGGTCTCGCTCCCGCAGACGGGCGTACGCCGCCGAATACCTGCACGGTCATCCACGACCGCGGCAGCGAGGAGATGCACCTCAATCGCGAGAACGTCGAGAAGCTCCTCGCCGGCGACTCGTTCTTCTGGCTGGACATCGATCGTCCCGACACGGACGACTACAAGATCCTCAGCGACGTCTTCAAGTTCCATCCGCTGGCCGTCGAGGATTCAGAGAAGTTCGGGCAGCGGGCGAAGATCGACGAGTACGACGACTACGTCTTCCTGGTCGTGTACGGCGCAGTCCCGGACGACGACCGCCTCGTCGAGGTGCACTGCTTCTACTCCGAGCGGTTCCTCGTCACCGTCCACCGTGACGAAGCGCCCGCGTTCACCGAGGTGCGGCAGCGCTATGTGAAGCGACAGAACCCGATTGACAACCCCGGCCATCTTCTCTACCGGATCATCGACGGGCTCGTGGACAGCTTCTTCCCGATCCTCGCCGACTTCGACGACCGAATCGACGAGCTCGAAGACCAGACCTTCCTGAACGCCGGCGACGAAGAACTCCAGGAGATCTTCCGCATGAAGCGTCTACTCGTCGGGATGCGGAAGGCGATCACGCCGCAGCGCGACATGTTCGCCGGCCTGATGGGCGGCGGCGTCGCCGAGCTCCCCGGAATGAGCGACGAGGACGAGCGCTACTTCCGCGACATCTACGACCACCTGATCCGGATCAGCGACCTGATCGACACCTACCGCGATCTGCTCACCAGCTCGATGGACGTCTACCTCTCCACCGTCTCGAACCGGCTGAACGGCGTGATGAAGCAGCTGACGATCATGGCGACGATCTTCCTGCCCCTCTCGTTCATCACCGGCTTCTTCGGCCAGAACTTCGGCTGGATGGTCGGTCACATCGGAGGCGCCGGCATCTTCTTCGGCCTGGGCATCGGGCTCGAGATCGTGACCGTCGCTGCCCTCTTCACGCTCTTCAGGAGGCGCGGCTGGCTCTGATCCAGCGGCGATGAGCGCCAACTGTCCGCGACGCCCTCGACACAGGATCGCTCTCGATTGCTGCTGGCATACTCGAGTTGTGATCGATCAGCTACGCGCAGCAGCGGAGGCGCTCAATCGGGGTGACCCGGAGCCTTTCGCGGCTCTGATCGCGAACGAGAACGAGTGGCGTGGCATTTCGCATGGCCACCTGTGGTGGAAGCGAACGCCCTCCTGACGCGGCCCTGACGAGGCCCGTGAGGTCTTGAAGTTCCAAATCCAGAAGCGCGGCGAGCGCCGCATCGAGATTCAGCCCGAGTTCACCCAGGTCGGCGACGACAAGATCATCGGCTCAACCCAGTGGGTCGGAGCCGATGGACAACGCCACGAGCGCTTCCAAGTCCTGACGCTCCGCGACGGGAAGATCGTCGACATGCAGGGCTGCGCCTCGCGCCACGAAGCCGAGCGCTTCACGCGCCGCCACTAACAGCCGCGCGAGGGAGGAGCGACCAAGCTCCTCCCTCGCGGCATTCGCAGCCGCCAGTTAGTGCCTGGCGGAACCGGTCAACGCCGCCTCTCCGACTACGTCGCTGTTCGACTCGTCACCGCTGATCGAGAGCAACGGGATCCTCGAGTGGAAGTGCACGTAACCGTTCGCGCTGCCGAAGAGCTCCGAGGCCAGCCTGCCGCGGCCGCGTGAGCCGAGCACGACGAGGTCGTAGCCTCCGGCCTCGATCTCGGTGACGATCTCCTCACCGATGTGGCCGCTCCGCGTGATCGTGTGAACGTTCAATTCGCTCGGAGCCGTCGAGGCGGCTTCGCGGGCCATCCGCTCGGCCCAGCGTTGGAGCTCGGCGGCGAGCTCCTCGATGCTCACGCCACTCAAGCCTGCAAGCGGAGCAACGGACGGCGCCACGCTCAAGACGGTCAGTTGCGCGTCGTTGGTCTTCGCGAGCTCGAACGCCTGCTGAGCTGCTGCGCGGCTGGAAGACGAGCCGTCGTAGCCGACGAGAATGTTGTTGAACATTTCTCCTCCCTCACAACAGAATGGACGACAGACCTTCGCTTACTTGACTACTCAACGTTCGGACGGAAGCGCCCATTCCGGCCACCCGGCTACAGACTGCTGGTCAAAACCTCGACTCTGTGAACCTGAGCGCTAATGGCACGATGTGACGGCTTCAAACCGCCGTCACGGAGGAACAAACGTGTCAACACCTGCGAGCCCGCTGCTCTCCCCGTCGCAACTAGCCGCTCTGGCCGAGATCGGCGAGGAGCGCTCGGCTCCGGTCGGAGAGTTGCTGTACCGGGTCGGCGATCGGATTTACCCGTTCATTGCGATCCTCGAGGGTGCGGTCGCGATTGTCGATGCGGCCGGGAACGAGCTCGTCAGTCACGGCCCGTCGGGCTTCCTCGGGGAGCTGAATCTCCTTTCCGGGCAGACGGTCTTCGTCAACGCGCTCGTGACCGAGCCGCTGCGATACATCGCGGTCGAGCGCGCCGCGCTCCGCTCGCTCCTGAATGAAGACGGTCCGCTCAGCGACCTGCTCCTCTCCACGTTCATCTCCCGGCGCGAGGCGTTGCAGAGCGTGCAGGGGATCGGCCTCGAGATCGTCGGCCCGCACGGTTCGGAGTCGACGATGCGAATGATCGAGTTCGCGCGCGCGAACCGGCTTCCGTACACCTGGCGTGAGACTGCTCCGCCCGACGGCGGCACGTCGCCGCTGGTGCGCTTGCCCGGCGGAGGAGAGCTGCACGGTCCAACCGCCGGCGAGGTGCTGCGCGCTCTCGGGATCGGACTCGAGCTCGCACCTCGGGAGGAGGTCGATCTGCTCGTCGTCGGCGCCGGGCCGGCAGGCCTCGCCGCCGCGGTCTATGGCGCCTCCGAGGGGCTCGACACCCTGGTCGTCGAGAGCACCGCGCTCGGCGGCCAGGCCGGCTCGTCCCGCCGGATCGAGAACTACCTCGGCTTCCCCGCCGGAATCAGCGGCACCGAGCTCACGAGCCGCGCAGTCACCCAGGCGCGCAAGTTCAACGCGCGCACCGCGACGCCGTACCGCGCGCTCTCCCTCGAGCCGGGGAACGGCCGGCATCTCGTCCGGCTCGAGGACGACCGCGAGATCGCCGCGCGTGCCGTCCTCCTCGCGACGGGTGCTCAGTACCGGCGTCTTCCGGTCGACGGTCTGGCCGAATTCGAAGGCCTGACGGTCTTCTACGCCGCGGGGGCGCCCGAAGCCCAGCTCTGCGCCGGTGCACGTGTCGCGGTCGTCGGCGGCGGCAACTCCGCCGGCCAGGCCGCGGTCTGGCTCGCCCGTGGCGGCGCGCTCGTCACCCTCCTCCACCGCCGCGCCGACCTTCGCGAGACGATGTCCGATTATCTGATCCACGAGGTCGAGCGCTACGGCGTCGCCGTTCGAGACCGAAGCGAGATCGCGGCGCTGCACGGCGAGAACGGGCACCTCGAGGCCGTCACGCTTCAGAGCGGCGAGCGCCTGCCCTTCTCGTTCATGTTCCTGTTCCTGGGCGCGCTCCCGTGCACCGAGTGGCTCGACGACACCGTCGGCCGCGACCACGACGGGTTCCTTCTCACCGGCGCCGCGGCGAACATGGACAACCTGCTCGAGACCGACATCCCCGGTGTGTTCGCGGCCGGCGACGTCCGCTCCGGCTCGACCAAACGCTGCGCCACTGCGGTCGGAGAAGGAGCGATGGCGGTCCACTTCGTGCACGCCCATCTTTCCCGTACCCCTGCCGTGGAGGAAGTGAAATGAGCAAGGCTGTGTGCACCCACCTCGATCAAATCACCGTTCGCGAGCTGCCGGCGTCGGTCGACGGCTGCGAGGATTGCCTGCAGACCGGCGGCAAGTGGCTCCACCTTCGGATCTGCTTGGTTTGCGGCCATGTCGGCTGCTGCGACGACTCACCAAACCGGCATGCGTCGGCGCACGCCCATGCGACGTCGCACCCGATCATCCGTTCGCTCGAGCCAGGCGAAGACTGGAACTGGTGCTACGTCGACAAGGTGGCGTTTGTCGTCGACGGGATCCGCGGCGAGACCCGCATCCCGCCATCGCCGCTCATGCAGTAGAACAGCCTGGTCAGTCCGGGTACTCGTCCTTCCGCCAGACGCGAGGCTCCGCGGCGTGTGCTTTCGGCGTTCGCTCGAGCAAGAAGTTGAAGTACGGCGCGACGAATGGGTCGGGCGCCATCACCGTGTAGGTGTGGTAGACGGTCCCGTTCTCGCGCGCGAAGGCGATCCAGCTCGGGCCTTCGCGTAGCCCGTCCTTGAGCTCCGCGCCGATCTGGCGTGACCACTCCTGGAGCCAGTCGGGCGGGCTGTCGATCATCTCCTTCACCTGCGGAATCTGCTGCGCTTGCTCTTCGGTCAACGCGAGGCCGAAGTCGAACGCGAAGTCGGTGTTGTAGGTGGAGACGTAGGGGAACTGCCAGCCCATCCGCCGTTTGTAGGCGCTCAGGCGCTCGATCGGCGCCCGCGAGAAGCAGAGCAGCGTCACGTCGCGGTGATTCATGTGGACGAGCGAGCCGTCGAGGCCGTCGCCCAAGTTGGTGCAGCCGGGGCACGCGCCGAGCGTGTAGTCGGGGCCGAACATGATGTTGTAGGCGAGCAACTGTGAGCGCCCGTCAAAGAGCTCGGCAAGGGACCTCTTGCCGTCCTCGGTGTCGAACTCGTACTCCTTCTCGACCGGGACCCACGGGAGATCGAGACGCTTGCTCTTGATCTCCTCGTTTCGCTCCGCCTGCTCGGCCTCGAGCTTGGCGAGCTCGTCTCTGGCCGCCTGCCATTCCTCGCGCGTTCCAGTCTTGTGCTCGGGCATCTCAGCTCCCTTTGTCGCTTCGTCCGATCAGACGCTACCCGGATCGAGAAATACGACCCGCGACGACGCGGAAACTCATCGCTGACTGTCTGATTACGTTCGAGCCGCGAAAAAGCGCTCGACTGTGTCGAGCGGGGCGGTGCTGCGCCGGGCCCGGGCGAGGATGAGTGCGCCCTCGAGCGCAGCCAGCAGCACGATCGACAGCTCGGCCGCTACCGCGGGCGGATCTCCGAACTTGACGTAGACGTCGGCGACTGGGGCTTCCCACCGGTCGAGCAGCTTGCTGACGTGGACGCGTAGGTCGTCGTTGTCGGCAGCGTCGACGATGGTTGCAGTAAGCGGACAGCCCAAGGCGAAGTCGTGATCGACCAGCACCCGCCGCCACGGTGCCACGATCATCGCCGATCGCCTCGCGGAAGGTCTCGGCTTCGGGGAGCGTCCGGTCGAGCTCGTCGATAGACGCCGGCGAGGGCGACGTCGATCGCTTCGGTCATCAGTTGTGTCTTGCCGCCCGGGAAGTAGCGCCCGAGCGAGCCGCGAGGTCCGCCGGAGTGCGTGACGACCTCACGGAGCCCGACACCGTGGATGCCGCGTTCTCGCATGAGCATTGCGGCGCTCGTCACCATGCGGGCGCGGGCCGGTGATCGCCGCCGGTCGACGGTCGCATCAGAACCTTCGTTTTTCGCCTGCATAGCGCCAGCATAGCGCCTTCGATGACGACTGTCATCGAATTTGCTACGGTTGGCCGGAGATGACGACTGTCATCGACGCCACGCGGGAGGGCCAATGTCGACGATGAGTCAGGGCAACCTCGAAGGGCAACGGGCGCTGGTGACGGGCGCCACGTCGGGCATCGGTCGCGCGGTCGCGCTCCAGCTGGCACGGGACGGAGCCGAGGTCATCGTTCACGGCCGCGACGCCGCGCGCGGCGCCGAGACGGTCGAGGAAATCACGGCCGCCGGCGGCAAGGCCAGCTTCGTCGCCGCCGACCTCGGCGACGCCGCCGACGTGCAGCGCCTGGCAAGCGAGGTCGGCGACGTCGACATCCTGATCAACAACGCCGGGATCGCGCTCTTCGGCCCGACCGCGGAGTTCGACGTCTCCGCGTTCGACAAGATGTTCGCCAGCAACGTTCGGGCGCCGTTCTTCCTTGTCGCCGCGTTCGCTCCCGGAATGGCCGCGCGGGGCCACGGCAGCATCGTCAGCGTCAGCAGCATGGCCGGCGGCGTCGGACTCGTCGGGGGCGCGGCCTACGGCGCGACGAAGGCGTCGCTCGAGGCGATGACGCGTGCCTGGGCCGCGGAGTACAGCGCGAGCGGCGTGCGCGTCAACGCGATCGCCCCAGGCCCCGTCTACACCCCATCACCATCGGGCCAGGAGTTCATCACGGCGCTCGGCGACACGACGCCGATGCACCGCGCCTCACAGCCCGAGGAGATCGCCGAGGTCGTCGCGTTCCTCGCGTCTCCGCGAGCGAGCTACATCACCGGCACCACCGTCGCCGCCGACGGCGGTCGCAGAGCGATCTAGCACCAGTCATCGATGCGAATCCGATCAGAGGAGGCAGCCATGGGCACCAAGTCGAAATCCGAGATCCCGGCGCGGCTCAACGAACTGCTCGAGCGCGGCGAGATCTCGCCCGAGGCGTACGCGGAGTACGCGGCAACAGCTGACGCGCACTCGGGCTTTCGCGCCGAGGCTACGACGTTCGACCACGTCACCCTTCGCGTCGACGACCTACCGGCCGCACGCAGTGCCTTCGCGGCGCTGCTCGATCAGCTCGAGATCGAGCAGACCGCGAGCACGCCGAGCTTCTCGGTCTGGGGGAACTTCGCGCTCACGCAGACCGACGAGGAGCATCCGATCGCGGAGCGAGTCCACATCGCGTTCATCGCACCGACGCCTGGCTCAAGTCGATCGCTTCTGGCAGGCCGGCATCGACGCGGGCTTCACCGATGACGGGCCCGCAGGCCCGCGCCGGGTCTACGCCGATGACTACTACGCCGCATTTCTCAAAGACCCCGCGGGCAACAGCTTCGAAGCCGTCCACCGCGACGGTGCGCGCCCGAGGGGCAACATCGATCACGTCGCCATCCGCGTCAACGACGTCGAGGCCGCAACCGCCTTCTACTCGATGATCGGTGCTGCGGTCGGCCTCACCGTTCCGGCGCCAGGCAGCTGACAGCGCCATGTTCTCTGTCGGCGAATCGGACGGCTCCCTCCTCTTGTTCGCCGGCGAGCCGACGCAGAACATCCACGTCGCCTTCTCGGGCGAAGACGACGACGTACGCCGCTTCCACGCGCGAAGCGACCGCAGCCGGATACCGCAGCAACGGCGAACCTGGCGAGCGTCCGCGCTACCACGCCGGCTACTACGCCGCCTACGTGCTCGACCCCGACGGCAACAACATCGAAGTCGTCAACCACCACCGCTAGGAGCTGCGCGTCGAACTCGGTTCGGAGCGTTAGCCGGCGAGCCCGAGGCGAATCGCGTTCACGCTTGCCTCCGCGCGGGTTCGAACGTCGAGCTTGCGAAGGACGGAGCGAACGTGGTGCTCCACAGTGCGCTCGGAGAGCACGAGCCGGGCGGCTATCTCGTTGTTGCGCAGCCCTTCGGTAACGAGCACCAGTACCTCGACTTCACGCGCGGTCAAGCCGCGCGGATTCTGCTGCGTCGCGGGACGCGGTCCCCGAGGGAGCCCACGCACCCCGCGCTCGCGCAGGCGACGTGCGACGATCGCCGCCGCCGGTTGCGCGTCGAGGCGCTGTAATTCGGTGTGTGCTTGGAGCAGCGGTGCGTCGTCGTCCGCATCCGCCAGGGCGAGCGCGGCCTCGTACGGCGAGCCCAACTCGGCCCAGAGCTTGGCCGCGCCCGCCCAGTCCCCCGCAAGTTGTCGCTCGTACGGCTGCGCCACCGCGGCGGTCAGTTCAGCGTCGAGGCCGGCGCGGCGACGCCACCCGACCAACTCGCCGGTCAGCCAGCCGGCCTGCCGTGCGAGCGCGAGCGGGAGCGCACTCTCCGTCGCTGCGGCCACACCGTCGCGATCCCCTTCGAGCCAGGCTGCCTCCGCTCTTGCCGCCGCTACGGGGCCGAGCCGCGGCAGCTCGCCCGTCGGTTCGGCAAGCGCCCACGCTTCGTCGAACGCCGCCTCGGCCCCCGGGTCGCCGCGGCGCGCGCGGACGAGACCGAGCACGACGAGGGCGACTGATCCGCGGCGACGTCGACGTGCGCTGGATGCGGAGAACAGCTGCGGCGAAGTCGGCTGCGTCGGCCCAGCGACCCTCGTCGAGCGCGAGTCGACTGCGAGCCGCAAGCAGGTACAGGCGGAACAGCTCGAGGCCTCGCTCATTGCAGTACGCAAGACCCTCCTCGATGTACCTCGTCGCGACCGCGGATCGGCGATGTCCGACCGCCACCCATGCGAGCAGGTTGAACGTTCGGCCGACGCGCTCCTGCAGCCCGGCAACCTGCGCGCGCTCGAGGGCCTCCTCGAGAAGACCTTGATCGGCCGTGCAGGACCCGATCGTCCCGAGCGCGTAGATCGCGGTCTCGCTGTCCCCCATGGGCTCCGCAAGCTCGAGCGCGCGCTCGGCCCAGGCGATTGCCTCCTGCGAACGAGCATCGGACGAGCAGTTCGAGGCAAGGTTGGCGTACGCGACCGCAAGCTCGCGGCCCGGTGGCAGGTCTTTCAGCAGCGCGACCGCCTCCCGGGCGCAGCTGTTGGACTCCGCAACGCGACCGGGACACCAGAGGAACTCCGAGAGACGGCGGAGATCGTCACCCTCCTTGAACGCCTCGCGGAGCGACCGCCGACAGCCGAGCGCTTCTTCGAGCGACGCAATTCCCTCGTCGTACTGGTCGGTGACGAAGCACGCTTCGGCGCGGCACTCCAACAGCTCGGCCCGCTCGGCAAGCGAAAGCCGGTCACCGAAGCGAAGCGCACGTGCGTACTGATCGACCGCCTCTCGATACGCGCCGAGTGCCACAGCCAGCCGAGCCGCGGCCGGCGCATACTCGAGCACTGCGTCCACGTCTCCCGCCATCTCTGCGTGATGCGCGAGTCGGGCCAGATCGACCCCGCCCCGCGCTGGGTCAGCGAGCGCGGCCAGCGCCTTCCGGTGCAACTCGAGGCGTCCGTCGGGCGCGAGCGACTGCTCGACGGCGAGTCGGGCGAGCTCGTGACGGAACATCACACCCGCCGGCTCTGCAGTGAGCATGCCCGACGTCAGACACTCGTCGAGATTGGCGACGCCGTCACCGGCCAGTGCCTCCAGAAGCCAAAGCTCGGCATGTTGCGGGACGACCGCGGCCGCCTCGAGCAACGTGTGAGCCCCGCTGCTGAGACGTGCGGCACGGGCGAGCACCGCGTCCCTGACCGTCGGGGGAATCCGCTCGGCCCCGGAAGCGAGAGCCTCGACGACGAAAAAGGGATTGCCTGCCGTCGTGCGATAGAGCTCTTCCGCGTCGACGGCGTGCGGCTCTGCGAGCTGTGCGACCGCCGCCGGCGAGAACTGCACGAGCTTCACGCGACGAACCGCGCGGCTCGTCGCCAGCTCGCCGAGCATCCTCCGCAGCGGGTGGACACGGTCGAGCTCGTCGTCCCGATAGGTCGTGAGCACGAGCGCAGGGATAGCTTCGATCCTCCGGATGAGCAGCCGCAGAACGTCGAGCGTGGCCTCGTCCGCCCAGTGCAGATCCTCGAGGACGAGGACGCTCGGCACCCGCCGCAGCTCACGCAGGAGCGCAACCGAGACCTCGTGCGGTCTTGCCTCGCCCGTCAGTAGCTCCTCGAGCTCGCCGCCAACGCGCTCGGCGATGTCGATGACCGGTCCCAGTGGGCGCGGAGTGAACAGCGGATCGCAGGTCCCCCAGAGCGTTCGCAGCGCACCGCGGTGCTCCTCGCAGAACCGCCGCACGAGCGCAGTCTTCCCAACTCCTGCTTCTCCGCCGATGACGGCGACGCATCCGTGCGAGCCCGACTGCATGACCCCGAGGCAATCCTCGAGCAGCGAAAGCTCGTCGGCGCGCTCCAAGAGCTCACTCGAAGTGTCCGAACTCTGATCGGGGGCGACTTGCGCCACGCCCTCATGGTGCACCTCCCGGGGCGGCCCTTCAACCTGAGCGCAGACCGGTGGGGCGCCCCCGCAGCCGGCGGCGCCCCACCATCCCCTAGGCCGGTCTCAACCGTTGTTGAATGCGGCCACCAGCGGGTTCGTGCTCGAGAACAACCCCGACGGATTCGGGTACCAGAGCCAGACGTGCAGCGTGATCAGCAGCGGATGCCAGAAATTGAACGCTGCCCCGGTCTGAGGGCTCGTCGTCGGGCAGGAAGCCTGCGTGTCCGCAGGAACGAACGTCCCGTCGACATAGTGGCACCCGGCACCGAACGTCCCGTATTTGGCACCGGGGAACGGCGGGGTGTCCGGCTTGGTCGTGTAGACCCATTCCAGCGCGCCCAGTTGCCAGCTCGAGCCGCGATGCTCGTAGACGAGGATCGGCGGCTTCTCCACGTTGAACCCCTGCACGTTCGGGTTCAGGTAGTGGTAGCCCATGTTCGGGATCATCCGGGTGATGATTTGATACCCGTCCGCCTTGGCGAGGTCGAGGTTGGTCACGTACTTCGCCGTGGCGAGGCGCGCCTTGGCGAGTTGCTCGACGAGGGCCGCCGACGGCGTCCAACTCGCCGCTGCCCGGGCCTGCGGCGCCGCGGAGCGCTTCGCGATCCCCGTCGACGCCCCGATCGAGACGACCGCAACGATGACAACGCCGACGCACAAGGCGGGCCTGTTGATCAAGCGCTTGATGCTCACACTGTCCTCCTTCGCTCGTTTTTGCCGAATGTCTCGACGGTAGGAGGACGAGGCCGACGGGGCATCGGGAGGGTCACCCAGGTTGGGAGCCGGCGATACCTATCTTGGGGCGGCGGCCGGCGTTGCCGTTCTGCCAGACTCCAAGCCGATGCAGGCCGGCTCCCTCCCCTTCTCGCCCACCCGAACCGCTGCCGGTCTGATCTTCCTTTCAGGCCAGGGTGGCTTCCTACCCGGGAGCGGCGAACTCGCCGGCCGCTCAATCGAAGAGCAGACAGAGCAGACGCTCCGGAACGTCGCTGCCCTGCTCAGCGAGTACGACTGCACGCTCGCCGATGTCGTGTCATGTCTTGTGCATCTCTCCGACCTCAACGACTTCGCGCGTTTCAACGAGGTCTACGCGACCCACTTTCCTGAGCCACGCCCCGTTCGAACGACGGTCGGCGCCGCGCTCGTGCGCGGGATGGTCGTCGAGATCACGGTAGTAGCCCAGCAGCCCGGAGACGGCTAGCGTCCGGGTGAGGGTCAGCGCCGAGGACGCGCGCCGTTTTCTCGTCGCCCGGCACTTCCTCGCGCCTGCGCGCTCTCTCGAGAGAGGCCCAGACGCCGTGCTCGACGTCTGCCGCACCTTCGGCTCGATTCAGTTCGATCCGCTCGCGGTTGCCGGCCGGAACCACGACCTCATGCTCCACGCGCGCGTCGCCGACTACGACCCCGGCTGGTGCGACTTGCTCTACGAACGTCGCAAGATCTTCGAGGCGTACAACAAAGGACTGTCCTTCGTTCCCGTGAGCGAGTTCGCCTGGTTCCGCGGGATCCTGAGCCGAAACTCACCGCGCGTCCTCGCCGAGAACGCCGAGGTGGCCGAGCGGGTGCTCGAGCGGATCCGGGCAGAAGGCCCACTGTCGGCACTCGACTTCCAGCGCGAGCGTGGGCCGACGACCGACTGGTTCGGGATGCCGACGAACGCCGTTCGGGCAGTGCTCGAAGCGTGCGCAGTCACCGGCGTGCTCGGACTCGCACGACGCGACGGGAACCGTCGGTATTACGACCTCCTCGAGCGGCTACTGCCGCGCAACGTCCTCGCGCGCAAGCTCCCGCTGAAGGAACAACTCCGGCACAAGCTCCTGTCCCGGTATCGGGCTCACGGTCTGCTCGCCGTCGCCGGCGGTGGCGACATCTTCAGCGGTCTTGGTCCCGCCAAGCCGGACCCGCGGTGGCCGGACTACCCGGGCCGGACCGCGCTGCGCGAGGAACTCGTCGATCTCGGCGAGCTCGTTCCCGTCGAGGTCGAGGGCATGCGCGGGAAACGCTTCGTCGTCAAGAGAGACGTCGGTCTGCTGCAAGCGCCGCCGGAGCCGCCGCCTTCGGTCGCCTTTCTTCCGCCGTTCGATCCGTTGATCTGGGACCGCGGCCTACTCGCGAGCCTGTTCGACTTCGACTACGTATGGGAGCTCTTCGTGCCACCCGCCAAGCGCCGTTGGGGCTGGTACGTGCTCCCGATCGTGTTCCGAGACCGCTTCGTCGGCCGGATCGAGCCTCGGATCGACCGGGCCGACAACCGCGTGCACGTACTCGACGTCTGGTGGGAGGACGGCTTCGCGCCGCGCCGCGCCGCGGGGTTCGTGGACGCCATGCGCGATGCGCTCCGCGCCTACCTCCGCTTCGCAGGCGCCAACCGGCTCGCATGGGCACCCCACCTCGGAACGGAGAAACGGCTCTTCTTCACGCGCCCATGAAGAAAGAGGCTCGCCCGGACCAAAAAAGAGCCGACGGACGAGGCTGCGGCCCCCTGTCCATCGGCTCTTTCAAAGGGGAAGGGCTGCGGCCCCCCATCCTCTCTGAGAATGTGATCGGCCGGAGCGACCCCGGTCCGGAGCCTCGACCGAGTGAACCGTTCGAGTGAACCACCGACCAAGTGATCAGAGAAGCGAGGGCCGGTCCCGATGATGAAATTACCGCGGGCCCCGATGCGGCGGGGGCCCGAGGTTAAGTACGACGAGTGTTGCGCTCCGATGCGGCGAGAGCGCGACACCGAGAGGAACGGCGAACCCGGCGGCTGGGTTCGCCTTTTCTTTTGCAATGGACAGGCGGCGAGAGGATGAGCCGCGGCGGGTGCGAAACCCGACTACATGCGGCACACGGCGTTCCTCTCTCTGAGTGCCTGCGCCGCCGCCGCACTCGGCGCAGGGCTGCATGCCGGAGCAAGTTCCGCCAATTCGATGCGCGACGGCCGGAGCGATGCCCGGCGCGGACACCTCGTCCGCGTCAACACGACGCCCCCAACGTGGCTCGCACCCGGCGGCCTCGCCCATGTCGGCGGCTTTGCCGGCGCGAATGAGACTCTCCGGCTCGAGACGGCGCACGGCGACGTGCTCGCTCACACCACGAGCGGGCAGCGCGGCGGCTTCGTTCTCCGCTTCCGCGCACCGAGGCCAGGCCGATATCGCTTACGAATTGTCGGCGAGAGTCGCTCCACGCCCGTCGGCGCACTGTTCGTTCGGCCACTCGTTCTCGACGCGGTCGGAGACATCACCTTCGGCGAGCAAGTCGGGGCTGCGCTCGCGAGCTACGGAGCCGCCTATCCCTGGACGCAGGTGGCACCGATCCTGAGGTCGGCAGACATCACGATCGGGAACCTCGAGACGTCCGTCAGCGAACGCGGCAGCGCGCAAGACAAGCCGTACACCTTCCGCGGCCCACCGCACGCGCTCCGCCCGATGTCGACTCTCGCGGGCTTCGATGTTCTCACACTTGCGAACAACCACAGCGGAGACTTCGGCCGAGACGCCCTCCTCGACACGGTGCACGCTGTTCGCGCCGCCGGCATGCTGCCGATCGGCGCCGGCGCGAACCTTCATTCGGCAACCCAGCCCGCGATCGTCGCGGCCGGTGGCTTGAAGATCGCGTTCCTCGGCTTCTCCGACATCAACCCGGCGGGCTTCAGCGCCACCCGGTTCGCGCCAGGTACCGCCTCGGCCGATCTCGCGCTGATGAACGACGCCGTGCGCGCCGCCCGCCGGCGCGCCGATCTCGTCGTCTGCTTCCTGCACTGGGGGGTCGAGCTCGTGCCGTCGCCAGACAGACGACAAGATCAGATCGCGGAAGCCTGCCTCGCCGCCGGAGCGTCCGTCGTGCTCGGCGCGCACCCGCACGTGCTCGGACCGGTAAGCCGCCCGAGTACGCGCACCCTTGTCGCTTGGACGCTCGGCAACTTCGTGTTCCCATCGACCGGCGCGAGCGCGAAGACCGCGATCCTGCAGGTTCGGCTCGACGCGCACGGCGTCCGCGACGACCGGCTCATCCGGGTCGAGATCAAGGGCTTCCGCCCAACGCCGGAACTGACGGGCAACTGAGACATTCATAGGAACCTCTTCGGTCCAGTTCATCGAGCGCTTAGCTCGTCCCCGCATCGTGGGACTCATGTTCTCCCGGAAACTCACCAGAGCCATCGCGGTCGGCGCCACAGCCATAGCGGTCGGGGGCGGCGCCTACGGGATCGGCAGCGCAACCTCGAGCAACAACTCAACCGCCGCCGGAGGCACGGCACCGACGGCGAACGTGGGATCCAACGCTCGGTCTGGACCGGCCGCTGGAGGAACGGTCGGCACGGTCGGCAGCGTCTCCGCTTCGAGCTTCACGGTGTCGACGTCAGCGGGACAGAAGGTGACCGTCCGCAAGGCACGGTCCACGAGATATACGAAGGGCACCGCCGCCGCCACGGCCGGCGCCGTCAGAACGGGTGAACCCGTGCTCGTGCTCGGGACGACCAGCGGAACGACAATCACCGCAACGCAGGTCATCGTGCAACCGACCGGCGGCGGATCTACGACTGCCTCGGCGGTCGTCCCCTTCCAGCGCGGTGCACCCTCCACCTCGAAGCAGGTCGGTCAGATCCCTTCGAACTACAGTCAGGGGTCGGGGACGATCGTCAGCGGAACGACGGCAAACAAGGCCACCAAGGCCGCCCTGGCCGCGTACCCAGGCGGCATCGTCGACCGTGTGGTCAAGCTGAGCAGCGGCGCGTACGAGGTCCACTACATCGGCGTCAACTGGCCGCACCACATCTACGTCAACAGGAACTTCAAAGTCATCGGCGCCGACTAGGCGGGACAACGAAAAGGGCCGCTTGCAGGCGGCCCTTTTTCGCGCTGGCTCCGTACGTCGTCGGGGCTAGCCGCCGCCTCCGTTGTGCGACTGGGCGAGCACCGGTACGAGGTCACCGGCCTTCGGGCTTCCGAGACCGGTCGCGGCGTCCCAACCCGCAACGGCGGAGAAGCCGGTGATCGGCGTTCCTGGTGCGCCGGCCGGCACGCTGTTGTCGCCGGACACGACGTCGTGGAAGTAGGACGACGGTGAGCCGAGCTGGTACAGCACCGGGTTCATGAGCCCGAGGCGGCCGTGACCGAGTTGTACGGCCATGGCAACCAGGCCCGCCCACTGCGGCGATCCGGCACTCGTCCCGCCGAAGCGGAACACGAACGTACCGACGCCGCCACACGGGTCGGCCTGCGCATCGGTGCAGGTCATGATCACGAGGATGCCGTGTCCGAGCGACGCCGAGTACGCGACGTCCGGAACGCCGCGCGCCCTCGAGTCGACCGCATGCGACTGGTAGGCCGGCCTGGGATAGACGACGCTGAAACCGCCGCCGCCCGCAAGGCCAATGCCCTCGTTCCACACGCTCTCCGAGACGTACTTGCCACCGGGGGTGACCTCGAAGCTCGGAGCTGCAGCGGTCGAGGTCGGCAGCGTGCCCGTGGGCGGGGTCGCGACCAGGTCGGTCCCGCCGACGCCCGTCACGTTGGGATCGCTGGCCGGCGTGCTCGCCGCCTTGATGAACATCGAACCGTCACACGACGCCTGCGCCGCACCCGCGTCGCCCGACGAGGCGAGGAGCGTGATGCCTTGCTCCGTCATCTTCTTGAACAATGCGTTCTGCGCTTTCAGCAGGCCGGGATCCATGCACTGCTCGGCCTCGCCGAAGCTCTGCGAGACGACGTCGCCGAGATTGTGCTCGGACACGTATCTCGTGGCGGCGAGGATGTCGGCGTCGTTGTTCGACTTTGCGACCACGAGAACGATCTTCGCGGCCGGCGCGATGTAGTGCGCCGTGTTCACGTCGAGCGTTGTCTCACTCTTCCAGCCGAAACCGTTGGCAGGCGTCGTGGCAGCAACCCCGAACGGTGCGATCACCTGGATCGTCTGCGCCGGCAGACCCCAGTACGCGTTGTTGGTGTCGAAGTCCTGCTGCAAGGTGTTGCTGCCGAAGGCATCGATGATCACGATCGTGCTTCCGCTACCCGTGATCCCCTTGTTCAGCAACGGCTGGAAACCGTAGGCGTTACGGATCTGATCGGGCCCGTAACAGGTGCCGTCGAGCTGGCACTGGCGCAGCCGACCCGGCTGGTTCGCCGGAGAGCCGAGCACACCCAGATTTTGGAAGACCGGCGTCGCCCCGACCGCCGGCGTCATCATGTGACCGGCAGCAGACCTGGACTGCGAGCTCGCCGTGTACACGGCTGCCGCAATCGCAACGGCGAGAACGACAAAAATCGCAAGTCGCGCCCGCCTCTTCGGTGTCGACATCAAGACCCTCTCCCCTTTCGTTCGATCCTTCGGAGCCGCCGCCTACGGATCCCCGTGACAACGAGCATCCTGACCGCCGCTCAGCCTTTTTTCAACTCACGGCGTGCGACCGACTAGCCTCTGCACCGAGATGCGTGCTGCAGTGATCAGCGAGCTGGGTCGGACACCGGAGCTCACCGACTGGCCCGAGCCCTCGGGCAAGGTCGTCTACGACATCTCGACGGTGTCGCTCAACCCCGCCGACATCAATATCGGCGCCGGCCGTTACTTCGCCGGCCACCCCGAGCTCTCGTATGTCCCAGGCTGCGAGGGCGTCGGTCGCGGCCCCGATGGAACGCGCGTCTACCTCTTCGGCGACGGTCTCGGCCTCTCACGCGATGGACTCCTGGCCGAGCGCGCGCTCGCACCGGCCGATCTCGGCATCCCGCTACCCGATGCTGTCTCTGACGACCTCGCCGCGTCGTGCGGGATTGCCGGGATGGCCGGGTGGATGCCGGTCGCGTGGCGTGCGCCCGTGCGAAAGGACGATCGCGTGCTCGTGCTCGGCGCTACCGGCACGGTCGGCCTCGTCGCCGTGCAGGCCGCGAAGCTCCTCGGCGCCGAGCGCGTCGTCGCAAGCGGCCGAAACCCCGAGCGTCTGAAACGTGCGGCCGAGCTCGGGGCCGATGCGACCGTGAACCTCGCAGAAGCCGACCTCGTCGCGGCGTTCAAAGAGGCCGCGGGTGGCGACGGCCCGACCCACATCGTCGACATGCTCTGGGGCGCAGCCGCGGTCGCCGCGATCCAAGCAGCCGCGCCCGGCTGGCGCCTCGTCCAGATCGGCCAGTCCGCAGACGCGGAAGCGACGGTCGCGTCGGCGGCGATCCGCGGCAAGATGGGCGAGCTCTACGGTTACACCGACTTCGCCGTTCCCAAGCACGAGTTCCGCGAGCACTACCTGCGTCTCGTCGGGCACGCAGCGGCAGGTGAGATCGTCCTCGACATCGAGACCTACCCGCTCGCGCGAGTCGCGGAGGCCTGGGAGCGGCAGGCCAACGGCGCGAACGCGAAGATCGTCGTCACGCTCACGTAGTCGGTAACGGCCGGTGGCCCGCGGAGGGGCGGGCCACCGGACGTACCGTTGAGTAGGCGGTTACGAGTGCACAGGCTGGAAGAACCGCTTGAGCTCCCAGCCGGCCACGTTGTTGCCGAGCTTCTCGCCCTGCACCACCGAGTTGCGGAAGTGGAAGCCAAGCCAGACTCGTGCATCGACAACCTGCTTCTGGATGTCGCTGACCGTATCGAAGTGCTGGCTGGTCGTTAGAAGCGAGCTTCCGTTCTGTCCGCCGCCCATCGTGACGTCGACATGATCCGTGTGCAACGCGGCGGCAAGCGCGTCGCTGAAGGCCGAGGTAAAGCAGCCGTGCTGGGACGGATATTCCGGGTGGCCCGGAACTCCAAGCAGCGCCTGCCACGTCGGATCGGCCGTCGTGTCGGGGTTGCCGTCCTTGTCGGCGTTTCGAATCGCCGTAATCGGGCGCCACGCGAGATAGAAGAACTTCGAGTCGTAGCAGGCAAGGCCCGCGTCGGTCGAGACGATGTTCCCCATCGCAAGCAGATGCGCGGCGTCGACGAGATCCATGCCGTGATCCGTGACGATCGACTGCATCGTCTGGTTGTACTGGTTGATGTTGTTTCCGACCCAGAAGTATGCGATCGCCGTCTGCTCCGGAGTTCGGACGCTGCTGTTGACGGCTCCATACGCCTCGGTCTCGTTCAGGTCCTTCGCGTACTGCGTGCTGTTCAGCGCAGGCGGTGGCGGCGCCCGGAACTGTGACGCCCCGTCGAGCAGGAATGGGCGCATCGTTGCGAACCACGGCGTCTGCACGGCCTGACCCGGCTGCAGTTGCCACTGCCCGGGAAGGATCGGACCGATCCCGCCGTAGCTCGGCGTCGCCGCGTTGAGACCGTCGCCGGTGCGGAGCGCGATGATGTCCTGCGCTGCGGCTTGGCCGACCGCGATGCCGTCGGAGACATCTCCACTCAGGGTCGCGATGTATGCCGTGTACTGAGGATCGACGCTCGTTTGCCTGTCGGGCAGATAGTTGTCGAGAATCGTCCGCGCGGCTGCTGCAACGGCCGCTTGAACCGAGGCGCCCCGCACGACCGCGAACGGAAAGTCGTGATAGGGCTGGTAGCGGCCTTCGATCTTCGTCACCGCGTCGTACACCGCGGCTTGCACGTACGACATGTAGACCATGCCGTCGGTCTGGAACTTCGTCGGCACCGAGGTGCGCACGGCATTCACCGCGTACGCGTTCCAGGTCAGCGCGGCATCAGGCGGCACGACGGCGGCCTTGCGCTCTCTCGCCGAGGCCATCGGCAGCGACGCCGTCGCAGCCACCACGATGAAGCTCGCGAACACGAGCAGCTTCTTCCTGGGCAACTTCCTTCGCTTCATGACTTCTCCTCTCGAGACATGACCGCCTCGACGACGCGGAGCGGGTCGAGCTCGGCCCGCTGTGCCACGAGCGCGGCCTCCTCGCCCGATGCGGCGTCGAATACGAAGAAGCAGGTCTCGTCCTCGGGAACGTGGATGACACCGTCGAAGCGGACGCCGACGCCGGAACGCGTCAGATCCTCGGCGGCCAAGCGTGCCCGCGCCTCGTGTCCGGATCGTTCCCCCGCGTGACCGCGGGCAAGAAAGGTCTCGACGAGGTAGCTCGGCACGCCCTCGACGCTACGGCCGGAGCTGCTGCGCTGGAAACGTCAGAACGTCTGAACTTTGCTTTTCTTCAGCGGTGATGCCCACCGCGCACGACCGGCTCGCACGGGCAGTCGTGCTCGTCGAAGGGATCAGCGACCAGATCGCGGTCGAAGCGCTGGCTGAGCGCCGCGGCCGGAATCTCGAGGCTGAAGGTGTCCTGGTGGTGCCGATCGGCGGCGCTCAGGCAATCGGAAACTTCCTGGATCGGTTCGGCCCCAAGGGGTACGACCTCGAACTGGCCGGTCTGTGCGACGCCGGGGAGGAGAGCGACTTCGAGCGCGGCCTCGAGCGCGCCGGCCTGGGCGTCAATCTCACTCGCGCCGAGATGGAACGACTCGGTTTCTACGTATGTGTCGCGGACCTCGAAGATGAGCTGATCCGGTCTCTCGGCGCAGCTGCCGTCGAGCGCGTCGTGGACGCACAGGGCGACCTCCGGTCGTTCCGCACGCTCCAGAAGCAGGCTGCATGGCAAGAGCGGAGCACGGAAGAGCAGCTTCGACGCTTCCTGGGCAGCGGCGCCCGTCGCAAGATCCGGTACGCACGCCTGCTGGTCGATGCGCTCGATCTCACGCGAGTCCCTCGGCCACTCGATCGCGTGCTCGCTCACGTCTGAGGAAGAGTCGCGAACGTCCGCTGCTTCCGTCCCGCTCGTAATACAGTCTCAGCCCCTCGCGTTCCGCGTACGGCATTTCGGGACGATCCTCTCACGACGCCGAGCCTGTCGCGCGCCGGCGCCGGGCTTGGTGTTGCCCCCGCGCGTTGCGTATGTTCCACCAGTGAGTTTCTTGGCCGCAGTCGCTCAAGTGAGGGCGATGTCGCGGACCGCGGACGCGGTCGAGGAGGTGGCGGTTGTCTCGCGTCGCGCGAGCTCGGAGGGGGCGAAGCTCGTCGTGTTTCCCGAAGCGCTGCTCGGTGGGTACCCGCGGGGTGCGGCGTTCGGGGCGGCGGTCGGGGAGCGGAGCTCCGCAGGCCGGGATGAGTTTCTCGCCTACAGCCGCAACGCGATCACGGTGCCTGGATCGGAAGTCGACCGTTTGGGCGACATCGCCCGAGAGAACGGCCTGCATCTGGTCGTCGGTCTGATCGAGCGGGTCGATACGACGCTGTATTGCGCGACGGTAACGATCAACGACGAGGGGCAGGTTGTGGGTCTTCGGCGCAAGGTCATGCCGACGGGGAGCGAGCGGTTGGTCTGGGCGCAAGGCGACGGCTCGACGTTGCGCGTTGTGCCGACGAAACTCGGGAAGGTCGCGACTGCGATCTGCTGGGAGAACTTGATGCCGGCGCTGCGGATGAACTTCTACGCGCAAGGCGTTGAGATCTGGTGCGCTCCGACCGCGGATGCGCGTGAAGTGCACCTTTCGACTCTCCGCCACATTGCAGTGGAGGGCCGGTGCTACGTCCTAGCCGCCAATCATGTCGCGCGGGTACAGAGATCTTTCGCCTGACTTTGCCACCGACTTCGACGACCACGACGTCATCGTGTGTCGTGGGGGAAGCGTGATCGTCAATCCGTTCGGTGAGGTGCTCGCGGGACCGCTGCATGATGAAGAAGGCCTGCTCGTCGCCGAGATCGACCTCGCCGAGGTCACGCGGGGCCGGTACGACTTCGACGCCGCGGGCCACTACAGCCGGCCCGACCTCTTCACGCTCACGGTCGACACGCGCGAGCGGCACCCGGTCCAGTGGCGCCCGACAGGCTCAACGGAGCCACTGGACCCCGTTGGAGACGACCGGTAGTGCGCCATGCGTTCCTCGGCATGGGAGGGATCGGCGGTCTGCTCGCGGCAGCGCTTGCGAGAGAGGGCTCGCCTTGCGTTGTGCTCCTCCGCCCCGAGACGCTCGCAGGGTACGGCGGCCGGCTGAGCCTGGAGAGCGTCGTTCTTGGAGACTTCGACGTCAACGTCCCCGCGGCGTCCACGCTCGACCGAGATGTCGACGTCCTCTGGATCGCCACGAAAGCGACACAGCTCGAAGGCGCGCTCGCGCTCGCACCAGCAGAGCGCGTCGACGGTGCGACGGTGATTCCGCTCATGAACGGCGTTGACCACGTCGCTCGGCTCCGCGACCGTTATCGGACCGTCGTGGCGGGGGCGATCCGGGTCGAGTCGGAACGTCTGACGGTGGATCGCATCCGCCAGACGTCGCCATTCCTGCGCGTCGATCTCGGCGGTGCCGAACCGGTCGCGTCCGAGCTCCGCGACGCCGGAATCGACTGTCGCGTTCGCGACGACGAGCGCTCTCTGCTTTGGGACAAGCTCGCCTTCCTTGCACCGATCGCGCTCGCCACGACTGCGCTTGACGCTCCTCTCGGGGCCGTTCGCGATGACACGCGCTACAACGGTTGTCGGGAAGAGGCGCTTGCGATCGGCAGAGCCGAGGGAGCCCAAATCGACGAAGCCGCTCTCTTCGCCCTTCAGCAAGCCGCACCGAGCGAGATGCGCAGCTCGATGCAAAAGGACGTGGCTGGTGGCCGCGAACCGGAGCTTGACGCCATCGCGGGACCAATCGTCCGTGGGAGTAGTCGCCACGCAATCCCCGTGCCGCACACGGAAGAACTCATCAGCCTCGTGACGAGTCGACTCGGCGCCTAAATCAAACGTAGATAGCGCGGCCGCTCTCAGGCTCGAAGAAGTGCAGCCGGCGTGTGTCGACGACGAGATTCAGTTGCTCCCCTTCGCGCGCGGTCGTCTGCGGATCGACGCGCGCAACGAAGGTCGAGTCGGCATTTCGCCCAAGCGGGAAGTGGACGAGCACTTCCGAGCCGAGCGCTTCCCTCAGGCGTGCAGACGGTCACGATCGTGCGCTCGGGCGGCGCCTCGATGACGAACGCAGCGTCCTCGATGTCCTCGGGCCGGATGCCGAGGATGACCTCGCCGCCCTCGTACGCGCGAAGCGCCGGATGCTCGGCGAGCGACGTCGTCGTCGATCGCGAGGCTGTTGCTCGCCGAAGCTGACGACTCAGCATCGCCGTCCGCGCGAGTCAGCCGGCGCGCTGACCATGTTCATCGACGGGCGAGCCGATGAAGCCGGCGACGAACACGGTTCGCGGGCCAGCGATAGACGCTGCTCGGGCGTGTCCGACCTGCTGCAGCGCGCCGTCGCGCATCACGGCGATCCGGTCGCCCATCGTCATCGCCTCGGTCTGGTCGTGCGTGACGTAGATCGTGGTGACGCCGAGCGTGCGCTGGAGCTTCTGGATCTCGGCCCGCATCTGCACGCGCAGCTGCGGCGTCGAGGTTCGAGAGCGGCTCGTCCATCAGGAACGCGCGCGGCTCGCGGACGATCGCCCGGCCCATCGCGACCCGCTGCCGCTGCCCGCCCGAGAGCGCACCGCGGCTTGCGCTCGAGGTAGTCCTCGAGGTCCGAGCGTTGCCGCGGCCGTCGACGGACCCGGCGTCGGACCTCGGCCTTGCTCGAGCTTGCGCAGCTTGAGCCCGAAGGCGAGGTTCTGCGCGACGGTCATGTGCGGGTAGAGCGCGTAGTTCTGGAAGACCATCGCGATGTCGCGATCCTTCGGCGAGATCTCGTTGACGACGCGGTCGCCGATCAGGATCGTCGCCGTCGCTGATCTCCTCGAGGCCGGCGACCATGCGAAGCGCCGTCGTCTTGCCGCAGCCGGACGGGCCGACGAAGACCATGAACTCGCCCTCGTCGATCGTCAGGTCGAGCGACGTCGACGGCGCGGGTCCCGTCGGGATAGACCTTCGAGACGTCCTGTCGAACTCGATGGCAGCCACGTCGCATCAGCCCTTGATCGCGCCGCCGAGGCCCGAGCCGCGCAGGAACGAGCGCTGGAAGATCAGGAAGCCGACGATCGGGACGAGCGCAGGCGATGAACATCGCCGCCAGGAAGACGCCGAGCTCGGTCTGCGCCTGGATCGTCGGCAGCCGCACCGAGAGCGGCTGCTTGTCCGGGTTCGTGAGCACGAGCAGCGGCCAGAGGAAGTCCTTCCACGAGGCGAGGATCGCGAAGACCGAGACGACGCCGAGGATCGGCCGCGACATCGGCAGCACGATCGACCAGAAGAGGCGGAACGGCCCGGCGCCGTCGATCCGCGCCGCCTCGAAGATCTCGCGCGGCAGGTTGTCGAAGAACCGCTTCACGAGCACGACGTTGAACGCGCTCGCGCCGGCCGGCAGCCAGATCGCCCAGTAGCTGTCGATGAACGAGTGGTGGATCAGCGGCGGGTGCACGATCTCGATGTAGAGCGGCACGAGCAGCACGACCGCGGGGACGAAGAGCGTCGTCAGCAGCGAGCCCGTGATGACGCTGCGCGTACTTCGGCCGCAGCACCGAGAGCGCGAAGCCCGCCGGTCGTCGCGACGACGATCTGCGACGAGCCACGAGCCGATCGCGAGGACGACCGTGTTCCAGAAGTAGCGGCCGACGTCGACGTTCGACCAGGCCTCGCGCAGGTTGCTCCAGGCGGCGCCGTGCGGGAAGAGCGCCATCGGGTGGGTGATCGTGTCGTTCGTCGGCGTGATCGCCGACTTCGCGAGCCAGAGCATCGGGCCGAGCCCGATGACGACCAGCAGGACGAGCAGGAGCGCCTGCGCGCGCGCCGACGCCCCAGCGCGACGCTGGGGCGGCGCCAGTCGGCCGGCGAGACGAGCATGCGGCGTCGCCGCTGCGGTCGCGGCTCGGCGCGCGGCGCCGGAGGCGCGATCACGTCGTGCTCCACGAGCGCGTCGCCCGCAGGTAGACGAGCGAGAAGACCGCGAGGAAGCCGGCGAGCATCAGGCTGAGCGCCGTCGCGCTGCCGTAGTCGCCGCCGAGCGAGTTGCCGAACGCGTAGTTGTAGATCAGCAGCAGCACCGTGAGCGTCGAGTTGGTCGGGCCGCCCGAGGTGAACAGGTACGGCTCGAGGAAGACCTGCGCCGTCCCGATGATCTGCAGGATCATCGTCACGCAGCAGCACGCCGCGCAGCTGCGGCAGCGTGATGTGCCAGACCTTGCGCCAGAGCGACGGCGCCGTCGACCGAGGCGGCCTCGTACAGCTCGCGGTTCACGCCGGTCAGCGCGGCGAGATAGATGATCACCGTGGCGCCGGCGTTGGCCCAGGTCGACTCGAGCACGAGCGACGGCATGCGCGGTCTGCTGCGACTGCAGCCACGGGTACGGGCCCGAGGTCGACCCAGCCGAGGATCGTGTTGAAGACGCCGGTCGGGCTCGCGTCGTAGAACGTCTTCCAGAGCAGCACGGCGACGACCGGCGGGATCACGACCGGCAGGTAGGCGAGCGCGCTGTAGAGGCCGCGGAAGCGCGCGGACCTCGCTCATCAGCACCGCGGCGACGAGCGGGATCGGGTAGCCGAAGATCAGCGCGAGCAGCGGCGAACTCGAGCGGTGTTCTTGACCGCGATCGGCAGCAGCGGGTCGTGCGAGCACCGTGCGGAAGTTGTCGAGCCCGACCCAGGTCGCCGGCTGCACGAGGTTCGTGTGCTGGAGCGACATGATCACCGTGCGCACGATCGGGTACCACGAGAACGCCCCGAAGATGAGCAGCATCGGCAGCAGGAAGAGCAGCGTCGTCAGGCCGCCGCCGCGCACCCACGTGACCGGCGTGCGCCGGGCGCGGCGCTGCGACTCGGGTCGGCTTCGCGCGTGCTCATCGGTCACGCGTACGCGTCACTCGCGTCGCGGTCGACTGCAGCCTCCATCGGCGTCGGTCACGCGGCGGCCGGGAGACCGATGACTCGGCTCCCGGCCGCCCGCCGAGCTCGAGGCAGCTACTTCCCTTGCGTGATCAGCGGCCTGGGCGGCGCTGTTCGCCTGCTGCAGCAGCTGCGGGATGTTGGCGTTCTTGTCGGTCAGGACCGCCTCGACGACCGCGTCGAGCGAGTGGTAGACGCTCTGCGTCGATGCCGCGGGCTCCGGGATCAGCTTCTGGTTGAAGATGCCGGTCGTGAACGGCTTCATCTGCGCCTGCGGCACGTTGATGTACGGCTTGATCCAGGTGTTGGCGAGGTCGTACTGCGCCTTGTTGAAGATCGGCAGCGCCGGGACGCCGACCGGCTGCTTCGACGCGACGAGCGTCTTCGCGTTGCGGATCGCCTGCGCCTTGTTGATCAGCGGCTGCTCGTAGAAGAAGTCGATCCACTTGACCGCCGCGGCCTTCGTGCGGCCGCGTTCGCGTCCGGCCGCACCGCGGCGAGCGTGCCGCCGCCGAGGACGCCGGCGGTCGTGTTCTTCGCGAGCGGGATCGTCGCGACGCCGTAGATGCTCGGGTCGATGTTGCTGGCCTGGCACGAGGTTCGTGTAGACGTCCGAGCCGCTGATGTACATGCCGACCTTGCCGGCGGCGAACGCCTGGTTGATGTCGCTCCAGCCGTAGTCGAAGTTGGAGCCCATCGAGTTGTCCGTCCAGCGCATCTTCTTCAGCATGTTCAGCGCCGTGACGGTCTGCGGGTTGTTCGAGCGTCGCCTTCGCGCTCGTGCCGGTGCCGGTCTCCATCCGGCCGCCGAGCGCGTAGACGAGCGTCGTCAGGATCCAGCCGGCGGTGTTGTCGTCCTTGCCCATCTCGACGTAGCCGGCCTTGCCGGTCTTCGCGGCGATCTGCTTGGCGTCGGCCTGCGACCTGCGCCCACGTCGTCGGCGGCTTGTTCGGGTCGAGGCCGGCCTGCGTGAAGAGCTTGCGGTTGTAGTGCAGCGCCTGCGCGTACGCGGCCGTCGGCAGCGCGACGATCTTGCCCTTCGACGTCGTGCCTTCGGCGATGACCGCCGGGTTGTACTTCGAGAAGTACGGCAGCGCCTTGACCTGCGGCGGTCAGGTCGGCGAGCTGGCCGTTGTCGCCGAGCGTGCGGGCGTCGGTGAACGGCACCGTGAAGACCGTCGGCAGCGTGCCGGCGGCGAGCTTCGCGGCGAACGTCGGGCCCGGTCCACTGGTACTCGACCGACTTGACCTTGATCGTCGGGTTCGCCTTCTCGAACTCCGTGACCTGGTTGTTGAACTGCTGCGATCGCCGCCGTGCGTGCTGCCCGGGATCAGCGACGCGACGCTGATCGTGACCGACTTGCGCCGGCTCGCCGCGCTCGAGATCGAGCTGGCGCACACAGCGCAGCAGGCTCGCCACGGTGACGGCGAGCGGTCGTGGCCATGCGGGTGGACTTCATCGTCCTACTCCTTTCCTGAGCACCGGGTCGATGTCCGATGCCGGTCGGTGTTGACCTCGATCGGCGGATGCCTGAGCCGTTCGCCTGGCGGAGCCAGACCGTGGTGTCCTGCGGAAGCGCACCTCCTTCGAGCTCGTCGCTGGCGATGCAGGACGTCGGCGCCGGCCGGCAGCTCGACCGGGTCCGGGCCGAAGTTGACGAGGCAGGCGAAGTCGCTCGCCGCGCGCGAAGGCGAGGACGGAGTCGGCGGACGGGAGCCAGCGCAGGTCGCCGTCGCCGAGCCCACGGCGCGGTCGCGGCGGAGCCGCAGGCCGGCGCGGTAGAGGGTGAGCATCGAGCGCCGGTCCGTCGGACTGCGCCGCGACGGTGAGCGGCGCCCAGTCGTCGGGCTGGTCGAGCCAGGGCCGGTCGGCCCCGTCGGCGCTGAAGCCGTACGGCGGCCGGTCGCCCGCCCAGGGCAGCGGGACGCGGCAGCCGTCGCGGCCGGGGTCGACGCCGCCGGAGCGGATGCCACATCGGGTCCTGGCGGCGCTCGGACGGGATGTCCTCGACCTCGGGCAGGCCGAGCTCCTCGCCCTGGTAGACGTACATCGAGCCGGGCAGCGCCATCGCGAGCAGCGCGGCGGCCCGGGCGCGCCGGGTGCCGCGCTCGCAGGTCGGTCGGCGTGCCCGTCGCGCTTCGACTCGAACGCGAACGACGTGTCGGCGCGGCCGTAGCGCGTGACCGGCCGCGTGACGTCGTGGTTCGAGAGCACCCAGGTCGCCGGCGCGTCGACCGGGGCGTGCGCGGCGAGCGCCGACGTCGATCGACGCGCGCATCGGGCCGGGCTCCCACGGGCACGCGAGGAAGTCGAAGTTGAAGGCGGTGTGCAGCTCGTCCGGGCGCAGGTAGCGCGCGAACCGCTCGGCGTCGGGCAGCCAGACCTCGCCGACGAGCACGCGCGGCTCGGCGTAGCTGTCGGCGATCGCGCGCCAGCGGCGGTAGATCTCGTGCAGCTGGTCCCGGTCGATGAACGGGTGCTCGCCGGGCGCGCTCTCCGGCGTCTCCTCGGCCAGCGCCGGGTCCTTGACGAGCAGCGCCGCCGAGTCGATCCGGACGCCGGCGACGCCGCGGTCGAACCAGAAGCGAAGGACGTCCTCGTGCTCGGCCCACACGTCCGGGTGCGTCCAGTTGAGGTCGGGCTGCTCGGGCGCGAACAGGTGGAGGTACCACTCGCCGGGCGCGCCCGTCGCGTCCGCGGTCCGCGTCCAGGCCGAGCCGCCGAAGATCGACTGCCAGCCGTTCGGCGGCAGCTCGCCGTCGGCGCCCGTGCCGGGCCGGAACCAGAAGCGCTCCCGCTCGGGCGACCCGGCCGGCGAGGCCAGCGCCGCGCGGAACCACGGGTGCTGGTCGGAGACGTGGTTCGGGACGATGTCGACGATCGTGCGGATCCCGAGCGCGCGCGCCTCGGCGATCAGCTGCTCGGCCTCCTCGAGGGTGCCGAACGCGGGATCGATCGACCGGTAGTCGGCGATGTCGTAGCCGGTGTCGGCCATCGGCGACGGGTACCAGGGGTTGAACCAGAGGGCGTCGACGCCGAGGTCGCGCAGGTACGGCAGCCGCGCTCGAGACGCCGGCCAGGTCGCCGATCCCGTCGCCGTTCGCGTCGGCGAAGCTCCGGACGTAGACCTGGTAGACGACGGCGTCGCGCCACCACGGCGCGTCGCGCCGGGCGGCTCGACCATGCGGGCTCGGTCTGCGGCGCCGTCGCCGTCGGTTCCGCGTGCGTCACGCGGCGAGACATCGCACATCTGACAATCGAATGCAAGAGTCGACAAAACTTGCATGTTTCGACTATCTGCATGCAGGATCGCTGCACGCGATGCGCCAGTGCCGGCGAGCTGCTGCTCGGGCAGCGTCGACGGCGAGCTGACGGCGCGGCGCGGTCGAGCCGCGGGCGACGATCTCGGGCTCGAAGAAGAGCTCCTCGGCCGAGACGGCCGCGCCCTCGATCTGGCCCGCCAGCATCGCGACCGCGGCCCGGCCGATCGCCTCGATCGGCTGGCGAACGGTGGTCAGCGGCGGGTCGGTGCAGCTCATGAAGGCCGAGTCGTCGTAGCCGACGACCGAGACGTCGGCCGGGACCGGAGAGCCCGGCGCGCCGCGCGGCCCGGATCGCGCCGAGCGCGAGCGGGTCGCTCGCGCAGACGATGCCGGTGACGCCGTGCCTGATCAGCCGGGTTGCGGCGGCATGGCCGCCCTCGAGCGAGAACATCGTGCGCTCGACGAGCTCGGCGGCGAGCGCGGCTCCCGTCGTTCTGAGCACCGCGGCCTCGAACGCCGCGAGCTTGCGCCGCGACGGCACGTGGTCGGCGGGCCCGAGGATGAGCCCGATCCGCTCGTGGCCGAGCGAGGCGAGGTGGCCGTAGGCCTGCTCCATCGCGACCGCGTCGTCGGTCGAGACGCGCGGGAAAGTCGAGGTGCTCGGCGGCCGCGTTGACGAGCACGACCGGCAGCCGCAGCTTCAGCAGGCGCGCGTAGTGCTCGTGCGGCGCGTCGGCCTCGGCGTACTGGCCGCCGGCGAACACCATGCCCGACACCTGTCGCTCGAGGAGCATCTCGACGTACTCGGCCTCGGACATGCTTCCGGTCCGGGTGCACAGCACGGCGTTGAACCCGCGCTGGGCGAGCGCGCCGCCGACCACCTCGGCGAGAGCCGGGAAGATCGGGTTCTGCAGCTCGGGCACGCACGAGCCCGACCATGCGCGCGCGCCGCACCCGCAGATGCGTCGGCCGCTCGTAGCCGATCACGTCGAGCGCGGTGAGCACGGCCGCGCGGGTCGCATCCGAGATGCCGGGCTTGCCGTTCAGGACGCGGCTGACCGTCGCCTCGCTGACACCGGCCTGCTTCGCTACGTCTGCAAGATTTCGCGCCACGCTGCAAAAACTATATGCAAGTCACTGCAAGACTTGCAACGAGCCTCCAATCGCTAGGCCGCTTCGGCCGCGCGCTCGAGCACGTCGATCTCGATCTTGCTCATCTGCAGCATCGCGTGCATCGCCCGCTGCGCCTTCTCCGGGTCAGGATTGCCCAGCAACTCGGGGAGGGCGGTCGGGACGATCTGCCACGAGACGCCGAACCTGTCCTTGAGCCAGCCGCACGGACCCTCCTCTCCGCCGTCGGAGAGCTTGCTCCAGAAATGGTCCACTTCGTCCTGGTTCTTGCAGCTGACCTGGAACGAGATCGCCTCGCTGAACGAGTAGTTGGGCCCGCCGTTCAGCGCCAGGAACTTCTGGCCTCCGAGCTCGAAGCTCACGGTCATGACGGTTCCCTCGGGACGGGGACCGGCCGAGCCATAGCGGGAGATGCCCAGGATCTTCGAGTTCGGGAACACGGACGTATAGAGCGTCGCGGCGTCCTCCCCTTCGGTGTCGAACCACAGGCATGGGCGTTATCTCGTTCAAGCCTCGTCCTCCTCTTCTAGGCGTGTCCTCACTCAGACCGCCGCACCGGCGAAAACTCATCGACCCGTGAGGAGCACCATCCGGAAGCGAGCGTTGTTGGTGATCATGCGCTCGTAGGCGTCTGCTGCCTGCTCGAGCGGCACTGTCTCGATCATCGGCCGCACCGCGGTGAGCGCGCTGAAGGCAAGCGTGTCCTGTGAGTCCATCGACGTGCCCGATGCGTGGCCGTGAATGGAGCGGTTGCCGCCGATCAGCTGTCCGGGCGATACCGCCACCGGCTCGCCGCTCGCTCCCACGACGATCATCTTCCCGCGCGTACCGAGACCGCCGAAAGCCGCGGTCATCGCGCTGGCACTCGTGACCGTTGCGAGAATCGCGGCCGCACCGCCGAGCCGCAGGAGCGTGGCTGCGACGTCCTCGGACTCGCTGTCGATGTAGTGGTGCGCGCCAAGCTGGCCCGCAAGCTCCTCTTTCTCCTTGCCTCGCGCGATCGCAACGGTCTCGAACCCGAGCCGAACGGCGAACTGGACGCCAAGATGGCCGAGGCCGCCGATGCCCAGAACCGCGACCAGTCCGCCTGCGCGCGTGCTGCTGCGCCGCAGCGCGTTGAACGTCGTGACGCCGGCGCACATCAACGGCGCCGCTTCCTCCGGAGGAAGATCATCTGGGATCCGCGCCAGAGCCCCGGCACGGCAGACGAGGTAATCGGCGTAGCCGCCGTCCGCGGTCACGCCCGGAATCGGCTTGTTCTGACAGTTGACCAAGTCGCCACGCCGGCAGGGCTCGCAATAGCCGCAATTGCCGCCGAACCAGCCGACGCCGACTCGCTCGCCCACCTTCCAGCCGTCAACGCCTTCACCGATTGCGTCGACGACGCCTGCAACCTCGTGGCCGGGCACAACCGGGAACGTCACACCGGGGAAGTGCCCTTCCTTCGCGTACGAGTCGCTGTGGCAGACACCGCATGCCTGGACCTCGACACGAACTTGCCCTGGCGCGGGTTCCGGAGTCGCTCGTTCGTGAAGCTCGAGCTGACCACCAGCCTCGGATACCTGCACAACGCGCATCGCGGTGGAGTATCGCAGTCAGAACTTCCCGAACTGCTCGTATGCGGCAAGCGGCTTCAGCCCGTCGCGAACCGCAGCGCGGATCAGGTTCTCGGTTCCCACGAGCGCCTCGGCCTCCTCGAGCACCGCTTCGATCAGGTCCTGTGGAATCACTGCGACACCGTCGGCGTCACCGACGACGTAGTCGCCGGTCGCGACGGTGACTCCCGCGATCTCGATCGTGTGCCCCCACTCCAGCACCTCCCAGCGCGAGACCGCGTCCTGAGGTGTGCGGTAGCGCGCGAAGACGGGCAGACCCGACTGCCGTACCAGGTCGACATCTCTACACCCGCCGTTGATCACGACGCCTGCGACGCCATGCACCTGCAGCGACGTCGCCGAAAGCTCGCCGAAGTGCGCGCACGTCGCGTCACCCGGCTCGTACACGGCAACGTGGCCGGCGGGCACTGCGCCAAGCATCTCGAGAATCCGGCGAATCGACACCTCGGGGTCGATCGAATGATTCGTCCGCCCTTCAACCGCGAACGCCGGCCCGACAACGCGCGCGCCGGGCTCGAGCGGCACGACTTCCGGCGGCAGCGTCTGGTGGCGGCGACCGAGACCATCGAGCACGTCGGTCAGAGCGGCGCTGTACACGGCGCCGAAACGCCGGCGGAGGTTGTCGTGAGATGTCACGTCGCGAACCGTGCGCCGATCCCGCAATCGACCGCGATCGTTGCGCCGGTGATCGCCGAAGCCTGGTCACTGAGTAGGAAGACGACAACGTTGCCGATCTCACGCGGCGTGGCCATTCGCCCGAGCGGAATGTTCCTGAGCACACTTGCGAGGGTTGCCTCGCGGTCGTCCTGGAGGCCAAGCCACTCCTGCACGAGATGCGTGTCCGTATAGCCGGGCGCAACCGCGTTGGCGCGCACACCCAACGGTGCGTACTCGAGCGCGAGCGAACGGGTGAGACCTTCGAGACCGGCCTTTGCGGCCGCGTAGGGAAAGAAGCCGCGCAGCGTCATGCGCGCCTGGATCGAGCTGATGTTCACGATCGCGCCTCGCCGCTCGAGCAGCCTTGGCAGCGTGGCTTTGGCGAGCATCCACGCGGCCTTGAGATCGACTGCGAACACGGAGTCCCAATCCGCTTCGGTCATCGCGACCGCATCGAAGTACGCATTGATGCCCGCGTTGTTGACGAGGCCGTCGAGACCACCAAGCACATCCAACGCTTCAGCGACTGCACGCTGGACTTCGTCGAGCGAACGCACATCGCACGGAAAGAAATGCGCGGTGCCGCCGCGATCGGCAAGCCGGGCCGCGGTCTCGGAGCCGGCAGGATCGATATCCAGCAGTGCGGCGGAACCACCCTCGTCGACAACGACCTCGGCGATCGCTGCGCCGATCCCGCGCGCGGCGCCCGTAACGAGAACCGACTTTCCCGCAAGAGCGTTCACGCGTACGCAAGAGCCCGGTCGAGGTCGAGCCAAAACGGCGGGAAGTACGCAGGCGTCGGCGTGAGGGGCAGAACCTCGTCTCGCACCTCGATGCCGAGGCGGTCTCGCATGAACGCTCGGCGCGCCGTGATCCGAGACCACAGCTCGGGGTGTCGCGACGCGATCTCGTCCCGAAGCCCTGCGTCCCCGATCGCGATCGTGTCCTCGCAGTTCGCCGTCCAACCAGGACGGATCCCCGTCGGGATGATGTCGCTCTGGATGACCATGCCACTCGCAATCGGGTCGGTGGATCCGGCGCGGATCGGCGAGTCGAGCCACTCTTCGTAGTGGATCAGGTGACCGGGATTGAGCGATGAGGCGAACGCCTCTCCGTCGAGCAGCTGCGTGATCGTCTCGAAGATGTCGCCACCGGGAGCGCCGACCTGGAGGCTCTCGTACCACGTCGCCATCGCGCGCCAGTAGGGCACGGCCAGCCGTTCGAGATAGCCGTCGCTCTGCGGTCCCAAACGGGACTCGGACGCAGCGACGACACCACCACGGGCACAGTTCCCACCCCAGAGGCCAATCCCGACAATGGCGGCGTCGCCCTCCTCGAGCAGCCGCGACGACGGGCTCCGGAGACCAACCGCAACGTCGGTGCCCGACGAGAAGACCGGGTGATAGCTGAGCGGCTCGCCGCCCCACGGAACCCCGCGGAACGCGTCGCGTTCGCTCACACCCGGCTGCGCGGCCCGCAGGACCTGCATCACGTACTCGGAGCACCGCGATGCGCCCCACTCGAACACGGCAATCTGATCTGCGGAGCAGAACGAGCGGAGACCTGAGCGCGGGCTCGTCAGCGCCGAGGTCACATCGACCACGAGCTCCGGGCTACCGGCGATCTCGCGCAGCGTGTCGACCATGAATGCCGGCGCAAAGATCGGTGCGAACGTCCCGCTCGTCTCTTCCGGCGCCACGGTCTTCCAGCCGACGACCCCGATCCGGTCGCCGGCGCTGATGCCGGCCTCGCGCAGCGCCTGCATCCACGGTCGGCCCGCTGCTGCGATCGATGCCCATCAGGCTGAGGGACGGGCACAAGATGACGTCGATCTCGACCGGAACGATGGGGAGGTAGCCGATGTCCTCCTTACCGAGGAGCAGTGTCCGCCGCCCTCGCCCGAGCACGAGCAGAACCTCCTCGAAGCGCGGATCGAGGTTGCAGAGGAAGACGAGGCTCGCCGCGTGCTCGCGGTCGCCGTACACGACGACCTGATCGACATCGACCGCGGCAAGGAGCGCCGCGATTCGCGCCTCGAACTCGCCGGCTGCAACGGACGGCAGCGTCTCCGCGACGTCGAGCGGGGGCATGCCGATGTCGGCCAACTCGATCGATCGCGTCACGGCGCCTCCTTCAATCGCGGGGGATCTTGACACTCAACGACCTGCGGCGTACGGTCGCCGTCAGGTCACCCGATGACCATACAACCTTGGCAACGATGACCACCACCCGTGTCCAGTCGCTGAAGCTGAGCGACCAGGTGACCCGCGTGCTCGCCGGCCGGATCGTGAACGGCGACATCGGCGTCACCGACGTGGCGCCGACCGAGCAGGACATCTGCGCCGAGTTCGGCGTCTCGAAGACGACCGCACGCGAGGTGATCGGTGCACTCGCCTCCCGCGGCCTCGTCACCGTCCGCCACGGGCGCCGGATGGAGATCCGGCCCGTCTCCGAGTGGAACCACCTCGATCCGCTGCTCCTCGAGCTCAACGACGACCCTGAAGGCGTGCGCCAGACGCTCGGCGACCTGCACGACCTGCGGATGCTGCTCGAGCCCGAGATTGCCGCCCGCGCTGCGCTGATGGCGACCGAGGAACAGCTCGGGCGGATGCGGCACGCAGTCGAGCGGATGGAAGAGCTGGAGGAGGATCCCGATGCGTATCTCGAAGTCGACGTCGACTTCCACAGCGAGATCGCGTCGGCCTCGGGAAACGTCGTGCTCGCCTTCGTGCTCGACTCGGTGCGCGAGCTCCTGCGCGTGAGCCGGCGCATCACGAACCTGATCAATGCGATGCCGGAGACGACCGTCGCCCACCGGCTGATCTACGAGGCGCTGGTGGCCCGCGAGCCGGAGACGGCCCGCCAGGCGATGCGCGCGCACCTGCTTACGGTGACGGAGGTCTGGACAAAACCCGTCGAGCTGCGGCGAGACGGGCAACTAGCTAGGAGGGCTGGGCAATGAGCTCTGACGCAGCAGCGCCCCCACTCATGGGGGCACCGGGCGACGCAGTTGTCGCGGACACCGAACTCCAGGCGGGAGCGATCGGCTTCTGGGGCAACATGGTCCAGGCGGTCACGCACATCGCACCGGGCCTCAACGTCCTGCTGGGCCTCACCTTCATCGTCAGCTTCGCCGGTGTGACGGCGCCGATCGCCTACCTGCTCGGCGGCATCATCTGTCTCGGCGTCGCAGTCGTTCTGACGCAGCTCGCCAAGCAGTTCACCGGCGCGGGCGGCTACTTCCTCTACATCAGCCGCACGATCGGCCCTCGCTTCGGCTGGCTCACGACCTGGTTGTACTTCCTCTACGACCCGGTCGCGATCGGCGTCGTCTGCGCGTTCACGGGCTCGCTGATCGCGGACACGCTGAAGTCGCAGTACGGCTGGAACATTCCCTGGGGGATCTGGTTCGCGATCCTCGTCCTTGCTGTGACGGTGTTCACCCTGTTCGGGCTTGCGCTCTCGGTGAAGGTCATGCTCACGCTCTCGGCGGTCGAGGTCGGCGTCTTCGTCGCGCTGATGATCTCCGGCCTCGTGTCGCCGGGCTCGGGCGGCTTCAACTTCAAGTCGTTCAATCCGGGCAACATCCCGAGCGGCAACGGCTTGTATCTCGGGATCGTCTTCACGATCCTCGCCCTGTCGGGCTTCGAGTCGGTAGCGCCGCTCGGCGAGGAAACCGAGAACCCGAAACGCAACCTGCCGCTCGCGATCGTCGGCTCGACGATCCTCGTCGCGGTCTTCTACATGTTCGTCAACTGGGGAGTCCTCGTCGGCGAGGGGACGAACCACGTCAAGACCTTCACGAGCTCCAGCCAGATCTTCGACCTCGGCCGGCGGCTCTGGGGCGGAGCCTGGATCGTCATCCTCATCGCAGCGGTCAACTCCGGGCTCGCGGTCTGCATCGCGATCCAGAACGCGACGACGCGCGTCCTCTTCGACATGGGGCGGGTGAAAGCGCTGCCGCCGATCCTGGCGAAGGTGCACCCGCGCTACAAGACGCCGTGGAACGCGATCTGGTTCCTGACCGCCGTCACGCTCGCGATCGGAGTCGGGCTCGGCTCCTGGCTCGGCCCGGTGACGACGTTCGGGATGATCGGGATCATGCAGACGCTCGGCCTGATCATCGTCTACTGCATGGGCAACATCGGGGCGATGCTCTTCTACGGGCGCGAGCGGAAGGCCGAGTTCAACATCTGGCTGCACGCCGTGATCCCGATCCTGACCACGATCGCGCTGGCCTGGGTCTTCTGGAAGAACGTCGAGACGCTGCATCCGTTCAACCCGAAGAACGCGTTCGACTACAGCCCGCTGATCGTGATCATCTGGGCGGTCGTCGGAGTGGCAATCCTGTTCTATGCGCGCCAGACCGGGAACGACGGCTGGATGCTCCGGGCGGGCGAGTCCATCGAACTGCGCGCCGAGACGGCGGCCGAGGCCGCACATCGGCCGGGCCTGTAGCTCGAGGCTCGAGGCGCCGCCGGGACCGCAATCGCGTTCCCGGCGGCGACTTTGATGACAACCGAGACACAACGCAGAGACCTCGACGGGCTCGGAGTCGCCGTCACCGGGGCCGCCGGGGACCTGGGCTCGGCGATGGCCGTCGAGCTCGCCGGTCGCGGCGCCCACGTGACGATGCTCGATCGCGTCACGGAAGCTGATGCGTCCGAGGGCATCGAGGCGGTCCGCGCTGCAGGCTCATGCTCCTACCGGCGGGTGGATGTCACCGACCGCGTCGCGGTCGACGCCGCCCTTGCCGCAGTCGAACCCCTCGACGTCGCGATCGGCAACGCCGGTATCGTCGACGCGGCGCCGTTCCTCGAGGTCTCGCAGGCGCAGTGGCAAGAGCATCTCGACATCAACGTGACCGGCTGCTTCAACGTCGGGCAGGCGGCTGCGCGACTGATGGTCGAGCGCGGAACGCGCGGACAGATCATCTTCACGGGCTCGTGGGTGGGTGAGATCCCATGGCCCGAGATCTCGGCGTACTCCGTTTCCAAAGCGGGCGTGCGGATGCTCGCGCGCTCGATGGCGCGCGAACTCGCCCCTCACGGAATCCGCGTCAACGTCGTCGCACCCGGAATCGTGATGGCGGGAATGGCGCGTCGACAGTACGAGAGCGATCCCGACTACGCGCGCCGAGCCTCGGTCGTGATTCCGCTCGGCGAGTTCGGAACCGCCGAGCAGGTCGCGAAGGCAACGGCATTTCTCTGCTCTCCCGACGCCGACTACATGACGGGCTCCGTGCTGCTCGTCGACGGCGGCGCCTCCCTCTTCCAATTCGCCGAGTGACGTGATGGAGCTTCTCGACGGCATCCACCGCATCGACGCCGAGGTCGGAGGCCGGCCGCTATACCTGTTTCTGTTTCTCGGCGAGCGGAATCTGCTCCTCGATGCGGGCTGCGCGACGACCGTTGCAGAGTTCGTGCTTCCCTACCTCGACTCGATCGGCCTCGGCCCTCGCGACCTCGACCTGCTCGTGATCACGCACCCCGACCTCGACCATCAGGGCGGGGTGCACGCACTTACGAGCGCGAATCCCGACCTCACCGTTGCGTGCGGCGCGCTCGACCGGGAACTCGTCTCCGACCCCGACACGATCATGGCCCGACGCTACGGAGCGTTTCGCCTCGACCATGGCATCGGGTACGACGACGCGACGACGGCGAGGATGCGCGAGATGTGCGGCTCGCCCCGACCGGTGGACTCCGTCTTCGCGGGTGGCGAGACGATCGACCTCGGCGGTAATTTCGAGCTCCGCGTGCTCCACGTCCCCGGCCATTCGCCGGGGCACCTCGCGCTCCACGACACTCGAACAGGAGCCCTGTTCAGCGGCGACTGCGTCCAAGGATCCGTCTACCTGGGGCTCGACGGGACGCGCAAGCTTTGCCCGACCTACACCGACGTCGACCCGTCCCTGCACACGATCGGCATGATCGCTGCTCTCGCGCCGAGCGAGCTCCACGGTTGCCACTGGCCCTCGGCACGCGGCGATGAAGTGGCTGCGTTTCTTGACGAGAGTCGTACCTACATCGAGCATGTGGACGAGCTCGTTCGCGTCTGTCTCGCGGAAGCGCCGGAAGGACTGACCCTGCGCGAGCTGATCGAGGGCGTCAACGAGCGGCTCGACGAGCCGTGGGAGCCCGGCCTCGCGCAAGAGCTTGTCTACAGCGTCCATGGGCACGCCGAGCGGAGCGCCGAGCCTGCGGGGCGAGACGCGGACGGCCATGTCGTCTATCGCGCGACGGAGAGCCGGTGAAGATCTCGCGCGTCGACACGCTGCGCCTGGACGAGTTCCCGAGCCTTCTGTACGTCCTCGTCCATACCGACGAGGGACTCGTCGGGCTCGGCGAGACGTTCTTCTTCGCGGACGCGGTCGAAGCGCACGTTCACACGGTCGCCCGCTACCTGCTGGGCGAGGACCCGGGCAGGATCGAAGCGCACGCGCGCGCCCTGCGGGGCTACGTCGGAACCGCAGGCAGCGGCGCGGAGATGCGGGCGGCCTCGGCGATCGACATCGCGCTCTGGGACCTCTGTGGCCAGGCGGCCGGGCAGCCGCTGCACCGTGTCCTCGGCGGCGCATGCCGCGATTCGATCCGCACGTACAACACCTGCGCCGGCTACCGCTACATCCGCGACGAGAGCGGGCAGGCCGTCATGAACTGGGGTCTGCCGAATGCGGAGGCCGAAGGCCCGTACGAGGACCTCGACGCGTTCCTCAACCGAGCGGACGAGCTGGCCCGCGACCTCCTCGCGCAGGGCATCACAGGGATGAAGATCTGGCCGTTCGACCCCTACGCCGAGGCGAGCCTCGGGCACGACATCAGCAACACCGACCTCGATCGCGCGCTCGAGCCGTTCAGAAAGATTCGTGCCGCAGTCGGTCCGGCAATCGACGTCATGGCGGAGCTGCATGCGCTCTGGGATGTGCCGTCGGCGTGCCGGATCGCGAGCGCGCTCGACGAGTTCGACCTGGCCTGGATCGAGGACCCAGTGCGCGTTTCGAGCCCCGACGCGCTCGCCGAGGTTCAGCGCGCCACGAGGTCGCCGCTCGCAGTCGGGGAGACGCTCACCGGACTCGCGTCCTTCCGAGACTTGATCACCAGCGGTGGCGCCCAGATTCTCGTCTTCGACGTCGGCTGGATGGGCGGCGTCACACAGGCGCGTAAGGTCGCAGCGCTGGCCGAGGCTTTCGAGCGTCCCGTCGCCCCGCACGACTGCACGGGTCCGGTCGTCTACACGGCGGCGACGCACCTGTCGATGCACCTGCCGAACGCGATGATCCAGGAGAGCGTCCGCGCGTTCTGGAGCGGCTGGTACGGCGAGCTCGTCACTGCGTTGCCCGTGATCGAGAACGGGATGGTCTCGCCGCCCGACGGGTCCCGGCCTCGGCACTTCGCTGCGCCCGGAAGTCTTCGAACGCGCAGATGCACGCATCCGCTCCAGTGTTCTGAGCTAAAGGAGGAACCAGATGGAAACCGTAAGGGTGATGCAAGAGGGCTGGGGCGTTTTCGAGAACCTGCCGGCGACGGCCGCGCGCTTCACCGAGCAAACGGGAATCAACGTCGAAGTGACGCTGACCGTGATCCCGGAGATGTGGGAGCTGATGGACCGCGCATTCTCCGGCGAGGATCCGCCGTTCGATCTCGTCGGTGTCGACGACCTGCTGCTGATCCAGGCGGCCCGTGCCGGTCACGTCGAGCCGCTCGACGATCTGATCGCAGGCGACAACTATCCGCTCGACGATTTCACGAGTCAGGCGCTTGCTGCGGTGAGCGACGGCGGACACATCTGGGGCCTCCCGTACTGCGACGTGTCGAACGTGCTGATCTACCGCGCCGATCTCTTCGAGAAGTACGGCGTCGCGGTGCCGGAGACGCTCGACGAGCTGACGCAGGCGGCCGTCGAGGTTCAGGAAGCGGTGCGCGCCGACGGCAACGACGACTTCTACGGGATCACGATTCGCGGCGCGCCGAACTGCGGTCTCAACTTCTGGATGGTCGGGCTCGACCTGGGGTCCCTCGTTCGGTGCGCGCTGGTACGACGACGAAGGGCGGCCGACGCTCAACACGCCCGAGCTGCGCGCGGCGATCGACCACTACGTCGACCTGGTTCAGCGTGCAGGACCGCCCGAGTCGCCGACCATGGACTTCATGGACTGTCGTGGCCTGCTACGCCGCGGGTCGCGCGGCAATGACGATCGAGCCGGCAAACGAAGCGTCGCTGATCTACGAAGAGGGCGGCGCGGTCGCTGACGGCACGAAGACGGCGCTCATGCCGGCCGGCCCGCTCGGTACTCGCCACGTCGGGCTCTACTGCCCGCCGTACGCGATCCCGTCCCTGTCGCAATCGAAAGCAGCGGCGTGGGAGCTCGCGAAGTTTCTGTGTGCACCTGAGCAGGTGCTCGCGGATGCGCAGAGCAGCGGCTTCGTCGAAGTCTCACGGAACTCCGTGCTCGACGACCCCAGCCTTCAGGAGCCGCTTCCGCCCTGATCTCGTCGAGACGACGGTCGAGTCGCGCGCGTTCGCGCGCGGCGAGCGCCCGGTCACCCGCTTCGGCATGGAAGTCGGCAACATCATCGGCGACGAGATCGTGCGAGTCCTCAAGGGCGAGTTGACGGCACGGCAGGCGATGCAGATCGCCGAGGAGCGTGTTGGTGCGCTCGGGAGCCCGGACTAGAGCGAGCGCTCGATCGCTTTCAGATGCTCGATCGCCTGCTTCGTGTCGGCGTCGAACGACGCCGGTCCCGCACCGGCGGGGATTCCCATCGGATCGCCCGACGGCGCCATGACCTCGAAGCTCAAGTAGCCGTCGTAGTCGATGTCGATGCAGCGCCTGCAGGATCGGCTTGAAGTCGGTGTGACCGCGGCCGGCGACCGCGCGGTTCGAATCGGCGAGATGCACGTGGTTGAGGAGGCCCTTCGCCGAGCGAAGCGCGTCGGGAATGGACGCCTCCTCGATGTTCATATGGAACGTGTCCCCCATGACGCCGCCGTTCTCGAGGCCGGTCTCGAGCAGCAGGTCGATCGCCTGGTCGATCCGGTTCAGGAAGTACGTCTCGTACCGGTTCCAGGGCTCGAGCGAAACGTCGACGCCGACCGACGCTGCGTACTGGCCGCCTTCGCGGATGCTCTCGATCGCCCACTTCCGCTCGTCGGCGCGCGAAGCGAGCGGCGCCGTCTTCATCACCGCCGACGGCGCGACGATGATCGTCGCCGCTCCCGCCGCAGCGGCGAAGTCTGCGACCGCGCGCACGTAGTCGACGGCTTTCCTGCGCTCGTTCGCATCGGGGTGAGCAGAGGTCGCGCTCGGCGGTGTACATCGAGGAGACGGAGCTGACGGCAATGCCCGCGTCCGCCGCGAGCTCGCGGATACGCGCTCCGTCGTACTGCTCGGGCTCACCGACAAGCTCGATCGCGTCGTAGCCGACACGCGGCGACACGCTCGATCGAGCGCGCGATCTCCTCCCCGTAGTACGAGAAGGAGTTGTACGCGTACTTGAAGCGTCCTGTCAGTGGTTGTCCCGGGGTAGGCCCTTGGTCTCGGCGATGCGCTGGTACTTGACCGCCGGCTTCAGCACCATGCCGTCCGACAGCTCGTCGACGAGGCCGCGCTGGATCTCCTGCCACGGCGTCTGGCTCTCCGGATACGTGTAGCCGCCCGCCGCTGCGAGCGCGGCGCGCCGCGTCGGCGAGCTCCTCGTCGGAGACGAGGATGTCGGCCGTGCGCTTGTCGAGGTCGATGCGCACGCGATCGCCCGTCCGCAGCAGCGCGAGGCCGCCGCCGGTCGCCGCCTCCGGCGAGGCGTTGAGGATCGACGGGCTGCCCGACGTGCCCGACTGGCGCCCGTCGCCGATGCACGGGCAGCTCGCGTGATGCCCCGCTTCAGGAGATAGTCCGGCGCGCGCATGTTGACGACCTCGGCCGCGCCCGGGATAGCCGATCGGGCCGACGCCGCGAATCACGAGCACGGTGTCCTCGTCGAGCGCGAGCGCCGGATCGTCGATGCGCGCGTGGTAGTCCTCCGGCCCGTCGAAGACCATCGCGCGGCCCTCGAAGGCATTCGGGTCCGTCGGGTTCTCGCAGATAGCGCTCGCGGAACTCGTCCGAGATCACCGACGTCTTCATGATCGCGCTGTCGAAGAGATTGCCCTTGAGATTGAGGAAGCCGGCGTGGCTCTTCATCGGCGCGTCGTGCGCCTTGATCACCTCGCGGTCCCTCGTGAACTTCCCGACGTTGTTCTCGTACAGCGTCTTGCCGTTGATCGTGATCGCGGTCTTGTCGATCTTGCCCAGGGCGATCAGCTCGGCGACAACGGCGGGCACGCCGCCGGCCCGGTAGTACTCCTCGCCGAGGTACTCGCCGGCGGGCTGCATGTTGACGAGCAGCGGCACGTCGTAGCCGATCCGCTCCCAGTCGTCGTTGTCGAGCTCGACGCCGATGTGGCGCGCGATCGCATTCAGCTGGATCGGCGCGTTCGTCGAGCCGCCGATCGCGGAGTTGACGACGATCGCGTTCTCGAACGCCGCGCGCGTCAGCACCTGCGACGGCCTCAGGTCCTCCCGCACGATCTCGACGCTGCGCTTGCCCGTCAGATACGCCATCTCCTGGCGATCGCGATGCGGAGCGGGAATCGCCGCGCAGCCCGGCAGGCTCATGCCGAGCGCCTCGGCCAGCGAGTTCATGGTCGTGGCGGTCCCCATCGTGTTGCAGTGGCCGGCCGAGGGAGCCGACGACGCGACCAGCTCGGTGAACTCCCGCGCGTCGATCTCGCCCGCGCGCCATCATCTCGCGCGCCGTCCAGAGGATCGTTCCGGAGCCCGTGCGCTCGCCGTTGAACCAGCCGTTCAGCATCGGGCCGCCGGACAGCACGATCGCCGGGATGTCGACCGTCGCCGCGGCCATGATCTGCGCCGGCGTCGTCTTGTCGCAGCCGGTCGTCAGCACGACGCCGTCGATCGGGTAGCCGTAGAGGATCTCGACGAGCGAGAGGTACTGCAGGTTGCGGTCGAGCATCGCCGTCGGCCGCTTGCACGTCTCCTGGATCGGATGGATCGGGAACTCGAAGGCGATCCCGCCGGCCTCGCGGATCCCGTCGCGGACGCGGTCGGCGAGCACGAGGTGGTGCCGGTTGCACGGCGTGATGTCGGAGCCGGTCTGCGCGATCCCGATGATCGGCCGACCGGACTGGAGCTCGTCGAGCGTCAGGCCGTAGTTCATCGTGCGCTCGAGGTAGAGCGCGGTCATGTCGGTATTCGCCGGATTGTCGAACCAGGCGCGCGAGCGCAATTTGTCGATCTGGGCGTCGGTCGGCTGCTCGGGCACAGGCGAAGAAGATCACACAATCAAGCGATGGCGTCAGGCGGTGTTTGAGAGCAAGGTCAGGGTGACGAAGGAGACAGGCATGGCTCACGAAACGCGCCATGCGGCCTGGCAGACCGAACGACGCTTCGCGGTGAGACTCCGGCGCGGGGAGGGACCGCCGGCGGACCTTGCGAGTGGGCTCACGGAGTTCCTCGACGCCTTCGATCTCGCCTCCGAGTGGGTGAGCCGCGAAGACCCTGCGCGGAACGGAACGGCCAGCCTCGCGATCGTCGAGACACAAGACGGCGTCGCGGAGGAAGTCTGGACGTACACGCCTGGACGACCGGCGCCCGACTTCAGCCCGTTGAACTGGGCGGCTGTGCCCGCGTTCCCGAGCAGGGAGCGGAAGTCGCGACTCCGGGAACGCATGGCGACCGCCGTAGTGGTCGAACGTGCGCCGACCGTGGTGGCGCCGAGCGCTCCGCCGCGGCCCGTATTCGTTGCGCCGCCGGAACCGGCGATCGTGACGACGGCAGAGGTTCCGGCCGTGCGCGAGGCTCCCCGGCAGTGGCTCCGGACGCGGGTACGGGCGGCCTGGAACGACCGGCTGTCCCGGTGCTTCCTGATCGGCTCCGGCGCGTCGCTCTGGTTCTCGGTCGGCCTTGCCGACCCGAAGTTCCTCCTGCCGCTGCTCGTGTTCCTACCCGGTCTCTGGTGGCGGCACCGAAACCGAGTCGAGCCGCCGGCCGAGGTCGAGCCCGAGGACTGGGTGTAGCTCTTCGGGGTGATGCGCCGTACGCGTTTCCGTGGGTCCCGGCAGCCGCGCTTCCGCCGATACCACGGGAGACGATGAGAACGCGCGCGTGGTGGGTCTACCTGCTCGTCATGGCCCCGATCGTGGCGCCTCTATCTGGTTGGTCCGGCGATCGTTCAACGTCGGCCCCGTCTTCAACGCGATCGGCATCAGTGCGGTCGCGGCGATCATCGCCGGTGTCCGCCTGCACCGCCCCAAGGCGAAGGCCGCTTGGTATCTGATCGCATTCGGCATGGCGTTGTTCGTCAGCGGAGACGTGATCGCCTACAACTTCGAACGGTTCTTCGGGCGACCGCTTCCGTTCCCGTCGATCGCCGATCCCGTCTACCTCGCTGTCTTTCCGGCGCTCGTCGCAGGGCTCCTGCTGCTGATCAGGGCACGGAGTCGCGGAGGCGACCGGTCGAGCCTCATCGACTCGTTGATCATCGGCACCGGCGTCGGGCTCCTCTCCTGGATCTTCCTCATGGCGCCGTACGCGCACGACGCCCAGCTCTCGACTCCGGTCGAAGCTCACGTCGCTCGCGTACCCGCTGGTGGACTTGCTCCTGCTTTCGGTCGCCGTCCGACTTGTGGTCGGCGGCGGGGCGAAGGGCCGCTCCCACTACCTGACGGTCCTGTCGATCGGCGTGCTCTTCGCCACCGACACGCTGTACGGGTGGGCGCAGCTGCACGGCAGCTACAACCCGGGCAGCCTCCTCGACGGCGGCTGGCTCGCGTTCTACCTCCTCCTCGGCGCCGCGGCGCTTCATCCATCGATGACGGTTGCAGAGGGGAGGGCGGCGCCTGCGCGGCTCACACGCCCGCGGCTCGTCGTTCTCGCGCTCGCAACGTTCGTCGCCCCGATCACCGGCCTGTTTGGGCCGACAAAGACGAGCGACAGATGGGTGATCGCCGGATCGGCCATCGTCCTCTTTGTCCTCGTCCTGCTCCGAATGGTCGATGTGGTGCAGCGACATGAAGCCGGCGCCGCACGTGAGCAGGCGCTCGAGAAGACGACGGCTCGGCTGCTCGAGCTCGATCAACTGAAGGATCGATTCGTCGCAACGGTCTCACACGAGTTACGAACCCCACTGACCTCGATCCACGGCTACCTCCATCTGGTCCTCGACGGCGAGGTCGGAGACCTCACGGACGAGCAGCGGAAATTCCTCTCGGTCGCGGGTCGCAACACCGACCGCCTCCGAAGACTGGTCGAGGATCTGCTGCTCATCTCCGAGCTCGACGCCGAGGAGCTCGACTTCGAATTCCACAACCTCGACCTGCCCGCGCTCGTACAGGAGAGCCTCGAATCCGCGCGCCCGGGAGCGAAAGCGGCCGGTATCAGCCTCGAGTTGTTCGGGGACGGGCCGATGCAGCTCAAGGGTGATCGCGTGCGCCTGGGTCAGCTTCTCGACAACATGATCTCGAACGCGCTCAAGTTCACCCCGCGCGGAGGAAGCGTGTCCGTCCGGACGACGCACTCGAACGGCTCGGCGGTGCTCGAGATCGAAGACACGGGCATCGGGGTCGCAGCCGACGAGCAGCAGCACCTCTTCGACCGCTTCTTTCGCACGCGCGCCGCGGGCGAACAGGCGATTCAGGGAACGGGTCTGGGGCTCTCGATCTCGCAAGCCATCGCCCAGGCTCACGGCGGCGCTCATCGAGGTGAGAAGCGAAGAGCACGTCGGCACGACGTTCCGCGTCGCCTTTCCGGCGATCGCCGTTTAGACGAGCACGCTGCGTATCGTCGGACCGAGCGGCGACGGGCGGCCGTCGGCATCGACGTGCACGACGGTATGCCGCCCGCGGATGCAGACCTCGCCGTCGGGGCGGCGGATCTCCCAGCCGTACGTGATCGAGCTCGTGCCGACGCGCTCGACGCCGAGCTCGACCTCGAACTCGTCGTCGAATCGCAAGACAGCGAGGTACTCGGCCTCGACCGCGCGCCGCGGATAGTTGCCCCAGTTGTCCGATGAGCTCGAAGGACCGCATCAACGCCGTCTCCGCCGCCTCTGCCCACCGGAACGCCGCCGTGAAGTGGATGCGACCACCGGCATCGGTGTCGATCCACGCGACGCGCGACCGTTCGATGTGTCGTGGCGCGGCGATTACGTCGTCACGAGGTGAACTGGCACCTTGGCGCGGCGCTTCACCCGGTACGGCTCCTGCGACCACATGAGGTCGGAGACGAACCGGTTGCGGGGCGGATCGGCCGCCATCACGATCGACGTGCACCCGCGCAGCGCCGCCTCGCCGACGATTCGCTTCGTCGCCTTACGTGTTCCGAGCACGTGTCCTGTCGCGTCGACGCCGCGCTTCTCGAGCGCCTTCACCGCGTCCTCGATCACGGCGCGCTGTTGCTTCCAGTCGTGCCTCGTTCGGCTGGAGGCCCGGATTCGGAAAGCCGAAGCTCGTTCCCCACACGCGTGCAATCGAGAAGACGTGCACGCCGCCGCCGCGCTCGCGGGCGAGCTCCGCGGCTCGGTCGACGGCGGCCGCGGGGATCGCGCGCCCCTCGGAAGCGAGGAGCACGCAATCCCCCAAGCGCGGCGGCTCTACGATGTCGGTACCGCCAGAGGAGCCTCGGGCACGTCCCTCTTGTCCTCGACCTTCACCCGGTACCAGTACAGCGGGAGATACGCGACGAGCACGCCCCACCCGGCCAGGTAGTACACGAGTGTGTGGCCGATCTTCGAGTAGTAGATGCCGCCGTACAGCCAGATGACGAAGTAGAGGACGGCCATCGCGAGGGCGATGTACTTGAAGAACTCCGGCAGCCGCACCGGCCGGCGCGCGTTCGGCTTGTACTTGCGAAGCAGGTAGTAGCCGACGAGCACCGGGAGGAAGGAGAACGTGTAGCCGACGTTCGAGAACGAGTAGATCTCGACGGCGCCTCCTGCGAGGATGACGACGAGCGAGCAGAGCACGTTGAAGAACATCGCGCGATCCGGAACACCGTGCTTGTTGATCTTCTGGAAGAAGCGCGGGAACTGGCCGTCCACGGACATCTGGTGCAGCGATCGCGCACAGCCCATGATCGCGTTCAACGCCGACAGGGCGAGCGCGACGATGAGCATGAGTGCGATCAACCAGTTGAGGACGTTGCCTCCGGTGCCGCCGAACACCTTGCCCGAGAACGTGACGAAGATGGTCTTCGGGTCGACGAACGCGGAGTTCGACAGCGCCTTCGCGCCGAGCACGACGATGAAGGCGATCGGAATGAGCGTGTAGATGAAGAGCCCGTAGGCGCCTTCGAGGTTCATCGCGATCTTCGCATCGCGTTCGGGGTCCTTGCACTCGCCGATGTAGCAGGCCGCCGCCTCCATCGCGATCACGTTCCAGGTCAGCAGGAAGGAATACGCGAGGTAGACGGTCAGCCAGCCGTGGCCGCCGAGACCGGAGAAGAACGAGCTTCCGTCGAGGTGGTGGAAGCCGGAGAGCTGGCCCCAATGCGCGACCGACGGATGGAAGATCCAGGCGACGGCGATGAAGGTCAGCGGGATCATCGACAGCAGCGCGAGCACGGTCGCGAAGGCAGTCCCGAAGCGGATCCCGAGGTACGCGGGAATGAAGAACAGCAGGATCCCGACGACCGAGATCCCGATCGTCGACCACGCGATGAACGTGTGGATCGGCGTGAAGCCGTTCGTCGTATTCAGGTGGAAGCGATCGGCGAGGTAGAACGACGCCAGGATCATGTTCAGCGGTGCGACCGGGAACCAGCCGAGCCAGTACGCCCACGCCGTGAGGCCGTTGATGTGCTTCGCAGCCCGTGGCCACTTCTCCCGGAACGCCGGATAGGCGTACGACGGGGAACCGCCGGTCCGCTCCGGCATCATCGCCGAGAGCTCCGCGAGGAGCAGGCAGAGCAGGTAGCCCGGTGATCGGTGACGACGATGATCACCGGGATCGCACGAGGCGCCGAGTGTCGTCACCATGACGGGGGCGATGCCGGTGACGAGGATCGTCCCGGCGAGGCCGATCACGAACGCGCCCCACCAGTTCGTTTCCTGCTTCAGCCCACCGCCCGCGTAATCGAGCTCCTCGTTCGTCGACATCCGCGCCTCCTTGGGAAAGGGTGTGCCCCGGTTGGGGGCCAAGCTGGCAGAACGCGGCATTTTTTACAAGGAGCCGGGCCGACAGGAATCGACTGCTAATAGTGGAGAGCATGGACACAGCAACCCTTGCGGGATTCCTTGGCCGCTTCGCCCCCTTCGACGGGCTCGAAGAGGCTGAGCTCGCGGCCATCGCGGCCGTCGGCCGAGGAGCGGGAGCTACGAGCCGGGCGAGACCCTCCTGCTCGAGGACGGGCCGGTCTCCGAGTACCTCTTCGTCGTGCGCGAGGGCTCGGTGGAGCTCGTTCACCAGGGCGAGGTGGTGGACGTGCTCGGGCCGGGCGAGAGCTTCGGCCATCCGTCGCTCCTCAGCGGCCTCGCGCCTGCCTTCACCGTGCGCACCCGTGAGCGGACCGACTGCATCCTCATCCCGCGGGAGGCGGCGGTCGCCGTGTTCTCCGCCCCGTCCGGCGTCGGCTACCTCGCCGCGTCGCTGCGGCAGCGCATGGTGCAGACGGGCCATGTCGTCCACGCGCTGCCCGAGCTCGGGACGATCCGCGTCTCCGAGCTGATCAGCCGTCCGCCGCTCTTCTGCCCGGGGTCGGTGACGATCCAGCGCGCGGCGCAGGTGATGACCGACAACCACACGTCGGCGATCCTCGTCCGCGACGGCGAGAACCTCTCGATCCTCACCGACGCCGTGCTCCGAGAGCGCGTCGTCGCCGGTGAGATGTCGGCCGGGAGCCCCGTTTCGCTGATCGTGCGCCCTGCCGTCCAGGTCGGCCCGGATCGGATCGCGGTCGACGCCGTGGTCGACATGCTCGATGCCGGCACCGACCACATCGTGGTGGTCGACAACGCGAAGCGCGTGCTCGGCGTGCTCTCCGCGGCCGACCTCGCCGGACTCGAGACGCGCAGCCCGTTCGCCCTCCGCCACGCGATCCTGAGCGCGCGCAACGAGGACGACCTCGTCGCTGCGGCGGAGCGGCTGCGATCACTCTTCCTCGCCCTGCTCGATGCCGGGATCGGGCCGCTCCACATCGGCCGCGTGCTCTCGCTTCAGGTCGACTCGCTCACCGCACGGCTCATCGAGCTGTCGATCGCGAAGCGCGGCCCGGCTCCGACGGCGTGGGCATGGCTCGCTCTCGGCAGCACCGCACGGCGCGAGTTCACGCTCGGCTCCGACCTCGAGAACGCGCTCGCCTACGACGCCGACGACGATGAGTCCGCCACATACTTCGCCGGGCTCGCCGAGGACGTGACTCGCGGGCTCGCGCGCTGCGGCTTCGCGCTCGACCCGAACGACGTCGTCGCGAGCAACAAGCTCTGGCGGCTGCCGGCGGCACGCTGGGTCGAGGTCTTCCACGAATGCCTCGAGACTCCCGACCGCTCGCACCTCATCCGCGCGAATGTCGCCTTCGACTTCCGCCAGATCGCCGGCTCGCTCGAGATTGCGCCGCCGCTCGTCGCCGTGCTTCGTGAGGCGAAGGACCATCCCGACCTACTGCGGCGACTCGCCCGGATGGCCACCGATGTGAAGCCGCCGCTCGGCTTCCGCGGCTCACTCGCGAACGGCAAGGGCCTCGACCTGAAGCAGGGCGGGATGATCCCGATCGCGAACCTCGCCCGCTTCTACGCGCTCTCGAACGGGATCACCATCTCGAGCACGACCGACCGGCTGGAGGCGGTTCAGGCTGCCGGTGCCCTCGAGGCGGAGACGGCAACGGCGCTGCGCGAGGCGTTCGAGATCGTGATGCGAATCCGGCTCGACAACCACGCTGTGCAGCTCGAGGCGGGCGGCGAGCCGACGAACGTCGTCGCGCCTGCATCGCTACCGCCGCTCTTGCGCGGCGCAGCTGCGCGAGGCCTTCCGCGCCGTCGCGCACGCGCAGAAGCTCCTGTCGGTGTACGTGCCGCTCGGAATGTCCTAATGCGAGACGGCGGCGGCGGCGAGCTCGGAGACGAGCGTGTCCGTGTGGAAGCGCTCGAGCGCGAACGGCGCGATTAGCTCCGGCGTCTTCCCGGTCGCGACGAGCTCGGCGAGAGTCGTGCCGACGATCGGCGCGGCCTTGAAGCCGTACGTGCCCCAGCCCGCCGAGACGTGGAAGTTCTCGAGCTCCGTGCGGCCGAGGATCGGGCTGTAGTCCGGCGACAGGTCGCACAGCCCCGTCCACGTGCGCAGCACCTTCAACCGCTCGAGCTGCGGGAAGAGCTCCAGCACGTGCCGCGCCGAGTACTCGAGGAACGGGAACGTTCCGATCGACTTGTACGTCGTGTACGGCTCGATCTCGGCGCCGATCAGAAACTCTCCGCGGTCGGTCTGCGAGACGTACACGTGCATCTGCGCGGACACGATGATCACGTCGAGAAACGGCTTCACCGGCTCGGTGACAAAGGCTTGGAGGATGTGCGTGGTGATCGGCAAACGCACGCCGCCGAGTCCGCAGACGAGCGTCGACCAGCCGGCGGTCGCGCTCACGACGATGCCCGCCTCGATGCGCCCGCGGTTGGTCTCGACGCCGGTGACCCGGCCGTTCTGCTGCGTGATCCCCGTGACGGTCGTGTACGGATGGATCTCGACGCCGCCGCGGTCGGCACCGCGCGCGAGGCCCCAGACGACCGCGTCGTGGCGGATGATCCCGCCCGGCGCGTGGTAGAGCGCGCCCATGATCGGCCATGTCGGCTTGTCGGAGAGATCGAGCTGCGGGCAGAGCTTCGCGATCTCGCCGGGGAGCACCACCCGCGAGTCGATGCCGAGCAGCTGATTGACCTCGGCGCGCTCCTGCATCGTGTTCATCGCACGGTCGGAGTGCGCCAGCGTCAGGTGCCCGTGCTGCGAGAACATCAGGTTGAAGTCGAGCTCCGCGGACAGCTGCTCGTACAGCTGCACGCTCTTCGAGTAGAACGCCGCACCCTCGGGCGTTCGGTAGTTGGAGCGGATGATGGTCGTGTTGCGCCCGGACGCACCCGAGCCGATGTACGACTGCTCGAGCACTGCAATGTTCTTCACGCCGTGGTTTTTCGCGAGGTAGTACGCGGTCGCGAGCCCGTGTGAGCCACCGCCGATGATCACGACGTCGTAGCGGCTCTTGAGCTCGCCGCGAGGGCGCCACATCCGGCGGACACGGAAGACGTCTTTCATCGTCCGAGCCCCCGCGCCATGTCGGTGACGACCTCGGCGACGAACTGCCCCAGCTCCTGCGGAACGAAGAGCCGGAAGCGCTCGCCCTCGCGCCGCTCGATCAGCGCGGTCGTTCCGCGTGCGATCGCACCGATTGCAGGCAGCGCGTCGAGGTCGAGCTCCGTAAGGCGTCGCATCAGGTCTTCGCCTTCGACTTCGAGCGCAGCCAGCGCCCCTGTCATGTCGTAGACGCGATAGCCAAGATCCACGAGCCGGTCGCGCTCGACGAGCACGTCGCGCTCCACAACCACCAGGACGCGGCCGGGACCGAGCGGGATTGCGTCGAGCGCACCGACATCGCCGCGAACCTCGAGCTTGCCGAGGTGCGACACGTCGGTGAACGCCGGGCCGAGGACGTGGCGCAACGGCGAGACGCCGGCGACATCTGCCTCGTCCGGCGAGAGGAAGGCAAGCCTCCTCACGACCGGAGCAGCGCTCCCTCGGGGTCATAGAACGGCGCGAGCGTGACCGAGGCATCGTGGAGCACGCCGTCGATCCTGATCGCGATCGTCATTCCGTCTTCCGCGCGTTCCGGCTCGACCCACGCGAGTCCGATCACCTTCCCGAGTCGCTCGCTGACGCGCGCGCTCGTGACACGCCCGACCGGGGCGCCGTTGCGCACCACCTGCGCGCCTTCGGCCGGCAGGGTGTCGATCGGCAGCGTGAACCCGACGAGACGCTCGCGCACGACGACGTGTGGTAGCGCCCACTTGCCGACGAAGTCGTCCTTGTCCTGCTTGACGATCCACGGCATGCCGGCTCCGATCAGATTCGACTCGGAGTCGGTGTCCTGGCCGACGATGACGTGCGCCTTCTCGAGGCGAAGCACGCGCTGCGGCTCGAGTCCGAACGGTCGCGCGCCGGCTGCGACGAGGGCATCCCACAGATGCTCGGCGACACTCGCCGCGCAGTGCAGCTCGTAGCCGAGCTCGCCGACGAAGCCGATGCGAAGCGCGAGGCACGGCACGCCGGCGACGCGAATCTCCTTCGCGTCGAGGTATTTGAACGCCTCGTTGGAGACATCCGCGTCCGTGAGCTTGGCAAGCGCAGCACGCGACTGCGGCCCGGCGAGGTTCAGCGCCGCGAGCGCGCCGGTGATGTTGACGATCTCGGCGTCGTAGCCCCAGATCGCGTTCCACCACTCGAACCACTCGCAGACGCTGTCCGAGCCGGTCGACGTCGTCGTCACGTAGAAGAGCTCGTCGCCGAGCCGCGCGACCGTGCCGTCGTCGAAGATCCGGCCGCCGTCGGTCGTCAGCACGCCGTAGCGAATGCGACCTGTCTTCAGATCGCCGAAACGATTCGGGTAGAGCCGTTCGAGCAACGCCGCAGCATCGGGGCCTTCGACGAGGATCTTGCCGAGCGTCGAGACGTCGATGACGCCGAGTGCCTGGTGCACCGCCCGCACCTCTGCCGAGGGATCGCCGTAGGAGTGCGGGCGCTTCCACGCACCTGTCCACATGACCTTCGCGCCGAGCTCGTCGCTTCGGTGATGGATGGGCGATCGCTTCAGCGGCTCGTAGTGTCGGCCGGCCAGCAACCCGAGCTCGACCGGCTGCCACGGCGGGCGCGCCGTCGTCGTGCCGATCGCCGACTCGTCCGTGCCTGTCTCGCGCGCCAGCAGCCGGATCGACGGGAGATGGCAGAGCTTGCCCTGGCACGGCCCCATCGTCACGGTGGTGTAGCGCTTCGAGAGCTCGATCGAGTCGAAGCCCTCAGCGACCGCGCGCTTCACGTCCTTCGTCGTGACGTCCTCGCAGATGCAGACGAAGCACTTGTCGCCACTGCCTTCCAACTGCGCCGGCGCCGGATGCTGTTGGACGTTGCCGGCGGCGGAACCGACGACTTCGACGCCAGGCGGGAGGTTGGATCGGGACGAAGATTCCGCGTTCCGGCTCGTACTCCACGCGGGCGCCCGCCTGAGCGAGCAGCGAGTACGCGGGCTGGCGGCCACCGGAGACGACGAGCAGATCGCAGCTGATCTTCCTGCCGTCGAGCACGACCGAGGTGAGCCGGCCGCGACGCCCGCGTGCTTCGAGTTGCACGGGCGACTGCACGACGGCAGCGATCTCGACGCCGGCCCGGATCAGCTGGTTCCGGACGCTCGGCAGCTCCTGGTCGACGATGACGGCGCGCGTTCCCGGTTTCAGCGCCCAGTCGTCCACCATCCGGCGAACCGCGCTCGGCAGCATGACGCCGACGAGGTCGTTGCCCGGGAAGATGAGCGGCTGCTCGAGCGCTCCGGTAGCAACGATGATGCGGTCGGCCCGAATACGGTAGAGCACGTCCCCCGCGTCGACCGGCACAAGGCCGCCCTCGTAGATCGCGAGCGCGGTCGCAGGTGCGAGCACTCCGTACGACGCATCGTGCCCGGCTCGCTCGTCGACGAGCAGCACGTCGCCTTCCGCAGCAGCTGCCGCGGCGCGCCCGGACCGGCCGCCGCCGATCACGAGCACGTCGACATGCCGATGCTCGGTGTCGTAGCGGCCATGTGATCCGTTCTCCGAGACGCGCCCGAGACCTGCGAGGTTGCGCAGCACCTTTTCGTACAGCGGCCATGCCCTGCGCGGGCGGATCATCGTCCGGTAGTAGAAGCCGACAGGTGTGAAGGGGCCGCCGATCTTGTCGGTGATGCTGAGCAGATCGCGGTCGAGCGAGCCGAGAACGTTCTGCGCCTTCACCTGCGCACCCGGCCGCACGGGCACGGCGCACACGCGGACGTTCGGCACCCCGTCGACGGTCATCATGCAGTTCGCGCAGCTACCCGAGCAGCAGAGCAGTCCCGCGCGGCCGGTGGTACTTGAAGCTGCGCGAGAACACTCGGCGTCCTGATGCGAAGAGCGCCGAGCCGATCGTGTCGCCCGGGAAGGCGTCGACCGGGGCACCCTCGTAGAAGAATCTGATGTGCCTCGAGCGGTCGATTCTCTCGCCGGGCTGCGAACGCAACCGCATCAGGGACGTCCCGTGCCGGTGGGTGGCGGTATCTCGGTGCGCAGCACGTCGTTCGTGCGCGTGTCACGTTCAGCGACGAACCAGACGCCGCAACCCGTGCGGTGATACCACCACTCCGCTGCACCCCGGCGACGTTGTCGCGGAAGTACACGTAGTCGGTGAGCTCGCGCAGCGTCGGCTCCGGCGGCGGCCGCCGCGTCACCTCACCCTGGTAGCGGAACTCGTTCACGTCGCGGAGCCCGCAGTGCGGGCACTCGAGCAAGAACGACATTATCCCGTCCTCCGCAATACCATCCTGTATAGTGAAACGCTACCGCCGTGGCCAAGACCGGTCAAGCCTCACGTGAACGTATCGGGTCGACGCAGCGCGCCCTGGCCATCCTCGACGTGCTCGCTGCGGAGCCGGCGCTCGGGACGAACGAGATCGCGCGCCGGACCGGCGCAACCGCAAGCACCGTGTCGAGGCAGCTCGGGACGCTCGTCGAGTCGGGCCTCGTGGAGCGCGTCGCGGCCACCGGGCAGTACCGGCTCGGGATCCGGCTCGTCGAGCTGGCGACGACCGTGCTCGCGCGACTCGACGTCCGCATCGTCGCCCACCCCCACCTCGAGACGCTGATTGCCGAGGTCGGCGAGACGGCGACCCTGTCCGTCCCGGGCGACCCCGACGCCGTGACGATCGACGTGGTGCGCTCACCGCAATACATCCAGGGGGCGCCACACCTCGGCCGGCCGTCGATCGCGCACGCGACCGCCGCAGGCAAGGTGATGCTCGCATTCACGGACGTCCACCCCACCGGCCCGCTCACCGCGCTACACGGATCGAACGATCACGAATGTGCGGGAGCTCAAGGCGGAGCTCGAGCTCATCAAGCGCCGGGGCTGGGCCGACGCGTACGAGGAGCGAGAGCAGGGCCTGAACGCGATCGCGGCTCCCGTCTGGTCGAACGACGGCGAGCTCGCCGGGATCGTCGCGCTGCAGGGGCCGATTCCCCGCTTCGGCCGTGCGGCCGCGCGCGCGGCGCTGCCCGTGCTCCTCGCCCGCACGAGCGCCATCTCGGCCGAACTCGGGTCACAATCCACCTAGATGGAGCTCCCGAGCGAATTCGCGATACCGACGGCGCCGGCGGGGATCGGCGACTCGATCTTCGAGGAGACGCCGGTGCCCGCGCAGCTCGAGGCGGCGGAGTTCCGGCGGACGCTCGGCATGTTCGCGACCGGGGTGACCGTCATCACGACGCGGGTGGGCGAGCAGATCCATGGCATGACCGCCAACGCGTTCATGTCCGTGTCGCTGCAGCCGCCGCTCATCCTGATCTCGGTCGACCGGCGCGCAAGGATGAACGCGCTGCTGCGCGAGGACGCTCGCTTCGGCGTGAGCGTGCTCGAGGAGAGCCAGTCAGCGCTCTCCAATCGCTTCGCTGGCCGTGAGGGCGACGGCAGCGAGGCGTCGTTCGAGATCGTCAACGAGACGCCGCTCGTCGCCGATGCACTCGCGCATCTCATCGCGCAGGTCGTCAGGTCGTACTGGGGCGGCGACCATTCGCTCTTCCTCGGCCGCGTGGAATACGCGCGCTACGGCGACGGCACCCCGCTGCTCTTCCACGGCGGCGGCTACGGGCGCGTCGTCGGCAACCCCCGCGTCTTCTCGGCGCTGCCGGAAGACCTGCTCGCAGCCGATCCTCGCCGCCGGGGTCGAGCGGTCGTACGCAGACGGCGAAGCGCTGATGCGTGCCGGCGAACCGGGCGACTCGATGATGCTCGTCATCGAGGGAACGGCAGTCGTCGAGCGCGGCGGCCGGACCGTCCCGGTCGCGCCCGGCGAGCTCGTCGGCGAGATCGCCGTCCTCGACGGCGGTCCGCGCACCGCGACGGTGACCGCCGAGGGGCCGGTCCGCTGCATCGAGATCTCGCGCGACCAGCTGATGCAGGCGCTCGAAGCGGATCCGCGCGCGGCGACGGCGCTGATCGCGGTGCTCGCCAGCCGGTTCCGCGAGTCGAGCTAGCGAGGCGCAACGCCGGTGCCAGCCTCCGTCGTCAGGAATGTCACGGCTCTCGAACTTTTGCCGCGCGCCAAACATCGCCCGGAGCAGGAGCTTTTCGTCCGCGGCGCCCGAGTCGTGGCGAAGTGGTGGCGCTTCCGTCACGGTGCCTGGCACCGGACGTGGCCGGTTCCGCCAGGGCGCCTTTCGCGACGTCGCTAGCTTCGCGGGCGGAGCTTCTCCGGGTCGTAGAACGGGAAGCGGACGACGGTCGCGGGGATCCGCTTCTGGAACCCGTCGAGCTTGCCGACCTCGACCTCGGTGCCGGGCTCGGCGTACTGGACGTTCATGCGGCAGAGCGCGATGTTCTTCTTCAGGACCGGCGAGCGCGTTCCGCTCGTGACGACGCCGACCTGCTGGCGTCCGACATGCACGCACTCACCGTGCGCCGACGGCTCGTTGCCCTCGAGCTCGAGCCCGACGAGCACGCGCTGCGGATGCGCGCGCCGTTCCTCCAGCGCCGCCTTGCCGACGTAGTCGTCCTCCTTGTTCTTCGCGCACCGTGAAGCCGATGCCGGCCTCGAACGGGTCGACCTGGTCGTCGAACTCGTTGCCGGCGAACACGAGACCGGCCTCGATGCGCAGCATGTCGAGCGCTTCGAGTCCGAGCGGTGTCACGTCGCCGGCGGCCATCACCGCGTCCCACAGCTCCGGCGCGTCCTTCGGATGGCAGAACAGCTCGTAGCCGAGCTCGCCTGAATAGCCCGTGCGCGAGGCGATCAGCGGCAGACCCTGAGGCCCGCCGAGCCGCGCCGACCGCGAAGCGGAACCACTTGAGCTCGCCGAACGGCGTCTGCGTCGGCGCCGTCCAGATCAACGGCGTCGAGCAGGTCGCGGCTCGCCGGCCCCTGCACCGCGACGTTGTGCAGCTCGTCCGTCGACTCCTTGATCCACACGCGCAGGCCGAGCCGCTCGGCCTGCTCGCGCAGCCAGACGCCGTCGTACTCCGAGCCGCCGACGAAGCGGAAGTTCGTGGCGTGCAACCGGAAGACGGTGCCGTCGTCGATCATCCCGCCGGTGTCGTTGCACACCGCGGTGTAGACCACCTGCCCGTCGGCGAGCCGGCGGATGTCGCGGGTCATCGTCGCCTGCAGCAGCTCCTCCGCGTCCGGCCCGAGCACCTCCCACTTCCGCAGCGGCGAGAGATCCATGATCGCCGCACTCTCTCGGCACGCCCAGTACTCGTCGACTGCGCCGTGGTTGTCGTACGACGTCGGCAGCCAGAAGCCGTTGTACTCGGTGAAGCGGCTCGTGAGCTCGCCGGTGCGCGGACGGAAGCCGGTGTCCTTCGTCAGCTTCGGCTCGGCGTCCGGCGTCACGCGATGCGCGATCGCCGTGCTGAAGCGCTCCTTCGCCGGGTACACGCGCACGTGCACCTCGGTCGGGTTCCAGGCGTTCGCGGGGTCGATGTCGTCGGGGCAGGCGCTCGAGAGGCAGACGAGGTCGGTCATCGCGCGCAGCAGCACGTAGTCGCCCGGCCGCGACCAGGGCTCGTCGCTGACGAGCAGGTTGTGCGCGTCGAAGCTCGTGTTGAAGAAGAAGTTCAGCGCCGGCCAGCCCTTGCGCGGCGCGATCGTGTACGGCAGCAGCTGGCCGTTGAAGTTGTCGGAGCAGTTGATGTGCCCGAAGTACCCCATGTCCTCGTAGTACTTCGCGTTGCACGCGAGCGCGAACGTGTCGTGGCGCCCGACCGTGTCGCGCACGACCTCGACGAGCGGCTCCTGGTCCTGGTCGTAGAACTTGCCGAAGAGGCCGGGCTGCGGGTACGCGTTCCCCATCAGCGATCGCGTCGTCGTCGCGTCGAGCCCGCGTTCCTGCCCGCCCTGCAGCTTGCCCGCAGTGGAACGCGAGGAAGTCGGAGCACTGGCGGCCCTGCACGTCGATCACCTGGATGTACTCGCCGGCCTGCACCTCGTAGGCGAGCGCCGAGGCGCGCGCAACCTCGAAGTCGAGGCGCGGCTCCGCCAGCGGCTCCGGCAGCGTCGGCTCGAGCTCCTCGAGCGGCACGGCCCGCGCAACGTCGAGCTGCAGGTCGGACGCGGGAACGCCGCCGTCGACGACGAGGTCGCCGGCGGGCGCCGTGACCGTGACGGCGGCCGCGCGGACGGCGCGGAACGTCTCCTCCGCGCCGGCCGGCGACGCAGGCCCGAAGAGAAGCTCGGGACCGTTGAGCTCGAGCGCGCCGTAGTCGTCGCCGGCGACGGTGAGCTCGGCTCGCTGCCCGCCGTCGAGGTCGCGCACGGTGAGCCGGTCGTCCGGCCGCAGCTCGACGATGGTCGTCCCGCCCGCCCGCACGCGGTAGGTCTCCCGGGCCGGGTCGCGCGGGAGCAGGCCCGGTACGAGGAGGCGCGGGCGAGCGGCGCTCATTAACTCGCGGCCGCCGGCTCCTTCGCCGCCTGCTCGTCCGCCTGCGCGACCAGCTGCTCGGCGAGCTCGCGCTTCCCTGCGGCGTCGAGCTTCTTCAGCTCGTTCTCGACGGCGCGCCGGTTGTACGTCTGGTTCCAGTAGTCGAGCGACTCGAACCCGAGCAGCACCGCCTTGCCGACGAACTGGCGCAGCACCTCGTTCGTCGGGCCCATGACCCAGCCGGCCTTCGCGTCGCGGAGATAGCGCTCGAGCTCCATGTCGCGCTTGTAGCCCGACCCGCCGCACGCGTGCAGCATCTTGTCGACGTGGTGGGCGACGTTCTTCGCCGCCTCGAACTTGATCTGCCACGCCCAGTGCAGAAAGTCCGCGCGCGCGAGCTCGCCCGGCTTGAGCACGCGCGTGTTGTTGTCGGTCGCATTGTCCATCGCCTGCGCGACCGACAGCGCGAACAGCCGGCGAGGCGTTCGTGTCCATGACGGCCTCGCCGACGTAGTCCTGGATCGTCGGGTAGTCGGCGACGCGCATGCCGACGTCGACGTGGCGCTTCCGCGTCGTGTGCCGCTTCGCGATGTCGATCGCGCCCAGCGCGATGCCGTTCCAGACGGACGACGAGCCGATCAGGAACCACGGATCGACCGACTCGTCGTTCGACGCAGCGCCGTCGCCGACCGGGCCGACGAGCTGCTCGGCCGGAACCTCGATGTTCGGCACCTCGAGCGGGCCGGACTGGTTGCCGCGCAGACCCGAGCGCGTCCCACAGCGACGGCTGCGAGAGCGCATGCTCGCCGTCGATCACGAAGACCGACAGGTCGTCGTAGCCCTTGAAGTCCGGGCTCGTCGTCTGCACGACGTAGAAGTCCGCGAAGCCGCCCGACGTCGTCCACGACGCCTTCTTGCGCACGCGATAGCCGCCGTTCACCTTCTCGGCGCCGGACGACACCGGATACCAGAAGTGCGAGCCGGTCTCCGGGTCCGAGTACGACAGCGTCCCGATCTTGCCGCTGTTCAGCGGACGGATGTACTTGTCGATCAGCGCATCGGTCGGGCGGAGCATGATCGCGTTGACCGCGCCGATGTGCATGACGTAACACATCGCCGTCGACGCGCACCCGTAGCGCGCGATCGTCTCGCACACCATCGAGTACGCGACGTGGTTCTCGCCGAGGCCGCCGTACTCCTCGGGCACCGTCAGCGCGAGGAAGCCGTGCTCGCCGAGCAGCTCGAGGTTGCGCCGCGGGAAGAGCAGCTCGTCGTCGGAGCGCTTCGCGTTGTCGCGCAGCTCCTGCTCGCACAGCTCGATCAGCGTCGCGCGCAGCTCCTTCTGCCGGTCCGTGAGCACCCAGTCCGGGTCCCACTCGTAACCGAGACCCCAGAACGGCTCGTCACCCCACATCTTTTCGTCGGACATCGTCATCTCCCTCGAGTTAGTGCGCGGGAGGTTCCCAGCCCTCGAGCACGGGCGCATGCCAGTCGGCTCCGACCGTGCGCGAGCCGGCCACCCACGGGCCGAGCTCGGGCTGCGGGAACTTCGTGTGCTTCTCCTTCAGCTGAATGCCGTACGAGTTGCCGGACTGCAGGTGCTTGACGAGCACCTTGCGCGCGAGCTCGTTCTCGCGGCCCGCCGGAATCTCGAAATAGATCTTGATGAACGAGTTCGAGTAGCGGTCGAAGACCGCAGGAACGCCGTCCTCCTGCAGGAGCTCGACGTCCTCGAGCCAGTTGATGTCCTCGCCCGGCGTCGCCGCGACGAGGTCGACGTCCTCGACGAGCGCAGCGTCCTCCTGATACGGGAACCGCCGGCCGGCCAGATCCTCGGCGTCGATCGAGCTCATTCCTCCGCTCCCGCGAACTCGGCGGGTTGACCGGGGAGGTAGTCCACCGGATACGCGAGATGCCGCTCGAGCATGCGCTTCATCTCGGCGAGCGCACGCTCCTCGGTCACGCCGGGGATGTACTCGGTGCCGGCAAGCGGAACCTTCGCCATCGCCGCCGCTTCCATCGTCAACGCGCAGAGGTCCTCCGGCTCGAGCGAGTGCACGTTCGTCTTGCCGCACGCGCGCGCGAGCATCTGCACCTCGAGCGTCAGCGTGTGCAGGAAGTTGTAGACGCGCTCGGCAGCCTCCTCGACGACGAGCCGCTTGCGCAGCTCCGGATCCTGCGTCGTGATTCCGACCGGGCAGCGGCCCGTGTGGCAGTGGTAGCACTGCCCCGCCGGCACGCCGACCGTTCCCTCGTAGTCGGTGACGCCGGGAATCTCCTTGTTGCAGTTGAGCGCCATCAACGATGCGTGGCCGATCGCGACTGCCTTGGCCCCGAGCGAGAGACACTTCGCGACGTCGCCGCCGTTCCGGATGCCGCCCGGCGACGACGAGATCGATCTCGTCTGCAAGTCCGACATCTTCGAGCGCGCGGCGCGCCTCGGGAATCGCGGCCATCAGCGGAATGCCGGTTTCCTCAGCTGCGATGTGCGGCCCGGCGCCGGTGCCGCCCTCGGCGCCGTCGAGATAGATGATGTCCGGCCCGCACTTGGCGGCCATCCGCACGTCGTCGTACACGCGCGCCGCGCCGAGCTTGAGCTGGATCGGAATCTGGTAGTCCGTCGCCTCGCGGATCTCCTGGATCTTCAGCGAGAGGTCGTCGGGACCGAGCCAGTCCGGATGCCGCGCAGGCGAGCGCTGGTCGATCCCCGCCGGCAGCGAGCGCATCTCCGCGACCTGCTCGGTCACCTTCTGCCCCATCAGGTGGCCGCCGAGGCCGACCTTGCAGCCCTGACCGATGAAGAACTCGCACGCGTCGGCGAGCATCAGGTGGTGCGGGTTGAACCCGTACCGGCTCTGGATGCACTGGTAGTACCACTTCGTCGAGAGATCGCGCTCGGGCGGGATCATGCCGCCCTCTCCCGAGCACGTCGCGGTGCCTGCCATCGACGCGCCCTTTGCGAGCGCCATCTTCGCCTCGAGCGACAGCGCGCCGAAGCTCATACCGGTGATGTAGATCGGGATGTCCAGCTCGATCGGCTTCTTCGCGAAGCGAGCGCCGAGCACCGTCTTCGTCTCGCACTTCTCGCGATAGCCCTCGATGACGAACCGGGTCAGCGTCCCCGGCATGAACATGAGGTCGTCCCAGTGCGGCATCTTCTTGAACATCGAGAAGCCGCGCATGCGGTAGCGCCCGAGCTCGGACTTCACGTGGATGTCGTTGATGACGTCGGGCGTGAAGATCTTGCTCACGCCGAGCACGTCGCGCCGGTCCGGCTGCTCGCTCACTACAGCACCATCTTCCGCTCGGAGGGCTCGAGGTTGTCGTAGTTGTAGAGCTTCTTGCCGCAGACGAACTTCTCGAACGACGGCGGCGTACCGAGTCCGTGAATGCGGAACTTCCGCTCGATGAACTCGGTGTCCGCATCGTCCCACTCGCCCGGAACGCAGTCGATGCCGAGCGAAGCGACCTTGCCTCCGACGTAGATGATCCCGTCGTACATCGAATCGCCGAGTCCGTGTCCGACGTTGCCGCAGAGGATCATGCGGCCGCGCTGCATCATGAAGCCGGTCATCATGCCGGCGTCGCCGCCGACGATGATCGTGCCGCCCTTCTGGTCGATGCCGGAGCGTGCACCGACGCGGCCCTTGACGACGAGATCGCCGCCGCGTAGCGCAGCGCCCGTCAGCGAGCCGGCGTTGTGGTCGACGACGACGACGCCCGACATCATGTTCTCGCAGGACGACCAGCCGACGCGGCCCGTGATGTGGATCTCGGGGCCGTCGATCAAGCCGCACCCGAAGTAACCGAGGCTGCCGTCGAAGGTGATCTTGCAGCGCGTGAGGATGCCGACGCCGAGCGAGTGCTTTGCACCCGGGTTCTGCACCGTCACATCGGTGACGCCTTCTTCGTAGAGCAGCCTGCGCAACTCGAGATTGATCAGCCGGGTCGTCAGGTCTCGCGCATCGAAGGTCGCGCGATCGCCGTCGATCTCGGCGATGCGCGGCGCCTCGGCGTTCGGCTCGGCGAGCCCACGCGCGTCGTAGGTGATGCGTCCTTCGCCTACCGCTGCCACACGAGCACCTCGCCCTCGAACGGATCGTACGTGTCGATCTCCCGATCGATCACGGCCCGGATCGCAATCTCCTCGGATGCGAGCGCCACCATGTCGTCACCTTCGTAGAGCACGAGCGGCTTCGCTGCCATCGCGTCCTTCGCAACGCCGAGTGCATCCTCGGTGACTGCGATGTACGTGAAGACGCCGTCGAGCTCGTCGAGGCTCTCGCGCATCGCGTCTTCGAGCGACGCTCCTTCGCTCATCTTCTCCGCGAGGTAGACGGCGATGATCTCGGAGTCGCACTCCGACTGGAACCGGTGACCCGACCGTTCCAGGCGTCGCTTCCACTGGAAGTAGTTCGTCAGCTGCCCGTTGTGGACGACGGCGACGTCGTTGAACGGATAGGCCCAGTACGGATGCGCACCGGAGATATCGACGTCGGACTCCGTCGCCATCCGCACGTGCCCGATCGCGTGCGTCCCCTGAAAGCCGTCGAGGTCGTACTGCTCTGCGACCGTCTCTGCGTCACCGAGATCCTTGATGATCTCGAGCGAGTGCCCGAGCGAGAGCACCTCGGCGCCGGGCACGTCCTCGACGAGGTCGGTGAGCGCCTTCAGATCGCCGTCGTAGGCGAACGTGACGCGATACGCGTAGTCGGTCTCCTCGACGACGTCGTGCACGTGCGCGCCGTGCCGCGCGAGCCGCTGCTCGACGAGCCCCTTGTTGTGCCGGATGCGATCGCTGAACTCGAAGTCGCGCGCATCGTTCGCGTCGGCGAGCGTGTAGCGCATCACGAAGAGCGGGGAGTGCGGGCCGTAGAGCGCGTACCCGGTCGAGTCGGGCCCGCGGTGCTTCATCGACTGGAGCATCGAGCGTCATGTCGCGGCCGATATCGCGAGAGCCGTTCCCGTTGCCGTAGATGATCCCCGCGATCCCGCACATTAGGGAAGGACGTCCAGGTACCGCTCGCGCTCCCAGTCGGTGACGGCACCGAGGAAACGCTGCCACTCGTCCCGCTTGTAGTGCATGTACACATCGTAGAGGCGGCCCGGCATCGCGCTGCGGACGACCTCGTCCTGCTCGAGCGCCTCGAGCGCCTCGCCGAGATGACCCGGCACGCGTGGCACCTCGCCGCCTTCGTCGAGGATGTCGTAGACGTTGCGCTGCTGCGGCGGGCCTGGGTCGAGCTTGCGCTTGACACCGTCGAGCCCGGCCTTGAGCAGGGCGGCCTGGGTGAGGTACGGGTTGCACGCAGAGTCGACCGCGCGGAACTCGAACCTGCCGCCGCTCGCGACGCGCACGAGGCACGTGCGGTTCTGCCAGCCGTAGTCCTTGTAGATCGGCGCCCAGAACCCGGCGTCCCAGAAACGCTTGTACGAGTTGACGGTCGGCGCCGTGATCGCGCAGAGCCCGCGATAGTGCTCGAGGATTCCGCCCATGAACTGGAGCCCGATCTCCGAGAGCTTCGCGGGACCGTCCGCGTCGTAGAAGACGTTGTTCCCTTCCTCGTCGCAGAGCGTGAAGTGGTGGTGCGCACCGTTTGCCGAGACGCCGGTGAACGGCTTCGGCATGAACGTCGCGACAACGTCGTGCTTCCGCGCAACCGCGGCGCAGATCTGTCGGTACGTCGAGAGGTTGTCGGCCGTCCGGATCGCCCGGTCGAAGAGGAAGTTCAGCTCGAGCTGACCCGGCGAGTCCTCGTGGTCGCCGTAGGTCGGATTGATCCCGAGCTGCTCGCCGTAGTCGACGACGTCCAGGATGATGTCGCGCAACTCCTCGAACTGATTGATGTGGTAGCACCACGGCTTCGTGATGCCTTCCGCCTTGTTCGGGTCGTCGTATTTCTTGAGCCACATCATCTCGGGCTCGATCCCGCACAGGAACGTGTAGCCGAGCTCCTGCTCGACCTCGTTCATGATGCGTCTTCAGATTCTGCCGGGGGTCCGACTCGAGCAGCCCTCCGGTCTCCGTGTCGTAGCAATCGCAGAACACGCGCGCGACGCGCCCGTCCCAGGGGAGCTGCTTGAACGTGTCGACGTCGGCGATCGCGGCGAGCTCCGACTCTTCGGGGCCGAACCCGATGTAGCGATCCTGCTCGTCGACGAAGAGATCGGCCGTCGCCCCGTACACGAGCTGGTAGCCGGCTTCGGCGACCCTCTCCCACTGCGTCGCCGCGACGCCCTTCCCGTTCACGTGTCCGGAGACGGAGACCTGCTGGAAGAAGATGTACTTGATCCCCTTCTCGTCGATCAGCTTCCGGACCTGCCTGATCTTCTCCTGGCGCGCAGCGTCGTTCCGCGCGAGGTCGAGCGTCGGATACGGGTTCGGCACGGGGCCCTTGGCGAGCACCTCTTGGACTTGCGTCGGACCCTTCTCGACGACTGCCATCTGAGCGACTCCTTTTCTCGGCGCGCGACGGGGAGCGGAGCGGGCGATCTACGTGGGTGTCTAGCCGCCCCCGCCGGTCGGTGTCAAGGGTCGTATGGCGGAACGGGCAACGGTATTGCCGCTGGCGCACCGGATCGCGCCGTCACCTCGCCGCTCAGTTCCAGGGATAGGGCGAGTTCGACACCGCGTGCGTCACGCCCTGCTCGTACCGGCTGAGCCGGAACGCGTCGAGCCGGCTCTCCCCGCCGCCGAGGATGTCGTTCGCGACGAGCTTGCCGAGCCCGATCATCTTGAAGCCGTGATTCGAGTCCATGACCATGTAGGCGTTCGGCAGTGCGAAGTCGACGATCGGATAGTTGTCCGGTGTGAACGCGCCGATCCCGCCGTGCGGGTCCGTGTGCCACTCGTTGCCCTTGCCGCGGAAACGCTTGTGCGCCCACGCGAGGCCGGCGGTGAAGTAGTCCGTGAAGTCGTCGCCGACGACGTGGTCGGGGTTGTCGTGCCCGTACGGCTCGAGCTCGACCTCGGTGCCGAGCTTGATCGGCACGCCGCCGCCCTGCACGCCGAAGCCACGGCGTCCGATCTTGTAGTAGATCCCCCACGCTCCGTCCGCGAGCACACGGCCGTCGCGGTCCGAGCGAAGCGGGACGACGTGGTCGAGGTGCACGACCGGCGGCTCGCGGTCCGCTGTCGGCGAGCTCGACGTCGTCGAGCCAGTAGTCGCCTTCCTGGAGCTTCCAGTACGTGATGATCGGCTTGAGCTCGAACGCGTCGCCGTTGCCGTCGGCCTCGACGCGCGGCGAGGCGCCGATGGGCGACGTCGGGTGCTCCTTCCGCGCGACGCGGACCTCGTCGGGTAATCCGAGCATTCGCCAGATGTGGCCGCCCCACGGCCCGGCACCGACGATGAGGAACTCGGTGTCGATCGAACCTTGCGACGTCTCAACCGACTGCACGAGCCCGTTGTGCAAGTCGATTCCCGTGACCTCGACGCCTTCGAGGATCTGCACGCCCTTCGATCGTGCGAGCCGTGCCAGGTTCTCGACCGTCTTCTGCGTCTCCGCCCAACCGCCCTGGCGCTCGTGCAGCACGGCCTCGATGCCTTCGCCGTTCCAGTCGGGAAAGATCGCCTGCATGTGCTCCATGCAGGCTCGCTCGCCGAGGATGACGTCCGAGCGATAGCCGATCGCCGCCTGGTGGCGCTGGATTGCGACGCAATCCTGCGCCTGCACTTCGGGGACCGCGGCGATGTAACCGACGCCGTGGAAGCCGAAGCCTGCCGGATCGGACTCGAAGAGCTCGACCGAGACCCGGATGACCTCCGCCATCGGCGGCGAGAAGTAGAAGTTGCGCACGACGCCGCAGGCGATCCCGGACGCGCCCGCGCCGATATGGCTCTTCTCGAGGACGACGATGTCCTTCCCCGACCCCTTGCCGCTTGCCTCGAGCTCGAGCGCGAGGTGGTACGCGCTCGAGAGGCCGTGGACGCCGCCCCCGATGACGACGTAGGTTGACGAGTCAGGCGTCTTTTGCATTACTTCCCCTTATTTCCGTAGGGGCAATGGCGTTTCAAAATCGGAGGAAGCCTAGCACCATGCCGAGGACCGGGCAACCCGCAGTTCGTCACGTCGCCGCTGTCGAGCGCGCGCTCGCGGTGCTCGACGCGCTCGCCGACGGAACGCCGGAGCTGGGGACAAACGAGATCGCGCGCCGCACCGGAATCAACGCGAGCACTGTCTCGCGGCTCCTTGCAACGCTCGTGAACGCGGGCATGGTCGAGCACGTCCCGTCCAGTGGCCGGTATCGCCTGGGGCTTCGGCTGCTGCAGCTCGGCAACGCCGTCCTCGGGCGGCTCGACCTGCGCGAAGTTGCACGGCCGCACTTGCACGAGCTCGCGATCGAGACCGGCGAGACTGCGACGCTCTCGGCGCCGGGAGAGCACGATGCGATGACCGTCGACTTCGCGCAGAGCGCGTCGTCCGTGCAAAGCGTCGCGCGCGTCGGGCGACCCAGCGTCGGTCACGCGACAGCGACCGGCAAGGTCTTGCACGCGTTCGGCCGCGCGCACCTACCGAACGGTGCGCTCAAGGTGTACACGCCGCGGACGATCACCGATCGGCGCAAGCTCTCCGCAGAGCTCGAGCGCGTTCGGCGGCAGGGGTACGCGGAGGCAGTCGGCGAGCGGGAGCCGCACCTGAACGCGATCGCGGCACCGGTCTTCTCGGCGCGAGACGAGCTCGCCGCGATCATCGGCGTGCAGGGGCCGTCGTCCCGCTTCGGGCGCGATGCAATGCGCGGCGCGCTCGATCCGCTCGTCGCGCATGCACATGCCGTTTCGGAGGCGATCGGCTGGACCGAGGAGGACGAATGATCGAGCAGTGGAGCGCCGAACAGCTGGAACAGTTCGACCGCGACGGCTTCGTGTTCGTCGACGGGCTGATCGACGCCGGCACCGTCGCGAGCCTCCGCGAACGCTTCGAGCCGCTCTTCGCCGGTCAGTACGCGACGGGCATCAAGCCGGACGAGGTCAACTGGCTCGCCGGCCGCGACCCCGAGGACCGAACCCGGCAGATCTGCAACGGCTGGAAGGCCGACGCGGTCATCGCAGCTCAGGTGCTTTCGACACAGAGCGGCAGGCTCGCCGCCGAGCTCATGGGCTGGAACGGCGTCAGGCTCGGGCAGGACAACTGCATCTGGAAGCCTCCGGGCACGAAGTCGCTGGGCATGCACCAGGACGGCAGCTATCTGGACTACCTCGTCCCGCCCGAGATGATCACGTGCTGGATCACGCTCGACGACACGTCGGCCGATGCGGGAACGATCACCTACGCGGCGGGCTCGCATCGCTGGCCCCGCTCACCCGAGAACCGCGGTGAGTTCCACGCGCCGGCCGACTGGCTCGCCCCCGTCCACCGTGCCGTTCCCGACGGCGACGAGCCCCGGCTCGTGCCGATCGAGGTGAAGGCAGGCGGGGCGGCGTTCCATCACCATCTGACCTTCCACGGCTCCGGCCCGAACACCGGCGGCGTCCACCGCCGCTCGGTGATCTCGCACTTCATCCGGCCGGACGCGACCTTCCACCCGACGAACACCGACCCGAACTACTCGCGCTACCGCAAGGTCGGCACGCTCGAGCTCGACGAATCGTTCTTCCCGATCGTCTGGACGCGCGATGGCTACGCGAGCCAGACGAGGCACGCAGCGCGCTCTCGCACCGCCTCCGCCACCTTGCGGTAACGACGGCGGGACATGCGCCGGCGATCCGGACCGAACACGAGCAGGCCGGGACCGCATTCAGCGACAAGTGCGAGGAGCGCCTCGATCGGTCGCGGACTCCTCACCCGTAGCCGTTCGACGGAGACTCCGAGTGACTGGGCGAGCAGCGCAGGGGCGTAGAGCGCTTCGGCGTCCTCCGGCGAGTCGATCTGGTCGTGGCCGAGCATCAGGGAAAGGGGCAGCGGAGCGAGCTCGACGACGTTCGCGACGATCAACGGTTGACCCGCCTCGACCGCTGCCTCAACGGCGAACTCGGCCGCCTCGCGGTCGAACGGCGCGCCGAGGGTGGCAAGGAGCACCGGGCGGCGTGCCGCCGACCCCGACGCCGAGGTCGTCCCGCGACCGGACCGGGTCGTTGCCGGCACGCTACTCGGGCGTCAGGTGCCACGTCGGCAGGCTTCGCGCACGTCGGCGAACCTTCCGGCGCCAGAGCGGCATGTACCAGATGTACCAGCCTGCGAGCACGACGGGCAGTAGGAGGAAGAGCGACTGGGAGACGGCGAGGGCCAGCACGGTGAAGACGAGAGCGCACACAACCGCGGCGCCGATCGCCGTGAGCCGGAACCGCTTCATCTCGCGCAGAATCGCGTCGTACTCCTCGGAGGCGATCTGCCCCGTGTTCCAGCGGCGGCCGCACTGCTCGCACGTCCACACGTCGCCGTAGACGACATGCTTTGTCGTGCCACATTCGCACTTGACCGTGATGGGCGGGCCCTTCACCGCCGTCCACTGTAATTGCCCACAGCGCAACGCGGAAGTGTCTCCGGCAATTGAATCCGTCTGCGACGCGTGGTATCTACGCCCTGTACGTCGGTCTGCGGCAACGGCCGGAGCCCGACAACCTCAAAAGGAGGGGCTCAGGTGGCTGAAGCCGTTATCGAGGAGCGACAGCTGCTCAAGTCGCTCCGCTGGTACGACGGGTTTGTCATCGCTCTCTGCAATCCCGGCTTCCTGATCGGCTCCCTCGGCTTCTCGGTCGGAGCGCTCGGAGGCTGGGGAGCGATGTGTCTCTGGGGCATCTCGGCGACGATCGGGCTGCTCTCGAACTGGATCTACTCGGAGACTGCGGCGATGTTCCCGGAGCAGTCGGGCGGGATCTCGCTGTACGCGCACGAAGGCTGGCGCCGTTACTTCTCGCTGGTCGGACCGGTCGCGACGTTCGGGTACTGGATCGGCTGGTCGGTCGTCCTGTCGATCTTCGGGAAGCTGATCGGCGACCTCGTCGTGTCGAAATGGTTCCCGGGCAGTGCGAGCGACGTGTACTTCTCCATCGGCAAGAACCACCTCGGCCCGTCCCACATGATCGCCATCGGACTGATCGTCGCCGTCTGGGTGTTCAACATCCTCGGCGTCAAGCCGGCCCTGTGGCTGGGATACATCACGGGCGCGCTGCTGATGATCCCGCTCGTTGTGTTCATGATCGTGCCGTTCGTCTCGGGCGACTACCACAGCTCGAACATGACGTGGAACGTCGGCGGGCAATGGGGCGGCCTACGGCTCGCGTTCGTCTGGCTCTTCTTGATGTGCTGGTCCGCGTATGGGATCGAGCTCTGTGCGAGCTTTGCGCCGGAGTACCACGACACGAAACGTGATACCGCGCTCGCCCTTCGGTCGGCAGCGATGTTCTCGCTCGTGGTCTACGTGATCCTGCCGTTGGGAGTCACGGGGACGGTGGGCGCCGACTTCATCAACAAGCAGGGAGCCGAGGGCCAGTTCTTCACCGGCGCCCTCGACAAGCTCGTCGGCGGCAGCTTCGCGAGCGTCGTGCTCGTGTTCCTGCTGGCGAGCCTCGTCCTCTCGATGAACTCGTCGACCGCCGACGCCGGCCGCGCATTGTTCGGAATCTCGCGGGCGGGCATGACCGTCAAGGAGCTCGGCGTCCTGAACAGGTTCCACGTTCCCGCTCGTGCGATGACCGTGGACCTGGTCGTCAACGTCGCGCTCGTCCTCTTCGTATCGAGCAATCTCGCGATCCTCTACCTGAGCAACATCGGGTATGTCCTCGCGCACGTGTTCGCGATGACGGGCTTCCTGCTGTTGCGCAAGGACCGGCCGAACTGGCCGCGGCCGATCAAGGTCGCTCCCATCTGGATCCCGGTCGCGATCGTCATCGCGGCGTCAAACCTCGTCTTCCTCGTCGTTGGAGCAGGCAGCCCCAAGCTCAACGGCTATGGAACGTGGGGCGACTTCTGGATCGGGATCGGAGTTCTCGCGGTCTCGGTTGTTCTGTACGCGTTCCGGAAGCTCGTGCAGGACAAGCAGCCGATCCGTTGGCGGGAGGAGACGCCGAAGATGCCGGACGAGCCGCCCACCCCGGCGGCCGCCGTCCCCGCAACGTAAGCCGTGTCGAGGGGGCCGCATGCCGCGGCCCCCTCGTTCGCGCGCTCCGCGGAGGCGTACGAACGGGCGCGGCCCGGGTACGCACCGGAGGCGGTGGCGTTTCTCGTCGAGCGGCTGGGCCTTGGCCCTGGCCGCGTCGTCGTCGATCTCGCAGCCGGCACCGGGAAGCTCGCGCGGCAACTCGTGCCGTCGGGTGCGCGCGTCGTTGCCGTCGAGCCCCTGGCCGAGATGCGCTCGCTGATCCCAGCCGGGATCGCGGTGCTCGAGGGAACGGCGGAGGCGATTCCGCTCCCCGACGACATCCGCCGACGCGGTGACGGTCGCGCAAGCGTTCCACTGGTTCGACGCAGAGTCTGCGCTACGCGAGATCGACCGCGTGCTGAGGCCCGGCGGGTTGCTCGCGCTCGTCTCGAACAGGCGTAACCCGAGCGCTTTCGACGAAGTGCTCGCTCGTCATCGCGCGCATCCGCCGCTCGAGCCACCGCCGGAGGGCGATGCGTTCCCACACGTGCACCGCGCGAACTTCGCGGAGCTTGCGTCGACCGAGAGCTCGATCGCGATGCTCGAAGGCGCCGCCTACGACGCGGCGATCGCGGAGTTCGCCGCGCTCGGTTCCGGTGAGCTGCGTTACCTGACGTACGTGCGGATCGGACAGGCACGCGACCTGGTCGCGACCTGGTCGCGACCAGGTCGCACGACTATGTCCCGGGGATCCAGTTCGTCCCGGCCAGCGGCACGCGCGCCATCGCGGCCGCCTCGACCGTGAGCGCCACGAGATCCTCGGGCTCCATGTTGTGCACGTGCGACTTGCCGCAGGCGCGCGCAAGCGTCTGGCACTCGAGCGTCAGCACCCGGAGATAGTTCGCGACCTGCCGGCCGGCGAGCTCGGGATCGAGGCGCGCCGCGAGCTGATCCTCCTGGGTCGAGATGCCGGCCGGGTCGCGACCCGCCTGGTAGTCGTCGTAGAACCCGGCCGCGGAGCCGATCTTCCGGTACTCGTCGTCGAGCTCGGGTGCGTTGTCGCCCATCGCGATCAACGCGGCCGTGCCGATCGAGACCGCATCGGCTCCGAGCGCGAGCGCCTTCGCGACGTCAGCGCCCGTGCGGATGCCGCCGGAGACGATCAGCTGCACCTGCCGGTGCATCCCGAGCTCCTGCAGCGCATCGACCGCGAGCCTCGTCGCAGCGAGCGTCGGTATACCCGCATGCTCGATGAACACGTCCTGCGTCGCGGCGGTTCCGCCCTGCATCCCGTCCACGACGATCACGTCGGCGCCTGCCTTCACGGCGAGCCCCACGTCGTAGTACGTGCGCGTCGCGCCGACCTTCACGAAGACGGGCTTCTCCCAGTCGGTGATCTCGCGCAGCTCCATGATCTTGATCTCGAGGTCGTCGGGCCCGGTCCAGTCCGGATGCCTCGACGCGCTGCGCTGGTCGATGCCCTTCGGCAGGTCCCGCATCGCCGCGACGCGGTCGGAGATCTTGTGGCCGAGCAGCATCCCGCCGCCGCCCGGCTTCGCACCCTGGCCGACCACGATCTCGATCGCGTCCGCACGCCGGAGATCGTCCGGGTTCATGCCGTAGCGCGACGGGAGGAGCTGGTAGACGAGCGTCTTCGAGCTCTGTCGCTCCTCGGGCGTCATGCCGCCGTCGCCGGTCGTCGTCGAGGTTCCCATCGCCGTCGCCCCACGGCCGAGCGCCTCCTTCGCCTGAGCCGAGAGCGCGCCGAAGCTCATCCCCGCGATCGTGATCGGGATCTTCAGCTCGATCGGTTTCTTTGCATACCGCGTGCCGAGCACGACGTCGGTTGCGCACTTCTCGCGGTAACCCTCCAGCGGATAGCGCGACACGCTCGCACCGAGCAGCAGCAGGTCGTCGAAGTGCGGCACTCGCCGCTTGGCGCCGAAGCCGCGGATGTCGTAGATGCCCTCGCGTGCAGCGCGCTGGATCTCGGCGATGATCGTCCGGTCGTAGAGGAAGGACTCGCGCAGCGAGGCGTCCATCAGTACGCCCCGCGTTGTCGATCTTGAAGTTGTAGAGCTGACGCTCGGAGCCGTAGCGCCGGAACTCGGACGGATCGACGTCGTCGAGGCCGGCACGCGCGAGGAGCCCGGTCAGCTCCGCGACATGATTCTCGCGAAGCTCCTTCTCGACGCAGTCGGCGCCAAGCCCGGCAACGTCGCCGCGCACGTAGATATGCGCTTCGTAGATCGAGTCGCCGAGCGCGTCGCCGGCGTCGCCGCAGACGACCAGGCAGCCGCGCTGCGCCATGAAGGCGCTCATGTGCCCGATCGAGCCGCGGACGACGATGTCGACGCCCTTCATCGAGATGCCGCAGCGTGCAGCTGCGTCGCCGTGCACGACGAGCAGGCCTCCGCGGCCGGTCGCGCCCGCGGACTGGCTCGCGTTCCCCTCGACGACAACCGCGCCGGACATGATGTTCTCCGCGACGCCGGTGCCCACGTTGCCGTGCACGCGAACCGTCGCGCGCTGGTTCATGCCGGCGCAGTAGTAGCCAACGTGTCCCATGATCTCGACCTCGATCGGCGCGTCGATCCCGCAGGCGACGGCGTGCATCCCGTTCGGGTTGAGCACGCGCCAGCTGCGGATCGCCGGGTCGTCGCCGGCGACATCGTGCAGGCGCTGGTTCAGCTCACGCAGAGAGGTCGACGCGAGGTCGACGATCTCGACTCCGGTCGCCGCGACGGCCATCAGACGAGTGCCTTCTCCCAGGCGTAGACGACCGAAGGCTCGGGCTCCCACATCCTCGCGTCGGCGGCGCCGGGCAGCACGGCGATCGCACGGTACTCCGACGCCATCGCGACCCAATCGTCGGTCTCGGCGAGCACGGCCGGCTTGCACGCGATCGGATCGCGGAGCACCGCGAAGCCGTCGGCGGTACCGACGAGGAACGTGTAGAAGCCGTCGAGGGCAGTCAGGCAGCTCTCGAGCGCCGCCTCGAGCGAGTCGCCTTCGCGCAGCCGCCACGTCAGGTACGCGGCGGCGACCTCGGTGTCGTTCTCGGTCTGGAACTCCATCCCCTCGCGGCGCAGGTTCTCCCGCAGCCGGTTGTGATTCGAGAGCGAGCCGTTGTGCACGAGGCAGAGGTCGTGACCGGTCGAGAACGGATGCGAGCCCTGGGTCGTGACGCGGCTCTCGGTTGCCATGCGCGTGTGGCCGAGCCCGTGCGTGCCTTCGAACTCGTGCAGGCGGAACACCTCGCGCGAAGTCGCGCGGCAGGCCGACCTCCTTGTAGATCTCGATCACGCGGCCGGCGCTCATCACGCGCACGTCCGGGAAGCTCGCCCGGACGAAGGCCTCTGCCTCGTCAGCATCGCCGTCGAGGATGACCACGGCATGGCGTCCACGGGTATCGCGGACCTCGCCGCCGAGCAGGCTCCAGTCGAAGTCGTCGTCGGTCGAGTAGAGCGTCAGCTTGCTGTTGCCGGCGGGCGCGGGCTCGCGGTAAAGCGCGACCCCGGCGCTGTCGGGCCCGCGGTCGTTCATCTGGACGAGCATCGCGGACAGGTACTCGCCGAGCCGCGGCTCGAGCTCCGGTGACTTGCAGAACAGACCGACGATCCCGCACATGCGCAGCGCTCCTATGGAGGGTTCCTACACAGGGTACGGCGAGAATCATGCGCAAGCGCCCAATTTCGGGCGCCTGCGCATGGACGTTTCCTACACCCTTAAAACCGCGTGAGGTACTCCGTGATCTCCCACGGCGTGACCTGCTCGTGGTACCGGGCCCATTCGTCCCGCTTCACCTTGATGAAGTAGTCGACGTAGTCCTCGCCGCGCCCCTTGCCGAGCGCCTTGCGGAGGACGTCGTCCCGCTCGAGCTCCTGCGTCGCCTCGAGGAGGTTCGAGGGCAAGCGTCTCGAGCCCGCGTCCGCGCAGCTCGTCGTAGGAGATCGTGTAGAGGTTCTCGCTGTTCGGCTCGCCCGCGTCGAGGCCCTTCTCGATCCCGTCCAGGCCGGCGGCGAGGATCGCCGCTGCGGCGAGATACGGATTCGCCGAGCCGTCGATCGTGCGATCCTCGATCCGCCCGGGCCCGGGATGCGCAGCATCTGCGTCCGGTTGTTGTAGCCGTACGAGATCCAGACCGGCGACCACGTCGCGCCGCTCGTCGTCGATCCCGAGCTTCAGGCGCTTGTACGAGTTGACCGTCGGAGCGGTCAACGCGCTGTACGCGCGGGCGTGCTTCTTCAGGCCGCCGATGAAGTGGTACGCCTTCTCGGAGAGGCCGAGCCCGCGCGGATCGTTCTCGTCGAGGAAGACGTTCGTGTCGCCATCCCACAGCGACATGTGGAAGTGCTGGCCGTTGCCGGTCAGGTTCGTGAACGGCTTCGGCATGAACGTCGCGATCATCCCGTGCTGCTCCGCGAGCGTGTGCACCATGTAGCGGAAGAAGATCGCGCGGTCGCAGCTGACGAGGGCGTCGTCGAAGAGGAAGTTCTGCTCGAACTGCCCGTTCGCGTCCTCGTGGTCGTTCGCGTAGTTCCCCCATCCGAGCTCGTTGCAGTACTTCGAGACGGTGGTGAGGAAGTCGTACCGCCGCGTCAGGCCCGCCATGTCGTAGCAAGGCTTGTCGAGGTTGTCCTGCGCGTCTGCGATCTCGATCGAGCCGTCGTCTCGCCGCCGAATCAGGAAGTACTCGAGCTCGAGACCGACCTTGTAGTCGAAGCCGAGCTCCTTCGCCCGCGCGAGCTGGTTGCGCAGAATCGTCCGCGGGCAGTACGGCCACGGCTCGCCCTCGACGGTGATGTCGCAGGCGAAGCGGGCGAGGTTCTGCTGCCAGGGAACGAGCGTGAGGCTGTCCAGGTCGGGCATGGCGGCGATGTCCGGGTCGCTCGGCATCTGGCCGATCTCGCCGGCCGCGAAGCCTGCAAACCCGGCCCCGTCATTCGCGAGGTCGTCGATGTTCGCTGCAGGAATGAGCTTCGCGCTTGGGACGGCCGTACATGTCGACGAACTGCGCGAAGAAGAACTCGACGCCGCGTCCCTTGGCGATCTTCTTGACCTCGTCGAGCCTCGGGTCGGTCGCGACAGCCATGCACTCCTCCTTGTCGGTGGCCGCCCGGTTGTATCACCCGCCACAGAAGCGGCGTGAGGGTGGAATCCTCCACATCTCGCGCCGGTTCATGTGTGCGGCGTGGCTGCCCCGAGGGCGCTCCGGAGCCGGACGAGCTTGACGGCGATCTCGACCATCAGCCAGTCGTCGCGGCGGAGGTCGATACCCGTGAGATCCGCGATCCGGCGGAGCCTCTGGCGAAGCGTGTTCGGATGGACGAAGAGCGCGTCGGAGGTGGCGCTGATGTTCCCGCGGCGACCGAGGAACTCCTCGAGCGTGGCGAGCAGCGCCGCACCCCGTTCCCGGTCGTAGTCGGCGAGCTTCGCGACCGCGTCGATCGTCGAGTCGCGGGCTCCCGTCTCCGTCGCGATACGAAGGAGGTACTTGTACGCGCCGAGCTCGTCGTAGCTCAGCACGCCTCCGTCTCTTCGCATGAGCGCCGCCGCCAACAGCTGCGTGACGCGCCTCCTCGAAGCCGTCGCCGAGCGCTTCCGCGCCGATACAGACGCTCGAGACCCCGATCGCCGCATCGCTGCCGAAATCCGCGTGGAGGCGTCGCAACGCTTCCAGCGGGCGATCGGCGCCGCCGGCACCAACGGGTACGAGCGCCCGCAGCGACTCGTCGCGGCGATCGATAAGCGTCGCGCGGCCGAGTGACGCGACGCCACGCTCGAGCGCGTCGTCCATGCGGACCGCGGCGAGAACGAGATGCGGCGCATCGAGATCGCAGCCCAGACGCCTGGCGCGACTGTCGATTCCATCGCCGCCTCGATGCTCGGCGAGCTCCTCGAAGAAGTCCTTGATCAAGTTCTTCTCGGTGAGACGCTCGAGCACCTGGATCTTCTTGATCGCGACAGCCGCCTGATTGGCGACCGTGCGCGCGAGGTCGAGCTCGCGGGTTCCCTCGGCGACGAGCGCACCGATCAGCTCGTCTCCGGCGACGAGCGAGACCGCCACGCGCGCGGCCCGGCTCCCCCGTCCTACTTCCGGTCCGAGCTCGCTGAGGCCGATCGATGCGGGTTGATCGCTCTCCGGCGGCTCGGCAAAGCGGCAAAGCAGCCGGTCCTGCTCGGGATCGCTGAGATAGAGACGGATGGCGTCGGCGCCGAGCAGCTCCCGCGCTCGTCGCACGAGCTCCGGCCCGAGCACGTCGAGCGTCTCCGCCGCGGCAACCGCCTCGGCGAGCTCGGTGAGCTGCTCGAGCTCGCTCACGCGCTGCCGCGTCTCGTCGTAGAGCTGCGCGTTCTCGATCGCACCGGCGACGAGCGACGCGCTCGCGACGAGGAAGTCCACCTCCGAGTCGGTGAACTCGCGCGGCGCGACGGTGTCGAGCGTGATCGCGCCGATGGCCTCGCCACGCTTGCCGTGGAGCGGCACCGCAACGAGCGACTGAAATCGCTCTTCCTCGAGCTCGGGCACGTACTTCACACGCGGATCGTCGAGGGCGTTCTCGCGGATGAACGCCGCCTTGCGCTTGGTGAGCGCCCACCAGGCAAGACCCTCGCCGCGCTTCAGCTCGATGCTGCCCGCGAGGTGCGCGTACGGGGCGGAAGCGGCGCGCAGCACGAGCCGCTTCCCGTCACGATCGAGGAGGTAGACGAAGCAGGCGTGCGCAGCGCTGGCGTCCGAGAGCAAGCGAACGACCCCTTCGAGGACCTCCTCGAGGTCGAGGGTCGACCCGACCGCCGAGACGACCTCCTGGAGGAAGCGTTCCTCGACTGCTCCCGTCATGTGCTTCGTGACGATCGCTCCATAGTGACAGGCCGGCCGAGCTCAGTCGAACGCCGCTCGGAGGTCGTCGCTCGAGAGCGCACCCTCGCCGTACGTCGACGTGCCGTCGGTCAAGAGCTCTGCCGCCGCCGCCTTCAACACGCCGTACGCCGCGACGGCCGGCAGGCTGCCCGTCGAAACGCGGCGCACGCCGATCGACGCCAGCTCGCCGATTCCCGGTCCGCCTCGTAGCGCCAAGACGTTCACCGGTACGCCGACCGCCTCGACGACGGCTGCGATCTGATCGAGATCCTTGAGCCCCGGCGCGTACACGACATCCGCGCCGGCCGCTCGATACGCGAGCAAACGAGAGATGGTGTCGTCCAGATCGTCGACGCCATGAAGATGGTTCTCCGCGCGCGCGGTGAGCACCATGGGAGCCGGCAGGCGATGCGCGGCCTCTGAGGCCTCACCGACTCGCTCCGCTGCAACGGCGACGTCGTCGATTGCGTCCGCCGCCGGGTCATAGTCCTCGATCGAACAGCCTGCAGCGCCTGCGTCCGCAAGCAACGCCACCGTCTCGCTCACGCCGCCGGGATCGTCCGGGTAGCAGCGCTCACTGTCGACATTCAGCGGCAGGGATGTCGCCGCCGCCAGGTCTCCGACATGGGCGACGAGCTCGTCACGCGACACGTTCTGGTCGAGTCTGCCGAGGGAGAGCGCGAACCCTGCGCTTGTCGTCGCAAGCGCTTCGAAACCGAACGACGCGAGCAGCCGAGCCGAGCCCACGTCCCACGGATTCGGCATCACGAACAGTCGCGCCTCGGCGTGCAACGCCTGGAAGCGAGCGCGACGGTCGGCGACGGTCACTTCGGCTGCGGCACGATCCTGATGTACGGGCGCGGCGACTTCCAGCCGTCCGGGTAGGTCTTCTTCGCGTCCTCGTCGGAAACGGAGCCCGCGATGATGACGTCGTCGCCCTGCTGCCAGTTCACCGGCGTCGCGACCTTGTGGTTCGCCGTCAACTGCAGCGAGTCGATGACCCGGAGTACCTCGTCGAAGTTGCGCCCCGTCGTCATCGGGTAGACGAGGATCAGCTTGATCTTCTTGTCCGGGCCGATGACGAAGACGTTGCGCACCGTCTGGTTGTCTGCCGGCGTGCGCGAGGTCGGGTCGCCCGACGTATCCGCAGGAAGCATCCCGTACAGCTTCGACACGTTGAAGTCCGAGTCGCCGATCATCGGATAGTTCGGCGCGAAGCCCTGCGTCTCTTCGATGTCGGCAGCCCACTTCGCGTGATTGTCGACCGGATCGACCGACAGCCCGATGACCTTGACGCCTCTGGCGTCGAAGTCGGGCTTGATCTTGGCCATGTAGCCGAGCTCCGTCGTGCAAACGGGCGTGAAGTCCCGAGGGTGAGAGAACAGGACGACCCAGGAGTCGCCGATCCAGTCGTGGAAGCGAATACGACCCTCGGTCGTGTCAGCCTCGAAATCCGGTGCCGTGTCGCCAAGCTGCAGTGCCATCTCGTTCCTCCGTCTCGACCACGTAACTCTCTACCAAAGAAACGTTAGCCGAACAGAAAACCGGTCAACTCGCGCGTTGACTCTGCTTCACCGGTGCCGTAGGGTCGCTTCAGTTTCCTGCGATGGGGTCGAAGGGAGAGACTGGCTTGCCCTCGAGCGCCCCATCCGTGATCAACGACGTCGATGTCGGCGAGCGGCTTCGGCTCATCCGCACGGCGAGACGGTGCACGCTGCGGGAGGTCGCCGAGCGCGCGGGGCTCAGCGAGAGCTTCTTGAGCCAGGTCGAGCGCGGCCGGACGAGCGCGAGCATCGCTTCCCTCCGCCGCATCGCCGACGGACTCGGCATCAGCATGGCGGACCTCTTCGAGAACGGCGGCCCCGCGCAGCCGCGGGTGCTGCGACGCGCCGACCGGCCGAGCCTCGCGTTCGGGATTCTCGGGCGGAAGATGCTGCTGACCCCGAGACCGCTCCACCACCTCGAGGTCTTCACCGGCGAGCTCGACGTCGGCGGCTCGACCGGAGCGGAGCCGTACGCGCACGGCGACTCGGAAGAGCTTTTCGTCGTCCTGCGCGGCACCGTACGACTCGAACTCGGAGACGACGAGCACGAGCTGGCGCCCGGCGACAGCATCCGCTACTGGAGCTCGACACCGCACCGCATCTCGAACGCGGACGACGAGCCGGCCGAAGTCATGTGGATCATCAGCCCACCGAGCTATTAGGGAAGGGGACATCGCGATGGATCGACAGTTCAGCCGGCAGGAGCTCCTGAAGCTTGCCGCCATGACCGGCGGCGCCGGCCTCGTTGCGGGACGAGCCGGTTTCGCACAGGCAGCCCGAACGCAGTTCGCCGCCGAGTCCGGGCAGCTGCAAGTGCTCGACTGGGCCGGCTACGAGGTCAAGTCCCTGTGGGCGCCGTACCTCAAGAAGTATCCGGGAGAGAAGCCGAAGTTCACGTTCATGACGAACGAGGCGAACGCACTCGCGAAGCTGCAGGCGGGCTTGCGGCCCGATGTCGTGCGGCCGTACGTCGGCTACGTGCAGGACTTCGCGCAAAGCGGCTTCTTCGAGCCGTGGGATCCCAGCTTGATCTCGAACTTCAAGTACCTGAACAAGGGCATGGTCAAGGCCGGCCAGTTCCAGGGGAAGCAGTGGGGCATCCCGGCGGACTGGGGCTTCGACGCGATCCTCTACCGCACCGACAAGGTGAAGCCGAAGACCAAGTCGTGGGGCCTGCTCTTCGACGAGCGATACTCGGGCAAGATCGCCTGGTTCGACGACCTCAACGGACTCGTCTGGGCGGGGTACTACCTCGGCTTCAAGCAGCCGTACAACCAGACGGACGACGAGCTCAAGCAAGCGCAGAAGCTCCTCATCTCGAAGAAGCATCTCGTGCGTCTCATGTGGTCCTCGGAGACCGATCTCGACAACGCGTTCGCGTCCGGCGAGATCTGGATCGCCTACGCGTGGCCGAACGACTGGGTGATCATGAGGAGCAAGGGCCTGAAGGTGACGTACATGCATCCGAAGGAGGGGCCGATCTCCTGGATCGGGATGCTGATGCTCGGCAAGAACACGCCTCGCCCCCTGCATGCTCACGCGTTCGCCGATGCGTGGAGCTCGGTGCAGTCCGCGAAGTGGCTCGAGGACAACTACGGCTACGGCGAGGCGAACACGCTGGCGCGGCCGAAGTCGAGCGACCTCCTCAAGGTGCTGCAGCTCACGAACCCGAACGCGGTGGAGGAGCCGAATGCGCACATCGACCGCCACATTCCGCGGCGGCAGGTGTACGCGAAGTTGTGGGAAGAGGTGAAGGCCGCCTGAGGCGCCCGCGCGTCGACCTCACCGTTCCTTCGCTCCTCGGGCTGCCCCTCGGGTGGCTCGCAGTGTTCTTCCTCGTTCCGATCGGGATCGTCGCCGCCTACAGCGTCGACGTATTCAGCATCTATCCGGGCAAGCACCCGCTGACGTTCAGCGGCTGGCACGACCTCTTCCACAACGGCATCTACCTGCGGCTCTTCTGGAAGTCCGTGCGCATGTCGCTGATCGTCTCGGCGATCGTCGTCGTGCTGGCGTATCCGCTGGCCTATTACCTGGCGCTGAGCGGCACCAAGCGGAAGTACGTGCTCCTGCTGATCCTGATCGCGCCGTTCCTGACGAGCTATCTGCTGCGCGTCCTCGCCTGGAAGGTGATTCTCGGCAGTCAGGGCGTCATCAACACGCTGTTCTTCTGGACGGGATTGCGGTCGCCGGATCATCCGGTCTCCCAGCTCCTCTACAGCAGATTCGCGGTCATGCTCGTGCTGGCGTACATCTGGCTCCCCTTCGTTGCGTTGCCGATCTTCGTCTCGCTCGAGAGCCTCGACCGGCGGCTCCTCGAAGCGGCAAGCGATCTGGGTGCCAGCCGGTGGCAGGCGTTTCTGCGCATCACTCTGCCGTTGAGCGTGCCCGGAGTCGTTGCGGCGTTCCTGTTCGTGTTCATTCCGACTGTCGGCGAATTCGTCACTCCGTCGCTCGTCGGCGGCACGTCGGGCTATATGTACGGCAACCAGATCACGGATCTCTTCGGAACGGGCTTTCCGGACTGGCGCACAGGATCCGTGCTCGCCCTCTTCCTGCTCGTCGTGGTCGGCGTGCTGACTGCGGTCTTCTCGCGCTTCAACCAGATCGGCTCGGTGGCGAGAGGCTGATGGACGTCGCCCTGTCGAAGAACGGAGGCCGCGCGCTGCGGACGCTGTTCGTCCTCGTGGTCGTCTTTCTCTACGCGCCGATCGTGATCCTGCTCATCTTCTCGTTCAACAACTCGGTGCTGCCCACCTTCCCGCTCAGCGGCTTCACCCTGACGTGGTACCGCCAGTTCCTCTCGGACCCGGAGCTCCATGCAGCTCTCAAGACGAGCGCGATCGTCGCCGTGCTCTCGAGCGCCGGCGCTGTCGTTCTCGGCACGCTCGCCTCGATTGCGCTCGCCCGCCGGGCGTTCCGCGGCAAGGCACTCGTCTCGGCCCTGCTCATGAGCCCGCTCGTCATTCCGTACGTCGTGTTCGGGATCTCGCTGCTGCTCCTGTTTCACACCTTCGGCGTGCCGCGCTCGATCCTGACCGTCGTGATCGGACACATCGTGATCAGTCTCCCGTACACGATCCTCGTGCTCGTGCCGAGGCTGCAGCAGATCGATCGCAGCCTCGAAGAAGCCGCGTACGACCTCGGTGCGGGGCGGCTGCGAACGTTCTGGTCGATCGTGCTCCCGCTGATCGTTCCCGCGATCGTCTCGGCGTTCCTCATCGCGCTGACGACGTCGTTCGACGAGTACGCCGTCGCGTCGTTCGTCGTCGGCACCAGTGCAACCTTTCCGATCTATCTGTACGGCGCCCTGCGCTTCCCGAGCCGGTTGCCCGAGGTGATCGCGGTGGCGGTTGTCGTCATGACGCTGTCGCTCCTCGTCGTCGTGGGAGCGGAGGTCGGGCGACGCGTCGCGGAACGGCGCCTCGGCGCCGTCGAAGGCTAGGGGATCGTCAGCCAGAGGCGGCCGGCACCGGCGACGATTCCGCCCAGTGGCTGCGCGATCTCTGTCGTACGAACGACGCGTGCGCGGAGCGGGTCGATCTCCGTGAGAGTGCCGCGCTCTGCGTTCACGACCCACAACCGTTCCATCCCTGTCGTAACTCCGCTTGGGTTGGGGTCGAGCGGAACGAATGCGGCGACACGCATCGACGTTGGGTCGATTCGCGACAGTCGTGCGGGATCGGCTGTGAGCACCCACGGCGAGCCCGCAACGGTTGCGAGACCGACCGGGTGGCCGGTCATGCGAACGCGGCCGATGATGCGATTCGTGCTCGGACTCAACTCGAGCACGATCGGCTTCCGTGCCTGGACGGCCCACACCGCGTCGGACGTGGCGGCGAGGTCTTCAGGGGCGTCGATCCCGGTGATCGTTGCCTGAAGGTCGTCGGTGCGCGGGTCGAGGCGCGAGACGATGTTGTCCTGAGACCCGACCCAGAGCGAGCCGAATGCGCGCAGGAGTGCAACCCGACCGATCGATCGAGGCTCGGGTCGGAACGGCGGCGAGAGGACGCCGGTGCCGACGTCGAGCCTCGTGAGCGTGCCGTCGAACGCGTTGCCGAGCCAGAGCTCACCTCGCTCCGCCACGAGTCGATACGGCTCGGTCGAGAGCCCGATGGTTCGAAGATGCCTCAACGTCGTGGCGTCGAACTCCGAAATGGTGCGGTCGACCGGGTTCGCGACCCACAGGTGTCGGCCCTCGATGGCGATCACACCGGGGATGCTTCCGAGCGCCAGCTGCTTGACGGCGCGTCCCTGCGAGGGATCGACGACAACAATCGACTCGACCTGAGGTCGGAGCGGCGCTCCGCCGCGGGTCAACAAGACTGCGACCAGAACAACGCCAAGTGCTGCGCTGCCTGCGACGAGCGTGATGGCGCGGGAACGATGCGAGAAGCGCGGGCGTCGTGGCGTGGCGGCGGTGTCGTTGACGGTGGCTGCCGGAACGAGCAGCGACGGGTCATGGCTGAGAACGGAGCGTTCGAGCTCGCGGAGCTCGGGACCTGGTTCGAGTCCGAGAGTGAGCAAGGTGCGGCTCGCATCGCGGTATGCAGCGAGCGCCTCGGCTTGGCGGCCGCCGCGATAGAGCGTGAGCATGAGCGATGCCCGGAGCCGTTCGCGGTAGGGGTGCTCGCGGATCAGGGCTCCGAGCTCGGCGACAAGCTCCTGGCCCTGCCCGAGCCCGAGCTCGCCGTCGATGCGGGCTTCGATGGTCGCAATCCGCAGCTCTTCGAGGCGCCTGATCTCCTCGTGTGCATAGCCAAAGAGCTCGAGGTGCGCGAGTGTCGCGCCCCGCCACAGCGCCGCGGCCTGCGCGAGTGTCGTTACCGCCCGCTCTGCGTCGCCTGCCGCGGACGCTGCAAGCCCTTCAGCGCGAAGCTGTTCGAATCGGGCCGCGTCGAGTGTCCCGTCGCCGACGTTGATCGCATAACCACCCGCCGTGGTCGCGATCGCGTCCCCTACGCCTGCGCGGCGCAGATCCTTGCGGAGACGCGCGACGTAGATCCGGATCATCTCGCGCGCGCTCGCCGGCGGCTCCTCGTCCCACAGTGCCTCGATCAGGCTGTCCGCGGAGACCGTCCGGTTCGGACGCAAGAGCAGCGCGCCGAGGAGCGCCGCCTCCCTGCCCGCGCCGACAGGCACCGGGCTTCCGCGTTCGACCTCTAGCGGTCCGAGGATCCGGAACTCGAGTTGATCCTCCACCACCCGGGACGCTAGAGCCCTGGCGCGACGACGACAAGGGCGGCATTTGCGGCGGATTTACGGCTGCGCAACCGGATCTTTGCGACGTGCTGGGACGGTTCGTCTCGAGAGGCCTTCATCCCGCTGAACCAGAGGAGGACCACATGCGATTCACGAGAGCTCCGCGAACCGTTGTCGGCATCGCGGTCGTCGCAGCCCTCGCGCTCAGCGCGGCGACTGCGCTCCCAAAGAGCTTTGCCACGCCGGCTTCGAGCACCTACATCCGCAACGTCACCCAGCAGGACCTCACAGCGGCGGGATCGGCAGCTCCGTGCGGCAAGTGGACGCTGCAGATCAAGCGCCACGGGCTCTCGCTGGATGCAAAGGGGCAAGGGCTCGTGCCCGAGCGTGCGTCCTGGACCGGAGCCATGGTGATCGTCAGCGACACGCCGGGATCCGTCTCCATCTTCTGTGGTGCCGGCGTCAAAGGCGCGTACACCTGGCGGCAAATCGGCTCCAAGCTCAGCTTCAGGCTCGTCAAAGACACCTGCAAGGATCGCGCCGGCGTCCTCGCTGGTAGCTGGAAGCAGACCGGGTGACAGCCGGTTCGTCTCGGAGTGGTCGCTTCATCCCACCCAACCAGAGGAGGAACAATGCGATTCACGGGAGCTTCGCGAACCGTTGTCGGCACCGCCGTCGTCGCAGCCCTCGCGCTCAGCGCGGCGACTGCGCCCGCCCGGCCGAGCTCCGCTGCGCCACCGGCCGGTGTGTCGGCGACGATCTCCGTGCCCGGCTTTCCGGCAATCGTCGCCGCCGGCTACGGGTCGGTCTGGATCGCGGGCCATCGAAACGGCGTCCTCTACCGCGTCAACCCCCGCACGAACCGCGTCACGGGAAAGCTGCTGCTGCCCGGGCCGATCAACGGCTCCTTGACGCTTGCAGGCGGCGTGGTCTGGGCGGACAGCCCCGCGCCCGACGGCAGCGCTGCCTACGTCTACCGGATCGACCCCTGGAAGATGCGCATTCTCGGACGCCACGAGGGCGTGACGGTCGCGGTCGCCGCAAGTAGCTGGTGGGTGTCAAGCTTCCAGCAGCCGGCGCTGCTGCGGATCAAGCCCTCGACTCGGCGGGTGGTCGCCCGGATTACGAAGTTCGGCGTCAACTCCGCAGCTCCGTTCAACCTCGTTACCGCCGCCGGACTGGGATCTGTCTGGGTCTACTCCCCCGACAATGCCGTGATCCGGATCAGCACGGCCACGAATCGTGTAACCGCGGTGATCCCGTTGCCGGGGTCGAAGTCCTCCAACTCGATCACCAACGGATACTTGAACGGAGGTCCGACGGCCATCGCTGGTGGCTATGTCTGGGTCGCGAATCCCGCTGGTCTCTATCGCGTCGATCCGCAGAGCAACTCGGCAGAGCTGCTCCCGATCAAGTTCACGCCGTTCAGCCAATGGGGGCTCCCGGGGATCGCGACCGGCGCCGACGGCACGCTCTTCCTGCGCACGTCGGATGATGCGGTGACACAAGTCGACCCGAAGACTGGACACGTCCTTCAGTCGTATCCAGCTGCGGGAGGCGGGGGAGAGATCGCGGTCGGCTTCGGCTCGCTCTGGGTCGCGAACGCAGTCGACGACACGGTCTCGCGCATTCCATTGTCGTAGCGCGAGCTACGCGAAGGCCTCGGAGACGGGGCCTTCGCGGCGCTGCGCGCCTACTCGCCGCCTAGAACCGACTCGTGCTCGGGCTCCCACGACACGGCGACGCGCGTGCCGACGGTGAATGCGTCCACGGGCGTGTTGTCGGCGATGCGGTGGCTCACCACCGTGCCCAGCTCTGTCGCGACGTGGAACTGCGTGTACATCCCGAGATAGACGACGTCCTCAACCGTTCCGAGCAGCGCCGAACCTCCGCTCGGCGGACCGATGTGCACCCGCTCCGGCCGGACAGCGACGCGCTTGCCGTCGACGTCGAGGACGTTCAGTGAGCCGATGAAGTCCGCGACGAACGCCGTGTCGGGCTGTTCGTAGATCTCGCGCGGCGTTCCGACCTGCTCGATGCGACCGCTGTTCATGACTCCGATCCGGTCCGACATCGCGAGCGCCTCGTCCTGGTCGTGCGTGACGTAGACGAACGTCGTGCCGAGATCCGCCTGGATGCGCTTCAGCTCGAGCTGCATCTGCTTGCGTAACTTGACGTCGAGCGCACCCAGCGGCTCGTCGAGCAGGAGCGCGGCCGGGCGGTTGACGAGCGCACGGGCGAGCGCGACCCTCTGCTGCTGCCCACCCGACAGGTTCCGGATGTGACGACGGTCGTAGCCGGTGAGCTCGACGACCTCGAGCATCTCGTCGACGCGCTGCCGGTGGCTCGACCGCGGCACCTTTGCCATCTTCAAGCCGAACGCAACGTTGTCGTACACCGACATGTGCGGGAAGAGCGCGTAGTGCTGAAAGACCATGTTGACGGGACGACGATTCGCTGGAACCGTCGTGACGTCGCGCCCCTGGAGCACGACGCGCCCTGCGTCCGGCGACACGAAGCCGGCGATCATCCGCAGCGTCGTCGTCTTGCCGCAGCCGCTCGGGCCGAGCAGCGAGAAGAACTCGCCTTCGCGGATCGCGATCGTCACGCCGTCGACGGCGGCGCCGGCCGTCGCCGTACGACTTGCGGACGTCCTCCAGCGAGATCGCGACCGCGGACATCGATCTAGCGCGTCCCGATCTGCATCCGGAGCAGCGCGGGGAATGGCCGCTCCGGCGCGTGCGATGAGCGACGGACGTGCGCCGCGTTCGTCCGCCTCCTCGCACGCGATGATGGCGGCACGAACAACGCCGCCGCCGATGCGCTTCAGCGGTTCGGGCGGCAGCGCCGGAACTCGGCGCCGCGCGAGCGGCAGCTGCGTCCACTCGTCGTCGCGGCCGACGGCGAGCGAGGCCAGGATCTGACCGCCGAGCCAGCTCGGTCCGACACCGTGCCCCGAGTAGCCGAGGCCGTAGTGGATGCGAGTGCCCGGGACGGTGCCGAAGAACGGCAGGTGATCCGCAGAGACGTCGATCGGTCCGCCCCACGAACGCTCGACGCGCGCAGCCGCGAGTCCCGGGCAGGAGCCTGCGCAAACCGCGTTCGGCGCGGGCCGCCGATGCGTGCGTCCTGCGTAAAGCGTTCGTCCACACGGCCGCCGAACCCGATCGGCCCGGTGCCGCTCCCCATCAGCATGCGTCCGTCGTTCGTCGTCCGGAAGTAGTGGATGAACATCCTCGCGTCGACGACGGCGAGGCCGTCCGCCCAGCCGATCTCGCGGAGGAGCTCCGGGCACCGGCTCGGTGAGGACGACGTACGAGCCGAAGTTCGTGACATGGCGCCGTACCGGCCCCCAGCCGGACATTGCTGCGTTCGTCGCGACGACAATCGCGTCCGCGCGCACGCTCCCTCGCGCGGTCGTGACGACACCGTCGGCGACGTTCTCGACGCGGGTGTGCTCGTGCAGCGCGACGCCGGCATCGAGAACCGCGCGGCGCAGCGCCCGCACGAGCCGTGCGGGCTGCACGGTCGCGCACTCGGGAAAGAACACGCCGCGGCGGAACGTCGGCGACTCGACGAGCTTCGCAACGCCGTCCCGGTCGAGCGCCACAGCATGCTCCGGCGCGCCGGCTTTGTCGGCGGCGCGGACCGCCTCGTCGATCGCACGATCCTGGGCCGCGGTCGTCGAGACCATGAGCAGGCCTCCCTCGCGCAGCCAGACGTCGTCGGGCAGAGCCCGCATGGCAGGGATGATGTGCTCGCCCGCCCGCGCGAGCGCTACCGCATCCGCGTCGCCGAGAGCCTGTCTGGGCCTTGACGAGACTCGCCCAGTAGCCGTGGACGAAGCCGCCGTTGCGACCGCTCGGGCCGCTCCCGCAGCGATCGGCTTCGAGCAGGACGACGCGCGCCGACGGCTCGCGCTCGCGGAGAGCGAGCGCCGTCCAGAGCCCGGTGAAGCCTCCGCCGACGATGCAGACGTCGGCGGCCGCATCTCCCTCGAGCGGCGGCTCCGGTGTTCCGCCGGCGCCGGCCTCGTCGGCCCACCACGGCGGCAGGCCGGGCGCGACGCTCGGCAGGCGGCTCTGCTCAGGCGCCGCGCTCACCCCCTATCGTTTCACGCTCAGCCGGGCTCAGGCGCGGCGTGCGCGCCGGCGGGCGCTCCCGCCTGCTGCCTGACCCGAAGCAATGCTGCACCGATCGAGGCAGCGCCGGCCGCGAACACCGCACCGGCGATGAAGGCGACGTGGTAGCCGCCCGACGAGTGAGGCGAGCGCGCTGTGTCCGGCGCGGCGCAGGCTGTCGGTCCGCGACGTGGCGAGGCTCGCGAGGACGGCGAGGCCGAGCGCGCCGCCCATCATGAACGCGGTGTTGACGACGCCCGAGGCGAGACCCGACTCCTCCGGTGCGACGTCGCTCATCGCGGCGAGCAACACCGGGTTGAACGCGATTCCGGCGCCGAAGCCGAGCAGGATCATGCTCGGAAGGACGTCGGTCGAGGAAATGACCGCCGACGGGAGCGCGCGCAAACAGCACGAGCCCGACGGCAGCGACCGAGAGGCCGACCACGAGCGGCGGCTTGATGCCGAAGCGCATGACGAGCTTCGCCGAGATGCGCGACGGAGCACGCTCCCATGATCAGGTTCGCCGGCAGGAACGCCAGGCCGACGCGAAGCGGGCTGTACCCGAGCACGAGCTGGAGATAGAGCGCCGACATGAAGAACCAGGCGAACATCGCCGCAGCCCACAGCACGCCGACCGCATTCGCCGTCGCGACGTTGCGCAAGCGGAAGAGCGAGAGCGGCACGAGCGGCGCGCTGACCCGCGACTCGACGACGAGAAAGGCTGCGAGCAGCGCCACTGCACCGGCGAGGCAGCCGAGCGTGCGCCCGGACGTCCACCCGAGCTGGTTGCCGTTGACGACTGCGTAGACCGCGAGCATGAGGGAGGCCGTGACGGTCAGCGCGCCCGCGATGTCGAGCCGGCCGGTCGCGGCGCGTCCGCCACCGCCCGGCAGAAGCCGGAAGGACAGCGCGACGACGGCAACGCCGATCGGCACATTGACGAGGAAGATCCAGTGCCAGTCGAGCGAGTTCGTGAGGATGCCGCCGAGCAGGACGCCGATCGAGCCGCCGCCCGACGCGACGAAGCCGAAGATGCCCATCGCCTTCGCGCGCTCGCCCGTCTCGGTGAACAGGTTCATCGTCAGCGACAGCGACACGGCGGACGCGATCGCGCCGCCCACGCCCTGCACGGCCCGCGCGGTCTCGAGGAGCCCCTGCGAATTCGCCAGCCCGCACGCGAGCGACGCGAGCGTGAAGAGCGCGATGCCGGAGACGAACAGCCGGCGGTGGCCGTAGAGGTCTCCGAGCCGTCCGCCCAGGAGCAGGAAGCCGCCGAAGGTGAGCAGATAGGCGTTCACGACCCACGCGAGGGACGTCTGCGTGAAGCCGAGGTCAGTCCGGATGGACGGGAGCGCGACGTTCACGATCGTCGTGTCGAGCACGATCATCAGCGTGCCGAGACACAGGACGATCAATGCGAGCCAGCGGTTGCGTCCATCCATCGTCATTGGTGAATTCCTTTCGGTTTCGGTCGGTCTTGCCGGGTTAGACCGCTCCGGCCTCGAGAACTCATCGGTCGCCTTTCCGATGAGTTTTGCGTCCGAAACCCGTCTTGGTCCTAGATGACCGGGCCCTGTCGAAGCACGATCGTCTGCGACGTGGGCACGCTTTCCGCCCGACGTCGCAGCGATCGACACCCTCGCGCGCCTCCAGCTCACCGCGAGGCGGCTCGGCCTGGAGCTCAGGCTTCGCCACGCGTCGACTGAGCTACAGGATCTGCTCGCATTCGCCGGTCTGCGTGACGTGCTACGAGTCGAGGCGGAGCGGGCAGGCCGAATAGCGGGAACAGCGTCGCGGTGTCGAGGAAGAACGTGAACTCGACGATCCGGCCGTCTTCCAACTCGATGACCTGCAGCGCCCACGGGCTCGTAGCCGCCGTCGGGACTCGGCTTGTACTGGCCGAACGCCGGCGAGCCGTTCGCCGACGATCGTCGGGATCACGCGCGAGCCCTTGCAGCCGATGCCCGGGCCCGAACCACCACGTGAAGATGTCGTCGCGGCCGCGCAGCCACAGGTCGAACGGCGGCATCGACTGCTGCGCGTCTTCCTGGATCAACGACGTGAGCGCTTCGATGTCGTACTGCTCGAACGCGTCGACGTAGCGAGCGAGCAGCGCGCGGTCGGCGTCGTTCAGCGTCGGCGACGGGCTCGGTGGCGCTGACATTGCCGGCGGCCAGCGTGGCGCGGGCGCGCTGCAGTGCGCTGTTCACGGACGCCACGCTCGTGTCGAGCAGCTCCGCAACCTCGCGTCGCCTGCCAGCGGAGCACCTCGCACAGGATCAGCGCGGCCCTCTGGCGCGGCGGCAGGTGCTGCAGCGCGGCGACGAATGCGAGTCGAATCGTCTCGTGCGCAACGGCGACGTCGGCCGGATCGCCCTCGGGCGTCACGAGCCCGTCGGGGATCGGCTGGATCCACGTCGTCTCGGGCAGCACGTTCAGGTTCGCCTCGATCGGCTCCCGCGCCGGACCGAGATCCATCGGACGCGCGCGGCGCTCGCGCCCGTTCAGCATGTCGAGGCACACGTTCGTCGCGATGCTGTAGAGCCACGAGCGCAGCGCAGCGCGGCCCTCGAAGCGATCGAAGCCCTTCCAGGCGCGAATGAGCGTCTCCTGGACCGCGTCCTCGGCCTCGAAGGGCGACCCGAGCATCCGGTAGCAGTGGGCGGTCAGCTCACGCCGGTGCTGCTCGAGCCGGCGGTCCAGGTCGGCCGCGGCGGGCGCGGCAGTCAGCGACGGATCCGTCATCGAGGCCCATCGTACGTCGTCCGGGCGACACGCCGAAGCAGTGCTCATTGCCCCTTAGACGGCGCGCCGAGGGCAAAACTCATCGGTCCCGGCCGATGAGTTCCTTGCCCTCGTTCGGTCTAACTCAGAGAGAATTGGGCCACGACAGACGCCGAACGGGAGGATGGACCGATATGCCGCAAACGGTTGTACTGGTGGGAACGCGCAAGGGCTGCTTCGTGCTGGAGAGCGACGGCGATCGCCGCGACTGGGAGGTCCGGGGGCCGTTCTGCGAGGGCTGGCCGATCTACCACGCCGTGCACGATCCCGACTCCGGCGCGATCTACGCGGCGGCTGCGAGCGAGTGGCACGGCGCAGGCGTCTGGCGCAGCAGCGACCTCGGCGAGACCTGGGAGCTGTCGAGCGAGGGCCTCGCGCTACGGCGAGGATGGCGAGCTCGAAGCTGTCGAAGATCTCGGGCCTGACGGCGGCGCACGGGCGGGTGCTCGCAGGCGCCGAGATGGCCGGCGTCTTCGAGAGCCGCGACGGCGGCGTCACCTGGTCGCTCCTCAGCACGCTCGACGGCCAGCCGGGCCGCGAGCGACTGGAACGATCCGGCGAAGCAGCCGCCGGGCCATCTCGGGCTGCCGGCGACTCCTGCCCCACCCCGACGACGCCTCCCGCTTCTGGGCCGTCGTCCAGGGGATCGGCATCTTCGAGACGACCGACGACGGCGCATCGTGGACGCCGCGCAACCGCGGGCTGCGCGCCGACTGGCCGCTCGAGGATCCCGAGGTCGGCTACTGCGTGCACAAGCTCGTGATGTCGCCCGTCGACAACGAGCGCCTGTACCAGCAGAACCACGTCGGCATGCACCGCAGTGACGATGCGGGGCACCCGTGGGTGGAGATCACCGAAGGGCTGCCGACCGAGTTCGGCTTCGCCGCCGCCGCGCACCCGCACGACCGGGACACCTTCTACGTGATCCCGCTCGACCCGGGACACGGTCGCGTCATGCCCGAGGGCAAGGCGGCCGTCTGGCGCACCCGCGACGCGGGCTCGACCTGGCAGCGGCTCGATCGCGGGCTGCCGCAGCAGCGACGCGCACCTCGGCGTGCTCCGCGAAGGCATGGCGATCGACTCCTACGACGTGCCCGGCCTCTACTTCGGCACCAGCACGGGTCAGGTGTTCGCGAGCGCCGACGAGGGCGAAAGCTGGAACGAGATCGCGAGCTACCTGCCCGCCATCTCGTCGGTCGAGGTCGCGGTCATCGCGTAGACCATGGCGGAACTGCACCTGCCCACGACGCTCCCGCCGCTCTTCGTCGGCCTGACCCGCCGGGTCGAGGTCGACGCGGCGACCGTGGGAGAGGCGATCGAGCGCCTCGAGGACCACTGGCCCGGCTTGCGCGACCGGCTCTGCGAGCCGGGCCCGGTACTCCGGAAGCACATCAACGTGTACGTCGACCGCGAGCGCGCAGGACTCGACACGCCGCTCGCCGCGCGCTCGCGGGTCGACGTGATCGCTGCGATCAGCGGCGGTTAGACCGGGAGCAGGTCGCGGGGCAACGTCACGGTGAAGGTCGAACCCACACCCTCGACGGAGCGAACAGACAGCGAGCCCCGCATCTGCGTGACGATCTCCCGAGAGATGAAGAGACCGAGGCCCGAGCCGCCGACGCCGCGGCTCATGGCGGCATCGAGGCGGTAGAACTTTTCGAAAATCCGTTCTTGCTCCACCGGCGGCACGCCGAGTCCCTGGTCCTCGACCTCGATGAGGACTCGGCCGGGCTCGTCGAGGATGCGCACGTCGATCTGCCCGCCGCTCGACCGAGTACTTCAGCGCGTTCTCGACGAGGTTGACCAGCACCTGCCGCAGCAGAGATTCATCGCAGCGAATCATGATGGGCGAGGCCGGCGGGGAGAAGGTCAGCGTGATCGCGGCTGGGGCGCGCAACCGCGCCGACTCGACGACGGACGCACAGAGCGCAGGGCACGTCGCAATCGGCAACGTCGAGGTGGAGCGCACCACGGTCGAGCTGGGCGCTGATCAACAGCTGGTCGACGATCTGCACCAGGTGCTCCGACTCCTGCTCGATCATCCGGAGAAGGCTCGTCTTCTGACCGGGCTCGAGCCTGTCTCCGTGGGCGATGAGCGTTCTCGCACCGCCGTAGACCGCGGTCAGCGGAGTGCGAAGCTCGTGCGACGCCGTGGCGACGAAGTCCGCGCGCGCGCGCTCGAGGATGTACCCCTCCGTCGCGTCGCGAACGGCGAGCACGCTGCCGCCCTCGAACACGCTCAGGGCGGGCGAAAGCCACCGTTCCGAGCCGCCGATCAGCACCGGCACGAAACCGTCCTGGCGGTGGGCAGCCTCGACCAAGCGGTCGTAGTCGGGCACGACAGCGGCGGCCTGACGCCCGACTGCCGAACGTTCGGTGACCTCGAAGAGCTGCTCGCCGGCCTCGTTCCAGAAGCGGATCGCGCCGGCATCGTCAACCAGGAGAACGGCGTCCGACACGTGCTCGAGCGCACGGGCTGCGTTTGCGCCCTGCTCGGCGCGCAGGCGCGCATCCTCCTCCGAGGCGTACAGGCGCCGGAGCCGTTCGGGGAGCTGCGTCAAGAGCGCCGCCGCAACGGCAAGAGCAAGAAAGCCCGCGACGCTGAGCACCGCGAGCGTGCGGTGGAGTGTCGTCCGCTGCTGGTTCCGCGTCGCCTGGACGAAGCGCGTGATGCCGGCCTGCATGAGCGACGCAGACTGGTTGAAGCGAGAGGCCAGGGCCGCACCCTTGAGAACATCGCGCTGCGCAACCTGCTGTCCTTCCTTGCCATCCGCGACAAAGACGATCAGGCGGTCGTAGAACCCGTGCAGCGCGACGGCTTCCCGCCGCACCTCGCGTAGACGTACCCCCAAGGAGAAGCGACCGCGTGTGAGCGCTTCGATCTGATTGAGATCTGCAAGCACCTGCCTCCGCCCAGAGCGATAGGGGATGAGGCTCCGACGGTCCGTCGTGATCATGTAGCCGCGTACGCCGGATTCCTCCCGTTTCATCTGAAAGAGAACGTCTCGAGTAAGCCCTTGCAGCGGCAAGACGACTCCGATGTAGCGGTCTTCGGCGGATCGGTAGAGGTTGTAGGTCGCCAACATGCCCGTAGCGAGCACTGCGACGAGCAGAACCAGCAGGACCAGCATTGACGCCTGCACTCGCCGCTTCACGACGACTGCAGGCCCGAGTGCGCGCGGCACGAGGCTCCGCCAACCTGCGTTGAGAGTCCGTTACCGCAGCGCCCATCCGGGCTCAGCCGACCCCACAGCCGAAGACGATACGAAGGTTCGTGAGCGGCCGCAGCTCCGCGCCGTTCGCCAATGCGCCGCGCGTTTTCTTGCTCGGGTTCCAGAATCCGACTCCTGCAACGTCGACGGTCGCACCAAGGAGTTGCCACGCAGCCGTCACCGGTGCGCAATGAGACGTGAACTGTTGTCGAGCCGCCACCATGCCGGAGCGATCGCGTGCGCGATCGCCGAGGCAAACCGGGTTGGGGAGATATGCGTTCATGTACTGGCCCGTGTCGATGCTGAAGAGAATCAGCACGATCTCGCCGTTCGATGCGATGCGATAGCGATCGACGACCGCGTGCAGTCGCCACACACGTCGTTCGAACGTCGTAGATCGTGCCGCAACAATCCGTGTTGGGGGCGCGAGCTTCGCGATCTCGCCGATCGTCGACATCTCGCCCTGAAGAGACACAGTGTCCCGGTCGACATCGCTCAACGTCATGAGGCGCCAGAGCTGACCGCCACACCAGGTCCCGGGATGTTCGGCTCCGGGCCTGAGGGGTGAAGCGGCCGCTGTTGCGCACAGCGACGCCGCAAGCAACGCGAGTGCGAGCGCAAGTTGCGGGGAGAGTGGCCGACGGGCAGGCATTGGCGGGTTTCTTACAGAGGCAACAATGCCGCAGCGAAGCCCACGTTAGCCAGCGACGACCCGAGCCACAACCCCCGGACGCCCGCGTCAGGCGGTCAGGCGGTCGCCGCGATCGTGATGCCGCCGCGCGCTTTCTGCGTCAGGCGCACGCGAACGTCGCCTGAATCGAGCCCGAGCGCCTGCGCGACGTCGTCGCGGATCTTCACTGCGAGCGCCTCGCAGAAGACGCCCTCGTTGCGGAAGCTCGACAGGTAGAGCTTCAACGACTTCGATTCGAGGCAGCGGTCGCCGGGCGTGTACTCGATCGTCGCGACGTACATGTCCGGCTGTCCGGTGATCGGGCAGACGGCGACGAGCTCGTCGCTCGTCAGCTCGACACTGGAGACGCCGGGATTCGGGAACGCCTCGAGCCCCGCGTAGTGCGCGGAGCCTGCATGGCCGAGCGCGACGAACTCGTCCGAGCGCGTGGCTGCATCCATCGCCCTACTGTACGCCCGATCATGCGATCTCGGATCTACGGACGTGTGAGCGCGGCGAGCGCGGGCTCGAGTTGTGCCGGCCTTCGCGGACCGACGATGACCGCCGTGACCTGAGGATTGGCGAGGAGCCACGCGATCGCCAGGGACGCCATCGTCGTGCCGGCCTGCTCCGCCTGCCGCGCGAGATCTTCGAGCAGGTCGAAAACCGCGTCGTTGCGGAACTGCTCGTAGGGCTCCGGACGGACGGTCATACGCGATCCCGGCGGGGCCGGCTCGTTGCGGCGGTACTTCCCGGTCAGCCAGCCGCCCGCCAGCGGGCTGAAGGGCGTGAAGCCAAGGCTCCGCTCCGCGCAGAGTGGAAGGATCTCCGCCTCTGCCTCTCGATCGAGCAGCGAGTACGAGTTCTGCACCCAGCGGAAGCCGGCGGGGAGCTCGCGTAGTTGCTCGGCGTTCACGTTGCTGGCGCCGTAGTCCCCGATCTTCCCCTCCCGCTGGAGCTCGTCGAGCGCACCGGCGGTCTCTGCGATCGGCACGTCCGGATCCCAGTCATGCGTGAGGTAGAGCGGCACGCGTTCCACGCCTAGCCGGATCAAGCTCGACTCGAGCTGGCGCTTCACGCGTGCGGGCGCAAGTCCGTGGTCCTCGCCCTCGTCCATCGGGTTGAACGTCTTCGTCGAGAGGACGATCTCGTCGCGCACCTCCGGCCCCTTCGTCCGCAGCCAGTCGCCGATCCACGTCTCGCTGCGTCCGCCGCCGTATGCATCAGCGGTGTCGAAGGTCGTGATGCCGGCCTCCCAGGCGGCGTCCATGATCGCGAACGCTTCCTCTCGGCTCTCACCGCCTTGGCCGAAGAACGCAGGCGACGAGCCGATACCGCCGAAGTTGCCGCAGCCGAGAATGATGCGCGAGACACGCACGCCGGTTTGACCCAGGTAGGCTCGCTCCATGTCCACGACGCTACTTGACGTTCAAGCAGTCAGACGCCGGTTCTCGTCGCTCCAGGGCGATTTCGTGTTCCTCGACGCGCCCGGCGGCTCGCAGGTTCCGGACGAGGTCGGCGACGCGATCGCGCGCACGCTGCGGGAGGCGTCGGCGAACATCGGCGCGAACTACGAGACGAGCAAGCGCGTCGAGCAGGTGCTGTCGACCGCGCGATCCGACGCCGGACGGTTCCTCAACTGCTCGCCCGACGATGTGATCTTCGGGACGAACATGACGGTGCTCGACTTCACGCTCTCGCGCACAGCGTCGCGCGACTGGAAGGAAGGCGACCGGATTCTCGTCTCCCGGCTCGATCATGACGGCGGAGTTGCGCCATGGATCGAGCTCGCCGCCGACCGCGGCTTCGAGGTCGACTGGATCGATGTCACCGAGGATCTCCGGCTCGACCTGGACGATCTCGCAGCGCAAGCTCGACGAACGCGTGCGAGTCGTTTCCTGCGTCGCCTCGTCGAACGCCGTCGGCACGATCGTCGATCTTCCTCGCGTCGCCGAGCTCGCACACGAGGTAGGCGCGCTCGTGTGGGTCGACGCCGTGCAGTACGCCGCGCACGAGCCTGTCGACGTGCAAGCGCTCGGCTGCGACGTGTTCATCGCGTCGGCGTACAAGTTCTGCGGGCCGCATCTCGGCGTTGCCTACGGACGTCACGAGCTGCTCGAGTCGTGGCGGCCGTACAAGGCGCGGCCGGCCCAGTCGGAGCCGGTCGGCCGCAGGTTCGAGCCGGGCACAGCGCCATACGAGCTGCTCGCCGGCTTCTCGGCGACGATCGCCTATCTCGAGTCGATCGGCGGCATGGAGACGCTCGCGGCCTACGAGCGCGAGCTCGGACAGCGCTTCCTCGACGGCTTGCCCGAGTCCGCCACGGTCTACGGGCTGCAGACGATGGAGGGCCGCGTCGCGACGTTTCTGCTCAACGTCGACGGCGTGCCGGCCGCCGACGCGGCTCTGCGCCTGGCCGAGCGCGGCTACGGCGTGTGGGCACACGACAACTGGTATTCGCTCGGGCTCCGCGAGAAGCTGCCGTATCCGCAAGACGCGTTGCGCGTCGGCCTGATCCACTACAACACGGCCGAGGAAGTCGACGGCTTCCTGGGCGAGCTGTCACGGCTCTAGCTGCACAAGCGGTGTCAGACACCGCTTGGTGTCTGACACCAGGATCTCGGCGAGGACGGCGGCGTCGATGTTGCCGCCGCTCACGATGCAGACGACCTGACCCTCGCGGCCCTGCGCTGCGGCGAGCGCGAGCGCGCCGGCGCCCTCCGCGACCACGCGCGCGCGCCCTGCGAGCAGCCGAACTGCTTCGCGGACATCGTCGAGCGGGACGGCGACCGCCTCGTCGACGAGCTCGCGCGCGTGCTCCCACATCGACGGCAGCAACGCACGGCCGCCGGCGCCGTCGACGAACGACGACGCGAACTCGATCTCCGTCGGCTCGCCCTTGGGAAGCGACGCGGCGAGTGGCGCCGCCGTCTCCGGCTCGGCCGTGACGATGCGCACGTCGGGGCGTAGAGCCTTGACGGCGCTCGCGATCCCGGTCGTCAGTCCGCCACCGCCCCACGGGATGATCACCTCGTCGAACTCCGCCAGGTCCTCGCAGAGCTCGAGGCCGATCGTGCCGTTGCCGGCCATGACTGCGTCGTCCTCGACCGGGTGCACGAACAGTCCGTCGACGCCGTCGTAGCGCCGGTCGACCATCGTCTGCCACCACACCTCGTGCGGAACGGGGATGATCTCGCCGCCAAGACGCTCGACCGCGTCGAGCTTCGCGCGCGGGGCAGCGTCCGGCGCGATGATCGTCGCGCGCACCCCCGCCTCGCGCGCCGCCCAGGCGACCCCCTGCGCCATGTTGCCCGCGCTCGCGGTGACGACCCCGCCGGCGAGCTCTGCTCGGCGACGCCGCCCGCACCGCCGAAAGCGCGCCGCGCAGCTTGAACGAGCCGATCGGCTGCAGGTTCTCGAGCTTCAGCCAGACGTGCTCGTCGAAGCGCACGAGCGGCGTGCGCAACACGGAGTCGCCGAGCCGCTCCCGCGCGCGGCGGATCTCTTCGAGCGCGATCACTCTCAGTCCGACTGCTTCGCGAGCTCGGTCAGCTCGGTGCGCACGGCCCAGAGCTCGGGGTAGAGCTTGTACTTGATCAGCCCCGCCAGCAGCTCGACCGGCGTGCCCTGCGTGCCGACGACGTCCTCGCCGATGATGCGCGCGATACGACCTTGAAGTGGCGGAAGCGCCAGACGCCGACGTTTTCGTCCCAGTCCGTCAGCGCCTCCGCGAGCTGATAGAGATCCTCGTGCTCGCGGCCACGCGTGTACACCTCGAGGAGCGAAAGCCCGCGCTCGCGTCGCAGCGCATGGAACGCGTCGAAGAGCGGCGGCGATACGCGGCGGATCTCGCGGAACCCGGGCGAGTCGAAGCCGGAGCCGTGACCGAGCACGCGCCGGACCTCCTGATACTCCCAGGGCGACATCAGCTCGAGATGCTCGAGGAAGCCGAGGACGTACCCCAGCGACTCGTTCGCGCGCCGCAGCAACCGCAACGCGGCCGCGACATCGCGTGCCTCGACGAGCCGCGTCGCCTCCTCGACCTCGACCCAGGCGTGCTTCAGCCAGAGCTCGGACGACTGGTGCACGGTCTGAAAGAGCAGCTCGTCGCGATGCACCCATTCGTCGGGGCCCTTCTGGAGACCGAGCAGCTCGTCCGTGCGCAGGTAGCGCTCGTAGTCGCTGCCGCCGGGGCCGGGAGGATCGGTGCGAACTCGTCCTGCTCGTCCGTCGTCGCCACGGCCGAAAACCCTACCGCTCGCGCCGGGCCGCCCGTGGACGGCCCGGCCGGAGCGTTTCCGCTAGTGGCTCAGTGCGTTGGTGAGATCGTTCGCGTTGTCGTCGTTCGAGACCTCCCACGCGAACGCGCCGCGCAGCCCGAGCGCGTGGACGAGCGCGACGCGCTCGGCGACCGACTGCGGATCGACGTAGCTGATGAACGTGCCGCCGTTCAACGTCGGGTTGTAGAGCCACGGCGCTCCCGCGAGCACGTTGAAGTAGCGGGTGAAGCCGTTCACTCCCGCCCCGCTCCCGGTCGCCGCCGTCGGCCCGATCGGCGTCAGGTTCGCGTCGGCGAGCCCGTGTCGACGAGGTCGTGGTAGGTCGGAGAGTCGTTGCCCGGCGCAGCGCCGTGCGGCTGGTAGAGGCCATGGTTCGTGCGCGCCGACACCGACGTACTCCTTGCCGTAGAACGGGACGCCGACGACGATCTTCCGTGCCGGCACGCCGTTCTGCAGGAAGTACGCCGACCGATCCCGCGGTGTTCCACGTCGACTGGATCGCCCCGTTGCCGACCGGCGGCTCGTTCGGATCGAAGCGAGAACGGCGAGTTGAAGGCGGTGATGGGATCCCAGCTCCCGTGGAAGTCGAACGTCATCACGTTGATCCAGTCGACGGTCTCCGCGACCTGGTGCAGCTCCCAGCTGCCCGATGAGTTCACGTTGCCGCCGGGGATGTCGTTGGTCAGCAGGTAGTGCTTGCCCGTCGACGCGCCGTACTCGTCGAGCTGGCGGCGGAACTCCTTCAGCAGCAGCGTCGCGTTGTGGCGGTCGCCCGCGCGAGAAGTGAGCACCGTTCCCGGGGTCGATTCCCGGGTACTCCCAGTCGATGTTGATTCCGTCGAAGAGGCCGGCGATCACGCCTGCGCCGCCGGACTGCGGCGGCCAGATGTTGACCGGGTCGTTCGGCAGGTTGCCGCGGATGAAGAGGTCGAGGCACGACTGCACGAACGCCCGCCGCGACTGCGGCGTCGCGGCCGCGTCGGAGAACCACTTCGAGCCCGTCCAGCCGCCGATCGAGATCTCGATGCGAAGGTTCGGGTGCGCGGCCTTCAGCTTCAGCAGCTGGTTGAAGTTGCCGAACACGTGCTGGTTCGGATTCGACGGATCGTCGGCGACGCCGTCGACGCTGTTGTCGCCGCTCCACGTCGGCGCCTCGTAGTCCGACCACTGCATCGCTGAGCGCACAGCCGGTCGCCGTCGGAAAGGCGAAGGCGTATTCGATCTGGTTGATCTTGTCGGCGGGAATCTGATTGACGAAGTAGTTGCGCGCGTAGCGGTCCCAGTTCGCGAAGTACACCGAGCGGACGCTGTCGGGCGCCGGGCCGGGACGCGCGGACGCGCCGGCTGCGAGCGCGAGCGCCGCGGCTCCGACGAGCGCCGCGAGGGCAAGTCCCTTCCTCATCTCTACCCCTCCCTGCAGATTGGTATTGATCACTTCCCACGACAGACGGGAGTGTTTCCGCGATAAAACCACGGATCAGCGCGAGTGATCAATACCTTTCGGTGCGCCGCGCAGCGGACCACCCGCTGAACCACTTCCGGCGGAAACGCGGCTCAGCAGGGAGGAACCGCCGAACCAGTCGACTAGACCACTTCAGGGACGTTGTTCGGTTCCGTCGAAGATCTTCATCGGCAGGCCGGCGAGCGGCACGCCGCCCGCGTCGGTGACGAGCCACGTGTCCTGCATGTAGAGGCAGGCCTGCCCGTCCTGCGAGATCGCGTGCGGGTGCATCGACAGCACCGTTCCGGCCTGCAGCTCCGTCTCGTCGTGCTCGCCGATCTTCGGGAACTCGATCATCGTCATCCCGATCGAGTGCCCGGTGACGTGGCCGAGGTGGAAGCCGCGGTCGAGGAAGCCCTTCGCGACGGCGCGATGCGCGTCGCGCGCCGTCGAGCCCGCGCGGAGCGCCGCCGGCGCGGCCGCGTAGTACTCGTCGTACGCCTCGAGCATTCGCTTCGTGTCGTCGCTCGGCTCCCGGGGCAGATCGCGCGCGACACCTCGACCCAGTGGCCGCCGGGGCCGGCGACCTCGAGCGAAGGCAGCACGCAGTCGGTCGCGGCGAAGCGCTTCGCGCCCGCGATCTTGAACTCGGGGAGCGCCGCGCCGTTCGGCCCGTCGAGCACCATGTCCATCGTCCAGCGCCCGCAGCCCTGCGCGACGAAGTACTCCTCGCACGGCGCGAGCACCTCGCGCTCGGTCTTTCCCGGCTCGAAGTGCTCGAGGAAGATCCAGAAGCCTTCGGTGTTGATGCGCACCGACTCGCGCACCGATGCGAGCTCGAGCTCCGACTTGACCATGCGCGCGTGGTCGAACGCGGTGTCCCAGCCGACGAGCTCGCAGGCGTCCTGCAAGGCGGCGTAGTCGCGGACCGTCATCACGTAGTCCATGCCGTACACGCCGACGCGCTTTCCCCGCACTGCATCCGCGAGCCACTCGCCCGGCCGGTCGACGAACTCCTGCTGGTCGATCCACGTCGTGCCGTGCTCGCCGACGTAGCGCGCTTCCGTCGGGAAGACGATCGTCGGATCGCCGTCGACCGGCAGCAGGACGTACGCGTAGCGGTGCACGATCACGAAGCCGCTCAGGTACGTGACCGCGCCCTCGAAGCCCGTGTACTCGTTGCCGCACACGATCACCGCATCGAGACCGTCGCGCGCGGCCGCCTCGCGGACGAGCCGGTAGCGACGCTCGATCTCGTCCTGCGGCAGGCCGGTGTACGACGGCCCTCTACTGCTGCCACGAATCCTCAACCCCTTTCACGAGTGCCCAGATCGCTTCGTTCAGCGGCGTCGGCACCCCGTGCTCGCGCCCGAACCGGACGATACCGCCGTTCAGATAGTCGATCTCCGTCGTCCGTCGCGCCTCGATGTCCTGGAGCATCGACGCCTTGTGGTCGTACGCGACCTCCGGCTTCGCAGCGTGGTCGATCAGATCTTCCGGATCCGCGTCGAGCACGATCCCTTGTGCAGCGGCGACCGCCTTGCCCTCGTCCACGAGACCGGAGACGAGCGCGCGCAGATCGGGCCGCTCGCACACGCGACCGTGCGTCAGCCCCGTGAGCCCGCCGATCGGGTTCGTCGAGGCGTTGAAGATCACCTTCCGCCACTGTGGGCCGCGCGCGTCGGCGACCGCGCTCGTCGGCATGCCGCCGCGCGTGCACGCGTCAGCGAGACGTTGCACCGCTTCGAACGGTGCAGGCTGCGGCTCGTAGGGGCCGAGCGTCGTGTCGCCTTTGACATCCCATTGCACGTGCCCGGGCTCGACGATCTTGCCTGCGGGGAACGTCGTGCCCCGGATCACGCGCTCGACGTGCCGCGCCAGCGTCTCCTCGTTTCCGAGCCCGTTCTGCACGGTCGCGACGGAGCCAGTCGCAAACGCATGAGCTGTTGCCTCGATCGCCGGCTCCGTGTGCATCGCCTTGGTCGCGACGATGCCGAAGTCGCACGGCGGCAACTCTTGCGCGTCGGTCGTCGCCCGCAGGCGGCCGAGAACCTCGCCCGCACCGGAGAGCCGGAGGCCATGCGCGTTGATCGCGTCGACGTGCTCGCGTGACAGGTCGTACGCCCAAACCTCGACGTCGTCCAGCTGCGCGAGGTTCGCAGCGAAGAGCGAGCCGACGGCGCCGGAGCCGACCACGCAGATCCTCATCCGGAGTAGCTCGCCTCCTTCGCCCTGACCAGCCGGTAGAGCGCGGTGTGCAGCGGAACCTCGACTCCGACGCGGTTCGCCTCGCGCACGAGCGCGCCCGTGATCGACTCGATCTCGGTCCGCCGGTGCGCCTCGATGTCTTCGAGCATCGACGGGCGGTGCGCATGGCCGCGCTGCGTCGCGAGGACGTTCATCTCCCACGGATCCTCGCCAAGCTCGACGCCCGCGGCGTGCGCGGCGGCCTTTCCCTCGTCGACGAGGCCGTGCACGAGGTCGCCGAGCAGGCCCTCGGCGAAGTGGAAGTCGTGCGGGAGACCGGTCAATGCGGCGACGGCGTTGACCGTCGCGTTGAAGATCAGCTTCGACCACTGCGCAGGCCGCAGGTCGTCGAAGGCTTCCGCCTTCAGGCCGGACGAGACGATCAGGTCGGCGACAGCGCGCGCATCGCCGGCGTCGTGTCGCGATACGGGCCGATCCACGTCGCCGTGTCGAGGATGTACTCGACGTGCGTGTCGTCGTGCCGCGTGCCGCTCATGAACGTGACGGACGAGAGCAGCGGCCAGTCGCCGTGGGCGCCGACGATCTCCTCCGCACCCAGCCCGTTCTGCACCGTCATGACGGTAGCGCCCTCGAACTGACCTTCGATCCGCTGCGCGAGCGACTCGAGGTCGCTCCCCTTGCACGCGAGGATGAGCAGGTCGGCGTCGAGTCCGGCGGGATCGCGTCACCGCCTTGACGGCGGAGGTGAACTCCGCACGTCCGGAGACGCGCAGGCCATGCTCGTTCAACGCCTTCGCGTGCTCGTCGCGGCGGGTCAGCACCGAGACATCCGCCACCCGCGCGAGGTGCGCCGCGAACAGGCTGCCGATCGTCCCGGCTCCGGCGACGCAGACGCGGGTCACCGGCGCCTCCAGCCGAACTCGCGGCCTCCCGTCAGGCCGGACGGCCGCAGGATGATCACGAGCGCCATCACCGCGCCGATCGTCACGAGCCGCGTCCCGGCCGGAAGCGTGAGCCGAAAGCCGACGTGCACCGTGTTCTCCGCGTCGCCGAGGAACGAGTTGAGCGCGCTGATCGCGAGCGCGCCGAGCACCGCGCCCCAGAGGCTCGCGACGCCTCCGAAGACGAGCATCGCCAGGGTGACGAACGTGAGATCGAGATAGGTGAGGTCGGGTGCGATCAGCCCGAGCTGGTGCACGTACAGGCCGCCTGCGAGTCCGGCAAGCGCACCGCTGAGCGTGAACGCGATCAGGCGCTGACGGTAGACGGAGATGCCCGTCGCGCTCGCTGCCGCCGGATCCTCGCGAGTCGCGCGCAGCATGCGACCGAAGCGGCTGCGCTGGTAGGCGTACGCCGCCGCGATCGCGATGATCGTCGCGATCCCGAGCGTCCAGCGACCCGCCTCGGGAACATCCGAGAGCGTCTGCGCCGTCGGCCCGACCTTCTGCCAGTAGTAGAGGACGTCGGCCGTGATCCCGAGCACCGCGAAGGTCGCGATACCGGCGGGAAGTCCCGACAAACGCATCAACGGCAAGCCGACCGCGAGCCCGTACAGCGCCGCCGGCCAGCGCCGCGAAGGCAAGCGAAGGGAACGATGCCGATGTGGGTGTGGCGGAGAAACGGGAAGAGCCCGGGCATCGTGAACGTCTTCGTCTCGGGATCGACCGTGAGAATCCCGCCGAGGTAGATGCCGACCGCGACGAAGCTCACGTGGCCGAACGAGATGACGCCCGAGTTGCCGACGAAGACGTAGAGCGCGACGACGATGGCGGTCATCACGAGCGCGTTCTTGAACTCGAGCTGATGCGCTCTCGAAAATGCGCCCGTGATCAACGCCGTGGCCACGACGAGCAGTACGGGCGCGCCAAGCTCGACGAGCGCGCGCCTCATACGCGCTCCACCTGCCGCGCCCTGAACGGTGCGAACAGCCCCGCGGGGCGAAGCAAGAGCACGAGAATCACCGAGCCGTAGACGACCGCGGGCAGATACACGGTCTGCTGCGACGAAAGCAGGTCGCCGAAGATGCCGTAGACGAAGCCGACGGCGAAGCCGCCGAGCGCAGCGCTCCAGAGGCGGTCGAGGCCGCCGACGACGACCCCGACGAGCGCGAAGATCGTGATCGGCACGCCCATCTGCGGCTGGACGAGCGGGTTCGAGACGGTGTAGAGCACGCTGACGGCGGCCGCGAGCACGCCCGCGACGACGAAGGAAAACCCGATGACGCGGTTCGCGTGCACGCCGAGGATGCGCGCAGTCCGGAAGTCCTGCGCGGCCGCCCGCACGTGCAGGCCCATCGTCGTCCGGTTCAGCAGCGCGCCCGTGCCGAGGAGAAGGACGCCTCCGGTGACGGTTGCGACGAGGGCGATCCAGCGGATGTCGACGCCGTCGATCGTGAAGGCGCGGTTCAGCTGGCCGAGCGTCCCGACGATCTGACCGCGCGTGCCGAAGGCGAGCAGGTAGATCGCCTGGAGCAGGAAGCTGACCGCGAACGTCGCGACGAGCATCGCCGCAGGTGACGCGCCCATCCGGCGGAGCGGGCGGAATGCGATCCGCTCCTGGGCGAGTGCGAGCGCGACGACAGCCGCGACGCACATCGATGATCGCGAGCGGCGCGGGCCACCCGCTCGTGTACGCGAGGACGTACGCGCCCGCAGTGATCAGCTCGCCGTACGCGAAGTTGATCAGGCGCATGACGCCGAACACGAGTCCGATGCCGACGGCGACGAGGCCGTACAGCGCGCCGAGCGAGATCGCGTCGGCAATTGCCTGGCCCCAGTTCACGAGAGGTAGGCCGCCGTCAGTCTGTCGGTGTCCGTCGCGTCGTCCGGACCCAGCGTCAGGCGCAGCCGTCCGTTCGCGATCACGTGCGTGCGGTCGGCGAAGGCGATCGTCATCTGCGCGCGCTGCTCGACGAGCAGGATCGAGACGCCGCGGTCGCGGATCTCGGCCAGCGTCTCGAACAGCCGCTCGACGACCGTTGGGGCGAGCCCGAGTGAGGGCTCGTCGAGGAGCAGGATGTCGGGACGTGCGACGAGCGCGCGTGCGATCGCGAGCTGCTGCTGCTGCCCGCCCGAGAGAGCGCCCGCATTCCGTCGCGCGAACTCGTGCACGACCGGGAACAGCGACTCGACCCAGGCGACGTCGGCGGCGAGGCCCTCCCGGCTGCGCCGGGCCGCGAAGCCGAGCCGCAGGTTCTCGGCGACCGTCAAAGACGAGTAGATGTGCCGACCCTCGGGCACGAGCGCGACGCCGAGCCGTGCAACCCGTTCCGGGCTGAGGCCCCGCAGCGAGCGGCCGTCGTACGCGCACGTCGCCCGCCGCCGGCTCGACGACGCCCATGACCGCGTGCAGGGTCGAGGACTTGCCGGCGCCGTTCGGGCCGACGAGTCCGACGATCTCCCCCGCAGCCACCTCGAGGTCGATGCCTCGCACGGCGGGCACACCGGCGTAGCGACACCTCGAGTGCCTCGACGACGAGCGCCGCCTCAGACATCGCGCCCGCTGCCGCCGAGGTACGCGTTCGCAACGTCGATGTTCTTGCGGATCTCGTCGGGCGTACCCTCGGCGAGCGTGCGGCCCTGGTCGAGCACGTGGATCCGGTCGCAGACGTCGAGGATCAGCGTGACGTTGTGGTCGATCAGGAGCACACCGGCCCCATGGTCGTCGCGCACCGATCGCACGACCGCGGCGAGGTCGGGGACCTCGGCCTCGGTTAGACCGGCCGCCGGCTCGTCCATCAACACGAACCGAGGCTCGGTCGCGAGCGCCCGCGCGACGCCGAGCTTGCGCTCGTCGCCGTGCGGTAGCGCCGAGGCGTTCTCCTCTGCGCGCGCCTGAAGCCCGAGCGCGCCGAGCAAGCGCTGCGCGCGGGTGCGCGCATCGCGCGAGGACGCTCCGACGCCGAGCGCCGCGACCTCGACATTCTCGCGCACGGTCAATCCCTTGAAGGCGTGCCCGTGCTGGAACGTGCGCGCGAGTCCGGCTCGTCCGCGCCGCTGCGGCGACCAGCGCGTGACGTCGCGCTCCTCGAGCTCGACGCGACCTGTCGTCGGAAAATCGAAGCCGGTGACGACGTTCACGAGCGTCGTCTTGCCGGCGCCGTTCGGGCCGATCAGACCGACCACCTCGCTTCGTGCGAGCTCGAGGTCGACATCGGCGAGCGCCTGCACGCCTTCGAACGAGCGGGAGATACCGACCGCCCGGAGCATTCCGGACGGTCGGTGTCTCTGCGATTCCTGCTCTGTCACGCGCCTCGCTAGCGGCCGATGTTCGCCGGCGAGGATGCCGTGACGAGCTTGACGAACTTCGCGTTGTTGTCCTCGATCTCGATCACGCGGTACGCACGACCGAACACCGTGTGGAGCTTCGCGCTGAAGTTCACATTCCCCGACAGTGTCGGGAGGTTGTGGAACTTCACCATGATGCTGGCGAGCTTCGCGCCGTTCGTGCTGCCGCCTGCCTTCTTGATCGCGTTGGCGATTCCGTCGATCGCGGCAGCGCCGCCGAGGAACCCGCCGGTCTGCGCCGGATGGCCGGCCGCCTTCATCTCCGCCTCGAACGCGCGCACCTTGGCGGATGGATCGTCGCCGTACACGGATGCGTACGTGAGGTAGAAGAAGTTCGTGACCTTCGGGTTCGTCGGCCACCAGTAGGCCCCGTCACTCGCCCAGCCGTTGATGATTGGCGTGTTGTTCTTGAGGCTGCGCAGCCCCGAGACGAACGCCGGCTGGTCACCACCGAACGACGTGCAGAAGGCAATCGTGTCCGCCTTCTCGCCGTTCACCCGGCTGACGACGTTGTTGATCGTCTTGTCACCCTGTGTGAACGACTCCTGTGAGACGATCTTGCCGCCGAGCTCCGTAAAGCGAACCGTGAACGCCTTGCAGACGTCCTGGAAGTAGCGGAGCAGGTTGTCGGTGACGACGACCGCCGATCTCCAGCCTTTCGTCTTGTACGAGAACTCGGCCGCAGCGGCACCCTCGTCCTGTGCTGCGTTGCCGTAGGAGAAGCCGAGCTTCCCCCTCGCGCCGAAGCGGAGCGGGCTGAGCTCGTCCGTTCCGAGACACGGAGCGACGGTCAGCTTGCCGGCGTTCAGGAACTGCTGTGCGGCCGGAGCTGCGTAGTTGACGTCACAGGTGACCCAGCCGATGTCGACCTTCTTCTGCAGCATCTGCACGGCGAACTGCTTCGTCTTCGTCGGATCGAGCTGGTCGTTCAGGGAGATCGAGCTTCAACGGACGCCCGTCGACGCCGCCCTTCTTGTTGATCGCCTTGATCTCGAGCTGCGCCGCGAGCAGCGCCGGCGCATCGAAGGGAGCCATGTTCTTCGTCGTGTCGACGACCGCGCCGATGACGATCGGCTTTGGTGCCGCCGCCGTGTCCGTGCGCGCCGCAGCAGTCGCGGCGAGAACGCCCGCGGCGACCGCGATGATCACAAGCGCTAGGCGCGCCCGTGTGATGTGTTTCATCACGTCTCCTCTCTTGGGGCGGCTCATGCCGCGACCCTCCGTTCCTCCAGCACCCGGAGGGCGCGATCTTTTCAGACGTTTGACATCTGATCAAGTGTGGTTCAGGGTCCGCGTCGGTGGAAACGCGGCTTGAGGTCGCCGCAGGCGCCGCCGTCCGGCACCGGACGATGGCGGAAGCGGCTCTGGAGCGCCTGCGCGAGGCGATCATCATGGGCGAGCTGACGCCGGGCACACCCCTGCGGCTCGAGGATCTGGCCCGGCAGCTCGGGATGAGCATCTCGCCGATCCGCGAAGCGGTGCGGCACCTCGAGGCGCTCGGGCTGGCCGAGCACGTGCCGCACCACGGCGCGAAGGTGATGCGCCTCGACGTCGAGGAGCTGCGCGACCTCTTCGCGATCCGGCTCGCGCTGGAAGGAATGGCGGTGCGCCGCGCAGCCGAGCTGTTCGAGGCGGCCGACGCGGATGCCGCGCGCGCGCATCTGACCGCCTATGACGAGGCGCGTCATCGCGGGGATATCCGTGCCGCGGTGCGCGCGCATGGTTCGTTCCATTTCGCGCTGTACGAGGCGGCGCGGTCCTCATGGCTCTTGCGCCTGATCCGGCCGGCCTGGGACTCGTGTGAGCGGTACCGGCCGGTGCTGCTCGCGGAGGGCACGCTGCAGGACCGTCACGAAGAGCTCGACGTCGAGCTGCTCGAAGCCTGCGTGGCGCACGATGCGGAGCGTGCGGCGCGCGCGCTGCACGACCACCTCGAGCTCGCGAGCGACATCTACACCGTCGAGCTCAAGGGTCGCTCCATTTTCGCCTTCTAGGCGCGCTCGGCGAAGACGCCGCGAAGCTTTCCGAGCGCGCGCTGCGAGGCGGGCGGCTTCAGCAGCTCATGCGCGACGAGCGTTCCCGACCCGGCGCCGAGGCCTGGACCGGGCCACGTGCTCGCGCCGATGTGCCACAGGCGCCCGACGGCAGTGGCGTGGCCGGGCGCGCGCGAGAAGGGTCGCCAGAGGAAATTCTGGTCGAGTGAAAGGGCGCCGCCGTACGGATCGCCGCGTACGAGGTTCATGTTCATCCGTTCGAGGTCGGCGGGCGAGAGCACAACGCGTTGCAGCAGGCTCGAGTCGAGATTCGTGATGTGCTGCGCGAGCCGCGCCTGGATCCTGTTCGCGTAACGCTCCTTCAACCGCTCCGACCAGACGCCGTCGCCGACGTCGAGCTCGCCGGCGGCGTCGCCCTTCACGCGCCACGGCAGTTCCTGAAGCTGAATCCAGAGGATGCCCTTGCCCGCCGGTGCACGCGACGGATCGATTGTGAGCGGCTGCCCGACAACGATCGTCGCCTCCGCGGGCAGGAGGCCGCGCTCTGCTTCGTTCACTGCGCGCGACACCCCGTCGAGGCCGGGCGTGACGTGGACGATCGCGGTCTTGTTCAGCCGCTCGTCGCCAAGCCAGCGTGCCGGCTCCGACAGCGCGAAGTGGATTTGCATCTCCGAGCGCCCGTACCGAAACCGGCGCGCCCCCTCGACAACTGCAGCCGGGACATCGGCTGGGTCGAGCAGTCGCTGGTACAGCTGCGTGGGCGTGACGTTTGCGATCACTGCGCGCTCTGCGCTGATCGTCTCGCCGGCCGCGGTGCGCACGCCGGTCGCGCGCCCGCTCTGCACGAGGACGCGTTCGACGTCGACACCGGTCTCGCACGTGCCGCCGTGGTCTCTGATCAGCTGAACGAGCGCGTCCGCGAGCTTGCCGCCGCCTCCGCGCGGGATCGGCATCCCGCCTTCCTGCACGGCGACTGCGATCACCTGCGTCATGAACCCGGATGCGGCCGCATCCGGCCCGAGGCCGGTGTGGAGGACCCACGGCGCGAGCAGGCCGTGGGCGCGCTCCGACTCGAACGTCTGTTGAAGCCAGTCGCGGCTCGTTTGCAGAAGATCGCCCGCGAACGCGGCGAAGCCGTTTCGTCCCAGCCGGCGGAGGACCTTGGCGCCGAAGGCGAGGCCCGACGGAGACCAGAGCTCGGTGCCGAGCACGCCGAACGCAAGGTCTGCGTTCGGACCGAAACGCTCGAGCATCCCCGGCCACTCGGGCCCGATCTCCTGCGCGTTCCCCTCGGCCGTGCGGAGCAGGAAGGCCGACTGGCCGTCGGGAAACGCGGTCGCCGTCGGGAGATCCGTGTTCAGATACTCGAGTCCACGGGCCACGAGGTCGTCGCCGAGCTCGGCGTGCGCCGCCCCGCCGACCCAGAGTGGGTGCCACGCGCTGAAGACGTCGTGCACGAAGCCGGGCTCGGTGATCTCCGCGGTGTGAATCGCCCCGCCGAGCCAGTCGTTGCGCTCCAGCACGCAGACCCGCCAGCCCGCGCGCGCGAGCAAGGCGCCGCAGGCGAGCGAATTGACGCCGCTGCCGATGAGGACCGCGTCGAAGTCAGCCACCGGCGAGCGTCCGGAATTCCTCGTCGGTGACGAGTCCGCGCTTGCGCGTCCCGAGCTCCTTCACCTTCGCAAGCAGCTCTGCACGTTCCCCTTCGGGCACCTCCAACCCGAGCTCTTCGGCCTTGATCCGGATCGAGTCGATCCCGCTCTTCTTGCCGAGCACGATTCCGCGCTCGGCAGCGACGAGCGCGGACGAGTACGGCTCGATCGACGGAGGGTCGTGGAACTGCGAGGCGACGGCACCGGACTCGCGCCGGAAGAGCGTCTCTCCTGTCACGGGCTTCCACGGTTCGAGTGCGTAGCCGGACAGCGCCTGCACGCTCGAAGCAACATCGCGGATGCGATCGAGCCGAAGGTTCGACTCGACGTCATAGAGGGCTCGCAACGTCAGCGCGACCTCGCCGAGGTTCGCATTGCCGGCGCGCTCGCCCATGCCGTTGATCGTTCCCTGGATCCACCGTGCACCCGCACGGACTGCAGCGACGGCTGACGCGGTTGCGAGACCGAAGTCGTTGTGCCCGTGGAAGTGCACGGGCACGTCTCGGCCCACCCACTCGACCGTCTTGCCGACGAGATCGGCCACCGCCTCGGGTGACGCGATGCCGAGCGTGTCGACGACGACAACCTCTTGCGCGCCGGCCTCGACCGCCGACTTGTAGACGCGCTCGTAGAAGTCCGGCGCCGCACGAGTCGAGTCCACACCGAAGAACGCAGCGAGGATGCCGTTGTCGGCAGCGAAGCGCATCGCGCTCGTGATCCGGTCGAGCATCTTCTCGCGGTCGACGCCGATCGCGTTCAACTTCAGGTCGGAGATGGGCGATTCGATCACCGAGGCGGACACGCCGAGCTCGACGAGCGCCTCGAGGTCGGCAGGCACGGCGCGCGAAAATCCCCACACCTGCGCCCGCAGGCCCGCGTCCGAGATGAGCTTCACTGCATTCCAGTCGTCTTGCGAGACGCGCGGGAAGCCCGCTTCGATGCGATCGATTCCGAGCTCGTCGAGAAGCCTCGCGATCTCCAGCTTCTGCTCCGGGTCGAGGACGACGCCGACCGTTTGCTCGCCGTCGCGGAGCGTCGTGTCGTAGAGCCCGACGCTCCCGCCCAGGCGAAACGCGTCGTTCAGCGCCCCCGTCCAGATCTCGCCGGTCAACAGCGGACGATCCCGTCCGGGAACGCGGACAGCTTCTGGAGGCCGCCGCTCGTGACGAGGAAGTTGTCCTCGACCCGCAGACCGCCCCCGCCGTCCCAGTACACGCCGGGCTCGACCGCGAGCACCATGTCCGCCTCGAACGTGCCACTCGCGGCCTGGTGCGGGTAGGGCGGCTCGTGCGCGCGTGCGCCGACTCCGTGGCAGACCGGATGCGATGGCTGTCCCGGATAGCCGATCTCGGCGATCCGTTCGCGCACGAATCTGTCCAGTTCAGCCATGGACTGACCGCTGTGGATGAAGCCACAGCCATCGCTGTACACCGCCATCAGCTTCTCTTCGAGCTCCGCATATTCGGACTTGAGCTCGCCGAGCACGAGGTTCTTGGTGTGGTCCGCCCAGTAGCCGTCCGCACAGACCCAGATCTCGAACAGCACCGGCTCGCCCTCCACAATCGGCAGGTCTGATGTGGCCGTGAACGTCTTGATCCCCTTGCCGGCCCAGACGAGCGAGAAGGGAAGCGCAAGCTCCACGTCGTCGCGCGCCGTGCCCTGGCCGTGCACGTGGCCCTGCCAGAGGGCGGCCGCTTCGGACTCCTTCATGCCCGGCTCGAGCGTCCGGCGGACGTGATGCATCGCCTGGCTGGCAATCTCGTTCGCAATACGCAGACGTGCGATCTCCTGCTCGGTCTTGATCATTCGCGCACGCGCGAGCAACGGCGCCGCATCGGCTGCATCCGGGAACGCGTCGAACCACGCCTTCGTGAACGTCGTCGGCTCACCGACCATTCGATCGGTGGCCTGGGTACCAAGTGAGAGCTCCAGCCCGATGCGCCGGTGCTCGCGGCTCGCGTCGATCGCGGCCTCGAGCGTGCGCGCGGGAACGGGACGCGGATCGGTCTCGTCGTAGCCGCGCACGTAGCGCACGTCAGATGTCCAGGCGGTACGAGTGGCGTCCTCGGCAGAAGCCTCGAGGCAGATGAGCACCGGCTCGCCATCGCGCGGGAAGACGCAGGCGTCGTAGCCCTTCATGCTCCAGAAGTTCGTGAGGTAGAGAACGTTGTCGGGAGCGCGGACGACGAGCGCGTCGATCCCGTCGTCCGCCATGAGCCCGCGAACGCGGTCGAGCTTCGCGTCGTCGCGGGGCCAGCTCACAGGTAGTGCTCTTCGAGCTTCCCCCGCTCGCGGTCGGCGTCGACCATCATCTGCACGAGCTCCGCGAAGCGGACCTTTGGCTCCCAGCCGAGCTTCTCCTTCGCCTTGGAGTAGTCGCCGATGAGGACGTCGACCTCGGCCGGCCTGTAGTACCGCTCGTCGATCTGCACGTAGTCCCGCCAATCGAGGTCGGCATGGCCGAACGCCTCGGTGAGGAACTCCGCAACCGAGTGAGTCTCGCCGGTCGCCAGTACGAAATCGTCAGGCTCGTCGGCCTGCAGCATTTGCCAGGCGCCTTCCATGTACTCCTTGGCGTAGCCCCAGTCGCGCTTGGCCTCGAGGTTGCCGAGCCGCAGCTCGCTCTGCTCGCCGCGCAGAATCGCTCCGACCGCGCGAGTGATCTTGCGGGTCACGAACGTTGGTCCGCGGCGTGGCGACTCGTGGTTGAACAGGATGCCGTTCACGGCGAACATGCCGTAGGCCTCGCGGTAGTTGCGCGTGATCCAGTAGCTGAAGACCTTGCTCACGCCGTACGGGCTCCGCGGGTGAAATGGCGTTTCCTCGGTCTGCGGGATCTCGCGCGCCTGGCCGAACATCTCGCTCGACGACGCCTGGTAGAAGCGCGCCTGCACGCCTTCTTCGCGAATCGCGTCCAGGAGGCGGAGCGTGCCCATCGCATCGGTATCGGCGGTGTACTCCGGGATGTCGAAGCTGACGCGCACATGACTCTGAGCGCCGAGGTTGTAAACCTCGTCCGGGCGGATCGTGCGCATGAGCTGATTGAGGACCGATCCGTCGGACAGATCGCCGAACACGAGCTCGATATCGCCGAAGATGTGATCGATACGCGCCGTGTTGAACGAGCTGGAGCGTCGCACCATGCCGAAGACCTCATAGCCCTTCTCGAGCAGGATCTCCGCGAGATACGACCCGTCCTGCCCGGTGATTCCCGTGATGAACGCCTTGCGTTTCACCAGCGCACGCGCTCGGGCGGCGGCTCGCCGTGAGCGTCCTGCCATGAGATCACCGGGTTGCGGAGCACGCCGATCCGCTCGATCTCGGCCTCGATCACGTCGCCAGGCTGCAGGTAGAGCGACGCGGCGTCCTCGCTGAACCCCGCCACGCCGCTGACGGTACCCGTCGAGAGAACATCGCCCGCCGAGAACCCGAGCGGCGAGTAGTGACTGAGAATCTCGGGAATCGTCGTCGACATGCGGCTCGAATGCGACGTCTGGCGCGTCTCGCCGTTCACGCGCAACGTCATGGCGAGATCGTGCGGATCCGGGATCTCGTCCGCAGTGACGATCCACGGGCCGAGCGGGCAGAACGTGTCGATCGCCTTGCAGAACGAGAAGACGCCGCTCCGCATCTCCCGTCGCTGGATGTCGCGCGCGGTGATGTCGTTGAAGATGACGTACCCGGCGACGTAATCCATCGCCTCTTCAGGGCCGAACCACTTGCCGCTCTTGCCGATGATCACCGCGAGCTCGAGCTCATAGTCGAGCTCCTCGGTGAGGTGCTCGGGGTAGACGACAGGCTCGTCGGTGCCGATGATCGCGTCGACGTTCTGGAAGAAGACGATCCACGGCGCGATCTCGTGCGACCAGTTGACGTTCTTCGACTCCTCCTCGTGCTCGCGGAAGTTGCCGGCGGTGTGGAAGAACTTCTTCGGCACGATCGGCGCCTGCAGCCTTGCATCCGCGAGAGGCGTCCGCTCGCCTGTATCTGCGGCGCCGCCGCGCTCGAAGTACTCGCGCATCGTCGGGACGTCGAGAAGCACGATTTCCTCGCCGTCGATGCGTCCGACCTTCCCGTCGTCGTACGTGACGAGCTTCATCTCTGCCCGCACACCTCCATCGCGACGCGCGCATAGACCTCGGCCGTCTGCACGAGGCCGTCGATCTCGAGGTTTTCGCCGAGCTCGACGTCCATCAGCCCCGTCGATGTGCCGTAGTTCACCGTGGGGATGCCATACCGCGTCAGCGCCGAGGCATCGCTGAACCACCGGGTGACGTCGCGCTCCGGCTTCGTTCCGAAGACCTGCTCGTGCGCGGCGTCGATCGCGCCGACGAGCTCGTGTTCCTCGTCGATCTCCGCACCCGGCGCCGTGACATACACCTCGCCCTCGATGCCCCAGTCGGGGAAGCGCCGCGCGAGCGAGCGCACCCACTCGAGTACCTCACGCCGCGCGACGCCCATCTCTTTCGTCGGCGGCACACGCACATCGAGGAAGAGATCCGTGTGATGCGGCGTGCGCGAGACGCGCCAGCCGAAGCCCCCCTCGATCGCGCCGACGTTCACGATCGCCTTCGCGCCGCGATATGCATTCGCCGGATCGTCCTCCCACGTCGGAATCCACTCCTGCACCGCGTCGAGGACCTGGTGCGCACGCAGGATCGAGTTCTGGTCGCGTTTCCCCTCGCTGAACGCGGTGTGGATGAAGTTGCCGTGCACTCGGATCCGCAGCCAGAGCGAGCCGAAATGACCGAGGACGACCTTCCCCTCCGTCGGCTCGCCGAGCAGGCACATGTCGGCGACGCCCCCATGCGAAACGAGGTAGCGCGAGCCCGCCGCGTAGCCGCGGAACTCCGCCCCCGTCGCGTCGCCGTATTGCGTCTTCTCGATCTCGCCGCTCACGGCGGCGATCAGCACGTCGCCGCGCAGCCGCACTCCTGCGTCCTGCAGCGCGCGCACGGCTTCGAGATAACAGGCGAGCGCGCCTTTCATGTTCGAGATGCCGAGTCCGTAGAGCCGGCCCTCGCGCTCGAACGCCTGCGGCTGGAAGCCCGGAACGTCGCGCAGCCACGGCTCGCGTCCCGAGTACGACGTGTCCATGTGTCCGTTGAACATCAACGATGGTCCGCCGCCGGTGCCCGCCCAGGTACCGAGCGCATTCGCCCGGTCGTCCTCCACCTGCTGGCGCTGCACCTGCAGTCGCATGTCGTCGAACAACGTCACCATCAAGTCCGCGATCTGCCCCTCGTTGCCCGTGAAGCTGTGCACGTTGACGAGCTGTCGTGCCGTGTCGACCAGCCGATCCCGGTCGATCTTCATTGGATGACCGGTAGCCCGGCCGCGACCCAGGCGTCGAAGCCGCCGTCGAGGTCGCCTGCATCGACGCCGAGCTCGACGAGTGTCGCGGCCGCAAGGCTCGACGAGTAGCCCTGCGCACACACGAGCACGAGCCTCTTTCCCGCCAGCTCTGGATTGTGATGCGCCGAGGTCGGGTCAGCCCGCCACTCGAGCACGGAGCGCGGCACGTGCACCGAGCCGGGAATGACACCATGCTCACGGCGCTCGTCGGTCGAGCGAAGGTCCACGAGCAGGATGCCGTCAGCTGCCAACGCCTCGACAGGCGTGTAACGCGCGATGCGGGAACGGGCCTCGGCGAGCATCCGGTCAATCACCCACGGAAGTGTGGCAGCACGCGCTCGCCGAAGAGCCGGATCTGCTCGTGGCGGTTCGCTCCCCAGAGCTCGAGCATCACGTGCGTGCACCCGGCGTCGCGATATTCCTCGATCGCGGCGATGCAGTCGTCGGGCGTACCCGCGATCGGCTTGCACTTGTCGAGCAGGGTGTCGGTCACGAGCGCTTTCGCGGCGAGACGGCCGCCCTGCTCCATCGCCTCGGCGACGGGACGGATCTCGTCCTGCTCGATGCCTGCGAGGTCGAGGAGCGTGTCCGCGGAGCCCTGGATGTTCTGCACCTTGTTCGCGAGATACATCGCAGCGATCTCGCGCGCGCCGTCGCGGCCCTCGGCGCGGTCGGACTCGTGGATCGACGCGACGACCGTGCAGCCGATATCGATGTCGGCGGCGACGTTCTCGCGCGTGTAGCGCACGAAAGGCGGCGTCGTGATCGACGGTGTCAGGCAACCGTCGCCGATCTCACCGGCCAGCGCCTGCATCTTCGGGGCCGTCGCCGCGACGTAGACGGGCGGTACGTCGCGGGGCGCATGCGCTTCGGCCTGCAGCGCAGGGACGTTCGCGTTCCACGTCGAGCCCTCGTACGCGAACGCGTCGCCTCCCAGCACGCCGCGGACGATCTCGACGGCGTCGCGCATCGGGCCGAGTGTCTTCGACGTCTGCATGCCCGCGTTGTTGAGAAAGATCTTCGAGGTTCCGAACCCGAGAATGAAGCGACCCGGCCCGGCCGCCTCCTGTACCACGCGCGCATCCATGGCCACCTGGACGGGATGGCGGGTGAACGGCGAGATGATCCCCCAACCGATCGTCAGCCGCTCCGTCTCGCGCGCCATCAGCGCGGACACGACGGTCGACGAGCGAGCCTCCATCCCGTGCTTCCGCCACCACGGATACGCCTCCGCGAGCCAGATCGTGTCCATGCCGGCCTCGTCCATCACGCGCGCCGACGCGAGCATCTCGTCGAGCGGCTCCATGGTGAGCTGCATCACCCCAATCCGAAACGGGATCGCCACGAAGCTCAGCCCTTGTCGGCGACGACCGCCGCCTGCACTTGCTGGTCGAGCGAGCCGAGCACGTGCTGCACCTGCTGGTTCACGATCGGCTGCAACACGCGCTGCCCCATCGAGCCGACGGGTCCCGCGATCTTGACGTCGGCGGTCCACTTCATGTGGGTCCCGCCGTCGGCTGCGTCGCTCAGCTCGAACGTCGTCTGCATGTTCATCATCGCGCCGACACCGTGGCCCTTGATGTGCATGGATGCGAACTCCGGCTCGCGCTCCTCGGTCTTCTCCATGTCGACCTTCATCTTCAGGCCGCCGAGGCCGAGCGGAATCTTCACGTTCGCAGTCCATCGCCTGTCGTCGTGGACGTCGAAGCTCTCGACGCCGGGCATCGTCTTCGCCATCGAGCTCGGATCATTCAGCACCTTCCAGACGGTCGCGCGGGGCGCGTTGAACGTCCGCTCACCCTCGACGTTCACGTGGACACCACTTCCACGAGCTCGCGCGTCTTCTCGGGATGCTGCAGCATCTCCCACACCCGTTTGTACGGGTTCCAGCTGTCGTAGACGATCGCGTCGCCGTGCCCGCGCAGCGCGTCCTGCACCGCCGCGCATACCGCGTGAATGCCGGCGCCGCCGCCCTCGCCCATGCCTTTTGTTCCGAGCGGCGTGAACGGCGACGGACTCTCCATATAGCCGGTGCGGAGCGGCGGCATGTCGAGCGCGTGCGGCACGTGGTAGTCGTAGAAGTTGGGCGTCAGCAGGTTCCCGTCCTCGTCGTACTCGAACACCTCGTGCATGACGGCGCCGAGTGCCTGTGCGGTCGCGCCCATCACCTGGCCCTCCACGATCTGCGGGTGGATCCGGACCCCGCAGTCGTCGACGGCCGCGTAATCGACGATCTCGTAGTGTCCGGTCTCGGGATCGATCTCGACGACGGCCGCGTGGATCTGCGCTGCGTAGGTGAGCGTGAGATTGCCGAACTTCTTCTCGACGTCCGGCACCTGGAACGGCGGCCGGTACACGTAGCGGCAGTTGAGCGTGACGTCGAGATCCTCGGGAAGCCCTGCGTTGTTCGCGTTGATGATCGCGCCGCACGCCATGAACGGGAGCGCGGCCTCGGGGTTGTCCTTGATCCGAACGGTTCCGTCTGCGAGCTCGAGCGCCTCCACCGGTACGCCGCCGAGGATCACCGAGCCGAGCCGCTTGATCTGCTCCGCGAGCATGTCGGTCGCGCCTTTCACGGCGCTCAGTCCCGTTACCGCGAACTGACTCGCATACGTGCCCGAGAAGCCCGCGTGCGAGTTCCAGTAGCTGTCGTGCCCGGCGCGCACGTGCACGTCGTCGACCGAACAGCCGAGGATGTCGGCGACGACCTGCGAAGCCGTCGTCTCATGGCCCTGCCCCTGCGGGGTCGTACCGAGCGTGACGACGATCTCGCCGAAGATGTCGAGCTTCACCGTCGCGACCTCGTTGTTGCCGGAGAACTGCAGCTCCGGGTTGATCATCCGCGACTGCCCGAAGTTGTTCGTGCCGGAGTCGAGCGTCGAACCGATGCCGATGCCGAGCAGCTTCCCGCGCGAGGAAGCCTCCGCTCTCCGCTTCTCCGCCCCGTCCCAGCCGATCAGATCCAGCGCGATGTCGAGCATCTTCGAGTAGTCACCCGAGTCGTAGATGCAGCCGTTCGGCGTCTCGTACGGCATGTCCTCGACCTTGATGTAGTTGCGCTTCCGCACCTCGACCGGATCGAGCTCGAGCTCGTGCGCGACGATGTCGATCACGCGTTCCGTGAACCAGAGGTGCTGCATGCGCGAGTAGCCGCGGTTCGGCGAGCAGGGCGCCTTGTTCGTTGCGACCTGGGTGAATTCGAGCCGGATGTTGCGCCACTTGTAGACACCGGGCGTGACCTGGGCCCAGATGACGCCGCCAAGCGGTTCGTAGCGAAGCCAGGCGCCGGCGTCGTCGAGCGCCTTCGTGCGGAACCCGAGCAGCGTGCCGTCGTTCGTCACCGCCACCTCGGTGTCCTGGAACCAGCGCTCGTTGCCGTGCGACATCGACAGGTGGAAGTCCGTGCGCCACTCCGTCCACTGCACCGGACGGTTGAGCTTGCGAGCGAGCAGGCAGCACGCGACGAGCTGGGGATGCGAGGTGATCTTGTTCCCGAAGCCGCCGCCGATGTCCTGCGTGACGAAGCGCAGCTTGTCGAGGCCGCAGCGCATCGCCGGGCCCATCATGATCTGCGCGAAGCCCGGGAACTGGTTGTTCGTGTGGATCGTCCACTGTCCCGTCCCGCGGTTGAACTCGACGAGCGCGCCGTCGGTCTCGAGCGGCGTCGAGTTGAAGCGGTGGAAGTGGAGCTCCTTGATCTTGACGATGCGATCCGCGTCGGCGAACGCGGCGTCGAGATCGCCCCACTCGTAGACGCCCTCCCACATGAGATTCGAGCCGGAGTCGTCGTGGAGCACCGGCACGCCGTCGCCTTGTGCCTTCCGCGCGTCGACGACAGCGTCGAGCGGCTCGTACTCGACCTCGACGAGCTCGGCTGCGTCGCAGGCGAGCTCGCGAGTCTCTGCGACGACCGCGACGACCGCCTCACCGACGTAGCGCACCTTGCCGAGCGCGAGCGCGTAGTCCTTCAGATGCGCGCCCGGCGGCGTCGCCAGCTGAAAGAACGGGTCGGTGAGCGACGCGACCTCTTCGCCCGTGAGCGTGCCATAGACGCCCTCTCAGCTCCTCGGCCTTCGACTTGTTGATCGAGACGATGTTTGCGTGTGCGTACGGCGACCGGACGAAGTGGATGTAGCCCATCCCGTGCCGTTTGATGTCGTCGACGAAGACGCCTTCGCCTTGCGTGAGCCGCCGGTCCTCCTTGCGCGGGACGCTCTGTCCCTGCCATTGCTTCTGCGGCGCCTGGATCTCGACGGCATCCGGCGCGATCGTGGTCGAGTCGCTCACGAGCTTGCCGCCTTGACTGCCTCGAAGATGTTCCAGTAGCCGGTGCAGCGGCAGATGTTGCCCTGCAGCGCCTTCTTGATCTGATCCTCGGTCGGGCTCGGATTCGTGCGCAGCAAGGCGGTCGCGCTCATCAGCATCCCGGGCGTGCAGTAGCCGCACTGGAGCGCGTGGTGGTCGCTGAACGATTGCTGCAGTGCCGTGAGCTCGCCGTCGTCTGCGAGCCCTTCGACCGTCTCGATCGTTGCGCCGTCGGCCTGGACGGCGAGGAGCATGCACGTCTTCACGAGCTGGCCGTCGACGATCATCGAGCAGGCGCCGCAGTTTCCGGTGTCGCAGCCGATGTGGCTGCCGGTCAAATCGAGGTCGTCACGGACGAAGTGGATCAGCAGCTTGCGCGCCTCGACCTCACGTTCGTACTCGACACCGTTGACCGTGACGGTGACGGCCTTCGACGAAGCGATGGTCGACACTCAGCTCCTTCCCGCCGCTTGGCGAGCCGCCCGCACTGCGAGCACCTCCGCCAGATGGATTCGGTACTCGCTCGAAGCGTGGACGTCCGAAGGTGGCGTCAGGCCGGCAGCGCGAACGGCTTCTCGCACCGCCGCTTCGTCGGCTGAAGCAGGCTGCACGACAACGGGAACGGCGTCGACGCAGCCAAGCGCGACGCGGAGCGACCCGTTCAGGCTCGCCGCTGCGTTCGCGATGCACGTCCCGTCAGCGCCAAGCGTGATGGCGGCGTAGCCATCGTGCTTCCCGGCCGGAATCGTGAGCTTCGTCAGGAGCTCGCCCGGGCCGACCGCCGTCAGGTACACGCCGATGAAGAACTCGTCGGCAGTGACGGTTCGCTCGCCGTCCCCCGATGCAATCGTCATCCGTGCGCCTACCGCGCACATCAGCGGCGGCAGGTGGTTCGTCGGGTCGTTCGAGCAGACGTTGCCGCCGATCGTGCCGCGATTGCGCACCTGCACGTCGGCGATCGTCGCGCAGACCTCGCCGAGGATGGGACGGGCACGCGCCTCCGCGGATGCGGCGATGTCGGCGTAGGTCGCCATCGCGCCGATCGTGAGCGTCCCGTCCGGACCGAGCTCGATTCCTTTGAGGTCGGCGAGCCCGTTCAGGTCGACGAGCAGGTCGGGTGAGGCGGCGCGGGCCTTCATGACGTTGATCAGCGTCTGACCCCCGGCGAGAGCCCGAGCGCCGTCGTGCGCTTTCAGGATCGCGAGGGCATCGGCGACGGAAGCCGGTTTTGCATATTCGACCTCCCGCAGCAGCACGTCAGCGATCCTATGCACCGCAGGAAAGGTGTTGCAAGTGGGATTTTATTTTGTGCCGGCGAGCGGTTCCGCATGAATGCGGCCCTTGCCCGTCTTGAGCGACCCGCCCGAGCGCCCCGCGCGCGTGGCGAGGATCTCCCCGAGCATCGAGAGGGCTGTCTCCGCGGGCGACTCGGCGCCGATGTCGAGGCCGCACGGACCGACGATGCGCTCGAGGTCCTCGGCGGTGACGCCCGCCTCCCTCAACAAGCTCCGACGGCGCTCTTGATTGCGGCGCGAGCCGAGCGCGCCGATATAGAACGCATCCGTCGCGAGCGCGCCGATGAGCATCGGGATGTCGAACTTGTCATCGTGAGTCAAGACGACGATTGCGGTACCGAGATCGGGCCGGACCTGGTCGAGTGCCTCCTCCGGCCAGGCGATCAGCAGCTCGTCGGCGCTCGGAATTCGTTCGCGCGTCGCGAAACGTGCGCGCGCGTCAGCGACGATCGTCGTCCAGCCGAGGAGCTTCGCGACCCGGGAGAGTGCTTCCGCCGTGTCGATCGCGCCGTAGACGAGCAAGCGCGGTGACGGCCCGAAGACGTCGGCGAACACGGTCGTGCCGTCGTGCTCGATCACATGGCTTCGACCCCGGCGCAAGGCGGCGGGTGCAAGCGCGGCGAGCTCGGCAGGCGCGTTGCCCTCCGTCGAGCCGTCGTCGCGCACGAGCAGCTTCGCGCCGACCTGCTCGCCCGCAACGATCGTGAGGACGACCGCGCGGCCGCCGCCGTCAACGACGGCGCGGAGCTCGTCGAAAATCACTGCAGCGGCTCGACGAAGACGTCGATCTCGCCGCCGCAAGGCAGGCCGACCTCGAGCGCCATGTCGTCGGTGATGCCGTACGTGAGCAACCGCGGCGGTCCGCCTGCGAGAACATCCTGCGCCGCGAGCACGACGTCGCTCTCGACGCATCCACCGGAGACCGAGCCGGCGAGCTCGCCGCTCTCGCTCACCGCGAGCTTCGAACCGACCGGGCGCGGAGACGTGCGCCGCGTCGCGACGACGGTCGCGATCGCGACTTTCTCGCCGCGGGAGCGCCAGCGATCGATATCTCCGAGCAGCTCCTGCACGACGCGCAGGCTAGCGACCGAGATACGCCTTGCGGAGGCCTTCGTCCTCGCGCAGGTCGTCGGCCTTGCCTTCGAGCACCAGGCGGCCGGTGGAGAGGACGTAGCCGCGGTCGGCGATCGAGAGCGACACGTTCGCGTTCTGCTCGACGATCAACATCGCGACGCCCGACTCGTGCACCTGCTTGATGATCTCGAAGCTCCGCTCCACGAGGATCGGAGCGAGCCCCATCGACGGCTCGTCCATCAGCAGGAGCTTCGGCTTCGACATGAGCGCACGGCCCATGGCGACCATCTGCTGCTCGCCGCCCGACAGCGTCCCGGCGAGCTGACCGCTTCGCTCGTGCAGCAGCGGGAACAGCGCGTAGACGCGCTCGAAGTCCTCCTTCGTTCCGCCGCCGTGCAGGTACGCGCCCATCTGCAGGTTCTCGAGCACCGTCATCGGCGCGAACAGCCGCCGGTTCTCCGGGACGATCGCCATCCCCTTGACGGATGCGGTAGCTCGTCGTGCGCTTCGTCACGTCCTCGCCGCTGAAGCGAACCGCGCCGTTGCGCGGCTGCACGATGCCGAGGATCGTCTTCAACGTCGTCGACTTTCCCGACGCGTTGCCGCCGAGCAGGCAGACAAGCTCGCCCGCGCGCACCTGCAGATTCGAGGCCCTGCAGGATGTGGATCGGGCCGTAGTACGTATCGACAGCGTCGAGCGCGAGGAGCGGCTCGCCAATCATTTCGTCGTCGCCGCGCTCGTCCCGAGGTACGCCTCGACGACGCGCGGATCGGTCGCGACATGCTCGAACGTGCCCTCCGAGATCTTGACACCGTGGTCGAGCGCGACGACGCGGTCGGAGATCCCTTCGACGACGTGCATGTCGTGCTCGATCACGAGGATCGTGTAGCCGCCCTCTTCGCGGAGCCGCGCGATCAGCTCGGTGATCTCGTGCGTCTCGACGGGATTCATTCCGGCGGCGGGCTCGTCGAGCAGCAAGCAGGCGCGGCTTCGTCGCCGTCGCGCGCGCGATCTCGAGGCGGCGGCGGTTCGCGTACGAGAGGGAGTACGCCGGCTGGTCCCAGCGGTACCCCATCAGCCGCTGGCCGAAGAACGACGAGCCGCTCCTCCGCCAGATGCTCGATCTCGCGCTCCTCTCGGCGCATGCCGGGCGTGCGCAGGATCGACCGGAAGATGCCGGCGTGCGTGTGCGGGTACGCGGCAGCCATCACGTTCTCTTTCACGGTCATGTTCAGGAACAGGCGCAGCGTCTGGAAGGTGCGGGCGATCCCCCGTGCGGTGATCTCGTGCGGCTCGAGTCCGAGGAGGGTCTTCCCGTCGAAGACGATGTCGCCGGAGTCTGGCTCGTAGATGCCGGTCACGAGGTTGAAGAGCGTCGTCTTTCCCGCTCCGTTCGGCCCGATCACGCTCAGGATCTCGCGCTCGTCCACGTGCAGCTCGAGGTTGTCGATGCACGTGAGTCCGCCGAAACGCTTGGAGATTCCGCGGAGTTCGAGTAGCGGCGCCACTTAAACGATCTCCACCCGCGTCGTGCCGAGCAGGCCCTGCGGGCGGGCGTTCATCAGCACAATGAGGATCACGCCGAGGAGGATGAGCCGAGTGATGCTCGGCTCGACCACGAGACGATTCTCCCAAACGAACGCCGCGAGACAGAGCGTCGGGATCATCGCCAGCCGGCGCGCCCAATCGTGGAGGAGCGTGAGTCCGAGAATCGCCAGCACGAGTACGACGAATGCGATGTTCCCCACCATTTTCGGATTCGTCGGATGCAGTACCCAGCTGTGCAGGAAGCTGCCGAGCGCGCCGCCGACCGACGTCTGACCGCCGACACTACTCGGCCAGATCGCCGACACCACCGCGTGCGCCACATACCCGAAGCCGACCGTGCCGCCGACGACGATCGCAAGCCACCGCCACGGACGTATCTTCACGAGCAGAGTCGCGGTCAAAACGATGTAGAAGATCCATGTCGCGTGGCCGGGCGTGCGGAGGACCTCGAGCGAAATGTTGACGACGAGTGCACCGAGGATCACGCCGCCGAGGCTCCCCGCGCCGCCGAGGATGAGCATCGCGTAGATGATGATCAGGGTCGGTACGTCGAAGTCCGCAGAGAAGACGGCAGTGTTGAGTCCAGCAAACAATGTTCCGGTCAGCCCCGCAATCGCAGCGCCGAACGCGAACGCGACCAGCTTCAGCCGGTTCACCGGGATTCCCATCAGCTCGGCAGCGAGCGAATCTTCGCGGAGCGACTTCCACGCGCGGCCCGTGCGCGACCGGTCGACGAGGTAGACCACGAACAGCGCGAGCATGAAGACGATCAAGGCGGCGTAGAAGTAGCCCTGAAGCGAACTAATTTTGAGGCCGCCGAGGTCGAGGTTGTCGACGTTCGGAATTCCGTTCGGGCCACCGGTGACGTCGTAGCCGCGCGTGAGGCCGAGCACGGAGATGTGGTTGCCGTTTTGGTAAACGGTGATGAAGAACTGCAGGAAGAAGAGAGTCACGATTGCGAGGTAGTCACCGACCAGCCGCCTAGACGGCAGCGCGACGAGGAGACCGAGGATCGCAGTCGCAACCACCACGAGCGGGATGACGAGGAGCGCATCCCAGTGCAGTCCGAAATGCGGCGACGCGAGCATCGCGTAGCCGAACGCCCCAAAGCCATAGAACGCGACGTACCCGAGATCGAGCAACCCCGCGTAGCCCACCGTGATGTTCAACCCAAGCGCGAGCAACATGTAGAGCAACGTGTCGAAGCCGACACGGACGATGTACCCGTTGCTCGTGAGAACCGGAAGAAACGCCGCAGCGATACCGAATCCGAGATAGAACGCCGGCCGAGGCACGCGTTCGAACTCGTTCTCGATGCGTCCCAGCACGCCAGAACGCTGCTCGCGCCGTTCGGCATGCGAAGCGACCCAGTCGTCGACGCCGACCCTAGAAGGGATGTTCGGGCCGTCGTCCATCAGACCTTTTGCACCGCCGCCCGACCGAGAAGGCCGCTGGGGCGAACGAGCATCACCGCGATCAGGATCGCGAACACGATCGCCTGCGAGAACGTCGACGAGATGTAGCCAATCGAAAACGCCTCGGCAAGCCCGATCAGCAGGCCGCCGAGCACAGAGCCCGGCAGGCTCCCGATCCCGCCGACCACTGCAGCCGTGAACGCAAAGAGACCAGCCTGGAAGCCCATGGTCGGGAAGACCTGCTGATAGGAAATGGAGTTGAAGACGCCGGCGGCGCCGGCGAGTGCGGAGCCGACGAAGAAGGTTACGACGATCACGCGATCGACGTCGATTCCCATCATCGATGCCGCCTCACGGTCGAATGAAACCGCGCGCATCGCCTTCCCGGTCTGCGTGCGCTGCACGAAGTAGGTCAGCACGACGACCAGAACGATCGTCCCCGCCACAACGATGATCTGGGAGTAGCTCACCCGCACCTGTGCCGGCAGCATGAAGCCGTTCAGCGCGATCGGGCTGGTCGGCCAACTGAAGCTGTTGTAGCTCTGCTGTTGGGCGCCGAGGATGAGCTGCGCCGCGTTCTCGAGGAAAAAGGAGACTCCAAGCGCTGTGATGAGCGGTGCGATTCGCGGCGCGGTGCGCAACCTCCGGTAGGCGAACCGCTCGATCATCACCCCGAGAAGTCCGCCCCCGAGCATCGCGGCCGCGAACATGAGAAAGAGCATCAGCACAACGTTCACATGGACGTTCGTCGCGCCGCCGAACACACTGATGATCCCAAGCCCGACATAGGCTCCGACCATGTAGATGTCCCCATGCGCGAAGTTCAGCAGCTTGAGGATCCCGTACACCATCGAGTAGCCCAAGGCAATGAGCGCGTAGACGCAGCCATGGGTGATTCCGGCAGTGAGCTCGGTGACGAACAGGTTCCAGTTCATCCGCAGCCCCTTACATACAGAAAAAGGGGCGCGGCCGCATCTGCGGACGCGCCCCTTGATCAACTTCGGGCTACTGGACCGTCACGTACTTGCCGTTGACGATCTTGAAGATGTGGAACTTGGCGGCGGCGAGATCGCCGTTCGCGGTGAACCGGATCGGTGTACCAAGAATCGTCGAGCTCAACGACACCTTGGCGAAGTTCTTCCGAAGCTCGGCCCGGGTGATCTTGTTGTCCTTGCATGACGTGGTGATCGCGCTGGCGTACATCTGTGCCAGTACGTAGTTCGGAGCACCGAATGGGCTTGTCGCGCCCGGGAACTGCTTCTGGAACGCGGCCACGATCGAAGCGTCCGCCGGGATCGTCGTGACGTCCGGTGCGAAGAACGAGATGTAGCTCCCGTCAACGTTGAACTTCGACGAGTCGAAGGTCCCGTCGCTACCGAACACGATCGCGGTCTTGCCTTGCGCCTTCAGCTGCTGCGCGAAGAGCTGAGCCTGCGATGCGAGCTGGAACGGCAGGTAGACGACCTTGGTGCTCGACGTCACCTTCGGGATGAGCGACGAGAAGTCAGTCGACTTCTGGCTGATCGATTCGCGATCGACTTTGATGCCCTTGCCGGTCAGGTTCTGGCCGACGATGTCGGCAAGGCCCGTCGAGTAGGACTCCTGGTCGTCCACGACCATCACCGAGTCGCCGGACTTGAGACCGAGCTTGGAGAACATGAAGTTCCCTGCGGTCGGACCCTGGACGCCGTCGTTCGGGACGTCACGGAAGAAGCTGCCCTTCCATGAGCCATTCGTCAGGGAGACGCGCGTCGCCGAGCCTGATGCGAATGCGAGGCCCGCCTTGCGCAGGATCGGCGCAACCGCCTGGACCTCGTCGCTCCCCGCCGGTCCGATGACGCCGACGATCGAGCTGTTCGACGCGAATGACTGCGCGACAGTGGATGCCTTCGCCGGATCGAGCTGGGTGTCGCCCTGGACGATCTTCAGCTTCACGTGCTTCTTGTTCTTGTCCCACTGGGTGGCATAGAACTGCGCCCAGTGAAGCTGGTCGCTTCCGATCGAGCCGGCAGGGCCGGTGACCGGGGCGAGCATTCCGATCGAAACGCCCTTCTTACACGAAAGCGCCGACGCCGCTGCGACCGCTGCCGGGCGCGCGATGGCGGACGCCACGACCGCGAGTGCCGCCACAGATGCGGCCGTCGCGATCAATCCAACTCGTTTCAACATTCAGTTCCCTCCTATTGGGGTGTGCCCACGATAAGACGCCGCGCGGAGCTGCCGGTTGGCCGCAGCGGCGAATCGGGTGCTCGATGGTAACCGCTTTCGGCAGGTTCACGCAGGTACTCTGGCAAATCGTGCGGTGGGCAATTCAGCCAGGGGAATCGCCCCTTTTCGGCTCTGAGCGAGGCTGCGACCAGTTCGAGCAGCGCCTCCTGCGCTTCGACGGCCCCTCGGACGAGCGGTCGAACGGGGCCGACGATGAAGTCCTGTATGTGCTCTCGGGCAGCGGTCGCGCCACGATCGGCGGCGAGCCTGCCGACCTTTCCCCGGGAACGGCGGTGTTCGTCGCCTGCAGTTCCTCGTGGCGAGTCGATGACGCGGACGGCCTCGAAATGCTGTCGGTCCTCGTCCGCGATCCGGCTCCCGCGGATGGCACGACACATGCAGTCATCGCGGTCGACGGCGTGGAGACCGGTGCAGCGACGGCCGGGCGCCAGTTCCGCTTGCTCGCCACGCCGCAGCTCGGCTGCCGCTCCGTGACGCAATTCGTCGGGTACATCCCCGTCGTCCGCGCACCCGACCACTTCCACAAATACGAGGAGGTCGTCTACGTGCTCGAGGGCGAGGGGAAGCTCCACATCGACGGCGAGTCCGCTCGGCTGCAAGCCGGCACCTGCGTTCACCTGCCCGCCGGCATCGTGCACTGCCTCGAGAACGTCGGCCCCGGCGAGATGCGCGTGCTCGGTGTCTTCCGTCCTGCCGGATCCCCCGCCGAGGCGTATTACCCCGACGGAACAGGAGCCGAATACTGATGCCGCGGATCGAGCGGACTGCGCAAATCACGTGGGAAGGAAACGCAGCCCGCGGAATCGGCACGCTCACGGCAGGCTCGGGCGCTTTCAATGAGCTCGGCTTCTCCCTGCCGACACGCATCGGCCAGCCGGAAGGCAAGACGAGCCCGGAGGAGCTGCTTGCCGCAGCACACGGCGGCTGCATCACGATGTCGCTCTCCGGGGAGCTCTCGAAGGCCGGAACGCCACCCGGCCGGCTCGACGTCAGCTGCCGAATCGTGATGGACGAGGTCGAGGGCCAGGGCCACCAGATCGTCGCGTCGCACGTCGACTTCGTCGTCGCAGTCGAAGGGCTCGACGAGCCCGCTCTGCAGGACGCGATCGCGAAGGCCGACGAAGGTTGTCCCTTCTCCCAGCTGCTCAAGCGCGGAGGCGCAGAGGTACACGTCTCCGCCCGCCTCGCGTGAGCCTGGCCGACCTCGCCGCCCGGCGGCGGACGCACAAAGCCTTCGGTCCGGAGCCTGTTTCACGCGAGACCCTGCTCGAGCTGTTCGCTGTCGCACGCCTTGCTCCGAACCATCATCTGACGCAGCCGTGGCGCTTCCGCGTGCTCGGCCCCGAGACACTCGCGCGCGTGAAAGAGTGCGCCGGTCCCGGCGAGGCCGCGAAGCTCGACCGCGCACCGACGCTCGTGCTCGCCACTGCCGCGCTCTCGGGCGACCTCATTCAGGACGAGGAAGACGTCTGCGCAACGGCGGCTGCGATCATGCTCGTGCTGCTCGCCGCGACCGAGCGCGGCCTCGCCTCGTATTGGCGCACTCCCGCCTGCTTTCGGACTGCCCGCGGCCGTGAGGCGGCCGGTGTGCCGGACGGGGAGCGGGTGCTCGGGTTGCTGCACTTCGGGTCGCCGGAACGCGAGCCGGCGCCGCGAGAGCGCGCGCCGGTCGACGCGTACGTCGAGTTCCTGGACTGAACCACATCGCAGGGCGTAGCATCGGCCGCATGGCCATCGACACGCGCGCACGCGAATCCGTTCCCTTTCGCGTCCGCACCGCGGACGGCGACACCGTCGAGCTGACGTACTCGTCGCCACGTCCAGCCGCGACACACGACGAGCGAAGTGTCCTTGAAACGCTGCCCTGGTTCGAGCCGGGCAAGCCACTGCGCAACCACATGCTCCACGAGACCGACTTCTACGACGAGGTCGAGCAGATCTGGGGACGCCGTTGGGGAGCGGAGGGTATCGGCACCTTGCGCGAAGTGCTCGTGTCGCGCCCGACCGAGAACGAGACGAGGCCGGAGTACGCGCAAGAGTGGCAGTACTACTACTCGAGCGCCGCCGGCAATGCCGACCTCGGCCGCCTGCAGGCGCAATTCGACGAGTACTACCAGGTGCTCGAGGACAACGGCGTGCGCGTGAACTACATCGAGCCGCCAGTACCGGCGATCGGGGCATACGGTTGGATCAAGAACCTCGTTACGCTTGCCGGCGGCGGGCTCGTCGTCCACGGCGGCGCGGTTCTGCACCGCTACGGCCTCGGCTCGTGGCAGCGCGGCCGAGAGGTGATCTGGGAGAAGACGCTGGCTGCGCTCCAGGTGCCGATCTATTCGACGATCCACGGAAAGGGCATCTGCGAGCCGGGGGCGGGACGCTGGCTCGACGAGAAGACATTCGCGTTCAACGAATCTGTCGTCGCGAACGAGGAAGGGCTGCGCCAGCTCGAATTCGTGCTGTCGAACCTCGGCATCGAGCTCGTGGTGTGCCACAGCCCCGGTTGGTACGACTCGACCGGTCACGGCAACATCGGCACGTCGCACATGGACATGGTCATGCTGACCGTGGATCGGGGAAAGGTGCTGCTCGCGCCGCATCTCGTGAACTACGGCTTCGTACGCGAGCTGCTGAAACGCGGCTACGAGATCATCGAGGTGCCGGTCGACGAGTACTGGGATCTCGCGCTGAACGGCGTCACGCTTTCGCCGGGCAAGGTGGTCATGAACGCCGGCTCCCCGACGGTCGTGAGGGAGCTCGAGCGGCGCGGCGTCGAGGTGATCCAGGTCGATTTCTCCGAGAGTCACCGCTTCGCGATCGCCGGCCTGCACTGCGCGACTCTCGAGCTCGTGCGAGATCAAGATCCGGCGTAGCTCAGGGATCGCTCCGGGTCTTCCCGGATAGCTCCGCGCGCTGCGAACGGCGACCCTTTGGTCGATCATTCCGACCAAGGAGAACCGAATGGAAACGACTGAGATCATCTCGGAGCCGCGTCGCCTGACGCGTCCTCGGGAGCACCGTTGGCTTGGCGGCGTCGCTGCCGGCCTCGGCGCGTACTTCGACCTGAGCCCGACGATCTACCGCATCGCCTTCGTCGCGCTCGCGCTCGCCGGCGGCACCGGCGTCCTGCTTTACATCGCGGCGTGGCTCGTGATCCCCGAGGAGGGGGCAGACGACTCGATCGCCGGAGTCGAGCTGAAAAAGCACCGCGAGCGGCCCCGGCGCATGATCGGGCTCGCCATTCTCGGCTTCGCGGCCGTGGTCGCGCTCTCGTCGGCTCACGTCTGGCCGAGCCCCGGCAATCTCTGGCTCGTGCTCGTCATCGGGGTCGCCGCCCTCTTCTGGTGGCGACTCGGTCCGGCTTCCTCCAGGCGGCGTCGCATTTTTGCCGGCTCCGTTGTAGGCCTCATCGCGCTCGTGCTTGCGGCGGTCGTGCTGGCAGTGCGGGTGCCGCTCTTCTCGGGAATCGGCGATCGCACCAACACGCCGGTCGACGCCGCGAACGTGCACTCGAAGTACGAGCTCGGGATCGGCAATCTCACGCTGAATCTCGCAAACGTCTCGCTGCCGAAGGGTCAGACGTTCGTGAAGGCAACCGTGGGGATCGGCAACTTGCACGTGATCGTCCCGGCGAACGCGTCCGTCGACGTGCAAGCGCATGCCCAGGCGGGCGACGTGCAGCTGCTCGGTGAAGACGACAACGGCACCCACGTCAACTCGCACGTTGTCGATCGCACGGGCTCGGGCCGAGTGCTCATGCTCGACGTCCGCACCGGCCTGGGACGCGTGCAGGTGGAACGCGGGTGAGCAGCATCGGCCCGATCCGGCTACCGCTCACGCTTCCGCGCATCCAGCGCGCGGAAGGTGAGCGCGTGGTCGCCGGCGTCTGCGCGGGGATCGCGAGAGCGCTCGACGTCGATGCGACCTTTGTCCGGCTCACGTTCGCGCTCCTCGCTTTCGCGGGCGGAGCAGGGTTCGTCGCATACCTCGGCGCCTGGGCGCTGCTGCCCGCACCAGGCGACCCGCAGCCGCGGCGCGCGCGACTCATTACCGGGACGATCCTGCTCGTGTGGTCGGCAATCCTCGCGCTGGGCGGGCTCGGCCTCTCGAATTCGCTCGTCTGGCCGCTCGCGCTCGTCGCGGCCGGTGCAGTGCTGCTCAGCGGAACGACATTCGGACTCGAGGAGAGGCGCGCACGGGCCGCAGCTCTCCTGCTCATCGTCATCGGGGTCTTGGTCTTCATCGGGAACAACACGCGCGGCACATCGTCGACACTGCTTGCGCCGGGCGCGGTTGCCGCAGCCCTGCTGCTCGTGCTCGCGCCGTCTGCCTGGCGCCTCGCGCGTGAGCGCGAGGCAGAGCGCGCCGCACGGATCCGCACCGAAGAGCGCGCCGACTTCGCAGCTCGCGTGCACGATTCCGTGCTGCAGACGCTGACGCTGATCCAGAAGGACCCAGCCGACGCGCGGCGTCTGGCACGACGGCAGGAGCGAGAGCTGCGCGCGTGGCTCTACCCCGATCGCGAGGCTGCGGCGGAAGGAACGCTCGCTGATGCGGTCGAGTCTGCCGCCGCGGAGATCGAGGAGCTGCACGGGGTACGTGTCGACGTCGTGCGAACCGGCGACGCGCCGCTGGACGAGCGCACACAAGCGCTCGTGCTCGCGGCACGCGAGGCGATGGCGAATGCAGCACAGCACTCGGGCGTCGAAGACGTATCGGTGTTTCTCGATGCCGGCGACGACGGCATCTCGCTCTACGTGCGCGACCGGGGAGCCGGGTTCGACCCAACCGCCGTCGCCGTCGACCGGCGCGGCCTCGCGGAGTCGATTCGGGGCAGGATGGAGCGCGTGGGCGGCAGCGTGCGCATCGTCTCGGCGCCCGGCGAGGGCACCGACGTGGAACTGGAGATCCGATGAGCCGCCCCTTGCGTCGCGTCGTACTCGTTGACGACCACGATCTGTTCCGCGCGGGTGTGCGCGCCGGTCTCGAGAAGACCGTCGAAGTCGTCGGCGAGGCGGGCTCCGTCGCCGAGGCGGTGCCGCTGATCAAGGAGCTCGACCCGGACGTCGTACTGCTCGATGTCCACCTGCCCGACGGCGGCGGCCACGCGGTGATCATGCAAGTCGCACCCGATCGCCCCGGCGTGAAGTTCCTCGCACTCTCGGTTTCCGATGCGGCCGAGGATGTGATCGTCGTGATCCGTGCGGGCGCGCGCGGCTACGTCACGAAGGCGATCTCGGGGCAAGAGCTGACGGAGGCCGTGCACCGCGTCGCGGACGGCGACGCAGTCTTCTCGCCTCGACTCGCCGGCTTCGTGCTCGACGCGTTTCGCGGCGGCGAGACAGCGTCGGATCCTGACCTCGATCAGCTCACGTCGCGCGAGCGCGAAGTGCTGCAGTTGATCGCGCGCGGCTACAGCTACAAGGAGATCGCGGCGCGCCTCCACCTCTCTTCGCGCACGGTTGAGTCGCACGTGTCGGCGGTGCTGCGCAAGCTGCAGCTCTCGAACCGGTACGAGTTGACGCGCTGGGCGGCCGAGCGTCGTCTGATCTAGTCGAGCGCGGTTTCGCCGGGCCGCGGCTCGGCGACGCCCGACTCCGGCGTCCCGACGACGGCGGGCCGCAGCGGGCGCAAATAGAGATAGTCGTACGCGAAGGCGGCGATCAGCGCACCGATGACCGGGCCGAGGTAGTAGATCCAGCCTTCGCCCCAGAAGTTGCCGAGCAGCTCCGGTCCGAACGCGCGCGCCGGATTCATCGCAGCGCCCGTGAGGGGACCGCCCATGAACACGTCCATCGTGATCGTGAGCCCGATCGCGAGGCCGGCGATCGACTTGAACGCGCCACGCGGATCGACGGCGGTCGCATACACCGCCCAGACGAGGAAGAACGTGAGGATCATCTCGACGATGAAACCCTTGCCGGCGCCGAAGCCACCGGCGTGCGGCACGGAGCCGATGAACTGCGAGTGCGTGAATAGTGCGCGCAAGATCGCGGCGGCAACGAGCGCACCGCCGAACTGCGCTACCCAGTAGACAACTGCCAGTCGCGTGGTGATCCGGCGAGTCGCAAGGAAGCTGAGCGTGATCGCCGGGTTGAAGTGCGCGCCCGAGATGTGACCGAGGTTCGACACCATGATCCCGATCGCGAGGCCGTTCGCGAGTGCGACCGCAACGATGTCCTGGCCGCTCACGATGCCCGCGCCGCCGCCGATGAAGATCAGCGTGAACGCGCCGACGAACTCGGCAACGCCGCGGCGGAGGGGGTCTTGTTCTTCCACGTCGGCGGCATTTTCAGCGCTCCGTCGGACGTTGCTACCCTCGACATGTGAGCGAGACCGAAACCACGGGCTACGAGGTCGAGTGCCCGCATTGCCACAAGCGGTTTTCGGCAGAGCTCATCGAGGGATCGGCTGCCCGGTACCGCGGGTTCAAGTGCCCGCATTGCAGGCTGTTCGTTCCCGCCGCGCACGGCGAGGACCAGCCGCTGACGCGCGACCCAGCCGCGTAGCTAACTGACTGCGTTGCGAAGCGCCTGCGCTTCCGGCAGGTGCTCGAGCTTCTTCAGGGTGTTGTTCTCGATCTGGCGGATGCGCTCGCGCGTGACGCCAAACGCTCGCCCGACTTCCTCGAGCGTCTGCGGCGGCCCGCCGTGCAAACCGAAACGGAGGGCAATCACCTGGCGCTCACGCATCGGCAGCGCCCCGAGCGCCATCTCGATGTCCTCGCGCCGGAGGGACAGCTGTGCGGTGTCGAACGGTGACTCTGCCGTCTCGTCCTGCACGAAGTCGCCGAGGCTCGAGTCCTCCTCTTCTCCGATCGGCTTCTCGAGCGAGACAGGTAGCTGCGCCATGCGGAGGATCTCGCGCACCTCGTCCTGGGTCATCTCCAGCTCCTCGGCGATCTCGTCCGCGTTCGGCTCGCGGCCGAGGCGCTGTACGAGTTGACGCTCGATGTGCACGACCTTGTTCAGCTTCTCGACCATGTGCACCGGAATGCGGATCGTGCGTGCCTTGTCGGCGATCGCGCGCGTGACGGCTTGCCGGATCCACCAGGTCGCGTAGGTCGAGAACTTGTAGCCCTTGCGGTAGTCGAACTTCTCGACCGCGCGGATGAGACCGAGGCTTCCCTCCTGAATGAGATCGAGGAAGCTGAGGCCGCGCCCGAGGTAGCCCTTCGCGATCGAGACGACGAGGCGCAGGTTCGCCTCGGTCATCTGCGTCTTTGCGCCCATGTCGCCGCGCTCGATCCGCTTTGCGAGGGTGACCTCTTGATCGGCCGTCAGGAGCGGCACCTTGCCGATCTCTCTGAGGTACAAGCGAAGACTGTCGAGGCTCGGCTCGACGGTGAGGTCGAGCTTCGGCGCGGGCGGAAGCTTGTCTTCCTCCGGCTGCGGCTGCTCGTGCGGCGGCGTCTTGTGCTGCTCGCCTTCGACGAGCTCGATGTTGTGGTCGATGAGGTAGGTGTAGAAGTCCTCGACCTGCTCCTTGGTCAACTCGACGTCGTCGAGACCGTTGACGATCTCGTCGTAGGTGAGGAACCCCTTCTCCGTTCCGTCGGCGACGAGCTTCTGGAGCTCTTCGACTTCGGGGAGCGCGATCTCGACCGTGAGCAAGTTGGCGACCTCCGGCTAGTCCTGAACGACGTCGTCGACGAACCTGACATGCAGAGGGCGAGAGCCCACCTCGACCTCACCCTGAAGCGGATTGGGATCTTAGTCCTGCGATACAGGTTCGTAAAGAAACGCTCAGGTGTTACGAGGTCGTAACGGCGAGCTCGCCGACGCGTTCCCCGCGGCTGTTCGTCACGGGGGTGGTTGCCAAGGCGGGTAACGAAACGCCGAAGGGCTACAAGAAGGCTGCGAGCGCGGGGCCGAGAGGGCGGGTGGCGCCGTCTTCCGCCTTGAGCGCGACGCCGATCCCGTCCGGTCCGCCGGCGCAGATGAGGCCTTCGGCGCCACCCTTTGCGAACCAGCCGGCCGCTGCCCGCATCAGGTGGTAATCGGCACCGTCCGGGCCGCCGACGAGGTCGGGGTGCCGACGCATCGCAGTGCTGACGCGGTCTCCCTGAGGCAGTTGTTCGAAGCGGGCGAAGGCATAGGCCATGCGCTCGAGCGGGAGCGCGAACGTCACGACGCCGCAGCCGTCGGTCGCGGTCGGGAGCTCGTCTTCGTCTGCTTCTGCCGCCTCCGCGTGGGCGGCAGCGCTCGCCTGCTGCACGGGATGCTCGGGCAGGCGGTAATTGGCTGTCGGCCAGCCATGCGCGCGGCACAGCGCGAGCATGCCGGCGTGCTTGCCGGAGCAGTTGTGGAAGATCTTCTGGGGCGGCCGCCCTTTCTGGAGGCCGAGCTCCAGATCGTCTTCGGTGGCGGGCGCCTTCGCGAGCAGGGCGCGCACGGCTGCGATCTGATCGTCCGTCGCCCGATGTGAAGCCGAAGCGATCGCGAGGTCGCGATCGTCGAGGTCGGCGCGCGCCCGGGCGAGCGGCAGCGCCTGGATCGGCTTCGACGACGAGCGCATGAAGCAGGTCAGCCCGGCATCCCCGGCCTCGGCGACAACGGCGCCGTTCTGCACGGCAACGGCGTGCACGCGGTGCCGAGCCTCGACGATGCCGTTACGGCGAACCTCGACGACGAGCGGATCCATCGGGTGCGGAGCCTATGCGGGCTGGCGGTGGCCCGCGGCGCCACGTCCGGTGCCTGCCACCGTGACGGATGTTGCGCCACTTCATCACGGCGTCGCCGGCTACGCAGGCCGGCAGCGTCGCGGGCGGTGACGGTTCCGTGACGAAGCCGTTGCGGTGCCTGGCACCGGACGTGTCCTGGGCTCCGCTTGCCAACGGGCGGGAAAAGTCGTACATTTCGGAAAGATGGCCCGTTCGACAAAGGCGAAGCGGGACGAGTTGGTCCTCGCCTTGCCGACGCCTGACTACGACGCTTCCGACGTGCTGCTCGTGCAGGAGCCGGAGCAGCTGCGGGCGCTCGGCGACGATTTGCGCACGCGGATCATCGTCCTGCTCCGCGAGCACGCGCACTCGATCACCGAACTCGCGGAGCTCGTCGGCTTGCCGAAGGGAACCGTGGGCCATCACGTGAAGGTGCTCGAGAAGGCAGGACTCGTTCGGGTCGTGCGGACGCGGAAGGTGCGTGCGCTCACCGAGCGGTACTACGGGCGCACCGCGCGCCTCTTCGTCTTCAAGAGCACCGACGATGCAGGCGGCGAAGACGTCCGGAATCTCGCGGCGGCCTCGCTCCGGACCGCAGCCGCGGAGATGGTCCCTCCTGACGACGACGACCGGACGACCTTCGCCGTCCTGCGCATGCGCTTGACCGACGACGACGCGCGACGCTTCGCACGCCGCCTCGACAAGCTCGAGCGCGACTTCATGGCCGCGAACGATCCCCACGGCAAGCCCTACGGCCTCGTCGCCACGCTCTTCCGCCGGGCGCCCGATGCGTAGGCTCCGCCGCCCGGCGGGCGGGCTCTGGAACAACCCGGACTTCATCAAGCTCTGGGCCGGTCAGTCGATCAGCGAGCTCGGGTCGCAGGTCTCGCAGCTCGCGATCCCGATCGTCGCCGCGATCGCGCTCCACGCGAGCCCGATCGTCTTCTCGCTGCTGGCCGTCTTCGGCTTTCTCCCGTTCATCCTCTTCGCGCTCCCCGCGGGCGCGTGGGTCGACCGCATGCGGCGGCGGCGGATCCTGATCGTCGGCGACGCGGCGCGCGCGATCCTCCTCGCGACGATCCCGCTCGCGTACTGGCTCGGCGCCCTCACGATCTGGCAGCTGCTCGTCATCCAGTTCGTCGTCGGCGTCTTCACCGTCTTCTTCGACGTCGCGTATCAGTCGTATCTCCCGCAGCTCGTCCCCGCGATCATCTGATCGAAGGCAACTCGAAGCTCCAGCTCACGCGTCTCGGTCGCGCAGGTGGCGGGGCCGAGCATGGGCGGAGGGCTGATCGCCGCGCTCACGGCGCCGTACGCGATCCTCGCGGACGCAGTCAGCTTCGTCGTCTCGACCGTCTTCCTGTCCCGGATCCGAACGGAAGAGCCGCTGCCGCAGCGCGTGGAGGGCAGCCCCGAAGCCGCGGATGTGGCCAGAGGTGAAGGAAGGGCTCAACTGGGTCGTACGCAATCCGTATCTGCAGACGCATCGCGGCCTGCACGGGCACGTCGAACCTGTTCGGGAGCCTGGGCTTCGCGATCTTCGTCCTCTATGCGCTGCGCGTGCTGCACCTCGCTCCCTGGGAAATCGGTTTTGTGTTCGCAGCCGGCTCGGTCGGCGCGATCATCGGCGCGCTCGTCGTCAACCGCATCCAGAAGACAGCTCGGCGTCGGTCCCACGATCATCGCGATGGCCATGCTCTTCTCGAGCGCGACGATCCTCGTACCGATCGCCCCGAAGTCCTTCCCGCTGCCGCTCCTGATCGTCAGCCTCTTCATCACCCAGTTCGGCGGAGTCGCGTACAACATCACCCAGGTGAGCCTGCGCCAGGCGATCACGCCCGAACGCCTTCAGGGACGCATGAACGCGGCGATGCGCTGGATCGTCTGGGGAACGATCCCGATCGGCACGCTCGCCGGTGGAGCGCTCGCGCAAACCCTCTCCCTCCGCACCGCCCTCTTCGTCGGCGCGATCGGGGAAATCCCGACGTTCCTCTTCGTCCTCTTCTCGCCGCTTCGGGGCATGCGCGAGATGCCGGCCGCGATCCCGCACCCGACCGCGAGCGCTACCGTGACGTGCGATGCCGGAACTCCCGGAAATGGAGGCGTGGCGACGCCAGCTCAATGACCCGGTCTCGGCCTTCCCGATCGCGAAGGCCGGCCCGGCGCACATCGCCACGCTCAAGACGTTCGACCCGCCGCTGCAGGCGCTCGAAGGGCGACAGTTACGCGGCGTGGAGCGCCGCGGCAAGCGACTCCTCTTCCCAACCGCCGACGGCGAGCTCGTCCTGCTCGTCCACCTGATGACCTCGGGCAGGCTGAAGTCGCTGCGCGCAGGCGAGACCGGCCCGAAGACACCGGCGTTCGCGCTCGAGTTCACCGGCGGCTCCAAGCTCGTCCTCACCGAGAACGCGAAGCGCAAGCGCGCCGGCGTCTGGCTTCTCACGCCCGAGCAGGCGCAAGCAGAGCTCGAGCATCTCGGCCCGGAGGCGCTCGGCCTCGACGCAACCCAGCTCGGCGAGATCGTGCGCGGCGAGTCGCGACGGCTTCACTCGCTCCTGCGCGACCAGCGCGTGATTGCCGGGATCGGCCGTGCGTGGGCGAACGAGATCCTGCACGCAGCCAAGCTCTCCCCGTATGCGCGCTCGGCCGACCTGTCGGACGAAGAGGTCGCACGGCTTGCGACCGCGATGAACGACGAGCTGTCGCGCGGCCTCGCGCTCCGCGAAGCCGGCACGGGAGACGAGCGGACGTACCGCGTCCACAAGAAGCTCGGCGAGCCATGCCACGTCTGCGGCACGCCGATCGCCCAGGTCGACTTCGAGGAGCACACGATCTTCTACTGCCCCGAATGCCAGACGGGCGGCCGCACGCTCAAGGATCGGCGGCTTTCGCGCCTGCTTCGGTAGCGATACGCTTGGAGCCATGGACACCGTCGCCGACCTGATGGTCAAGGACGTTCTGACCGTCGATCCATCGGATTCGATCGGCGAGGCGGCGGAGAAGATGAACGCCGCGAACGTCGGCGCGGTCGTCGTCGTCGAGGACTTCGCGCGAATCGTCGGCATCGTCACCGAGCGCGACCTGATGCGCGCGGTTGCCGCCCGCGCTCGGGCCGCCGAGGCCCGCGTCCGCCAGTGGATGACGCCGGACCCGGTGACGATCTCGCCTGACGTCTCGATCGACGAGGCCGCGCACATCATGTTCGAGAACAATTTCCGCCATCTCCCCGTCGTGAAGGACGGGCGCCCGCTCGGGATCGTCAGCCTCCGGCATCCTCTCCCGCTGGGCCTTCGACCGCTCGAAAGAGTCCGTCGGACCGCCCGGCTAGGGTCTCGCACAGTGATCCGGTTGTTCCCAGAGCGCGGCGGGTGGCTCGAGGTCGTCTGCGGCCCGATGTTCAGCGGCAAGAGCGAGGAGCTGATCCGGCGACTTCGTCGCGCAGAGATCGCCGGCCAGCGCGCGCTGATCGTGAAGCCGCGCATCGACGACCGCTACGACATCGGCCACGTCGTCAGTCATGCGGGCGCAAAGATGCGCGCGGTCGCGGTGACGAGGCCGGAGGACATCCCGGGTCTCGCCGAGGCCTACGACGTGATCGGCATCGACGAGGTGCAGTTCTTCACGCCGGGGATCGTTCTCGTCATCGACGCGCTCGTCGAACGGGGAACGCGCGTCGTCGCGTCCGGGCTCGACCAGGACTTCCGCGGGCTCCCGTTCGGCTCGATGCCCGAGCTGCTCTGCCGGGCAGAGCTCGTCGACAAGCTGCAGGCTGTCTGCCATCGCTGCGGCGGCCCGGCCACGATGACCCAACGGCTCCTCAACGGGCGTCCCGCTCCCGCCGACGATGAGACCATCGTCGTCGGAGCGCTCGACTCCTACGAGGCGCGCTGCCGGTCGTGTCATGAGCTCGCCGAGCCCGAGAGCCGCTCCTCCCTGTCATCCGCCTGAGGCGATTCCGTGCCGGTAGGCGTAGCGGACGGCTTGCGCGCGGTCACGTGCGCCGATCTTGGAGAAGATGCGGTTGACGTGAGTCTTGACGGTCGCGTTGCTGACGACGAGCGACGCGGCGATCTCGGCGTTCGATAAGCCGGCGGCGATCAACGTGAGGACCTCTGCCTCGCGCGGGGTCAGGTCGTCGGGGAGCGCCTGCGCGCGCGGCGCCGGTTGCGCGTCGAGGACGGCGGCCACGAGCCGCTGCTGGATGGCCGGATCGAGGTGCGTTCGTCCGGCGGCGAGCGCTCTGATCGCCTGCTCGATTTCCTCGGCGCTGGCGTCTTTGGTCAGGTATCCGCGCGCGCCGGCCTGGAGCGCCGGGAACAACGACTCGTCGTCGGCGTAGGTCGTGAGCACGAGCACGCGTGCCTGTCGGGAAGGGCGGCGCGGATCTGACGTGGTGGCCTCGGCGCCCGTCCATCCCCGGCATCCGGAGGTCCATGAGCACGACGTCCGGGCGCTCGCGCTCCGCGACCTCCGACCGCCTCGATCCCGTCGCCCGCCGTGCCGACGACCTCGACGCCGTCGATCAGGCCGACGAGCATCGTGCAGCCCGTCCCGCACGACGCGCTGGTCGTCCGCGATCAGCACGCGGATCGGGGCTTCGGTCACCCCGGCACGTCCAGCTCGACGCGCCACCCTTGCTCGGTCGGGCCCGCCTGCATGCTGCCGCCGGCCCGCTCGAGGCGCTCGCGCATCCCGGCCAGGCCACGGCCGCCGCCGAGACCCTGCCAACTCGCCGCCGCTCGCCGAGGCCCGGAGACCCGATCCTCGACGCTCAAGGTCGTGCGATCGCTGTCGTAGCGGAGGACGACGCTCGTCGTCGCGCCCGGCGCGTAGCGAGCGACGTTGGTCAGGGCCTCCTGCGCGCCGCGGTAGAGAGCGAGACTCGCATCCGCCGGGAGCGTGCGAGCGCTGCCCTCGACCGTCAGGGTTACGTCAACGCCCATGTCGGCTCTGAAGCTCGCGACCAGCGACTCGAGTTGCGCGATGCCCGGCAGCTCCTCGTCCGCGCAGCGCGCCGACCGCCTGCCGGGCGTTCGCGAGGCCGTCCTTCACGAGCTCGCCGGCGCGGTCGATCGCCGCTCGCATCTGCGGCGTCGCCTCGCTCACGCTCAGCGAGCTTCCGTGCGCCCTGCAGCTGGATCGCCGCCCCCGAGAGCGAATGCGCGAGCACGTCGTGCAACTCGCTTGCGATCCGGCTGCGCTCTGCGATCGCTGCAGCTCGGGTCTGCTCCTCGCGCGCGTCTTCGAGCTCGGCAAGGAGCAGCTCGGTCCGGTCCTGGCTTGCGCGTGCCTGCTTCAAGAAGTAGGCGACCAGCCCGAGCAGAGCGGACAACAACGTGGCAGCGAGAACCGCGGACGCAGCTCGTGCCGGAGAGTGCCGCAGCGAGGTCGACTGCGACCGTTATCGCGGCGCCGAGTGCGATCCCGAGCGTCAACGGCAGCCGCGCGACCGACATCCACACCGCCGCGCCCGCTGCAAGCTCGGTCGCGCCCTTCGGCTGTAGCGCGACGAGTGCCACCCCTGCCGCGCCCATCGCGGAGATGACCGCCGCTTGAAACCGGTGCGTCGCGCTCGGCGAATCGACCCTCTGATCGCCAGCCCGAGCATGGCCGTGAACACGCACAGCGCGAGCGTCACGCCGATCCTTGCGCCGTGCAGCCCGGGCGCGGGATGGCCGTTGATCGCGGTCGTCACGACGACGAGCGTCACCGCCCACCCAACGGCCGAAGGGTGTCCCGCTGACGGCGGAGCCGCTGCGCGGCGCGATCGCGAGCCTCGGCAAGCCGCCGGCTGTCTGTCTCGATCATCGTGTCCAGACGATAGAGGGATCGGCGGTGGCCTTTTGCGCATCTGCAAGGGCGGCCGCGCAGCTGAACGATCACCAGGCGGGCGGTGACCTCGCAGAGTGCCATCGAGACGAGTGCGACCGGCCAGGCTGCCGCGCCGATCTGGTGCGCGATGCTGAAGTCGCGAATCGCGGGCGGGCGCCGTGGCTGAGGGCGAACACGAACACCATCCGCGCGCAGATCCCCGCGATCAACAGGCCGCCGGCGAGCCAGCCGACGCGCGCCAGCGCGACGCCGTCGCTGCCGATCGCGAACGTACGTCGCAAACCCGCACACAACGCCGAGCGCTCAGCCCGATCGTCGCCAGCACCCCGACGAGCACGAGGTCGTTGCCGGCGGTCGGAATCGAGTGCACATACAGCTGGGCGACGAAGAACACCAGCACGAGCGGAGCCACCAGACCACGAACATCCAGCTGGCGCTCGCGCGCCTGGCGAAGAACGATGCAGAACGAACGCTGCGTTGATGAGGTAATCCGTAGTAGTCATGCAACGATGATCGTCCGGCCGCCGGCCCGCGATCATCGGAGCACGGGTTGAAGTCGCGGGTTGATTCCGCGTCAACCCCAGGGTTGACTGCTAGCCGAGCGAAATCGTCAGCGTGTCGCCGTCGACGGAGACGGTGCCGCCCAGCCGCTCGATCACCCGTACCGCGACGGCGGCGCCGAGATCGCGCAGCTCCTGCCCGAGCACGACGGGCGCCGAAGCCTCGGTGACGGGCGTGACCTCGATCACCGGGCCGCGTACGACGACGTTCACGTCGTCCAGGCCCCCGTGCCGAAGCGCCGCCTGAATCAGGGCCGAGACACCGCGATCGACGGCTTCGAGGTCGGTCGAGATCGTCACGCCTTCGCCCGTGACGTGCACCCGATCCTCACCGAGCCGTTCCCGTGCGGCGTGCGCAAGCTCGAGCGTGTCCGCGTCTCGCAGCGCGGGCTCGTAGCTGCCCGACTCGATGCGGGCCGCGAGGGAGAGCTCGTCGAGGAGCTCCGCCATCTCGGAGGACGCCTTGCCGATCATCTCGACGTACCGGTCGGCGGGCGGCGCGAGCTCGGTCACACGCTCCAGGGTCTTTGCGAAGCCGTGCACCGTCGCGAGCGGCGTGCGGACATCGTGGCAACCGAGCGAGACCAGTTTGGCGAAAGAGGTGTCCTTCTGCACGACCGTGCGGCAGAGTACAGGGGTGGCCGACCCCACGCGCCAGCTGCTCGACGACCTGCAGGCGTCCATGCCGGAGGTTGCGCTCGGCCTGTCGCGCGCGGGCGTGACCGGCGTCCAGAAGGCGGTGCGCATCGGGCGCGGCGCGCGGGAGAAGCTGATCGCCGCGACGATCGACTGCACGGTCGACCTCGACCCGTCGCAGAAGGGCGTGCACATGTCGCGCTTCCCCGAGCTCTTCGAGGAGGCGGTCGAGGGCGTCGTCGAGGACGATGCGTTCCTGATCGAGGACCTGGCCGAGCACGTCGCGAGCCGGATCGTCGAACGGCAGCACGCGCTCGTCGCCGAGGTGCACATCCGCGCGCGCTACCCGTACGAGCGCACGACGCCGGTCACGAAGCTCTCGACGCAGGAGATGGTCACGCTGATCGGCATCGCCGCGGCATCGCAGCGCGGCGTCCGCCGCATCGTCGGCGTACAGGCAGTCGGCATCAACGCGTGCCCCTGCGCGCAGGGTCTCGTCCGAGGCCGCGCCTCCGAGCGACTGCTCGACGCCGGCTTCGACGCAAACGACGTCGAGCGCATCCTCGAGCTCGTCCCGATCGCGACGCACAACCAGCGCGGCCAGGGAACGCTGTATCTCGGCACGTCGGTTCGCGTCGACGCCGAGCGTCTCGTCCAGCTCGTCGAGTCTTCGATGAGCTCGCCGATCTACGAGCTGCTGAAGCGGCCGGACGAGCTGTTCGTCGTCGAGCACGCGCACCTGCAGCCGCGCTTCGTCGAGGACTCGGTGCGGGTCGCCCTCAAGAGCGTGCTCGACGAGTTTCCCAGCCTCGGGGATGGCGACTTCGTGCTCTCGCAGCAGGTCAACTTCGAGACGATCCACGCACACGAGGTCGTCGCCGAACGCTACGGGACGATCGGCGAGTTGCGCGGCGAGCTTGCGGGCGAAGCACACGGGCCGCTCGACACACCGAGCTCCGCGATTGGCTGCGCAGCCCGTAGAGCTTTCCCTCGAACTGCTCGGGCGCTTCGCCGTGCGCATGGACGGAGCCGAGATCGAAGAGCGCGCGTGGCGGCTCCGGAAGGCACGGACGCTCGTCAAGGTGCTCGCGCTTGCCCCGGGACGAAGGCTCCATCGCGAGCAGGCGATGGAGCTGCTTTGGCCCGACCTGCCCGCAACCGCCGCCACGAACAATCTCCACCAGGCACTCCACGCGGCACGCCGCGTGCTCGGCGCAGGAGCGATCGCTCTCAGCGACGGCATGCTCGTCCTCGCGGACGGCGTGCAGTGCGACCTCGACGAGTTCGAACGCGCAGCGGCAGATGCCCGCGCGACAGGCGCCTCGATCGCATACGAGTCCGCGCTCGACGCGTACGGCGGCGAGCTCCTTCCCGAGGACCCGGTACGAGAGCTGGGCCGAACCACGGCGCGCGTCTCTTCGGGAGCTGCACAGCACGCTCTGCCTCGAGCTAGCGGAACGCCAGGACGCCGAGCAGGCGGTGCACACACTGCAACGCGCGATCGGCGCGGCGCCGCTCAACGAGCCCGCCCACCGCGAGCTCATGCGCCTCTACACGCGGCTCGGTCGCAGGCAAGAAGCCCTCGCGCAGTTCCACCGGCTGCGCGAAGCGCTGCGTGCCGAGCTCGCGGCCGAGCCGGACGCGGCAACACGAGCGCTCTATCGAGAGCTGCTCGCGGATGCAGCGCTCACCCCGCTCGAGCCGCCGCCGCTGCCGGTCCAGCTGACGAGCTTCGTCGGCCGCACGCGCGAGCTCCGAGAAGTCCTCGACCTGCTCGAACGCTCGCGGCTTCTCACACTGACCGGGCCCGGCGGAAGCGGAAAGACTCGACTCGCGCTTGCGGCGGCCAGGGAGGCCGCACCGAAGGATGGGGCCTGGCTCGTCGAGCTCGGATCGATCTTCGACCCGACGCTCGTGGCCGAGGCAGCAGCGACGGCCGTCGGCATCCGCGTGCCGTCGCGCCGCACGGCCGCCGAGGCGGTCGCCGAGCATCTCGGCGCGCGCGAGAGCTTGATCGTGCTCGACACGTGCGAGCACGTCATCGGCGCGTGTGCTGCGCTCGCAGAGACGATCCTTCGTATCTGCCCGAACGTGCACGTGTTCGCGACAAGCCGTGAGCCATTGCGCGCTCCTGGCGAGACGACCTGGCGGGTGCCCGGGCTCGCAGTGCCCGACGCCGACGCCACTGATCTGTCCGATGTCGAATCCGTGCAGCTGTTCATGGCCCGCGTGCGAGCTGTCGACCACGCGTTCGCCCTCGACCACACGACTACCACTCATGTCGCCGCGATCTGCACGCGCCTCGACGGAATGCCCCTGGCTCTCGAGCTGGCAGCAGCCCGCGCTTCCGCGCTTTCCGTCGCGGAGATCGCCGCACGCTTGACCGACAGCCTCGACGTCCTTACGGCGGGAAACCGGACCGGGCTCACCCGGCAGCAAACGCTACGGGCGACGATCGAGTGGAGCCACGATCTGCTCAGCGGCGAGGAGCGCGTTCTCTTCCGGCGACTCTCGGCCTTTGCCGGCACATTCTCACTCGGTGCGGCCGAAGACGTCTGCGTCGGGGGGCCGATCGAGCGCCGCCATGTCGCGGACCTGCTCGCGCGCCTGGTCGACAAGTCACTCGTGCTCGTCGACGGAGGGCGATACCGGCTGCTCGACACGATCCGGCAGTACGCCGCAGAACGCCTTGCGGACGCAGTGGAGCTCGATGCGATCGAGAGCCGGCTGCTCGAATGGGCACAGTCGCTCGCGGCGGCTCACGATCCCGACACGGAGGCCGGAGCCAGGGAACGTTCGCTCGAGCTCCTCGAGCTCGACCACGACAACGTGCGCTCCGCTCTCGATGCTGGGCTGCGCCACGACCCGCAGAGTGCGCTGCTCCTCGCGTCGCGATTCTGGCGCTTCTGGCTCGATCGCAATTTCTTCACGGAGGGCAGCCGCCGCATGCGGAGTGTTCTCGCTGCGGCGCCCGAGTCGACGCAGTTGCGGAGCCGGTCGCTGCTTGGCGCAGCATCGCTCGAGCTTCGCTGCGGCGAGCTCGAGCAGTTCATCGGAAGCGGCCGCGAAGCCGAGGCCGTGGCGCGAATCTCCTCGGATCAGGCGCATATCGCCGACGTGCTCCACCGGACGGGACTCCTCTATATCGCGGGCCTCAACATGCAGGAGTTCGAACGGGCCTGCATCGAAGCGATGGAGCTGCTCGGCGAGGACGACGCCGCGGTTCGCGCGTCGACGCTGAGCGCCTGGTCGCTGGGCTCGTTCTACCTCGGCGAGTTCGCGACGGCACGAAGCCGGCTCGAAGCGGCGCTCGATGAGCTCGCTCGCGTCGAGCCGGGCACACCTCCGTTCTTCGAAGGAGTCACCTACGGATTCGTCGTTCTCCCGGAGGGCCGGGACGCCGCGCTTCGCCCCATCCTCGAAGAGACGATCATGCTGTTCCACCGCTTCGCTCGCGATCCGGCCATCGCATACACACTCTGCAACCTCGCGATCATCGAGCGCAGCGAAGGTCGGGCGGATGCAGCACGGAGCGCGCTGACCGAGGCACTCGAGCGCTTTCGTGCAGACGACGATGATGCAGGGGCCGCGCTCGCGCTTACCGGGCTCGGGAACTGTGCGCGCACGTTCGGGGAACCGGACGTCGCGCTCGAACGGCTGCAAGAGGCTCTCGAGCTCCGCCGGCGGCGCGGTGACCGGCGGGCGGCGGCCATGACCGAGACGGACGCCGCATTCGCCCAAGCTCTGGCAGGCGACATGGCAGGCGCCCGCCGGCTCTTCGCCGAGCTCCGCGACGGCTTCCGGGCGGCCGATGACGCCCCGGGACAAGGCGGAGCGCTCCTTACATGGGGAATCGCGGAAGAGCGAGTGGGCGACCCCGAGCTGGCCGCGGAGCTCGTGCGCCAGGGCGCGGAGGTCTGGGAGCCGCACCTCGGCGGCCACCTTCCCGGGTGGGGCTGGTTCACCGCGGCCGCCCTCTACGACGCGATCGGCGATGAGGCCGCCGCCGAACGCGGTTACGCCCGGGCGCGCCGCGTGATGGAAGCCGCCGGAGACACTCGCGGTCTGCGCCTGTGCGCCGCTAAGTCCACGCAAAGAGGCGGCTAAGCACGAAGGTCCTACCGTCCTCCTCGACGCGGTGTCCAACCAACTCGAAGGAGGACGACATGAAGAAACTCCAATTCGCCTGCGCGGCAGTGATCGCACTCATCGCCGTCGCCGCCTCGTCTGCTGCAAGCCCGCCGATCATCGGCACGCCGCTCGCGGTCGGCACGATGGCGTCAGGGGTCACGCTGAACGTGAAAGCCGGGTCGATGATCGTCGAGGCGATCACCGTGAAGCCCGGCGGCGACTTCGGCTGGCACACGCACGGGTCAGCCGTTGCCGTCGTGATCACGAAGGGAACGCTCACCGTCTACGACAAGACGGTCGGGAACTGCGCGCCGTTCCACGTTTCGAAGGGGATGTCGTTCGTCGAGCCGGCGAACCACGTTCACCGGGCACGAAACGAGGGCTCGCAAACCGTGAAGCTGTACGCGGTCTACCTCGGCCTGCCGAAGGGCGCTCAGCCGAACAAGCCGGCTGAAACGCCCGCAGGCTGCACGGCGTAACAAGCTCGCGCACCGCGTCGAGCGCGACGAGGCCTGCTCATGCGGGCCTCGTCGTCGTGCGGCGCGCGAACCGGTGCTCCTCGCCGTGCAACAGGCGCTGGAGATTGGCTCGATGCAACAGCAGCACGCCGACCGCGGCGACACCGGCGAACGCAATCACCGGCCAGGGATAACCGATCAGCCAAGCCCAGAGCGGGAGCGAGAGCGCGGACGTGACTGACGCGACCGACGCATAGCGCGTCAGCCCGAACACGACGAGCCAGACACCGGCGGCGATGCCGCCGACGATCGGCGCCACGCCGAGAAACGCGCCTCCGGCTGTCGCAACCATCTTTCCGCCCTTATGGAAGCGCAGGAACAGCGGCCGGTAATGCCCGAGCATCGCGGCCCCCCGGCCAGCACGCCGATGCCATGGCTCTCCAGCTTCGTCGCCACGAACGCAGGAACGAATCCCTTCGCCGTGTCGAGCAACACGGCCGGCAAGCCGAGTCGACGCCCGTGGACGCGCCAGACGTTCGTCGCGCCGATGTTGCCGCTTCCCTGCTTCCGAATGTCCTCGCCGCGGAACAGCCGCACGAGCCAGAGGCCCCACGGCATCGAGCCCATGACGTATCCCGCAACGACAAGGAGAACGGGGACCATCGGGCGCTAGGACGAAGGGATCCCGTACTGGTCGACCCAGCCGTTCACGACGTCCCAATCGAGGTTGTCGAAGAACGCCTCGATGTACGACGCGCGGTCGGTCTGGTAGTCGAGGAAGTAGGCGTGCTCGTAGACGTCGAGCGCGACGAGCGGCGTCGCGTTCCAGACAGGGAACGTGTTCTGCGCATCCCCGATGTAGTTGAAGAGCCGGCCCTCGTCCCAGTCGTACGCGGTCCAGGCCCAGCCGCGGCCGGCCATCCCGGTCGCTTTCAGGTCCGAGCGCCATGCGTCGACAGACCCGAAGTCGCGGCTCACGAGAGCGCCGAACGAGCCGGTCGGCTCACCCCCACCGCCGCCCAGATGCGCGAAATAGAGCTCGTGGTTCTTGATGCCGCCGATCGCGAAGCTCAGGTCGACCTTCAGCGCGCGAATCTCGGAATACACCTGATTCGCAGCGGCGAGATCGACGCCGGCGAGCTTGCCGAGAATCTCGTTGCGCTTGTTGACATAGCCCTGGTAGAGCTTGTAATGGGCCTCGACCGCGGCACGCGAGATCCCCTCGAGCTCGTAGACCTCGGGCCGCAGCTCACGCGGCGCGATCTCTTCGAAGTTGAAGGCCAGCGACATCAGACTCCTTTCTAACGGACGCGTAGCAAGGCGGCGGCAGCATATCCTCACGTCGACGCGAAAGGAGCACTGCATGCCATTCGAACTCCCCGACCTTCCCTACGCATATGACGCGCTCGAGCCGCACATCGACGCGGAGACGATGCGGATCCACCACGACCTGCACCACAAGGCCTACGTCGACAACGCGAACAACGCGCTGGCGGGAACCGAGTGGGCCGATCGCCCCGTCGAGTCGGTGCTGACGAGCATCGAGATCATGCCGGCGGACAAGCAAGGCCCGGTTCGGAACAACGCCGGTGGCCACGCGAACCACAGCCTCTTCTGGCAGATCATGGGCCCGGACGGCGGTGGCGCGCCTTCCGGCGATCTCGCCAAGGCGATCGACGACACCTTCGAGAGCTTCGACGCGCTGAAGGCGGCCGTGATCGACGGCGGTGTCAAGCGATTCGGCAGCGGCTGGAGCTGGCTCGTCTGGGACGGCACCGCACTCTCCGTCTACTCGACGCCGAACCAGGACTCCCCGATCATGCAAGGCGACGTGCCGCTGCTCGGCATCGACGTCTGGGAGCACGCGTATTACCTCAAATACCAGAACAAGCGCCCGGCCTATCTCGAGGCCTGGTGGAACGTCGTGAACTGGGACGAGGTCGCACGCCGGTATGCAGAGGCGCGCGCGTCGTAGGACGCGCGCGCCTCGCGCGACCAACTAGCCGCGCTTGACGGCGACCAGGCGGCTGATGCCCTGGACGTAGCCAAGACCTGCCTCCGACGCCGGGAGCACGAGCCGCAGGATGGAGCGGCCCTTCGGGATCGTCACGCGGAATACCGCACGCGAGTTCGTCCCGAGGTAGATCCGCTTGACATTGCGGAAGCTGCCGTACGGAGCCTTGCGCTGGACCCACACGAAGTGACCGCCGTACGCGAGGTCGGACGTGACCTTGGCGATGTAGAGCCGGCCGTTCTGGCCGAACCCGACGCGCGGGGCGACGTCAACCGACACGGCCGGGCTCGCCGTCGTCCGCCAATGCGCCTGGTACGACGTCTGGATTGTCGGCGACACGCCGAATGAGAATGCGCCGTTCGCCTGCGTCGTCGTGGTCGCGATCGACTGCGTACCCTTGCCGAACGGCTGGGACGTGAGGGTCACCGGCAGATTCGTGAGCTGGTTCGTCACGGCTCCCGAGATGGTCGTGCTGTTGCCGTAGACCAGGGTGGTCGCACCGGCTTGGACCGTCACATTGGCCGGCGGCGCGTTTACGGTCACGGTGCCCTTCCGGCTCGTGAAGAGCGAGTCGTGGTAGCTGACCTTGACGCTTTTCGGAAAGGCCTGCGTAAACAACTCTCCGGGCTTCAACACCGGCGACGCGAACGATCCGTCGTTGGCGACAACCTGGTGGTTGACGGTATCGGCGTTCTTCCAGGTCACGCTGTCGCCGACGTTGATCGTCGTCGAGTTCGGCGTGAACCCACTTTTCACGATCTGAACTGTCTGAGATGCCTTTGTGTTCGCCCCGGCAGCTGCCACGACAACGAGCGTCGCGAACAGCGCCAGCGGGAGCAGGAGCATGCGTTTCATTGGAGGTCCCCTCTTTTCTCAACTCGCTTCATGCGAGGTGTTCTTCCTGTCTGTGAACGATGCCCACAGGACAAAAGGTGCGGCTTTACCGCTTTCTTACGATGGTCTGCGTGCCGCTGTGCGCGGCGAGAAGGCCGTTCCCCGCCTGGTTCACGGTGAGGAAGACGCGGATGTGCGAGATGCCTTTCGGCAGATAGCTCACCGGACGGAACAAGCGGCCGTTCAGCTGACCGAGCGTCAGCGGCGCGATGTTCACCCACTGTCCGAACTGCGAGAGACGCTGCAGGTAGAGGTGGCGATTCCACAGCGACACAGGTGAAGACACGACTGCCTTCATGTAGCCCTGTCCACCCGGAAGCAAGCGGATCTTCGGTGCGACCTGAGCGACGACGCTGCCGCTGGCAACGCTCTTCCAACGCGCGACGTACGTCGTGTAGATCGACGGCGTCACGGTGAACGAGTAGACACCGCCCGGGCCGGTTTTCACGATCGTGAGCTGCGCCGCCGAAGCCTGACCCCACGGCTGCTGGTCGAGCTCGACCAACTCGTTCGCGGTCGCCGACGACACAGCCCCGGAGAGCGTGATCTGGGTGCCGTAGTCGACGATCGGGAGCGACAGGGCGAGCGTCACGGCCGGCGGTGGGCCTTTGACGGTGAGCCTGCCGGCGAACCGCGGGTGAAGTGCGTCGTGGTAGCGGAACGAGCCGGGCGTGTTCAGCGTGGCCGACGTCCACGACTGGTTCGGATGCAGGATCGGCGATGCGAACGAACCATTGTCGGCGACCACCTGATGGTCGACCTTGTCCGAATTCTTGAACACGACCCTGTCACCGTGGTTGACGGTGACCGAGTACGGCGAGAAGCCGGTGCTTCGGATGGTGATGGTGCTGGTCGCAGCAGCGCCAGCCGCGGCGAGAATGAGGGAGCCCACCACGGCGGCGAGCGTGCCCGAGACGATCTTCGGCATTGTCGGAACCTCCCTTGGGTTGCACAGAAGGTGATTCCGCTTTGGCGTAAACAGTAGGCTCGTCTGCTCGTAAAAGGTTCGTCAAGCGGTCGGCTGCTATGACTCAGGAATCCGGAAGCCGCTATGACCCGTAGAGACCCTAGAGACATGGAACTTGCGCTCGAAACCCCGGCGCGCCTGCGTGCTCTACCGGAGACGAGCGTGACGCCTCTGCCAGTTGACGCGACGGACTCCGCGCTCCTCGTTCGCGTCGCCGACCGCGACCGCGTTGCCTTCGAGCTTCTCTACAAGCGCTACGTTCGCTCGGTCTTCGGGCTCGCTCTGCGCCGGTTGCGCGACCGGCAGCGAGCGGAAGACGCCGTGCAGGAGACGTTCACTGCGGTGTGGCGGTCCGCCGGAAGCTACCGCCCGGAGCGCGGCCCAGCTGCGCCCTGGCTCTACGCGATCGCTCGCAACGCGATCGTCGATCGGATGCGCGCGCGGCATGAGCCGCCCGCCGAGGTGCCCGACCTCGCGTCTGCCGAACCCGAGCCGAGCGAGCGGGCGGAGTCCTCATTTGTCTCCTGGCGCGTGCACCGCGCGCTGGAGGAGTTGCCGGACAAGGAGCGCGAGGTCGTCGAGCTTGCCTACTGGAGCGGCCTGTCGCAGAGCGAGGTCGCCGAGTTCCTCCACATCCCGCTCGGCACGGTGAAGACACGGACGCGGAGCGCTCTGTCGCGCCTCGCCGCCGTCCTTGAAGGAGAAGAGCTCGCATGACGCGCACGCCGGACTTCGAAGACATCGTCGGTGCCGATCTCGAACGCGAGGAGCGCGAACGGCTCTTGCGCGTGCACGATCTGCTCGTCATTGCCGGGCCGCCGCCGGAGCTGACGCCGGAGATCGAGCGCGGGCCGACTCTGGCGATGACGCTCGGCCGGCCGGGCCGCAGGGGCGTCGAGCGCCGCGTCGCGCTGCTCGCCGCAGCCGTGCTCGTGCTCGTCGTGGCATTCCTCGGCGGCTACCTGGCGGGCCACCGCAACGCCGGCAGCCTCTCCGGCGGGCGCACGCTGAACCTCGTCGGGACCGCGCAGGCTCCCGGCGCGCTCGCAGCGTTGCACGTCCGGGAAGTCGATTCGGCGGGCAACTGGCCCATGACCCTCTCGGCGACGGGACTGCCGAAGCTTCCGCCCCACGGCTACTACGAGGTCTTCCTCACGCGCAACGGGAAGATCTTCGCGCCGTGCGGAGTCTTTCTCGTCAAGAGCGCGACCGGTGCTGTCTCAGTGCAGCTGAACGCACCGTACGACCTGCGTCAGGGCGCCGGTTGGGTCGTTACGAAGCAGCTGCCGGGCCACCGCGAGACGGGCCCGATCGTCTTGAAACAGACCGCCTAACCGCTGGCTTCGTTCCGCATCTCGCTGAGGAGCCGCTCCAGCCGCTCCTCGGTCGAGTCGTCGACGAAGGTCATCGCCGCTGCGATGTTCGGATGCACCTCGGCGATCTCGCGGCGCATCTCGTGCGCTACTGCTCGGTACGAGGGATGCCCCTCGCGGCCCGACCTCAGCTCGATGAGGTGGAGGGCCTCGCGCGCGTCGAGCTCGAGCACGTAGCGAATGCGGTACGCGAGAGACAGGGCATAGGGCGCCTCGGCGACGAGCCCTGCGCCCCGCAGCCGGTCGTACTCCGCGTGGGACACGTCGAGCGCACGCTCGTACTCGGCGCCGAGCCCTGCGCGCACGAGCTCATCGGGAAGGTCGGCGCCGAGATCCGGCGAGAGCGTCTGCCACTGGCACGTGAGCAGGCGGTGCCGCTGCAGATCGCGGAACGCGCCGTAGTCGGAGACGATCTCGAAGCGGTAGCTGACCGTCTCGAAGCCGCGGCCGGGACGGTGGCGGCGGTTCTCCCGCGTGCCGATCAGCTCGCGCAGCAACGCGGCACGCTCGTCGGCGGTAAGCGCTGTCACCGCGCCGCAGCAAGTCGTCGTCGCCGGTCGCAGAGGACTCGAAGAGCAGTGCGGCCAGCAACTCGGCCTCGGTGCCGTGCGTGCGCACCAGGCGGACCGACGGCGCCGACGCCGGCTCGGCGACATCGAGCCCGAGCCGCGCCGCAGCGGCGTCGGCAGCCTCTCGGCGCTCGCGCAGGAACTCGATCCAGCGGCCACCGCGATCCTCCCGCGGCACGCGCACGACGAAGCTCGGGATGATCTTCTGCAGCTCCTCGAGGAGCAGCGTGCCGTAGTTGCGCGCCTCGGCAAGCGGATGCGCGAGCAGGTGGAGCACGAGCTGCTCGTACGTCTGGCCGCTGCCGTAGATCCCGACGTGCGACAGCGTCGCCGCGGGAAGCAACCCGCGCACGAGGTCGAGCGCCTTTGCGCGCACCGCGCGGGTGTGCGCGCCGGCCGACTCGTCGTCGGCGCGCGGGAACTGCCCGCCCACCCAGGCCGTCGTCTGCTCGAGCAGGCGGCTGTAGGTCTCGAAGATGTCGTCGAGCGCGCGCTCGTACTGCGGGCCAAACCGTGCATCGCGGTGGTAGCGGTAGCCGAAGCCCGCCAGCTGGTCGTCGTAGGCGATGTACCGCGTCGACTGCTCGAGGTACGCGGCCAGCCGTGGCCGCTGCAGGATCTTCGTCAGCAGGTTGGAGGTCCACTCGCACGCGATGTGCGCCCCGCCGAGCTGGGCGACCGAATCGTCGCCGTAGCCGAGGAAGATGCGCTCGTACAGATCGGCCGCCCGCTTGCCCTCGGCGCCCTCGATCACCTGCGCCTCGGGAACCGAGTCGGCGAACTCGTCGAGAAAGAGCCGGCGCAGCGTTCCCTGGTAACGCGAGTAGCGGGCGAAAAGCGCCCCTTTGACCGTCTCCGGCAGGTTGACGAGCCCGAAGACAGGCCGGTCGAGGTTCGTGAAGTGCGGCGCGAGCCGCTCACGCTCCTCGTCCGTGAAGTTCTCGACCGGAACTGTCACGCTCTGCATCGTGGCCAAAGGACCGCCCACCCTACCGCGGGTCTCGGTCGGAACCTCCGGCTGGTCGTACCCGTCGTGGCGGCCCGATTTCTATCCGGCCGGAACGGATCCATCGGCCTTTCTCGCCTTCTACGCCCGGCAGTTCCCGACCGTCGAGCTGAACACCACGGGCTACCGCTTGCCGGCGGAGGACCAATTCCACCGCTGGGCGGAGCAAGTACCCGATGGCTTCGAGTTCGCGCCGAAGCTCCCGGGTCACCGCCTCCGCGGGCTCGACGACTTCGCGAAGCGCGCTCACGCGCTCGGCGACCGCCTCGGACCCGTGCGCGTGTCGTTGAAGAACGCGCGCGACGAAGGCGTTCTCGAGCTGCTGCTGGGATCGCTCGACCCCACGCTCAAGCTCGCATTCGATCTCGAGCATCCGTCGTGGGCGGGAATCGAAGAGCGACTCGCACTCGCCGGGGCGGTTCGCGTCAACGACCTCGACCATCCGGCTCCGTTTCGGTACCTCCGGCGCCGCGAGCCGCCGGACGACGAATTTGCCGCGAGGATCAGCGCACTGCAGGAGCCGGTGTACGTGTACTTCCGCCATGACGAAGCGCCGACTGCGCCGGCGTACGCAGCGCAGCTGCACGCCATGCTCAGCGAAGCGTGACGGCTAGGACAAGCCGGCGCGGCAGAGGCGGTCGTCCCACGAGAGCAGCACGCTTGACTGCTGCTGCTGCAGCGCGACGTCTTCCGGATTCGCCTTGTCGTACGGATGCAGCCCCTGGACGATCGCCGAGACATTCGGTGTCACGCCAGGCCCGCTCGCTGTCAACCGGTACTGCTCGCCCGTGCCGGGCCCGCGCTTCCCCGTCCAGCCGTCCGGATGCTTGTAGCCGCCCTTGGTCGGATCGAACGGATAGAAGCCGTAACAGAAGACCCCGGTCGGGTTGTGCGAGACGAATGAGTTCTCGCGGTGCCATCCCGGGCCGTACACCGAGTTGAACGTGTCGAGGTAGACGAGACTGCCGAAGCCGTCGGTGGGCGCGCCGAAGCGCGTCGTGCCGAAGCCGTAGACCGGCGCTCCGTGATACGTGAAGCGGCCGAAGAGACCCTGGAACCGGCCGCCGTAGACCCAATCCGAACCGGTCTCGAGCTGCGCGATGTCGCCCGTCCAGTGCGAGACCTCGAGCCACTGCGCGCTGGTCGCCGCGTCCCACGGCGTGAAGCCGAGGTCGGGAAGCGGCTGCGGCCAGCTTTGCGCCGCCCAGTACGAGCCGTCGGGCGCCTTGCACGCGGCGACGAGATTCGCGAGCGCCGGGCCGTCGTAGCGGTTGCACGTGGACCCGAACTTCTTCCAGTAGAGCGTGTGGCGCGAGCCCCAGCCGCCCGAGTAGTCGAGCTTGAACTTCTGCTGGTGGGCGCCTTCCTTCGGAGCGATCGCGTTGATCGCGCCCCACACGAGTACGCGATGGATGCCGTCGGACTTCTTGTAGGTGAAGAGCGCCTCACCCTTCGCGTTCACCGCGATCTTCACGCCGGTCGCGTTGCGGTCGATCAGCTGCGCGGCCGAGGCGACACCCGGGACGGCAAGGAGCAGGAAAAGGCCTGTCAGGACAACGCGCCGCACCCCAAGAATGTCGGAATGCGGCGCGTTGGCGCCAATCCCTCGAAAGGGCAGCGCCCTTCCTAAAAACGGGCGGCAGCGCCGGCGTGGCGCTCGTAGGCACGGCTCGAGACGATCTCGGTCAACGTCCCCACGGTCGCCTCCAGCTCAGCCTCGCTGTTGTAGAAGTGCGGGCCGAGCCGCACGCCTGCTGTCGGCCGGAAGTCGCAGATGATGCCGTGCTCGCCAAGCTCGCGATGCACGGCGGCGTCATCCGGCGTGCGCACGAGAACGGTGCCGCCGCGGCGGTCAGGCTCGCGCGGGCTCGCGACCTCGAAGCCGGCAGCGTCGAGCCGGTCGATCAAGAGGGCGGTGAGCGCGAGCGAGCGCTCGCGGATGCGGTCGACGCCGACCTCCTCGATCACGTCGTACCCTGCCGTCGCGGCATAGAGCGCCGGCACGTTCGGGGTGCCCGTGAGGAAGCGGCGCGCGCCGGAGGCGTACTCGAGCTCGGGCTCGAACGCGAACGGTCGCGCGTGGCCCTGCCAGCCGACGAACGTCGGCTCGAGGCGCTCCGCGAGATCCGGACGTACGTACAGCCATCCCGCCCCCGGCCCGCCGCACAGCCATTTGACGCTGCCGCCGACGGCGAAGTCCACCTCGAGCGCAGTCACGTCGAACGGCACGACGCCGGCGGACTGGTAGCAGTCGAGCACGACGTACGCACCGACCTCGTGCGCTCGCCGAATGATCGGCTCGACGTCCTGGATCTCCCCGTTCTTGAACAGCACGTGCGAGATCGGCACGAGCAGCGTGCGGTCGTCGATCGCATCGACGATTGCTGCGTCGTCCTCGACGACGTTGATCTCGAGGTCGGGCTTCGCTTGATAGAGATACCGCACCGACGGGAAGTTCGCCTCTTCGTAGACGATGCCGTTGCGCGCGCCCGGCTCCCGGAAGCACGAGAGCACGACCTCTTCGGCGACGGTCACGTTCTGGTGCATCACGGTGCTGCCTGGCGGTGCGCCGATGATGCGACCGATCTGATCGCCGACGGTGATCGGCAGCTCCCACCAACCCTCGCCCCACGCGCGAATACCTCGCTCGCGCCACATGCGCGCGTACTCCAGGAGCCGAGCCTCCGCGGCGGCCGGCATCGCGGCGAGCGAATGGTTGATCAGGTACGTGCAGTCGCTGAGGATCGGAAAGCGGTCGCGATAGGCGAGCAGATCCGTCACGCGACCGACAGCGTATAACGCGGAACGTGGACGAGCTCACGCTCCTCGATTGGAAACGCCGGATCTTCGCGCTCTACGCCGAGGTGCGCGCAGCCGACGATGCGGAGACGGCGTGGCAACGCTGGCGCGAGGTGCGCTCCGACCTCTACCGCACGCATCCGCAATCCCCTCGAGTCGGCGGGGAGCCCGCGTACTTCCCGTACGACGCGGCCCTCCGGTTCGAAGCACGCGTCGAGCGCGTCGAGCCGGCGCCGCTCGAGATCGCGGGCAGCGGCGGAAGCACGACGCGCTTTCGCCGGTTTGCGCTCGCGCATTTCGGCGACACGAGCCTCGAGCTCTACTGGCTCGAAGCCTACGGCGGCGGGGTCTTCCTGCCCTTCCGCGACAGGACGAGCGGGCGCGAAACGTACGGCGCCGGCCGCTACCTGCTCGACACGGTGAAGGGCGCCGATCTCGGCGGCACCGACGAGACGCTCGTCCTCGACTTCAACTTCGCGTTCAACCCGTCGTGCGCGTGGGACGACCGGTGGGCGTGCCCGCTCGCCCCGCCGGCGAACCGGCTGGACAGGCGAATCGAGGGTGGCGAACTGGTGCCGAAAGCGGTGCCAGGCACCCGGAGGGTGCCTGGCACCTAGACCTCCTGCAGGCTCCGCGCGCCCGGCCCCACGTACTTCGCCGACGGCCGCACGAGCACTCCGAGCCGCTTCTGCTCGAGGATGTGCGCGGACCAGCCGGCCGTGCGCGAGCACGCGAACATCGCCGGCGCAAGGTGCGGGGGAATCTCCGCGACGTCGAGCACGATCGCCGACCAGAACTCGACGTTCGTGTACGAGTGATCCGGATTCTTCTTCGCGATCGCTTCATGCGCAGCCTGCTCGAGCGCTTCGGCGACCTCGACGCGCGGCGATCCGAGCTCTTTCGCCGTCTTCTTGAGCAAACGCGAGCGCGGGTCCTCGGCGCGGTAGATGCGGTGACCGAAGCCCATGATCCGCTCCTTGCGCGCGAGCGCTTCGCTCACCCATCTCTCCGCGTCGCCCATCTCCGCGACGGCGTCGAGCATCGGCAGTACCCGGGCGGGCGCGCCACCGTGCAGCGGACCCGAGAGCGCGCCCACCGCGGACGAGAGCGCCGCGCCGCAGTCGGCGCCCGTCGAGGCAACGATGCGAGCGGTGAACGTCGATGCATTCAGCCCGTGCTCGGCCGTGCAGATCCAGTACGTGTCGATCGCCTTCGCGTGAGTCTCGTTCACCTCTCCGCGCCAGGCGAGCAGAAAGCGCTCAGCGGCGGTCTCGCCCTCCATGACCTTCTCCTGCGGGATGGGAGGCTTGTCCGCACCGCGCGCGGACTGCGCGACGATCGAGAGCGCGGCCGCTGACAGGCGGCGGAGATCTTCTTTCGCCTGGTCGTCGTTGATGTCGATCAGCTGGCCGAGCTGCCACTTGCCGCTGAGGCCCGCGAGGGCGGCCTGGAGGTCGGACATGTAGCCGCCGGTCCGGAACTCGAGCTCGCAGTAGGCCGCCGGCAGGCCGGGCTCCAGGGACTCGTCGACGAGGAGACCCCACACCTTCTCGAACGGAACCTTCCCGACGAGATCCTCGATCGACACTCCGCGATAGCGAAGCTCACCGCCTTCCCGGTCCGGCTCGGCGATCTCCGTCTCGACCGCGACAACTCCGGCGAGGCCTGGGCTGAATTCGTTCATGCGTGGATCTCCTCCAACTCGATCTCCAACCCGACTTCCCGTTCTCGGGCCGCGGCCAACACGAGGGCCGCGGCGGCCAAGTCCTGGACTGCGATGCCGACGGACTTGTACAGCGTAATTTCCACAGGCGTAGCTCGGCCGCGCCTGGTGCCGTTCACCAGCTCTCCCAGCTCCGCGACCGAGGCCGGGTCGACGCCGGCGAGCTCCGGGGCGCCACCGGGGGGCGGCGCGAACGACGACTCGCGCGACTCGACGACGATCGTTGCCGCTCGAACGAGCTCGGGGTCGAGCTCCGACCCCGGCGCGTTGTAGCCCACCGAGCTCACGTGGGTGCCGGGCGCAACCCACCCGGCGAGAACGACGGGCTCGGCGGAGTGCGTCGCCGCGGCGACGACATCTGCTCCGCGAACGGCATCCTCGAAGGAGGTCGCGCGCGCGCCGAGCTCGGCGGCGAGCGCCTCTGTCTTGTCCGGGTCGCGGCCGGCGATCCGGATCTCCTCCCAGTCGCGCACGGCGGCGAACGCCCGCAGATGCGTGCGCGCCTGCACGCCCGTGCCGACAATCGCGAGGATCTTGGCGTCGGCTCGCGCGAGCAAGCGCGCGGCCAGCGCGGCCGCGGCGGCGGTGCGCGTCGCCGTGATGTAGGTCCCGTCCATCAACGCGACGGGCGAGCCGTTCTCCGGATCGAAGAGCACGATCGCCGCCTGGTGCGTCGGCCGGTCCGTATTGTGCGGGAAGAGGGTCACGAGCTTGCAGCCGAGACCCGCGGACGGCAGATACGCCGGCATCGCGCCGAGCAAGCCCGTCAGCGGTCAGCGCGGCGATCCGCGGCGGCATCGAGACGGCACCGGACGAAAGTTCTTCGTGCGCGCGTGCGAGCGCGCCCATCGAGCTCGTCGAGGTCGAGCAAGCTCCTCGACATCCGAACGTGTGAGCACGAGCATCCCCAAGACGTTACCCCGCCCGACGACCCTGCGGCCCAACAGACGGAGCTAACGCGAAGCGTTAGCGAAGGCCGAACTCATTCGGTCGGGGATGCCGAAGGCACCACCGATCGAACGGGGTAGGCAACCCGTCCAGAGCATCGGAAACAAAGCAGCACGGAGGGCGGCCGAGACCGCGCTCTCGGCCGTCCGGAGTTCCGTCTCCGCACCTTGCTCGGCGTCAGCCGAGCAAGGTCAACGACCAGTCAGTGCGGTGCTCGTCTTCGAGCGAGAAGAGCATCACGCGCTGCCACTGGCCGAGGGAGAGGCGCCCGTCGGTGAACGGCACCTGTTCGGTGCGCGAACCAAGCAGGGCGTAGACGAGACGTTCGCGCGAGGGAGCATCGCCGGGCACCACTCGCGCGAGCAGGTCTTCGAGATCCTCAAAGAAGCCGGTCTCACGCTCCTGCACCCGGATGAGCGACAGGCCGTCGGTCGCGGAGATGTACGCGATGCCGTGGGCTCGGTCGGAGTGTGCGACGCTTCGCGCGACCTCGTTCGTGATGTCCATCACCGACAGCGTCGGCAGGGCGGCCGCAATCGAGTACGGGACTTCGATGCTCGTCATGCGCGTGCGACCTCCCTTGGCAGCCTGAAGTGAACGTGCTCGCGGGCGACCGTGATCTCCTCGAGGGTCGGGTACCCGCGCTCCGAGAGATCGCGGGCGACGGACTGTACGAGCTGCTCCGGGGTCGACGCGCCCGCCGTCAAGCCAATCGTCCGGTGCGCCGCGATCAACTCGTCTTCGAGCCGCTCCTCGCCGTCGATCAAGGACGCCTCGGCGCCCCCACTCCGCGCGACTTCGACGAGGCGCTGCGCGTTCGAGCTCGTCTCCGAGCCGATCACGAGGATCAGCGTCGCGCCCTCGGCGACCATCGCCTTCACGGCGTCCTGCCGGTTCTGCGTGGCGTAACAGATGTCGTCGGCATGCGGCCGGCGCAGCTCGCCCTGGCTCGCTTCCAGCGCATCGACGATCGGTGCCACATCGTCGAGCGAAAGGGTCGTCTGCGTGATAACTGCGATCGGCTTGTCGCTCTTCAGCGCGCGCGCCTGCTCCGGGGACTCGATCACGACCGTCGAGTCCGGTCGCTCGCCGAGCGTCCCGATCACCTCGACGTGGTTCGCGTGGCCGACGAGAGCGACGAGATGCCCACTGTCGGCGTAGCGGCGCGCCTCGGCATGCACCTTGTTCACGAGGGGGCAGGTCGCATCGATGACCCGCAGTCCGCGCTCTTCCGCGTTCTTCTTGACGGACGGCGCGACGCCGTGCGCAGAGAGCACGCAGATCTCACCCGGCGGGATCTCCGACTCGTCCTCGACGAAGACCGCTCCCAGCCGTTCGAGCCGGCGCACGACGTTCTCGTTGTGGACGATCTGATGGCGGACGTACACGGGCGCGCCGTGCTGCTCGAGCAAGCGCTCGACAATCTCGATCGCTCGGTCGACGCCGGCGCAGAAGGACCGCGGCGCCGCAAGCAGGACGCGGCCGCTCACGCGACCGCCTTCTCGAGAGCTCTGAGAGCGACGATGGCGCCGAACACCGAGCGCACTCCATCGGTGCGCTTTGCGCCGAGCCAGCGCAGCAGGCCCAGCGGATCCGTGCGCCCGTCGGGATGCACGGTCGTGTCGACTCCCTCGATTGCGCTCGCCACGTCATCGGAGATGACGCGCACGACGCCGGCGAGCCGGCCGCTTCGTGCGAGCACACCGCTCTCCATGTCGACTGCATCGGCACCGCTCGCTTCGTGGAGGCGCCTGCGCTCCGATGCGTCGTGCACGAGAACGTCGGAGCCGAGCACCGTCGCCGCGCGCGCACCTGGCACGCCGAGCGGCCCGCCCTCCCACAGCGTCGTGCCGCGCTCATCCACGACGCGCGTCGCGTCCAGAACTTCACCGACACCGAGTCCTTCGCGTAGCGCGCCCGCGAGCCCGAAGGAAACGAGCCGCCCGTCAGGCACGCCGTTCGCAACGCGCACCCCCACGCGCGCAGCATTGAGGCCGGCGCGCCTCGCGACGCGCTCCTCCGCGGTCGTCGCGCAGGCGAAGGTCAGCCCGTCAGTGTCCACTGCAAGCTCCGCACGGTCTCCTTCAGGCTCTTCGACGACTCGAAAGCCGACGACGGCTCGAACCCCGAATGGATGCCGCAGTGCTCGCACCGCGGATCGTTGCCGGGCCCGTACGAGTCCCAGTCCATCCCTTCGAGCAGCGCCTCATAGGTCGGGAAGATTCCGTCCGTGAGCAGGTAGCACGGGCCTTTCCAGCCGTACGGATTGCGCGTGATCGATCCCCACGGCGCGCAGGACAGCTTGCGCTCGCCGGTGAGGAAGTCCTGGTAGATCGGCGTTGCGAGCCAGCGGTAGCCGTGCTTGCGCACGGCCGTGCGAATTGCGCGGAACTTCACTTCGTGCTCGGCGCGCGTCATCGTGAGCGCCGGATCGATCTGCGAGTACTGGTAGCCGGGGGCGACGAGCATCCCGTCGATGCCGACATCGTCGGTCAGGTAGCGCATCATCTCGATGACGTCGTCGACCTCGGTCTCCTTGAAGATCGTCGTGTTCGTGGTGACGCGGAAACCGCGCGCACGCGCCGTCTTGATCGCGTCGACCGCGATCTCCCAGAGACCCGGGTAATCGCAGACGTAATCGTGGATCTCCCGCATGCCGTCGAGGTGCACGACGAAGGTCATCCGCGGCGACGGCTCGAACCAGTCGAGGCACTGTTCGAGACGAAGCGCGTTCGTGCACAGCTCGACCGTCTTGTTGTTGGCGATCATCCCGGCCGCGACTTCTTCGATCCCCTTGTAGACGAGCGGCTCACCGCCGCAGATCGAGACGACCGGCGCGGGGCACTGCACACCCGCATCGATGCACTCCTCGACCGACAGGCGCGCGCGGTTCGACTCGTACTCGCGGATCTTCCCGCAGCCGATGCACGCGATGTTGCACGCGAGCGTCGGCTCGAGCATGAGCACGAGCGGATAGCGCTCCCCCCGTCGCTGCTGTGTCGCGACGTACTTACCGATGGTGACCGTGGACTGCAGGGGGAACTTCATGCAGAGAGCCTCTCTCTCATTCGGCCGAGTGCGAGCAACGGGAACGTGATGCGGTACAGGTGATAACGAATCATGAAGTCGAGCGGGAAACCCGTCCCCGTGAAATGCGGCTCGTCCCAATCGCCGTTTTCACGCTGGACAGCGCAAAGATAATCTGCTGCCCTCCGCGCATTTCCAATCTCAGCGTTTCCTGCGCCCACGTAGCCGAGGAGCGCCCACGCTGTCTGCGATGGGGCGGCGAAGGAAGCGCGCCCCCGCCACGCAGGATCGGCATAGGAGCGGATGTCTTCGCCGAAGCCGCCATGCTCCTGCTGCACGGAATCGAGCCACGCGACGGCGCGTCGCATCGCTGGATGATCCGATGGAACGCCGCACGCTTCGAGCGCCGGCAGCGCCGCGCCCGTGCCGTACAGGTGGTTGACGCCCCAGCGGCCGAACCAGGAGCCGTCCGCTTCCTGTTCGTCCAGGAGCCACTCGAGACCCTGCCCCGTCTCGGCTGGATAATCCTCACGTGCAAGGATCTCGAGCGCGTGCGCGGTGACGTCGGCGCTCGGCTCGTCCGTCACCTTGCCGAAGTCGCAGAACGGAATCTTGTAGAGCCACATGGCCTGGTTGTCGACGTCGAACGCTCCCCAGCCGCCGTTTCGCGACTGCATGCCCACGAGCCAGTCGAGCGCGCGGCGCACGGCGTCGCCGCCCGTATCGAGCTCGCGCAGCGCGAGCGAGATGACCGCAGCGTCGTCGGTGTCGGGGTAGATGTCGTTCTCGTATTCGAACGCCCATGCGCCGGGCGCGAGCTCCGGCTTGCGAATCGCCCAGTCACCCTTGACGGTCACCTCCTGGCCGAGCAGATACGCGCCTGCGGCGGCGAGCTGCGGATGATCGGCGGGCACGCCGCACGCGCGCAGCGCGAGCACCGCGAGCCCGGTGTCCCACACCGGCGACTGACACGCCTCGGGACGCAGGCGGTCGCCGTCCTCGACCATGAACCCCTGCCAGCCGTCGACTGCCTTGCGCAGCGTGTCGTCTTCGAAGCCGTGCCCGAGCGCGGTCAGCGCAACGATCCCCCACACCCACGGCGGCTGGATCCCGCCCCACGACCCGTCCGCCTCTTGCCGTTCGCGGATCCACTGTTCTGCAGCACGGAGCGCGTGGCGGCGTAACGCGTTCGGGCGCCGGGCCGGCCGCGTTCTTCCAGGGATCGCACCGATCGCGGACAGATCGATGTCGGCATGACGCACCGGACGCAGCGACTGTGCGACGGCGAGCGCGACAAACGTTCCGCGCGCCCAGCACGCGAAGTTGTAGATCGAGAACGGCGACCAGGGCGGTAGCAGCACGAGCTCCGGCGGAATCGGAACCATCCGCTGCCACGGCCACTGACCGAGGAGCGCGAGAAAGCATTTCGTGAACAGCCGGCTCTTCGGGATGCCGCCCTCGCGTTGGATGTACGCGAGCGCCTTCGGCCCGGGATCGACGCCGCACATGCGCAACGCGACGTACGCCTCGATCGACGTCGAGAGGTCAGGCGGTCCTTCGAACCAGATCGCCCACGTACCGTCCTCGCGCATGCGCGCGATCAGCTCGTTCGCGATGCGGCGGTCGAGATCGGGCGTGCGCAGGCCGAGCACGTGGTTCCAGAAGAGATGCTGCGCCGTCATCGTCACGTTCGACTCGAGCTCGCCGACCCAGATGCCGTCGGGGCGTTGCAGCTCGAGGAGCCGGCGGGTGCCGCGGTCGATCGCTTGGTCGAGTGTGGACAAGGAACCGGTGCCAGACTGAAGTCCGGCACCGGTGCTGTGATGAATCGCGCTCACGCCGTAACTCTTGCACCAACAATGCTCAGCAGGTGCTGAGCTGCTCTGCGTCCGCTGAGGACAGCGCTTTCCATGGTCGCGGGCCAGCCCGTGTCGGTCCACGCTCCCGCACGCGCGACCCCCGGGCGGTTCGTCTCGACGCCCGGCCGCACGACACCGGGACGCAGAGCGATCGTCGCGTACGGCTCGCGGCTGACGCGCGACCAGAGGAGCTCGGCAGGCCCGAGCCGTTCGGTGAGTTGAGCAGCGATCCGCTCGACGAGCTCGCGGCCGCGTACCTCGAGCAACTCGGGCGCGCCGCTCGAGACGACGGTGACGTACTGCCCGCGCTCGGGCTCGTGCCCGGTGATCGCGCCGCGATCGAACACCCAGTGCGCGTCGGAGCCGAGCAGCGCCGCGAGCGGCGTCGTGAGCAGCGGCCGGTCGAACCAGAGGTGCACGCTGACGATCGGCGAGTCCTCGATGCCGGGATCGGGCTCTCCGAGCAGTCGGGCGCTCTCGTGCGGCGGCACGGCGACGACGATCGCATCAGCATCGAGCTCGTCGAGCGACTCGATCCGGTCCTCGAGCCGAACGCGATCGCCGAGCACGCGTCCCGCGGCGTCGCCGTGCATCCAGCCGAGCGGCTTCAGCGGCAGAACGAGGTCGGCGTTGCCGCGCGGGCCGAGCAGCGCCGTCCGCACGGTGAAGAGACCGGCCCCGGCGTCGACCTCATCCGCACGGAGATTGAGCGCCGGCCGGATGAAGACGTCCCAGAAGCGATCGACGGCCGCATCGCTCGCGCCGAGCCGGCGGAGCACCGAGCCGAAGGTCTCGCCGGGCCGAGGCTTCGCACCGCGGCAACGGGCCGCGACGACGGGAATGCGGAGCCGGTCGCGCAACGGCACGTGCGCATAGGAAAGGAGACCGGGCAGGCTCGGCTTGATGTCGGAGCGCGAGCCGTCCTCCGCGAGCACCGGCAGCGCGAGCCGCGTACGCAGATACGAACCGCCCTCGCCGATGCGGTCGAGAAAGCGCGAGGTACTCCGTGAAGCAGCCGAGCGCGATGTGCTGCCCGTTGTCGGGCGGCGGCTCGGGATCACCGTCGCGCGCCGGCAGCGTCTGCACCGCGCCGCCGAGCGTCGGTCGCGCCTCGTGCACGGTCACGTCGATGCCTGCGTCGACGAGCTCGAGTGCGGCCGTCAGTCCTGCGAGCCCGCCACCGACGACCGCAACCTTCAACGAAGCAGTCCCCGGGCGACGACCGCAAGCTTCGCCGGCGTCGACAGCCGGCACGACGGGCCGAAGACGTCGAAGCCGTTCGCCTCCATCCGGTCGAGCTGGCCGCGATACAGACCCGCGAACGTCGACACGCAGAGCGCGCTGCGGCGGTCGAGCGAGTCGAGCAGGTGCAGTCCCTCGTCGAGATGAACGCGTGCACGCTGCGCTTGGAACGCCATGAACGGCTCCCACTCCGGCGTCACGCGGTCGAGCGCACTCACGCCGAAGCGCGCGAGCTCGTCCTGCGGGAGATACACGCGGCCGAGTGCGAGATCTTCCTCGACGTCGCGCATGATGTTGATCAGCTGCAGCGCGATCCCGAGCGTCATCGCGCGCTCGACATCGTCGGAGCCGTACACCGCGACGCACGCGACGCCGACCGCGCCGGCAACCTTCTCGCAGTAGCCGCGCAGCTCGTCGAAGTTCGCGTACTGCGTGCGCTCGAGATCCTGCAAGCCACCGTCGACAAGCGCGGAGAGCGCTGAATGCGGGATGTCGAACCGCTTGCGTGCGTCGGCCAGCGCGATCTGCATCGCAGAAGCCGGCGGCTCGTCGAGGCCGGCTCGCAACGCCTCGAGCTGCGCGCGCTTCTCGGCGGCCGGCAACGTTCCGTCGGCGACGTCGTCGACCTCGCGCGCGAACGCGTAGACCGCGGCGATCGCCCGTCGCTTCTCGCGCGGCAGAACCATGATCCCGTACGCGAAGTTCTTCGCACGCTCACGCGTGACGCGCTGCACCTCCGCGTACGCCTGGTCGACGGCTGTCATCTCACGAGAACGAGCGCAGCTTCGCGCGCGAGACGCGCTCGCGACGGCTTCGGCCGCTGCGTGAACAGATCCCAGTTCGCCGCCTCGAGCGCGTCGAGCGCCGCGAGCCCACCGCGTGCGAAGAGTCCGACCGCGCGCCCGAGACGTCCGCCGATGCGCGAGCGCAGCAGCGTCGCCCGCGCGAAGAAGCGTCGCCGCACGCTCCGCTTCGAAGCGGAGCAGCGCGCGCAGCTCGTCGCTCGGTCGGTCGAGCGCCGGCTCGCCGAACCGCCGCCGGTCCTCCGCAGGCAGATAGATCCGCCCGAGCTCGAGATCGCGCGGCACGTCCTGAAGGAAGTTCACGAGCTGCAGACCGGTGCAGACCGAGTCGCTCGCCGCGACGAGCTCCGGATCGTCGAGCCGGCGCAGCACGCCGAGCACGAGCCGGCCGCACGGGTCGGCCGAGTGTACGCAGTACTGCTTGACGTCGTCCCACAGCTCGTAGTCGGCGACGCGCTGATCCATGCGGTTCGCCTCGATCAGACGTAGAAACGGCTCGCGCGGCAGATCGAACTCTCGCACGGTCGGCTGCACGTTCAGCAGCACCGGCCAGGTCGGCTCGCCTTCGAAGGTGAGCACGACCTCGGCTTCGAGCTCGTCGAGCGCGGCGAGGCGGTCGCCGTCATAGGCGTCGCCGAGCTCGTCGACGAGACGCGCGTAGCAATAGAGCGCGCGCACGTGCGGGCGCAGCGCGCGGGGAAACAGAATCGAGCCCACCGGGAAGTTTTCTCCCGCCGCTCTCGCTGCGACTTCGGCAACCTCCATGACCGTTGCCCATTCTGCTTGAATCTTCGTCGTGGCCGAGGGCAGCGACGAAACGGCCGGAATCCGCGAGGATCCGGTTGCCGGTATCGAGCGGAACGACGGCCTCGTCATCGTCAGCCTTGCGGGCGAGCTCGACCTCTACAACGCGAACACCGTGCGCGAGGCGCTGCTCGAGTGCTGCGAAGAGAGTCCCGAGCGGCTCATCGTCGAGCTGAGCGCCGTGAAGTTCATCGACTCGACCGCGCTCGGCGTGCTGATCGAGGCGCGCACGCGGCTGACGAACCGGAAGGGATTCCTCCTCGCGGCGCCCGGTCTCGAGACGCGGCGCGCGCTCGAGATCTCCGGCCTCGACCGGCACTTCTCCGTGCACGAGTCGCTCGAGCAAGCGCGTTCAGCCGCGCTGTAGGCGCAGATTCACTCGATCCAGGGACGCCCGCCCCCCAAAACGGGTGATTCCCGCTAGCGCCGGCGCACAGTTCTGTACGAACAGCGTCTCCAGCCGCCTGCGGCCGACTGGAGAGCACGTTGGAACGGGGGTAGTGCCGCAGCATGAATTGGCCGCGTCTTCGTCCGCACGGACGAGTCCTCAAGGGCGAGGACGGCTTCGGCATGATCGAGACCGTGATGGCGATGACGATGTTCGCCGTCATCTCCGCACCACTCGTCGGCGTGCTGCTCGCGTCGATCGCGCAGCAGGGCTCTTCGCACGAGCGCACGCTCGCCGCGCAGACCGCACAGTCGGCGATCGAATCCGTTCGCGCCCTCCCCTACGACTCGGTGGGCGTCTCGAACGGCAACCCGGCCGGCACCATCGCCCCGACCATGCCGGCGAGCCAGCTCGGCATCCAAGGGCTGGACGCGACAGTCACCACGCAGATCTCCTACATGGACGACGCGCCGGTGACCTCATACCGGACGCGGGCGGACTACAAGAAGGTCGTCGTCACCGTCGTGCGGAACACCGACTCGCGCGCCCTCGCGCAAGACGTGACCTACGTCGCGCCTCCGGGCGCGGGCGCATATGCAGGTCAGAGCCAGGGAATCGTGCTCGCACAGATCATCGACTACGCGCTGAACACGCCGCTCGTCGGCGCGACGGTCACAGTCAGCGGCGGCCCGAGCCCGGCGCGCAACGACCTGACCGACGCCGCAGGCTCGGCCGTCTTCCCGGCGCTGCTGCCGACGAACGTGACCCTCAACCACTACGACGTCACGACAGCTGTCCCCGGATACGTGACGCTTGCGCGACGACCTGCCTCCCGCCACCGCGTCGCGCACCGCGCTCGTCGCCGGCCAGACGTTCAACACCGTGCTCCGGATGTACAAGCCGGCGACGATCTACCTCGTCGTCGAAGAACTCCGACGGCTCGCCGTACACCGGGACCGGCAAGCGCAACGATCGGCTCCTCGCGCGGAACGCAGACGTTCGCGTTCAGCGGCGGCCAGCTCACCGTGCAGAACCTTGCGGGCGAGCCCGTCGTTCCGAACCTGCAATACACCGCGCGAGTCGTCGCCTCGAACGGCCAGTACTCGACCGCGACGACGGCGCTCGTACCGAATGCGTACCCGACCGACCTGACGAAGACGTTCACGTTGACGCTCGGCGGAACTGCCGCCACGATGCCGACGCTGACCGTGAAGGTCGTCAACGCCTCCGGCGTCGTGCAGCCCAATGCGGCGGTCACCGTAAGCGGCGGGCCCGAGCTCGAACATCCTGCTCACCGGGACGACCAACTCGAGCGGCCTGGCCATATTCAGCGTGCCGAGCAACTCGACGCCCGGCTACACGACGGCGGCGACGCTTGGCGCGCTCAACGGCACCGCGAGCGGCGCCGTCACGGCGACGACGACGAGAACGGTGACGATCCGATGATGCGCGACGAGAGCGGCTTCACCCTCCCAGAGCTGCTCGTCGCGATGACGCTGCTCGCAATCGTGCTCGGCGCCTTCGGCCAGATGCTGATCACGAGCTCGAAGACGAGCAACCGGGTCGAGGAGCAGGCGGCGTTGCAGACGGAGGTGCGCGCTTCCATCGACCGGCTGACCACCGACTTTCGCCAAGCGACGACGGCCAGCGCTGCCGTCTCCGGTCGAGAGCGTGAGCTCGACCGCGTTCACCTTCGACTCGCCTGACCGCGGCAACGCCGTTCCACCTCCGCCGCATCGCATACCGCGTCGTCAACGGCCAGCTCGAGCGCAGCACCACGACCAGCACCGACACCGACGGCTATCCGTGGGTCTGGCCCGCCACAGCGGGTGCCGTGGATCCCCGAGCTCACATCGATCACGAATGCGAGCCCGTTCACGTTCTACGACGCGAGCGGCACTCGCGACGACGACCGTCGAGTGCGGTCCACTCGATGCGCGATCACGCTGACCGTCGCGCCGCGACAAACACAGGGCGGCACGAACACGTACAGCACGCTCGTCACGATCAGGACGATGCAGTGAGGCGCGCCGCCCGCAGTGAAGAAGGCTTCGCCATGGTGATGGTGCTCGGGATGACCGTCCTCCTGATCGTGCTCGCCTTCGGGCTCATCGACGTGATGCAGAGCGAGGCGTCGCGCAGCCGCACGGCCGTCAAGCGCGACGCCGCGTATCAGGCCGCGGAGGCCGGCGTCGACGACTACATCGCGAAGCTGATCGACGACCACCTCTACTACGTGCACTTCGTCCACCCCGGCGAGGCGACGCGCCGCGCGACGGCGAGCGGCCGGATCGTCGCCGCCACGCAGACGTGGCAGCAGTCCGACGGCAACTCCTGGACGTACCCGAACGGGAAGGATCGTTGGTACGGCTCGACGAAGCTCGGCAACGGCTACGAGTACAGCCTCGAGATCGTCCCGCCGACCGCGAGCCAGCCGCTGATCGACATCCTCTCGACAGCCCGGCCGGTGAACGACACCGACACGCGCGACTGGCGGGAGCTCGAAGTGCAGGTGCGCCCATCCTCCGTCTCCGACTTACCAGATGGTCGCCGACGCCGAACATCACCTACGGCGTCGGCGCGACGACCTACGGGAAGATCTACGCCGGCATCGACGGGAACGGCGTCGCGCACAGCGTCCAGCACGACGGAACCGCGTATGGAGACATCTACGCGGAGGGGAACGTCACGGGCAACACGACGATGATGAACGGCGCGCAGAAGTACAACTCGACGAACGATCCGCTCGATCATCAAGTCGCCGATCAACTTCAACAGCTTCCTCGCTTCGCTCGTCGACATCCGCAACGCAGCCGGCGCCGGCGGGATCGTCGAGGACGTTCCGACCGTGGACGTGTGGAAGATGGCGTTTCAGACGAACGGCCAGGTGATCGTCCAGTCGTGCACGAAGTACCCCGGCAAGCCGATCGGCGACGCAGCGCCCACCTGCGGCGCCGCCACGCCGTTGAACATCCCGAACAACGGCGCGATCTACACGGGCCAGCCGGTGATCGTCTCCGGCGTCGTCAACGGACGCGTGACGATCGGCTCGGCGAGCGACATCTACATCGGCGGCAACCTGAGCTACGCGCAGCCCGGCGACGATGTGCTCGGCCTCGTCGCCTCACACAGCGTGATCGTGGCGCAATGGGTCCCGACGACGCTCAGTTGGCGCGCTGCGACGATCGCGCAGAGCGGAACGTGGCGGTCGTACGGATACGACCCGCAAACGGGCCAGTCGGAGCAGGACTACATCGGCAACTTCAGGCTCACCTCGGCAACGTTCACCGGGTCGACCGCAACGTACGGCGGCGGCTCGATGGGCCTCTTCAACACCCGCGTCTACCAGTACGACAGCACGCTCGTGTACCTCCCGCCGCCCTGGTTCCCGACAATCCAGGACGCGTACACCGTCGTGCTTTCGCGCGAAGTAGCCGCGACCGCCACCTAGCTCTCGCGGGCGTAGCTGCAGTCTCTGCTACTGAGGACTCCCGCTCGTGGTCGTCGTCGGAGGCGGCTCGGGCGGAGTGGTCGACGGGGGAGGTGGCGCAGGCGCACGTGGCGGCGCAGGGGTGCTCGAAGGCGTTGTCGTGGTCGTGCCCGTCGTCGTCGTGGCAGTCGAGTACGGGATGTACGAGTACGGTGAGGTGACAGTGTGGCCCGTGAACTGCGGGTACACGAAGTCTCGAGCGGGCAGATTCTTCACCGCCGCGGACATGAAGTGGTTCCAGATCATCGCGGGCAGCGAGCCGCCGAACACCGCGCTCCACCCCTCGATGCCGAACAAGGGGATCTCCGCCTTCGGATAGCCGACCCACACGCACGCCGCGAGCTGCGGCACGTAGCCGCAGAACCACGCGTCGACGAAATTCTCCGCGGTGCCGGTCTTGCCGGCAGCGGGACGGCCGAAGTACGCCGCGGTGCCGGTGCCATGCGAGACGACCCCCTCGAGCGCATAGGTGACGAGATCGGCGGTGTTCTGCGGGATCGCCTGCACGCCGGGGACGCCCAGCTTGCCGATCACCGCGCCGTTCGGACCGCGCACGGAGTCGAAGGCTTGTGGAGCGTGATAGACGCCGCGCGCGGCGAGCGTCGCGTAACCGCTCGTCATCTCGAGCGGATTCACCGCCTGCGTGCCGAGCGTGATCGAGCAAACGGATTGCAACGGCGTCGTGATCCCCATCCTCTGCGCAGTCGCCGCGACGTTGTCAGGGCCGACGATGTCGACCAGCTGCGCGTAGATGGTGTTCACCGAGTGCGCAGTCGCGTCGAGCAGATTCATGTAGCCGCCCGACTCGTCGGCGTAGTTGTGCACCGTCCACGGCACGCCGTTGTAGGAGCACTTCGGGTCCGTGATCGTCAGCTGCGACGGTCCGGAGAACGAGCTGTAGACGGAGGCGCCCTGGTCGATCGCCGTTGCGAGCGTGAACGGCTTGAACGCACTGCCTGCGGTCCGGCCGGATTGCGAGGCGAGGTTGAACTTCAACACCCGTCCGTCGGGCAGGTACGACACCATTGCCTTCACGGCGCCGGTTTGCGGGTCGATCGCGACGAGGGCTGCAGCCGGATCGGTCTTCTCGCGAAGGACACCCGAGACCGCCGTGCGCGCCATGAACTGCATGCGCGGGTCGAGGGTCGTGCGCACTTGCAAGCCGCCCGCCTGGACGCGCCGCTCGCCGAAACGGTCCACCAGTTGCTGTGTTGCCCACCCGAAGAAGTTCGGATGGCGCTGCCCGCTGTACAGCGTCCCCGGCTTCAGGTCGAGGGGCGATGCGGACGCTTGGCTGTACTCCTCCTGCGTGATGTATCCGTGCGTCCACATCGCGCGCAACACCTCGTTGCGGCGGGCAAGCGCGTCGTCTGGATGACGCAGCGGATCGTACGACGAAGGCGCTTGCGGCAGTCCGGCCAGGAGCGCCGCCTGCGGGAGCGTCAGCTTCAGCGCGTTCGTCGAGTAGAACGTCTGCGCGCCTGCCTGCGCGCCGTAGGCGTGCCGGCCGTAGAACACCTCGTTGAGGTAGGCGGCGAGGATCTGCTGCTTCGACCAGCGGCCCGCAAGCTTCTCCGCGAGGCACGCCTCTTTCAACTTGCGCGAGAGCGTGCGATCCGCCTTGCCGATGTAGAGGTTGCGGACGAGCTGCTGCGTGATCGTCGACCCGCCCTGGACGATGTGCCCGGCCGCGGCGTTCTTGACGAACGCGCGCGCGATGCCCTGATAGTCGAGCGCGCCGTGCTGCCAGAAGCGCGCGTCCTCGATCGCCACCGTCGCCCTCGGCAGCCAGGGGGACATCCTGTCGAGACGCAGAGGCTGCCGGTTCGTGGTCGACGGGATGACACCGAGCAGGCTGCCGTCGGCGGCGAACAGGAACGAGTTCGAGCCGAGCGCAACCGGCCGCAGCGACTTCAGGTCGCAGGAGCCGAAGACGAGCGCGCGGCCGGTCAATGCCGCACCGGCGAGCGACGCCACGATCACGAAGAGCGCAACGGCGAACGCGACCAGCACGAAATGGTGGCGCGGGCGCCGCCGCCGCCGGGCACGGCGGCGAGCAACGAGAGCGGCGAGGTCGAGATCGTCTTGCAACTCACCCATTCTCCCGCGCTCAGTCATGCAGAAACTCGCTGAGGAGGGCGCCGAGGATCGGGATCGCGATCGTCAGCAGGAGGTTGGCACGGCCGATCGTCGTCAGGAGCAGCCGGAGCGACTGCGGCCGTCCCTCTCTGATCTGCCGCGCGAGCCCCGGGCCGAGCACGTAGTCGTGCAGGTAGGCAGCCGGCGATGAGCAGGCCGACGAGTGCGCCCTTGATCGCGAGCACCCAGTCGAACCTCGTCGGCGTGGTGTCGAACGCGCCGTCGCGGGAGGCGATGATCGCACCTGTGACGATCGCGATGCCGAGGGCGCTCCAGCCGATCGGCCGCCACCGCCGGCCGAATTCGCGGAGCACCTGCGCACGCACCTCGCCCTCCAGCCGCTGGACCGGTGGCACGGCGACGAAGACGAGGGCGATCGTCCCCCCGACCCAGACGATTGCGGCGAGCAGATGCACGATCCGAAGCGTGGCGTCCACGCGCTCGATTCTCTAGGACAGTGTGAGCGGCGGGCTCGCCCAGCCGATGGCCGGTGCCCAAAGACGCACGCGCGTGCCGCGGGGCAGCGCGACCGTGCGGGTGAATGTTCCAGCTGAGTCCGTCTGTGCGGTGCTGCCCACGGCGCGCCACGCGCTGCCGACCGCGCGCTGGACGATGTAGGCGCGCCGGCCGGCGCCGGGGCGCACCTGGCCCCAGAGCGTCACGCTCGCGCCGCGCCGCGAGACCTGGGCGAACGGCAGCGCGAAAGCGTGGTACGCGAGCTTCGCGGTCCCGCCCGCCGTGAAGAGACCGCTTTGCCAGCCGCCCAGGCTGGGCTCGTCGCGAATGAGAAAGTGGATCAGCACGGTCACGCCGCTCTGCTGCCAGACGCGGAGTGCAGCCTCGCCGAGATATTCGGCCTGCTGCGCATACGAGACGCCGAGCAGCCGGTCGGGCGGATTCGTCTGATAGCCGTACTCCGTCAGCCAGAGCGGCTTGGCTCCGAAATAGCGGGTCACATCGGCGCGGATCGTCGGGAGGTTCGCCATCGTGAAGTAGCCGCAGGTCGAGCACACGGCGTGCAGTCGGAGTCTCGCCGCGACCAACGGGATACGGATTCTGGGCATAGGCATCGAGTCGAGCGTGCGCGGCGTGCATGCCCTGCATGAACGCGAGCGGCGACATTCCCGACGGCGTCTTGCGCGGCGAGGTCACGCCGCCGGCCACCTGGTTCGACGCCGAGGCTGCATGGAGCGAGGCGAAGGCCGGATTGAGCACCTTCTGCACGTAGAGGCGAGGCGAGACGGGTACCGAGAACGTCCGGCTGTTCGGCTCGTTCCACGCGGTCCACATGTGCACCCAGGGGAAGCGCAGCGCAGCTGCGTAGTGCGAAGTCTCCGAATCCCGTCGACGGCAGATGCGCCGGCGAGCCGCCGCCGTTCGCCCAGCCCGGCGACCCGTAGAGCGTCACGAGCTCCCGGATGCCTTGCTCGTGCAGCGCATCCAGCACGTCGCCGTAGGGACCCCAGTCGTACGCGGCCGCGCTTCGCGGACTCGCCGGCTTCTTCGGCGCAACCTTGTCCCAGCGGAGCGTGAACCGCACGACGCCGACACCGAGGTTCTCGAGCGTCGTGAGGCGCTCCGGCAGCGTCCCCGGTCCGTACATGAGCCAGGCGTCGTCCTGAATACCGAACGCCGCACCATGCGACGCCTGCGCGGGCGCCGCGACGACCAGCGCGAGCGCTGCGAGGACTGCGGCTCCGACCCCCCGAACCATGTGGGGACCGTAGCGATCCAGACCGTTCGGGCTGTGTTATGCCTGCGGCTCGAGCGTCAGGACGTGCTCGCCGCCGCCGAAGTCGACCGCACGCACGACGTGCGCCCTCCCGTTCAGCGCAACTTCCTCGCCGACGCTCGGGAGGCCGTCGAGCATCAGCCGCCCGGTAGCGACGAGCTCGCCGTGCTCGTACGCGCGGTACACGCAGGTCACCTGCCCCGTCGTCATGCAACCGGGAGCTTATGACGCTGGGATCGACAGGAGTGGCGCCGCATGCCGGCCGGGACACTAGCCGGACAACAGGTGTTTGCTCGCCGGTACCGTCGGCAAGGAAGGAGTCGCGTGCCCGGGTCCGTCTCTACCGTCTTTCATTCGACCGCGTTCGTCGTGGCGCGAGATCTCGCCCTTTTCTGCGCCGTCCTCTTCTGGCTCGGCTGCGCGTACTGGACGCATCGAGACGCGAAGCGGCGGATCGACGACCCGCTCCTTGTCTGGACTGCGACGCTCCTCGGCCTTGTTCCCGCTCGCCGGCCCGCTCGCCTTCCTGCTCTTCCGGCCGCCGGAGACCCTCGCAGATGCTCGGGCCCGCCGGGTCGAGCTCCGCGCGCTCGAAACGAGCCTCGAGCGGCGGACGCCGCAATGTCCGGTTTGCCGGGCGGCGGTCGGAGCCGGCGTTCCTCGTCTGCCCGGTCTGCACCACCCACCTGAAGGAGCCGTGCCGGGCCTGCGAGGCTCCTCTCGAGCCGCTCTGGCAGGTCTGCCCGTACTGCACGGCCCCGGTCAAGGCCCCGGCGCTGTCGATCTCGACGCTGCCTTGACGGCCGAAGTGGCCTCGAATCGCAGGAAAAAGGCGCCCGCGAAGCGCCGCGCCGCCCTCGCCGAACCATCGGCTAGAAGGCGGTTTCGGCCCGCTGTCGAAAGGGAACAGAAGCCATGCTGGGCTTCGAAGCCGACGCGCGGATTCGAACCGCGGACCCCTTCATTACGAGTGAAGTGCTCTACCAGCTGAGCTACGTCGGCGCGTGCAGGCGCATTCTACTGTGGCCACCTGGAGGGCGAAAAGCCGTGAGTAGCAGGTGTTATCGACTGTTAGGGAATCGCAAATTTGCGATGTTTGGGAATGGACTTCGGGTCAATCCCGTTCTATAACTCACATAGGGCGACCGATCCTCGCGGGTAACTCCGCGCCACCGGACGCCAGGGAGGCCGCGCCGCACGCGGCCCCACCACGACGAAAGGGATTCCACTGAGCGACACGATTCACCTGCACGACCTCACGCCTGCCGAGCGCCTCGTCGAGGAGTCCGCCGAGCGCGGCTTCATCGACGAGAAGGAGCTCACGGCGTTTTCCGACGAGCACGAGCTCGGCGAGGACGACCTCGCCGCGCTGCGCGCCGCGCTCGACGAGCGCGACGTCATCGTGCGCGCCGACGCCCCCACGAAGACCGGCTCCATGTCGGCCTCGTCGGGCGGCACCCTCGATCCCCTACAGCTCTTCATGGACTCGGCCGGCCGCCACAAGCTGCTGACCGCTGCCGATGAGGTTTTCCTGGCGAAGCGCATCGAGAAGGGCGACGCCGCCGCGAAGGAACGGATGATCAATTCGAACCTCCGTCTCGTCGTCTCGATCGCGAAGCGCTACCAGGGTCATGACGTGCCTCTGCTGGACCTCATCCAGGAGGGCGTCATCGGCCTGAACCGCGCCGCGGAGAAGTTCGACTGGCGCAAGGGCTACAAGTTCTCGACGTACGCGACCTGGTGGATTCGCCAGGCCTGTCAGCGCGCCGTCGCGAACCAGTCCAAGACGATCCGGATTCCGGTGCACGTTCAGGAGCGGCGCATCAAGCTGAACCGCGCGTCGGCTGAGCTCCAGGCGAAGTTCGGCCGCGAGGCCACGATCGACGAGCTGGCCGAGGCCACGCGCCTCAAGCCCGAGCACGTCGTCGAGGCGCTCGACGCGGTCGACTCGATCTCGCTCAACCAGGGCCTCGGCTCCGACGGCGACTCCGAGCTCGGCGACCTGTTCGCCGACGAGTCCTCGGTCGACCCGGCGGAAGAGGCGGTTGACGCGGTTCGGCGCCAGCGCATCCAGCGCGCCGTTGCCGATCTGCCCGAGCGCCAGCGCCGGATCATCGAGCTCCGCTTCGGCTTCGGCGGCGAGTCCGCGTCGCTCGAGACGATCGGCAAGGAGCTGGGCCTGACGCGCGAGCGCGTCCGCCAGCTCGAGTCCGAGGCGCTCCACCGGCTGCAGCTCGAGCTCGGCGACGAGCTCGTCTTCGCTGCCTAGGTCGTAGACCTGATGCCAGGCACCGCGTAAGCGGTGCCTGGCATCGCTCTAGTTCGTTGCGCTGCCGTGGTCCGGCGACTTGCCCTTGCCGTGATCGTCGTGGTGCCATTCGCGGGCTGCGCCGGCACCGTCGGTGATCGGCGCAGGCTCGGCAGGAGGCGCTGAAACCGGCGGCTGCGGCGTCGATCGGCTGGACGGTCGCTCGGTTGTCCGCTCGTCTTTTTGCCCGCCCGTGCTCGTGTTTGCCCTGGTGCTTGTCCGCCTTCGGGGCCTCACTCGGCGGGGTCTGCACGGAGACGGGCTGTCTCCGGCGGTGTAACTGCCGGAGCGGCCACGTCGCGGGTGACAGCCGGGACCGTGTGCCGCGGATGCGAGCGAGGCTTCCGCTTGTGCACCTTCGGCGGTGGTGCTGTCGGCGCTGCTCGAGGAACCGTGGGCGCCGTCCGCTCGACGGGAGTCGCTGCGTGCGCGGCGACATGCACTTTGGAACGAACCTTGGGCACCTTCGCACACCTGATGTCGCTGATGCTGCAGCGGCTCGGCGGCGACAACCGTCGTCGCGCTCACGACCGCGACGGTCGCGGCAACCTTCGCAGCCACGCTGCCGCCGATGAGCGCGGCCTTGAGGCCGGCGAGCACGTTGCCCCAGTCGAATGCGCGGGCGATGCGGCGGCGCTTCGGTTCCGATGGCTGCTCGAGCCCGCTGGCGAGCGAACGCCGCGCACGGAAGATCAGCGTCTCGACGGCTCCCTGCGATAGCTCGAGCTCGGCCGCGATCTCCCGGTACGAGAGGCCCTGCCACTCGCGCAGCAGAATCGCGCGACGCTGCGTCTCCGGCAGCCGCTCGAGCACCTCCTGGAGCCCGATCAGCTCGTCCGCGCGGCGCGACGGCGCCGGCGTGAGCTCCTCGACGACCTCGAAGTCTGCCGGCGACTCGATGCGGCCTCGGCGCCACGCGGAGCGGCGGCGCGACAGACAGACGTTGTGCGCGATCTTGAAGAGCCACGCCGCCTCGAGCTCGGGGACGACGCCGCGCTTGATCCCGCGGAATGCGTTCAGGAACGTGCTCTGCACCGCATCCTCGGCTTCCTCGCGCGAACCGAGCTGGTGCAGGCAGTAGCGGAAGACCTGGTTCGCGTACTGCTCGTAGAGCGCGCGCGTGACGTCCGCCTCGGGGGCGACGGCCCCTTCGACGCGACTCGCACGACCTATGGACGGAACTGCGGCCAAATCTTCGTCCCCCGCTGGAAGATCGACGGCGCGCTCCGCCCGAGCACGCCGGCTTTCATTAGGGGATCTTCGGCTATCTCGACGAAGTTCTGAAGAGCTAATTGTCGCCGTCGCCGCCGGACGGCAGCGCCGGCGCTGGAAGGCGAGGGAATCGTCGTGCTCGAGCCACCGTCAGAGCCCTCGCCGCTCGAGCTCGACCCGTCGCCGCCATCCCTTTTTTGGCCGTCCCCGTGCCGATCCGAACCCGAGCGACCGCCTCCATCGCCGCTCCCACCACGGTCGGCGTGCTCGATCGAGGCCTCGGCTCTCGCGCTGTGGTCGGACCCGTGTTCGCCGCCGTGCGATTCGGCGCGGTGCTCGCTCGACACGCGCACGATTGGCACCGGCGTCACCGGAGCACGCTGCAGGCGCCGTCACGACGCGTTCGGCGAGCAGCGGAGTCGGGTGCGGCTTGCTTCGATGAACGCCGGCGGCGGGAGTGCGCTGTGTGCTGTGCGGCTGGTGATTGTCGAGCACGTTCGGCACGACGACAGCGGTACTGCCGACGACGGCAGCGCCAACACCGAGCGCCGCCACTTTCGCCGCGACGGGAGCGCCCCCGCCTGCGACCAGGCGAGCGAGAGCGTCGATCCATGACGCGCCGGACACAGTTGCGTAGACGGTGCGAAGCTGGCCGCGCAGTCGTTGCCGCGCGCGAAAGAGCAGCGACTCCACCGCGGCTCCGGAGACCGCGAGCGCGGCCGAGAGCTCTCCGTACGAAAGCCCGCCGAACTCGCGCAGGAGAAGCGCGTCGCGCTGCTGCCGCGGGAGCGCTTCGATCGCCCGCCAAAGCGCTGCGAGGTCGGCCCGGCGAATTGCCTCCTCGAGCGGGTCGGCCGTCGTGGACACCGTTTCGAGTTGCTCCATCGCCAGCGGCTCTCGCATGCGCGCGCTGATACGCGACCAGCATTCATTGCGCGCGATCGTCGCGAGCCAGGCGGCGGGCTCGCGTGGCTCGGTGCCGTTCAGCAGCGCGCGATGCGCGGAGAGGAACGTCTGCTGCGCGGCGTCCTCCGCCTCTGTCCGATCGCGCAGAAGCGCGCGGCACAGGCCGCTGACGGTGCGGCTGTACTCCGCGAAGAGCTGCTCGGTCCGCGCGGCGGCCGCCCCGTTCCCGGGGCGGCCGGTCGAGCGATTCGTGTGGCGCACTAGTCAGTCGCCGCCATCTCCACCGCCATTGCCTCCGCCATCGTCGTCCCTGTCGTCGTCTCCCTGGTTGTCGTCCCCGGCGAGGGAAAGGTTGACGGTGACGGTCTGGCCGACGAGCGAAGCCGGGAGCGTCAGGCCCGCCGGGAGCGGAACCGTCAGCGTCTGGCCCTGGACGTTGAGCGTGACCAAGCCCGGAGCGACCGCCGCGATCGTCGCCTGGACGGCGATCGTGTTGCCGGTTACTTGCCCGACTTCGGTCTCGTCTTCCTCGTCCAGTTGGCCGTTCGCGATCCCGACCTGCGTGGACACGATGGTTCCGGGCGGTGCCGGCGTCGTCGTCGGGGTCGTGTCGGCGAGCACCCGCGCCGAGTGCAACGCGAGCAGATGGCGATTGCTCGATACGAAGAGCGTCGTGCCGACCCGGCGAACGACGATGCCGCGGATGCGGGCCCTGGTCGCGCGACCCACGACCGTGGCGTGTCCGCCACCGAGCACGACGCGTGAGCCGACCGCAGCATTGCCGCGGGCCGACCGAACGAGACCGGCGGGCGAGGCGACGAGCAGCGTCCCGCGCTGCTTCGCGACCACGATCCCGTTGAACGTGGCCGCGCTGCCTGCGGCGGGCCACAGTGCGGCGGTGAGAGTCGCGACGGCGGCGACCAGTAGGAACCCCTTGAGCTTCATGCGACGAACTCCTCTCGATCTGCTCTACCGGCCGCCCGGCAAAAGCGGTTTTCAGAAGCTAGAGAGGGCCTAACGGGCTAAAACTTGCGGTCCGGCGAGCTCCCGGCGGAGCCGGACGAGGAGCGCCTCGAGCGCGAGCGGCACCGAGAGCTGGAGCTCCTCGGCCTCGCGCCAGGCACCCCGGATCAACTCGCAGGCCCGCTCGGCCGCCTGGAGGCGCTCGCAGCGTCGCATCGGAGTGGAGCTCTTCGAGCCGGTCGACATGCACGACGGCCCCATCGGCGCCTGCGGCGAGCACGACGAGGTCCCGGTACCACCACTCGAGCTCTTCGAGCGCAGCGAGAAGCTCGTCGCGCTCGGCGCCGCGTTGGGCGCGGCGCACGCGCTGCTCGGCCTCGCGCCCGGTCAGCTCCTGCAGCTCGACCGTCTCTTCGGCCTTCTCCTTCGCCTCCAGGCCACGTTCGCCGATCCCTTCGAGCAGCGCCTGCGCACCGTCGCCGGCATCGAAGGCGGGATCGAGATACACGGCGCGCGCGACGGCGATCAACGCTTCACGCCGCTTTCTGCGCGGCGGGATCGAGCAGCCGCGCGGCACGGTCGAGCCGTCCCGCGGCGACTCGCGCGATCGTCGTCGCTTCGTCCTCCGAGAGCTCGGGCGCCCGCGCGCGGATCTCCGCGCGCACCGCGCCCTCGGACAGACGGCGGAACGGCACGAGCTGGCACCGCGAACGGATCGTCTCGGGAAGCGGGCCGAGGTCGTTCGCGAGCAGCAGGATCACCGCGTAGGACGGCGGCTCCTCGAGATCTTTGAGCAGCGCATCCGCGGCGTCCTCGTTCATCGTGTCGGCGTCGAGAATCAGATAGACGCGCCGGGACGCCTCGTAGGGCCGCATGTGCAGGTCGCTGCGGAGCGTGCGAATGTCGTCGATCCGGATCTGGTCCCCGACGGGCTCGAGCACGTACAGGTCCGGATGCGTTCGCCGCGCGACGCGCGCGTGGTCCCCAAGGAGCTCGGCAGCAAAGAGGAGCGCGATGGCGCGCTTGCCGACACCGGGTGGACCGTGCAGCAGATACGCGTGCGCGGGGCCCTCGGCGAGCGCCGCGGACAGCAGGCGCTTCGCCTCGTGCTGCTCTGCGACGGCCGTGAACGTCACGGGAGCAACGGCTCCACTGCCGCCCAGATCTCGGCGGCGATGTCGTCGACGTCTCGCGCGGCGCCGTCGTCACCCGCGGTCGACACCACCCGCCAGTCGTCCCGCTCCGCGAGCTCCAAGTACACCTCACGCGTCGCGCTGCTGTGCACCGCATCAGCTTCGTGGATGTCGGCCTCGAGCGTCGTGTAGCCGCGTGCGGCCTTCTGGCCGACGAGCCGGCGCGCGAGCGCAACCGGCGCATCGAGCAGGATGACGAGCTGCGGTCGCGGAAGTGCGAACTCGCCGTACTCGACTTCCTCGAGCCAGTCGAGCAGGCGGCGCCGCGCCCGGCCCGTCAGCTTGCCGCCCTGGTGCGCCTGGTTCGAGGCGACGTACCGGTCACACACGACGAGATCGTTCTCGCGGAGCGCCGACTCGATCCGCGGGCGTGCGTGGAAGCGGTCGCCCGCGTACAGCAACGCAGCGAGCTCCGGGTGGACCTCGTCGGCCGTCCCGAACTCGCCGTTCAGATAGTCGGCAACGGCGCGGCTGAACGGGTTCTCGTCGTAGAGAGGGAAGCTGAAGGAGGCGACACGCCGGCCGCGCGCGGCAGCCGTCTCGGCGAGACGTGCGGCCTGCGTGCCCTTGCCGGCGCCGTCGATGCCCTCGATCGCGAGCAGCAGTCCCATCGGTCCCTAGGATACGAGGCGCATGCGGGCGGTTGTCACCGGGGGGGCCGGCTTCATCGGCTCGCACGTCGTCGAGGCGCTGCTGGCGCGCGGCGACGAGGTCCACGTGCTCGACAACCTCTCGAGAGGCAAGCGGGAGCGGGTCGCACCCGGGGCAGAGCTCCACGTGGGAGACATCCGCGATCCGGACGCCAGCTTCGACGCCGTGCGTCCAGAGGCGGTCTTTCACCTCGCCGCCCAGGCGGACGTGCGGCTTTCGGTCGAGCAGCCCGAGGTCGACGCCGACGTGAACGTGCTCGGCACGGTTCGGATCCTCGAGGCGGCACGACGCCACGGCGCCAAGGTCATCTTCTCGTCGACCGGCGGAGCCATCTACGGCGAGTGCTCAGGCCCGGCCGCCGAGACGGCGGAACGGAAGCCACTCGCCCCGTACGGGACGTCGAAGCTTTGCGCCGAGGAATACCTCGCGACGTGGAACCGTCTGCACGGCACCGAGCACGTCTCGCTCCGGTTCGCCAACGTCTACGGGCCGCGCCAGGAACCGCACGGCGAAGCCGGCGTCGTCGCGATCTTCATGGGGCTCCTGCACGAGGGCGGAACACCCCGGATCTACGGCGACGGAAGCCAGACGCGCGACTACGTGTTCGTCGAGGACGCGGTCGGCGCGATGCTCGCTCGCGCTCGACAGCGACGGCGGCGTCTTCAACGTCGGCACCGGGGTCGAGACGTCGGTGCTCGGGCTCCACGATGCGATCCAGCGCGCGAGCGGGATCACAAGCGAGCCGGCGTTCGCCGAGGCGCGCCTCGGCGAGCTGCAACGGAGCGTGCTCGACATCACGCTCGCCGAACGCGCGCTCGGCTGGCGTCCCGGCCACTCGCTCGACGAGGGCCTCGCGCGGACGTGGGCCTGGATCGTGCAGGAGTAGAGCGCAGCGTCGCGAATCGGTTCGGGCCGTGCAACACGCCGAGCCGATCCCGACGAGCTTCCCCTGGCGCGGCGCCACCCTTGTCGTCGGCGCGATCGCGGCGGTCGAGCTCCTGGCGCTGATCGCCGTCATCGCCCTTCATTTCGCGCCGACGCATACGGTCGCACGTTCGGCTGCTTCCGCGAAAACTCAGCCTGCCCGCCCGGTCGTGCACGCAACGAAGACATGTTGCGGCAGCGCCGTCCCATCCGTTGCGGCGCGCGCTCGAGAGTGCACGTGCTCGTGCTGAACGGCAACGGCGTCCAGGGCGCGGCCTCGACCGAGGCGGCGCGGCTGCTGAGGGCGGGCTACCGCATCGGCGGCGCCAAGAACGCGGTGCGGCACGACTACGCGCGGTCGATGGTGCTCTACGTGCCCGGCTGGGTGAAGGAAGCGAAGCGTCTCGCGCGCGACACCGGCATCAAGCTCGTTGCTCCGATCGACGGTCTCACCCCGTCGAAGCTCAAGGCTTCGCAGGCCGTCGTAATCCTGGGCAACTCTTGAGCACGCTCGGCGGCGAGAAGTTGTGCGCCTTCGCGCGCGCCTGATCCAGCAGGCCGCACGTCTTCGAGGCCGGGCCGAAGCGGTCGTACGTATACGAATTGTTGAGCGCGTCGTACGCGAGTGTCCATTGCTTGTAGCCAAAGTAAAAAGCGCCGAGCTCGTACGACGCCAGCGCATTCTCCGGCTCGAGCTTGACGGCGTCGAGGTAGTGCTGGAGCGCGCTACTGGGCTTCCCGGTTGCCGCCTCGAGGGCGGCCAGCTCGAGCAGCACCTCGACCGACAGCGGATCGTACGAGCGCGCGTGCTTCACCTGCGCCACGGTCGACGCCGACGCAAGTTGACGGTTCGCAAGCCACGGAGCGGCAAGCGAGTAGACGATCGCGAGCGCAACCGCTGCGGAGGCAAGAGCGAGTACGGGTCGGCGCGCCCGCTCGGGCCGCGGGCGTGCGACGAGACAACCCGCGAGGAAGAGGAACGGCCCGCAGGTCGCAACGTAGTTCCAGTCCTTGTCGACGACGCCGTGCACGAAGAAGGCCGCGACACCAAGACCGAGCGCGAGGCCGACAGGCTCGCGGCGTGCGCGCCACGCACCCCAGAGCGCACCCGCTGCAACGGCGAGATACAACAGGAATCCGACGACCCCGGTCTCGGTCAGGAACTGCAGCGGCACGTTGTGCGGCTCATCGACAACGACGGGCGCGCGGCGCAGCATCTGATTCGTCTGCTCGAAGGTTCCTGCGCCGGTGCCGCCGCCCGGATGCCGGGTGAACGCATGCCACGCCTCCTGCCACCACACCCAGCGGTCGCTCTTCGCACTCCCGAGACGCGTCGTCGTGTTGACGACCTGTGTGTTGCCCGGGTTCGTGAACTCGTGCCAGATCCGTCCGGCGAACGCGACGCTCAACGCTACGGCCGCGACGGCGAGGACGACTCCGGCAATAGCCGCCACTCGCTCGATGCGAGCGCGCAGCTCCGGAGCGAACGTGCGCGAACGGAGCAGGAACGCGCCTGCTGCGACGAGCGCCGCTCCAGCGAGAACGACGAGTGCGAAGATCCATCCGTCGTGCGCTCGTACATGACGAGACTGCCCGTCGCTCGTGATCCCCGGCAGCGTGACCGCTATCCCGAACACCGCGGCCGCGGCCCCACCACCGAGGACGAGCACCCCCAGGCTCTCCACGCGGCTGCCGCGGTCGAGCAGGACCCAGGCAACCGCGACGGCGCACGCAAGCACGACGCCGAACCGCGAGTACGTCAGGAGGAGCGTGACGACGAGCGCGTACAGCAGAACCGCGCCTTCGATCCTGCGGCGCACCGTCGCGAGCCACAACGCAACCGCCACGCCCGCGTCGCACAGAAGCGCGAGCTCGTTCCAGTAGTCGAGTGGAGCGCGCAGGCGTGCGAGCCGGCCGTAGTCGGAGTAGAGCGCAGGCACACACTTGGCAAGCAGCGCCCAGCCGGCGACGAGACCGAGCACGGCCGCGGCTGCGAGCGCAAGCCGCTCACGCGACACGCGTACGGCAACGAGGACGCCGACCAGCGCAAACGTCGCGTAGACGAGCGTGCGGTTCGTGAAGGCCCAGGTGTGGTCGGGTGACGTCGACCACACGACCGAGACGCCCGACCACGCCGCCAGGGCGAGCATGCCGCCGATGAAGAGCGCGGCGGGACGGTCGAGGAGCGGCGGTTCGAGGAGCAAGATGACCGCAAGCGCGAGCGCAGCCGTGCCGATCCACACGAGAGGCGCGTCCGAGGCGCCGCCGCCGAAGAAGATGGCGCAAAAGCAGACCGCGGCCGCGCCGAGCGCGGCCCCGAGGTCGCCGACGCGTTCGCCCGCAGCGCGCACGGGCGGTGACGCTAGCATCGGCCTGACGGCTCAGGCGACCCCATCACAAACGGTTTACATCGACCAAACCGTGACAACACCCCGTTCGGACAGACTTGGAAGATCGCCCTGGCGCCTGGCCGTGCTTGGGCGCATTTTCGGATGACGACGACACAGACGACGACGAGGGTGCTCCTGGCGACAATCGCCGGTGCGTTTGCCTTCCTGGTCGCGGGCGTCGGTGGCGCCGCGGCCGCACCTGCAGCGTCGTTTCAGCCGACGAGCGAGTGCTGGAAGAGCGTCGTCAACGACTGGCTCCGCAACCATCCGAACATCAAGGGCACCTATGCGATCCCGTGCTACACGCAGGCGATCCAGCACCTGAACTCGTATCCGGACATCAAGGGCTACTCGAGCGCGCCCGACGACATCCAGCGAGCCCTCTACGCCGCGATTCACCAGGACCGGGGTAACGGGCCCGGCAGCGGGCTCGGCGCGACTCCTTCCGGCCCGTCGGGCGGCAAGGGCCCCGGCGGGACGTCCAGCCAAAACACGGGTCTTTGGACGAGCATCACCAACCGGCTCTCGCCGGGCAACGCTCAGTCGGTTCCTCTGCCGCTGATCGTGCTCGCAGGGCTTGCGCTCCTGCTGCTCCTTGCGGCAGCGGCGACCTGGTTCGCCCGCCGCGTGCAGGCCCGCCGGGTGACCCCGGCGCCGGCCCACGCGCCACGCCGCTAGAGGCTTGATGTGAAACACCAAGCCTCTACCGGCAGCGAACGCGGCCGGCTTCAGGGGTCTTTGCGCGTGCCGGAATCCGCGCGAGCGGATTCCGGCACTTGCGCCAACTACTAGCGACTCCGTCCGGGCCAAGTCCTACCGTTCCGGACCCCCCGCTCACGGGGTGATCGCTATCGAGTGGCTACAGTTCGGGAGGGTGGCATGGCAAGCGTAGAGCACAAAAATACCGAGAAAACTCAGGCCGACGAGGTGGTGAACACCGTTGTCGAGGATGGCGCGCGCCTTGGTGTCCGCCGCTTCTTCACCATTCCCGGACGCGACCCGTTCGACGAGATCGAATGGGAGATTCGCGATGCAGTGATCCCGGGCCGCAACGGCCCTGCGTTCGAGCAGCGCGGCGTCGAGTTCCCGAAATTCTGGTCACAGACGGCGACGAACATCGTCGCCCAGAAGTACTTTCGCGGGCGGCTCTCGTCGCCGGAGCGCGAGTCGAGCGTCCGCCAGATGGTCGGCCGCGTCGTCGAGACCGCGGTCGCCTGGGGCAAGCAGGGCGGCTACTTCGCCGACGACGAGGAGGCCGAGACGTTCGAGGCCGAGCTGAAGGCGATCCTCGTCAACCAGTACGCCTCGTTCAACAGTCCTGTGTGGTTCAACGTCGGCTTCGAGGAAAAGCCGCAGTGCTCGGCGTGCTTCATCCTCTCGATCGACGACTCGATGGAGTCCATCCTCGACTGGATCCGCAGGGAGGGCGTCATCTTCCGCGGCGGCTCCGGCTCGGGCGTCAACCTCTCAGGACTCCGCAGCTCGAAGGAGCAGCTGTCGAAGGGCGGGTACGCCTCCGGCCCGGTCTCCTTCATGCGCGGCGCCGACGCGTCCGCCGGCACGATCAAGTCGGGCGGCAAGACGCGGCGCGCAGCGAAGATGGTCGTGCTCGACGTCGACCACCCCGACGTCGAGGAGTTCATCTGGTGCAAGGCGAAAGAGGAGCGCAAGGCGCGCGTCCTCGAGAGCGCCGGCTACGACATGTCGCTCGACAGCCCCGATTGGGCGTCGATCCAGTACCAGAACGCGAACAACTCCGTCCGCGTCAGCGACACGTTCATGGACGCTGCGGCCGAGGGGCGCGAGTTCAACCTCACCGCACGCACCGACGGCACCGTCGTGTCGACGGTTGACGCACGCGACCTGCTGCGGCAGATCGCGGCAGCGGCCTGGGAGTGCGCCGATCCGGGCGTGCAGTACGACACCACGATCAACTCGTGGCACACGCTGCCGAACACCGGCCGCATCAATGCGTCGAACCCGTGTTCCGAATACATGTCGATCGACGATTCGGCCTGCAACCTCGCCTCGCTCAATCTCATGAAGTTCCGCCGCGAGGACGGCGAGCTCGACGTCGAGGCGTTCGAGCACGCGTGCGACGTCGTGTTCCTCGCACAGGAGATCCTCGTCGGCTACTCGTCGTATCCGACGCCCGAGATCGAGCGGAACGCGAAGGCATTCCGCCAGCTCGGTCTCGGCTACGCGAACCTCGGCGCGCTCCTGATGGCGCGTGGCCTCCCCTACGACTCGGACGAGGGCCGTGCGTATGCAGCGGCGATCACCGGGCTGATGACGGGGCGTGCCTACCGCAAGTCCGCGGAGATCGCGTCGCGCATGGGGCCCTTCGCCGGCTACCAGGTGAATCGCGCGCCGATGATCGGCGTGATCGCGAAGCACCGCGCCGCGGTCGGCAACATCGAGAACGACGACATCGTGCCGGCCGACCTGCTGGCTGCTTGCCGGAAGGCCTGGGACGACGCGCTCAACCTCGGCGAGGTGCACGGCTACCGCAACGCGCAGGCGACGGTGCTCGCGCCGACCGGAACCATCAGCTTCATGATGGACTGCGACACGACGGGCGTCGAGCCCGACTTCTCGCTCGTCAAGTCGAAGAAGCTCGTCGGCGGCGGCGAGATCACGATCGTCAACAAGACCGTGCCGATGGCGCTCGAGAAGCTCGGCTATGCACCGCGCGAGCGCGATGAGATCGTCGCGTTCGTCGACGAGCGCAACACCGTCGTCGGGGCTCCGTACGTAAAGACCGAGCACTATCCGGTGTTCGACTGCGCGGTCGGCGACCGGGCGATCCACTACCTCGGCCACGTCAAGATGATGGGCGCGGCGCAGCCGTTCATCTCCGGCGCGATCTCGAAGACGGTGAACCTGCCCGAAGAGGCGTCCGTCGAGGACGTGATGGGCCTCTACATCGAATCGTGGAAGCTCGGCGTGAAGGCGATCGCGATCTATCGCGACAACTGCAAGGTCGCGCAGCCGCTGTCGAGCTCAGGCTCGGCGTCCAAGGCCGTTCCGCCGGCGCTGGTGCACGACCGCAAGCGGCTACCGGACGATCGCAACGAGGTCGGCCGCAAGTTCCGCGTCGGCGACTACGAGGGCTACATCCACGTCGGCGTCTTCGACGACGGCAGCCCCGGCGACATCTTCGTGGACATCGCGAAGGACGGGACGACGCTGCAGGGCCTGATGAACTCGCTGATGATCGCGGTCTCGATGGGCCTGCAGTACGGCGTGCCGCCCGAGGTCTACGTCTCGAAGCTGTCGCACATGCGCTTCGAGCCGAGCGGCATGACGAACGACGCGGACATCCGGATCGCGAAGTCGATCGTCGACTACATCTTCCGCTGGTTCGGCAAGCGGTTCCTCACGGCCGAGCAGCAGGAAGAGGTCGGGATCCTCACGCCCGAGGTGAAGGCGATACTCGCGCAGCGTTACGCCGACGGCGCGAACGCGGCGCCGGCCGAGCCGCTCGAGATGCCGACTCCCGGCCAGACCGCCCTGTTCAACTCGTGGGAGGACGCCGTCGAGTGCGCCCGCTGCGGCGGCCGCATGGTGCGGACGGGCTCCTGCTACACGTGCCGCGACTGCGGGACGAACACCGGCTGCTCGTAGTCCTCGCGACGATTCAGTCCGACCGAGAGGCGCCCCGCGGGGCGCCTCTCGCCGTTTCAGGGCCCGGCAGTAACCCCCGGAACGCCTCCGTCGTTGACCCTGAGCTGATCGAAAAAAGGAGGCAGATCGTCGTGCGATATGCAGCAACGACAACCGCACCCCGCGTCGGAATCAGCTGGATCGGCGCCGTCTATCTGATCGTCGGCGGAATCGTGGCGGCGACCCACCATTACTGGTCGCACCTGCACACCCTGAAGGCCTGGGGCTCTGCGCTCCTGGCGACGGTTCTGTGGCCGCTGATCCTGCTCGGCGTAAATCTGCACGTTCACTAGCCGCCAGGCCCTCAAGAGGGCTGCCCTGCCCGCAGGGGTAGTGTCGGCCGCCGCGAATGCCGATGGTCACGTGATGAACCTCGGCCTGCTCCGCCCCGGACGTTTCGTCGCCGCGCACGTTGCCGCGGTCCTCGTCGCGCTCGCGGTCGGCCTCGCCACCGATCACCTGCTCGCCGCTCTGGCGGCGGCCGGCCTCCTCGGCGTCTGTGCTCATGTCGCCGAGCAGGCGCGCCAGCGCCTGCGGAGCGATGCCCTCGAGCGCCGCTACCGGCAGCTCGTCGAGGACATGCCGCTCTCGTTCTACATCACGTCGATCGACTCGAACACGGATCCGCTCTACGTCAGTCCGGCGATCGTCGACCTGCTCGGCTATTCGCTCGAGGAGTGGAAAGCCAACCCGCTCCTCTTCGAGAAGATCGTCCACCCGCTCGACAGCGAGCGCGTGATCCGCGCGATCGCGTGGGCGAAAGCAGAGATGAATCCGTACGAGGCGGAGTACCGGCTGTACCACAAGGACGGGACCGTGGTCTGGGTGCAGGACCGCGCAGTGACGGTGCGCGACACGCGCGGCGGGCGCTTCCACTGGCAGGGCTTCCTCGTCGACGTCACCGCGCGCAAGCAGGCGGAAGCGCGCTACCGGACGCTCGTCGAGCAACTGCCGCTCGTCACGTACATCGACACCCCGTACTCGACAGACGAAGCTGCGAGCTACGTGAGCCCTCAGATCGAGGAGATCCTCGGCTACTCGCTCGAGGAGTGGCACGCGAACCCCACCTTCTTCGTCGAGCACCTTCACCCCGAAGATCGGGAGCGCGTGCGCGAAGCCCAGCGCGAGGCGCGACTGAACGCAGAGCCGCTCGAGCTCGACTACCGGTTCATCGCAGCCGACGGCCGCGTCGTCTGGCTGAACGACAGCTACACCGTCGTGCGCGACGAGACCGGCAAGCCGTGGTACACGCAGGGCTTCGCCGTCGACGTCACGGCGCGCAAGCAGGCAGAGCGGGACCGCGAGGCCCTGCTCACGCAAACGCAGGAGCAGAACGAACGGCTACGCAAGCTCGACCGGATGAAGGACGAGTTCATCGCCCTCGTCTCGCACGAGCTCCGCACGCCGTTGACCTCGATCTGCGGCTACCTCGAACTGCTCCTGCAGGACGACGTCATGGCCGAGCTTCCGGTAGCGCAGATGAACTGGCTCGAGGTGATCGACCGCAACGCCGAGCGCCTCCTGCGCCTCGTCGAGGATCTGCTGCTCACCGCTCAGGCGAGCGCGGGCAATCTTGCGCTCGAGCAGGGCGAGCTCGACATCGCCGCGATCATCGAGCAGGCCGTGCAGGCGAGCGGACCTGTCGCCGCGGCGCGCGGCATCACGCTGACGTGCTCCACGGAATCGCTTCCCGCCGCCAGCGGCGACCGACTGCGCATCGGACAGGTCATCGACAATCTCATCTCGAACGCACTCAAGTTCACCCCGGCCGGCGGCACCGTCGACGTACGCGCGTATCCGCACGGCTCGGTGGCGCGGATCGAGGTCGCCGACACCGGCATGGGCATCTCGGACGACGAGCAGACGCAGCTCTTCGAGCGGTTCTTCCGCACCGCACGTGCGCAGGAGGAGGCGATTCCCGGCGTCGGGCTCGGACTCTCGATCTCGAAGGCGATCGTCGAGGGGCACAACGGCCGGATCTCCGTCCGCAGTGTCGAGGGAGTCGGCACGACGTTCTTCGTGGATCTCCCGGCCATCGCGACGCGGATGCAGATCGTTCCCGCGGCCTGATGCGACTTCGGAGCGGCGCCGAGCTCCGAATCACCGGTCCCGCTCCCGCGCAACTCGCTGTCGTCGGCATGAACGGCGGCCAGGCCGCCGAGGTCGAGGGAACATGGAGCGCGTCGATCGAGTGGCTCGTGCGGCGACTCGCACCGGATTTCCCGCAACTCACGTTCGGTGAGGTCAAGTACCGGATCAAGTCGTGGAACCGCCTCGAGTGGTGCATCGAGGACGCCCAGGCAGCGATCGAGGCAATCGGCGCGCCGCGCACCTTGCTGCTCGGCTTCTCGATGGGCGGCGCCGTCGCCGCACGAGCGGCGGGCGAAGCGTCGGTCGAGACTGTCGTCGGTCTCGCACCGTGGTTCCCCGAGCGGATCTCCCTCGACCGTTTGAGTGGCCGCCGCCTCGTAGTGCTGCACGGGTCGCTCGATCGTGGGCTCCCGGGAGTCCCCGGCGTGTCGCCGGCAAGCTCGCGCCGCGGCTTCGAACGAGCCCGAGCACTCGGCGCCGAAGGCGAGTACACGCTCATCCCGGGGGCGCTGCACGGAATCGCACTCCGAGCCCACTGGGGACGGCCGCTGCCGCTACCCCGCGCGCGCACGTGGGCGCGACTCGTCGCGACCGAGCTCGTGCGCTTTCAGACTGCCTGAACGCGGCGCCGCTCGCGCTGCGCCGCGTCTGGCACCTTCACGTTCCAGACGAGTCCGAGCTTCTCGAGCCCACGGATCACCCACCACGACATGTCGAGCTGCCACCGTCGCAATCCGTGGCGCGCCGAGGCCGGGAAGGCGTGATGGTTGTTGTGCCAACCCTCGCCGAACACGAGCAGCGCCACGATCCAGTTGTTCCGCGCCTCGTCACGAGAGCGGTAATCCTGACGCCCGAACATGTGGCAGATCGAGTTCACGCTGAACGTCGCGTGCTGATACGCCGCGATACGGATCAACCCACCCCAGACGAGCCCCTCGACGCCTGCTCCCCACGTGCCCCCGACCCAGTAGCCGATCGCGAACGGGATCCCGAGCGTGAGCACGACCCACAGCAGATACAGACGGTCGATCGTGCGGACGAGGCGATCCTCGTACAGATCGCGTCCGTACTCGCGGCCCTGCTCCATCCCGAGGTTGTGGAACATCCAGCCGACATGGGCGTGCACGAAGCCGCGAAGCGCGCCCCGGAATCCGTCTCCGTGCCCGTGCGGGGAATGCGGGTCGCCCGGCTGATCCGAGAGCGCGTGATGCTTGCGGTGATCGGTCACCCATTGCGTCACCGGCCCCTGCATCGTCATGCAGCCGAGGATCGCGAGCGCCGCCTTGACGGGCGCGCGCGCCTCGAACCCCCGGTGCGTGAAGAACCGGTGGAAGCCGATCGTCGTCCCGAACGCACAGAGGACGTACATGCCCGCGAGGAGGCCGACGTCCACCCAGTGAAACCCGACGCCCCAGAGCACGCCCATGGCGAGCGCGAGGCCGAGTGGCGGCACGACGACCGCAATCAGCGTCACGACCTGGCTGATCCGGCTCGTGCTCGAGCGAACGGTTCCGATGGCAGTCATTGCTTCAACAGCGCGTTGAGCCGTGCGCGGTAGACATTCATATCCGCCCGGCGCCAGTCGGCATGCGTCTGGTTGCGCCACGGAGCGTAGAGCTCCTTGTGGAACGGGCTCGAGAGACTCTCGTTGTGGCCGATGACGTTGGCCATCGAGATCCGGTACCGGGTCATCAACCATCGCAGTCAGCGCGAGTGACGAGCGCATCTGCGCGGCGTCGCCGAGCACTTGCGCATCCGAGAGGCCGACGTGCTCGATCCCGATCGCCACGTAGTTGAGCCCAACCGTGTGTCTGCACATGATGGTGAGGGGCACGAGCTGGTAGATCGTCCCGTCACGGTCGACGATGAAATGCGCGCACGTGCCGGGAAGCGAGTGCAGCTCGGCGTCGGGCACATCCGCGGCGAACGTGTTGTACGCCGACGAGAAGGTCGGCGTCGCCGTCACGTGCTCGACGATGACGCGCGGCTTCAGAAGGTACGAGTGGATTCCGTAATGACGTTGCGAGTACTGCGCCATCTCCGCCTTGCGCTTGGCGCCGAAGGGGATCGGCTTCCACACGATGTGCGGCTTCACCGGAACGAGCAGCGCTGCGAGTGCGAGAGCAACCACGGACTCACGGTAGCCGGAGGCTGTAGACGCCGTCGGCCGGCGTCTCGACGATCCAGTGCTCGAAGAACGCCTTTGCGAACGGCCGGCCCGGATCGGCGATCAGGATCTCGCCGCCGAGCTTCGGCAGGAGCTCGAGCAACTGGGTCGCGTTCCGTTCCTCGTAGAGAAGATCCGCGCCGAGGACGAGCTCCCACGGCGCCTCGCGCAGCAGCGCCTCGGGCGTGTCCCAGCGCACACGCTTCACGCGAAGACGAATGCTGTTCCGTTTCGCGTTGGCGCGCAGAAGCGCGACCGCGTCGTCCGCCCAATCGGTCGCGAGCACCTTTGCGCCGCGAAGCGCGGCCGCGAGCGACGGAAGCCCGAGGCCGGCGCCGAGCTCGAGTACGCGCTTGTCGCGTACGTCGAGCGCTCGACACGACTTCCGCAAGCGCGACGCCGCTGCGCCAGAGCTCGGCCCAGTACGGCAGGAACTCGTCTTCATCGAAGGAATCCTCGTCGATCAGCTCGTCCGCGTTCGGCGGCCGAAGCAGCGTGACCTGCCGGCCGGCGAGGTCGAACGTGTCCTCGATCAGAGCGCTGCGTAGAGATCGACGCCGTTGCCGTCGGGGTCCTGGAGCTGGCCGTAGCGCTGGCCCCAGAACGCGTCCCACGGCTCCTTCTCCCCGTGGAACCCGGCGTCGACGGCGCGACGGTACACCTCGTCGACTTCCGACGGGCTCGAGCATTCGAACGCAAGTGCGAGCTGGTTGCCGGTCTCCCGCGTCCAGTCCGGCCTGAAGCTCCGAATGACATCTTCCGTGTCGAGCATGAAGCGGACCCCGTTTGGCAGGAACGTGTCCACGTGACCTTCGTCTCGCGTCTCCGGAAGGTCGACCCCGAGCAAGCGATAGAAGCCGATCGACCTCCCCATATCGGAGACCACGATGCCGATTGCGTTGAGCTGCGGCATGGATCCGACCGTAACGGATAGCGTCGAAGCCATGCGCTACAGACAACTCGGCTCGAGCGATCTTCAGGTCTCGGAGATCAGCCTCGGCTCATGGATGACCTATGGCGGCGGCGTCGACCGCAGCCAGGCGGAGGCCTGCGTGACGACCGCCTTCGATGTCGGCATCAACTTCATCGACACGGCCAACGTGTATTCCGGCGGCCGCGCCGAGGACTTCCTCGGTGAGGTGCTGGCCGACCGACCGCGCGACTCGTATGTCCTTGCGACGAAGCTCTTCTTTCCGATGTCGGAGAACGACCGCGGTCTCTCGCGGCAACAAGTCCTGAAGCAGATCGACGCGTCGCTCGCGCGGCTCCGCACCGATTACGTCGACCTCTACCAGTGTCATCGCTACGACTGGGACACACCGCTCGAGGAAACGATGGAGGCGCTGTCCGAGGTCGTCCGCGCAGGCAAGGCGCGCTACCTCGGCTTCAGCGAGTGGCCGCCGGAGAAGATCGAGGAAGCGCTGCAGTTGCCGGGCGTCGAGAAGTTCGTCTCGAGCCAGCCGCAGTACTCGATGATCTGGCGAGGGCCCGAGCGCGACGTCATTCCGCTCTGCGCTGCGAACGGCATCTCGCAGATCGTGTGGTCGCCGCTCGCTCAGGGGGTCCTCACCGGCAAGTACAAGCCCGGCCAGCCGCCGCCCGCGGACAGCCGCGCATCGTCGGATCAGATGAATTACTTCATGGACGTCAGCGAGGACGACGTGCTGCTCGAGCGCGTGCAGCGGCTGGTGCCGGTTGCAGAGGGCCTCGGCCTCTCGATGGCCCAGCTGGCGCTGGCCTGGGTACTCGCGGGAGCCGAACGTCGCCTCGGCGATCATCGGCGCCTCGCGGCCGCAGCAGGTTTCTGACAATGCCGCGGCCTCGGGCGTGTCACTCGACGAGGCGACGCTGAAGCAGATCGACGAGATTCTCGGCGACTCCGTGAAATATGAGGGTTCCGCTTCGTAACTGACCTAAGCTGAGCTCATGGAACGCGACGTCGCAGTCGTCCTCTCGGGCGGCGCCGTCAACGGCGTGCTCATGGAACTCGGCTTTCTCAAGCGCTTGCGCGAGAGCGATCTCTGGCCGCGGGTCGGCTGGATCTACGGAACGTCGTCCGGCGCGTTGTCGGGGACCATGGCCGCACTCGACCGGCTCGACGACCTCGAGGACTTCATGCTGCGCTTGCAGCCGGAGGAGACGTTCAGGCCTCACTCCTTGTGGCGCCTCCCGCTGCTCGGGTCGCACGACTACCGGCTGCCGGAAACGGTCGCCGAGCGGATCGGCGATCTCGTGCCGCTCTCGCGCGAGCTGGCGAAGGCGCCGATCGAGGTGACGGTCTTTGCGACCGATGTCAGCAACGACGCGCACGGAGAAGGTGCCCGCATGTACGAGCTCGCGTACTCGTCGCGCACGACTCCGGCGGAGACGATGGCGCAGGCGATCATCGCCTCCGCCGCAGTCAGCGCGCTTGTTCTCCCCCGTCCGGTCGGGGATCGGATCGCTACCGACGGCGCCTGGGTACGCAACTTCCCGCTCGGGCCGGCGTACGCGCAGCCGGGCGTCGAGCTGATCGTGAGCTTCCGCTATCTCCCCAACTATCCGAACTTCGGCGCGGAGGGCCTGGCGCGCTTCCGCCGGCGCCTCGAGCGCTTCCCGAAGATTCCGCCCGTCAAGGCGCTGGCCGCCGAGCTGCGCGAGGCAGAGGAACGCGTGGCGCGCGGCGAGCCGGCGCACTGGGCGGACATGATCGTCCGGCTGATGCGCGTCGCCATTCAGCAGAACACCGTGCTCGAGGAGCGCATGGCGCGCGACAAGGACGAGGCGCTCGTCGCGCTCGAGACACTGCGGGAGGACGTGCAGCGCGATCGTGCGCCGCGAGGGCGGGCGTCGCGGCGACCGGGTCGCGCGTGCGATCGACGAGCGCTTCGCCGGTGCGAAGTTCCCGTTCCTCGGTGACCGGCTGATCCCGCGCATCGCCGTCCAGAGCAGTGCGGGTGAGGTCTCGCTCGAGACAGGGCTCCGGAATCCGAAGCCGTGGAGCGAGGAGGAGAAGCGCCTGCTGATCGCGCGCGGCTACGCCCTGCTCGACGACATGCTCGCCGAGCGCCGCGTGGCTTAGGGAACGACCTTCCCCGGGTTCATGATCCCGTTCGGGTCGAAGAGCTGCTTGATGCCGCGATAGAGCGGGATCAGGTCGCCGTGCTCGCGCTCGAGATAGCCGAGCTTGCCGAAGCCGATGCCGTGCTCGCCGGTGCACGTGCCGCCGCGCGCGAGCGCGTCGTCGACGAGGCTCGCGTTGAGAGACTCGGCTTGCGCGATCGACGCGGCGTCGTCGGGATCGAGCAGGAACGCGACGTGGAAGTTCCCGTCGCCGACGTGGCCGACGATCCCGCCGCGCAACCCGGAGCCGTCGAGCGCACTGCGCGCATGCTCGATCGCAGCCGCGAGCTCGGAGACGGGCACCGCGACATCCGTCGTCATCGCCTTCGATCCCGGCGCGAGCGCGAGCGACGCCATCAGCGCGTTGTGGCGCGCGCTCCACATCTTGCTGCGCGCGGTCGGATCGCTCTCCGACTCGAACGCGGTCGCTCCTTCGTCCTCGGCGACCTCGCGCGTCGTCGCGAGATCGCCGGCGACGCCCGGCCTCGGTGCCGCCGAACTCGACGAAGAGGTACGGCGAGCTCCGGGAAGCTCGTGCCGGAGAACGCATTCAGTGCGGCGATCGTCATCGCGTCGAGCAGCTCGCAGCGCGTGACGGGAACACCCGAGCCGATGATTCCGGCCGCCGCGCGGCACGCCGCCTCGACGGAGGGGAAGGCCGCCCGCGCGACGACGATGTGCTCCGGAATCGGATGCAGCCGCAGCGTCAGCTCGGTGATCACGCCGAGCGTGCCCTTCCGAGCCGACGAACAAGCCCGTGAGGTTGTAGCCGGCCGAGCTCTTCACCGCGCGCGTGCCGGTGCGCACGACGCGCCCGCCTGCGAGCACGACCTCGAGCGCCAGCACGTGCGCGCGCATGCCGCCGTAGCGCACCGTTGTCGTCCCGCTCGCATTCGTCGCCGCCATGCCGCCGAGCGTGGCGTCGGCGCCCGGGTCGACCGGGAACCAGAGCCCGTGCGGGCCGACGGCAGCCTCGAGCTGCGAACGCGTCACGCCGGGACTGACCGTCGCCGTGAGATCGTCCGGACGGACCGCGACGATCGCGTTCATCCGCGTCAGGTCGAGGCTGATCCCACCGTGCAGCGGGATCACGTGCCCTTCGAGGCTCGTGCCGGCACCGAACGGCACGACCGGCACGCCGACGGCGTCCGCGTACTCGAGCACGGCCGCAACCTCTCTCGGTCGACTCCGGGAAGACGACGACGTCGGGACGATGAGGAGCGTGGTAGGAGAGGTCGCCCGCGTGCTGGTCGAGGACCGAGTCGCCGTCGCTGACGCGGCGCTCGTCCGGAATGAGCCGAAGCAGCTGTGCGCGCAGATCGGCCGTGACCGCCACGATCGAAGAGTAGATGGTGTTGTTGCGGGGTAGCACCTGCCCACGCAGGCGATGGACGAGGCGTGGTTCACCGGTTTCTCGAGACGAGCTCGCTCAATGCCTGCTCGACGCCGAACGCTGCGCTGCAGGCCTGCGAGTCCTTGCTCGAGCAGGCTCAGCACGGCGACGATGCCGAGTTGCAGCAAGGTCCTCGATCGATGCCCTCGTCGCGCCGGCGGCGGTCGCGCGCGTCTTGATCGAGCTGATCGATCAGCCGCCGAATCTCGTGCTCGCCGCGTGCCGGCTCTGCCGCGATGTCGCCTCTCACGGCGGCGGAGCAGCTCGCTGCGCTCGGCACGCGCCTCGACAGCGCCGACGCGATCGCGGCCTTGCGCGCGTCCGCCGGCTCCTGCGAGCAGCTGCTCGACGTCGCCTAGGCCGCCTCTTCGCGCGTGTTCAGCACGCGGTCGGCGAGGCCGTACTCGATTGCGTCCTCCGGGCCGAGGAAGCGGTCGCGGTCGATGTCGCGCATGACCTCGTCGACGTCGCGGTTCGCGTGCTTCGCGATGATCTCCGCGTAGCGGCGAGTGACCGAGAGAATCTCCTTCGCCGCGATCTGAATGTCCGCCGGCGTGCCGCGGAAGCCGCCCGAGCCCTGATGGATCATCACCTTCGAGTTCGGGAGCACGAAGCGCTTCCCGGCGGCTCCGCCCGCGAGGATCATCGCGCCCGCCGACATCGCCATCCCGACGGCATAGGTCTGCACGTCCGGCTTCACGAACTGCATCGCGTCGTAGATCGCGAAGCCGGCATACGAGTCGCCGCCCGGCGAGTTCACGTAGAGCCGGATGTCGGTGTCCGGATCCTCCGCCTCGAGGAAGAGCAGCTGCGCGACGATCAGGTTCGCCGACTGGTCCGACACCTCGGTCCCGAGGAACACGATCCGCTCGCGCAGCAGCCGCGAGTAGATGTCGAAGGAGCGCTCGAAGCGCCCGTCCGACTCGACGACCATCGGCACCAGGTGATTCAATGTGAGACGCAACCCATCGGTTGCATATTTATACGCAACCAGATGGTTGCACGTCAAGTGAGAGGAGATCCCGTGGAGATCGAGCGCGACATCGTCTTCCCAGCATCCCCGGCGGAGGTCTGGGAGGCGCTGACCGAGCCCGAGCGGCTCGAGGAGTGGTTCGCGAACGAGGTCTCGCTCGACGCGCGGCCCGGCGGCGAGGGCGTCTTCCGCTGGGGCGACGGCGACGAGCGCCGCGCGGTCGTCCGCGAGCTCGAGCCGGAGGAGCGGCTCGTCCTCGACTGGGAGGACGACGGTCAGGTCGTGCTCGAGCTCGAGGAGGTGGACGGCGGCACGCGCCTGCACGTCGTCGAGACCTCTCCCGACTGGAGCACGGCGCTCGAGCTGCACGCGCTCGCATGGGTCGCGGTCGCCTAGACGGCGTCTTCGAGGCGCTCGGCGATCCGGGCCGCCGCGCGCTCGTCGAAGCGGTTGCCGCGCGCGGAGACGCGACGGCGACCGAGCTCGCGGCGAGCCTGCCGGTCACGCGGCAGGCGGTCTCGAAGCAGCTCGCGACGCTCGCCGACGCCGGTCTCCTGCGCTCGACCCGCTCGGGCCGGGAGACCCGGTACGAGGTGACACCGGAGCCGCTCGGCGACGCCGTCGCCTGGATGGTCGAGGTCGGCGCCGCGTGGGACGAGCGCCTCGCGAAGCTCGGCCGCACCCTCGCTAGGGGTAGAGCCGCTCGATGAGCCAGGCGCCGTCGCGGCGCGTGTAGCGGAAGCGGTCGTGCAGCCGGTCGTCCCGGTGCTGCCAGAACTCCCACGCCTCGGGAACGACGCGAAAGCCGCCCCAGGACTCGGGCCGCGTGAGCTCCGCGTCCGCGAGCTCCGCGACCCGACGCTCGAGCTCTGCGCGATCGCCGAGCACCTCGCTCTGCCGCGACGCGATCGCGCCGGCGCGCGCGCCGGCGGGACGCGTCGCGAAAGTACGCGTCCGACTCCTCCGAAGACACGCGCTCGACGGTGCCTTCGACGCGGACCTGGCGGCCGAGCGGGTCCCAGTGGAAGAGCAGCGCCGCCTGCGGATTCGCCTCGAGCTCGCGGCCTTTCCGGCTCGTGTAGTGCGTGAAGAAGACGAGGCCGCGCTCGTCGGCGGCCTTCAGCAGCACCATGCGCACCGACGGCGCCGCCTCCGCGCGTCGCCGTGGCGACCGCCATCGCCTCGCGCAGCCGGACGACTCCCGCTGCCTCGTCGAACCACTTCTGGAACTGGCGCAGCGGATCGGCGTCGAGGTCGGTGCGCCGCAGCTCCATCAAGAGATGATGTGCTGCCGCAGCGCCGTCGCGACCGCCTGCGTGCGCGTGTCTGCCTCGAGCTTCGCCATCGCCTTGCGCACATGCGTGCGCACCGTCTCGGCGGAGATGTGCAGCTGCTTGCCGATCTCCTCGTTCGCGTGACCGTCGGCGAGCAGCCGCAGCACCTCTCGCTCGCGCTGCGTCAGCGCGGGGAGTCGCGCCGTGAGGTCGCCGCTGACGAGGAACCCGGCGAGCACCGGGTCGACGTACGCGTCACCGGCGACCACGGTCTCGACCGCACGGACGAGGTCGGTCAGCGGCGCCTCCTTGAGGACGAAGCCGCGCGCACCGACGTCGAGCGCCTCGGAGAGGAGCGCACGGTCGCCGTACGCGGTGTAGAAGACGATCGAGGTCTCGGGCGACAGCGCGAGGGCTCGGACCGCGACCTCGATGCCGGAGAGCCGGGGCATCCGCACGTCGACGAGGGCGACCTCCGGCTTCGCCTCCTCGATCAGCGCCACCGCCTGCTGGCCGTCCGTCGCGCGGCCGACGATGTCGAATCCGTGGCGCTCGAGGATCTCCGAGACCGCGGCGAGCATCGCCGGGTGGTCGTCGGCGACGACGATGGTCGTCGCGGCAGTCATGCTGCGGGAGGCGAGAATGGCCGAGCCACTGGATATTCTTTTGTCAACACTACTGTCCCTTCCGGACGACCATCGGGCGGCCGTCGAACGCCTGCTCGTCCCGCTCGCCCGAGCGGCGGCGCTCGGCGAGCTTGCCGCGGATGTCGCGCACGACGTCGCCAATCCGCTCTTCGGTGCGATCGGCTTGGTGGATCTCCTCCTCGAAGATGCCGCGCCGGCCTCCGAGGAGGCGGCGCGTCTGCAGCTGCTGCAGCAGACGACGCTCGAGATGAAGGGCACCTTGCAGGTGCTGCTCGACTTCGCGCGGCTGGCGGGCGAAACCGCGGAGCAGGCCTCGCTCGACGACGCCGTCCGCAGCGCGCTCCGGCTGCTCCGTCACGGAACAGGACGCGCGCTCGAAGTGGAGGAGCGCTATCCGGCCGAGCCGGTGATCGTGCCGTGCCCGCCCGGCGCCCTCGTGCAGGCGGTGCTCCAGCTGCTCCTGGCGGCGCGCGGTGCGCGCGGGCTCGTCGTCGAGGTGTCCGGGCCGACGCTCCGGATCTCCCCCGCTCCGGCCGAGTCCGTCGGCACGCTCGTCGCGAGCGGATCGTCACCGACAACGGCGGCCGGCTCGACCGCACGGCAAGCTCAATCACCCTCCGCTGGCCGCTAGCCTCGCGCGCAGATCCGCCGGGCGCAGCAGCTTGTGCGCCGAGCTCCGAGTCGGTCGGGACGAGCTCCGAGACGACCTGCAGCACGAGCGCCGCATCGTCGCTGAAGGGGCTCACGATCTTGTTTCCCTTCAGCAGCGCCTTGCCGCGCGGACCGGCGTGCACCGCGAGGTCGCGCTCGGCGTAGCCTTTCTCGCGCAAGAGCGCGTTGGCGTTCGCGATCGCGTCGTCGCTCATCGCGGCGACCCTAACGGAAGAGATCGAGCTCCGGCGGGACGGGAATGTCCGTCGCCTTCCCGCTGCCGCGCACGTCGAGACCGCGCACGATCGTGACCGGCAGCCGGCCGAGCTTGCCGGATGCGAGCTGCGCGGCGCCGGCGATCTCGTCCGCGATCGTGATGAACGTCGCCTTGAGCTCGTAGCCGATCGGATCGTGCTCGCCCGAGAGATCGAGCATCACCTGGACACCGGCCGCGCCGATCGCGACGTCCGTCGTGCCCTGCCGCCACGGCCGGCCGAACGTGTCGGTGACGATGACGCCGACGTCTCGCCCGGTCCGCTCGCGCAATTCGTCGCGCAGCTTGGCTGCCGAGCCGTCCGGATCGACCGGAAGCAGGACGAGCGTTCCCTCCTCGGGCGTGTTCGACTGATCGACGCCCGCCGACGCGCAGATGAACCCGTGCTTCGTCTCGCAGATCACGAGCGGCGGCCGGACGCGCACGACGCGCTTGCATTCGCGGAGGATCCACTCGACCTTCCTCGGGTCACCATCGTCGCCCGCGATCTCGATCGCGCGCGGCGACGGCTCGACGTCGTCGAGCCGCACGACTCGTCCCTCGATCTTGGAGATCGCCTTCTGCGCGACGACGACGACGTCGTCGTCCTCGAGCTCGATGCGCTCGACGATCATCGCCGCGAGGTCGTCACCTTCGCGCAGCTCCGGGATGCCGGCGACCGGAATGACCGAGAAGCCGCTCAATGCAGGCCGGTGACCTGCACGCCTGCGTGCGCTCGATAGCGCTTGTTCACGTTCACGATCACAGCCGTCAGGCCCTCGAGCGCGCGCGCGCTCGCGAGCGGGCCGGCGTCGAGAGCTCGACCGGTGACGACCGACGCCGCGAGCGTGAGCGCGAGCTCCTTCGCGGCGGCGTCGTCGCCGCAAACGAGTGCATCGCCGTCCGCCTTTCCGCTCGCGAGCGACGCAGCCGCCAGGGAGTGCAGGCCCGCGACGACCGGCGCGCGCAGCAGCTCCTGCGTCCGCTCGGCGATCGAGCGCGCGTGCTCGCCCGGAAGCACACCCTGCTTCGTGAAGCGCAGCTCGCTCGCGACGCTGAGCACGGGGGTATCGCCGATTGCCTCGGCGAGAGCCGCCGCCGTCGGAAGCGCCGCATCCCACTTGACTGCGAGGACGACGAGGTCGACGCCGCTGCACGGCATCCTCGTTCGTCGCGCCCGAGCGCCCACCTCGGCAGCCTTCGCGGCCGCGCGCTCGGCGTCGCGCGATCCGATCACGACGTCGTCGCCGGCTTCCGCGAGCCGCTCCGCAAGCGCCAGGCCGAAGTCGCCGGTTCCGCCGAGGACCGCGATCTTCACGCCGGCACCGCGCCGAGCGCAGCTTCGGCGAGCCGGCGCCGGGCGTCCCCGTCCGACATCAGCGTCCGCGTGACGATCGGGCGAACATCGCCGAGACCGTCGAGCGAGCCTGCATCCGCCTCGTCGACGACGAGCGCATCGATCAATCCCGCGTAGCAGCCGGCCACGTGCGACGGGGCCGTGCCGCCGGCGAGCCGTGCGAGCATGCGGTCGGCCGGTCCCTTCACCGCGCGTCCGCCGATCAGCGGGCTGACCGCGACGCACGGCACCTTGCGGTGCGCGAGCGCATCACGTACCTGTCGCAAGCGCGAGAATCGGCGCGATCGAGACATAGGGATTGCTCGGCGCGATCAGAAGCAGGTCGGCGGCAGTCGATCGCCTCGAGCACGCCGGGCGCCGGCGCCGCACTCTCGGCGCCTTCGAAGCGCAAGGCGTCGACCTCGTCGCGATGACCGCGCGCGACGAACCACTCCTGGAACGTGAACTCGCCCGCCGGCGTCGTGATCCACGTCCGCAGGCGATCGTCGGTCGCAGGGATGAGCCGCGTTTCGAGTCCGAGCGACTCCGCGAGCCGCGCAGTCACGGCGGACAGCGGCTCACCGCTCTGCAAGGCCTGCGTGCGCACGAGGTGCAGGCCGAGATCGCGGTCGCCGAGACGGAACCACGACTCGCCGCCGAGCTCTGCGACGGTCGTGAGCGCGTTCCACGTCTCGTCGGCGCGGCCCCAGCCGCGCTCCTCGTCGTTCAGGTCCGCCAGCGAGTACAGGATCGAGTCGAGGTCCGGCGACACGTGCATGCCGAGCACCTCGAGGTCGTCGCCGACGTTTCCGATCACCGTCACCTGGGCGGGATCGGCGACGTCGACGAGGCCGCGCACGAACCGCGCGCCTCCGACGCCGCCCGACAGCACGACGATCTTCATGCGCGGGTCGCCGCCGTCAGCTCTGCCAGGCACGCCTGCGAGCGCGGCCCGAGCCTGCAGGTGCAGCCGCTGCAAGTCCTCGAGCGTGTCGACATCGTCGGCGAGGTTCGGCACGGCGACGGAGACGGACTGCAGGCCGAGGCTCTCGACGTGTGCGCGGAAGCGCGCCGCGCTGTCGCGTCCGTAGAGCGGCGCAAAGACGTCGGGCGCAGGGATGCTCAACGCATTCGTCGTGCCGTCGAGCGCCTCGACGAGCGCGACACCTCCGGCGGGCGTCGCGGCCAGGAGCGCGCGCAGGTCGTCGGGCACGACGCAGGGCACGTCGGCGTTGACGATCAGGATCGCGCCCGGGCCGAGACCCTCGAGCGCCGCCTGCACGGCCGGGCCTTGTCCACCACCCGGATCGTCGAGCACGTCGGCTCCGGCCTCAGCCGCGAGCGCAGCGCCTTCCGAGTCCGACGTCACGACGCGAACCGTGCCCGCGCTGGACGCGGCGGCGAGCACGTCGCCGAGCATCGCGAGGGAGAGCTCGCGCCTCAGGCGGCGCGAGGCGTGCAACCGCGTCTTGCCCTCGACTCCCGCAAACGGAATGACAACCGTCGTCACGGGAAAGAGACTAGCCCGCGTGGGCAACACTGAGATCGCGCAGATGCTCGAGGCGTACGCCGCCCTGCTCGAGCTGGCGGGCGCCGGCCACTACACCGTCCGCGCCTACCGGCGCGCCGCCGAGCTGATCCGCGAGACGCGGGCGCCGGTCGCCGAGCTCGTCCGAGCGGGGCGCGTCAGGGACCTGCGCGGGATCGGCCCGGGGATCGAGCGCAGGCTCGTCGAGCTCGTCGAGACCGGCCGCATCGCCGAGCTCGAAGAGCTCGAGCGCGAAGTCGAGCCGCAGCTCGTCGCGCTCGGCCGGCTCGTGGGCCTCGGGCCCGCAGCGGATGGTCGCGCTCGGGCGCGAGCTCGGCATCCGCACAGCCGACGAGTTACGGGCCGCGGCGGAAGCCGGCCGTCTGCGCGACGTGAAAGGCATCGGGCCCGAGACCGAGCGGAAGATCCTCGACCGGGCTCGCGCGCGAGCGCCCGCGGCGTCGCGGGCTCCTCATCAACCGCGCCCGCGCGCTCGCGGAAGCGATCGCACGTGAGCTCGACGCCGAAGTCGCGGGGGAGGTTCGCCGCTGGTGCGACGTCGTGCACGAGATCGCGCTCGTGTCGAGTGCGCCGGATGCTCTCGACCGTCTCGAGTCGTCGCCGACTGTCGTCGCGATCGTCGAGCGAGCGCCGAGCCGCGCCGTCGGCGTCACCGTCGAAGGCATTCCGGTTGAGGTCGTCGTCGCACCGCCGGCGCGCTACGGCACGGAGCTCGTGCGCGCGACCGGGTCGCCGGGGTACGTCGCCTCGCTGGGTGAGCTCCCGGATGCGCCGAGCGAGGAAGAGCTCTATGCACGCCTCGGGTTGCCGTGGTGCCCGCCCGAGCTGCGCGAGGCTCCGCTCCACCGCGACCCGCCGGCGCTCGTGGAGCTCGCCGCAATCCGCGGCGACCTGCACTGCCACACGACGTGGTCGGACGGAAAGGCGTCGGTCGAGGAGATGGCGGTCGCGGCCCGCGATCGCGGCTACGAGTACGTCGCGATCTGCGATCACACGCCGAACGTTCGCGTCGTTCCCGGCCTCGACGCGGACGCGCTGCGACGGCAGGCGGAGGAGATCGCCGAGATGAACGAGCGGCTGGCGCCGTTCCGGGTGCTGCGCGGCACCGAGTGCGACATCCGGAGCGACGGCACGCTCGACCTGCCAGACGAAGCGCTCGCAGCGCTCGACTGGGTGCAGCTGTCGCTCCACGCCGGACAGCGTCAGGAGGCGGAGGAGCTGACGCGGAAGGTCGTCGAGGCGATGCGCCATCCGGCGGTGCGCTGCCTCAGCCACCCGAAGGGCCGCATCATCAACCATCGCCCGCCGAACGCCCTGCAGCTCGAGCGCGTCATCGAGGTCGCGCTCGAAGAGGGCGTCGCGCTCGAGACGAACGGCCTGCCCGACCGGCTCGACCTCCGGGACGAAGAGGTCCGCCTCGCCGTCGAAGCCGGAGTTCCGATCGTCTGCTCCACCGATGCGCATTCCGTCCGCGGTCTCGGCAACATGCAGCTCGCCGTCATGACCGCTCGCCGCGGCTGGGCGACGCGCGGCCGACGTGCTGAACACGCGCGGCCTCGACGAGGTGCTCGGGCTACGCTCCTCGCCGTGAAGATCCTCGCAACGAAGCGCCTGCCCGGAGAGGCGTGGGACGAGCTCGGCGACGTCGAGATCGGCGCGATCGATGTGCGGCGCGATGACGTCGACGTCGCTGATCGTCGCCGGAGACATCGTCGACGACTCGGTGCTCGACCGGCTGCCGTCGCTGCGCCTCGTCGCCAACTACGGCGTCGGCTACGACAACGTCGACGCCGAAGCATGCCGCGCGCGCGGCGTAGCGGTGACGAACACGCCGGGCGTGCTCGACGCCGCGACCGCCGATCTCACGATCGCGTTGATGCTCGCGGTGCGGCGGCGCGTGGTCGAGGGAGACGCACTCGTGCGGTCGGGTCGCTGGGGCACGTCGTGGTCGGAGAGCCCGTTCCTCGGGCGTGACCTGAGCGGCGCGACGCTCGGCATCGTCGGCCTGGGACGGATCGGAGCCGCGGTGGCGAAGCGGGCGCTCGCCTTCGACATGCGCGTCGCTCTTCCACCGGCGCACTCACACGGAGGACTCCGGACTACCGAGAGCTCGACGATCTGCTCCGCGAAGCGGACGTCGTCTCGGTGCACACGCCGCTTGAACGCGGAGACGAAGGGGCTGATCTCGCGCGAACGGCTTGCGCTCATCGCGCGACGGCGCGACGCTCGTGAACACCGCGCGCGGCGCGATCGTCGACGAGGACGCACTCGTCGCCGAGCTCGTCTCGGGCCGTATCAGCGCCGGACTCGACGTGTTCGTGCACGAGCCGCAGGTTCCGGAGGCGCTCCTGGCGCTGCCGAACGTCGTGCTCACGCCGCACATCGGCAGCGCGACCGTCGAGACGCGCGCGGCGATGACGCGCATCGTGGTCGACAACGTGCTCGCGCTCGGCGCGGCGAGCCGTTGCTGACGCCGGTCTAGTAGTTCTCGCCCGGGCCGCCCTTGGCGACCCACTCGCGCACCTCGTACCAGTGGCTCTGCCTCAGGGCCTCCGCCACGGTCGGGTCGGTGTGCGCTGCGTAGAAGACGTTCTTGTCGAGGTCGCAGCAGATCGCGACGTCGGAGAGCGCGACCTGCGAGATCTTCATCAACGCGTCGGCGGGCAACTGCACCTCCGCGACGGTGTAGTGCTTGAACTGGAGCTCGGGCGCGATCTCCATCAGGTCCGGCCAGTCGGGGCAGGTGCGGCGAGCTCATAGCCGCTCCAGTTCGGCGGCGTGTGCCCAGCGTCCTTCCAGCCGGACGAGACCGCGCCCCTCGTCCGACGGGTAGACGACGAAGACGATCGCGTCGTCGACCGAGTGGTACTGCGTCTCGGTGCGCTCGTCGGTGAGGTCGACCCGGAGATGTAGCCGCCCGTCCGCGAACGGCGGGCGCTCGACGTCGAACCGGAGCGGCAACGCGCGCGTGTCGTCGTCCCAGCCGAGCTCGGCGGTCGACACCGCGCCCGCAGCGACGAGGATCGGCCGCGTCGTCGCGCAGCTCCCAGCCGAGCCGCGGCGGCGCGAGCGACGACTCCGCGACGACGTCGAGCGCGATCGAGAACGGCTCGCCCGCGAGCAGCTGCATGCGCTCGTCCCCGTCCGGGCCGAGCAGACGCACGTGCTCGACGCGGGCGACGTCGCCGCCCCACTCCTTCAGACCTGCGGCGCGCTCCTCCGGGTTCCGCTCGCCCGCGAGCTGAGTCCGGTACGCGACGATCGCCTCGTGCGTCGGGCCGTCGAACGACACGGCGCCGTCCTTCAGCAGGACCGCGCGGTCGCAGAGCCGCTCGACCGACGACGCGTCGTGCGAGACGAACACGATCGTCCCGCCGGCCTGCTTGAACTCGAAGATCTTGCCGAAGCACTTGCGCTGGAACGCCTCGTCGCCGACGGCGAACACCTCGTCGAGCAGCAGGACCTCCGCCTCGATGTGCGCAGCGATCGCGAAGCCGAGACGCATGTACATCCCCGACGAGTACGTGCGCACCGGCAGGTCGATGAAGTCCTCGAGTCCAGCGAACGCGACGATCTCGTCGAGCTTCTCGCGGATCGCGACCCGGCGGAGGCCGTGGATCGACCCGTTGAGGTAGACGTTCTCGCGACCGGTCATGTCGGGGTGGAAGCCGGCGCCGAGCTCGAGCAGCGAGCCGATGCGCCCGCCGACGGCGAGGCGTCCCGACGTCGGCTTGACGATCCCCGAGAGCAGGCGCAGCAGCGTCGTCTTGCCCGACCCGTTTCGGCCGACGAGACCGACCGCGCTGCCTGGCTCGACGCCGAACGAGACGTCGCGCAACGCCCAGACATCCGAGCCGCGCGCATGCCGGCGCGCGAACAGGAGATCTTTCAGCGCCCGGCTCTCGCGCGGGATACACGCGGAAGCTGCGCGCGACGTGCTCGACGAGGATCTCCCCTGCCTTCACGCCGGTGACCGTACCGCCAGGTGCGCGCCGGACGATCCCGGCAAGCGTCCGCACGAAAGCCGGATCGTCGTTCGGCATCTCGATCCGCTCGAGCCGCAGCCCGAGCTCTTGCGCGAGCTCGATTGCCTCGACGTCGAGATCCCAGCGGATCTCGAGATGGTCCGAGACGAACCCGACGGGGCAGACGAGCACCGACTCGACGCCTTGCTCGTGCAGCGTGCGCAGGTGATCGAGGATGTCGGGGCCGAGCCACGGCTCGCCGGTCGGCGACTCGCTCTGGAACGAGAACGACCAGTTCTCGGTGCCGGCGGCCTCGGCGACGAGCCGCGACGTCTCGAGCAGCTGCTCCTTGTACGGATCGCCGAGCTCGAGGATTCGGGCGGGCAGCGAGTGCGCCGTGAACACGACGTGCGCGTCGGTGCCGCGAATCTTCGCCGCGAGGAGCTCGACGAAGCCGGGCTCGTCGTGCCAGCTGTCGACGAAGCGCAGCTCGGCGCGTCCGTCGAGCGCGCCCTCGAGCTGCTCGCGATAGCCCTGAATCGAGAGCGCCGAGTAGTGCGGCGCGAGGACGAGGCCGACGATCGTTTCGGCGCCGCACGCGAGCGCCGCTTCCGCAGCGTCGCCGATGCGCGGCGTCCAGTGCTTCATGCCGGTGAACACCGGCAGCTCGAGCTCCCGCTCGAGCGCGGCGCGCGTCTGCTCGGTGATCGCGTTCAGCGGCGACGAGTCCTCGATCCCGAGCCGGCGGTAGCGCTCGACGAGATCGTCGAGGTGCTCGGGCGCGATCGGCCGCCCGCCGCGGATGTCCGCGTAGTACGCGGGCACGTCGGCGAGCCGCTCGGGCGAGCCGTACGCCATCAAGCACGACCGCGTCGCTAGACACGCGCCTCCACCGTGCGCTCCTGCACGAGACCGGCGAGCTGCGTCAGGAGGCCCGGATCGGTCTGCGGCAGCACGCCGTGGCCGAGGTTGAAGATGTGGCCGGCGCGGCCGCCCGCGCGCGCGAGCACGTCGAGCGCGGCAGCTTCGATGCGCTCCCACGGTCCGAGCAGCAGCGGCGGGATCGAGGTTTCCCTGGACGCCGTGCTCCTCGCCGACGACGTTCCAGCCGCTGTCCAGCGGGATGCGCCAGTCGAGGCCGATCACGTCACCGCCCGCGCGCGCGAGCGCGCGCAGCAGGTCTTCCGTCACGCCCGTGCCGAAGTGGATCGTCGGCACGTCGACCGCGTCGAGGATGCGCGCGGAGTACGGCGCGACGAACTCGTCGTAGTCGGCGGCGTGAGCGCGCCGACCCACGAGTCGAAGAGCTGGATCACGTCGGCGCCTGCGGCAGCCTGCGCAGCGACGTAGCGCGCGAACTGCTCCGCGAGCACGTCCAGCAGCGCGTGCCAGGTCTCAGGCTCGCGGTACATCAGCGCCTTCGTGCGCGCGAAGTCGCGCGACGGCTTGCCCTCGACGAGATAGCCGGCGACCGTGAACGGTCCACCGCAGAAGCCGACGAGCGCCTTCTCGTCGTCGAGCTCGCGCGCGCACGATGCGAATCGCCTCGAGGATCGCCGGGTCGGGCTCGCTCACGATGCAGGCGCGCGACGTCGGCCGCCGACGCGATCGGCCTGCGCGACGACGGGGCCGACGCCCTCGACGAGCTCGACGCCGATGCCCATGCCGAGAACCGGCGACATGATGTCGGCGAACAGCACCGCCGCGTCCACGTCGTGGCGGCGCACCGGCTGCAGCGTCACCTCGGCGCACAGCTCCGGCGAGCCGGCGACGTCGAAGAACGAATGGCGCTCGCGGATCGCGCGGTACTCCGGCAGCGACCGCCCGGCCTGGCGCATGAACCAGACGGGCGTGCGCTCGACCGGCTCGCGCCGCGCGGCGCGCACGAGGAGCGGCTCCGTCACGGTCTTACACTAGCCCGGCAATGAGCGCTTCCGGCCCCCTCGTCGCGCGCTGGCGAACGCTCGAGCGAGCGCCCGTACAGGCAGGCGCACTCCAGCTCGCGACGGTCGAGGTCGAGAACGCGGGCACCGCGGCCTGGCGGACGCGCGGCGCCGAGGACGGGCTCTTCCTCAGCTACCACTGGCTCGACGAGCGCGGCAACCCGATCGTCTGGGACGGCATGCGCACGCCGCTCGAGCGCACGGTCGAGCCGGGCGAGTCGCTGCGACAGGACCTCGCGCTGCGCGCGCCGATCCCGCCGGGCCGCTACCGGCTCGCGGTCGACCTCGTCGAGGAGCATCGCTTCTGGCTCGCCGAGCTCGGCAACACGCCGCTCGAGGAGGACGTCGACGTCGCGCGGCGCGACGCGAGCGAGGCGCGCGCGTTTCTCCCGGAGGACGCCGAGCCGAGCGACGACTGGCACGCCCGTGTGCGCGAGCTGCACGAGGAGGGCTACACCGCGGTCGGCGGCGCCATCGAGGCGCGGCGCGGCTCGCCGGAGCTCGCGCCGTACGCGCCCGGCGGCGGCCGTCATCCGCGCTTCCCGCATCCGCTCGTCTGCCCCTCGCTCCTGCCTGGGCTCGAGCCGAACGACGAGGTCGCAGGCCTGCCGGCGTATCGCCCCGACCGCGACGAGCCGTCGATGTTCGACGGCCGGCTCGTGATCAGACTTCGATCGCGATCTGGTCGTCGACGCGCCTGAAGACGAGCGCGCCGAGCGCGAGCGCGACCGCGCACGCGACGACGAGATAGAGCGCGTCGGTCCAGTGCGGCAGCGTTCCGGCGAAGAGCGGGGCGCGCACCGCCTCGATCCCCGGCGAGAGCGGATTCGCCCAGTGGATGAACTCGCACGACGGTGTGGTGCCTCGCGAGCTGCGAGCCGCTCAGCGGATAGAGGATCGGCGTCAGGAAGAAGAGCGGCACGAGCAGCGCCGCGACGATGAACTCGATGTCGCGGAAGAGCACGTTGAGCGACGCCATCGCGAGCGCGATCCCGCAGACGACGCCGACGAACAGCACGGCGAGCGGGATCGCGAGCCACTCCGTCGCGCGCACACGCGGAAGCGCGATGAAGTTCACGACGAGCAGCACCGCGAGCATCACCGCGAAGCTGACGAGATGCGCGAACACGACGGAGAGCGGCACGAGCTGGCGCGGAAAGCGCGTCTTGCGGATGAGGTTCGCGTTGTCGAGCATCGAGCGCGTCGACGACTGCACCGCAGCGGCGAAGAACGTCCAGAGCGCGAGGCCGGTCAGCAGGAAGAGCGGATAGTGGTCGCCGGTCGCGAACGGTCGACTTCCAGACGACGCCGAAGACGAGCAGTAGACGCCCATCAACATGATCGGGTTCGCGACCGTCCACAGCACGCCGAGCGCAGAGCCGCGGTACTTCGCCTGCAGGTCGCGGCGGAAGAGATTGCCGAGCAGCTCGCGGTAGCGAACGACGTCGAGATACGTGCTCATCTGCGCGCGAGCCTAGACGACGGACCGGAGCACTGGGGCGAGGCGGGCAGCGAACTCGCGCGAGGTGTGCGCGCGCTCGACGCGCGCGCGGGCCGCGAGCCCGAGCGAGCGCGCGAGCTCCGGGTCGCCGAGCACGCGGTCGATCGCGGCGCGCAGCGCGACGGGATCCTCCGGCGGGACGAGCAGCGCCTCGACGCCGTCGTCGACGTAGTCGCGGAGGATCGCGCGATCGGTCGCGACGATCGGCCGTCGCCATCGCCATCGCCTCGAGCAGACACGGTCAGGCCGCCGCCGTCGGAGCCGTAGGCGATACGTCGTCGCGGCGCTGCGGCAGCACGACGCAGGCCGCTCGAGCGTACGCTCGCGCAACTCCGTGAAGCCGACCTGCCTGCGCAAGTCGCGTTCGCCGGCAGCTCGACGCTCGACGAGGTTCCGCGGATGCGCGACGAGCTTCGACGCGGCGTCGAGCCGCGCGACGCCTCGCGCAAGGTCCCGTAGTCGCGACGCGAGATCCTTGCCGACCGTGAGGACGATGGGCCGCGCGTCAGGCTCCTCCGGGACCGGCGCGAAGCAACGCTCGTCGACGGCGAGTGGCATCGTGACGACGCGTGTCCTCGGTCGAGCTCGTGCCGAGCGCAACGAGCTCAGCGCGCTGCGACTCGCCGAGGCAGACGATCCGCGCGGCGCCGGCGCAGCGACGCGCGGCAGCAGAGCCCGGCGAGCCGCGGAGGCACGGCGCCAGATCAGATTGAGCCCGAAGTTGATGCACGACGACCGGAAGTCGACGCCCGAGCGCGGCGAGCAGGCGGAAACAGCGTGGCGAGCGGCGTGAAGACGACATCGGTGCGGCCGAGCTCGAGCGGCAGCGTCAGCTCGCGCAACGTTCCACGCGACGCGAGCAAGCAGTCGCGGGCAGCTCGCATCCGCGTCAGAAGCGGGTCGTGGATCGTCGACGTCGATGCCGTGCGCGCCGAGGTAGATCGCACCGAGCAGCTGCGAGTCCGGCTCCTCTCCGCGGTCGATCGCCCGGCAGACGCCCGCCGCGAGATTGGGGTAGACGAAGGTCGCTCTCATCCGCGCTTGCGCGCGTAGATCGAGACGCCCGCGTAGCGCGCCGCGCTGAGGTGCGCGAGCGTACCGAGCGTCATCCCGACCTTCGGCACGCGCGAGAGGAAGTAGCCGAACGGCACCGGCGGCCAGCCGTCCGAGCGCTCCATCCGGCGCACGACCGCGCCCGCGCGAGTGAACGCGCCGAGGTACGCCCACACCGTGTGGACGTGCTCGTTGATCCCGAGCTCCTTCTCGCCCGCCTGATCCGGATTGTCGGCGCTGCGGCCGACGCCGCGAATGCCCTCGTTGAGACCGGCGACCGTTGCCGCCCGGCTTCGTCACGCGCACCATCTCGCGCACCATCTTCGGCAGGTCGAGCGCGTGGTGAAGCGTCGCGACGCAGTACGTCACGTCGAAGGTCGCGTCGGCGAACGGCAGATTCTCGCCGTCGGCCTGCACGCGCCCGAAGTCGCCGTAGAACGCGCCGCGGCCGAGGCCGATGTTCTCGTCGACGAGGATGTCGGTGGCGACGAACTCGCAGTCCCGCTCGAGCCAGAAGCGCGCAGCCCACGCCTTCGCAGCGCCGACCTCGAGCACGCGCAGCCCGCGTTGCGTCCTCGATGTAGCGGCCGAGGAGCACCTCGAACGAATGGCCGTTCGCGAGCCAGTTCGGGTCGTTCCAGCCGAGCTCGCGATTCACGAACGGGAGCACGGCGTCGACCGTGTCGTCGGGCTCGTACCAGCCCTCCGCGCGCGCCTTCTCGAGCCAGCCCTCGGCCTCGCGGAGCTTCTCGCGCGCGCCGGGGAGCTCCTCGTGCAGCATCAGCGGGATCCCGTCGGGCGCGCGCCCGAACGTGCGCCCGCAGCCGGTGCAGGCGAGCGTCTCCCCTTCCTCGCGGAGCGAGCTCCGGCAGAAGGGGCAGCGGAGGATCTCGAGCAGCGGCGCATCGCGCCAACCTAGCGCATCCGGCGTCCCAAACACCGTCCATACAGCGCTTCGTTACGCTGATTGCGTGACGGTCGCCGTGGCTGCCCTTGCCGCGCTGCCGGCGAGCCTCCTGACGATCCGGGGGCTCCTGCACACCCCGGCGGCGCGTCACGTCGTCGCCGCGCCGCAGGAGGACCGCTGGCACACGCGCTCGACGCCGCTCCTCGGCGGCAGCGGCATCATGGCCGGCCTCCTCGCCGCCGTCGGCGTCGCGCTCGCGGCCGGCCTCATCCCGGCCTCGCGCGAGCTCGGCGGCATCCTCGGCGGCTGCGCGATCCTCTTCCTCGCCGGCCTCGCTCGACGACCTCTTCCGCCTCTCGCCGCTCGCGAAGATCGGCGCGCAGCTTGGCGCCGCCGGCGCTCGTCCTCGTCCAGCGGCGTCCGGGTCGAGATCGTCAGCAACAACGTCGCGGCCACGGTGATCGGCGTCCTCTGGCTGATCGGAATGACGAACGCGTTCAACCTGCTCGACAACATGGACGGGCTCGCGGCCACGCTCGCCGCGATCGCGTGCGCGTTCTTCGCGATCGACGCCTTCACCGTTCACCCGAGCCATCTCGTCGCCGTCCTCTCGCTCGGCATCTGCTTCGCCTGCCTCGGCTTCCTGCCGCTACAACCTTCGCCTGCGCGGGCCGGCCGCCGTCTTCATGGGCGACAGCGGCAGCCAGGTGCTCGGCTTCGCGCTCGCCGCGCTCGGGCTCGCCTCGAGCTGGACCGTCGCCGGCTCGACCGTCGCGACGCTGCTGCTGCCGATCATCGTCCTCGCGTCCCGATCCTCGACACGACGCTCGTCACGATCGTGCGCCTGCTCGAAGGGCGTCCCGGTCACGCGCGGCGGTCGCGACCACACCTCGCACCGGCTCGTCTACCAGGGGCTCTCGGACAAGCGCGCGGTCGTCCTGCTCGGAGTCGTCTCGGCGGCGCTCGGCCTCACGAGCCTCGCGTACAAGGTGCTCGACGACACGCGGATCACGCTCGCCGGCGTGCTGATCACGTTCGCGTTCCTCCTGCAGTTCGGCAGCTACCTCGCCGACGTCAACCGGCCGCCGGCGCCGGAAGGCGCATCCTCGTTCATCCGCTCGCTCCTCGTGCACCGGCGCCGCCTCGTCGAGGTGCTCGTCGACTTCGCGCTGATCACGGCGTCGTTCACGATCGCGTACATCATTCGCGTCGAGGGAACGGGCACGATCTGGATGCGCCACATCTTCGACCTGTCGCTGCCGGCGATCCTCGTCGCGCGCTACGTCATCTTCTTCGCTTTCGGCCTCTACCGCGGCGTGTGGCGCTACGCCGGCGCGCGCGACGCGGCGAGCATCTTCTCCGCCGTCGTGCTGTCCGAGGTCGCGGCCTTCGTCTTCATCTGGCGCGACGGTCATCGTGGAACGGGTTCCCGCGCGGCACGTATCTCATCGACGTGCTGCTCTGCTCGCTGCTGATCGGGGCATCGCGCTTCTGGGAGCGCGCGGTCGCGCATGCGCTGCGAACGCTCGTCGGGCGCGGCACGCAGCGGCGCATCCTGATCGTCGGCGCGGGACGCAGCGGGCGCAGCCTGCTGCGCGAGCTCCGCGAGACGCCCGGCGAGCGCGTGGTCGGATTCGTCGACGACGATCCGGCCGCTGCGCGGCCGCCGGATCCAGGGCGTTCCCGTCGTCGGAACGCTCGAGCAGATCGGCTGGGCGATCGGCCGGCTCGCGCCGGACGCGGTCCTCGTGACGATCCCCGACGCGCCGCGCGAACGCCTCGACGCCGTCATCGAGGCGTGCGGCCGTGCAGACGTCTCCTGCCGGTTCGTCCGCCGCCAGACCGATCTCGATCCCGTCCGTCGTCCTCGGCGTCGACGGCCGAGTGAGCGCGATCGCAACCCCGCGGCGCGTCGAAGAAACGCGGCCGCGGCCCAGCCGCACGATCGCCGACCGGCTGCTTGCAGCCGTTCCGCTCGCGAGCATCTACCTCTGGCTCTGCATCGTCTACGGCGTTCGAAGCGTGGCGGCACGTGACGCCGTGGCTCTTCACGGACGAGCTCGAGACGACGCAGATCTCCCGCTCGATCGCGGCGACCGGCCACGCCGCGCGCCGCGGCGAGCCGTACCACCTCCACTCGCTCTACCCGGTGCTGCTCGCGCCGGTCTGGCTGATCCACGACGTCGCGACGGCGTACTCGGGCATCAAGTACCTCGACGTCTTCGTGATGACGTCGGTGATCTTCCCGACGTACTTCCTCGCACGGCTCATCGTGCGGCGCGGCTGGGCTCTCTTCGCCGCCGCAGGCGCGGCCGCCATCCCCTCGCTCGCCTACTCGTCGTGGATCGTCGAGGAGACCTGGGCGTATCCGTATGCGGCGCTCTGCTTCTTCCTCATCGCGAAGGCGCTGATCGAGCGCAGCCGCGGCTGGATCGCCGGCGCGATCGTCGCCTCCCTCGTCGCGCCGTTCGTCCGCGGCGAGCTCGTCATGATCCCGATCGTCGTCGTGTTCGCGCTCGTCTTCGCAGCCTGGACGAGCGCCTGGGGCAAGAGCCGCCGTGCGACGTGGGTCTGGGGCGACTACATCGGCTTCTTCGTGCTCGCCGCCGGCGCGATCATCCTCGTCAGCGGGATCGGGAGCCACCACTCGCAGCAGTGGTACTCGCGTGACGACGTACTGGAAGCATCGCATCTTCGTGCTCGGCGACTGGGCCGCCGGCTCGCTCGCGATCGGCCTCGGCGTCATCCCGCTCGTGTTCGGGCTCGCGGCGCTCGTCCCGGCGAGGAACGAGCAGCCGTCACGCGCGCGTGCGCATGTTTCGTTGCGTCTCCGCCGCCGGGATCATCGGCTTCGGCCTCTACACCGGCATGAAGGCGGCGTACCTCTCGACGGTCTTCGCGACGCGCGTCGAGGAGCGGAATCTCATCTACATCGCCCCGCTGCTCTTCATCGGCACGGCGCTCGTGCTCGAGCGCCGGCGGGTGAATCTCGTCGCGCTCGCAGCCGCGGCCGCGTACGGCCTCTATCTCGTCGTCGGCACGCCGTTTCAGATGGGCGTGCAGCTCTACTCCGACGCGCTCGGCTTCTCGATCCTGCAACAGGCGAACCGCTACTACGAGTGGACACCGGTTACAGCGCAGTGGCTCCTGATCGGCATCCTCGTCGTGGGCGTCGGTCTCGCTGCGGCAGCGACGATCGTTCGGCGGTCGAGCGCGGTGCTCACGGGCATCGCTGCAGCCGCTTGCGATCGGCATCCTCGCCTGGAACGTCACGGGCGAGATCGCCGCCGCCGCCGGCACGGTCTCGATCAGCCGCCAGCTCGAAGCGACGCTGCGGCACCCGTTCACCTGGGTCGACAGCGTCGCAAAGCGGAAGCCGACGCTCTATCTCGCGCAGGGCGTCGCCGACCCGAACCCGGAGTGGGAGCTCGAGTTCTGGAACCGCTCGATCGTCACCGTCGACAGCCTCGACGCGACGCTCGGTGGGCCGGGGCCGAGCGGCACGCCGAACACGACGGCTGACGGCCGTGTCTACTGGAGCACGGACCCGAACGATCCCGGGCACGCGTGTACGACTACGCAGTCGAGGACTGGCCGTGCGTCGACTTCGCCGGGTCGGTAGCGGCAGTCCATCGCTACAACGGCGGCGCGGCAAGCCTGAAGGAATGGCGCCTGATCAAGCTCACGAAGCCGAACCGCCTTCGTGCCGAGTGCAGCGGCCTCTACGCAGACGGGTGGAGCGGACCGAACGACAGCACGCTACTTCCGCTTCGTCTCGGCGAAACCGGGTTGGCTGCGGATTCGGATCTCGCGGGAGAACTGGCCCTCGACGCCGGTGCACGTCCAGCTCGCCACGATCACGACGAAGTACCGCGAGCCGGCACTCGGAAGGGTGTTCTACGACAAGAAGACGGTCGCGAAACGCCTCAAGACGGAGATCATCTGGGTGCGCACACCGGCCACGCGGTTCGGCGCGCGTGTCGTCATCGTCAACAAGTTCGTCCCGAGGGACATCGATCCGCGGATCGGCGACCCGCGCACGCTCGGCGCACAGGTCGACTACCGTTACTTCACGAAGCTTCCGCCCGGCGCGAAGCCGAACACAGCAAGGTGAACCGGTAGCGCAGCAGCACGCGCGCGAGCAGCGGCGCTCGCTCGAGCAGCGTGAGCAACGGCAGCAGCACGCGTCTGCGGCACGAAGAACGGCCGCGTCTCGAGCACGTCGAAGCCGGCCGCCCGGAGATCGGCCGCGCACGTCCTCCAGCCGATACTGGCGCGGGTTGAGGTCGAACACGAGCTTCCGCTCCGTGTAGCCCGCGATGTGCGTCGAAGAGCTCGCGTCGGTCGCGCGCGTAGTAGATCGCGCGGAAGATCGTCGTCGCCTGCACCGGCGCGGTCGGCGCGTAGTCGTTCAGATCGGCGTGGACGAGCTCGCGCCCCTGCTCGCGTCCGGCGGCGACCATCTCCTCGCTCGCGTCGACGCCGACGTACCGCTGCTCGGGAAGATAAGTCGGCCAGACCGCCGTCGCCGCAAGCGAGATCGAGCACGATGTCGCCTGCGCGCAGCGCGGGGCCGAGACTTCGTACGAGCTCGGCCCGGTGCGAGAGGTACGCGCTCGCGTTCGCATACTCGCGCTCGCTCCAGCCGCGCGCCTTGGCGGCGTACTTGTCCCAGCTCGTCATCGCAGTGCGAGCAGCCGCTCGGGATGCTTCCGCAGGAAGCGCAGCATCGCGCGCGCATGCCAGAGCGTGTGCTTCGTCAGGAACTTCTTGTCGATCACGGCCGCGTACTCGTGACGCACGACCGCAGCCGGGACGTACCAGCGCTCCCAGCCCGCCCGGGCGGCGCGGTAGTTGAGATCGATGTCCTCGCAATACATGCGAAAGCCGGGATCCCAGCCGCCGATCTCGTCGAGCATCGTGCGCCGAAGCAGAATGAACGCGCCGAGCATCGTGTCCGCCGGAGCCGGCTCGTCGGGGCGCTCGTCGAGCAGGTAGTGGCGCCGCTGCCAGCGCAGCGGCGGAAAGAGCAGACGCAGCGGCGTACGGCGGACGAGCGTCGCGCCGACGGTCGGGAAGCTGCGGCGCGACGCCTGCCACGTCCCGTCGCTGTAGAGCATCTTCGGCCCCGCCGCCCCGCTCCGCGGGCGGGCGGCCATGAAGTCGCGCAGGATCGCGACGGCGTCGCGGTCCGGCACGGCGTCCGGATTCGCGATCAGGACGAGCTCGTGCTCGGTTCGCGCGGCTCCGAGATTCGCGTTCGCGGCGAACGAGAGCGGCACGTCGTTCTCGAGCACGCGCGTCTTCTCCGGCAGGTGCGCCGGCAAGCTGCCGGGGATGTTCGCGATCACGAGCAGCTCGTCGACCTGCGGTGCGAGCGCCGGCAGCGAGTGCTCGAGCTCGGCGGCGTGCCCGTGCGAGATGACGACTGCGCTGACCTTCACGAGAGCACCTCACGGTAGACGTCGGCGGTGATCCGCGCCGTTCGCTCCCAGGAGAGCGCTGCGCGCGCGCTCGAGCCCTGCGCGCGACCACGGCTCCGGGTCGGCGAGCACGCGTTCGAGCGTCGCCGCGAACTCTGCCGGCTCGGCGTACGCGACTGCGTCGCCTCCGACCTCTCGGACTGCCGGATCGGGCGTCGCGACGACCGGAGTGCCGCAGGCCATCGCCTCCGCCACCGGCAAGCCGAAGCCCTCGTGCAGCGTCGGAAAGAGCAGCGCCGCTGCCTCCTGGGTCAGCCGGACGAGCTCCTCCTTGGAGACGAAGCCGCGCACGTCCGCACCGCGGGCGCGCAACTCGGCCGCCAGCGCGCGGTCCCGCTCGGGACCGGCGACGACCAGGCGGCGCCCGGCCGCGGCCGCGGCGTCGGCGGCGAGCAGCGGGTTCTTACGCGCCTCGATCGACCCGGAGAGCAGCACGTAGTCGCCGCGCGTGCCGCCTGGCCGAAAGGCAGGATCGGCGGCGAGCGGAGTGACCACCACCTTTTCGGGCGCAAGCGCGTACAGACGAACGAGATCGTCCTTCGTGCGTTGCGAGATCGCGAGCACGCGCCGGGCACGGCGGGCCGAGCGCGGCACGACGAAGCGGAAGATCGCCGTCTCTCGCGCGCCCATCAGCGACCGATCGCGCTCGAACGAGAGATCCTGAACCGTGAGCACGGCGGGGCACGGCAAAGCGAGCGGCAGCGAGTGCACGAAGTGGGCGAGCGCCGGCCGGAGCCGGCGGAGCAGCAACGGCACGCGGACCGCCATGCGGAGCTCCTGAATCCGCCCGGGCAATGCGATCGGCTCGATGCCCGGCGGCACGAGCTCGGGACGGCGCGTGATCGCGGCGAAACGAAGGCCCGATCCGACGGCGGGGAGCGCGCGGAGCAGATTCTCGACGTACGTCTCGTCGCCGGTCCGGTGCCGGCCAAGGACGTCGGCGTCGATGACGACGAGTGGATCACTCATGCCGCGTCCTCGTAGACGGCCTGCGTCAATCGCGCCGCGACGTCCCACGAGAACCCGCGCGCGCGTTCGATCCCACGAGCCCGCAACTCCTCACGGCTCGCGATCGCGCTTTCGATCCCAGCTGCGATTGCGCGGACGTCAAGCGGATCGACGAGCACCGCGGCATCGCCCGCGACCTCCCCCGTCGCTCCGCCCGTCGAGGTGACCACAGCAGCTCCGCACGCCATGGCCTCGAGCACGGGGAGGCCGAAGCCCTCGTACACCGACGCGTAGACGACGCAGAGCGCGCCGCGGTACTGACGTGCGAGCTCGTCGTCGTCGACCGCTCCGAGCCAGGTGACGTTCACTCCGCGCGCCTCGACACCGCCCCAGCCGGGCGCGCCGACGACGCGCAAATCCACGCCGATCTGCGCAGCCGCCTCGATCGCGCGAGCGAGATTCTTCCGCGGCTCGAGCGTGCCAACGGCCAGAACGTAGTCTCCATCGGCGCGAGGCCCATCGGGACTGAACGTGTCGTCGACCGCGTTCGGCACGACGTGGATCTTCTCGCGCGGCACACGCAGGAGCGTCTCGAGCTCGGAGGCGGTGAACTCGGAGACGGCGATCACGCTGTGCGCAGCGCGCAGAACACGCGGGACGAGGAGCGGCGCGTACGTCCGAGTCCACCACGGGAACGTTGTCGGGATGCCGAAGCACCGCGAGGTCGTGAACGGTCACGACCGTCGGGACGCGAGGGCGAAGAGGGCCGTAGTACGTCGTGCAGTGCAGGACGTCCGTCTTGCCGTCGAGCACGGAGAGGCGGAAGGGGTACCACCACAGCTCGCGTGCAAGCACCGATGCCCGGTTCGAACTCCCAAACGCCACCGGCCGGACGTCGAGCCGTCGACGGAGATTGCGGATGTAGCGCGCGGTCCCTGCCTGGGTCAGTCGCAGCGGCGTGACGTCCATCGCGACGTTCAACTCGTGCTCTCCCACGCGGCGAGATGCGCACGACCGTTCGCGAGCCACGTGAACGAGCGAGCGTGCTCGAGCCCTTTCGGCACGAGCTCGTCGCGACGTTGGAGCGCGCTGCGGATCGCAGCAGCGATCGCGTCGGAGTCCTCCGGGTCCGCGCGTACCGCTGCGCCTCCAGCTGCCTCGTCCATCGACGGGTGCGACGAAGCGACGACGGGCACGCCACACGCCATCGCCTCGACGATCGGCATGCCGAAACCCTCGAAGAGCGACGGGTAGACGACAACGCTTGCCCCGCGGTACACGCGCGGCAGCTCCTCCGGCGGCGTGTAGCCGAGGCGGACGATGCCGTTGCCCTCGAGCGCCGCCTGCGCCCCCCAGCCTGCTGCGCCGACGACCGCGAGCGCGAGGTCGCCACCGAGCCGTCCGTGGGCCTCCACGAGCCGTGCAAGGTTCTTGCGCGGCTCGAGCGTCGCCACCGTGAGCACGTATGGCCGCCCGCCCAGGTTCAACCCTTCTCCCTCGGGCGTGAACGCAGGATCGACCCCTGGGTACGCAACATGGATCCGCTCACTCGGAACGCCGAACGTCTCCGCCACGTCATCCCCGGTGAAGCGAGAGTTGACGATCACGACGTCGCACGAGCGGGCTGCGTTCCTGTACTTCGCACCGTGCATGCGTCGTGTGCGCGCGTGCACCCAATCGGGGAAGTGCACGGGCACGAGATCGTGGATCATCGTCGAACGGATCCCGGACCGCTGAGGCGGGTACATCCAGTCACTGAAGTGGAGAACGTCGAAATCTCCCACGACGCGTTCCGCCGGCGGACGGCCGAGGCGGCTCCACGCTGTGCGAACCGCGTGCGCAGCTGGGAGCACGGGGAGCTTTCGCTCGACCTCGATCCCGTCGAGCGATGTCTCGATCTCGCGCTTGCCCCGCCGGCTCGCCGGCGCGAACGCGATCACCTCGTGCCCTCCCGCCTCGGCAAGGCCGACGAAGCGAGCCGCGGATGTAATTGCCGACGCCCGTGCGCGCATGCGAGAGCGGCGACACGTCGAGGACGATTCTCACCCTGAGGCCGGGACGTACTCGAAGCCCGCCACGAGAATGCCGAGCGTCCGCGGGTCGTGCAGCGGCTGCCGCGCCGGTGCGATGTCGAAGCGGACGTGGCAGACACCCCCGCGCGGCCGTAGGTGGACGACGATCGTCTTCGTCGCTGTCGACGGCAGGTGGACGACGAAGGGAATGGTGCTGCCGGACACCGCGATGCGCTGCGTCACGCCTGTGAAGAGCACAGGGTTGCTGTGCACGGGGACGCGAAGCAGACCGCCGGTACACGCGTGCCTCGTCCAGTCGACGCGCGGCCCGGTCCACGAGTCCCCGTACCAGCCGCTGATCGACGTCGATGTCCGCAGGAGCCCGTCTACGCGGTAGACCGCCATGTGCTGGACCGAGTCCTCGGCGACCTTCACGCCGACGATCTGCGCCGCCGGATCGGCGAGCACGTACTGCACGTGCACCGGCTTGGCTTCCGGATCCTGCAAAACTCCCGTCGCGGGACGCACCGTCACGTGCGGTTCGGATTGCCCCGAGATGAGCGAAGGCGCCCCCAGGTCGTAGACGCGACGGATGCTGCGGTTCCAGAACTCGTTCTCCCAGCCGCGATAGGGGTTGTCGCCCGTGAAGACGAGCGTCACGTCGGAATTCCGTCCGACCGCGTTGTCGACCCACGCACGCGGCGCATAGATCCCGGTCGAGTAGGCGGCCGCGGAGAGCCGCGGGAAGGAGTGGATCCAGAGCTGGAGCGGGAGCCACGTGAGCAGGAAGCCGAGAGCCACCAGGGCCGGCAGCGTCGGCGCGTACCTGCTCGGCAGCCACAAGAACGCCGCCGCGAGGAGGACCGACGCAAGCACGGCGAGGAGCGCGACGTTGCCGACTCCGGCGATGCGGTCGCCGAGATACCACCATGGCTGCAGAAACGGCGTGTCGGATTGAGAATTGATGTTCATCAGCCCGACGAAAGGGATCGCACCGGGGAGCGCAGCCGCGACTCCGGCGGCGGCGACAATGGCGCGTGACGGTCGCGGTTGGCCGCGCTCGATCCACGCCAGGAGCGCGATCACGAAGAGTGGCGCGACATAGAAGAGGTTCCGCTCCTCGATTCGCTGAGACCACTGAGAGGCGAAGATGCCGACCTCGATCGTCAGCCAGACGGTGAGCGCTGCGGCAGCACCGCAGAACGCTCGCAATGGCCCGTCGAGGTGACGCGCGTTCGCGACGAGCACGATGAGGGCGGCGAACGGCAACACGAAGAGCGAGAGGTCGAGCGCAGCCACGTGGTACAGGATCCAGCGGAGCGCCGGCCACAGCGGATAGGAGCCCGACGTGGTCACGCTGTAGCCGCCGAGAATCTGCGCAGGCGAGCGGCCTCGTGCGACCTCGACGACGACCACGACCACGGCGGCGGCGCCGACGATCCCATAGGTCGGCCTCCATGCCCGGAGCCGACGCGGGCGTCCGCGCTCGATCCAGGCCAGGGCAAGCGGCGCCGTGAATACCGCCGCGAACAGAGCGACAGCCTGCGCGCGCGTGAGGAACGCAAGCGCGCACAGCGCGAGCAGCCCGAGCTGGCGCTTCAGCGTCGGCTCCTCGAGCGTGCGCACGAGCGCGTACGCGAGCCACATGAAGATCGGGTAGAACGCGTTCTCGGTCATCAACGTGCCGATGTAGACAGTCGACGGCAGCGCGATCGCGAACAGCGCTGCGGTGAGTGCGAACCCGGGGCGTACGACTCGTCGCGCGAGAAGATACGTCGGAAACACGACGGAGCACATCACGAGCGCGTTGATGACGCGCGCCCACTGGTAGACATCGGTCATCGGCCCGAACAGCTTGTAGGCCGGCGACAGCAGCAGCGGATAGACGAAGCCGTAGTTCGCGTGCACGCCTCGGAGGACGAAGTGGCCCGTGTCGGCGAAGCTGCGCGCCATGTCGGAGTAGACGAGCTCGTCGACCATGATCCACGGAGAGACGACGCGCAGGCCCAGGGAGAGCTGCACTGCGACGGCGGCCGCGTAGAGCCCGACGAGCCAAGCCCAGATCGGCAACGTTCGCAGCGGACCCGTCCTGGTGTCTGACACCGAGGCGTGTCCGTTTGGGCTCACGAGACCGAGCGCGGCGAGCTCCGGCGCGAGCGGGGCCGACTCGACGCCCGTATCCGCCGCCGCTTCGGCTACCGCGCGGAGGATCTTCGCTTCGACGGCGCCCGACCCCGCCACCTGCTCGAGGGCAGCGACGTACTGCTCGGCGACCTGGTCGAGATCGTGCTCGGCGCGGACATACGCGCGCGCCGCCTCACCCATGCGCGCGGCAACACCGGGCTCTGCGAGCCGGCGCATCGCGGCGACGAGCCCTTCAACCTCCCCCTCGCCGACCGGCACCTTGAGCGCGACGTCGTCGGGCAGCTCTGCGAACCAGCCGACGTCGCTGACGACGAGCGGCTTGCCGAGCGACAGCGTTCGGATCGCGCTCCCCGACGTCTCTCCCATCGTCGGTGCCCGCAGCAGGACGCAGGCATCGCAGGCGGACATGAGCGCCCAGAGCCGCTCCTCCTCGACGTACTGCTCGCGGATCACGCCCTCGCTGTCGAGTCCCAGCCGTTCCAATTGCCCCGCAAGATCGAAGCCGGGAGCCTCGGCACCGACGAGCAGAAGTCGCGCGGCGGGACGCTCAGCGCGGAATTCCGCGAACGCGCGCAACACCTGCGGGATGCGCTTGCTCTCATTCAGGTGGCCGAACGAGCCAAAAAGGGGCGAGCCTTCGATCTGCGCCGGCTCGACGTCGGGCGTGGCCCAGGCGGGATGCGGGATCCGCCAGAGCGGGCCGTCGTACCCGTGCTCGCGCGCTTGCGTCTCGACGTAACGCGAATGGACGATCACGCCCGTCGCACGGTCGAGCACCTCCGCCGCGAGCGGAAACTCGGTTGGGCGGATCTCCCAGAGCGGCGGCACGCGGCCTTCGAGCACGCCCCAGCCGAGCATCCGGCCCGCGGCACCGGCCTCGCGCTCCATTGCAGCGAGGTACGCGTGCCCGTCGTTGCGGCCGATGGTCATGCCGGCAACGAGGTGGTGGATGACGAAGTCGTGCAGCACAACGACGCCCGGCCGCCGGCGCAGCGCGTCGACGACCCACGCATGCGAATCGGGATCGTTGCCGACGTGGTAGAGAGCGACATCGGCATCGGCGACCGGGCGCGTGCGCCCGGGACGCACGACCTCGACCTCGATCAGGCGCTCGAGCGCGGACAACAGCAGCACCGAGTAGTCGGCGATACCGCTCGTGCTCGGCGGTAGCGGCGAGAAATAGGAGACCTTCATGCGACCGCCGCGAGCAACCGGTCGATGCACGAGTCCCACGTCACCGCACTTGCGATGTCCTTCCCAGCGCGGCCCAGGGTGCGCGCCTCGTCTGTGTGGTCGCGGAGCCAGATGCACGCGCGCGCAAGGTCATCGACGGTCGGCGCGACGACGAGCCCCGTCTTGTGATCGTGGACGATGTCCAGCGGCCCCCCCGCATCCGTCGTCGTGACGACGGGCTTCTCCGAGAGGAACGCCTCGTACGGGACGAGCCCATAGTCCTCGTTGACAGGTGCGTAGTACACGCCGAGACACCGCGCATAGAGATCGGCCAGCTCGACGTCGCTGACGCGACCTGTGAACGTCGCGCGTCCATCGAGTCCGCGATCGTGCGCCAGCTGCTCGAGACGCTCGCGATCCGGCCCGTCGCCGGCAATCACGATGCGGAGCCCGGACGACTGCGCGGCAGCCTCGATCAGCAGATCGATCCGCTTCGCGCGGTCGAGGCGGTTGACCGAGAGGATGAAGTCCTCGTACGCATCGCAGTGGAACGCCAGCGGCGCAGGCGGCGGTGCGAGCACTTCCGCGTCGAGCCCCGTCGAGTCACGCAGACGACCGGCGACGATCGAAGACGTCGTGAAGATCTTGCGCGCCTCGCCGAGCGCGACGCGATCGAACTCGAGCACCTTGCGGCGAAGCGCGCGGTCCTCGGCCGACTCGGAGAACTGTCCGAGCTCGGTGCGGTCGAGATCCCACGCCTGCCGGAACTGGTGCAGGAGCCAGACGACCTTCCGCGGATGGCGCACGGCGTACGACGGAAACTTCGTGGCGATCACCGCGTCGATCGGACGGCCGTTCGCCTCCTCGAGGTCGAGCAGCCGCCACAGGAACGCCTGCGTCAGCACCTGCTCGCCCGGATACCACTTGTACGGCACGGTGACGAGCTCCGCCTCGTGGCCACGATCGCGAAGCGCGGCGACGACTCCGTCCGCGAAGATCTCGGTGCCGCCTCGCTCGAACGGCACCTGCGGCATGCAAACGGCGAGTCTCACGTTCGGCGCTCGAGCTCGTCGACGCGCCGCGAGAGCTCGTCGACGACACGCAGCAGCGCGTCGTTCACGATTCGCTGCTCGGCGAAGGCGGGCTCGACATACCACCGCATCAGCTTGCGCAGGACTCGCTTGACCTGGAATGCCACCCAGCCCTTCGCGCCGGGGCGCTGCTCGAGCGGCTTGTCGGCGCTGACCGGCCAGAACCGCTCCGCGAGCGCGCGCATCGACGCCGGGTCGCGGGCGTCGCGGTCGATCGCCCGCTTCAGCTCCTCGTAGACCCGGTCGACGTCAGCAGGCCTGTCTACCGCCTCCGGCATGCCGCCGGAGTCTAGTGAGCGGCTGTTACGAACGGGTTTGGGCGACGGCCACGAACTGGTAGGCGAAAAGCGAGGGCCTCAGGCGCCCAACGGCCCTGCCGACCCCATCGAGGAGGTCGGAATCGCCTGGAACCGGAACCGAGAAGTCGATCCGCTCGACGAGGTAGCCGGCGCGCTCCAGGGTCTCGGCGAGGGTCGCTTTCGTGAAGAGATGCGTGTGGGAGCGGTCGAGAATCCCGCGGTCGGTGTACCGCCAGCGCCCGGAGAGCAGCGAGAGCCGGATCGCCCAGTTGGCGACGTTCGGGGTCGAGACGACGACCCGGCCGCCGGGTCGCAACAACGGACGCAGGCGAGCGAGGGTTGCAGCGGGGTCGCGCAGGTGTTCGATCACGTCACCGCCGAGCACGACGTCGAAGGATCCCGGCTCGAGCGGAAGCTCCATCGTCTCGACATCTCCGACGAGCACGAGCTCGCAGAACTCCTCCGCCGCACTCGCGGCCACCGGATCGAGCTCGAGACCGACGATCGTGTTCCCGCGCTCCGCGAGCGGCTGGGCGAGGTAGCCGCTCGAGCAGCCCACGTCGAGCACGCGGTTGCCGGTTCCAACCGCCGCGAGCAGCTTCGCGTGGGCACGGTGCCGATGCTCGTTCAATGGAACGTAACCGCTCATGCCGGCTCCAAGCGCGCTGCATCTACGAGCAGTGCGACGAGCTCCTCGAATGACACGGAGGGGGACCATCCCAGCTCCTTGCGCGCAAGCGAAGCATCGCCGACAAGGCGGTGCAGCTCGGCCTGGCCGCGCTTGAGCGACTCGTCGACGCGAACATGTTCACGCCAGTCGAGACTGACGTGCCCGAACGCAACCTCGACCAGCTCGCGCACGGTGTGCAGCTCGCCCGTGGCAATCACGTAGTCGCGTGACTCGTCCTGCTGCACCATGCGCCACATCGCTTCAACGTAGTCGCGCGCGTATCCCCAGTCACGCTGCGCGTCGAGATCGCCGAGCACGAGCTCAACGTCGTTGCCTGCCGCGATCGACGCGACGCCGTGCGCCACCTTGCTCGGCAGGAAATCGAGTGGCCTCCGCGGTGACTCGTGGTTGTAGAGAATCCCGCCGCTCGCGTGCAGTCCGTAGCGCCGTCGGTACGAGCCGATGATGAAGTGGCCGTAGGCCTTCGCGACGCCGTACGGCGTCACGGGCCCGAGTGGCGTCGACTCGGTTTGCGGCGTCTCCGCGGGCTCGCCGAAGATCTCGCTCGATGACGCCTGGTAGACGCGAATCGACGGATCGACGGCGCGGACCACCTCGAGCAGCGACGTGACACCCACCGCTGCAAACTCCGCGGTCTCGACCGGGTACTCCCACGACCGTGGGACGAACGACGGCGAGGCGAGGTTGTACACCTCGCGTGGCGCATGTTCCTGCACGAGCTCGGTGAGTGCGGTGCGATCGAGCATGTCTGCCTCAACGAGTCGCACGCGGTCGCGCACGGCCGCGAGATTCGGGTAATCGCGCGAAACATCGCGCACGAGCCCGACGACGTCGTACCCGCGATCGAGCAGCAACTCGGCGAGATACGAGCCGTCCTGGCCGCCTGCGCCCGTCACGATGGCGCGCGGCGTACTCAGTGCAGTCCCCGCACGTACGCCCACGCATCCGTGAGGCCGAACGACCGAATCGAGAAGATCACAAGCGCGTACACGACGACCCCGAGCAGCGCCGCCGGAATGGACGACAGTGCAAGCGAGAGACCCCCGAAAGCGAGCACGCTGGCGACGGCGACCGCGAGCGCAACGCGGGCGACTCCTACCGCTGCGATCTCGAGGGCACGAGTGGATACGGCCGCCATCAAGCCGAGTGCGATTACGAGTGTGGCCAGGCCGATCGCAACGGCGATCCCCGGGAGTCCCCAGGCGGCGCGCAGACCGAGACCAAGGGGAATGCAGACAAGGAACCCGAGGAGGGCCAGCGGAACGAGCGCCTTGCGGCGTCCTGCGACGAACACGAGCGGGAAGGTGACCGCGAATCCCACCCACGCAACCATCCACGGAGAGAGATACACGACGAGATGCCCCAACTGGCGGCCCACCTTGCCGCTGTATGCATTGCCGAGCACGAACCCGACGATGCGGCCGCCGACGAGCGCGAACACACCGGCCGCAGCACCGACAAGCGAGAGGCTCACCCAGGCCGCGTGCACGACGTGGCGACCGCCCTCCTCAGGATCGAAGCCGCGCCGGGTGAGCGGCGCCGAGGAGATCAGCCCGAGCGAGAACGCAGTTGCTCCAACGAGGGTGGAGGCAGCGAGATACGCGTACGAGAAGCTCGTCACGCTGCCGACACCAAGTTGCGCCGCAAAGCGCAGTGCCAGCAGATAGCAGCCCTGCAGCGCCAGTGGAACTGATGCTCCCTGAAGCAGATGCCAGAGTCGTGGGAAGACGTTCAAATGCTGCGCGCGCGGACCGCCGAGTGCGTGCTTTCGCATCAAGCCGGCGAGGGGAACGGCAAGCGCAACTCCCGCGTTCACGGCCAGACCCCACGCCAGCGCCACGATGCCGTGCCCGTCCGCGAGCACGACGAACACAAGAACCCCAGCGATGCCGCCGAGTGCGTAGCCGGCGGCTGCGGTCCCGTAGCTGTCGATCGCGGCGAGCGCGCTCGCCGCGAGGGCGGCGAGTAGCTGGACAAACGCCGCAGGGACAAGGACGGCGAGCGCACGGCCGGCAATGTGCGCCGAACTCGGCGGAAGGTTGCCGGTGATCAGATCGCCGAGGGGCCTCGAGAAGACGGCGACGAGGACGCAAACCGGAACCGCGAGGGTGAGAAAAGCGATCGCGTACGCGCGGCTCTCGCCACCGAGCCTGCCTTCCGCGGCCGCGCGCGTGAGGTCGGGGACGACCACCATCCGGAAGGCCTGGGCGGCGAGCACGAGGACGAGGTAGACGCCGTACGCGCCGAGGAACCCGTCAGTCTCAGCGGTCCGTCCGAACTTGTGGGCGAGGAGCGCACCGGCACCGGCCGCCGAAAGCGCGAGCACGATCTGCGCGAGCCCGGTGAGCGCGCCACTGCGGAGCGCGCTAGGTGTTCGGAGAATGTTTCGGTTCGCGAGAGCCATCGGTGCCCGACGCTACTCTAGGCCGGTGCGCGTGCTGATCACCGGGGGCGGCGGTTTCCTCGGTTCTCACCTCGTCGAGCGCGTACGGGGAGAGGGCCTGGAGTCGTTCGTCCCGCGACGTCGCGACTTCGACCTGACGAAAGCCGCCGACGTCGAGCGCCTCTTTGAGGAGGCGCAGCCGGAGCTCGTCATCCACCTCGCTGCTGAGGTCGGCGGCATTGGCGCGAATCGCGCCAACCCCGGCCGCTACTGGTACGCGAACTTGATGATGGGCGCGCACGTGCTCGAGCAGAGCCGAGCCGCGGGCGTCCGCAAGCTCGTCTTGCTCGGGACGATCTGCTCCTATCCGAAGTTCGCTCCCGTGCCGTTCCGGGAGGAGGATCTCTGGAACGGCTATCCGGAGGAGACCAACGCGCCGTACGGGGTCGCGAAGAAGGCGTTGCTCGTCGGCGCCCAGGCTTACCGCGAGCAGTACCAGCTCGATTCGGTCTTTCTCATGCCCGTGAATTTGTACGGCCCTCGCGACAACTTCGATCTGGAGACGTCGCACGTCATCCCGGCGTTGATTCGAAAGATGGTGGACGCGAAGGAGCGCGGCGAGCCGGAGGTCGTGCTCTGGGGCGATGGCTCGCCGACGCGCGAGTTCCTTTACGTCGAGGACTGCGCAGACGGAATCTGGCGAGCCGCGCAGCACTACGACGGCGCTGAGCCCGTGAACCTGGGAACCGGTGAGGAGATCTCGATCCGCGAGCTCGCCGAGCTGACCGCCGAGCTGACGGGCTACGACGGACAGATCGTGTGGGATACGACCAAGCCGAACGGCCAGCCGCGCCGCCAGCTCGACGTCTCGCGCGCCGAAGAGCTGTTCGGCTTCCGCGCCGGCACCCCCTTCCGTGCAGGGCTCGAGCGCACCGTTGAGTGGTACCGCGCACACCAGCTCGCGGAAGCGGCGGCAGAGTGACGACGTACGCGGTCGACGTCGGCCGTCGCGCGTGGGACACGCTCCCGCGGGTTTGCGCGTGGCTCGAAGATGTGCGCCCGGCGAAGTTGCTCATCCCCGCGATCGCAATCCAGTGGATCACGACGCTCGCGCTTGCGCTCACGGTCCGCCACAACGGCTGGCTCTTCTACCAGGGAGGCGACCAGCTCTGGTACTACGACAGCGGCTGGCTGCTCTCGCACGGCCAGATTCCGGTCTCATTCGTCGGAAACGGCTGGCCGGCGCTCCTCGCTCCGATCGCGGCGCTCGGCGGCCCGACGCTCGTGCCGGCGCTGCCGGCGATCGTGCTCTTCAACGTGCTCGTGCTCGCACCGGTGGCGCTGCTCTGCATTTATGGAATCGCGAAGCGAATCGGCGGCAAGGTCTTCGCGTACTGGGCCGTCTTCTTGTGGCTTGCGGTGCCGTTCATCGGCATCAAGTTCACGGACTACCTCTACCACCAGCGCTACACCGAACTGACGCTCCCCCAGGGATTCGGACTGACCGCGATGGCCGACTTTCCTTCCATGGTTGCCGTCCTGGTGTGCGTCTACTTCGCACTTCGCGTGCTGGAACGACCCGACACGGTGGAGGCCCTTGCAGCCGGCCTCGCGGCCGGGATCGCGATCGCGATCAAGCCGTCGAACTCGGTCTTCGTGGCCGGGCTCATTCTCGCCATCCTCTACCGACGCCGTTTCATCGGCGCCGCGTACGTGCTCGCCGGGCTCGTGCCGGCCATTGCGGCGCTCGCGCTCTGGAAGTACCGCGGCCTCGGCTACCTCCCGCTCTTCCACGCTCAGGGTGGAACGAAGCTCGCGCTGGGCGCACACCAGGACCTGGTGGCCTTCAACCCCTTGCACAAATACATCCACCTCAACTGGCACAAGCTCAATCTCAACCTGCTCGGCATCAAGGAGCACTTCTGGAGCCTGCGCGTCGTGGAGTGGCTCGTCATCGCCGGTCTCATCGGGCTGAGCCGCCGCTCCCTCACGGCTTTTCTCGTGGTCGGCGGTTGGTTCGCCGCATTCGTCCTCACGAAAGCGACGTACGCCAATGCGAGCACGGACGACGCCAGCGTCTTCCGGATCATGATGGCCTCGTATCCGGCATTCATCCTGTTGCTTGCGTCATTGGTCTATCTGTTTCCTGGACGCCGGCGTGCACGATTCGACGCTGCGCAGCCGGCACCACCTCGAATCAGCGCACGACGACGGTTCGCGCTGCTTGGCGCAGGCGCCACGGTGTTCGCGCTCTACCCGCTCGCTCTCACTGCAGCCGCGTCGCCGGTCCATGGGCCGCAACCTCGAGCGTACGAGGCCTTTGGCCTCCTGCGCAGCGTCGATCCGGGACTCCGGCTTACCGCCGCGCCGGTGGGTCGCCGCGTCCGCCTGAGCTGGCGCGACTCGCAGCCGGCGGGCACGAACGTCTTCTACCGCATTTGGCGGTCCAGCGCGCCCAACGGAGGGGCGGCGTGCACGCCGGTTCCCCATGCCGCGGACAACTGCCTGCTCGCAATGGACGACCTCGGCGCACGGTACGGAGGAAGCTGGGTCGACAAACCCGGCCCCGGCACGTGGACGTATCGCCTCGGGCTCGCCGCCAACTGGCTCAACAGCCCGCTCTACGGCGACATCTACTCCTTCGGGCCGCCGGTCGCTGTCCGAGTGCCCTGACGTGGAGCCGGATCCGACCTACTCCCTCGTCATCCCCGTTCACGACGAGCAGGACTCACTGCAGGAGCTCCACCGCCGGCTGGACGAGGTGTTCCCGCAATTGGACGGTGAGGTCGAGGTGCTCCTCGTCGACGACGGAAGCACGGACATGAGCTACCCCTTGATGCTCGAGCTGCATCGTCGCGATCCGCGCTTCAAGGTCATTCACCTCGCCAGGAACTTCGGACATCAGCTGGCGCTGACCGCGGGGATCGAGCTCGCGCGGGGCGACGCCGTCGTCGTGATGGACGGTGACCTCCAGCATCCGCCCGAGCTGCTGCCGGAGCTCGCTGCGCGCTGGCGTGAGGGGTACGACGTCGTCTACGGCGTCATGACCGAGCGCCCCGAAGGCTTGCTGAAGCGCATCACAGCGCGGGTGTACTACCGGATGCTCCGCAAGCTGACGACGGTCGAGATTCCTGCAGCCGCAGGCGACTTTCGTCTCGCGGACCGCCGTGTCGTCGACGCGTTCCGCGCCATGCCGGAGCGGAACCGCTTCGTCCGTGGGATGTTCGCCTGGCTGGGCCATCGCCAGATCGCCGTTCCGTACGCCGTCCCCGAGCGGTTCGCGGGAAGCTCGAAGTACACGCTGCCCAAGATGATCCGGCTCGCGACCGACGGCCTGGTCAGCTTTTCGACCGCGCCGCTGCGGCTCGCGCTCGACCTCGGGTTCGTCGTCTCGGGCCTCGCGTTCCTCTTCGGCCTCGCGACCCTCATCACGAAGCTCGCCGGCGTGTTCCTCGTGCCGGGCTGGCTGACGATCGTTCTCGTCACCTCGTTCATCGGCGGGATCCAGCTCATCGTCATCGGCGTCGTCGGCGAATACGTCGGTCGCATCTACGACGAGGTGAAGGCACGCCCGCTCTACCTCGTTCGGGATCTGCACGGCTTCGACCGCGACCCAAAGCTGTGAGCGTCGCTCCGTCGCGCCAGTACCAGCTGGCCGGTCGTCTCGGCACGCTCGTTCGACTTCGCCCGGCGGTACTCGAGGCGACAGCCCTCGCGGCGCTGCTTGCCGTCGCCGCATGGATCTTCTCGATCCCACTCCACGCTGCGACGAACTACGACGAGGGCAACTACCTCGCCGCGCTCACCGATCTCCGCCACGGCTACCGGCTCGGGCACGACGTCTACCCCGACCAGCCGCCGGGCTGGTACAGCCTGCTTCGGCTCTTCGCCTGGGTCTTCGGCAACTCGGTCACCGGCGTGCGGATCGGGATGCTCGTCGTCTCGCTCATCGGCGTCGTGGCGGCGTGGGCCTGCGGACGCCGGTTCGGGCGCTTACCGGCCTTCGGCGCAGCGGCATTCCTGCTGGTGGCGCCGCCGTACCCGCTGCAAGCAACCCAGATCGAGGCTGACACTCCCGCCGCAGTGTTCGCGCTCGTCGCGTTGGCGGTCGCGCTCTGGGCGTTCAGCGAGCGAGGCTCGAGGGCGCTCGCGGTACTTGCAGGTGTCGTGCTCGTGTGCGCGCTCTCGGTCAAGCTGTCCGCCGCGACCGTCGTGCTTCCGCTCGCTGCCATCGCACTGATGCGAAGACGGCTCATCGTGTGGTCGCTCCTCGGAGTCATCGCTGCCGCCGGCGTCGAAGCCATCGCGTTTCGGCATCAGCTGAACGCGATCACACGCGGCGTCATCTCTCAGCACACATCCGCGCTGGCGAGCTCGCACTGGAACCGGCACGTGAACGTCCACCGGCTCCTGCACTTCCTCAACTGGCACACGCCCTTCGCCTGGCTCGTGCTCGCTGGTGCACTCGGCTCGCTCTGGCTCGTGTTCGATCGCAGCGCCAACCGGCGCTTGCTCGGAGCGTTGTGGCTGTTCGTGCCGGGTGCAGGCGCGTTCATCCTTGCCATGAAGCCGCTCCTCGACCATCACCTCGTGATCCTGGCGGTGGCCGTCGCGCCGGCCGCGGGCGCCTCGCTCGGTCTCGCCGCCTCACGGCTGCGACGCGAGGCGGTAGTTCCGCTGCTGCTCGTCGCGGCCGTGCTCGTAGTTGCAGGCACGGTGCAGCAGCACCGGCAGCTCGGCCGGTTGCAAGCCGAGCCCGCGTGGGTCCACGTCGCGGCCGGCTGGCTGCGCACCAACGCGCAGCCCGACGAGGTCGTTGCAACGGACATCCCGATCCTCGCGTACTACGCGCATCGCAGGCTCGTGCCGGACTTTGTCGACACATCGTTCACCCGGCTCGGAGTCGGCGATCTCACCCCGGCCGAGGTGGTTGCCGAACTCGACCGGTACCACGTTCGCGTCGCGGCCATCGGCCGTGCGTTCTGGGTCGATCCACCGATCCAGAAGCGCTTCAACGCTCGCTTCCGTTATCGGAAGTGGCACCCGAACATCGTGTACTACCTCGGATTACGCTAGTGGCGCGTTGATCTCCGTCGTCGCCCCCATCCACAACGAGGCCGAGACGATCCCAGAGCTCCACCGGCGGCTCACGAGCGTGCTCACCGAGCTGGGGGACTACGAGATCGTCCTCGTCGACGACGGCTCGCTTGACCGTTCGTGGGAGCACATGCTCGCTCTGGCGCCGGGCGATCCCCATCTCCTCCTGGTGAGGCTGTCGCGAAACTTCGGGCATCAAGCCGCGCTGACCGCCGGGCTCGAGGCCGCGCACGGCGATGCGGTGGTGCTCATCGATGCTGACCTCCAGGATCCGCCGGAGCTGATTCCGCTACTGGTCGCGAAATGGCACGAGGGCTTCGACGTCGTCTACGGGCTCCGGACGAGGCGCGAAGGCGAGACGTTCTTCAAGCGCTCGACGGCTTCGATCTTCTACCGCCTCTTGCGTGGAATGACGAGGATCGAGATTCCTGCCGATGCAGGGGACTTTCGGCTCCTGTCGCGGCGCGCCGTCGACGCGCTCGCACGCATGCCGGAGCGCGCGCGTTTCCTGCGTGGAATGACGAGCTGGCTCGGCTTCCCGCAAGCCGGCGTGCAGTACGAGCGTGACGCTCGCTACGCCGGCAAGTCGAAGTACCCGACCCGCCGGATGATCAGGTTCGCTCTCGACGCCGTGACGTCGTTCTCGACGACGCCGATTCGCATCGTCACGGGCCTCGGCTTCGTGCTCGTCGCGTTCTGCGCGGTTGTCCTCGGTTGGACCGTCTACATCAAAGTCTTCACCAACACTGCGGTTGCAGGATGGACGTCGTTGCTCATCGTCGTGCTGCTGCTCGGAGGCATGCAGCTCGTTTCACTCGGCATCATCGGGCAGTACGTCGGGCGCATCTTCGAAGAAGCGAAACAGCGTCCCTTGTTCGTCGTCGGCGAGACCGTCGAGGGCGGAACAGCCGTGACGCGCACGCCAACGTGAACGCTCGAAACTCGCGCACATTGGTGCTCGCGATCGCGGCGGGCCTCGTCCTCACAGTCGCGGCGGCGGTGGTCGCTGCGCGTCACGCGTCCCCGTCCGAGGTCTCGCCGGTCTCGCCCTCCGGCCAGCCGTGGCACGCACTCTGGACGTGGGGCGTCGTCGCGGCGTTCGCGCTCTACGCAACCGGGACCTGGATCGCGCGCAAGGGCGGCCTGTCGCTGCGGGCTGCGGTCATCACCGCGGTCCTCGTACAGACCGTGCCGCTCGCCGCGCCGCTGCTTCTTTCCAAGGACGTCTACCTGTACTGGTCTGAAGCGCGCATCGCCATCGTCCATCACGCAAACCCGTACCGCGCAACACCCGGCGACTATCCGTCCGATCCTGCGTACAACCACGTCTCCGAGATCTGGCGCACGGAGACCGCGCCGTACGGCCCCGCCTGGGAAGCGCTCGCAACCGCACCGGCGGCGGCCGCCGGCTCATCGTCCCACCGCGCGGAGCTCGGTTACCGCGTGCTGGCGCTCCTCGGCGTGCTTGGCGCCGCGCTCCTCGTCGCACGCCGAACCCGCAACGCAGCAGCGGTGGCGCTGCTCGGTTGGAGTCCCGCTGGTCGCGCTCCACTACGCCGGCGGCGGCCACAGCGACGCCTGGATGATCGCGCTCCTCGTGCTCGGGGTCGCAGCGCCGAGCGCGGCGCGCGGCGGAGCTGCCTGGCCGATCGCGAGCGCATTCAAGGCCGTGCCGGCGATCCTGCTGCCGTTGGAGCTCGCGGCGCGACGGCTTCGCGCTCCGAAGCGCTGGTGGCTCGGGCTCATCGGCGCCGCGGTCATCGTGGTAGTCGCCGCGACGGCGATCGTCGGCCCGCGCTGGGTGACCGCGACCGTCGCAGGAGCGCACCAGAGCTCGACGATCGGCGGTGTCCACTGGCTCACCCAGCTCGGCCTGCGCCATCGGTACGCCGTCGCGGTCGGGGCGCTCGCCTTCGCGGCCGTGTATCTCGCCCTCATGCGCTCGGCCTGGCGCTCGGGACGGGCACGACTCTCGCTCGCGGCGACGGCGCTATGTCTCACCTCGAGCCTGCTCCGGCCGTGGTACGCCCTCTGGCCGCTCGCGCTCGCCGCGGTCGAGGAAGACGAGCTGGCCGGGCTGGCGGCGCTCGCGCTTTCGGCCTATCTTCTTTTCGCCGACGCCGTTCCGTTCTAGGTTTCAAGCCATGCTCTCTGTCGTAGCCCCGATCTTCAACGAGCGCGACTCCGTCGAGGAGTTCTGGCGGCGGCTAACGCGTGCACTCGCTTCTCTGGGCGACTACGAGATCGTGCTCGTGGACGACGGGTCGACGGACGGGTCGTGGGAGCTGTTACGCGGTATCGCGGCCCGCGACGAGCACGTGCGCTTGCTGAAGCTGTCGCGGAACTTCGGTCATCAGATAGCGCTGACAGCCGGCCTCGACGCGGCGCGCGGCGACGCTGTCGTCCTCATCGACGCCGATCTCCAAGATCCGCCGGAGCTCATCCCAGACCTTGTCGCGCGCTGGCAGGAGGGCTACGACGTCGTCTACGCGGTGCGCGGACGCCGTGACGGCGAGTCGCGCCTGCGGCTGCTGGCGATCGCCGCGTTCTATCGCCTCTTCCGGCGTCTCGCCGCGACCGACATTCCCGCCGACACCGGCGACTTCCGGCTCCTGTCGCGCCGGGCTGTCGACTCGCTTGCGCGAATGCCCGAGCGCGCGCGCTACCTGCGCGGGATGACGAGCTGGATCGGCTTCCGCCAGGTCGGCGTCACCTATCGGCGGGACGCACGCTTCGCGGGCTCGTCGAAGTATCCGCTCGCCAAGCTCCTTCGGCTCGCCTCCGACGGGATCGCGTCGTTCTCGGTCGCACCGATTCGGCTGCTCACGCGGATCGGCTTCGTGATGATCGTCTTCTGCGCCGGGGTCCTCGGCTGGACGCTCTACACGCGCTTCTTCACCAACAACGCACCCCAGGGCTGGACGTCGGTTCTCGCCGTCGTCCTGCTGCTCGGCGGCATTCAACTGCTGGGAATGGGCATCGTCGGCCAGTACATCGCCCGGATCTTCGAAGAGACGAAGCAGCGCCCGCTGTATCTGATCGAGGAGATCGTCGAGCGTGGCGAGACGGTCGTGAGCGCCGCCCCTACAACGACGCCTACGACCCTGATGCGCTAGCGCGCGACTCCTGCTCGAGCAGTGCCAAGCGTTGTGCGAGCACGACGTTCTGATCGGAGAGCCGCGAGATCACGGTCGAGTAGTGGAGCAGCACGGCGAGGATGAACAGAAGCCCCACCGCGAACAGCACCGCCGGCGGGTAGCTGCGCACGCCAAACCAGCCCGCGATCGTGTTCAGGCCTTCGCGCCAGGCTGAGAGAATCGTCAACGCGATACCGGTGACGAGCCACAACAGTGCGTACCGCTCGCGAAGACGGCGGCTGCGGATCAGCTCGAGCACGACGAGTACGAGGACGAACGACGCGATTGCACCGGCAATCGAGACGGCGAGCGGTGTCATTCGGATCCCTCCCGTGGTGGGACGACGTCACGACGGAACAGCCCGACGAAGATCGCGAGCAGCACCTTGACCATGTAGTAGATCGAGCGGAGAGCAGTGATTGAGGAGCGTCCACCGCCGCGCTCGCGCATCTCAACCGGAACTTCGAGCAGGCGCAGACGATGGCGGAAGACCATCACCGTCGCCTCCACCTCGGGGTAGTCGTGCGGATAGTCGCGCGCGAACAGCGCAATGCCTTCCCTGTTGAGGGCCTGGAAGCCCGACGTCGTGTCCGTCAATCGCTGCCCGACGATGCGCGACACGGTCCACGCGAGCAACCGGATCCCGAGGCGGCGAGATCGCGACGAGCGATAGCCCGACGATGTGTCCGCTGCGAAGCGGGAGCCGACGACGATGTCTGCCGTCACCGCGTAACAGCGGCTCGAGCACACGCCCGAGCTGCGCCGGATCGTGCTGGCCGTCGCCGTCCACACGAACAGCGATGTCGTAGCCGTGCTCGAACGCGAACCGAAAGCCCGTCTGCACGGCGCCGCCGATGCCGAGGTTGAAGGGAAGACGAAGCACCCGTGCGCCCTTCGCAGCCGCAACCTGCGACGTGCCGTCGAGAGAGCCGTCGTCCACGACCACGACATCGAGCCCCGGGTCGAATGCACGCAGCTCATCGATCACGCGGCCGATGGTGTGCTCCTCGTTGAGAGCCGGAACGATCGCCACCCGGCGAAGCTCGCGCAAGCGCGGATCGACGGACGGCGGCGCCGCGGCTGCGACGGTCTCGCTCACGCGCATGAGGGTAGCGTCAGAGGAAGACGCGGACGCCGCGCCACCACGCGGAAACGAGGCCGTTGAGTGCTGCGACGCCCGGCGGAAGCTCGAGCATTCGCGGATCCACCACCGGCGTCAGGAAGCGCGCCAGGTCGCGATCGCTCACGCGCCGAAGCCCCTGTGTCTCCCGCCGGTGGGCTGCGAGCCAGGCGCGGTTGCGCGCGAGCCAGGCCCACCCGCGTGCCTTCTCGCGCAGCCAGCCCTGCCGCCACGCGACGAGCACGATTCCGGCCTCCACCGCGAGGAGGACGGGCGCGAGCAGGAACAGCAACCGCCCGGAGAACGCCGTCAGGACGACGATCAGGCGATTTCGCTCGAGGTAGTACTCCTTCTGCCGCGCCGGGCGCTCGAGCACGTAGTCGTGCAGGACGTCGGCGTCGGGCAGAACGAGCACACGCAATCCGTGCAGGTGCGCCCGCCAGGAAAGCTCGAGGTCTTCCTGGTACAGAAACAGCTCCTCCGTAAAGCCGCCGAGCTCGCTGAAGACCTCGCGGCGGATCGCGAGGGCCGCTCCGCTCGCGTAGGCGATCTCCTGCGGCGAGGCGAGGGTGCCGGCAGGATCCAGATAGCCGCCTGGCCACGCGAGTCCGCTCACGTGCACGACGTTGCCGCTCGAATTCAGCAGCTCGGGCTCCTTCAGCAGACGAAGGCGCGCCTGGACGACGCCGACGTCAGCCACCTCGAGTGCGCGGGCGAGCGCCGCTACTGCACCAGCCTGAACGACGGTGTCCGGGTTCACGAAGACGAGCACATCCGCATCGACCTCGCGAGCCCCGCGGTTGCACCCACCGCCGAAGCCGACGTTGTCGGATTCGATCACCCTGGCTCGGCCGGCCGCGTTCTCGATCTCCGGTCCCTGCCGGCCGTTGTTGACGACGACGACGTCCTCGCCGGCAAGCGAATCGAGACAGCGGATCAGTGCATCGCCGCTGTTGTAAGCGACGACGATGACAGCGGTGCTAATAGGCCCCTCGTCGTGCAAGCACCGCCGGCAGCGTCTTCGCGAGGATCGAGATGTCGAGCCAGATCGACCAGTTCTCGAGGTAGTAGAAGTCGAGCCGGACGAGATCGTCGAAGGTCAGCTCGATCCGGCCCGACACCTGCCAGAGACCGGTCATGCCGGGCAGCACGAGGTAGCGCTTGCGATGCCAGTCCTCGAGCATCACGTAGTCGCGCAGCGGCAACGGTCGCGGCCCGACGAGCGACATCTCGCCGCGCAGCACGTTGAGGATCTGCGGCAGCTCGTCGATCGAGTAGCGGCGCAGGAACCGTCCGACGCGCGTGACGCGCGGATCGTCCTTGATCTTGAACAGCGGGCCCGATGCTTCGTTCGCTCCCTCGAGGCCCGCTTGACGCGCACCTGCGTCGATGTACATGGAACGGAACTTGAACATCCCGAACTCACGCTCGCCGAGGCCGACGCGCTGATCGCGGTAGAACACCGGGCCTGGCGAGCCGAGCTTGACCGCGAGCGCAGTGAGCAGCCAGAGCGGCGTCGCGACGACGATGATTGCCGCGCTGACGACGACGTCGAACACGCGCTTCGTCGCCCAGTCGAGACCCGCGAACACCGGTGGGCGCAACTCGAAGAGCGGCACGCCCTGGCCGGCGACGTACTCGACTCGCTGCGTGAGAAGATCCATCGTCGTCGGCGCAACGCGAACCTTGACGCCCGCGCGGTTCGCATGCTCGACGAGATCGAGCAGATCCCTGTCACGCACATCGACCCCGCTGACGATCAGCTCGTCGGGGTGCAGACGCTCGAGCACGAGTGGCAGGTCGAGGACTCCGCCGAGGACCGGTAGCACCCTGCCCTTCACCCTCGTCGTCGGTGACCGCGCCGAGGAACTCGTAGTCGATCCCACCTCGGCCTTGCCCGAGCGCGCGCCGGAGGTCTTCGAGCCGCTCGCCAGAGCCGAGCAGCACCGCGCGCCGCTTTACGCCCGCAAGGCGCCACATGTCTCGCGTCACGAGCTCGTACGCCGCGCGCAGCCCGGTGATGATGATCACCGACAGAACAAATGCGGTGACGTAGAGGCCGAACGTCGTGTGCTGGTAGCCCGTGCCGACCGCGAAGGCGAGCGTGATCACCGTGACGAGCAGGAGCGACGACACGACACGACCGGCGCCTGCGCGCTGCTCGCGCTGTGCGTAGAGCCCGCCGCGCCAGAACACGAGCACCGTCACGAGTGAGAGGAACGGCAGCCACTTCGCCTCGGCGCTCCAGGGCAGACCCCAGAGGACCGGCCGCGTGCCGTAGTACAGCTCCCTGACGACGAGCGCGAGGTAGAGCGCGCCCGCGAGACCGCCGACGTCGATCGCGACGAGCGCGACGATGCTCGCGAGTCGACGGATGAGCGCGCGCACCTGGCTGGCCGAGGGCAGAAGCCGCGCCTGACGGATGTCGCTCGGAAGGCCGATCGGCTCGGGCCGCGCTTCATCGTCCGACGCGGTGGCACTGACGAGGGGCTTGGTCGCCACGAAGGCGACAATTGTACTCGGCTAGTGTGAGCATCCCGTGCGCACGCGCCGCGCCGCCCTTCTCCTCGTTCTGGCCACGGCGCTGCCGCGCCTCGTTGCGCTCCTGCACGAGCGCGGAGTGATCCTCGCGTCGTTCACCGACAAGGGCGACGACTTCGCCCGAACGTTCCTCGCCACCGGGACCTACGGGTTCATTCCGGGGCATCCTTCCGCCTACACGCAGCCGCTCTACGGCTGGTTTCTCGTGCCGTTGTACTGGATCTTCGGCCGGCACTGGGAAGTTGTCGGGATCGCGCAGATCGGTGTGGCGGTCGTGACGACCCTGATCGTGTGGCAGATCGGCAGGCGCTGGCTCACGCCGACTGTCGGCCTGATCGCCGGGCTGATCGTCGCAGTGCACCCGTACCTCGTCTGGCACGACGTGCACATGAACCGGGAGATCCTCGATCACCTGCTCGCCGCGGCGACCGTGTACCTCACGTTGCACGCGTCCGAGCGCTTCGGCTGGCGACGCGCAGCGCCGCTTGGCGCGGTGATCGGGCTCGGCATCCTGGGCAACGTCAGGCTCGAAGGGCTCGTCCTTCTGCTCGGCGCCTACCTGCTGTGGCGGAGCGGTGTGTCGCGGCGCACGCTGCTTGCAACTGCCGCGCTCTTTGCCGGCGCCGCGCTGCTCGTGATGCCGTGGGTCATCCGGAACAAAGTGAGCGTCGGCTGCTGGGCGGTGACGACCGACGCGCGCGCCCTCTGGAAGGCGAACAACGTGAATACGTACGTCACGCTCAAGCACGGCGGCTGGATCGATCACGTCCCGCAGCCCAAGTCGTTCCCGCCGACGCCGCAAGACGTATTCGACCACTGGAAGAAGACGGGCGTCGTCGTGCCCTACAACGAGTGCGCGCAGATGACCGAGTTCCAGCACAAGGTCATCTCGTTCTGGATTCACCATCCAGGCGACAAGGCGAAGCTCGTGCCACTGGACGCGCAATGGTTATGGCAGCCGTCCGTTGTCGAAACGCGCGGCCGGCCAGGCGCGGGCGGCTGGCTCGACACGCTGCGCACGACCGCGGAACCGGCGTACATGGTCGTGCTCTACGCATTCGGGCTGATCGGCCTGTTCCTCGTACCGCGATTCCTTGCCGCGCTCGCGCTTCTGCTCCTCGGTTACCAGACGCTCGTCGCGATGTTGTTCGTCGGCGAAACGCGCTACCGCGTACCGTGGGACTTCCTGATTGCGCTGCTCGCCGCTCGTGCGCTTGTCGAGCTCAACGAGCGAGTCCGAGCGCGTCGCCGGGCCGGCGACGGCGGCCGAGAACCCTCAGAGCCGTGACGAGCGCGAGACGGCGCCTCGGATCGAGCAAGTCGTAGTCGTGGAAGTACGTATGCACGTACGCGGGTAACGGTCTGAGCACTGCTCGCGCGAGCTGTCCCAGTGAATGCGTTGTCGGCAGCACGCCCGCCTGCGGGAGGGCTCCCCGCTCCGTGCAATCGACAAGCCCGAGTTGGCGCACGGTGCGGCGCACTGCATCATCCGTGTACCAGCCGCCGCCGCAAAAGTACTGAGGCTCGAGCAGCTGCGAGCGCATCCACTCCACTTCCTCCTGCACCCGCTCGGCTGGATTGCCGCCGCTCGGCCGTGCATGCGTCGGGCTCGTCCAATGCGTGTGCAACCCGAACGGACCGCGTCGTGCCGCAATGCGCGCGCGCATAAGCCAGCGTTCGACGTCCTCGCCGTATGCGACATCAGGCGGGCGCATGAGCGCGATCACGTCGAATCCGCCGGGGCGGCGGCGCTGCAGCTCGTCGAACCTGGCCCAGACATCGTCGCGGAGCGGCTGCTCGAGATGACAGGAGACGATCGCGACTGGGTGGCTAGGCACACTGTGGCGCATGTGCGGGATCTGCGGACTCTATTCGCCGTCAGGCGAACCGCAGCAGCTGCTCGTGGACGACATGCGGGCGCGCATCCGTCACCGAGGTCCCGATCAGGGCTCGACCGACGCCTTCGGCTCCTGCGTGCTCGGACATCAGCGGCTCCAGGTGATCGATCCGGAGCTCGGCTACCAACCCGTCGCGAACGAGTCCGGCACAGTCGTCGCCGTCTTCAACGGTGAGCTCTACAACTTTCCCGAGCTACGGGAGGAACTCGACAGGCTCGGCCACGAGGTGCGCGGTCGAGGAGACACGCCGATCATCCCGCACCTCTATGAAGAGCTCGGCCCGCACTTTGTCGAGCGGCTCGACGGCATGTTCGCGATCGCACTCTGGGACATCGCTCGGAACCGGCTCGTGCTCGCGCGCGACCGCCTGGGCAAGAAGCCACTCGTCTGGACGCGTCTCGACGACGGAACGGTCGCGTTCGCTTCCGAGCTGAAGGCCTTCCACGCTCTACCCCGGTTCCGCGCCGAGCCGGACCTGCCCGCCCTCGACGCCTACCTGGCGCTCCAGTACGTCCCCGGGACGCGCACGGGGGTACGAGGCGTACAACGGCTCGAGCCGGGATCGGTGCTCATCCTCGAAGGCGAGAACGTGACGACCGAGCGTTACTGGGAGCCGACAGCCGACACGCAGACAGCAACCGACGACGAGTGGCTCGAGCGCGTGCGGCAGACGGTAACCGAGGCCGTGCGCAAGCGGCTCGTCGCGGACGTTCCGCTCGGCGCGTTGCTCTCGGGGGGTCTCGATTCGGCGGTCGTTGTCGCGCAGATGGCTCAATTGTCGGCCGAGCCGATCCGAACGTTCACGGTCGGGTTCGCCGACGAGCGCTACGACGAGCGCGAGTTCGCTCGAGCGGTGGCTGACCGGTACGGGACCCGCCACGAAGAAATCGTCCTCGAGCCGGACGCCGCCGCCACGCTTCCGCGCCTCGCCGCCGCATTCGACGAGCCGCTTGGCGACGAAGCTGCGCTACCACTCTTTCTCATCTGCGAGGCGGCGCGGCGCGAGGTGACAGTCGGACTCGTCGGCGACGGAGGAGACGAGTCCTTCGCCGGCTACGAGCGTTACACGGCGATGGGCCTCGCCGAGCGCGTGCCGGCGCCGGCCGCAGCCGCCGGAGCGCGACTTCTGCGCGCGCTCCCCTCCGGTCGAGGTGAACGGCGCTCACCGGCATTCCGCGCCGCACGCTTTCTCGATGCCGCGACCGTACCGGGGCTCGAGCGCTACGGACGCCTGATGGAGGTGCTCACATTCGAGCAGCGCCGGGAGCTGTGGTCGGATGATGCGAGAGCGGAGATCGGGACACTTCTGTCGCCCGGCTTCCTGCTCGGCGGCGGCGTCCCGCAGGGGATCACGGGACTGCAACGCCTCGACATCGAGACCTACCTGCCGGGCGACCTTTTGCCGAAGTCCGACATCGCATCCATGGCGCACTCGCTCGAGCTGCGCTCCCCGCTGCTCGACCAGCGCGTCGTCGAGCTCGGTCTGGCGCTGCCCGACCACCTCAAGCGGCGCGGGCGCGAAGGGAAGATCGCGCTGCGGCGCGCGTTTGCACGCGATCTTCCTCCGAGCGTTTCCGGCCGCGGCAAGAGCGGCTTCGGCGTTCCCCTTGCTGCGTGGTTCCGAGACGAGCTGCGTCCGCTCGCCCGCGACCTCCTGCTGGACGACCCTGCCCGGTCCCGCGGCTGGTTTCGCACCGCGGCCGTTGAGCGATTGCTCGACGACCATGGTGCGGGCCGCGCCGACAACGGCCACCGGCTCTGGACGCTCGTGATGCTCGAGTTGTGGCAACGCGCTCACGTCGACGAGCACGTTCCAACGCCCGCGTGAGCAGGCGCGTCGCCTACAGCGCGCTGGCATTCGTCTGCGCGGCTCCGCGGCTCGGCGTTCTTCTGCACGTGCGCAGCGTGATCACCGGGTCGAACGCGGAGAAGAGCGACCTCTTCGCGCAGCTCTTCGTCGCGCACGGGACGTACGGTCTCATCCCGGGCGAGCCGTCGGCGTACACGCAGCCGCTGTACGGCTGGTTCCTCATCCCCGTGTACTGGATCTTCGGGCGCTCCGGGTGGTCGATCGGCATTTCGCAGATCGTGCTCGCGGTCGTCACCGCTGCGCTCGTCTACGAGATCGGCCGGCGGGTCGTCGGACCGCGTGCGGGCTTCGTCGGCGCCGCGATCGCAACGCTGAATCCGTATCTCATCTGGCACGACGTCCACGTCAACCGCGAGATCGTCGACCAGGTCTGCGCGGCTGCACTCGTCCTCCTGACGCTCATCGTCGCCGAGAACGGGTCACGCAAGCTCGCCGCGCTCCTCGGCGTCGTGACGGGGCTCGCGCTGCTGGGGAACAGCCGGCTCGTCTTTCTGCCGATTCTCTGCGCGGCCTACCTCGCGTTCCGGCTCCCCCGCGCCCGCGCGAGCGCGCTCGTGTGCGGACTCGTGCTGGTCGGTGCCGGAGTCATCGTCGCGCCCTGGCTGATTCGCAACAAGGTCGACGTCGGCTGCTGGGCAATCACGACCGACGGGCGGGCAATGTGGAAGGCGAACAACCCTCGCACCTACGGGTTGCTGTCCTCCGGCCAGTGGATCGACAACGTCGGACGGCATCCGCCCCGACCGCCGCACCCCGGCTATCTCACGCCCGACGAAGCCCACGGCCTGTACGTGAAAACAAACGGCCGCGTGAAGCTGCACCCGGACGAGTGCCTCGCGATGACCTTTTACGAGAACCTGGCCCTCGACTGGATGAGTGACCACCCGGGCGACAAGACAAAGCTCGCGGCCCTCTCCGCGAAGCTGCTCTGGCAACCAAGCGTCTTCGAGACGAGCGGCCGCCCCGGCGCAGGAACGAACCTCGACGTCGGGCGCCGGATCGTCGAGCCCGTGTACATGTGGATCCTCTACGCGCTCGCCTTCGCCGGGCTCTTCGTCGCGCGGCGCGCCTTCGTCGCGCTGGCACTCGCGCTGCTTGCGTACAACACCGCGGTTGCGCTCGTCTTCGTCGGCGCGACGCGGTACCGCGTGGCCTGGGACTTCCTGCTCGCCACCCTCGCGGCGGCTGCCCTCGCGCGACTCGCGGAACGGGTGCGGTCTCGATGAGAGTCATGCACGTTCACCGGATCCGCGGGATCGGCGGGTCGGAACGCCACCTCCTTACGCTTCTGCCCGCGCTCGCGGAGCGCGGCATCGACCCGATCTTCGTCGGGCTCGACGATCCCGCCTGGGACGCAGCGGACTTCTACGGTGCACTCCAGGTGCCGGCTGTGCGGATCATGTCGCCGCGCGACTTCGACCCGCTGCTGCTCGTGCGGCTGGCGCGGACGCTGCGCGCCGACATCGTGCACACCCATCTCGTCCACGCCGACGTCTACGGCGGCCTCGCCGCTCGTCTACGCGGGACACATCTTGTCTCGACGAAACACAACGACGATCCGTTCCGCGTCGGCCCGTTCCGATTCGTGGAGCGCGGGCTGTCGCGCCTCACCGATCGGATCGTCACGATCACGGATGCATTGCACCGTTTCACCGTCGATCAGGTCGGAGTGCAGGCGGACAAGGTCGAGACGATCCACTACGGCCTCGATGACGTCCCCGACGCCTGGGGCGTCAACCCGCCCGACGACGTTCCGGAACACGCCAGGGTGCTGGTCGCGGTCGCGCGCCTGACAGAGCAAAAGGGCATCGACGTTGCGATCCGCGCGCTCGTGGAGCTTCCCGACAACGTGGTGCTCGTCGTACTCGGCGAAGGTCCCGAGCGCGCCGCGCTGCAACGTCTGGCGCGGGAGCTCGACGTCGAGGCGCGCGTTTTCCTCCTCGGACGCGTGCCAGACGTGGCAGCCTGGCTTGGTCGCGGCGTCGTCCTCGTGCACCCCGCGCGCTGGGAGGGCTTCGGCCTCGGCGTGCTCGAGGCGATGCTTGCGGGCCTTCCCGTCGTCGCCACCAATGTCAGCGCGCTCCCCGAGCTCGTCGTCGATGGCGAGACTGGTCTCCTGGTACCACCCGACGATGTTCAGGCGCTTGTGCGTGCGGTCGAGCAGGCTCTCGAGCGTCCGCAGCTCGGCTCCGCAGGCCTTGCGCGCGCGCACGCACACTTCTCGGTGGCACGGATGGCGGATCGCACCGCCGCGCTCTACGGCTCGATCCTCGGCTGACGTGGGCGAGACGCTCTCGAGGGAGAAGCTGGAGGCTCTCCACTGCTGGGAAGCCGAAGATCGAGTTCCCGGCCGGCCGCAGATGACCGACTTTCGGCGACGGTTGCGCTACCACCAAGCGCAGTGGCGTGCGGCGAAGGGGCATCCCGTCGGCTCGCAGCCGATTGCGCCGAAACCCGGTGACAAGTCGGTGCGGCTCGTCGGAAGCCGCCTCCCGCTCGACCTACGCCCGGAAGACTGGGGCGAACTTCGTCACACCGTGCGCCCTCGACGCGGCAAGGGCGCGAACGTCCATCACCGAGCCCCACCAGAGCTTCGATCACCAACGCCTATGGGCCGACCTCCTCTGGGCGCCGGCGCTGACGTTCAACCTTTTCGGCGAACTGGCCTCCGATCTCCGGCTGGCCGACCGGGCCGTTCGCACCTGGTGGCCTGATGCACCTGGAACGGTGTGTGACGTCCGCTTCGCGCACTCGCCCGGCCGCTTCGACTGGTCGTACCTCGGGAGCCTCCGGGCGTTCGATGCGGCGTTCGTCCTCGATCTCGGAGACGGGACGCAGGGGATCGTCGGCGTCGACGTGAACTACCACGACAGAGCCAAGGCGGCAACCGCGAAGCCGGGTGGCCGTCAACGGCAGCATGAGGTCGCCGAAAGAGCAGGCATCTTCGCGGCGGGGGCTGTCGACGCCGTCGACCGGACCGACCTGCTTGTGACGTCCCTCGAGCACCTGCTGCTGCTGTCGATGTTGCAGCATCAGAGCGGACTGTGGAGCTGGGGCCGCTACGTCGTCGTCTACCCCGCGGGGAACGGTGATTTCGCCGACGCATGCACCCGCTACGCAGATCTCCTCACCGACCGATCGACCTTCGCCTCCGCGACGGTAGAGGAGCTGCTTGACGCCGGCGTACTCCCTGCAGAAGCTCACACGGCACTTCGCGACCGCTACATCGTCGGCTGAGCCGTCTCTAGGCCGCGCGCTCGAGCGCGCCTTCGTACAAGAGCTCGGTGCGCTCGGTGCAGAAGCTCTGCAGGAACCGCGAGAGCGCCCGGCGCCGCCCGGCTGCGCCCATCTCCCGCGCAAGGTCGAGGTCGCCGGCGAGCTTGAGGATCGCATCGCGCAACGGCGCTGCCTCTCCGGCGGGTACCAGGAGGCCCGTCTCTCCGTCGCGCACGAGCTCGCCGAGGCCGCCGATCGCCGCCGCGATCACGGGACGCGAACGCTCCATCGCCTCGAGCGCCACCATGCCGAAGCCCTCGCCCATGGACGGGACGACGACGACCGCGGCGCGCTCGATCGCAGACTGGATCGGCGATACCTGGCCGAGGAAGCGCACGGCGTCGGTGATGTCGAGCTCGCGAGCGAGCGCCTTCAGCGCCGGCTCGAGCGGGCCGCGGCCGGCAATCTCGAGCTCGAGATTCGGCAGCTGCTGCCGCGCCTCGGCGAACGCTCGCAGCAAGACGATGTGACCTTTGATCGGGATCAACCGCCCGACACAGAGCAGCCGCGGCACGTCTCCTGCGTACGGAACCGGCTCGCCGTTCGGATCGATGCCGTAGTGGACGATCTCGAACGACTCGTCGTCGAAGCCTTCGACGTCCTCGAGGTACCGCGCGAGACCGCGCGAGATCGCGATGTGGACGTGCGCCAGGCTTCCGAATGCACGATCTGCGAGACCGAAGTACGGAGCCTCGCGGAACTCGTTGAAGCCGTGCTTCGTCGAGAAGCGGAGCGGAACGCGCGCCACGGTGCCGGCGAGCAATCCGTACGCGTCGGCGTGAACGAGATGCGTGTGCAGAATCGCCGGCCGCATCCGCATGAGGTAGGCAGTGAGCCTGACGAATGCCACCGGATCGAAGTCGGCGCGCAGCGGGATCGCGTCGAGCGGCACGCCGCGCGCGCGCAGCGCAGCGGCGAAGTCCCATGCTCCCGGTTCGTTCTCGTGCAGCATCACCATCCGCACGTCCCAGCCGCGCTCTCGCAGCCGCGGCAGGAGCGAAAGGAGGTGCGCCTCCGAGCCGGAGATGCCCGCGACCTTTTGCAGATGGAGGATCGTGTCGCTTTTCACGTTCGCTCAACCGTAGCGAGCAGGCCGTCGGCCCAGTGTTCGACCGAGTGGTTGCGCGCAACGAGCTCGCGCAAGCTCCGGCCGCCGCCGGCGATCGAGCGTCCGCAGCCGCTCTGCCAGGCTCTCGGGGTCGTCGCGATCGAAGCGGAGCTCCGGCGGCAACAGATCGTCGAAGACCGGATTCGACGCAAGTACGGGCAGGCACGACGCGGCGGCTTCGTAGACGACCTTGTCGGGTGCGCCCGCGCGCATGTTGTTGATCAGCACGTGGCTCCGCGCGAAGAGCTCCGGAATCTCGCTGCGCGACACTGGTCCGCCGAGCTCCGCCGCGCCAGCGATCGGCCCGAGCCCACGCTTGTACTGCTCGAAGCTCTCGTCCGAACCGTGCAGCTCGACCTGGACGCCCGCGAGCTCGGCGCCGCGCAAGATCGTCTCCAGCCCCTTCGCCGGCGAGTAGCGCCCCAACACGAGGGCGCGAAGCTGCTCGCCGCCGGGAGCATCTGTACACGTGAACTCGTCGACGTCGATTCCGTGCCCGATCGCATACACCTTTGGCGACGCGAGCGGGAACGAGCGCCGGTCGACGGATGCGATGGCCGTGGACACCTTCTCGGCGGCGCGCACGACGGCGTGGCTCTTCCAGTGCGTGTACCAGAGAACGAGCGGAATTCGCAGCGGCCGTACGAGCGGAGCCGCCAGCACCGCGTACAACGGAACCATGTGAGCGACGACACCGATCGGACGCGGCCTCAACTCGCGCGCCAGCGCCGCCGTGAACCGCGCGCCTCGCTCAGCCTGCGTGCGCGCGCCGAACTCCCTCACGCGAGCGTTCGCCCGGAACCGCCGCAGGCACCGCAGAGTCGCAGAGCACCACCAGCTCGTCGACCCGCGCTGCAAGCGCATGCACCATCGGCACGGTCGCCGCGAGCACGGGATCGTCCGGATCGAGCTTCTGCGTCGCGAAGATCAGCCTGCGCATCAGAAGAAATCGAGGTCGCCGAGGGTGAGATGCCAGGCGTCGCGCCGCTTTGGCAGCTCCGGTGCGTCGTCGGTCAGCCGCTTGCCGATGAAGCGGATCTTGCGCGGCGTCGGCACGAAGCCCGCGGCGAGATACGTCCGCTCCTCGCCGGGATTGACCATCGCGACGGCGAGGTCGGCGTCGACTGCCTGCACGCACATGCGCAGGAGCTTCGCTCCCCCAACCGCCTCGCATACGACCGCCGACGAGTAGCCGTGCCAGACCGAGTGCGTCACGACCGCCCAGCCGCTGCCGTCCTCCACACGCAGGTATGGGCGCGGCGAGTCGGCGTAGCGCCAGTTGAGATAGCGGGCGTCGCGCACGAGGTGATGCGCGTCGTAGCCGACGCGATCCGTGAACACGCCGACTCCGGTGTGCCGGAGCGCTCCCTGAGCACGCTTGCGCAGCCGCTTCGGGCGCACCCAGATCCGAAGCGACGTGACGTCCTCCCAGCCGAGCTTCCCGACGAGGATCGGCCCGGCCATCGGGTTGGTGAAGCCGAGCGCCCAGGATGCTCCCGCGCGTGCAGCCTCCTGCTCGTTGTGCAGCTCGAGCGTCGAGAAGACGCCGCGGCCGCGCGAGGCCGGTGTCGTCACCGCGTGCACCGCAAACGCGGCGAGACCCTGGCTCATCCGCGCGCACGACATCGCGAGCACGCCGAGCGCGGTGCCGTCGTCGTCGCGGGCCTCGTTGAGGATCCGCGGGCCGGCAGGGTTGCGATCGAACCACCAGTCGAACTCGGCAGGCGACATCGCGTTGCCGTACGACTCCTGCATCAGCGCGAGAAACTCGTCGCGCCCCGCTGGCTCGACGATCACTTGGAAGACGTGCCGAGAGCCGCGTTGAAGACGCGCCGCGCGCGCGTGCCGGTGACCGTGTCCTTGACGGCGATGAGATCGCAGGCACCGGCGAGGACGAGCTCGAACGTACGCGGCGAGTACGGCTCGACGTTGTAGCGCCGCAGCTCGAGTGGATCGCTCGCCGGTGAGTTCGCGCCGGAGACGGCCGTGAACGCGACGTCGTAGCCGGCCTGGCGCACGAGGCTCAGATGCACCTGCTTGTAGTGCGCCTCAGAGCCCTTCACGTACGAGAACGCGCGGACGGGCCGGCCGAGGCGCTCCTCGAGCCGCAGCTTCGAGATGGCGATCTCGCGCGCGGCCTCGTCGAGCTCGAGGTCGGCGAGCGGCCGGTGACTGATGCCGTGCGACTCGATGCGCACGCCGAGGCGCTCGAGCTCGCCGAGCTCCTCCCAGTCGACGGTGGGGTTGAGCACGCCGCTCGCGGCGAGGTGCTCCTCGTGCGGAAGTGGCTGCCGATCGCCGACGTACGCGATGGGCACGAACTGCACCGCCGGATAGCCGTGCTTGTACAACACCGGCGCCGCGTTCTCGAGGTTGTCGCGGTAGCCGTCGTCGAACGTGATCAGCACCGCGCCTTTCGGCAGCGCCTCGCCCGCGCCGTAGTGGGCGAGCACGGCATCGAGATCGACGGCCACGTACCCGAGCTCTCGGAGCTGCGCCATCTGCTCGTCGAAGAGCGAGACGGGCATCGACATCCGGTTGCCGGGAAGGTCGTTGACCTTGTGGTACATGAGAACGCGGAGGCTGCGCTCGTCGCCGTTGACCGCGCCGAGCCCGTTCGCCGTCTCGCCGATCGCCCGGTAGACCGAGTTCTTCAACAGCTGCTTGATCTGCTCGCGCACGGGAGCAGGTTAGCCCGCGAGTACCGAATCAACGAGCGCCCGCACCTTCGCCGCGTACTCGGCCGGGGTCACGCCCCACGCCTCGCCCGTGCGCCGGGCGGCGTCGCCGTACGCCTGCGCGAGCTGCCGGTCGGACAGCAGCCGCACGAGCGCGTCGGCGAGCTCTTCGGCGTCGTCGGGATCGACGAGCAGGCCGTTCTCCTCGTCGTGGACGACGTCGGGAATTCCCGCCCGGTTGCCGCCGACGATCGCGCGGCCGCGGCAAGCCGCCTCGAGCGCGACGCGCGGCAGGCCCTCGGAGCGCGACGGGAGGCACACGAGCCACGCGCCGTCCATTGCCGCCGCGACTTCTTCGGCGGTGAGACGTTCCGACCATTCGGTCTGTTCAGGCAACCCGTCGACGAGCGCTCGCGCGCGGTCGCGCATCGCGCCGTCGCCGACGATCTGCAGGGTTGCGTCGGGAACGCGCGGCGCTGCGCGGCGCCACGCCTCGACCAGCGTGTCGAAGGCCTTGTAGCGCTCGAGGACGCCGACGAAGACCGCGCGCGGCCGCTCCGGCAGCGGCGCGGGCGGGCGCGCCAGAAACGCCTCGGCGTCGACGTACGACGGAAACGTTGCAGCAGGCTCGACGCCGAGCGCGCGCACGAGACCGGTCGTCTGCGTCGAGACCGTGCGCACCGCGTCTGCACTGCGCACCGCGAGCGGTGCAAGCGCATCGTTCACAGGGTTGAGGAGCCTCCGTAGCGGCGAGCCGTACAGCCGCGTCGCCTCGTGCCAATCGCCCTGCACGTCGAGAATGACCTTCGTGCGGGCGCCGGCCACGCGCCGCGCGATGAGAAACGCAACGAGCTCGTGCACTCCCTGGACGAGAGCCGCTTGGGGGCGGAATCGCCGCAGCTCGCGCCAGATCCTCCACGGCAGCAGCGCGTAGAAGAGCGCACCGTCGAGCGCCTGAGGGCTCGCGGGCGCCGTCAGGTGAAAGCGTTCGTTCTGCGTCGGCCAGCCGTCGGGTGCGGCTGCCAGCACGCGATGGTCGACGACGCGTGCGACCGCATCCCATTTCCGCTTCTGGGCGCCGTCGAGCGGCAACCGGAACCGCTCTCGCGAGACGAAGAGCACACGGGGTGTCATGCGCCGGCCTCTTCGAGGACGCGCTCCGCCCAGTGGTCGACCGAATGCTCGGCCTGCACGCGCTCCCGCAACTCCGAGCCGGCGCCGCCCTGATAGTCGCGGATCCGCTCCGCAAGAGAGCTCGGATAGTCGCCGTGAAAGCGCAGCTCATCCGGCAAGAGGCGGTCGAATACCGGTGATGCGGCGAACACCGGCAAACAGGCGGCTGCGGCCTCGTAGACGACCTTGTCCGCCGCGTTCCCGTGCGTTGCGTTCACGACCGCGTCCGCAAGCCCGAAGAGGTGCGGGACCTCCGCGTACGGAATCTCGGCTCCGAACGAGACGCGAGCGTCGACGTCCAATTCGCGCGCAAGCGCGCTGAAGCCGCGGCAGCTCGGCGCGATCATCGTCGGTGAGCATCGGGCCGTGCAGCGCGAGCGTCGCATCTGGCAGCTCGGTCAGCGCGCGCAGCACGGTCTCCCAACCTTTTACGGGCGCGTACCGGCCGAGGCCGAGCAGACGCCGCAGCGGCGGGTGCCGCAGCGGGACGCAGGGCAGGGCGGCGACGTCGATGCCGTGCCCGATGGCGCGCACCTTCGACGAGCGCAGAGGAATGCTCCGCTCGTCGACCGTCAGCAGGCGATCGACGACGCGTTCGGCCGCCTGCAGCGACGGGCCGGCGGCTTGTTGCGTGAACCAGAGGAGCAGCGGCACGCGCAGCGGGCGCGCGAGCGGTGCCGCGAGCAACGCGAAGATGGGCGACATGTGCGCGAGAACGGCCACGGGCTTCCGAAACAGCTCCGGCGCCAGCGCGCCGACGTACCGCGCGCCGCGGCCCGCCTGCGACGGTGCAGCGAAGCTGTGCGCAGTGCAGTTCTCCGGTAGTGCTTCCGCCACAAACGAGTCGGCGAGGACGACAACCTCGTCGACCCGCGCGGCGAGAGCGCGGATCTTGGCAAGCGTCGCCCCGAGCACCGGGTGCTCCGGATCGGCGGCTTGCGTCGCGAAGACGATCCTCACGCGACGAGCTCTCGCATGCGCTGCGCGTACTGCTCGGGCGTTTGCAGCCACGGAGCGGCGGCCGCTCGCGCGCCTGCCGCGAGCCGCTCTGCAAGTGCCCGGTCCGACAGAACGCGGACGAGCGCGTCGGCCAGGGCGTCGGTATCGCCGGGATCGACCAGGAGGCCGGAGACGCCGTCGACGACCAGGTTCGGAATCGAGCCGACGCGCGTGCCGACGACGGCGCGCCCGCGGCAGAACGCCTCCACGAGCACCCGGCCCATTCCCTCCGAGCGAGAAGGCAGCACGAGGACCCAGGCATCGTCCAGCGCGCGAGCCACCTCCTCCGCGGTCAGCTCCTCGTCCCACCGGACGCCGTGGTCGCGCACGAGCGCCTCCGCAACGTCGACCCGCGTTCCCTTGCCGACGAGCCGCAGCGAGGCCTCCTCGACACGTGGCGCGGCGAGCTCGCCACGCCGCAGCGAGGCCGTCGACGTTCTTGTACGGCTCCAGAACGCCGACGAAGAGCGCCACCGGAACGTCGGGCAGCGGCACCGGCGGCACCGTGAACGGATCGAGATCCATGTAGGCCGGGAAGTCGCCTGTCGGCTCGAGCCCGAGCTCGCCGACAATGCGCGCAGTAAATGGCGAGACCGTGCGAACCGCATCGGCCCGTCGTAGGGCGCCCGCCGCGACGGCATCGCCAAGCCCGCCGAGCAGCCGCCGAGCGCCCGAGCCGTAGAGCCGGGTCGAGGTGCGCCAGTCGCCGTGTACCTCGACGATGATCCGGGCCGGAATGCGTGAGAGCCGTCGCGCCAGGAGCGCCGCGGCCGCGTCGTATGCCGTCTGGCACACGACGGCATCGGGGCGGAAGGCTCGCAGCAGCCGCGCGACGCGAACCGGGAGCGCCAGCCAGTAGCTGACTCCGTCGAGCAACCGCGGACGGAACGGCGGCACGAGGGTGAACGTCGCATCGCCGGACGGCGAACCGGGAGCAGCAGATGCGAGCACACGAACGTCCAACTCGCGATTCAGCGCGTCGAACTTCCGCGCGAGCGCCGGCGAGAGGGGCAGCCGGTAGCGGGTTCGGCCGACGAAGAGGACGCGGGGCTTACTCACCGGGCCAGGGTACGCGCGACCTGCACGAGCGTTTGTTCGAGCTCGGTGAAGATGCGCTCCTGCGAGTACTGCTCGACCGACGGCGCGGCCCGCTCGCGTAGCCGCCGCCGAAGCTCCTCGTCCCCGAAATAGCGGCGGATCGCATCGCCGAGCGCCTTGGAGTCACCGAGCGGAACGAGCAGGCCGTTCTCGCCGTCCTGCACGACTTCGCCGACGCCGCCCGTCGCAGTCGCGATGACCGGTGTGCCCACTGCGAGCGCTTCGACGACCGTGTGCGGAAAGTTCTCCCACGTCGACGAGAGAATCGACGCGTCGGCAGCCGCAAAGAGCTCGACGACGCGCTCGCGCGGCAGCGCACCGAGGAACTGCACGCGCTCGGTCAAACCGAGCTCCGCAACGTCCCGCTCGAGCGCCGGCTGCTGATCTCCGTCACCGGCGATCGAGAGCGTCACCGACGTCGACGGCGGCAATCGCCTCGAGCGCCACACGCAACGACTTCTGCGCCGTCAGCCGGCCGGCGAATGCCAGCGCCGGCCCCGTCATCCCGAACGAGCGCCGCAGCTCGTCGCGTGGCCGTAGAGCCGGCAGCTGCGGCGCCGGATTCGGCAGCACGGACACGCGCTCCGAATCGACGCCCCACGACAGTGCGAGCTCGCGGAGGTACGCGCTGGGCGTGAACACGTGTGCCGCGCCCTTGAGCTCCAGGTCGCGCGCAACGCGAAGCAGCTGGACGGCAGCACCGCTGCCGTCGCGCTGGAACTCGTCGACATCTCCACCGACGATGCCGCGGCGACGGGCACGCTCGAACGCAGGATCGGCCGTCAGCTTGATGACGTACGGGCGCCGGGCGAGCCGCGCGCCAAACGCGCTTCGGCCGAACATGCCGGTCGTGTAGACCACGTCCGCGCGTGCCGCCCGGCGCGCGACCTCGAGTCCCGTGCGCACGTGGATCGCCCCCTTCGGCAGCGAGCGGGGAATCCAGCGCACCGGATACGCCTCCGGCGCCGGCGCGGCGCTCGCGGTCACGAGGACCTCGACCGCATGGCCACGCGCCCGCAAGAACGCAGCGACGTCGGGCGCGTGACTCGCGGGACCGCCAACGTCGGGCGGCCAGATCCCGGAAACGACGAGAACCCTCACGGGAGCGCCGGCCCGAGATCGACGACGGGCGTCGGAGGGCCGATGTCCTCCGGGTCGATGCGCAGGAAGACGACCGCCCACACGATCGCGAACGCGCACATCCCGACCAGGACCGCGGCCGCCGCGCCGGCGGCGCCCCACAACGCGCCGAAGACAAGCGTCAGTGGGAGAACGATGATCGTCTCGACGCCGTGCGTGAGGATGCGCAGACCGGGCCGCCCGATCGTCACGGGGAACGACTTTGTCCAGCCCACGACGAGCTGCACGGCGGCCGCCAGGATGAGCAGGCGCGCCGCCGATGCAGCGCCGACGTACTCAGGCCCGTTGACGTGCCGGATGATGTCGGGGATCCAGATCAGGAGCGGCGGAACGGCAACGAGCGCGACTCCGGACGCGATGAGGCTGTAACGGCGTACGCCGCGCAGCACGACCGACTGGCGTCCCTTCTCCCAGTCGCGCGTCTGCTCGGTGAGAAGAATCATCCGCGCGGGCGCCGAAAGCGCCTGGAAGCCGGACTGTGGCGCCTGCGCGACGCGGAACAGGCCGACCTGCCTCGTGTTCGTCACCGCTCCGAGCAAGAGCGGCGCGAGCCCACCGCGCAGGGACAGAATTCCCGTGGCCGCGCTCGACTGCAGGATGAACGAGAAGATCTCCCGCCGCTCCTCCCCCAGCGGCCGCGACGCTGCGCTCGGGAAGCGGCGGAATGCGACCAAGCCCACGACGCCGACCGAGGCGGTCGACGCCACCTGCGCGGCGAGCACGCCGGCAATCGCCTCCGCAAGCCCGAAGTGGGCTCCGACCGCGATACCGGCGAGCCGTAGCGCCATCGACCAGGTCAGGAGCAGCGAGCGAATGTCGTAGCGCCCCCGGAGATAGAGCATCGAGCCCGCCAGGCCCTCGAGCGACTGCCCGAGTGGGATGCCGGCGGCCAGCAGGCAGGGGATCTCGAGCCGGTGCGGTGCGATCTGCGAGAACACGACGAGCCCGAGCGCTCCGACGAGCGACCCGGCGAGCTTGAACCGCAAGCGCGCTCGAGAAGAGTCGCCTGAAGCGGCCCCAGTCCTCCCGTGTCGAGTAGCGGAAGCCGTACTTCACGAGCGCTTCCTCGACCGTGAGGTCGAAGAGCGACTGCAAAAAGCCGGTCGCGAAGATGACCGTCGCGTAGTCACCGAAGACGCGAGTGGAATTGAACTCCTGCGTCGCGACGACCGTGCCGAGGAAGCCGAGGACGACGGACGAGTAGATGCCGACGGCCGTCAGAGAACGGCGGACGAAGAGCCGGCGCATCAGGCGAGGGTATAGTCGCCGGTCTCCTTGGCGACCAGGTTTGCGAACCGAGGCGTATCGCCGGGTGCGGTCGTGCTCGCCGCGGCGATCCCGATCCTCTTCCTGCACGTCTCCTACCAGCCGGGCGTCGCTGTCGGGTTCGGCTCGACGACGATCAACGCGTACCTCTCGGACTTCGCCGTGCTCGCGGTGGTCGTCGTCGCGCTGTTCGAGGGCATTCGACACGGCTTTGCCCCGCTCAAGCCCGGTCGGTTGCTCTGGTTGGTGCTGGCGCTCTTCCTCGCGTGGATGTTCGTCGAAGTCGGGCTCGGCCGTCACCATGCAGCCGCGTACGCCTGGCGCACGCACGCCGTGACCGCGGCGAAGTTCGCGGAGTACGCGCTGCTCGCACCGTCGCGTGCCGCTGCTCCTGCGCCGGTCGCGTGACGTGCTCCTCTCCGCCTGGTCGCTCGTTCTGTGGAGCGTGTTCGCGACCGGCGTCGGAATCGCGCAGTTCTTCGGTGCCGACATCTTCCTCGCCGGGACGGTCGGACACCGGCAGGCGTCGTTCCTCGCGTCGGCGGACTTCGCGACGCTCTCGGGGGCGGCGCTGCTCGTCGGCATCGTCGGGCTCGCTGTTCCTCGCGCGCGCCTCGGCCGCGCGCTCATCTGGACTGCGCTCGCCACGGGCGTGCTCGGGATGATCGTCGCGGGCGCGCTCGCATCCGTGCTCGGGCTCGGGACGGCGCTCGTTGCGCTCGGCGTCGTGCTCGTGCTGCGGCGCGAAGCTCGACGTGCGCCGACTCGCGGGCGCCGCCGCCGCTGCCTTGATCGTGCTCGGCGGCGCGATTGCAATTCGCGGGACCGACCTCGAGGCGTTCGCGCACTTCCTCGGGGCGAAGCACCAGCCGAAGGCGACCCAGGCGAAGGTGCAGACGTACGCGCACCGAACGCTGCTCGACGTGGATCGGCTGGCAGATCTGGAAGGACCATCCGCTCACCGGCGTCGGCTGGGAAGGCTCGGCAGAGCCGGTCGAACTTCAAGCCGTACCTGCCCGCGGCGCACCGCCATTTCCCGAACGAGTCGCCGCTCGCGTTCCCGAGTGCCGCGCCGACCGGCGCTACGGCGTGCAGGACTCGTGGGTCCAGGCGCTCGCAGATCTCGGCGTCGTCGGGCTTCGCGCTCTGGGTCGCGGTCTTCGCGAGCGCCGCGTGGCTCGCGCTCCGCAATGCCTCGGCGCTGGGGATCTACGCGCTGATGTCGACGCTGCTGCTCGCGTGGCTCTGGACGGCGCAGGGCTACGTCGCCGGCATCCCGCTCGACGCGCTCACCTGGCTCACGTTCGGGCTCGCAGCAACGAGACTGCGAGCCGGAATGAGCGGACGCCTTGCTCCGAGTCGCACGTCGGTGCAGTACGCCGTGCGCAAGCCGCTGCTCGACTGGCTGCGCGCGCAGGACGTGCGCGGACTGCGCGTGCTCGACGTCGGCTGCGGCGACCGGCCGTACGAGCGGCTGCTTCGCGGCGCCGCGGAGATCGTGGGCTTCGACGTTCCCGGGAATTCCGCACGCCGACCTGCACGGCACGATCGACGCGATCCCGGTCGAGGACGCGAGCTTCGACGTCGTCCTCTGCCTGCAGGTGCTCGAGCACGTGCCCGATCCGGCAGCGGCGGTGCGGGAGCTCCGCCGCGTCGTCAAGCCCGGTGGCCGCGTGCTCCTCTCGACGCACGGCGTCTATCCGTTTCACCCGAATCCGAACGACTTCTGGCGCTGGACGCACGAAGGTCTCGAGCAGCTCTTCCGAACAAATGCCGAATGGACGTCCGTTACGGTGCGCCCCGGTGCAGGAACCGCAGCGACCGTGGCCATGCTCGTAGCCCACACGATCGATCTCCTCTTCAAGCGCGCGCGCGTGCGCGCTCTCGGCGTGCCGTTCGTCGCGCTCCTGAACGCCGGCGGCGAGGCGCTCGACCGCGCGGTGCCGCTCCTCCGCGAGCCGGTACCGGGATCGCTGAACGCGAACTACCACGTCGAGGCGGTCGCCTGATGGCGCTCGTGCTCGTCACCGGTGGCGCAGGATTCATCGGCTCGAACCTCGTGCGCGGGTCTGCTCGAGCGCGGCGACGACGTCCGCGTGCTCGACAACTTCTCCACGGGGAACCGCGCGAACCTCGAAGGGCTCGACGTCGAGATCGTCGAGGGCGAGCTGCGCAGCTACGAGCGCGTGCACAACGCCGTGCGCGGCACCGAGGTCGTCTACCACCTCGGCGCGCTCGGATCCGTGCCGCGCTCGGTCCAGGATCCGCTGACCTCGAGCGCGGTCAACGTCGAAGGCACGCTGAACGTCCTGCTCGCGGCGCGCGACGAGGGAATCCGGCGCGTCGTCTTCTCCTCGTCTGCGTCCGTCTACGGCTCGAGCCGGCAGATGCCGACGACCGAGGACTCGCCCGTCCGACCCGATCTCGCCGTACGGCGTCGCGAAGCTCGCGGCCGAGCGCTACTGCATCAGCTTCTCTCGCGTGTACGAGTCGTTCGAGTCGGTCGTGCTGCGCTACTTCAACGTCTTCGGCCCGCGGCAGAGCCCGTTCTCGCAGTACGCGGCCGCGGTGCCGCTCTTCATCACGAAGATCGCCGCCGGCGAGGAGATCGACGTCTACGGCGACGGCGAGCAGTCACGCGACTTCACCTACGTCGGCAACGTCGTCGACGCGACGATCCGCGCGGGCGCGGCCGAGGGCGCGAGCGGGGAGATCTTCAACGTCGCCGCGGGATCGCCGGCGAGCGTCAATCACGTCGCCGAGACGATCGGCGGCATCGTCGGCAAGCCGGTTCGACGCCGCGAGCTGCCACGCCGCGCGGGCGACCTCCGCGACTCCTGGGCCGATCTCTCGAAGTCGAAGCGCGTGCTCGGCTATGCGCCGGAGATCGCCCTCGCGGACGGTCTCCGGCGCACGGTCGATGCTCTGCTCGGCTAGCCGCGCGGAACTGCGAGGAACGCGTTCCACGCGGGCTTGTGCTTGCCGGTAGCGGTCGAGAGGCCGGACTGCCAGCCAGCCTTGACGTTCGGCTCGTCCCGGACGAGGAACCAGAGCAGCATGTCGATGCGAGGGTTCTTGCGCGCGATCGCATACGACTGCGTCAGGTACTGCGCCTGCTTCGCCATACGAGACCCCGAACGCCTTGTCGGGCGGGTTCGTCTGGTAGCCGTACTCGGTGATCCACAGGTGCTTCGGCCCGTAGAACTGCGAGACGAGCTTCAGCAGGACGTTGATGTTGCCGAGCTGGACGCGGCGCTTGAACTTGCCCTTCGGCACGTAGGTCGGCGACTCGGTCGCACCGATGTCCGGATACGGATGGTGCGCGTAGACGTCGAAGTTCTTCATCCCGAACCTGTGCGCCTGCGTGAGGAACGTCAGCGGATCGACCGATGCCCGCGACGTTCCGGGCGCATCGTTCCCCTTCGGCCCGGTGACGCCGCAGGCGACGTGCTCGTCCGGCAGCGGCCCGAGGTCCGGCGAGTGCACGCCGTCCATAGACCGCATTGCAGATCTTCGCGTACTGGAACGCACTCTCGACGCGCCACGTCTTGCCGACCCGCTTGTACTGCGGCGTGAGCCAGATCGGATTGTTCGGCTCGTTCCAGGCCGTCCACATGTTCACCTTCGGCAGCGGCAGCTTCGTGGTCGGGATTGGCTGGGTCCTGCTGCCACGGCGGCGGGGTCCAGAGGCCGCTGTACCGCTCGGCGGCCGCGTACGCGAAGTTCTGACGAGATCCTTGAAGTTCGTCGGCGCGACCGTTCTGGCCTTGCCGCCGTTCGCCCAGCCGGGCGTGAACAGGATCGAGAAGACGACCTTGATGTTGTTCTGCGTCGCGTAGCGGACGAGACGGTCGTAGATCGTCCAGTCGTACGCGGGATCGCCCGGGTCGGTCGGGTCGGTCGGCCGCGACTTCGCGACCGCCCACTTCGTCCCGCCCCAGTAGAGGTTGACGCGGAGGACCTGCGTGTTCAACGCCTTCAGCGTGGCGAAGGCGAAGGTCGGATCTCCGTAGAGGCTGAACGCCTCGTCGTTGATGCCGACGAGCAGATGGCTCGATTGCTTCGTGGCGGGTGTTCTTCGATGAGGCCGTCGCCGCAGACACGGCGAGGCCGGCGATGGCCAGTGACGGCCGCCGCGAGCAGGGCGATGCGTTTAGACACTCAGTGACTCCCGTGAGTTCGCTTGCAACATTCGCCGCAGCCCGTCCTCGAGGCTGACCTGCGGCTCCCAGCCCAGCAGCTGCCGGGCGCGCGTGATGTCCGGCTGACGAACCTTCGGATCGTCCACCGGCAGCGCCTCGAACACGATCTCGCTCGTGGCGCCCGTCACCTCGACGACCTTCTGCGCGAGCTCGAGCAGCGTGTACTCCGCGGGGTTCCCGATGTTCACCGGGAGATGCTCCCCGCTCTGCGCGAGCGCCATCGAGACCGCGGATGAGATCGTCGACATAACAGAAGCTTCTCGTCTGCGAGCCGTCGCCAAACACGGTGAGCGGCTCGTTCGCGAGCGCCTGGCGCACGAAGGTCGGAATCGCGCGCCCGTCGTGCGGGCGCATGCGCGGCCCGTACGTGTTGAAGATGCGCACGATGCACGTGTCGACGCCCTGCTGGCGGTGATACGCCATCGTCAGCGCCTCCGCGTAGCGTTTCGCCTCGTCGTAGACGCCGCGCGGGCCGATCGGGTTCACGTTGCCCCAGTACGTCTCCGGCTGCGGATGGATCAGCGGATCGCCGTAGACCTCGCTCGTCGAGGCGAGCAGGAAGCGCGCGCGCTTCCACTTCGCGAGCCCGAGCGCGTTGTGCGTGCCGTGCGAGCCGACCTTGAGCGTCTGCAGCGGCAGGCGCAGGTAGTCGATCGGGCTCGCCGGGCTCGCGAGGTGGTAGATGAAGTCGACCGGCTCGTCGATCGCGAGATGGTTCGTGATGTCGTGGTTCATGAAGACGAAGTCGTCGCCGCGCAGGTGCTCGACGTTCTGCAGCGACCCGGTCTCCAGGTTGTCGACGCAGATGACGCGGTATCCGTCGCGCGACGAGCGAATCGCAGAGATGCGATCCGAGAAAGCCCGCGCCTCCGGTGACGACGGCAGTCGGCATCTCGCCGATGCTACCCAGGCCTCCGGAGACCCTGCTCCAGGCTTCACAAAGGATTTACGGCCACACGCGCGCTGCTAGCGTCCCTCGCGATGCGCTGGTGGGGACCCCTGGGGCTGCTCGCCGCGATCCGGGTCGCGATCCCGCTCGCCGCCTATGCCGACGCAGGCTCCGGGCTCCCGGGGATGCCGGCCTTCACGCGCTCGGCCCGGGACGGCGGCCTCAGCGGCGATGCGACCGGCTTCTACGCCGCGACGCGCGAGTTCATGGCCGCCTGGGGGCGGATGCCGCGCGCCGTGCTCGCGCTCGACGCGCTCGTCGCGCTCGCCGCCGCGGTTGCGCTCGTCCTCGCTCTGGCGGCGACGCCCGGCCTGGCGGCCGTGGCTCGTGCCGGCCGGCGCTCTGCGCGTTCGGGCTCGTCGTCTGCGTCGACGTGCACTGGATGAAGCCGAGCGGCGCCGCAGTCTTCGGCTGGCCGCTCCTCTGGTCGCTGCCGATGCTCGCGTACCGCGCGCTCGGCGTCGGCCTGAGCAAGCACGTCGCGTGGGACTTCGGCTTCGCGCTCTCGCTCGCTCTGCGTCGCGCTCACCGTCGTCGCCGTCGCGTATCTCGGCCGCAACGCGACCGGACGTCGCTCGATCGGCGTTGCTCGCCGCCGCGTTCTGGACGGTCGTGGCCGCTGCTCGTCGGCCTGATCGCCGGGCATCACGCGTGGGCGAACGGGCAGTGGGAGGTCGACGTCGGACTGCACAACTACAGCGAGCCGCTCTCGACGTTGCTCGTGACGGCGGGCGCAGCGCTCGTGCTCTCGCCGCGGCTGACGCAGATGCGGCTCGCCCTCGCCGGCTGCGCGCTGAGCGCGGCGACGCTCGTGAAGCTCTCGAACGCGCTGCTCGCCGCCGCTGCGCTCGTCATCGTCTTCCTGCGCGGCCGTACGCGCGACGACGCTGCCGTATCTCGCCGGCGCGCTCGCGCTCGCGCCGCTCGTCGCCGTCTACTGGCCGATCTCGTACCCGAAGCTGTTCGACAACCCGCAGTCGTGGCCGCGCGACCCGTTCGACCCGGCGCACATCGTCTCGAGCTGGACGCACTCGTCGATCTTCACGCCGCACACGCTCGCGATCGTCGTGCCGCTCGCCGCGATCGGCGTCGCCGGCGTGCTGCGTCCGTGGCCGCTCGCGCTCGTGCTCGCGTTCCTGCTGATCAATCCGATCTTCTACAGCTTCTACGCGAACACCGCTCAGCACCCGCGCTTCCTCTACGCGAGCCTGCCCGAGCTCTTCGTCCTCTGGGCTGCGGGCATCGGCGTGATCGTGCGCGCTGTGCGGCGCGACCGCGGCTCACGCGCAGCTTCGCCCGATGAGCCGGCGCGACCTGTTCCTCGTCGCGCTCTGCGGAGCGGCTGCCGGGGCTGCCCTTCGCGTCTGGGCGGTCCTCCTGCCGCAGGGCGCGCTCGACGCCGACGAGGCCGTCGTCGGCCTGATGACGCGCGGGATCCTGCACGGCACGCTGCCGGTGTTCTTCCCCGGGCCAGGGCTACGGCGGCACGCAGGAGTCGTTCCTCGCCGCGCCGCTCGTCGCGGTCGTTCGGCCTCGAGACGTGGGCGATCCGCATCGTCGTCGTCGCTGCTCTGGGCGGCCTCGGCCGTCCTCGTCTGGCGCATCGGCCTGCGCGTGCTCGACGAGCGGCGCGCGGTGCTCGCGGCGACGCTCTTCTGGATCTGGCCGACGTACTTCGACTGGAAGTCGACCCGCGCGCACGGCTTCTACGGATCGGAGCTCTTCCTCGGCCTCGCGGTCCTGCTGCTCGTGCTGCGGCTCGCCGAGCGCGTGACGCGCCGCGACCTCGTGCTGCTCGGCCTCGCGCCTCGGCTGCGGCCTCTGGTCGAGCCCGCAGGTCGCGATCGTCGCGCTGCCGGCGCTCGGCTGGCTCGTCTGGCGCCGGCGCGAGGTCGCTGCGCGGCTGGACGTTCGTCGCTGCCCGCGGCGCTCGTCGGCGCGCTGCCGTGGCTGCTCGGAAACCTGCGCCACGACTGGTACTCGCTCCATCCCGGCCGCGAACGAGGGGCCGTGGACGGCGCACCTGCACAACCTCGTCGTCGCGACGCTGCCGGAGGCGCTCGGCCTGCGCCTCGCGTGGTCGTTCGAGTGGCTCGGCACGCGCGGTCGTCGGCTACCTGATCTACGCAGCGCTCGTCGCCGGCTTCGTCTGGCTGCTCGTACGCCGGCCGCCGCGGCTCGCGCCGCTGCTCCTGATCGTCGGCGATCTTCCCGGTCTTCTACTTCATCTCGCCCTACACCTGGCTGCAGAACGAGCCGCGCTACCTGACGCTCGTGCATGCCGGTCTTCGCGCTGCTGATCGCGTACGCGCTGACGACGCCGCTGCGCGCGGCGGCTGCGCTCGCGTGCGCGCTCGCGCTGACCGTCGCCGGCTTCGTCGAGCTCGATCGCCATGACGTCGTCGCCTTCCGCACCGAGGGCACCGCCGTGCCGGCGAACCTCGACCCGGTGCTCGACACGCTGAGCGCGCACCACATCGGCTACGCGTTCGCGAGCTACTGGATCGCGTGGCGCATCACGTTCGAGTCCGACCTGCACATCGATCGGCGCGAAGTCGAGCTACGCGCATCCGTTCGCGCGCGACGGTCGCGTGTATCCCGGCGACCCGCCCAACGACCTCGGCATCGACCCGACGTACTACCGCGAGGCCGAGCGGCATCGAGACGTCGCGCACGTCTTCGTGCTCGGCGGCGACGTCGAGCCGCACGTGCGCGCGCTGCTGCGGCGCACGGGCTACCGCCGCGTCGTCAGCGGTGGCTTCGCGGTCTGGCTCCCGCCCGGAGCTTGAGCGACGAGCAGCGCGAAGAGCGCGACGAGCACGAGGTCGCGAGCGAGGATCCACCACGACAGCACCTCGCCCCAGTGCTGGACGGAGCCGTGCGGCGAGCACGAAGCGATCCCACTCGGCACGCGTGAGCGCGAGCACGACGACGAGGACGCCTGACGCGACGAGGCCCGCGGCCGGGACGAGCGGGACGAGCCACGCCACGTACTGCGGCGAGAGCACCTTGTTGAACGCGACGAACGCCGTCACCGCCGCCGCGCACGCGAGCACGCGGTCGCGCCGGCCGCGCAGATAGACCCACGCGACGTAGAGCACCGCGGCGACGACGGCGAGCGACGACACGACCGCGACCGCGTCCGCGAGCGTGCCGACCGCGTCGCGCGATCCGGGCGCCTCGTCGCGCAGCGTGACCGAGTGGAGGCCGAGCCGGTCGAGCACGAGCAGGATGCCGCCGCCGAGGCTCTCGACCTCGAGGCCGCGCTTGAGCTGCACCCAGTAGCTGAAGCGCAGCCCGCCGGGCCCCATGACCGCGAACGGGAGATGCACGAGCACGAGCGACGCCGCCGAACCACGCGAGCGCCCGGCGCACCGCGTCGCGGCCTCCCCGCTCCCAGCGTCTCGATCAGCGCGAGCGGCAGCAGCACGAGCGGGAACACCTTCGCGGCGACCGCGAGCGCGAGCAGCGACGTAGGTCGTCCGCTCCCGCCCGCGCAGGAACGCGAGCACCGCGGCGATCGTCAAGCAGCGCCGGAAAGAGGTCGTACGTGTTGAGGAACACCGGCCCGACGATGAGCGGCGAGATCGCCACGACACGCCGCGGCGACGGCGACGCGCAGGAGCGAGGCGCGCATCGCGACGGACGAGCAGCACGAGCGCGGCGACGCCGCACAGCGCCATCGTCCACTTGAACGAGGTCGCGAACGGGCCCGGGCAGCAGGCGCACGACGAAGAAGAGCGGCTGCGCGAGCACGCGGGTACTCGTCGAAGAAGTCGCGGTACGGCCAGTGGCCCGACGTCATCTCGTGCGCGTAGTGGCGCGTAGATCCCGACGTCGCCGTAGCGGTGGTGGTCGAGCAGGCCGCCGCGCGTGACGAGGCAGCACACGAGGAAGCCCGCGGCGCCGGCAGCGCGACGAGCCGCTTCACCGGCGCACCACCGCGACAGCCCCCACGCCGACGGCAGCGAGTGCGCAGACGAGCACGAGCGAGCGCGCCGACGTTGCGATCGGGCACGACCCAGGCCCAGATCGTCTTCGAGATCTCGTTGCGGGTCGGGAACCACGACGTGTCGTCGGGACGGCCGCACGCCCCAGCTGAGCGCGTCGACGGTCGTGAGCACGGCCGAGACGAAAGCGAGCACGAGCGTCGGGCGCGGCCAGCGCGCGAGGACGCACGGGAAGCCCGAGCGCGAGGAACGGCAGCGCCGGCGCGAAGAACCGCGGGCCCGGCGTGCCGCCGCCGTAGACGAGGAAGTAGCCGGCGTCGAGCAGGAGGAAGAGGACGACGACGACGGCGGCGAGCAGCGCCTCCGCGCGCGTGCCCCGCCGCCAGAGGAGCCACAGCCCGACCGCCGCCGCGACGAGGACGGGCGAGAAGTAGAGCAGGCCGCGCGTGCCGACGAGCACGTCCTTCAGGCCGCCGAGCGTCGGGACGCCGATGCCGAAGAACCCGTGATGCTGGCGCTCCGTGTACACGTTCGCGACGTACCGGTACGAGAGGTGGAACGGCGAGCCGAACGCGGCCCAGTCGTACGCGCCGAGCGCGAGCGCGGGCGGCACGGCGCCCGCGAGGAACCAGAGCGCTCGCCGGCGATGGCGCCACGCGCAGTAGACGAGCAGCGCCAGCGCGATGAGACCGGTCGCGTACTGGAAGAGCACGGCGGTTCCTGCGCAGCAGGCCTGCGAGCGCGATCGCCCGCGGGCGCCGGCCGAGCCACGCGAACGCGAAGGCGCGCGATCGCGAACGCGCCCGCGGCGTCGTGCTCGAAGAACGTCGGCGCGAGCGGCGCCGCGAGCGTCGCGACGCCGAAGATCGCGGCGGTCGCCGCGCCGGTGCCGGCGACGAGACGCTCGCCGAGCCGTCCGACGATGAAGACGGAGACGAGAAAGAGCACGCCCGACGTGAGCACGCGGATCAGCCAGAGCGAGGGATCGCCCTTCGCCTCCCAGTCGACGGGCGCCTTCGCGATCCCGAGCGCGCGCTCGAGCTCGTACGCGGGTACGGCGAGGAACGACATGCCGGGCGCCTTGTCCGAGTACGTGCGGCCGCGAAGACGCGCGCGGTCGAAGAGATTCGGCTCGAGCACGAGCGTGTGGTGGAGCACGAGATGCCGCGTCAGCTCGTAGCGCGTGCGGTCCTGCGGGCCGGTGAGGCTGATCGGCGGCAGCGCCGCGAGCGCCACCAGCACGAGCACGAGCGGCTCGAACCGGTACCCCCGGAGTCGCACCGGCGGAACGCTACGCGTTCACGCTACGTCGTGATGTCCCGGAGCCCGTGGACGCCGAGGAGCGCGGCCGCGAGCAGGTACCAGCCGATCGAGAGAGCGAAGGCGCCGGCCGCGACGAGCAACGCGACCGCGCGGGCCGCGCCACCAGGCCGGCAGGCAGTAGAGCGCCGCGAGCACGACGCCGACCGCCGCGCGACTCGCAGCCGAGTCGTCGATGTACACCGCCCGGGGCAGCCAGACGACGTAGAGGAGGACGTTCACGAGCAGGAGCCCGGCCGGGACGACGCACGCGCCGCCGGCGGAGCAGGACGACGCGCGCCTGCCGCGGCGGCGAGCGCGGGAAGCGTGACGGTGAGGACGATCAGCCAGTGGTCGGGGTCGAAGGGCCACCACGACCAGATGCCGTGCAAGCGGCAGGACCCAGCCTCGTTCGTGACCGACCTCCTGCGTCGGCTGGTCGAGCCAGACCGTGACGACGAGCCGCCAGAGCAGTAGCGGGCCGCACGTGGCGGCCGCGAACGCTGCCGCACGCCGCCAGCGCCGCCGCGCACGGTCTGCGCGATCCGTCGAGCGCGAGCGCGGCGGCGCCTGCGAGCGCGAAGGGCACGATCGTCTCGCGCGTCAGCACGGCGAGCGCGAAGAGGATCGCCGACAGCGACGAGCCGGCGGGTTCGCGTCCGATCGAAGGCGAGCACGGCGAGGGCCGCGAGGCCGAACGCCAGCGGCTCGGTCAGATCGCGGAAGACCGTCGACGATCGAGCCCGGGAAGAGGCCGTAGAGCAGCGCCGGCCAGGGCGAGAAGCCTCGCTTGACGAACCAGAGCGCAACCGCAGCCGTGCCCGCGAGCACGGCGATCAGGTTGACGATGAGCATCGCGTACGGCAACGCGTGACCGAGCCGACGCTCGCCGCGCGAGCGACCGCGGGATAGAAGACGCGCGAGTAGACGATGCCGGCATTCCCGCCCATGTAGTCGTGGGCGTGCGCCGGATCGGCCGCGAGGGCGAAGTAGTACTGGCCGTCGTAGCCGAAGGTGTTCTGCGCGCCGAGCGACGGGCGGATGACGTCGCTCGTGTGCGCGGCCGAGAGGAACTGCGAGCCGATATGGACGAACCACGAACGCGTCGTGCTGCTCCATGCGGACCGAGACGAACGACCGCGTAGAAGACCGCGACGCAGAGAACGACGGGCAGCGACCCGGCGGAGCGCAGTCAGCTTCAGCGGAGATCCTTGTTCGACTCCATGTCGAACCACATCGCAAACAACGTGAACTGCGAGCCGGAGATCAGGAGCAGCGCGATGAGGACGACGGTGCCGACGCTCACCTGGTACCCGGCGATCCGGTAGGCGATCTCGACGATGCCGAGCACGAGCCCGGCGAGCGTCGAGAGAAAGCCGAAGGCGTAGAAGAAGACGAGCGGATGGAAGTCGCGGATCACGTACTTCTGCGCGCAGCCGCCAGAAGAACGCCCTGCACGAGGAGCCACGAGATCCGCGGCACGACCTTGCGGTAGCGGATGCCCGACCGCTCGCCGACGCCGTAGATCGGCCGCGACGGGAAGTCGCGCACGCGCGCGTTCGACACGTTCAGGTGGACGAGGAAGTCGTTCGGGAAGCCGTAGCCCGTGTACACGCGGTCGAGGTCGAGCGCCGCGAGCATCTGCTTCGAGATCGCCGTGTAGCCGGACTGCGAGTCGGCGACGTGCCAGTAGCCGGACGCGATCTTCGTCAGCATCGACAGCACCGCGTTGCCGAGATAGCGCGTGCGCGGGATCAGATTCCACGCCTCGCCGGTGACGAGCCGGTTCGCCTTCGCGTAGTCGAGCTCGCCGCGCACGACCGGCAGCGCGAGCAGCTCGAGATCGGCCGGGTCCATCTGGTTGTCGGCCGCCATCACGCAGGTCGCGTCGATGCCGTCCGCGAGCGCGCGCCGATAGCCGGTGACGATCGCGGCGCCGACGCCGCGATTGCGGTCGTGCGGGACGACCTCGACGCGCGGGTCGCCGGTCGCACGCGCCCGCTCGACGGTCGCGTCGCGCGAGCCGTCGTCGACGACGTAGATCCGGTCGACGAACGCCGGGATGCCGGCGAGCGTCGTCGCGATCAGCTCCTGCTCGTCGTGCGCGGGCACGACGACCGCGACGCGCTTGCCCTCGAGCATCGCTAGCCCGTGCGGCGCCGCTGCAGCGACGCGGCGATGCCGTCCCACAGGAGCGCGGCGAGCGCGCCGAGGATCGCGCCGATCACGGCCGCGACGACGGCGGTGTTGCGATGGCTGCGCGCCGTGATGCGCTGCGCGGCGGCGCCGTCGAGGATCTTCGGCGTCTCGACCTGCGTCGCCTGCAGCAGGAGCTGGGCCGTGCTCAGCTCCGTGTCGTTCGAGCGTCCCGAGGCGGAGCTGCAGCACGAGCTTGTCGGTCGACGCGAGACGCTGCTGCTCTGCGAGCGCCTGGTTGATGACCGCGATCTGCTTCTCGTCGTTCGCGATCTGCCCGCGGAAGTTCGCGATCTTCTGGTTCGCGAACGCCGACGTCTTCGTCGATCACCGCTCTGCGCGAGCGCGTTCGCCGCGCAGACGGCGACCCGTGCGCTTCGCCGTCTGGACGCTGAGCGAGACGAGCGGCGTCTGGCCGTTCTTCGAGATGTTCCCGGAGACGGTCTGCGTCGAGATGCCGCCGCGGATCGTGCCCGGCTTCGTCTTGCACTGCGCCGCGACCGCGTTGAGCGACGCTCGTCGCGTGCGCGATGCACGCGCACCGTGCTCGGGTTCGTCTGCGCCGCCTGGAGCTGGACGTTGCCGCTGGCCGAGTACGGCTGCCCGAGATAGAGCGTCGCGGTCGCCTGGTAGCGCTGGCCGCCGCCGAGCGAGACCGCGTAGCCGATGACGGCGCCGAGGATCAAGCCCGGCGACGACGAGCCACCAGCGCGCCGCGATGAGCCGCACGTAGCGGCCGAAGTCGACCTCCTGCTCTGCCTCGGGATCGAAGGAGTGCGTCGGGCGTGCTCATCCCGCGGCGACTCTAGCCGAGGCCCACGACCACATTGCCTCCAACCCGTCGCGAGCGCCGTCTCGCGGCTCCCAGCCGAGTGCCGCGCGGATGCGCGTGACGTCCGCCTTCGTCCGCGAGACGTCGCCCTGCGCCGCGTCGACGTGCCGGACGTCGAGCTCCCGGCCGGAGATCTGCTCGAGCAGCGCGATCGCCTCGAGCATGCTCGCCTCCTCGCCGCCGCCGACGTTGTAGACCGCTCCCGCCGGCGCGCGCTCCATCGCGGCGATCGTCGCGGCGACCGCGTCGCCGACGTACGTGAAGCTGCGCGACTGCTCGCCGGTGCCGTAGATCTCGAACGTCGCCGCCTGCGAGCAGCGCCTCGCAGACCCGGCGGAAGAACATGTCGGGGCGCTGGCGCGGGCCGTACACCGTGAAGTAGCGCAGCACGACGGCGTCGGCGCGGTACGCATACGCGAGCTGCTCGCAGCCGAGCTTCGTGATCCCGTACGGCGAGATCGGCCGCGGCTGCGTGTCCTCCGGCGTCGGATACGCCTCGGCCTCGCCGTAGACCGACGACGACGAGGCGAGGACGACGCGCACGCTTGCGTCGCACGCACGCCTCGAGGACGCGCTGCGTCGCGATCAGGTTCCGGCGGACGTAGAGCGGAAAGACGTCGCCGAAGCTGCGGACGCCCGCCTGCGCCGCGAGATGGAAGACGCCGTCGACGCCGTCGAGATCGAGCGGCTCCTCGGCGAGATCGAGGCGGCGCACGTCGAGGCCGCGCGCGTTCTCCTCCTTCTCGGCCGGGTCGTAGTAGTCGGTGAAGCAGTCGACGCCGACGACGTCGTGGCCCGCCTCGAGCAGCGCCTGCGCGAGGTGCGAGCCGATGAAGCCGGCGGCTCCGGTGACGACGTATCTCATCGGGAGAGGGAGGTTATCCGGGCTGTGTGAACGTTCCGAGCGGAACGCGAGGTCGTCAGCGCCGGCCGAGTTCGTGGCCCGGAGCGTCGCCTGCCACGTGCCGGGCGGGAGCGTCGACCTGGCGTCGTCCCGCGTCGGTCGGCAGCTCGGCCGAGATCGAGCGTCTGCGGCGGATTCACGCCGGTCGGGTCGACGAGATCGATCGCGAGCGCGAGCCACGGCGTGCCGGGATCGTCGACCTGCCAGGTCAGCGTCGTCGCCGTCGAGCGTCGGCGCCGTCGTGATCGCCGGCGGCGTCGTGTCCCAGCGGACGACGATCGGCGCGAGCGTGACGGTCTTGCGATTGCCCGCATAGGTCACCGCCGAGACCTGCACCGGATACGTGCCCGGCGCGAGACCGGCGGGCGGCTTCCACGTGAGCGTGTGCGTGCCCGCGTTCCAGCGGTACGTCGTCACCTTGCCGGCGATCGCGAGCGTCACGGACGCGCGCATCGAGAGCGTGATCGGGATCGGCGCGACGTCGAGGTAGCCGTCGAGCGGCTGCGGCCAGATCGTCGGCGGCGGCGCGGCTCGGCTGCGTCACCTGCGGCGGGTCGTAGTAGTACGCGTGGAACGCTGCGACGTCGCGACCCAGAACGGATCCTGCGTCTGCTGCGCGAGCTTCGCGAGCAGATCGGTGACGAACTTCTGGTAGTCGCGCGGGGCGTAGCCGCCGCCGAGCTCGTAGCGCGACCAGTCGCCGGTGTCGAAGCGCGGGAAGAGCGTCTGCGCCGTCGCGCTCAGCCGCTGCGCGAGTGCCGTCGCCGCCGCGTCGCTCGAGGTCTTCGCGTACTCGAGCAGCGAGAGGATCGCCTGCAGCTGCGCGTTGAGGACGACCTCGCCGTTGAAGCCGTAGAGGCGGATCCACGGCCCGCTCGGCAGCGAGAGCAGGAACGGCGGCACCGACGCGAACGCGCGCACGGCAGCCGCGCCGAGGCTCGGATCCTGCGAGCAGCGCGGACGAGCGCGCGAGCGCCTGCGCGGCGACGGCCTGCGCCATGCCCGACGCCCACGGCGGCCGGCCGCTGCCGAAGCGGAACTGGTACTCCCAGAGCAGCCGGATGCCGCGCGGGATCGCGCGCGCGAGCAGCGCGTCGGCGAGAGTGCGCGTCGCTCGGCGTTGCCCGAGGCGGCGTCGTTGTTCAGCGCGCCGAAGTTCGCGAGCGGATGGAACTCGAAGCCGAGGCGCGGGAACCAGCGGTAGACGACGCCGTCGTCGTCCGTGATGTCGACGCGCGTGTCGGGCAGCGCGATGCGTCTCGAGATACGAGAGGTTCGCCTCGAGCTGCGAGAAGAGCGAGAGCGCGCGCGGCGACGTGTACGAGTCCGAGAGCGGCGTCAGCTGCGAGAGCTGCGAGGCGATCGACGTTCGCGCGCAGCGGCGCGAGCGTCGTTGATGTCGTGCAGCGCGCGGCTGACGGCGGCGCGGTAGCGCTGCGCATCGGCGGCTTCAGCCAGTGGTGCTTGAGCGCGAGCGTGATGCCCTTGCGCGCGACCGCCGCGTCGTGCGACGCCGACGCGTGCGCGACAGCGGGTACGACGAGCGCGAGTACGGCGGCGACCCCGGCCGCCGCGCGTCTCATTTGCGCTCGTGCCGCAGGTGTCGCTGGTGATGGATGGCAGTCAGTCGTGTCACGGCACGTTTGGGCTCCACTGCATAGAGACGAGAGTACCCGTGAAAAAGTAAGAACATGCCGTTTCCGGAGACGGGAACGTAATTTCCGTGCGCCGAACCGCAGCAAGACGCGGCCGCTGCGCGTGTCGACGCCGACGATCCGGTGCGCGAAGCTGCCCGCGTACGCGACGCCGTCGACGACGACGGCGGCGCCGGAGATCGGGCCGCCGGTGCCGACCTCCCACCGGATGCGCCCGCTCGAGGCCGAGACGCCGTAGAAGACGCCGTTGTACGAGCCGAAGAAGACGCCGCCGCCCCACGCCGCCGGCGACGAGTAGACGTACGAGCCGGTGTTGACGCGCCAGAGATAGCGGCCGCGCGTCGAGAACGCCGTCAGCGAGCCGCCGGTCGACGACGGCACGAAGACGCGGCCGTGCGAGCACGGCCGGCGTGCCGTAGATGCGGCCGTTCACCGAGCGCACCCAGCGCGTCGCGCCGGTGCGCGGCGAGAGCGCCCAGAGGCGGCCGCCGTAGTCGCCGATGAAGAGCGGCCGCCGTCGATCGCGGCGCTCGACGTGATCTTCGCGCCGAGCGAGCGCGTCCAGCGCAGGCGGTGCGTGCGGAGGTCGAGCGCGTACAGCCGGCCGTTCCAGGCGCCGAAGTAGTCGACGCCGTCGCTGCACGATCGGCGACGACTCGATCGGCGAGCCGATCGACGTCTCCCACAGCTTCACGGCCCGTCGCGCGGTCGAGCACGATCACGTGGCCGTCCATCGTGTGGTAGACGAGCTGCGATCCGACGACGGCGGGCGACGACGCCATCTGTCCGTGCGGCGTGTCGTGCCGCCACAGCACCTTCCCGGTGCGCATCGAGATCGCGCGAATCGTCGCGCGCGCGTTGCCGATGTACGCGACGCCGTCGTCGACGACCGCGGGGAACTCGATCAGGCCGCCGAGCCCGACGCTCCACACGATCCGGAACGGCGGCCGCAGCCGAATGTGCGTCTGCGCCTGCGCGCGCGTCGCCGTCGCGCCGTACATCGGCCACTGCAGCTCCGGCCGGTACACGCGCATCGTCACCTTGCGCGACGCGAGGAAGTTCTCCCAGACGGTGCGCGTGCGCGAAGCCGCGCGCGCCGACGGTCACGTTCAGGCCCCGCCGGTGCGGGACGACGATCTCGGCGACGCCGCGTCGCGTCGGTGCGCGCGCTTCGTCCCCAGAGGCTGCACGGCAGCGCGGCGCACGCGCAGGTTGCGGTCGCCGTCGACGACGGTGACGACGAGGCGCGCGCGGGCCGACGATCGACGGCGCCGGCGACTCGCGGCGAACCGTCGGGACCGGCGCGCTGCCGAGCTTGCGCTGCGCGGCGCTGGCGTTCCGCCGCAGGCGGCGGCGAGCCCGACGAGTGAGCAGTGCGACCCCTAGGGCTCGGCGATCGGCTCTGGCAGCTCTTCCGCGAACGGCTCCAACGTACCGTCCTCTCCGGCCGACAGCACGAGCTCAGAGAAAAAGCGGGTCATGTAGAGGCCGGCGCGGAAATCGCCGAGCCGCGGCTCCGGCCGCTCGCCGGCCGCGAGCGCGAGCGCGAGCTCCGGATAGCGGCTGCCGGCGGCGGTCGGCAGCGGGAACGCGCCGCCGAAGCGCGGGTTGATGTCGGTGATGCGATGCGTGCCGTCCGGCTCGCGGAAGCACTGGATGTTCGCCGGCCCGACGAGGCCGAGCGTCTCGGAGACGGAGCGCCCGACCTCGATCAGCTCGGCGTCGGCGATCGTCATGCCCTTGATCGACTCGCCGCCCTTCGACTCGATCATCGTGCGCGGAACGGCGTTGAGGCAGCGGCGCGTCGAGATCGCAGAAGACGTCGATCGAGAACTCCTCGCCGCGGCACACCGCCTGCACCATCGAGTCCTCGGTCGTGTAGTCGAGGAAGAACTCGAGCTCGCGCGCGTTCTCGCAGCGGTAGATCCCGCGCGAGCCGAAGCCGTGGCGCGCCTTCACGAGCACCGGGAACTCGAGGTCGGCCGGCAGGTCGTCGCGGCAGCCACGTGGGCGGCGAGCCGATGCCGCGCTCCTCGAAGAGCAGATGCGCGAGCCACTTGTCGGCGAGCGCGTCGACGATCTCCGGCTCGGGCAGCAGCACGAGCGCGCCGAGCTCGTCCTTCGCGCGCGAGAGCACGCCGTGGTCGAGGTCGGTGAGCGGCACGATCGAGCGCGATGTCGTGCTCGTGGACGAGCGCGCGCAGCGTCGGGACGTACTGCGGGTCGTCGACCCGCGGCACGAAGGCGTGCGCGTCGGCGTGGTAGAGCGCCGGCGCGAGCCGGTTCACGTCGATCGCGACCGTGCGGGCGCCGGCGCGCTTGAACGCGGTGACGATGTCGACGCGCTGCCCGGCGCACGTGAAGAGGACGCCGCTCACGGGCGGAGAGGGTACCGTCGCGCCGTGTTGCGCCGCATTCTGCTCGTCGTCGCCGGCCTGCGTCGCCGCCTGGCTCGTGGCCTGCCTCGTCCTCTTCGTCTGGCCGCCCGCGGAGTCGTCGGCCCCGGCCCATGCCGATGTCGTCGTCGTGCTCTCGGGCAACAAGCGGCGCCTGCCGCCCGCGCTCGCGCTCATCCGGCGGGGCGTCGCCCCGGTGCTCGCGCTCTCGACCGTGCAGCGGACGAAGCACTGGCCGCAGGCGGAGCGGCTCTGCGCGACGCATCGGTATGCGGGCGCGCGCGTCGTGTGCTTCACCGCGGTGCCGTTCAGCACGCGGGTGAGGCGAGAACGGTCGCGCGGCTCGCGCGCGAGCGCGGCTGGCACTCGGTCGTCGTCGTCACGTCGACGTTCCACGTCACGCGCGCGCACATGCTCTTCCGCCGCTGCTACCACGGCCGCGCTCGCGATGGTCGGCAGCGCGCTCGACCTGGTGGCAGCTGCCGGAGGAGTGGGCGTCCGAGACGGGGAAGCTGCTCGTGCAGCTCACCGTGCGAGCGCGGCTGCTAGTCAGAGTGTCAATGTCGAGCGTGAACCGAGCCGTTCCCTCGGCTCGACTCCTGAGGCCGCTGGCCGCGACCGCCCTGCTTGGGCTTCTCTGCCACGACGGCCTTGATCCACGCGCGGCCTCCTAAGGCTTCCAGCCGCCGGTCGTCGCCCTTGTACGTCCCCCTGAAGAGCGCGAGCGGCGTCCGCGCGAGGATCTTCAGATCGAGCAGCGGGGTGCGGTGCTCGACGTACAAGACGTCGAGCTCGATCCGCTCGGCCCACGGAAGCGCGGCGCGGCCGTGGATCTGCGCCCAGCCGGTGATGCCGGGCTTCACGTCGAGCCGCCGCCGCTGCCGAGCGTGTAGCGCTCGACCTGGTAGCGCAGCGTCGGCCGCGGACCGATGACGCTCATCTCGCCGCGGACGACGTTCCAGAGCTGCGGCAGCTCGTCGAGCGAGAGCCTGCGCAAGACCCGCCCGGTGCGCGTGATCCGCGAGTCGCCTTCGTCGACGGCATAGCCGGCGCCCATCGTCTCGGCGCCGACGACCATCGTTCGCAGCTTCAGCAGCTCGAAGTCGGCGCCGTCCTTGCCGACGCGCGTCTGCCTGTAGAGCACGGGACCGCCGTCCTCGAGCTTCACCGCGAGCGCTGCGAGCCCGAGGAGCGGCGACGCAACGACAAGCGCCGCGCCGGCGATGGCGACGTCGGCGGCGCGATTCACGTGACGCGGCAGCGAAGGAGCGTCCGCGACAACGCGGACGCCGTCGAGCGCGGTCAGCTTCTTGCCGTCCTCGCGGCTGCGCGCGTTGTACTCGACCGGCACCTCGTAGATGCGGACTCCGCCGTCGCAGCAGGCGCGCCGTGATCTCCGCCTCGATCGCAAAGCCGCGCTCGCGCAGATCGAGCGAGCGGAAGAGCTCGGTGCGCATCGCCTTCTGCCCGGTCATGATGTCGGACACCCAGCTGTTGTAGATCAGATTCGCAGCGAAGGTCACCGCGCGGTTGCCGATCACGTACCAGAAGCTGTACGCGGAATGAGCCTGGAAGCCCGCGTGCCGAAGACGACGTCGGCATCACCATCGCGCAGAGGCGCGAGCAACGCGTGAAGATCGAGCAGCCGAATACTCGAGGTCGGCGTCGAGCACGGCTGCGAACTCACCCTGAGCCTCCGCCAGCGCCGTGCGGAGTGCGGCGCCCTTGCCGCGGTTTCGCTCGTGAAAGAGCACTTGCACTCCATCGGGCCAGGTGCGGTCGCGAAGCAGCTCGGCGCTTCCGTCGGTCGAGCCGTCGTCGACGACGATCAACTCCCATGCGCCGTCCGCGCGAGCACCAAGCAGATCGTCGATCGCGCGCTCGACGGTGCTCCGCTCATTGAAGACGGGCATGAGGACAGAGAGCTCGTGCGCAGCCACGGGTCGTTTCTACCACTGTTCCTCGGCGATTCGTCGTCTTATACTCGGCGCGATGCCGATCCGGTCGTATCTCCGGGTCCGCGGAAGTTCCCTCGGAGTCGCCACCTGGGCATTCGTCGCCCTGGCGACACTCGTGCTCGCCCTTGCGCTACTCGTGGCGCTCGTACTTCCCTACGGCGCGTGGGACGCGATGTCTTTGGGCTCGTGGTCGCGCGCGATGGCGGAGCACTGGCCGCATCTGCGGTTCGGCTTTGTCGGCCCGTTGTCATACCACCGTCCCCTCTTCTATGTGCTCCAAGGCTGGGTCTGGGCGGCGTTCGGCTTTCACGTGGCGCTCGGCCGGGTGCTGAGCCTGTTGTTCTCTCTCGCCTTGCTCGGGGGAGTAGCCTGGCTGGCCGCATCGACCGTTCGCACGCACCGCAAGTTCGCGGCTGCGTTCGCGGTGATCGTGGTGCTGCTCATCGAGCCGTTTGACGTTCACATCGCGGCCGGGTTGTCCGACATCCCCGTGGCCGCGATGCTCGCACTCACGGCGGCCTGTCTCGTGGCGCCCCGGCTCGGACGCGCACGGCTGCCTCTTGTTGCCGTTGGCGCCACCCTGTCGGTGCTTGCGAAGCCGACCGCGCTACCGGCTCTTTTGGGCCTTGGAGCGGCGATCTTGCTGGGCCCTCGCCTAGACCTTCGCCGCCGTGCCCTCGCCGCCGGGGCGCTGGCCGTCGGCACGGTCGTCGGTCTCGTCTATGACCTCGTGCAGGCGCAGTACCTCCATCTGGGTCTCTACAACTTCCTCACCTCCGGAACGATCGGCGGGTTCTACGCACACCTCGCTGACCAAAACCGGCGCCCCGTTCTGCTGGACGTCGGCTGGCTTGGTCCCGAGCTACGCGTCCTCATGCTCTTCGGCGTCGTGTACGCCATAGCTCGCCTACTGACGTCGCACCGACGCGCGGTCGTCGTGGCGTTCGCCATCGGCGTCGTATGGGCGTGGCTGGGGCCGTATCTCGCAAACTCGCATGGCGTCGCCGTCGGAATCCTCGACTCCGGGAACCTCACGAAGGAAGTCGCGCTCCTCGTCCTCGCCGGATCGCTCCTGTTCGCGCTCGAAGCGCCCGCCGATGTGATCGCGGACCGGCTGCAACTGGGTCGCGCGCTCGTGTGGGCGACGCCGCCCTTCATCGTCTGGGCGCTCCGCCTGGTCTACGACCCACGCCTGCTCGCACCGGCTTGGCCTCCGCTCACGCTCATCGTGGTGTGGTCGGTGCTACCGGCTCTCGTCGGTGCGCAGCGGCGTCGTGAATACCTCGCGCTCGTGCCGGTCGCAGCGGTCTGTCTGCTCGGTGCGTACTCGATCGAGAACATCAACGGTCTCGGCACCGCCGGCTGGAACGCGCTGCGCGCCCATGGGTTCGCAGCGCTCGGCAACCAAGCCGCGCTGCGAGGCATCGGCCTCGGCGGCGACTTCGCGGCCGAGCTCAACGACCTGACTCCTCAGGTGGGCCCACGCGATCGCATTCTCAGCTACGACCAGCGCCTGCGCTTCTACTACCTCCCACAACTCGACTTCGAGCCGCCGCAGTCATGCGCCCAGTTGAATGCGCATCGCGTCTTCGTGCTGCTCGAGTCGGACGAGGTGCGAACGATCTACGGCAACCGTGCCTCCCCGGCGTTCTGGAGGGCCTGCCAGGGCCGACCGCTCCAGCTCGTCGCCGAGCGGCCAGGTGCGTACGCCGTGTTCGTGAACGGCCGGCTACGGCAAACCGTCGGCGGCTGCGGTGCGCCGGAGCCGGTCCCTCAACTCGCCGTGGAGTTCGGATCGCACTACCGGACGGCAAGAGAGGCCACGACCGCTCTGACGCGGGTGACCGGCCTCGGGTTCGTTCAGGCCCACGTCGACGAGGTCGGCTGCGCGAACTTCCGGATTGTGGAGACGGGCGTGACAGACCACACCGTCGGGAACTCGATCATTTCCGAAGCCCGCAGCGCGCACCTCGACGCGCGCCTCGTCAACCGCTGATCGGCTTGCGCGCCCGCGCGACTCAGCGCGTTCCCTCCGCGGCCTCCCACGTCGCTGGAACACCGCCCCGTGCGTAGTTCCACAGCGCGACGACCGTGGCCCAGGTCACCAGCACGTAGTAGCGGGCGAGGCCGACGCCGACGAGCGCAGCGAGGAGCACGCCGAGCTGCAAGCCGAGCGTCACGCCGTAGATCGTGCCCTGACCGACCAGCGCCACGTTCAGGCCGAGCAGCAGCAGATGGAGCAGGCCGCTGGCGTAACGCAGGTGCCGGTGTGAAAGCACCTCGAGGAAGTAGAGAGGCCGGAGTCGCCGAAGCATCTTTCCCTCGACCACGATCGCCCAGCAGTGCTCGAACATGCGCACCTTGCGCCGATACTCGTCCTCGTTCGTTGGGGTCGCCTTCTCGAATGCGTTCGCCTCCGGCTCGTAGACCGCCCGGCGTCCACGCTGCACCATCAGATACGGGAGCGAGAGGTCGTGTCCAAACCGCGGATCGACCTCGACGTAGTCCGACCGGCGCACGGCGTAGATCGAGCCGTTGCCGCCGGTGATGGAGTCGATACGGGACTCGTCGGCGCGCAGCGCCAGCTCGAAGCGCCAATAGAGCCCTTCTTTGTTCCCACCGTCGCCGGACTCGAGGTTGAGGCGTCCGCAGACGTAGGCGACCTCTGGATCGGCGAAGAAGCGGACGAGCTTCCGCAGCGCGTCGGGCGCCCAGGTGCAATTCGCGTCCGAGAACGCAACGATTTCGCTCTCCGTCTGCCGAACCGCGCTGTCCTGCGCCGCCACTTTGCCGCCGCGCGGATTCCGGATTACGCGCGCACCGGCCGCCTCGGCGAGCTCTTCCGTGCGGTCGCTGGACGCGTCTGAGGTGACGACGAGCTCCACCCGTTCGAGGGGATAGTCGAGCTCGCGGAGATTCGCCACGCGGCGCTCGATCACTGGCTCCTCGTCGTGCGCCGCGATGATCACGGCGACAGTCGGGAGCGCCCCCTCGTCGGCGAGCACCGGCCGCAGCCTCACACGCGCAAGTGCCCGCGCCGCGAGGGGGTACGCCGCGTGCGTCCACACGAGCGCGCCCGCCGAAGCCCAGAAGAGAGCTTTCACGATCGTCACAGCCGAACCCGCCTACGGTCGAGCTCGTACGAGATGGTTCCAGCCGAGCGCCGGCAAGGCGCGCGCGACAGGCCCGGCAACGCGGCGGTCGTACGGCGTCGCCACCGTTGCGACCTCAACCGCGCGGAACGGGCCGAACAACGCCCGGACTTCGTTGCGCGTATACGCCTTCGTCCCCGGCGACTCGAGGCCGGTCGCAAGCGCCTCCGCCGGCGACATCGGGCGACGGGACCGAAACATGCTCCGCGCCCAGACTCCGGCGGCGAAGAACGACCGGCTGTTGTACAGCATGATGCGCGCCTCTCCCGACGGGCTCAGCACGCGCTCGACCTCGCGGATCGCGCGCGCCGTGTCGGGCGTGTGATGGAGCACGCCCCAGGAGTACACGACATCGAACGACCCGTCGGCGAACGGCAGGGACTCCGCGTCCGCCTCGCGCACGTCCCCCTCGAGCCCTTCATCCGCGAGCCGCTCGGCCGTGAGCGCGACCGCCGTCTCGCTCAGGTCGACGGCCGTGACGCGCGCTCCGGAGCGCGCAAACCTGACCGTGTCGGTGCCGACTCCGCAGCCGATCTCCAGGACGTCGAGGCCGCCGGCGTCTGCGAACCCGGCGAAGGAGTGGACGTACGGCTCGAGCCGGTTCTTCGCGTCTTCGATCGCCGCGAAATACTCGTGCGAGCCGCGCGGCGCCCGAGTCAGGCCTTCGCCGCACGGGCGCTCGTCCCAGTACGCGCGAACAGCTCGCTTTGTCTCGACCATGGGAGGCAATCGTATGTCCTTCGACGGGCGGGTCCGCCGGATACGGCATCCTTGTCGCATGTCGGACTCGATCTGCTTCGTCGTCGGTGCACGGCCGAACTTCATGAAGGTCGCGCCGATCCTCCGTGCACTCGCTCGGCGGCGCCGTGGCAGAGCCGCTGCTCGTTCACACAGGCCAGCACTACGACGCCGAGATGTCGGACGTCTTTCTCCGCGAGCTCGAGCTGCCCGAGCCGGACGTCTTCCTCGGTGTCGGCTCCGGCACCCACGGCGAGCAGACGGCGCGGGCGCTCGATCGGAATCGAGCAGGTGCTCCTCGAGCAGCAGCCCGCGCGGTCGTCGTCGCGGGCGACGTGAACTCGACGCTCGCCGGCGCGCTCGCGGCGGCGAAGCTCGGGATCCCGGTCGCGCACATCGAGGCAGGGCTTCGAAGCTTCGACCGGACGATGCCGGAAGAGCACAACCGCAAGCTCACCGACCATCTGAGCGACCTGCTGCTCGCGCACTCGCAGAGCGCCGTCGACAATCTCGCCGCACGAAGGAATCGCCGCGACAGCGTCGAGCTCGTCGGCAACACGATGATCGACACGCGTGCTCGACGCACGTCGAGGAGGCAAAGCGCGCGGCGCGCCGTGGAGCGCGTTCGGGGTCGCGGCCGGCGAGTACGGTCTCGTGACGCTGCACCGGCCGGCGCTCGTCGACGATCCGCAGCTGCTCGTGCGACGTTGTCGACGGCGCTCATCGGCCTCGCCGAGATCCGTTCCGCTCGTCTTCCCCGTCCACCCGCGCACGCGGGCGCGGCTCGCCGAGCCGGCCGTCGTCGACTCGGTCGAGCGCCGTCCGTCGCTGACGCCCCCGCTCGGCTACCGCGACTTCCTCGGCCTCGAGGCGTAGGCGCAGCTTCGTGCTCACCGACTCGGGCGGTGTGCAAGAGGAGACGTCCGCGCTCGGTGTTCCTGCTTCACGCTCCGCGACCGCACCGAGCGGCCGGTCACCGTCGAGCTCGGGACGAACACCGTGCTCGGCGCTCCACCCCGAGCGGATCGCGGAGATCCCCGCGCTCCTCGAGGAGAGCCGCCCCGGCGGCCCGATCCCGCTCTGGGACGGGCACGCGGGCGAACGTGCCGCCACCGTCCGCCGCTTCGTCGGCGCAGCCGGTGACAGCGCTCGCCTGACGTGTGCGGAATCGCAGGCGCACTCTCCTGGGGAGCGTTCGAGATCGAGGAGCCGTACATCACACGGATGCGCGACGCGATGACGCATCGCGGACCGGACGGCGGCGGCACCTGGGTCTCGGCGGACGCGCGCGTCGGGCTCGGCGCGCGCCGCCTCGCGATCATCGATCTCTCCCACGCGGCCGACCAGCCCGTCGCGAACGAGGACGGCAGCCTCCAGCTCGTCTACAACGGCGAGATCTACAACCACGCGGAGGTACGCGCGGAGCTCGAGCAGATCGGCGGCCACGTCTTCCGCACCGACCACTCCGACACGGAGATGCTCGTGCATGCCTTCGAGCAGTGGGGGATCGACTGCCTGCACCGCATGCGCGGCATGTTCGCGTTCGCGCTCTGGGACTCCCGCGCGGGCGAGCTCTGGCTCGCGCGCGACCGCGTCGGCATCAAGCCGCTCTATTACACGGTGCATCACGAGCGGCTCGTCTTCGCGTCGGAGATCAAGGCGCTGTTGCTGGATCCCCAACAGGCACGCGAGGTCGACGAGGAGTCGCTGTACCACTACCTGTCGTTTCTGTGCGTGCCGGCCCCGCGCACGCTGTTTCGCGGCATCCGGAAGCTCGAGCCGGGCTGCTGGCTGCGCGTCGCGCGCGACGGGACGATCCGCGAGGCGCGCTGGTGGGACGCGTGGCAGGACGTCGAGCCGCTGACCGGACGTCTCCGAGGAGGAGATCGAGCAGCCGCGTGCTCGAGGAGCTGCGAACGTCGGTGCAGCTCCGCAAGGTGAGCGACGTGCCGGTCGGCGTGTTCCTCTCGGGCGGCGTCGACTCGAGCACGAACGCCGCGCTCTTCTCGGAGGGAGAGACGACGCCGGTGAAGACGTTCTCGATCGGCTACGACGAGGACTACGCGTCGTACCCGAGCGAGCTGCCGTGGGCGCGCCGGATGGCGGCGGAGGTCGGCGCCGAGTACCACGAGCGGATCCTCTCGCTCGACGACCTGCTCGCATTCCTCCCCGAGATGGTGCGGCTGCAAGACGAGCCGGTCGCCGATCCGGTGTGCTTTCCCCTCTACTACGTCTCGGAGCTCGCGCGGCGCGAGGGCGTCACCGTCGCGCAGGCGGGCGAGGGCGCCGACGAGCTCTTCTTCGGGTACCCGTCGTGGCGCACGCTGCTTCGGCTCCAGCAGGCGGACGACCTGCCGTGTGCCGGGCAAGGCGCTCGGCCTCGCCGGGCTGCGGCTCGCGGGCCGCGACGCCGGGCGGCCGTACGAGTACCTCCGCCGCGGGGCCGCCGGCTTGCCGATCTTCTGGGGCGGCGCCGAAGCGTTCATGGAGACCGAGAAACGGCGTCTGCTCTCGCCCCGGCTCAGGCGCGAGCTCGCCGGCCTCACGTCCTGGGACGTGCTCGCGCCGATCCGCGAGCAGTTCGAGGAGACGGCGTGGGAGCCGTCGCACGTCAACTGGATGACGTACCTCGATCTCCGTCTGCGTCTGCCGGAGCTGCTGCTGATGCGCATCGACAAGATGAGCATGGGCGTGTCGCTCGAGGCGCGCGTCCCGTTCCTCGACCACCGCTTCGTCGAGCTCGCGCTGTCGATCCCGACGAAGGTGAAGGTGCCGCGCAGCGGCGAGCTGAAGCACGTGCTTGCGGCGCGCGGTGCGCGGCGTGATCCCCGACGAGCTGATCGACCGGCCGAAGCAGGGCTTCCGCGTGCCGGTCGAAGAGTGGCTGCTCCGCGAGCTCGGCGACCGCACACGGACCGAAGTGGCGGACATGTGCGCGCAGACGGACCTGCTCGACGCGCGCGAGGCAGCGCGATTGCTCGAGAAGCCGGGCCGCGAGGCGTGGTACCTCCTGAACCTCGCGCTCTGGTGGAAGGAGGTCGTCGCCGCGTGATCACGTTCTTCACGATCCCGAAGCCATTCGAGGGTCACATCGGAACGATCCAGCGGAACGCGCTCGCGTCGTGGACGAGGGTCGACCCGGCCGCGCAGGTCCTCGTGCTCGGCGACGAGACCGGAGCCGCCGACGCGGCGGCTGAGATCGGTGCCGAGCACGTTTCGGAGCTGCCGCGCAACGAGCACGGCACGCCGCTGCTCGACGGCGCGTTCCGGATCGCCGCAGAGCGGCGGCGCAACGAGCTTCTCTGCTACGTGAACGCCGACATCCTCTTTCCGCGGTCGCTTGCTGACGCGGCGCGCGCAGCCGCGGGCCTGCAGCGGCCGTTTCTCGTCGTCGGCGAGTGCTGGAACGTGCACGTGGTCGATCGCCTCGACCCCGACGCAATCGACTGGCCGGCGCTCTTGCGGAGCGCACAGAAGCGCGGCGCCGACGCGATCGACTACTTCGTCTACACACCCGAGCTCTACGACGACATCCCCGCGTTCTCGGTCGGCCGACCGGCCTTCGACAACTGGCTGGTCTGGAAGGCGCGCAACGATGGGGCCGCCGTCGTCGACGCGACGTGGACCGTCAGGGCAATCCACGAGGACCACACGTACGCGCACATCGGCAGCTTGTCCCAGCGAAATACGAGCCCGGAGGCGGCTGAGAACCGCCGGCTTGCCGGCGGCGGCAGAGAGCGGCTCTACTCGAGATTCGATGCGACGCACCGGCTGACGTCGCACGGCCTCATGCCGAACCCGCTCGGCTACCGGCACGCCGGCGAGACCGTACGCCGCGCCTGGGCCAAGGTCGGTTACGCGACGGGACTTCGCCGTTCGTGATCCGCGTCGGATACATCGCGGGCGAGCCGAATCCCTACCGGGCGCCTCACCTCGACCGGATCGCCGAGCATCCCGACGTCGACCTCACGGTGATCTATGCCGCCGCGACCGTGCAGCGGCGCGAGTGGAAGCTCGACTATGCGCACGAGCCGACGTTCCTCCGCGGCCCGAGCCTGCCGCTGACGCGCGTCCTGCACCACGACTACCCGCTGACACCGCAGATCTGGCGGCTCCTCGAGCGGGAGCGGTTCGACGTCCTCGTGATCGGCGGCTGGAGCCTCATGGCGGCGCAGCTCGCGATCATCTGGGCGCGCAGACGGCGGATCCCGTACCTGATCGTCTCCGAGAACCATCTTCGCGAGCCGCGGCCGGCCTGGGTGCGCGCCCTGAAGTCGCTCGTCCTCCGCCGGGTTGTGCCGCAGGCGAGCGGGGTCCTCGTCACCGGCTCCCTCGCCCGCGAGCACGCGCTCCACTACGGCGCGCGGCCCGGCCGCATCACGGTGTTCCCCAACACCGTCGACATTCCGGCGTACCGCGCCGCCGCCGAGCGGCTTCGCCCTCATCGCGACGAGATCCGCCAACGATTGGGGATCGCACACGACGCCGTCGCCGTCGCACTGGTGGGCCGCCTCTTCCCGCTGAAGGCGCCGGACGAGGCGCTCGAGGCGGTCGCGCGCGCGCGCGCGTTCACGAAGCAACGGCTCCACCTGCTCCTCGTCGGCGACGGCGAGCTGCGTCCGTCGCTCGAGCGCCGCGCGACGGACCTGGGGCTGGACGTGACCTTCGCCGGCTTCCGGCAAGGAGAGGCTTTGCTCGAGTGCTTTGCGGCGACGGACGTCTTTGCGCTGCTCTCGCACCGTGAGACGTGGGGTGTTGTCGTGAACGAGGCTGCGGCCTTCGGGTTGCCGCTCGTCCTTACGGATCGCGTCGGCGCGGCGGGAGACCTGCTGCGCGACGGCGAGAACGGAGAGCTTGTACGAAGCGGCGACGTCGACGGCCAGGCGCGCGCGATCGCCCGTCTCGCCGATGATCCGGAGCGCCGCGAGCGCTACGGCCGCCGTTCGCTCGCACTCGTCGAGCCTTGGGACTACGAGCGCAGCGTCCAGTCGTTCGTCGAGGCGGTCCGCGTCGCGGCAGCCGACCGGCGCCGTTAGTCGACGTGCCTCTCTACCTTGGGCAGGTGGCGAAGATGCACTGCCGGAATGCGACTCTGAACGGTCCCGCAAGCCTCTGCGCGTACTCCACCGTGATGTGGCCAGTGTCTGCATAGGCAACAGTCGTGCCGACGACCATCGGGCATTGGTTCTGGTAGCAGAACCAGCCCCGCGTCTTCAGAAAGCCGAATTGCTTGGCCTTTGCGAGTTGAGCGAGCCCGTTGTTGAAAGCGACGTCTGCGCTCGTCTGGACGGTCATGCAGGAGCGCAAGGTCGCGCCGGCCGCGAGAAGGCAATCAACTGGTTGCGCTTTAATTTGTTCTTCGTCTTCGATCACGATGACGCTTCGAGCGAAAGGCCTGAGCGCGGCCGCGGTTGCGACATACGTCTGTCTGATCGTCGTTGCAATCGATCCTGTAGCGCCGCTGCAGCAACCGCTGATGAGCACGACATCGGGTCGGAGCCGCTGCACCTGCTGTCGGGCCCAGCTGTACCAGGCATGGCAAGGGGCAATATTCGATGCGGGGTCAAACGAGTACCCGTTGCCGGTCCACGTCGGAACCTCGCAGCCCTTCCTGATCAGCGGGATCACGTTCCACGCGTCGACTTGCGCCATGGCGAGGATCGCCGGCATCCACATCAGCGCGTGTGAATCTCCGAAGACGACGACTTTGTTCGTCGACTTGGTGTTACCCATGTGGCAGATGGTCTGCGTCCTCGGATCGCCTGCCGACGGGCTGCAGCCCAAGCTCGGGAACCCATACACGTGGAGCTGGTCGACCGGAGGCGTCAGATTGGTCGGTACGGGCGCACCCGCGAGGGCGGCGTTCACTGAGTCGACGACCGCGGGCAGCGCCGTTGCTCGGGGTGCCGCCGTCGCGAGCCCAACACTCGCTACCGGCGACCTCGAGACGGCCGCGGCCGCCTGGTCGACCTTGTCGATCCTCGAGTTGAGCGATGACAGCGTTAGGAGCGCGACAGCAACAGCTGCCCCGACCGCGACGGGCGCGAGTGCCGTGCTGAGCCGTGGACTCCAGTGCGCCCGACGAATCGGATTCTCGACCACGCGGTAGCTAACGATCGAAAGCAGCAACGCTACGAGCAGAAGCAAAAGGTTGACTTTGGTCTCCAATTGACGACGCTCGTACAGCACCGCGAGCGCGAGGATGGGCCAATGCCAAAGGTATAACGCATACGATCGGTCGCCGACGTACTGCAGCGGCCGGGCCGCGAGCAGGCGTCCGACTCCGAGTCGCGGCTGGTCGCCGAATCCGGCAGCGATGATCAGGGCAGCGCCGACGGTAGGCAGGAGCGCCGCGTAGCGTGGATACGACGTAGCGCCTGAGAGCGTGATTGCGGCAAATACGACCAGCGCCGCTCCGATCCATCCGCAAGCGGCGCGCAGCGGCAGCTTGATACCAGCCGTGACGCCCACGGCAAGAGCCGCCCCCAGCGCGAGCTCCCATGCGCGCGTGAACGGCGAGTAGTACGCACTTACCGGCGCGACGTCTGTCGAATGAACCGACCACACGAAGGACACGACGCCCACGACGCAGATGATGAGGAGGGGGCGGACTCTCGCAGGCGCCCGGCCGAGGCCGCGTCGCCTTCGGATTATCGCCGGCCCGAAGAGCGCAAGCGAGAGAACGGCGGGCCAAACGAGGTAGAACTGCTCCTCGACGGCGAGTGACCAGTAATGCTGAATCGGCGAGGGCGGTTGACCCTCGGCGAAGTAATTTGCCCCCACGTGGGCAAAGTGGAAGTTCGCCGCGAAAACCGCGGCCCAGACGCTGTCCCATGCCACCGATCGAGCCCGGACGTAATTGAGCAATTCGTACGCGACGATCGTCGTCGAGACGAGTGTCAGCACGGCGGCGGGAAGAATCCGTCTCGCGCGACGCCCGTAGAACTCCAGCAGCGAGATCCGTCCATTATCCCGAGCCGCACGAAGCAAGAGATCGGTGATCAGAAAGCCTGACAACACGAAGAAGACGTCGACGCCGACGTAACCGCCAGCGAGCTGTGCGACGCCGGCATGGTCGAGCAAGACGAGCGCGACAGCGACTGCGCGAAGACCTTGGAGATCCTTCCGATACGTCGCGCGCTCGTTTGTACGAGCTGCCTCAGCCATCGACGTCACAGCGTTTCCATTTCGTGAGGCACCGCCGTGACGCCGGCTAGCGCGTCACGTCGAGGAGGAGCTCCTCGAGTCGCGCCGCCTGCGTCGCACGCAGCCGGGTGCGGGCGAACGCGCGACCCCTCTCGCCCATCGCGGCCGCTTCGTCCGGATGATCCGAGAGCCAGCTGACCGCTGCGACGAGCGCCTCCGAGTCCTCCGGCGGCACGACGATCCCGCCGCCCGAGTGCTCGAGGATCCGTGCGGCCTCGCCCGCCGCGCTGAGCACGACGGGCCGACCGGTCGCGAGATAGTCGATCATCTTCGACGGCACGAACGTCGCGAACGTCGGATGCGCAGAGAGCGGTACGAGGAGCGCGTCGCTCGCTGCGAGGACAGGCACAACATCTTCCGGTGAGAGCTGCGGGTGGAAGCTGACGTTCTCGAGCCCCCGGTCGTGCGCTTGCTCGGTCAGGAGCGCCTTCATCGGACCGTCGCCGACGAACGCGAAGTGCGCGGAGCCGTTCGCGCGCTCCGCCGCATCGAGCACGGACGGGAGCGCCTGAGCGATGCCGAGCATGCCGGCGAACGTGACGAGGAACTTGCTCTCGGGGACGCCGAGCCGGTCGGGTGCGTCCGTCGAGTCGAAGAAGAGCTCCAGCGTGCCGTTCGGGATCAGGACCGTACGCGGTGGGCGGTCGCCGCGGATCCGGTCGACATGCGCGCAGAACGGCCGCGTTACGGCGGCTACCGCCTCCGCGCGGCGGTACAGCTCGCGCTCGAGCAGCTCCGCGAGCTGAACCGTTAGACCGGCCGAGATCTGATTCAGGCTCGTCGCGGCGGCGGGCCAGAGGTCACGCACGTCGAGCACGAGCGGCGCCCTCTTGAGTCGCGCGATCGCCCAGCCCGCGCCGCCCGCAAACAACGGCGGCGTCGTCGCGACGACGACATCACACGCGCCGATGAACGGCGCGACCGCAACCGCGAGCGCCATGTACGACAGGTAAAACGAGAGCCGCGTCATCTGCGTCTTCTCGGGGTTCGTGCGCACCCATACCCTGAGCACGCGATACGGGTTCGACCGGTCGTCCTCGACGATGCGGCCGCGGTACGTCGGCGGAATGACGCCATGCGGATGGTTGGGGAACTCCGCGACGACGGTAACGTCGTGCCCGCGCCCTGCGAGGTACTCGGCGAACGCCTGCATGCGTGTCTGTGTGGCGCCGATCTCGGGCGGGAAGTACTGCGAGACAAGGATGATCCGGAGCGCGCGCGAGGATCGGTCTCTCGACGTCGGCGGCAGCACGCGCGTGAGCGGCTTCGGCGCCGTGCGGACCGCCGGCCGTGCGGGCGGCCGCGCGAGCAGCTCGCGGTAGAGGTGGTCGACGTCGTGTACGAGCCGCGGCACGGAGTACCGGTCGCGCACGGCGCGTCCGGCGTTGCCGAGCCGGGCCTGCAGATCGGGATCGGCTGCGAGCGCCCGCAGCCGGTCTGCGACCGCGTCCATGTCTCCGGGCGGGACCACGAAGCCGGAGACGCCGTCCGTCACGATGTCGCGCACGCCGCCGACGTCGGTCGAAACGACAGGCTTGCCCGCCGCCTGCGCCTCGATCGCGGTGACAGGCGTGCCCTCGTTCGCCGAGGTGAGCACGACGACGTCGCTCGCGGCGTAGATCGCGCCGACGTCATTGCGGAAGCCGCTGAAGTGGCAGCGGTCGCGGATCCCGAGCGTGCCTGCGAGCGCCTCGAGACTCGGCCGGAGCGGCCCGTCGCCGACGAGTAGCAGATCGGCGTCGACTCCGGTGGTACGGACGCGCGCGAAGGCGCGCAGCAGGTCGTCGACTTTCTTGATCTCGGTCATGCGGCCGAGCCAGGCGACGAGGAGCCGCTCCGGCGGCACGCCGAGCTCGGCGCGCAGCGCCTCCGCCGCACCGGGCGCGACCGCGAGCCGCTGGTCGAGATCGAGCCCGAGCCGGATCACGGCGATCTTCTCCCTCGGCGCGATGCCGAGCGCGACCAGGTCGTCCCGAACTTCCGGCGAGACCGCGATCAGCGCGTCGGAGCTCCGCGCAAGACTGCGTTCGAGTCGCTGGAATGCCGCCGTCTTCGCCGGGCCGAAGTACCCGCGCAGGACATGGCCGTGGAAGGTGTGGACGACGGCTCTCGGCCGAGCACGGCCCGGCGAGCCGGGCCGCGAGCCGCCCGACCGCCCCCGCCTTCGCCGTGTGCGTGTGCAGCACGTCCGGCTTGAGCTCCCGGATCAGGCGCAGTAGCTGGCGCGCGGCCACGAGGTCGTGCGACCGGGGAGATCTCGCGCTGCAGCGCCGGCAGATAGACCGGCTCGAGTCCGAGCTCCTCCGCGACCCATTCCATCGAGCCCTCGCTCTCGCCGATTGCGCCGGCGACGAGTGTCGTCTCGTACCCGATGCGATCGAGCTCTCGCGTCAGATACGAGACGTGGAGTGCCGGCCCGCCGACATTGAGGCGCGCGATGACGCGCAGGATGCGGATCGGCTCGGGCTCCACTCACCCGCGATGGTAGATGCGGTCGTGGCGCGCTTACGGATCGACAACAAGTCGGCCGTTAGACTGTGACACCGCAGGCGCCGGCAGGGGCTCGCGATACCCTTGTACTCGCACGATCTCGACGGAGGTACGGCCTGAGCGCGCTCAGTGCAATGACATTCGAGTATCCCGGCACATCGGCGTGAGCGCAGGCATCGACGCACTGCCGGTCGATCGGCCGCCGGTCATAGTGGTCATCAAGCCGACCTCGGGCCGGATCCCGCCCCGTCTTGGTGAGCTTTGGGCGTTCCGGGAGCTCTTCCTCATTCTGGTCTGGCGCGACATCAAGGTCCGGTACGCGCAGACGAAGCTCGGGTTTGCGTGGATGGTCTTTCAGCCGCTCGCGCTGCTGCTCGTCTACACGTTCGCGTTCTCGCACCTGGCGAAGCTGACGATCCCGGGAGTCCCGTACGCCGTGTTCGCACTTGCCGGCCTCACGCTCTGGATCTTCGTGTCGCGGGCTGTGCTCACCGGCTCCGAGAGCCTCGTGATGAACATCAACATCGTGACGAAGACGTCGGCGCCGCGGATCCTGATCCCGCTCGCAGCAAACGTCTCGGTGCTGCTCGACTACGTCGTCACGTTCATCCTGTTCCTCATCATCTCGGCGTTCTACGGCATCTACCCGACCTGGAAGATCGTCTTCACTCTGCCGCTTCTCGTCGTCGCCTTCGCGCTGACGACGGGCATGACGCTTTTCCTTTCGGCGACGAACGTCCGTTACCGTGACGTCGGCCAGGCCCTGCCGTTCCTGATCCAGCTCTGGTTCTTCCTCAGTCCGATTGCCTACCAGCTGAAGACGCCGGGCCTCTCGTGGCAGACGCTCGTCCAGGCGGCGAACCCTCTGGTCGGGCTCATGCTTGCGTTCCGGTGGGCGCTCCTCGGAACGCCGGCTCCGCACGGCCTCTTGATCGCGTCGCTCGGCATCACGGCGGCCATCTTCGTCTTCGGAGTCATGCGGTTCGCGCAGGCCGAACGGACACTTGCCGACGATGCCTGAGTCGGTCGTCATCTCGGCCCAGGGCCTCGGGAAGTGCTACCGCATGTGGACGCACTCGCGCCCGACGACGATCAAGGACAGAGCCGAGCATCTGTTCATTCGCCGACGAGGAGAGGAGCGACCGAGGCGGGAAGAGATCTGGGCCCTGCGCGACGTCTCTTTCAGCGTGCGGCGCGGCGAGGTCCTGGGCATCATCGGCCCGAACGGCGCCGGCAAGTCCACGCTGCTCTCCATCCTCGCGCGAACGACGGAGCCGACGACGGGCGAGGCTCGGATCGAAGGCCGAGTCAGCAGCCTGCTGGAGGTCGGTACCGGCTTTCACCCCGAGCTCTCGGGCCGCGACAACATCTTCCTCAACGGTGCCGATCCTCGGGATGAGTCGGCGCGAGGTGAGCGAGAAGTACGACGAGATCGTCGACTTCTCGGGAGTCGGCGAATTCATCGACATGCCTGTCAAGCGGTACTCGTCCGGGATGTATGTCCGCCTTGCGTTCGCCGTCGCCGCTCATCTCGATCCCGAGGTGCTCCTGCTCGACGAGGTGCTCGCGGTCGGTGACAGCGCCTTTCAGCAGAAATGCCTGCACCGGATCGACGAGCTGACGCAATCCGGGCGGACGGTTCTCTTCGTCAGCCACACGCCGTCCGCGGTCGCACAACTCTGCCATCGGGTAGTCGTCGTCAACGGCGGGAGGATCGTCTTCGACGGCGACGTCGACGAGGGCATCCAGGAGTACCTGGGTAGTCCTCAGCTCGACGGAGGCGCAAGCGCGCTGGAGCAGGAGACTCAGCTCCGCGACGGAAGCGGCGAGGTGCGCGTCGCGGCGGTGCGCGTGCTCGGTGCGGACGGCGCGAAGATCGTTCCCGACAAACCTGTGACGTTCGAGGTCGATCTCGTCGCGGCGGGCACGACGAGCGGGCGCGATCTCGTCCTCAGTCTCGGGATCTGGAGCGTGGCGAGCGGGCAGCCTGTCACGCTCTCGACCGAGTACGCACCGCTCGAACCGATTCCCGACCTGGCGCCGGACGCACCTGCCACTCTCATGTGCGAGCTCGAGGAGCTGCCGCTTCGGCCCTCTCGCTACATCGTCAGCGTCAGCGTCGAACGTCACGGCGTCGTGCTCGACGCGTCTCGCCACCAGGCGGAGTTCACGCTCCATGCGGCCGACTTCTACAACACCGGCGTGATCCCACGCGAGACGCACGCGTCAACAGTGCTGGTGAGGCAGCGCTGGCAGGCGCTGGACGCCAACCGTGCACAGCGCGCGGTCGTACGCTGATTCAGCGAGCGGCGCCGGAGCGCCGAGGACGACGACGAGCTGACGCCTTCAAGGCGCGCAGCCGGGCGGTTGCCCTAGGCGGGAGGTAGACGAGGGCGAGCGTCTCGAGTCGGGCGGCAAGGCGTGCCTTTGCCTCCGCTTCCGGCCGGCGGCGCTGCGCGCGCCGCGTTTGTTCCACTTCAGCTTGTTCCTGTCGGCGCGGTCCCCAGACGGCCTCGCGCGCGCGGCGCTGATCCGACGTATCGGCTTGCGCGGCGGAAGCGAGAAGCGACGCAAACACGGAGGCGCCGCTCTCCCACGTGAGAGCTTCGGCGCGGAGTCTTCCGGCGGCGATCATCGCCGCGCGATTCTTCGGATCTCGCACGTCAGCGAACGCCTGTCGAAGCGACGCCGCATCATCCGGGTCGACGTAAAGCGCCGCGTCACCGGCGACTTCCGGCAGCGACGAGAGCGGCGTCGTGATGACCGGGCATCCGCACGCCATCGCCTCGATCACGGGCAAGCCGAATCCTTCGTAGCGCGAGGGGAAGACGAGCGCTTCGGCTCCTGCGTAGGCGAGCCGCAACTCCTCGTCGCCGAGGCTCAGACGTCGCGCGCGAGCCCGGGGAGCAACGGCTCGTAGCTCCGGTTCGATCGCGGCGCGGCCGCCGACACACACGATCTCGTAATCGTCAGCGCCGGCCCAATCTCGAAAGGCGCGGAAGACGAGCTCGACGTTCTTGTAGCCGTCGACTCCGCGTCGCTCGCCGACGACCAGAAAGTACGGCTGCTCGAGAGCGTGCTTCCTCCTGAAGGTCGCCACCTCCACGTCCGACGCGGGCGTAAAGACATCGTCGACACCGAGAGGCACGACATCGGCTCGCTTCCCGTTCGTTCCCGGCTCCAGCTCGAGCAGATCGCGACGCGTGTTCTCGGAGATGCACGCGTAGACGCTCGCGTGCTCGACCGCAAGTCGCTTCTCTTCCCACACCGGGTCGGACATGTCGAGTCCGAGACGCTCCGGAATCAGGTCGTAGACGAGCATGAGACTCGGAGTGCCGATGGACGTCGTGTAGTAGGTCGAGACGAAGAGTGCCGCTTCCTCTTCGTCGCAGATGCGCTGGAGCCTGAGCGCGTCGACGGCTGACAGGTCGCTCCGCCAGGTCGGCACCGAGCGGGTCGGCAAACCTGGAATGCGCGGCCCGACGCCCCCGCGGTCGAGGAAGACCACGCGCCGGGCGAAGCCGGACTTCACCCAGGCGCGGAGATACGACCGCCAGACGCGCGCGATGCCGGTGTCCTGGAAATGCTGGAAGAAGACGCCGTCGACAACGACCGTGCCCTTCGGGCCGGATGTCTCGCCTTGTGCGCGCGCTTCGCGGTCCGGGAAGAACCAGCTGCCGTCCTCCCTCTCTTCGGCGAGGGGTAACACGTGTCGGCGCCTCGCATCGTCGACGAGCGTGTCGTCCTCAACCCATGGGAAGAAGTCCCCGAGGCGGACCGGCCCGCCGGCAGCCTTGACTGCGGCTTGCAGCCGCCGCCAACCTTCGAGCGCATCGCTGTGGCCGTAGTAGGTCTCTTTGAACCGGACCTGCTCCTCGGTGGCGTACGCGAAGTGCTGGAAGACGGCGCCGGCTTCTTCGGTCTCTTCGTGCCTGAAAGGGCGTTTCTTCGCGAGCTCGGTGACACCCAGGCGCCGAGGACGAACGAGACGAGGCGGCTCATGAGAGAGCCAGCGGTCGCCCGGCTGGAACCGCCACGTGCGGAGCCACTCGAGGTCGGGATCCGCAGCGTAGTTGTAGCGGGTGGCGACCACCGCTTCCGGAGCGGCGAAGTAATCGCACCAGTAGTACGCCGCCGTTCGATCCGGTTGCTCGACGAACAGTCTGCGCACCGCGCTGATCTGGTCGGCCGTCCACAGCTCATCTGCGTCGACCTGCCACAAGAGGCACTCCTCGCCAATGTTCGGCAGCGGCGCGGAGACCATCTCTCGTTTCCCGTTCCAGAGCGAGCCGGCGGGCTTCCGATAGACGGAGACACGGTCCGGGTCGGCCGCGGCGACCCCGTCGAGATAACCGGTCGTCCCGTCCGTGCTGAGCCCGGAGGCATGAGACGCGTCCTCGAGCCGTCCGCCGGCCGCGACGCTCCAGGCGGTGTCCTGAACGAGCGACGCGGCGCCTTCGATCACGTGCCAGTGCCAGCGGAACGGCAGCGCCTTGAAGACGTCGTGGTGGTAGCGGATGAACGGCTCTCCATTGAGGACGATCGTGAAGAAGTGGACCGGCAGCTCAGGACTTGGGCGCGCCGCGGTACCTGCTCCGCCTCCCTGCTCGACCCATGCGTTCATCGTATGGAAGCTAGGCTCGGCCGCGGTGCTGACTCTGTTCACAGTCCCAAAGCCGTTTCGCGGGCACATCGGTGACATCCAGCGAAACGCGATCGAGAGTTGGCGCGCGCTTGGTCCGCGCGTTCAGATCGTGCTCATCGGCGATGAGGAGGGAGTGGAGCAAGCGGCACGCGATGGAGGCGTCGACCACGTCGGCAAGCTCGCACGCAACGATCGAGGCACCCCGCGTCTCGACAGCGCCTTTGAATCTGTGGAGACGGTTGCGCGACATCCGCTGTGGTGCCTGATCAACGGCGACATCATCCTCCTCGACGATTTCCTTCCTGCGGTTGAGCGCGTCGCTTCCGCCTTCCAGCGCTTTCTGATGGTGGGAGAGTCACGCGATCTCGCAGTGCCGCCCGGCGCCCGTCTGAGCGAGTCGGCGGTTCGCAGCGAGCTTCGAAAGGAAGCGCTGGGCGGCGGCCGACTGCGGGGCTACGCGGCGCTCGACTACTTCGTCTTTCCGAGGGGCCAGTTCGGTCCGCTGCCACCGTTCCTGATCGGCCGCGCGTGCTTCGACAACTGGCTCGTCTGGCGCGTTCGAGAGCTGGACGACCCCGTGGTCGACGCCACACGGGCCGTCGTCGCCGTCCACCAGTCGCACGATTACGCGCACGTGACCGGCGGTCTCGACGAGGCGTACTACGGCGAAGAGGCGCGCCAAAACGAGCGGCTTGCCGGCGGCCGCGCGCACATCTACTCGCTCCACGACGTCACTCATCGACTGCGCAAGAGCAGTCGGCCGCGCCGTTACTGGGGCTCGACGTTCCGCGCCCGCGAGAGAGCCCGCGTGCTCAGGGCGCGGCTTCAGGCGCGCTCGAAGACGGCAAACCCGTTCCGCACCGACGGGTCGGCTCGAACGAGTCGATAGTTGCGGTCGCTCTCGAGCCTGCGCGTATTCGCCCAGTTCTTGAACGTCTCCGTGTCGTCGAGCAGGAGAAACCGCGCCCCGTACACCTCATCGAGCTCCGCGCTGCCGCTGAACTCGGATCCGTCGATCAACACGACGTCGAATGTGTCGATGCCGTGTCGTTCCTTGATGTGCGCGATGCCCGGCGACGAGAGCGCGTGATCGCCGAGATAGTCGATGTCCTGCTGCAGCCAGCCGAGCACTGTCGCCAGCTCGAAGTCGCCGAGCCGAGATGGCACATCGCGATAGAAATCCCCAACCTCCGCGGCTGAGGGGAACCGCTCCACGGGAACACTCGAGACGTTGTGGCAATGAACGAACGAGTGGTCACTCCAACGGTTTGCAAGTGCAGCGTGCCGCTCGACCGATACTTCGATGCAGTGCAGTCGCGGGAGCACCGGGTTTCTGAGCGCCCCCCGCACGAACGCGGCTGTGCTGCCCTCGCCCGCTGAGCTTCCAATCTCGAGGATCTCGTGGACCCCGTCGGTGGACGCAACGTCCTCGATCAGCCGAGCGAAGGCATCGTCGGTGATCTCGGCGGGGATCAGGTCATCGAGCTTCGATTCGTGAAGCCGCCGTTGTCGAGCTCGCGCGACCGACTTCCACACGATCCGGACAGGCTAGCGGCCGGCGTGCACCGCGGCCGCCCGTTTGCGCCCGCTGTACCGGTGTCGGTTCAGCAGCGCGTAGTGCACTTCCGCGCATGCGACCCTGAGCCGTGGCAGCTTCCTGAGCACGCGAGCCCCGATTCCTGAACGCTCCTCGGCCCGGTATTCCCAGTACCCGTAGACGTAGTTGCGGGAGACGTAGCCGCCGTGACGCCGGCAGATGTCGAAGACCTCGTGGAAGATCTCCGATCGCGCGCCCAGCGTCTTCGCCTCCGGATGGAGTCGCGACTGCGCAAGCCTCTCCGCGAGGTGCTGGATCACGAAGCCACTGCGATCGACGCGAAGCCAGTACTCATAGTCCATCGCGAAGTGCACGGTCTCGTCGAAGGGGCCTACAGACTCGGTGACGGATGCGCGCCAGTACGCAGCAGGCTGGCAGATGCAGCAATCCTCCATCAGCCGTTCGAAGGAGTAGTCCGCAGTGGGATACGCGCCTGTGACACGATCCTGGTCGTCGATGTAGTCGGCGTCGCCGTAGACGAGACCGCACACGGGATTGCTGCGGAGATGCTCCACCACCCGTGCGATTGCGTCCGGAAGAAGGACGTCGTCCGAGTTGAGGTAGCCGACGATTTCGCCGTGCGTCAGCCTCAGGCCCTTGTTGATCGCGTCGGTCTGTCCTGCGTCCGCCTCCGAGAGCCAGCGCACCCTGTTCCCGTAGCTCTTGAGAACCTCGACCGTCTCGTCCGTCGAGCCGCCGTCGACGACCACGTATTCGATGTTCGGATAGGACTGGGCGAGGACGCTCTCGATCGTGCGCCGGATGAAGCGCCCCTGGTTGAAGGACGGCGTGACGATCGAGACGAGCGGCTGCTCGCCGAGCGCCGGGGACGTGGCGCGGGCATCCGCGAACACACTCGTAGTCACGGCAGCCACGTTACCTCCCGTCGTGCCGCAAGTACGATCGCGCCGGTGAGCCTTTACGGACAGGAGCCCGAGACGACGCTGCTCGGGGCGTTCCTCTCGAAGCTCGAGCATCGCTCCGTGATCGACGTCGGAGCCGAACGCGGAACGTTCGCTGCGGAGATGCTTCGAGCCGGCGCAGAGACAGTGCACGTGCTCGAGCCGGAGCCCGCCAACGTGGCGGCACTCCACGAGCGCTTCGACGGCGAGGCGCGCGTCACGCTCCACGCCGTCGCGGCGTCTGACACCGACCACCCGCTCGAGCTGTTCGTGTCGACGAAGCCGGACGGAACGCCGGTGTCCTTCGGACACACCGTCCTCAGCCGCGCGAGCACCGACGAGATCGCGTGGTCGTCGACCGTCACGGTCGAGGCGCGCTCGCTTCGGTCACTTGTCGAGAGCGGCGAGCTGCCGCGGCGCGTCGGCATCCTCAAAGTCGACACGGAAGGCCACGACGACGCGGTGCTCGCGGGGATGGGCGACCTCGACTGCGACGTCGTCATGGTCGAGCACTGGGTCGACCTGCCTCACTCGCTCGGGCCGTGCCCGTGGACACTCGAGCAGATCGCGTCGCCGCTGCGGACGCGCGGCTTCTCACGCTACGCGGTCATCCAGCATCGTGCCGAGTTCGTGATCCTCACCTGGGACGACGGCGAGATCCCCGCGGGCCACATGGGGAACGTCGTTTTCCTTCACGATCGCGTCGTCGACCGCCTACTCCCGGACGTCCTCACGTGCGCGTCGCAGCTCGCACTCGGCGCGGTCCAGGTCGGGGAGATGTACGCAACCGCGGCCGTCGAGCGGCTTGCGGTAATCGAGGAGCGAGAGCAGATCGAGCTCAAGCTGCGAGAACAGCTCGACGAGATCGAGCAGCGATTTCGGGAGGACGCGTTCGACCGGAATCGGGAGCAGCTCCCCGAGGGGTCGCGCTACCTCTGGAGGATTCGCGGTCTCGCCGTGCCGAAGATCGGAAGGCTTCGCCATTATCTGCCGCGAGCGCTTCGCGTCCCACAGGCCTACGTCAGAACGGCGGCCCCGCCCGACCCGCCGAGGATCTCGATCGTCACCCCGTCGTTCCAGCAGGGACGGTACGTCGAGAGAACGATCTTCAGCGTCGTCAATCAGCAGTACCCCAACCTCGAGTACGTCGTTCAGGACGGCGGCTCGACCGATGAAACGCTCGAGATCCTGCAGCGCTTCGATGGCAAGCTCACGTCCTGGGTCTCGGAGCCGGACGTCGGTCAGGCCGACGCGATCAATCGCGGGTTCAGCCGCACCACGGGCGAGATCATGGCGTGGCTCAACTCCGACGATCTCCTCCTGCCGGGCGCGCTCGCGTACGTAGGACGCTATTTCGCCAGTCATCCCGACGTCGACGTGGTCTACGGGAACCGCCGGCTGATCGACGAGAACGACGGCGAGATCGGCATCTGGGTGCTCCCGGAGCATGACGACCTGATGCTCACGAACGTCGACTACGTGCCGCAGGAGACGGTCTTCTGGCGGAGGCGGATCTGGGAGTCGGCCGGCGGCCGGATCGATCCCGGCTTCGACTACGCGATGGACTGGGACCTCCTACTTCGGTTCCGGGAGGCGGGCGCGAAGATCGTGCGGCTACCGCGCTTCCTCGGTGCCTTTCGTGTGCACGACGAGCAAAAGACGACCGCACACGACAAGGTGGGCGCCGCCGAATGCGCCCGCCTCCGAGAGCGCGTGCACGGTCGCCCGGTGTCGCACGAGGAGGCAGTAGGCCAGACGGTCTCGTATCTCCGACGCCACCTCCTCGTCCACGCGCGACAACGGCTCGCCGAAAGGTTCTCTCAACCTGAGGTGGACGTCGTGACGGTGCCGCCGCCGGTCGATCCAGCACGGCCGAAATCACTGGGCGCGGCGCAAATGGAATCCGATCGATAGCGGGAGCTCGAGGTCGGCGGCGACGCACGACGACCGACGTCGGCACCCGGTCGCCGAACCGCTCCGATACGAACCCATCCTCCGCGGTGAGCGCGAGCGCCGCCGAGCACCTCCAGCTCGACCTTCGGGCGCATCAGGCGCCCAGACGAGCCGCGACTCGACGCGATGGCGCCCCTTGCCCTCGATCTGGTCGTACACCCAGACCTCGTCGGTCGACCACTCGATTCGCCGTACGTGCCGGATGCGGCCGCGGCAGCACGACGCTCGCCTCGACCGCATGCTCGCGCGCGTAGCGCAGGCTCACCTTCGGTAAGCGGACCGCTGCGGAACGCGCCCCAGAGGCGAAACTGATCGCGTCCGTCGATGCACACCGTCGAGTGCGCGCGCGTCGAGCGAAACCAGTCGCGGTCGGCGCCCGGCTCGTACGTGAATGTGCCCGGATCGACGACCACCGGGCGGCCGCGCCACCAGAGCTGAAACGACAGCGCATCCGCATGCGCGTGCGCCGGCAGGAACGTCGGAGCGGCAGGCCCGCAGCGGAACGCGAGCCACAGCGGGCCGTCGCGCACCACGACGAAGCCCGAATCCGCGAACACCGACAGTCCTTCCGGCGGCTCCGGCAGGTCGAGCTGCGGCGCATCGACCGTGCCGTCGTTGAAGAGCGCCGGCGCGCCGTCGGGACGCTCGAGCGCCGCCGCGAACACGCGCATCCGATCGATCGCGTCCGCGAGCCACGAATGCGGCGACGCAGCCTGAATCTCGAGCAGGTCACGCAGCACGACCAGGTGGTAGGCCGGACTGCGTTCGTAGTGACCGCCGTCGCGTAGCACCTGCTCCGGCAGCTCCCGCCGCAGCAGCTCGATTCCGCGGCGCGTCAGATCCGCAGCGCCGAATGATGTTCCGCCGAGCACGAGCGCGCGCGCGTTGCGAATCACGTGATTGCCGAGAACGTCGTCCTCGACGTTCACGCGCAGCCGCTGCAGCTGACGCCACAGGCTGCGCGACAGCTCCGGCGACGCGAGTTCGGGCAGCAACGTGAGCGCCGCCACCCAATTGCCGGCGCGAGTCGACAGCGGATAGGGATGCCAGGCATCGCCGTCGTGCGGCGGATGCGCCTCGATCCAGGTCGCGATGAGCCGTCGCGCCTCCTCGACATCTCCGGCACGCGCAGCCGCGAGCACGTCGTCGCCGTATTGCCGATGGAAGCGGCCGAGCCGGGTCGACGCGTCGAGCGGCGACGACGTCTCGAACGCGGGCGATCCCCACAAACCGCGCGCAGCCGGAACCGGCGTCGCCTCGCCGGGCGGCTCGCCACCCGGGAAGCGGCGGCGAGCGAACGGACGGAGCACGCGCGCACGAAGCTGGCGCGCGCGCGCCGCGCGCAGCGCATACAGGTAGAGCATCACGCCGGGATCACGCGTCGCCGTGGTCCGCAGCAACCGCGGCGCGTCGCTGCCACTCACGCTTGCGACCAGCGAGAGACAGGTACCCCATCGTCGTCCGCCTCGTATTCAGCTTGCTGCGGCCTGCACGCCGACTTGTGTCGAGCACCATCGGCAACTCTGAAATCGACATCCGCAAGTACACCATCTTCAAGACGACCTCGACCATCGACTCGTAGCCGTCCCGCTCGATGACGCGGTCGCCGTAGCACTCCTGCAGCCGGCGCACGGTTGCTCCGCGATACAACCGAAAGAACGAACTGACAGTCAGGAGCCCGTGCACCCCGAAGAACTCCTTGACGAACGTGTTCGCGATATGGCTGAGAAAAACCCGGGTCGCGCGCGTATGCAGAATGCCGCCGCCGTACATATATGGACTCGCGAACACCGCATCGTGTCCCTCCTCTGAACGCCGCAGCATCGTCGCCGATCAGCTCCGTGCGAGACGTGTTGTCGCCTTCCATCGTGACGACGAGATCGTCAGGATCAATGCGCGATGCAAGATGCGCGAAAGCGGTTCCGAACGCGTGACCGGGTCCCCGGTTCCTGTCGTGCGTCAGCACGGTGAGGTCGATCTCCGCCGAACCTCGCGCGCGCGGTCAGGCGTCCCGTCGGTACTGCCGTCGTCGACGACCACGACGTAGACGTCGAACCCGACAGCCTCGCGAGCTGTCGCTCGCAGCCCATCGAAGAGTCGCTCCAGATTGGCCGCCTCGTTGAAGACCGGAACGACAACGTAAAGCGATCGCCTCGCACCGGCTATCCCGATCACGGCGTCACGCGTGAGACAACTGGCGCCGCTCCATCTGCCAGCTGATCGTCTTACGCAAGCCGGTCTCGAGATCCACCTTCGGTTCGAACCCGAGCAGCTCTCGTGCGCGGCGTGATGTCGGGGACCCGTCGCATGACGTCCTCGTATCTTCCAAATGACTGCGTACGGGATCGTCTCGATCTGCATCGGCGAGTCCTCGCCGTGCACGAGCTGCCAGATGAGCTCCGCGAGTGCGCCGATGGTGATCTCCTCCGTCGCACCGATGTTGACGACGAGGTTGTTCGGCCGCGAGCTCTCGATCGCAGCAGCGATGCCGTCGACGTGGTCGCGTGATGTACGTGAACGAGCGCGTCTGGCGCCCGTCGCCGTGGATCGGGAGTGGCTCGTCGTCGAGCGCCTTCTCGATGAAGACCGACTGCGGGCCACCCCACCAGGTCAGATTCTGGTTTGGGCCGTAGCCGCCGAAGAATCGAAGCAGCACGACGTCGATTCCGAAGCGCTCGTGGCAGGCGAGCAGCAGCTGCTCCTCGAACATCTTCGAGATCGCGTATGCCCAGCGCTTGACGTGCGGATTGCCGATCACCGAGTCCATCTCCTCGGAAAACGGCACCTGCGGGTTCTTGCCGTAGACGTCGGAGGTCGATGCAGCGACGATCTTCGCGCCGGTCTTGCGCCGCGGTCTGCGCGACGATCTCCGAGCCGAAGCCGTTGATCATCAGCGTCTCGTAGGCGTCGCCGTAGCGCGGGATCTTGTACGCGGCGAGGTGCACGATCACGTCGCATCCGTCGGCCGCGTTGAGCATCCCGCCTCGTCGCGGATGTCCGCTTCGCGAAACTCGAACGACGGCTGTGCCGTTCGCTCCGACGAGATTCGACGGCGAGCCCTGAGACAGGTTGTCCAGGCCGACCACCGCGTGTCCGCGACGAAGAAGCTCGCCGACGAGGTTCGAGCCGATGAACCCGGCCGCACCGGTCACGAGGATCTTCATGCGCTGAGCGACAGCAGGACGTCAGGCAACTGTCCGACCCGCACAACGAGCACGCGTGGAGCTCGGACAGCCGGGCGACGTCGCCGAGATCATGACCGGGGCAGAATACAGCAGCCGCTCGGCAGCGTCGCACGGCTCGCAGCGCCGCCTGTATGCTGGCCGGAGAACGACTCGCGTAGATCTCCGCCACTGTGCTCGCGGTTCTCCTGACTTTCGGTCTCTTCCTCTTCTGGTGCGCCTGCGGCTTCGCGACGCTTGTCGCACTTCGCGCAGACGTCAAGAACCTGCGGATCGCGCTGACGGCGCCAATCCTTGGAACGGCGCTGACGGTACTGCCGCTGTTCGTCGTGCAGCAATGCGGGCGCGCCGATGGACCCCGGCGCGATTCCGGTCTTGATCGTTCTATTGGTCGAGCTCGCTGGGCGTTCTTGCGTGGCGTCGGCCACGTCTTACGCTTGCTGTCGTCCCGGTCTTCGCCCTCTGCCTCGTCGATCTCGCGCTCTTGGGGCGTCCGATGTTCCACTTCGGCTTCGACTGGCTCGCCAACGTGAATGGAGACATGGGGTCGTACGTGCTCTCTGCCACCGAGCTCATGCGCCATGGACTTCAGAGCCCGGTCGACTACAAAGCGTTGGCCGATAACCGCGACTTTGCAACGTCAGTGCAAACCCTCAATCTGCGCGGCCTCCGACCCGGACCCAACATCACTCTCGCTGGTCTGTCCGCGATCACGGGCCGTTCGCCCGTCACGCTCTACATGCCTCTTTCCATTTCGATCGCCATGTCCAGCATCTGCGCAACAGGCGCCCTCGCGATGCAGGCGTCGCGCCGATGGTGGGCGGCGTCAGTGGCCGCGGCGTTGCTCGTTACCTCTCCACTCGCGGGATATGGAGTCATGCAGCAGCTCCTCCCACAAGACTGGGGACTCGGCCTTGGTGCCGCACTGTTTGCGTGGCTCATGCGTCCGGAGATCTATCGGAACAAGGGTGCCGGCGTCTCCGACCTCTTCGTCATCAGTGTTACGGCCGCTGCGATCTTCGTCGTAGCATTCGAAGTCGCGACGTCTCTCGGCGTGGCCTACGCGCTCTTCGCTTTCTTTCTGATTCTGCGGCGACGCGTCTCTCTGCGCGACGTGACCCTCCTCTGGGGACTCCCGCTCGTCACAACGGCGGCTGTCACCAACACCTATCTGCCGCGCGCGCTGGATTACATCAGGACGTATGTCCTTCCATTTGGCACCTCGTCAGGCTTCCATGGTGTGTCCCAGTTCGGCTTTGCGGTCGTGCCCACCGTCCTCCCCGGAATTACAGGCTTGCAATCGCTGTTTGCGGGACAGCAGACGCCGAACATGGAGTCGTTCATCATCTTCAGTGCAGTCCTCCTCGCCGGAGGGTTCATCGCTTCCATCCTCACCGCGGCCAAGGGTGCGGCGGCCGGAATCACACTGTTGGGCGATCTCCTCCTTGGGATTCTGCTGGCGAAGAACAGCAACGACTTCGGCCTCTTCAAGCTGTACATGTACTTGCAGCCGTTCCTTGCTGCGACCGTGGCAGCCCTGCTCTCGAGCTTGAGGCACAAACGCACCCTGGTCGCCGCCGGTGCACTGACGGTGGTCGTGGCTTTTATGCAGCTATCGACACTGAATACCTATGTCGATCAGAGCATTCATCCGATCGATCTCCGGAATGCTTCCGCGGGCGATCTGCTTCCGAAGTTTCGCCGACTGTTCGCGGCGGCGCAGGTCCCGGTCGTGACCGCCACCGACAACTTCATGCTCGAGGAGCTCGAAGGTGCGAGCGTCGGCGACAAACGTCTCTTCTATCTGAGTCGGAACATTTTCTCCGACACGTGGAAGAAGCGGACGCACACCGTCTCGTCGCCACACGGTGACACACGATTTTCATTCCTCGACAACACCAACGCCTCTCGCCTTCTCTCAGAGGGGTCATGCCTCGTCGCACTTCCGACAGGATCGCAAGTTGCCTTCAATCGGCGCTTGCTGCCAGAGGGATCGCCGAACCTGATCATGCCGCCGTGCACTGGCATCAAGAACGTCCTGATGTTCGTGGCTTCATCCCTCGGACAGCCCGCCACGCTCCCGGACGACCGTCGCACGGTCAGCTTTTGGCAACTCGTCGACGATCCCTCATTCCCGGGGAAAAGCTTCTCGGGGTTCGGCCGGGCTGCGCTGTTCGAGGTTCTCAACCCGTCGCAGCGTTTTCGGGTGTCTCTCGACTTCACCACCTCGTCTCTCCAAACGCGCGGCGGTTCCTACCAGCTCCCACCAGCTGCGGTGATCGGCGCCGGAAGCTCGCTGTTTCCGGTGATCGGAAGCGGCTCGGCACGCGTCATCTCGGAACCGATCCGACCGATGCTGATCGGCGGCCGCCCGTACGTCCTGCTCGACATGGGACGAAGTGGGGAGTTGCCCGTCATCCGCCGACCGGGCGCGACGGGTCTGTGGGGAGGTTCCGTCGTTCTCGATCCACGGTTCCTGACGTCCTATGTTCGAGACGTCTCGCTCGTGTCACCCGCTCAGTACAGCCGGCTGCGAGCGCCGCTCGCGATCCACAACCTTCCTGCCGATCTCGCGAACCCCGATCTCCTGTACTCCGGCATCTTCGAGGACGGCTGGCTCGGCCAGACGTCATATGTACGGCTCGCCGGCGGTCCGGCGGCGAGTTTGGCGATCCGCGCGCTCGTCGCGCACGTCAAGAGCCAACGGCTGCGGGTGCTCGTCAACGGGCGAACGATCGACTCTCGGAGCGTGCAGCCCGGCCTCTTGGATCTCAACATGCCGCTTCCAGCTGCAGCGGGCCCGCGAACGGTCGAACTTCAGTGGGCGGGCGAAACGCGCCTCTCGGCGCTCGATCCGCGACATGCTGCAGCGCACCTGACCTTTCTCGGGGTAGTCAAACGACGCAGCACGCCATGAGATCCTTCCCAGACATTCACTCAGCTCACGATGCGAATTCGCTCGACGCCGAGACCAAGCGGCCGGACGTCAGCGCCAAGGCCGAGCTCTGCCGGCGACTTGGAGTTCGGATTCGCAAACACGAGCTCTACGGCGCCCGAGTGATTCTTCGGGAGCTCGATCTGAAGCTCGCCTTGTGCGTCCTCGACGGACAGATGCCACTCGTTGAGCACTCGTCCCTCAGTCTCGCAACGCACGATACGTTTGCCGCCGTCCGGGAAGGGGATCGTCCGGTAGCCGAGAGCGAGCCGAACTCGATGCGTCTGCTCCGGAAGGAGCAGGCGCATGGTGCTCACACGATCGATCGACCAGGTCCCCCAAGACTCCGGCTCGCCCCACCCCGAGACGAGTGCACCCACGCCGGCGGTTCCCTTCGCGAACGACAATGAGGCGGAACTCACAGTAGGCGCACCCACAAGCTCGTCTTCAGAAAGATGCTCGAGCGAGTCGAGTCGGGGGACAAGTTGTGAGACCAGCCGTGCTGCATCGGCCACTGACGTGAGCCCAACCGTGTCCCCATCGATCACGAAAAGAACCTCCCCCGGCCCGCGAACGTGTGGGCCTTCCGACAGCACCGGTCGATCCATGCGCGGTGGAATCCAGAACGAATCGATCTCGAATCCGCTCTCGAGCGCCATGCGCTCGACCAACGCGAGCGTGTCGTCATAACGCCTTGGGTTGTCGTTGATGGCCGAAGCGATGCTCCTGATCAGACCGCGACTGTCCAGGTGCAAGCTTCTCTTTGGCCAGGACCTCCTGGGCCATCTCGTTCAGATCAACGCCGATCCCAAATTCGAGGTTCGTTGCAGCAGCGGGGTCCGTCTTTCGGATCAGCGGAAAGTCCCGCTCGAGATCCTCCGGCGTGACGACCGTCTCCAATTGCGTGAGGCGAAATCCGATGCTGTGTCTCGAGATCCCAGCGATCGAGAGCGGACGGGAAGACTGCAAGAAGCGCTCGGTACAGACCGCGTTGACGACGCCCGATGTTATGTCCGGACTCGACCCGAAGAAATAGCGCCCGAAGCGTCGGCGCACACGTTCGAAAAGTGACCGCCCGACAAAAGAGTTGTAGATCATGGGCAGCTTCGAGTAATGGAGCTCGAATGCATAGACCTGCTCGAGGATGGGACGCGACGACCGCGGTCGGACTGTGAAGTCGAACGCAATCGGCGCCTGCAGCCGGTTGCGCCGCATGTCGTCGGGAAACGACGGCCAGAAGTAGAGGCAGGGCTCCCACGAAACGATCTCGTGGCCTTCTTCCAGCGCAGCAGCGGCGACGTGGCAGGCGTCTGGGAGAAGTGCGTCGTCGTCACCGATGAACGTGACGAAATCGCCGACACAGTTCTCGAGTGCGCGCTCCCAGTTGTCGGTCATGGACAAGACGGCGTCCGTGCCAAAGAGACGAACCCGAGGGTCGCCGTTCATGCGGACGACATCCCGTGTCTCCGAGTCGTTGCCGTTGTTCTGCACGACGATTTCGACGTCTTCGAACCGCTGCGCGGTCAGCGTCGCGAGCGCGTGCGCGAGCGTGTCCGCACGACGCAAGGTTGGAATCACGAGAGAGAAGCGAGGCATCGTCAGGATGTGGTCGTTGCGGAGCAACTGCTTGGTAGCCGCGATCCTAGAGAACGAGCCCGTCGATCCCGAGGAAGGCAGTTATGCGATCGTCATGGACGCAACGCTCGACGAGGTCCCGGCTGGGTTCGGTCCGGATGACGCCCATGGGGCCTAACGCAAGCGAACCAAGCTCGGGAGAGCCGTGGAGTATCCTCGGCGCGTGGCCGACCTCGCAGTGTCCTGTCGTGATTCTTTGCGGAGGCAAAGGCACACGCCTGCGGGAAGAGACGGAGTACAAGCCGAAGCCGATGGTCGAGATCGGAGGCAAGCCGATCCTTTGGCACGTTATGCGAGCCTTCGCGACGAGCGGGTTCCGTGAGTTCGTCATCTGCCTCGGCTACCGCGGCGAGCTCATTCGCGAGTATTTCCTCCACTACCGCGCGATGAGCAGGGACTTCACACTCTCACTCGGCGTGGAGCCGGAGATCGTGCATCACGGAGGCCCCGAAGATCTCGAAGGCTGCCGGGTCACGCTCGTTGAGACGGGACAGGAGACGGCAACGGGCGGCCGCGTTACGCGTGCCGCGCCCTATCTGACACACGACCGTTTCATCGTGAGCTACGGCGACGCTGTCACGGATCTCGACGCGCGCGCACTCCTCGACTTCCACCGCACGCACGGGAGACTTGGCACGGTGACGGCCGTGCGGCCGACGTCGCGCTTCGGGGTGCTCGATCTCGACGGCGACACTGTCTCCGGCTTTCGGGAGAAGCCGCGCCTGGACGACTGGATCAGTGCCGGCTACTTCGTCCTCGAACAGCCGGTGCTCGAGCGCATTGGCGGCGACGAGTGTGCACTCGAGCTCGAGCCGCTCGCAGGCCTCGCACGAGACGACGAGCTTCGCGCGTTTCGCCACGACGGCTTCTGGCAGCCCATGGACACCTATCGGGAGTACGAGCTGCTGAATCAGCTCTGGCAACGCGGCGACCCGCCATGGCTCCGCCCCACCCTCGCGGCGGGAGCGCGTGCCCGCTGAGGCGTCGGCCGGCGCCTGGCTCGACCGGCCCGTGCTCGTGACCGGTGGGACGGGGCTCGCAGGCGGCTGGCTCGTACAGCGGCTGGCTGAGCTGCAAGCGCAGCGTGATCTGTCTCGTCCGCGACTGGGTGCCGGATCGCAGCCCTCCTTCGGTCGTCCGGCGCCGAAGCGGTGCTCGTTTTCGGCGATGTTCGCGACCAGGCGCTCCTCGAGCGCGTCCTCGGTGACTACGAGATCGAGGTCGTCTTCCATCTCGCCGCCCAGACCATCGTCCCGATCGCCAACCGGAATCCCGTCGAGACCTTCGACACGAACGTCCGGGGCACCTGGGCGATCGCTCGAGGCATGCCGGCGGAGTCCCCAGGTGCGGGCAGTCATCGTCGCGTCGTCCGACAAGGCATACGGAGAACATGTCGACGCTTCCGTACCGCGAGGACACGCCGCTCGCGCCGACCCATCCCTACGACGTGAGCAAGGCAGCGGCGGACCTGATCGCGCGGAGCTATGCGTCGACCTACGAGCTGCCCGTGGCAGTCACGAGAGCCGGGAACTTCTTCGGAGGCGGCGACCTGAACTGGAGTCGCATCGTACCCGGGACGCTTCGATCGGCGTTCCGCGGCACGCGTCCGATCATCCGCTCAGACGGCAGCCCGCTACGCGACTACGTCTACATCGAGGATGCGGTCGAGGCGTACCTGCTGCTCGCCGAGGCGGTGTCGAACGAGAAGCTCCTCGGCGAGGCCGTGAACATCTCGTATGAGCGTCCGCTTTCGCGTTACCGACCATCGTCGCCGCTCTGCTCGAGGCGGTCGGCAGCGACCTCGAGCCCGTTGATCGAGTCGACTGCCGACCACGAGATTCAGGATCAATACCTCGACGCCGCTCTCGCCCGCGAGCAGCTCGGCTGGGTCCCGCGATACGACTTCGACGAGGGTGTCCGTCGTACGGTCGACTGGTATCGCGCGTATTTCGCAGGCGCCGGAACGGCGTAGTGCCGCCAATCGCCATTGCCTGCCGCTCGTGCGGACATCGCCCACTCGAGCCGGTCCTGTCGCTCGGAGACGATGCCGCTCGTAAACGCGTTCGTGCTTCGCCGGTGCGAGCGACGAACGAGCGGCGGTACCCGCTCGACATCGTGCGCTGCGGTGTCTGCACGCTGATCCAGATCACCGAAACAGTGGCACCGGAGATCGCTGTTCCGCGACTACGCGTACTTCAGCTCCTACTCGACGACGTTCCTCGAGCACGCACGTGCATTTGCAGAACGCTCGATTGAGCTCGCTCAGCCTCGACCACGGAAGCTACGTGATCGAAGCCGCGAGCAACGACGGCTACCTCCTCCAGTACTTCACCGCAGGAAGGCATCCGGTCACTGGGGATCGAGCCTGCGGAGAACGTCGCCGCGGTCGCGCGACGCAATGGCATCGAGACGGTCGACATCATTTCTCGACGCTGACGTCGCACGTGCACTCGTCGCAGAGCGACGGCAACGCCGACCTCGTGATCGCGAACAACGTGCTCGCCCACGTTCCCGATGCTCACGGGTTCGTCGATGCGCTGGCGTTCCTCGCCGGCGGACGAGGCTTGATTTCCGTCGAGGTCCCGTACCTGATCGATCTCGTCGATCGGCTCGAGTTCGACACGATCTACCACGAGCACGTCTTCTACTTCGGTCTCACCGCTCTGCAAGCGCTCTGGCAGATGCGCACGGACTCGTCGATGCGCGATGTCGAGCGCCTTCCCGTGCATGGTGGATCCCTGCGCGTGACGCTCGCCCAGTTCGGTGAGCCGGACGCACATGGTGCGAGAGCTCCTCGCGGCGGAAGCAGGCGTGGGGCAGTGCGGACGCCCGGGCGGTTACGACGGATTTCGCCGCGAGCGTCGGGTCGCTTACGGGCGAGCGTGCACGAGCTCGTTGTCGGCGCTCGTCCGCGGCGGCGCCAAGGTCGCCGCATACGGAGCCGCGGCGAAGGGTGTTGTGCTGGCGAACGCGTGCGGGCTCGATCGCAGCCTCGTTGAGTTCGTCGTCGACCGCAATCCCACGAAGCAAGGCCGTCTCCTTCCGGGAGTGCAGATACCGATCCGAGAGCCCGCAGCGCCCTCGAGCTCGAGCGCCCGGACTACTGCCTCTTGTTCGCCTGGAATCTTGCGGACGAGATCATCGAGCAGCAGGCCGGTTATCGCGATCGGCGGTGGCCGGTTCGTCGTTCCGTTGCCATCCCCGCGGATCGTCGCCGCATGAAATTCGAAGAGTGTCGCGTCGACGGGCGCGTACGTGGTGGTGCCCGAGCCTATCGACGACGAGCGCGGCTTCTTCGCGCGCGATATTCAGCGCGGCGGAGTTCGCCGCGGCCGGACTCGAATCCACCGTCGCCGAGTCGAGCATCGCGTACAACCGCGCGCGCGCAGACGTTGCGCGGACTCCACTACCAGGAGGCGCCCGCACGAGGAAGCGAAGCTCGTCCGTTGCACGCGTGGGTCGATCTACGACGTCGTCGTGGACCTTCGGCAGGACTCGCCGACGTTCGCGCCACTGGCACGCAGTAGAGCTGAGCGCGCGCAACCGGCGGGCGCTGTACGTGCCACCGGGTACCGCGCACGGCTACCTGACGCTCGAGGACGACACGCGAGCTTCTGTACGAGATCTCGCGACCGCACGTTCCAACGGCTGCCAGCGGCGTGCGCTGGGACGACCCGCTGTTCAGCATCGACTGGCCTGCGCCGCCGCGCGTGATCGCCGCGCGCGATGCGTCGTATCCCGACTTCTTGCCGCAGAGTCTGTGATTCACTGCGTGGCCGTATGAGCCGAGACCGAGAGATCGCCGTCTTCGAGCCCGTACCTCGGACACGACACCCTCGCCGCCGTCGCAACGGCGTTCCACGACCGTTGGCTCGGCATGGGCGCGGCGACCAAGGAGTTCGAGGAGGCGCTCGAGCGCTACGTCGGAGGCACGGATCGCCGCGTCGTCGCGACGAACACCGGAACTTCGGCGCTGCATCTTGGGCTGCTCGCCGCCGGAGCCCAGCCCGGCGTCGAGGTGATCGTCCCGTCGTTCAACTTCGTCGCAGATCATCAGGCGATCACCGCGACCGGAGCGACGCCCGTCTTCTGCGACATCGACGAGGAGACGCTGGGCCTCGACCCGCGAGCGCGTCGCCGAGCTGTTGTCGGAGCGACGCGCATCCTCGCTTCCTCTGCACTTCTCCGGAATTCCCTGCCAGATCGACGAGCTCTACGGCATCGCGAACGAGCACGGCCTCCGTGTCGTCGAGGACGCGACGCACGCGATCGGCTCCGCGATAGGCGAGCGCGACATCGGAAGCTTCGGAGACATCGCGTGCTTCAGCTTCGACCCGGTCAAGGTGATCACGTCGATCGACGGAGGCGCTGTCGTACTTCCCGCGACCGAGGACGTTGCAGTGACACAGCAGCGGCGGCTGCTCGGCATCGACCGTGACACGATCGAGCGGTACGAAAACCGTCGCGCCTGGGACTACGACGTTGTACGCGAGGGCTTTCGCTATCACATGACGAATGTGCTCGCGCGCGTCGGGCTCTCGCAGCTCGCGCGCATCGACGAGTTCATCGGAAACCGCCGGTCGTATTGCCTGCGGTACCAGGAACTCCTCGGCAAGGTCGAAGGCATTCGCACGCCCCAGACCGACTACGAGGGCGTGTCACCGTTCATCTATTGGGTGCGGGTGGATAGCGACCGTCGCACGGCTCTAATCGAGCACCTGCGCAGCCGCGGCATCGCGACGGGCATCCACTTCATGCCTGCCCACGCGTACTCGCTCTACAAAGACTGTCCGCGCGGCGAGTTGTCCGTGACGGAGCGCGTCTCGTCGGAGATCGTGACCCTACCTTTGCACTCATTCATGCACGAAGCCGACATCGACTACATCTGCGAGGCGATCGCCGACTTCCTCGTATGAGGGCACTCTCCCTCGGCGGAAGCAAGTGGCAAGTGGCTCTGATCCGCCGCGCTCGGCAACTCGGACTCGAGACGATCGTCGCGGACATCGATCCGGCCTGCCCCGGCCGCGCGTTCGCAGATCAGTTCGTTGAAATCGACACGAGCAACGGCTCGGCCATGGTCGCCCTCGCCGCTCGATACGACGTCCAGATGGTGCTTGCAGACCAGAGCGACCGCGTCGTTCCGATCGCCGCGCTCATCAACGAGCGCCTGGATCTTCCCGGCCTCCGCCCCGATGTGGCGGAACGTGTAACCGACAAGGCCGTCATGCGCCGCACGCTGTCGGGCACCGTGCACATGCCCGCCTTCGCGGAGGTCACCAGTGCCGAAGCCGCCGCGAAGTTCGCAGACACCACCGGCTATCCGGTCGTGTTGAAGCCGAAGCGAGCGCAATCGTCAATCGGGGTCCTGAAGGCGAACACGCTCGATGAGCTCGAGCGCGCGTATCCGCTGACAGCCGCCGCCGGCAACGACGGGTCCGTCCTCATCGAGGAATTCGTCAACGGCCTGGAAGTCACGGTGGAGGCGTTCTCGGTCGAAGGCAGGTGCACTGTTCTCGCCGTATCCGAAAAGGTTCACTACCCTTTCAATGACTGCCTTGCGCGACGACTGAGCTACCCGCCGAGGCTCGACCCTGATGTGTTGGCGGGCCTCCACGATGTCGCGGCCACCGTCGTCGAGTCGGTCGGCCTGCGAGACGGTCTAAGCCATGCCGAGTACCGGCTTGTCGACGGCACCCCGTATCTCATCGAGGTGGCTGCCCGCGGCGGCGGCAGCGGAATCGCTTCGCGAATTGTCCCCCACGTCAGCGGAATCGACGTCTATGCGCTGCTCCTCCGAAGGCTGAGCGGCGAAACGGTCACGATGTCAGGCTCAGCCGGACGTGCGGCGATCCTCGAGTTCTTTGACTTTCGAACGGGGCGCGTGGCAGCGATCGAGGGTGTCGAGCAAGCTCGCAAGGAAAAGCTTGCAGATGAGCTCGACCTCAGCTTCCAGGTCGGAGATACCATCCTGCAGCCCGCCGACGATCGCAGCCGGCCCGGCTACGCGCTCCTGCTCGGGGACACGCGAGACGAAGTCGATGCGCGCCGCAGGCGACTCGAGGAGCTGATTTCAATCAGGTACGCGCCGTGACACACGTTCAATCTGAAGTGGACGCCTCCGTCGGGGCGCTCCCTCTCTCGCAGCTTGTCCGCTCGGCGGGCGAGGCGGTGTCGGTCAAGTACAACAACATCGTCTACGAACTCAAGCAGAGCGGCCGCGAGGTGATCGTGCTGTCGCTCGGCGAGGCGTTCTTCGACGTCCAACCGCATGCGCTGGGCGTACTTTCTCCAGAAGCGAACCACTACTCCCATTCACGCGGCCTCCCGGAGCTGCGCGAGCGGCTTGCCGCGTATTACGAACGCGAATTCGATGTTGCGGTCGATCCGTCATCGGAGATTCTGGTAACCGCGGGATCCAAGGCCGCCATCTTCTTCTCACTGATGGCAATGCTGGATCCCCGCGACGAGGTTGTCATGCAGGAGCCTCTCTGGGTCAGCTACCCGGAGCAGGTCCGACTCTGTGGCGGCGTCCCGGTTCAGATTCCCTACGACGCACCGCTGAGCGCATTCGCAGACCACGTCACCGAGCGCACGCGGGCGTTGATCATCAACAACCCCAACAATCCTCGCGGACGCGTCTACACACGAGACGATGTGCGCTACCTCGTTGACCTGGCAAGGGCGAACGGAATCTACGTTCTCTCCGATGAGGCCTATAGCGACTTCGTCATCGGTGAGCGTTTCCAATCCGCCGCACGATTCGACGAAGACAAGACGAACGTCGTCATCTGCAATTCGCTTTCCAAGAATCTCGGAGTATCAGGCTGGCGCCTCGGCTATGTCATTGCGCGCCGCGATCTGATCGATCAGATCCTGAAGCTCAACCAACACATAGTCACCTGCGCCCCCGCGCCGCTCGAGCGCTTTGTGGCTGCGAACTTCGACGAGATGCGAGCCGCGACCCGACCACAGATCGAGGCGACTGTCGAGAAGCGCGCTGAAGTCGCGCGCTATCTCCAATCGATCGGCCTCGATTGTCTCGCCGGCACGTCGACGTTCTACCTGTTTGTTTCGATCGCGCCGACGCAGCTCGACTCTGACGCATTCTGTATGCGGCTTCTGCAGGAAAAGGGCGTTGCGGTTGTGCCGGGGATCGGATACGGCGCTTCGTGCGACAGCTTCGTGCGCGTCTCGGTCGGAACAGAGCCGGTCGAGATCATCCGTGATGGGCTCGATCGGCTGAAAGCACTCGTTCAGGAAACGAGCTCAATGTCCTACAGCAGCTGACGTGGCCGACAGGATGCTTGGAGACGAAGATCGGAGCCGCATCGTCGCCCGCTATTCGGCGCGATATGACCAATTCGGCGTCGACATCCGAACACTCAACGCAGGGAAGGGCAACAAGCTACGGCTTCAGCACGATGTCCACGCCTCGATCGACGATCTCAGAGGCAAGACCGTCCTGGACATCGGGTGCGGGCTCGCTTTCTATTACGAGTACCTCCAGGCCCGCGGCATCCAGGTCGACTACGTCGGCTACGACATCGTCCCGGACTTCATCGAGTCCGACCGCGAACGATTCCCGGAGGCGACCTTCGAGTTGCGCGACATCTCTCGAGACAGCATCTCCCATCGCGCCGACTATGCCGTCATGTGCCAGGTATTCAACAATCGCTACACGACCATCGACAACGCCGCCGCAGTGCGGGTCGCGATCACTAAGGCGTTCGAAGCAGTGCGCGGAGGTGTGTCGATCGATCTTCGAACGACCTACGTCAACTACGAGCCGGACGAGATGTACCACTATTCGCCCGAAGAGATGTTTGCCTTCGCGAAGTCACTCACCCCATACGTTGTCCTTCGCCATGACTACCTACCGTACGACTTCACCCTCTTTCTGTACAAGAGCGGCACGATGCATTGGGAGTGACCCTCGTATTCACCGTCGACGTTGACAACGACGGCGTGGAGAAAGACGAACGGACGTCCCTGACGTGGAACTCGATCAGCCAGATTCCTTCCATCCGGGATATCTACAGCAATCATGGCGCGTGCCTGACTTGGTTTGTGCGCGCCGACAACCAGTTACACGAGGTATATGGGACGGCCGCCCACCTACTCCTCCGGCACGCTGATCTCTGGCGCGAGGTGGAGGCGCAGGGCGACGAACTCGCGTGGCATCCGCATCTCTATCGATGGAGTAGGTCACAAGCGCGTTACGTAAACGAACGTGATCCCGCGACATGCGTCGAGAGGCTCACCGCCATCGATGAGGAGCTCAGACAGGAGGGCTTCGTCTTCTCATCCGTCCGAATTGGTGAGGCATTTCACTGCAACGAAACGATGGCCGCGGTCGAGAGACTCGGGATGCGCGTCGACTCGACGGCTATCCCGGGGCGAAAGCGCGATGATCACTCACGCGTTTTCGACTGGTCAGTAACACCAAACGCGCCGTATTTTCCTGCGAGATGCGATTACCGCATCCCGGGCACGCCGACCCTCGAGATTCTCGAGGTTCCGATGACCACTGTGCCTCTCCAGGCACCGTACGACTCTGCGCCACTTCCGCGCTACGTCAACCCCGCGTACCGACACATGGCGTTTAAGACGATGGTTGACCGCTACCTCACGGCCGACGTCAACGTGGATACGGTGCTCGTCACGATCCTGCACCCTGACGAGGTCGTGCCGCGTGCGGAAGAGCATCCTCTCTATGGATTCTCGCTTGATGACCTTCGGAGGAACCTTGCATACCTCTTCGAGTCCCTCGAGCGCCGCGGCATCGAGTACCGCATCCTTCGCATGAAAGATCTCCGGGGATCTGACCCTTCGCACGTGGAGAACGGACAATCGACGCTCACGAGGTAGAAGACACCGTCCTCAGGCACACAGGGCGCTCGTACTGCGCGCTGGTGGGCCGAGGCACGACAGCGATCTATCTCGCGCTGAGGGCCGTCGAGAGACGTGTAGGCATCGGCGAAGTCGTCTTGCCCACAGTTGGCTGTGCAGCGATCGCACAAATGGTGATGTATGCGGGCTTCACTCCCGTCTTTGCCGATGTGGAGTTGGACGGCCTGACCCTGGACGTCGATGCCTTCCAAAAAGCGATCGGGTCACAAACGAAGGCTGTCATCGCTGTCCACACCTTCGGCCACGCGGCAAACTTGGCTGATCTCGCCGCTGTAGCAAGCACGCGTGGCATCGTGGTAATCGAGGATGCGGCGCAATCTCTCGGCGGGATGTACGAGGGTCGACCGATGGGCGCTCACGGCCACCTCTCCGTCCTCAGCTTCGGAGGGGAGAAGATCCTTGACGCCGGCGGAGGTGGAGCCCTTCTCACCGACGACAGTGCATTTGCCACGATCATCGAGCAAGAGGTCAAGGCACTTCCACCGTTTAAGTCCGGCGGCGACGCTCTGCTAACCCTTAGTCACCGCAACCTGTACCACGCCATGGTCGATCTCCTCCGTCGAGACCAGGGCGTGTGCGTCGGGGCGACCTTCCGGAACGCTATCCCCTTCTACGAGGACCTCTATGTCAGGCAGTTCCCAGCGAATGCTGCAATCCAGAACCGCATCGTGGATGGGTTCGCGGCGTTGGCCGACAGTGTGCGTGCGCGATTTGGGCGTGGACGTCGCTATGCGGAGCAGCTTGGGGAATGCGACCACCTCACCATTCCGTCCAGATGGGACGTCAGCGGTGTTCTTTGGCGATTCTCTTTTCTCATAAACGACGCGGCGAAGACTCGCGAGATCACTACCAGTCTCAGACGCAGCGGGATACACGCGTCGAACCATTACTGGTCACTCGCCGACTTGATCTACGACGATAAGTCCCAACCGCACTCTGCGTACGCCTGCCCGCGGATCGTGAATCTCTGGGTCGACGACACAGCGACGGAGGGTTACATCGACAAGAGCTGCGATATCGTCGTGCGCGGCTTGCGCTGACAAGCCTGATCGTAGAAAGGATGGTGCACGTGGATCCACTCGAGGAATTCGAGGAGTCGAAGCGCAGGAACATCGCGCGTTTGGGTGCAGCTTCAGCGGTCCGTGAAACGGCGCACCGCTTCATGGCCGAAACCGCACTCTTCAACTACACCTACCACTTCGAATGGCTCGGCCGGCCGATCATCCAGCTACCACAAGATGTGCTTGCGCTCCAGGAGATCATCTGGAGCGTACGACCGAATCTCGTGGTCGAAACCGGGATCGCGCATGGTGGGTCCCTGATCCTGTCCGCCTCAATCTTGGAGCTGATCGGAGGCGAAGGAAAGGTCGTTGGCGTCGACATCGACATCCGACCACACAACAGAACGGAGATCGAGCGCCACCCACTCGCAAAGAGGATCACGATGATCGAAGGCTCTTCGACGGATCCCGACGTCATGGAGCAAGTAGCACGGTTTGCGGACGCAGCCACGCGAGTGCTGGTGATCCTCGACTCGAATCACACGCACGACCACGTTCTTCGAGAACTCGAGTTGTACTCGCCTCTCGTGGCGGCTGGAAGCTACATCATTGTGTTCGACACGCTGATCGATGACATGCCTTCGGAGCGCTTTGCCGATCGGCCGTGGGGCCCCGGTAACAATCCCAAAACGGCGGTGCACGAGTTCCTCAGGAGCAACAGCCGCTTCGAGATCGACTCCGCGATCCAGAACAAGCTGCTCGTCACCGTAGCCCCGGATGGCTACCTGCGGTGCGTCGCAGACTGAGCTGCAGGACGTTCGCTTTCGAGCGCAGTCTCATACGCAGCCAAGATCCGGGTCGCCGCGATCTCGAGCGAGAACTCCAGTTCAGCTGATTCGCGCGCCGCGACACCGAGGCTGATTCGAAGCTTCGCATCGCCTAGCAGCCGCTCGAGCGCCGCACGCAGCGCCGGCACATCGCGCGGCGGCACGAGGAGGCCGTTGACGCCGTCGTCCACCGCGTCGAGCAAGCCGCCTGTCGCGGATGCTACGACCGGCCTTCCCCAGGCCATCGCTTCGCGTGCCACGACACCGTAGCCCTCTCGGTGCGACGGCGCCACGACGACCGCAGCCCGCTCATACCAGGCGCCGAGCTCGTCAGGCGGCACGAAGCCGAACGCTTCCGGGACATACGAACGCAGCGGTCCGTCCCCGACGATCCGTAACGGGAGCCCGGCGGCAGCCTCGACGAGCTCGAGCACGCCCTTCTCCTCGGAAAGCCGGCCCACGTACAGGATGTGCGGCGGTTCCTCAGGCGCGCCGACCGACGACGGAATCCTGACGCCGCTCGGAACGATGCGAACGTCGCGCGCGCCGAGAGACCGAGCCGCGTCGCCAAGGAACGACGACGCCGCGATCACGAGACGCGCACGCCGCAAGATCCAGCGCACGAGCCACGGAGCCCGACGCGCGATTTCGACATCGGTCCCCCACACCTGCACGACGAACGGCTTCCTCGAGGGTCGCCGCCACCGCGCCGGCGGCGAGCCAGTGCGCGTGCACGAGGTCGCAGTTGTGCGCGGCCGCGGCTCGGCGGAATGACCAGAGGAACGCCGGCACGAGGAGCACTCGCCACGGCCGGGCGCGAATGTTGCCCATGATCCCGTGCCCGTACGCGAGCCCGAAGTGCCGGAACGACGCGGGCGAGACGACCTCGACCTCGACGCCGCGCTCCCGTACGTGCTCGACCGCGTCGGCGACGAACCGCCCCGCGGCGTCTTCCGGTCCGCGAGGATACGACGTCGTCAAGACGAGAATCTTCAGCGGCGCCTCGCGAATACAACGGGCAGCGCCACCGCAAGCGCGATGAACGCATAGAAGTAATAGAACGTCATCGTGAGATAGAAGAAGTTCGACGCGATCGTTCCGGTCAGCGCAGCGGTCATCCCCCACGCGAGAGCCCGCACGTAACGCCCTTCGGCGCCGAGCATCCGGCCGAGCAGCCTCGCGGCGCGCAACCGCAGATACACGTAGCGGAGGAACACGACGAAGAGCAGCACTCCGACGAGCCCGGTCTCGACGATGAGCGCCACCCAGAACGAGTGCGGCCCCCAGTTCGTCTTGCCCGTGACGAACTGGTAGTAGACAGAGAAGTTGTTCAGCCCGAGACCGAGCAGCGGGTGCGAGTGGAGGATCTGCGGAATGAAGTTGTATACCGCGAAGTGCGCTGAGCTCGACGCGCCTCCGGTCTGGACGCGCGAGCGCAGGACGACCGAGAAGTAACTCCACCGCGAGTAGAGGACGTAGGCCAGCACGAGGCCGACGCCGGTGAGCGGCACGAGGAACGCCCGCGAGCGCAAGAACCGGCGATAGGGGATCGCGAGGACGAGCAGGCCGACGCCAAGTCCGAGCGCACCGCTGCGCGAGAGCGTCGCCAGCAGGACGAGCAGCATGAACGCGAGCGCTGCCGCGAGCGGCTTCTTCAGCCTGTGCCCGCGCTCGAGCCGGAGGTAGACCGGGAGGAGCGAGAGCAGCGGGACGGTGAGCATGATCCCGAGATGGTTCGGATCGCCCGTCAGCGCATTGGGCCGGTAGACGCTCGAGCCTGCGACCTGGCCGTAGATGTTGATCGAGCTTGCGCCGCCGGTGAGGGGCGAGAGCACCGTCGGAGTCGAGGTTGTGCCCCGCCTTCGCCGCGGCGAGCTGGAGCACCCCGTACACGCCGTTCGCGACGATCCCTGCCGTGAACCAGCCGAGCGCGCGCCAGTAGAACCGTGTGCCGCGCTGCACCAGGTACGTCACGCTCGTGGCGAGGAACAGGAAGTGCAGGACGAACTTGACCATGCCTTTGGTGAACTGGTCGACGCCCTGCTTCGTGTCGAGGTTGAAGAAGCCCGCGAGGTAGACGAGCAGGAACGCAGCGAAGAAGCCGAGCAGGATCGCCGTCGTCCGTGGCATGGCACCTCGACTCGTCAACGCGAACGCGAGCAGGAAGAGAACCGTGAGCACGTCGGCGAGACCGAGCGAGCCGGAGATGTTCCAGTGAACCTTCTCGAACGTCACCGAGAACAACGTCGCGAACAGCAGGAACGCAGTGACCCGTGTGCTTGCGATCGTGCGCGGGACTGCAGCCGAGACGGCGGTCACGTGAGCGACTCCAGTAGTTCCGCAAGCTCCTCGACACGCGACGCGCGCGAGAGCTTGTCGCGCCACTCGGGCGAGAGCGATGTGCCGTCGAGCTTCCCTTCGCGCCATTGCGCGTGCAGCGCCACAAGGGCGTCGCGGATCGCAGGAACGTCCTCGGGTCCCGCGACCACACCGGCGCCGGTGTCGCGGATCAGTTGTGCGGCCGCGCCGTCCTCCGGCACGATCGCGAGCACTGGCCGCTCGGCCGCGAGGTACTCGAACACCTTCCCCGACAGGATGCCGCGGCCGCGGCCCCCGGCATCCGGGATCAGGAGCAGGAGCGCGTCGGAGTCGCGCTGAAGCCTCAGCGACTCGCGGCGTGGCACGTGGTCGATCAGCTCGACGCGGTCGGCGAGACCGAGGCTCTCCATGAACTCTCTGTCGGCCGGGCGGAAGTCGCCGAGGAAGCGCACCGTCACATCCTCCAGCCCCGACTCGGCCAGCGCCCGGAGAAACGGCTTCGGGTCGCGCTTCCCGAAGAAGGAGCCGGCGTGCGTGATCCGGAAGCGGTCCGCCTCGCGCGTACTCGATCCCGGCGAAATCGTCGAAGTCGCAGCCGTTGGCGATCGTCACCACGCGGCCGCGAGGATTCAGACCGCGCGTCTCGACGGCGATCGACTCGGCAGCGCAGACGATCGCATCCGCCTGACGCGCGACCAGATGCGCGACGCCGGCGCGCGCCTTCTGCTTCGCGCGCGCTCCCATCCCGTCCGCCGAGCGGTGCGCATGCAACGCAATCGAGTCGCGCAGGTCGGCCACCCACTTCGCACCGGTCGTCTTCTGCACGGCCGCGCCGATCAGATGCACCGACCCGGGAGGCGACGTCGTCATCACGACATCGATTCCCTCACTCCGCGCAATCGAGATCGCCTTCGGGATCGCAGTCGCGTTCCAGGTCACGTTCTCATCCGGGACGAGCATGCGTCGGCCGATCGTCGAGGCGCGCATGAGCGCGAGCTCCATGCCGCTCCGGCCGTGCTGCTCGTCGGCGATCCGCCGGCCGCGCGGGCCGACGTAGCGGGCACGGTGGATCCACGCCTGTGTCGGAAGCGGCAGGTCGGCGTCCTCGTGCACCCACTTCGGATCGTCCGGCGCCAGGACGTGCGTCTCGATCCCGAGCGCCGGGAGATGGCTCGCGAACTTCAGCGGGCGCTGGACGCCGCCGCCGCCCGCGGGCGGAAAGTAGAGGGTGACGAGGAGGAGCTTCATAGCCGGTAGACGCGAAAGCGCCCGTCACGGTAGACGAGGCGGGCTCCCTGACCGACCTGCTCGTCGTCGCGGAGTACGAGCCAGCCCGCGCCGTAGTGCCGCGGGATCGCGAGGTTGTGCGTGCGGCGGAAGTCGAGCCAGGCGGCACGGCGACCGGCGGGATCGTTCGCCTTCGTGTCGGCGACGTGGGTCGGCGGCGCGTTCGCGACGTAGACCGGGGCGTAGGCGGAGATGCGATAGCTCGTCTCGAGATCGGCGTACACGACCGAACGCTCGGGCACCCGCGTACGCAGGAACTGCACGAGGCCGGGCGTAAGGCCGTTCACATTCCGACGGGATTCCTTGTCCCAGTGCGCGAAGCCGTGCACTGCCACGGGAAGGACGAAGAGGGCCACGGCGAGCCCCGCGAGCATCCCCGGCCGCTCGTAGCGCCCGAGCCCCCGGCGGGCCAGGACGATCGCCACGACGATGCCGGCGAGCCCGCCCCACAACGCGATCCACGTGACGAGCCGCCGGCCCGCCGTGCGACGTAGTGCTGCTCGAAGTCGCCCGGATAGAGCTGCTGCAGCACGATTCCCGCCGCAAGCGCGACCGGCAGCACCAGCGGCCGCAGCGCACGCGTCAGAACGGCAGCGCCTCCTGCAAGCGCAAATGCGAATGGCACGAAACCGGCCGCTCGCCGGGACTGCGAGAGCGACACGAGGTCGGAGAACCGCGGAAAGAGAAACGACGACAGCTCGAGCGCGAGCACGAGCACCATCCCGCCGAGCACGAGCGCGCTCCAGCGCCGCCGGGCGGCGAGCGCGGCGAGCGGCGTCAGCGACGAGGGCCGCGACCGCGACCGCGCCCGTGCGTCCGACGAGACCGGGCAAGAGGTGGTAGCTCGAGGACGAGCTCACCGAGAGGTCGGTGGAGTACTGGGCAAGCGCCGTCGCCTTGTCTCGAGCAGTTGGATTGTGCGATCGCGTCTCGGCGACGATCGGTGCGAGCCAGGCGAACACGGCGAGCGCCGGTAGCCCGAACGCAAAGAGGCCGCTGACGCTCGAGCGGAGATCGTCGGTGACGGCCGAGCACGCGTACGAGCGCGAAGCCGACCAACGGAATTGCGATGAAGAGCGCGTACGTCGGGTGTACGAACGCGAGATCCATTCCCGCGACCGCGAGCGTGATCGCGACCGGCCAGCTCGGATCGCGCACGAACCGGAAGTACAGCGCGATCACCGCAGGCACCAGAAGCTGGCGCGCCGTTGTGCCCGGGAGCTCGAGCGACGTGTACGCGCCGCCCCCGCCGGGCGCGAGCGCGATCATCGCGACTTGCGCAAGCATCGTTCCGACGGCGAGCCACGTCGAGCGGAAGACCTCGCGTCCCATCTCGTACGCGAGCACGAGGGCGAGCGGGGCGAGGATGCTCGACTCGTGCAGGATGACCGAGCTCGGGTCGACGGCGGCGAGCTTCGCCACGAGCGCAAGCCAGCCGTGCCATAGCGGGAACGCATAGCCCGGGTGCAGTCCGCCGTCCTTGAACTCGTCGACGGCCCGAAGCGACAGGGCGCCGAAGTCGTCGAGCTTGCGCATGCGCCCCAGGTGGAAGAGCGCGTCGCCCCTGACGATCCCCTCGAGTCCCCACAGGGCAATGCCAAGACCGACGCCCGCCAACGCGATGATCCCGCGCGCCGCCGGCACCGGCTCGCGCTTCGCGCGCCACGAGAGAGGCAACGAGACAACCGCGACGACGAGAAGCACGATGAGAACCAGATCGAGCGAGCCGTGCACGGCGAACATCAGCGCCAGTGCGGCGGCGACGAGCCCGACCGACCACGCGAACGCGGCAGCGGGGCCGCCGCGACCGAGGGCACGGGCGACAAGCCGGCCCGGCAGAAGCAGCACGAGCGTCGCGGCGGCAAGTCGCAGCCAGAGACCGAAGCCGTGGTCGGGCAGCAGCCGAGCGATGCCGAGCAGAGGCAGCGCGAGCAAGAGCGGTGGAACGCGCAGGCTCATCCCAGCAGGTCGCCGACGCGCCCGGAAGCGAGCCAGCCCGCGCCCTCGCGGTACATCCGGCCCCGATCGCCGCGAATGAGCGCGCCTCGCAACCGGAGCGCGACGAGCAGTAGCCGCCGCGCGCGCTCCGCATATGTGTCGCCTCGATGCTTGCGCAGGAAGCGCAGTTGCCCGCGCAGGTTCTCGACGAACATCCGTCCCTTGTGCGATGCCGCATACACATGGGTCGCGCCGGCACCCGGGAAGAACAGGAGCTTCCAGCCGGCGTCACGGAAGCGGTAGGCCCAGTCGGTTTCCTCGCTGAACAGGAAGAACGCGTCGTCGGCCGGGCCGACCTCCACGATCGCCGCGCGTCGCACGAGCCACACCGCGCCCATCAGCACCTCCGCGTCGCGGACCGACGTGTGGTCGAAGCCGCCGGCGTAGAAGGCGTTGAGCGCCTGCGTGTCGGGTGCGAGCTTGCGGAGATAGAAGAACTCGGTCGCAAGGCGCCAGAGCGTCGGAAAGCCGCGCACGGAGCGCTGAAGCCGCCCGTCGGGATAGCGGAGCCGCGGGCCGACGACGGCGGCCTCCGGATGCGCATCCGCGAACGCGGCGAGCTGATCGACCGCGCCGTCGTCCAGCCACGCGTCAGAGTTGAGCAGCAGGACGTACCGGCCCGAGGTTCGCGCGATGCCGGTGTTCCAGCCGTAGGCGAGGCCGCGATTCTCCTGCTCCACGACCTCAACCTCGGGGAACCGCTCGCGGACGAACGAGACCGTGTCGTCACTCGAGCCGTGGTCGACCACGATCGTCTCGTGTCCGCCCACACTCGCGAGCGCCTGCTCGACCCACGGCAGCCCGTTGTAGGTGACGACGACCACGGATACATCGGTCATCTGCGGCGAATGCCCTCGCGCAGGATGATCGCGACGCCCGGGACCGCGAGCGCGATCGTCACGACGAAGAAGAGGAAGCCCGTTGAGAATGCGCGGTCGGCGCTCACGCCGAGCCCGCCGAGGAACGAGACGAAGAACGACTCGCGCACGGCGAGTCCGTTCACGGTGAACGGCACGAGCATCACGAGAAAGAGCAGCGGTCCCATCACGTAGTACGGGCGGGGCGACAGGTCCACGCCGACAGCTTTCCCCGCAGACCAGATCGCGAGCACGCGGACGGCTTGGACGACGAGCGTGAGCGCGAACATGCCGATGAGAAGAGGAGCGTCGCTACGGAACGAATGCACCGCGACATACACGTCGCGCAACTGCCTGTCGACGCGCAGTAGGCGCAGGAGAGGTCGCGTGCGCTGAAGCAGCGGATGCAGCCGAGCAGAGAAGAGCAAGACGCCCAGCACCACCGACCCGACGACAAACGCAAGCTCGACCCAGAGATAGCCGCCGACGTCGTACCGCCCGACCGCAAGAGCGAAGCCCGCGGCTGCGAGCGCGAGCGTCGCCACGCCGCCGAGTGCACGTTCGAGGAGCACTGTTCCGGCGGCGGCCCCGCCCGAACCCTCATGGCGACGCACCGTCTCGTAGATGCGCGAGGCGTCTCCGCCGAGCGCAGTCGGCAGCACCTGGCCGGCGGCATAACCCACGAAGTACGTGCGCACGAGTCGCGGCAGCGAGTCGTGCACGCCGCGCGCCGCGAGCAGTCGCTGCCAGCGCCACGCCATCGGGAAGACCGAGGCGGCCATGATCCCGAGCGACAGCAACCACCAACCGATCCGGGCGGTCGCGAGAACATGCCCGGTCTTGCCGAGATCGATCTTCCAGAGGATGTACGCGGTGCAGAGGCCGGTGACGACGAGCGTCAGCGCAACGCGCTTCACGCGACGGCCTCGATGCGTCCGGTGACGAAGCGGATGCGCGAAGCAGCGCGATCGGCATGCAGGAGCGCGTCCGCCGGGGTGGCGCCGGTGGCGAGCACGGCGCCCGCGCGATCGGACGCACGCCGAAGCTCGTGGAAGACGTGCCCGGCCTTTCGGTAGATGCGAATCCCGCGCACACCCTCGAGCTCGTACGCCTCCTCGAGACCCCGCACTTCTTGCAGCTCGCCCACGGGCGCAACGAGGAACCGAACGCACGCTGCGTCGACGCCGCTCGTCACGGCGAGCGACTGCGGGTGCACGTCGCCGCCGAGCGCGACGGTGACCGCGAGCGCGTTGAGATCGACGCCGAGCGCGACGCGGCAAAGCTCGGCGTCGTGGCCGCCGCCGACTCGCGCGGAGAGCTTGGCGAGCAACGGGCCGTCGTCGCCGAGCAGGACCTGGGTCGTCGTCGGCCCGAGCTCGACCCCGACCGCATCCGCCGCTGCGGCTGCGATCTCGACCGCCGCACCAACCTCCGCCGGGTCGAGCGCCGCGGGCCACAGTTGCGCGAGCGGAACGCCGAATGCCGGCGGCGGTGCCTGCTCGCGGTCGGTAATGGTCAGCGGCACAAAGCGCCCGCGAAGCGAGAACGCGTTCACGGTGACAATGCGTCCGCCGACGAGCTCTTCGACGAGGCAGTACTCGCCTCGCGCGTCGGCAAGCGCGTCGGCGGCTGCTGCAGCGAGCGTGTCGCGGTCCCGCGCGAGACCCACGCCGCGCTCGCCGGCGCGGTTCGGCGCTTCGACGACCACCGGATAGCCGAGCTCCTCGGCGGCGCGGGTCACCTCGGCGAGCGAGCGGCAGACGATCGAGCGGGGCTGTGGAATGTCCTCCTCTGCGAGTCGTTCCCGCTGCTTCTGGCGCGAGACTGCGATCTGAGCCGTGTCGGGCGCGAGCGGATGCGGAAGTCCCAGCCGGAGAGCCACACGGGCGGCGATAGCGACTGCATGGTCGGTGCCTGGTGCGATCACGCCGTCGATCTGCTCGGCGCGCGCAAGCCGCTCGATCGCCTGCTCGTCCTCGATCGAGACGATCGCACGGCGGTCGGCGTAGCGGAAGCCGGGCGCGGAGGGGTCGCGGTCGGCGGCGATGACGGTGAGATCCGCTGCGCGGGCGGCGGCAAGCACGCCGAGCTGCACGGGTCCGGCCCCGAGAATGAGCAAACGCGGCATTCCCGGCCATTGTCGCGGAGCGGCCAGACCACCGGGCAGGTCATGGTCTAGGGTCACCGGATTCGCGGGTTGGCGAGTCCTCGGACGCTGTCGACGATCGGCGTCGCGCTTCTTGCTGTCGCCGGTCTCGTCTACCTGCTCGGGTATCGCGGCGGCGGCGCTCCGCCGGGCGAGACGCGGGTGACGACCACCTCGCCGCCGCCTGCGGGGTTCGCCATCACCGGTGCGATACCGGCGCGCGTGTCGTCGTATTCGGCTTCTGTCGCCTGGACGACCTCCGAACCGTCGACTGGGACGGTGCAGTGGGGCCCGCTGGGCGTCGAGCCCGTGCTCTGGGACGCCGCGGACGCGCTCGCGACCCGGCACGAGATCGCGTTGAGCGGACTCGCCTCGTCGACGACGTACCACGTCACGATCGTGGCCGGCTCGGCCGCGCTGGAGACCGCGCGGACGGAGCTCTCGTTCACGACGGCCCCCGCGCCCCAGAAGGTAGGAGGGGCGGTGCGGGACGGTGTTCTCCTCGTGAACGGCGACCCGTTCTTTCCGCTGATCTCGTGGCAGCAGTGTCCAGTGCAGTGGCAGCCGAGCCTGGACGTCGGGATCAACCTGTTCGCCGTCGGTAGCCCCTGCGCGAGCCCGTCAGGGGCGCTGGACGCACTGAAGGGCCGCGCACTGGTCGCGGGAGCCGACGGCGAGCCAACGGTTCCGGGGGTCCTCGGCTCGTTCTACCCGGACGAGGCGGACGCCCGCGGCCTCACCGGCACCACGCTGCCGGCGCTGCCTGCCGGGGTTCGCTTTCTGACGATCACCGCGCACTTCGCCTCCCAGGCAGCGCCGCTCCCGTCGGGGCGTGGGATGTATCCGGGGCTTATCGCCGCGGCCGACATCATCGGCTTCGATCTCTATCCCCTCCAGGAGCTCTGCAGGCCGGATCTCGTGCCCCTCGTCTTCGACGCCCAGCAGGAGCTCGAGGCGCTCGCACCGGGGAAGCCGACGTTTCAATGGATCGAAGCGCGGGGCATGCGCTGCGGCAGCGCGAATGGCGCTTCGATCAGCCCGGCGACGATTCGCGCGGAGAGCTGGCTCTCACTCGCCGCGGGTGCGCACGGTCTCGCATTCTTCCCTCCGGACTGGGACGTGTTCGCGCCTCCCGTGATCACGAACATCGCTGCGCGTATCCGCCAACTCGAGCCGGCGCTGCTCCAGCCCGTACAGCCCGTACGCGTCGAGGCTTCGGCCGGCGTACGTGCCTCCGCCCGTCTGTACCACGGCGCCGTCTACGTGATCGCAGTCAACGGCGGCACCGTGGCGACGGACGTCCGCCTCACGGTTCCCGGCCTTGCCAACCGGACGCTGCTCGCGCTGGGCGGGCCGAGGACGCTCAACGCGCACGCGGACGCCTTCACGGACCGGCTCGGCCCGCTCGGCGTCCGAATCTACGTCGCGCCCCCCGTGGGCTGATACCCAACCCCTCTCCTACGTCGTGACCAGGACGCCCTGCGGCACGGGGCGGCGCTGCTTGATCAGCGCCGCCGCAACCGCACCGACCGCGACGAGCCCGCCGCCGATGTAAACCGCCGTCGTCAGGCCGTGCACGAACGTCTCCGATGTGCGATAGCCGCCCGCTTGCGCGAACACCGAGGCGAGGACCGCGACGCCGAAGACGCCGCCGAGCTCGCGGATCGCATTCGTCGCGCCGGAGGCCTTGCCCTCCTGCTCGGGCGGAACCGAGCTCAGGACGACGTTCGCCACCGGTGCGAAGAAGAGCGACATGCCGATGCCCGAAAGGAAGAATGGCGCGACCAGGTCGACGTACGGCGTCGTGACGGTGCTCACCGCCGCGATCCAGATGAGGCCGGCGGCTTGCAACGCGAGCCCTGCAGCCATCAGGCGCTGCCCGCCGATGCGATCGGAGACCGCGCCGGCGATCGGCGCGATGAAGATCGGCATCGCGGTCCACGGCAGGATCCGAAGTCCGGATTGCAGCGGCGAATAGTGCTGCACGACCTGGAAGAACTGCGCGAGCAGGAAGATCGATCCGAACATCCCGAAGAACATGAAAAGCGACGCAACATTCGTGAGCGCGAACGTGCGGTTGCGGAAGAACTGCATCGGCAGCATCGGCGACGCGGTGCGCAGCTCCCAGGCGACAAACGCCGCCACGAGGACCAGGCCAACGACGAAGGGAGTCACGATGCCGAAGCTCGTCCAGCCGTGCTCGTTGCCGCGCACGAGCGCCCACACGATCCCGAGCAAGCCGGTGCTCGCAAGCCCGAGGCCCGCGAGGTCGAGTCCCTTGTCCGGCCCGTATGTCTCCTCGAGCTGCCTCCACGCGAGCGGTGCGAGCACGAGCCCGATCGGCACGTTGAGCCAGAAGATCCAGTGCCACGAGACGCCGCCGACGATCGCGCCGCCGACGAGCGGGCCGATCGCGATCGCGAGGCCGCCGATACCGCCCCAGATGCCGAGCGCGAGACCGCGCCGCTCGGGCGCAACCGCGGCGGACAGGATCGTCAACGTCAGCGGTGCGATGATCGCGCCGCCGACTCCCTGCACGGCTCGCGCGATGTCGAGCGCGTTGGCGGAGGTCGAGAGTGCAGCGAACGCCGACGCACCTGTGAAGAGCAGCAGGCCGAACGTGAACAGCCGCCGGCGGCCGAATCGATCGCCGAGCGCGGCACCGGTGAGCAGAAGCACGGCGAACGTGAGCGTGTACGCGTTCACGGTCCACTCGAGCTGCGAGATCGTCGCGTGGAGATCGCGGCGGATCACCGGCAGCGCCGTCGTGACGACGAGGTTGTCGAGGCTGACCATGAAGAGCGCCAGCGATGTGATCACGAGTGTCCAGATGGTGACGCGCTTGTTACGATTGTGAGTCATCACTACCTCCAGGCGGAAAAAAAGGGGTGGGTTCAGACGTCCTTGCCGCAGCCTTCGAGCAGTAGCCGCGCCCAGGGTTCGGGCTCGTCCATCACCTGCATTGACGCGAGCACGTTGAGCAGCATTCCCTTCGCGAAGAAGGTCGCGATCGCCTCGGCCGGCAGGCCCGAGACGCGCTGGGCGTAGGCGACGAGGTCGCCGTAGCCGTTGCGGACGACCTCGCAGATATCCGGGTCGTCGCAGGCCGCGTAGGCCTGCATCTGGGCCCGAAGTCGGACCCGGTCGTTCACGAGCACGTCCATATAGGCCTCGCCCATGGCTCGCAGGGCATCCTCGCCCCGGTGGCCCTCGGCGGCCCGCTGGAACATCTCGAGCGTCTCGCGGAAGCAGCGGCTGACGCTCGCCTTGAAGAGCTCCTTCTTCGTGCCGAAGAGCCGGAACAGGTACGGCTGCGAGATGCCGGCCCGACGCGCGATGTCCTCGGTGGACGTCCCCTCGTAGCCGTGCTCGGCGAACTCGATCACCGCCGCCTCGAGGAGGTCGTCCTTGCGCTCCGTGGCTGTCAGGCGGATGCTCATCTGACCCGTAGGTTAGTGATGACTCACAAGCTTGTCAAGCGACTCCGCCACCCGGTCGAGCTCCCCGTCCGAGAGGCGGGCGTGGAGCGGCAGCGCGAGCGCCCGCTCGAACGCCGCGTCCGCGCCAGGGAACGAGCCCTGGCTTCGGTAGGCGCCCAGGCGATGGAGCGCGTACGTCCCGATCTGGCACTGGATGCCCTGCGCTCGCAGCCCCGCCATGACGTCGTCTCTCCGGTCGACCTGGATCACGTAGGCCTGCAGGCCGTGGCGATCGCCGGGATCCGCCTCGGGCAGCACGACGTCGAGTCCGGCGAGCCGCTCGCGCATACCCGGCGGCGACGCGCTCGTAGGCGCCGCGGAGCTCGTCGAGCCGGCGCAACTGCGGAATGCCGAGCGCGCACAGCACGTCGCTCAACCGATAGTTGAACGCGGGCTGCGGCATGTCGTCGTAGGCATCCGACGGCGACCAGCCGTGATGCCGAAGCGAGCGCACGCGCTCCGCCAGCGCGCTGTCGTTCGTCGAGACGGCGCCACCCTCGCCGGTCGTGACGATCTTCCGCGGATGGAACGAGAAGCATCCCAACTCGCCGAGCGAGCCGCAGGCGCGGCCGCCGTGTGTCGCGCCGAGCGCACCGGCCGCGTCTTCCAGGATCGGTAGCTCGGGCAGCTCCTCGACGCGAGCGGGCCGGCCGAACAGGTGCACCGCGAGAACGGCCTTCGTGCGCGGTGTTACCGCGCGCGCGGCCTGCGCGGGATCGATGTTCATCGTCACCGGGTCGACGTCGACCAGCACCGGTGTCGCTCCCACGAGCGCGACGACGTTGGCCGTCGCAGGAAACGTGTAGGCGGGTACGAGCACCTCGTCGCCGGCGGCCGATGCCGAGCGCGAGCACCGCAACGTGCAGTGCCGCGGTGCCGGACGAGACCGCCACCGCGTACTCGGTGCCCGCGGCGTCGGCGAGCAGCGCCTCGAACTCCGCCACCTTCGGGCCCATCGTCAGCTGGCCGGACTCGAGCACCTCGCGGATCTCCGCGAGCTCCTCCTCCCCGACGTCCGGCCGCGCGAGGCGGATCAGGTCAGTGCGGGTTTCCGGCTTCTGTACCACGCGATCGTCCTCTCGAGGCCGTCGTCGAGCTCGACCGTCGCGTCGAAGCCGATCTCCTCGTGCGCCTTCTCGACGTTCGGGATGCGCAACTCGACGTCGACGTACTCGAGCGGCGCGAACACGATCTCGCCCGGACAGCCGGTGAGCCGCTTGATGCGCTGCGCGAGATCGAAGATCGTGACCGCCGAGCGCGGGTTGCCGATGTTGAAGCTCTGGCCGATCGCCCGCGGATGCTCGAGGCAGAGGCGGACCGCCTCGACCATGTCGTCGACGTAGCACCAGGCGCGGATCTGGGCGCCGTCGCCGCGGACGACGAGATCGTTCCCGGCGAGCGCCGCCTCGATGAACGCGCGGATCGCGCCGCCGCCGATCTGCCCCGGCCCGTAGACGTTGAACGGGCGCACGGTGACGGTCGGAACCTGCAGCTCGTCGTGGTAGGCGTGCGCCATGTGCTCGCCTGCGAGCTTCGAGACGGCGTACGTCCAGCGCGCCTCTCCGACCGAGCCGATGGTCGACACCTGTCCCTCGCGCACGTTGTACGCGTGCGTCCCGAAGACCTCGCTCGTCGAGAAGTCGATGAGCCGCTCGAGCGTGTCCTGCGTCGCGACCGCCGCCTCGAGCACGTTGTACGTGCCGATGAGATTGACGCGCATCGTGCGCACCGGGCTCGCAAGCACGGTGTCGACGCCGGCGATCGCCGCGCAGTGGACGATGTGGGTCGCGCCTTGCGCGAGCTCTCGCACGGCGTCGGCGTCGAGCACGTCCGCCTGGTGGAGCGTGAAGTTCGGGTGGTCGGCGAGATCGGTCGCCGACAGGGCGTCCCGGTGGAGGTTGTCGAGCGCGATGATCTCGTTCTCCTCGACGAGCTCCCGCCCGAGGGTCGTCGCGATGAAGCCGGCGCCGCCGGTGATGAAGATGCGCTTTCCCTGCAGAGCCACGGCGGTCACTCTAGCCTGGGGCGATGCAGGGAGACCTCCGCGCATGGCTCGATGCGGCCGCCGGCACGGACGAGGAGTTCGTCGACCGCGTGTGGCCGCTCGTGCTCCGCCGGCCACCCGAGCCCGACGGGCGCGAGCGAGCGCTCGCGAAGCTGCGCGAAGGCACGCTGTCGCGCGCACGTCTCCTGCAGGAGCTCGTCGAGAGCGAGGAGTTCGGCCACGTCGCCTTGCTCGACGATGGACTCGCGCGCGCGGCCGCCGAACGCGTGCGCCCGCCCGACCGGGCGGTCCCGGCCGGCCGCGTGAGCTGCAGGCGCCCGCGACGAGCGACGAGCGCGCGATCGAGATCCCCTGGAGCCTCGCGCGCTACCGAGGCGAAGGGCGCGTGCTCGACATCGGCTACGCCTTCGCGGAGCCCGCATACCTCGCCGGCCTCGTCGACCTCGGTGCAGTCGAGCTCGTCGGCGTCGATCTGGCCGAGGCCGACGTGCCCGGCCTGCGCTCGGTCGTCGCCGACGTGCGGGCGCTGCCGTTCCCCGACGGGTCGTTCGACCTCGCCTTCTGCATCTCGACGCTCGAGCACGTCGGCCGCGACAACGAGATCTACAACGTCGACGCCGAGCGAGACGAAGCGGGCGACGAGACGGCGCTACGCGAGCTCCACCGCGTGCTGTACGAAGGACGGCCGCCTGCTCGTCAGCGTCCCGACCGGCGAGCACGAGGACCAGGGCTGGCAGATCGTCCGGCACGCCCGAGGACTGGATCGCGGTGTTCGAGCGTGCGGGGTTCCTCGTCTACGAGGACGAGCTGTACGTGCGCGACGCCGACGGCTGGCGCAGCGCGTCGCTCGCCGAGGCGCGCGCGGCGCGCTACGGCTCGGGCGGGCCCGGCGCCGGGGCCGTGCTGCTCGCGGAGCTTCACCCGGACAGCTTCGGGGGGAAGATGCGTCTAGCCGTGCGCGACGTCCGGCATCGCGACGAGATCCGGCGCAGCACGGTTCCGTAGGAGCACGAGCGCGAACGCCACGCTGCCGACCGTCAGCGCCGCGGCGATGATGAGGAACAGCGTGTAGATCGAGATACGGCTGATCGCCTGTCCCGCGAGCAGGAAGCCGAGCGGGCCGGCGAGGAGCGCGACTGTCATCACCGCGGACATCACCTTCGGTCGTAGCGCGGGCGGCGTTCGCACGGTGAGGATCCCGATGATCGGCGCGTTCACGAGCGGCGTGAAGAACGAGAACGCGCCGACGACGACGAGCGCCGCGCCCCACGGCATCGCAATCGCGAGCAGCCAGAGCGGCAGCGGCATCGCCAGCATCGCGACCGCGGCAAGCTTCAGCAGGTCGGCCTTCTGCGCAAGCGTGTTGCGCGACGAGCGCACCGACCAGCGCACCGACGCCGAACGACCCGAACAGGAAGCCGAGGACGTGCGCGTTCGCGCTGTAGTGGAAGTACGCGAGCGACTGGATGGCGACGATGAGCGCCTGCGCGACCATGTTGACGAGGCAGGCGCAGAGCAGCAGCGGGCCGAGCAGCGGATCGTGGGCGAGGAAGCGGATCCCGGCGAGCACGCCCTTGGCGGCGCCGGTCTGCTCGACTCGCTTGCCGGCGCGCACGAGCAGCGCGATCACGGCGAACGAGAAGAAGTACGTCCCGGCGTCGACGACGAGCACCGTCGCCGGGCTCGTTGCGGCGATCAGCACGCCGGCGAGCACCGGACCCGAGAATCTGGGTGAGCTGCGTGCCGCTGCCGAGAATCGCGCTGCCGCGCGCGACGAGCCGTTCGTCCTCGCCGACCACCTCCGGCAGGATCAGCGCGCGACGACGGGAAGTAGATCGCCGAGAAGCTACCCGATCGCGAACGTCGCGGCGAGCAGCGCGGCGAACGAGAGGTGGTGCGTCCACCAGAGGATCGGCACGAGCGTCATCAGCGGCCCGCGCGCCGCGTCGGCGAGGAGCATCGACGCGCTTCGCGCCGAGGCGGGCGACGAGCGAGCCGGCGAGGATGCCGAAGAGCCCGAGCGGCGCGAGCTCGGCGGCGAGCACCCAGCCCATCCGCGCCGCCGAGCCGGTCGTCGCGAGCACGAACCACGGGAGCGCGACGAAGGTCATCGAGGTGCCGGTGAGCGAGACGAGCTCGGCGCCGAGCGACGCCGAGGAGCGAGCGGTTCCTGAACATGCCGAGATAATAAAACGTCCGTACGGTTTTGTAAAGTGGGAAGCATGCCGAAGGTCTCCCAGGCCCACCTCGCGAGCCGCCGCGCCGAGATCCTCGACGGCGCCCGCCGGGCGTTCGCCGAAGTACGGCTACGAGGGGGCGACCGTGGCCCGGCTCGAGGAGGAGATCGGCCTCTCGCGCGGCGCGATCTTCCACTACTTCGGCAGCAAGCGCGACCTCTTCGTCCAGCTCTCGCTCGAGGAGAACCGGCGCTACATCGACCTGATGATCGAGCGCGGGCTTCGACGACGCGATCCGCTCGATGGCGAACGAGAGCCCCGAGTGGCTCGGGATGCTCTTCGAGATCCAGGGGCGGCTCCGGCACGACCCGGAGTTCGTCCGCCAGCTCGACGAGGCGCACCGACGATCGCGACCGGCCGCTGACTGGCTGCGCGACGCGCAGGAGCGAGGGGAGTTCCGACAGGACGTCGACTTCGTCGACATCGGCCGGTTTGCGACCATCGTCCTGAACGGCCTCGCGCTGCGCGTCGTCGGCGGCGACCCGGTCGACGTCGAGCCGCTCATCCGGCTGCTGCACGACGCAATCGCGCCCCGCGACAGAGCTCGCCGCGGGTGCGCGGAAAGACCATTCTCTTCGTCGGCGCGGGCCGCCACCAGCGCGGCGCGATCCGGCGCGCCCAGGAGCTCGGGCTCCGCGTCGTCGCGGTCGACCGGAACGGCGCCGCACCGGGCCTCCAGGCCGCCGACGTCGGCGAGGTCGTCGACTTCCAGGACGTGGACGGCGTGATCGAGGTCGCCCGCCGGCACGGCGTCGACGGCGCGCTGACGGTCTCCGCCGACCGGGCCGTGCCGATCGTCGCCGCCGTCGCCGAGGCGCTCGGCCTGCCTGGCATCGGCACCGAGGTCGCGCATGCGATGACGCACAAGATCGCGATGCGGCGCACGCTTCGCCGAGGAGGGCGTGGCGCAGCCGCAGTTCGCCGCCGCCCGGGCGATGCGCGACGCCGCGGCCGCAGCGCAGACCGTCGGCTTCCCCGCCGTGCTGAAGCCCGCCGACTCGGGCGGGCAGCGCGGCGTCTTCCGCCTCGACTCGATCGACGACCTCGAGGCGCACCTGCACGTCGCGCTCGCCGAGTCCGGCGGCGGCGAGGTCGTGCTCGAGCGCTTCCACGAAGGGCTCGAGCTGAACGGCATCGTGATCGTGCGCGACGGCGAGCCCGTCGTCGTCACGCTCTCCGACCGCCTCCGCCCGCCGGGCATCGGCTTCGGCGTCGGCTGGATCCACGTGTACCCGACGACGATCTACGGCGACGAGCTCGCAGAGGCGGCCCGCGTCGCGCTGCACGCCTCGAAGGCGCTCGGGCTGCGCGACGGCATCGCGTTCCCGCAGCTCCTCGTCACCGACGACGGGCGTGCTCGTGATCGAGGTCGCCGCGCGCATCCCCGGCGGCCAGATGGCCGACCTCGTGCGCCACGCCGTCGGCGTCGACCTCGTCGAGGTGGCGCTGCGGCAGGCGCTCGGCGAGCCGGTCTCCGGACGAGCTCGCGCTGCCGCACTTCCAGCAGCCGCTCGCGATCCGGTTTCTGACCGCGTCGCCGGGACCGCTTCCGACCGGGAAGGTCGTGAGCGTCGGCTCGCTCGACCCCGTGCTCGCCGCGCCCGGCGTCGTGCAGGCCGACACGTATCTCGCGCCGGGCGAGACGATCCGCCCGGTCCGGCTCGACGGCGACCGGCGCGGCTACGTCATCGCGACCGCCGACACGAACGTGCAGGCGCTCGAGCGCGCAGAGTCGGCGGCGCGCCTGCTCGAGGTGGTCGTCGAGTGAGCTGCGCGTTCGACCTCGCCGCACTACGAGAGCTGCTCGACGCCGCGACGGCCGGCGGCTACCGCTTCGCGACCTTCGAGGCCGAGCCGAAGCCGGGCGACGTCCTCCTGCGCCACGACGTCGACCTCTCGCTCGAAGCCGCGCTCGAGCTCGCCCGGCTCGAGCAGGAGCGCCGGCGCGCGTGCGACCTACTTCCTCATGACGGAGAGCGTCTTCTACAACCTCGACTCGAAGCCGGGCACGCGAGACGCCTCGCGAGCTGCGCAGCCTCGGCCACGCCGTCGGCCTCCACGGCGGTGTACCCGCGCGCCTCGCGCGACGATCGCTTCGACGCGGTGCTCGCCTGGCACAACCCCGACCCCGAGTACGTGCACGAGCCGGTCAGCGGCTTCGTCAACGTCATGCAGCCGCCGTGGTTCACGAAGGGCAAGTACCGGTCGGACTCGAACCAGCACTGGCGCGAAGGCTGCCCGCACGAGGAGCTGCGCGCAGGCGCGTTCGAGTGGCTGCAGCTGCTCACGCACCCCGAGATCTGGGTCTACGAAGGCGGCACGATGGGCGAGACGATGCGCGCGATGCTCGAGCAGAAGCAGCGCGAGCTGCTCGAGCAGCTCGCGAACGACCGGATCGATCTCTTGTGACGACCGTTCTCGTCACGGCTTCGGGAGCGCCCGGCACCGCCGCACTCCTGCGCGGCCTGCGCGAGAACGGCGAGCGCGAGGTGCGGCTCGTCGGCGCCGACATGTCGGAGCGCTCGATCGGCAAGCATCTCTGCGATGCGTTCCATCTCGTGCCGGCGGGGTCAGACCCCGCGTACGCGGACGCGGTGCTCGAGATCGTCGAGCGCGAGCAGGTCGACGTCGTCCTGCCGCAGTCGTCGTTCGACCTGCCGGGCCTCGCGGCGGCGCGCGACCGCTTCCCGGTGCCGGTGCTCGTCTCGTCGCCCGAGACGGTGCACCGGTCGAACGACAAGGCGGAGACGTACGAGCTCCTGCAGCGGATCGGCGTCCCGACCGTCGAGTTCCGGCGTGTCGCCGGCGCGCGGCAGGTCGAGGCTGCGGCGCACGAGCTCGGCTATCCCGACCGGCCCGTCTGCTTCAAGCCGGTGTTCTCGTCAGGCTCGCGCGGCTTCCGCATCCTCGATCCGACGGTCGACCGCGCGCACCAGCTGCTGCACGAGCGTCCCGGGTCCGTGTCGATGCGGCTCGAGGAGGCGCTCGAGCTGCTGCCCGACGAGGGCGGCACGGAGCTGCTCGTCATGGAGCTCGCAACGGGCGGCGAGCGCACGATCGACGGCATCGCCGACGGCAAGCGCGTCGTGCTCGGCCACGCGAAGACGCGCGAGGCGATGCGCGCCGGGCTCGCGATGTACTTCGTCACGCTCGCCGGACGACGGCCTGATGGAGATCGCCGACAAGATCGTGCGCGAGGTCGCGATCGAGTGGTTCTTCAACATCCAGCTCGTCGGCGACCGCGTGATCGAGATCAATCCGCGAATCTCGACGGTCGTGTACCAGGAAGACCTGAATCTGCCCTGGCTCGGCGTCAAGCGCGCGCTCGGCGAGATCTCCGACGACGAGCTCGAGGCAATGCGCACACGCGTCCGGCCCGGGTCGAACCGCGCTTCGATACTTCGATCAGGTGGAATGGGACGAGTGATGGACGACTGGGACACCCTGCGGGCACCGCTCGAGGCCGCCCTCGAGGCGCCGGAAGACGAGGAAGCGATCAAGCGCGCGGTCGACGCCGCGGAGATCGTCGCGTCAGCGGCCGGCGAGCCTCCCGATGAGCTGCCCGACGCGGCACGCGAATGGGTGGAGCGGCACGGCATCCCGCCCGAGGACCTCGTCGAGCTTGCCGTGCGCTCGATGAAGCAGGTCGCGAACAGCGAACGAGTGGTGGCGCGAGCGGATCAACGACCTGCGCTACCGGCTCGGCGACATCGCGGCTCCGTATCAGCCATAGCTAGCGTGACGCCGTGCGCGTCACCCACTGCCCGGTCAACACCGCGGGGATCCCGTGGACGAACGTCCAGGCGCTGCGGGCCCGCGGGATCGACGCGCAGCTCGTCGTCTTCAACCGCTACAAGCTGCACCCGGAAGCCGACATCGACCTCCGGCGGTCGGGCGGCCTGGTGCGGCAGCAGGCGGCGCAGTGGCGTGCGTTCGCGCGACTCGCACGCGAAGACGGACATCTTCCACTTCTACTTCGGGCTGACGCTGCTGCCGAAGTCGGTGCAGTTTCCGCTGCTGCGCGCGCTCGGCAAGCGCTCGGTCATGCACTTCCTCGGCTCCGACATTCGCGGCCGCTCGCCCGCGGAGCTCGCCTGGGCGAAACGTGCGGGCGCGCGCGTCGTCGGCTCGTACGACGCGATCCGCTGGGTGCCGGACGCGCAGGTGATTCCCCCGGGGATCGACGTCCGCGCGATCGAGCCGGCACCGCCGACGGACCGCCAGCGCCCCGTCGTGCTGCACGCGCCGTCGTCGCGCGCGAAGAAGGGAACCGAGCGCGTCGTCGCGGCCTGCGAGGAGCTCGACGTCGAGCTCGAGATCGTCGAAGGACTCGACCATCGCGAGGCGTTCGAGCGCTATCGGAACGCCGACGTGATCGTCGACCAGCTCAACGCCGGCTGGTACGGCGTCTTCGCAATCGAGGCGATGGCGCTCGGCAAGCCCGTCGTCACGTTCCTCCACGACGAGGCAGTGCGGAAGACCGAGGAGGCGTTCGGAGTCGACGTCCCGATCGTCAACGCGACAGCGGAAACGCTCGTCGGCGCGCTACGGCCGCTCGTCGACTCTGTCGAGGAACGCCGGCGCATCGGGCGCGCAAGTCGGGCGTACGTCAGAAGAGGTGCACGACCTCGAACGCATGACCGACCGCCTGCTCGCGCTCTACGCTGAGCTTCGATGAGACTCGGTCACGAGCTGAGGCGGCTCGGGAAGCACTCTGCGATCTACGGGCTCGGCGGCCTCGTGTCGCGGATCCTCGCGACGCTCCTGCTCCCGCTCTACACGCATTACCTGCCACCCGGCTCGTACGGCCGCGTCGAGGCCGTCACCGCCGCGACGGCAGTGCTCGCGATCGCACTGCAGATGGGGATCTCGAGCGCGTTCTTCCGCTTCTACTTCGACGCGAAAGAGCCGGCGGAGAAGCTGACGGTCATCCGCACGTCGTTCTGGTTCACGATGGCGATGTCGACGATCGGCCTCGTGCTGGGGCTCATCTTCGCTGCGCAGATCTCGCACTGGATCGGCCTCGGGCACGATCCTGCGCTCGTACGCGCCGGCGCAGTCGGCCTGTGGGCGCAGACGAACTACCAGCAGTTGACCGCGCTCTTCCGGGTCGAGGAACGCTCGACGCAGTACGCGATGGCAAGCGTCGCAAACGTCCTGATCACCGTCGCGGCCATGGTGCTTTTCGTCGCGGTCTTCCACTGGGGCGCAATCGGTCTCGTCGTCGGCAACTTCACGGGCACCCTCGTCGTCTACGTCGTGCTCCTCGCCTACCGGAACGAACAGCTCGGGCTCGAGTTCGACACGGGACTCCTCCGCAAGATGCAGCACTTCGGCATGCCGCTCGTGCCGTCCGCGCTCGCGCTGTGGACGATCAACTTCGTCGACCGCGAATTCGTCGTCTGGTACAAGAACGCCGCCGAGCTCGGCGTCTACTCGGCTGCCGTGAAGATCGCGGGCGTGATCACGTTCGTGCTGGTTGCGTTCCGAACTGCGTGGCCGGCGTTCGCATACTCGATCGAGGACGACGGCGAGGCGAAGCGGACGTACTCGTTCGTTCTGACCTATCTGCTCGCGCTCACGTCGTGGGGGGCATTGGCGCTCGGCGCGCTCGCACCCTGGTGGGTGCGGCTTCTGACCGACCCGCGCTACCAGCGCGCGGAGAAGGGCGTCGCGCTGCTCGCGTTTGCCAGCGCGATCTATGCGGGATACGTCGTCCTCGCGATCGGCAGCGGACGTGCCCGCAAGACTCAGCTGAACTGGGTCGTCACCGGCGTCGGCGCGGCGGTGAACGTCGGACTCAACTTCTGGCTCGTCCCGCGGTGGGGAATGGTCGGCGCCGCGGTATCCACCGCAGCCTCGTACCTCGTGCTCTTTGCCGGGATGACGCTCTACGCGCAGCGGGTGTTCCCGGTGCACTACCAGTGGCGTCGCGTCGTCACCTGCGTCGGCGCCGCCGTCGGCCTGACCGTTGCAGCGCGCGCTGCGCACCTGCCGCTCGCGCCGTCGTTTCTGCTCGTGGTCGCGTATCCGCTCGTGCTCGCCCTGCTCGGGTTCTATCTGCCGGCAGAGCGGAGGCGCCTGCGGCGGCTTCTGGTGCCAGGCACCGCCTAGCGGTGCCTGGCACCGCTTCTGCTCAGCGGGCTTCTGCTCAGCGCAACCGCTTCAACTCGGCCAGATCGTCCGCGCTCGGCTCCCACTCGCCGGCCGCCACGTTCGCGTACACCTGCTCCGGCTTCGTCGCGCCCGCAATCACCGATGCAACCGCAGGCATCGCCGCCAGGCCGCCGATTGCGACCGAGAGCAGCGGCACGCCGCGCTCGTCCGCGAACTGCTGCAGCTGCTCGAGCCGGTCCCACCGCTCCTCCGGTATCTCTCGCTCGGCGAGCCGGCCCTCGGTGGCTGCCTCGCCGCGCCTGTACTTCCCGGTCAGAAGACCACTCGCCAGCGGGAAGTACGGCAGCATCCCGATCCCAAGACGCTCGCAAAGCGGGAGGACCTCGTCCTCGAGCTCCCGCTCGACAAGCGAGTATTCGTTCTGCGCCGAGACGAACCGCGTCAGTCCTCGCGCCCGCGCGATCCGGTCGGCCTCCTCGAGCTGGGACGCCGAGAAGTTCGACGAGCCGATGTGGCGGACGGAGCCTTCTTGCACGAGCTCGTGGAGCGCCTCGAGCGTGTGCTCGATCGGCGTGCCCTCGTCGGGCCGGTGCAGCTGGTACACGTCGATCACGTCGGTGCGCAGGCGGCGCAGCGAGCCTTCGATCGCCCAGCGAATGTAGTCGCGCGTGCCGCGTCGTTCCTCCGGATGCTCCTCCATCGGGCTGCCGAACTTCGTCGCGACCACGACTTGATCCCGCCGTCCCTCGAGCGCGCGGCCGATGTATTCCTCGCTCGTTCCCTGGCCGTAGATGTCGGCGGTATCGAAAAGCGTGATCCCGGCGTCGAGTGCGGCATCGATCACCGCGAGCGATTGCTCGTAATCGCAGCGCCAGCCGAAGTTGTTCGTGCCGAGCCCGACGACCGAGACCTGCGGCCCGCCGTCACCGAGTTTCCGAATGCGCACGAGGCCGACGCTATCCGTGTAGCGCCGGCCTCTGCGCCGTACCGGCTCTACCAGGCGCGGCCGCGGCCGAAAAAGCCGAGCAGCGCGAGGACGAGCACGACGATGAGGATGATCCACAGGATGCTCATGTCCGACAAACGTCCGAGCCCGTTAGGTGGATACGTGCAGCGCTTCCGGTAGCGGTCGCGCGTGGACGACGGTCAGCGTTTTCGTGGGCCGAGTGAGGGCGACGTACAGCTCTCGAAGTCCTGAGGCGCCGCCTTCCTCGACGATCAGCGCCGGCTCGACGACGACGACATGGTCGAACTCGAGGCCCTTCGACTCCCGCGGCGTCAGCACGGGGACGGACATCTCGTCGAACGTCTCACCCGTCTGCGGCGCGTCGGCGAGCGAGCGCGGGCCGATCACGGCGAGCAGCCCGTCGAGCTCGGCCGCCTCGCGCAGAGCGGTTGGGATCAGCTCGTCCTCGGCAACGAGCACGAGCTTCGGCGGGGCGCCTCCCTGGCGGTAGGCGAGCGGCCGCTCGACGCCCGGCGCGATCACGTCGAGCAGCGGCAGCGCGAAGTCCATGATCTCGCCGGGCACGCGGTAGGCATGTCGCAACTCTTCGATCGTCACGTCTACGCCGGCCGGGAGGAACGGCTCGAGCTCCTGCCACCGCCCGTAGACGACGGGGCCTGTCGCCTGCGCGACATCACCGAGGATCGTCAGCGAGCCGTCGACGGCGCGGCGTGACACCGTGAGCAGCTGCATCGGCGAGAGATCCTGCGCTTCGTCGACGATCACGTGCCCGTAGGTCCGCGGCCGGGCCGTCGATGAGCGTGCGTGCCACGTCGAGCAGCGGCAGGTCGTGCTCGCTCCACTGCAGGTCGCCGGCGCGCTTCGGCCGGTCACGAAGCAAGAGCTTCTGCTCGGCGTCGTCGAGGATCCCGGCGCCTGCTTCGGCAAGGGCACCAGGCGAGGTCAGCAGGCGCGCGACGAGCTTGTCGGCTCGCGGCAGCGCGAGCACGCGGTCGAGATACTTCACGAGGAAGCCGTTCCTCCGCAGCGCGCGCTCGATGTCCTCGAAGCTGTGCAGCGCTGCCGCACCGAGAAGCTCGCCGTAGCGCTCGTAGAACCGGCGAAGCAGCGCCATGCGGAAGCGCTCACGCGCGTGCGTCAATGCGAGACCTGACCCCAGCGAGTCGTCCAGCAGCTCGCGCACCTGCCGCTCCCTCACCGCTACGAAAACGCCGTCGGTGTACAGCACGAGCTCCTCCGGCGCCGGTTGCACCGCGAGCTCGACAGCGCGCTGCACGACCTCGGCAAGCCGCGGATCGGATTTCAGCCGTGCGGCATCCAGCGACTCCTCCCGCGTTACCTCGATCCCGTCCAGAAGCTCCGACACGGCGCGCTGCTCGACGGCTTCTTCGCCGAGCGCCGGAAGCACGTGTGAGACGTAGTCCATGAACGTCGGGTTCGGACCGACGACGAGAACCCTGCGCAGCTGCTCGCGGTGCGTGTAGAGAAGCCATGACGCACGGTGGAGCCCGACGGCGGTCTTCCCGGTTCCCGGTCCTCCCTGCACGACGAGCGCGCCCTCGGGATCGGCGGTGATCAACCGGTATTGGTCGGACTGGATCGTCGCCACGATGTCGCGCATCCGTCCTTCGCGACGCCGCTCGAGCTCTTCGAGCAGGAAGTCCGACACGACCGCACCCTCGACCACGGTGCCGTCGAGCGACTCGTCGGAGATGTCGACGATGCTCCGCCCGTCCGTGCGGTAGCGGCGCCGCTGCGTGACGCGCTGCGGATCGGCCGGCGTGGCGGTGTAGAACGGCCTCGCCGCCGGCGCCTGCCAGTTCACGACGAGCATCTCGTGTTGGTCGTCGTGGACCCAGCGACGGCCGACGTAGAGCGGCCGCGGCGCAGCGTCGAGCGTCAGCCGCCCGAAGCAGAGACCGCGGTCGGCGTCCTGGAACGTCCGCATTCGCCGCTTCGCCCACGCCTCCATCGCGATCGCTGCGAACTCGGTCGCCATCGCGTCGCCCGTTCGCTCGAGTGTCGAGCGCATCTTGTCGAGCGCCTCGTAGGCGTTGTCGACGTAAGCCTGTTCCTCCTGCAGCTCTGGGTGCGTCACGGCGATTGACGGTAGCGACATAGGATCGACTTGTGAAGCTCGGCGTCAATGTGGGCTATGCGCCGCCGGGGACGAATCCGGTGGACCTCGTGCCGCTCGTCAAGACCGCAGAGGCGCTCGGCTACGACTCGGTCTGGGCGGCGGAGGCGTGGGGCACCGACGCTGTTACCGTGCTCGCGTGGCTCGCGGCGTCGACGACGACGATCAACGTCGGCTCGGCGATCATGCAGATCCCGGGCCGAACGCCCGCGAACACCGCGATGACCGCAGCGACGCTCGACCTCATGTCGGGCGGTCGCTTCATCCTCGGTCTCGGCACATCGGGGCCGCAGGTCGTCGAAGGCTGGCACGGGGAGCCGTGGGGCAAGCCGCTCGGGAAGACGCGGGAATACATCGAGCTCGTCCGGATGGCGCTGCGCCGGGAGGTGCTCGAGCATCACGGCGAGCACTACCGCATCCCGTATGACGGTCCCGGAGCGACCGGGCTCGGCAAGCCGCTGAAGTTGATGCTGCGCCCGCGGCGGGCGGACATCCCGATCTACGTCGCGGCCATCGGCCCCAAGAACGTCGCGCTCGCGGCAGAGATCGCCGACGGCTGGCTGCCGATCTTCGTCGACCCGGAGCACTTCGACGACGCGTTCGGTCCGAGCCTCGCAGGCGCGCGCGACGGCTTCGAGATCGCGGCGACGGTCAGCGTGCTCGTCGGGGACGACGTCCAGGCCTTGCGAGACTCGCTGAAGCCGAACCTCGCGTTGTACGTGGGCGGGATGGGCGCGAAAGGCCGCAACTTCTACAACTCGCTGATGCGACGGTACGGCTGGGAGGCGGAGGCCGAGCGAATCCAGGAGCTGTACCTCGGCGGCCACCAGCGTGAGGCGATCGCCGCCGTCCCCGACGAGCTCGTCGACGCGTTGTCGCTCGTCGGGCCGAAGGAACGCATTCGCGACCGGCTCGCCGCGTGGCGCGAGACGCCCGTGACGACGCTCATCGTGGGTTCGCCGCAGCCCGAGGCGCTGCAGGTGATTGCAGAGCTCGCGCTCTAGTCCGCCGAAGGGCGCTTGACACCGCTTCGGCGGTGTGAGAGATTCTCGTCTGCCAAGTCCCTGCGGGCCCTCGGGTCTGTGGGGACATGGCATTTTTTGTGCCGTTTTTCGGCACAGCCAAGTCGTCTACACGATGACGCGGTAGACCTGAAACACCTCGGCGTACTCCTTGTTCACGTTGATCCCGTGCGTGCGCGCGACGTTCCACACGTACTCCGGGTTCGCGTAGCGGCGGTGGTTCTGCGACGCGTACTTCTCGAGCGCCGACACCTTGTTCTCGATGTGACGCTTCTCGAGCGCGACGTACCACTGGTACGCGAAGTCGAAGTTGTTCCAGGGGATCTCGTAGCCGAGGATCGTCGTGCGCTTGAAGGCGCGAAGGCCCTCCTCGGCGATTGTCTTGTGATCCTGGTGGACGTCGTGGAGGCTCGGCTGGAAGACGACGTCCGGCTTCCACTCCTCCCACAGTGCGACGAGCGTCTCGAGGATGTCCTGACGGTGCTCGGGGAACGTCCGGACGTCGAAGTCGTGCACGGTCAACCGGTCCTCCGGGATGCCGAGCTCCGTTGTCGCTGCGCGCACCTCGCGAGCGAGCGTGTCCGGCGGGAAACCGTCGGGCAGCGAGCGTGTCGCGATCGAGAACGCGACGTATCGCACCTCGACGCCGCCCTCGACGAGCCGCGACATCGTGCCGCCGCAGCCGAACTCCCCGTCGTCGGTATGGGGCGCCAGGACAAGCGCCCGCTCCCATTGCTCGATCAGACCGGCACCGCCTCCTTGGCGACGGCCGGCTGCTCGCGGCGCGGCACCGGCACGAGGAGCGGCGACGCGAGCGCGATGAGCCCGATGAGCATCCACGTGAGCGGATCCTCGAAAAAGGCGTTGTAGAAGAGCGAGTGACAGAAGATCGCAGCGAGACCCAGACCGGCGACGAGGCCGACCCGGCGACCTCGGCGAAACGCCTGGCGGAACAACGCGACGAGCAACCACCCGAAGAGCGCGAGGCCGGGGATCCCCGTCTCCGCTGCGACCGTCACCGGCGTGTCGTGCGAAGCCGCCTTCTTCGGATCTTTGCCCTTCAGGTGCACCCGGTCAGCGTACGCGCGTTTGAAGCCTCCAACGCCGACACCGCGGACCGGATGCGCCTTCGCGATCCGGATCCCGTTCGCCACGAGGCTCGCCCGCCCGCTCGATGCGCTGTTGAGACCTGAGGTGGTGTGATGTTGAAGCGATCGTCTGATCTGCGGCTGCGCCACAGCGATGCCCGCGAGGACCGCAAATGCGAGGGCCACTGCGACGAGCGCGCGCCAGCGCCACGCAATGAAAGCAGCACCGATCACGACGACGAGCAGCGCGGCGAAGCTGGACTGCGAGAAGGAGATCAGCAGCCCGAGCCAGGTCACGACAAGCACTGCGGCGGCCGCGAGCGACAACCTGAGAGAACGTCCGAGCACGATCAAGGCGATTGACGGCGCCATCGCAACGACGAGGAATCGCCCGTACACCGACGGATCCCAGAAGACCGAGTTCACCCGGAAAAACGGTGCATACGCGTTCGAGTTGCCGAGCTTCGGGTTCTGGAAGATGTTGCGCGTGTCGTACTGATAGAAGCCGATCGCGGCGAAAGCGACCGCCATCGCCGTGACCTCGACATAGAGCGCCCGGAGACCGAGCTCGCGCCACGGCAGCCGCGCGATGCACAGCGCCAGCAGCGTGAGTGGCACGTAGAAGGCGACCAGCTCGACCGCACCTTCGCTGACGTCGCGAGTCCACGAGATCGAAATCCCTGTCCACGCGAGGTACGCAGCGAGCGGCCATGCGGCGGCCCGAAGCTCGCGCACACGGATGTCCCCTGCGATGAGATCCCAGGCGAGCAGGATCGTCGCGCCGAGAATCACGATGTAGAGCGGAAGCAGAAGCTTCGAGCTCCCATGCCCGACGTGCACGCCGATTCGTGCAGGTACGCACGCGAGCGCGAGGATTGGAAAGAGCCACGGTAAGCGCCGGAACACGAGCGCAAGTCCAAGACCGATCCCGAGCGCAGCGAACACACCGCCGAGCAGCTCGACCGGACGATGCGGTGCGATAGCCGCGCCGAGAACGCAGGCACCGAATGCGGCGAAGCCGAGACCGGCGATCCGTTCGCGTCTCGTCTTCGCAACGAGCAGCAACGCAAGCCCGAGGCACGCGATCGGACCGCCGAGATGCGCGAGCCCGATCACCGCACGAATACCGCTGCGCGGCCGACGTGCCCGAGCTCGCTCACCGTCAGCGTGTACCGGCCCTTGGTCGTCGGCGCCTGCAAGCGGAGCACGGGCGACGACGACTTGCCCGTCCGCCGCCCAAGGCTCCAGCTGTAGCGCTTCGCGTCCGTGGACACGCCGATCTCGAACGTGCTGCCGGCGCGGGCGACGATCTTCGGGTTCGCGAGGCGGATGTAGCGGATCTCGACGCGCACGCGTGCCCGGTCCGCAACGGGTGTGCTGTTTCCGCTGAGATCGACCGCGCCGACGGTCAGCGTGTAGGTCCCCGGCGCGAGCGTCCCGTTCGGGCCGTTGCCGAACCACTGGATGCTTCCCTTCACGCTCGCGCGCGAATAGAGAACGCGGGTGTCACCGAGATAGACCGCGAGGTGGGCCGCCTTGCTCAGCGTGTACGTGATCCGAACGTAGTCCGCCTCATGGTCCTGATCCGGCGAGAAGACGTCGCGACTCTTTTCGACGGAGACGAGCTGCGGCGGCTTCGTGTCGAGCTGAATGCGGTTCGGGAACTCGATTGTCTGATGCTGACCCGTGAGATGGATCCGGACGCGATACGTGCCGTCGCGAACTCGCCGGTTGCTGTCGTCCCGTCCGTTCCACGTCAGCGTTACCGGCCCGCGTGGATAGTGCTGCGCGGCGAGCAGGGCGACGTCCTGACCTCGCGAGTTCAAGACAGTGACGGCGATGTCGTCGGGGCGGCGGAGCTTGAAGAAGATCGATGCCCGCCGGTAGACGCAGCCGCAGGTCGGCGAGAACCTCGTGTCGATGACGGTCCCGTAGACCGCGCTCTTCGTCAGCTTCAGCCGCTCGGTGATCGCAAAAGCCGCCGCGGTCGCGACAAGCAGGCCGACTAGGGTTACCGTCGTGAGGAGCCGCTGCAAGGCTCCGCGATTCTACGGATCCCTTGTGAGAATTCGGTTATAGAGGTCGTCGTCCACGTTCCGGCCGGTGACGATCAGAACTAGCGGACGGGGCAGCCACTCACGGCGTGCGAGCGCCAGCGGAGCGGCGGCAGCGCCCTCGGCCCGGATCCCGGCCTCCGCATACGAGCGCATCGCGTCCTCGAGCTCGGCTTCGGAAACGAGCTCGAACTGCTGCACGAGCGGGTTCAGCTCGGCGACGGCGAGCGGAATGGCCACCCGCACGGCCAGACCATCGGCGAAGGTCGAGCAGCGGTCGGAGTCGGTCGGGACACCGGCTCGCCAGCTCTCCCACATTGCCGGCGCTTCCTCGGCGGCGACCGCGACGCGCAGCGCGGCGGGGGCACGCCTGGCGACGGCGCGCAAGACGCCGATCGCAAGCGCGCCGTTCCCGACCGGTACGACGACCGCGGCCGGTTCCGGGAACTCGTCGAGCAGCTCGTTGCCGATCGCCTCGTAGCCGTCGAACTGCGCCGGCTCGGCACCGTCCTCGAAGAAGAAGGCATCGTGCTCGGCTGCGTACGCCCGCGCCGCAGCCTTCGCTTCGTCCAAGTCGGCGCCCACTCGATACAGCTCGGCGCCTTGCGCTTGGATCAGCGCAACCTTCGCCGCCGCTCGCCTCCCGCGGCACAAAGACGATCGCCCGCGTGCCGGCACGCTTGGCAGCCCACGCAGTCGCGGCGCCGTGATTACCCGTGGAGGCGGTCACCACCACCGGCGGCCGCAACTGCTCGAGCACCGCCTGCGCGCCACGCCACTTGAACGCGCCGAGCTCGTGCTCGTCTTCGCGCTTCAAGTAGATGCCGTCGCTTAGAACCTGCATTGCCAAGTCGAGCGACCAGGTCGCGACGAGGTCGCGACCTGGTCGCAGCCGTTCACGAGACCGTCTGCAATCTGGGTCGTTGCCACGCGCGAATACCGTACGCGACGAGGCCAATGCCGAGCGCAATGAGCCCGCCGAGCAGGATCCACTGCGCAGCCGGCACGTTCAGGAGCTTGAGGCCGCTCAGTACGAGAATCGTCCCGAGCGACAGCCGCAGGACGACATCCGGCAAGCGAACCGTGAAGCGGCTCGAGATCAACACGCCGGGAATGGAGCCCGTCAGCAGCCACGCCGTCGCGTGGTAGTCGACATTGCCGCCGATCATGTGTCCGATTCCCGCAACCCAGAGCAGCGCCGCGGCGTGAAAGATGTCCGTCCCGACGATCTTCGCCATCGTCAGCGGATACACGAGCACCATGACGAGCCCGAAGAACGTGCCGCTACCGACCGACGTGAGACCGACCACGAAGCCGAAGACCGCCCCGATGATGACCGCGAGCACCTTGTCCCGGTGCGAGAGGATGAACGGAAGGTCGCTCGACTGGATGCCGCGCTTGATAAACGACTTCGCGAGAAAGCCGATTCCGCCGGCAACGAGCGCAGCCCCCACTGCATAGCTCTCGATCGACTGCGCGCTCGCGCCGTAGTGGTGCTTGATCAGCGTCGCAACGCCGACGCCTGCAAGCGACAGCGGCCCCGAGCCGGCGAACATCCAAAGAGTGAGCCGCGCATGCACCGTGCCGAGCCGCCGGTGCCTGATCGCACCGAAGCTCTTGAAGATCGCACCGTGCAGAATGTCGGTGCCGACGGCATACGTCGGCTTGAAGCCGAAGAGGATGACGAGGATGGGCGTCATGAGCGAGCCGCCGCCCATGCCCGTCAGCCCGACGATCGACCCGATCAACAGGCCGGTGAGCGTGAACTGCCAGGTCACTGTGCCGCGATGACCATGCCGGCGCCGACGGTGTCGTTCGTCGCCTCGTCGATGAGGATGAACGCGCCCGTCTCCCGGTTCTCGGCATACGGATCGACGACGAGCGGCTCCGACAGGCGCAGCCGAACGACGCCGATGTCGTTCAGCTCGAGCCGCTCGGGGCCAGGCACGTCCTCGAGCGTGTGGATGTCCGTCAGCGCAACGAGCTCTTCGGCGATCGCGCGCACCGAGCGCGTCGTGTGCTTCACGGCGAGCTTCGCCCGCGGCTCGAGCGGCCGCTCGCTCATCCAGCACACCCGCGCTTCGAGCTCGCGGGCCACAACCGGCGGCCGGTCGGGATCTGCGAGCAGGTTGCCCCGAGAGACGTCGAGGTCGTCGGCGAGCCGAATCGTCACCGACTGCGGCGGAACGGCCTCGGCCAGCGGGCCGTCGGCGGTCTCGACCGCCTCCACCCGCGAGCGCAGGCCGGCGGGAAGCACCACGACCTCGTCGCCTGCGCGCCAGACGCCCCCGGCAATAGTGCCTGCATAGCCCCGGTAATCGTGATGCTCGTCGGACATCGGCCGGATCACCCACTGGACCGGGAAGCGGCGAGCGTCGAGGTTCCGGTCGAAGGCGAGCTCGATCGACTCGAGGTGCTCGAGGAGCGGGAGCCCGTCGTACCAGGGCATGTTCTCCGAAGCGCCGACGACGTTGTCGCCCTGAAGCGCCGACATCGGGATCACGTGCAGATCGGCGAGGCCAAGCGTCTCGAGGTCGCGCGCGATCTCGTCGTAGCGCTCCTGCGACCAGTCGACGAGATCCATCTTGTTGACGGCGACCGTGATGTGCGGCACGCGCAGAATCGTCGTGATGTAAGCGTGGCGGCGCGTCTGCTCGACGACGCCGTTCCGCGCGTCGACAAGGATCACGGCGACGTCGGCCGTCGATGCACCCGTCACCATGTTGCGGGTGTACTGCACGTGGCCAGGTGCGTCCGCAAGCTGGAAGCGGCGGCGCGGCGTGACGAAGGAGCGGTACGCGACGTCGATCGTGATGCCTTGCTCCCGCTCGGCGCGGAGGCCGTCGGTGAGCAGTGCAAGGTTGACGTATCCGTCGCCCCGGCGCTTCGACGTCTCCTCGATGTGCTCCATCTGATCGACGAAGATCTGCTTCGTGTCATAAAGGAGTCGGCCGATGAGCGTGGACTTGCCGTCGTCGACCGATCCGCACGTGACGAGCCGGAGCAGCTCCGCCTGTTGCGCTCTTTCAGAAATAGCCGACACGCTTGCGGTCCTCCATGGCTGCCTCGGTGAAGCGGTCGTCCGCGCGCGTTTCCCCGCGCTCGGTCACGCGCGTGGCGGCGATCTCGTCGACGACTGCTTCGATCGTTGCCGCATCCGAGACGACGCCGCCGGTGCACGTCATGTCACCGACAGTGCGGAAACGCACAGAAGCCGTGAAAGGCTCCTCGCCGTCCATGCGCTCGACGAAGTCGCTGGACGCGTAGAGCATGCCGTCGCGCCGGAAAACCTCGCGATCGTGCGCGAAGTAGATCCGCGGCAGCTCGAGCTGCTCGCGTGCGACGTACTGCCAGACGTCGAGCTCCGTCCAGTTGGAGATCGGAAACACGCGGACGTGCTCGCCCTTGCGCACCCGCGCGTTGTAGACGTTCCACAGCTCGGGACGCTGCACCCGCGGGTTCCACTGGCCGAAGTCGTCGCGGAACGAAAAGATGCGCTCCTTCGCGCGCGCGCGTTCCTCATCCCGGCGCGCGCCACCGATCGCAGCGTCGAACTGATGCTCCTCGATAGCGTCCAGCAGCGTCGTCGTCTGCAGGCGGTTGCGCGATGCCCGCGGCCCGGTCTCCTCGGTGACGCGACCCTTGTCGATCGACTCCTGCACGGAGGAGACGATCAGGCGCTCGTCGAGCTCGCGCACACGCCGGTCGCGGAACTCGATCACCTCCGGAAAGTTGTGGCCCGTGTCGACGTGCATGACCGGAAACGGAAACTTGCCGGGTCGGAACGCCTTCTCGGCGAGCCGCATCAACACGATCGAGTCCTTGCCGCCGGAGAAGAGCAGCACGGGCCGCTCGAGCTCAGCCGCGACCTCGCGGAAGATGTGGATTGCCTCGGCTTCCAGGTCGTCGAGGTGCGTCAGCGTGCGCGCACTCGTGCTCATGCGGTCACGACGTTCAGCGCAGCGAGGCGTTCGACGACCAATGCGGCCGACTCGGCCGGGCTTACGCCGGTCGTATCGAGCGTGATCTCCGGATTGCTCGGCGCCTCATACGGGGCCGAGACGCCGGTGAAGTCGTCGATGTCGCCTGCGAACGCCGCGGCGTACAGACCCTTCGGATCTCGCCGAGCACATTCCTCGAGCGGCGTGGCGACGTACACCTCGATGAACGGCGCATGCGACTCGACGAGTGCACGCGCGTGCCGTCGAGCGTCCTCGTACGGCGAGATCGCGGATACGACGACTGCAGCGCCCGCGCGTGCGATGCGCGAGGCCACCCAGCCGATGCGCGCGATGTTCGCGTCCCGGTCCTCCTTCGTGAACCCCAATCCCTGCGAGAGGTGCGTACGCACGATGTCGCCGTCCAGATGCTCGACGAGCAGGCCGCGCTGCTCGAGCTCGGCCTCGACGATGTTCGCAACTGTCGTCTTCCCTGCGGCAGACAAACCCGTGAACCACACGACGAACCCACTCATGCGAGCAACTCCTTCACGTCCTCCGGCCCGACGGTGTGGATGCCGCACTCCGTCTTCGACGTGCCGGCCCAGCGCCCGGTGCGGCCTTCGCCCGGCTGCGTCGAATGCACATCACCGATCGAGGCGTAACCCCGGTCGTGGAGCGGGTTGTACGGGAGCCCGCGCGCGCGGATGTAGTCCCAGCACATCTCGTCGGTCCAGCCGGCGAGCGGATTCGCCTTCCACAGCTCGTGCTGCTCGTCCCAGCCGATCGTCGGTGCGTCTGCGCGCGTCGGCGACTGGTCGCGGCGGATGCCGGTGATCCACGCGTCGAGGCCGCCGAGCGCCGTGACGAGCGGTGCGACCTTCGCGACCGCGAGGTACAGGTCGGGCTTGCGCTCCCAGATCCGCTCGCCGTGGGCCGCCTCGAGCTCCTGCTGAGACGGGCCCTCGAAGACGTCGATCGACGTGCCGTAGCGCTGCTCGACCTCGCGCCAGTAGGCGTAGGTCTCCGGAAAGAGATAGTGCGTGTCGATCGCGAAGACGCGCGCCCTCGGCTCGAGCCCGAACAGCATGTCGAGCAGGATCGTCTCCTCCTTCTGGAACGAGCACGCGAGCGCGACCTTGTCCGGGAACTGCTCGAGCAGCCAGCCGATCACGTGCTCCGCGGTCCACTGCTCGACGTCAGCGGGTAGCTGCAGGCTCGTTGCCAAGAAGCACCTCCTTCAACGTGTCGCCGCGCAGCCCGAGCCGAAGCGTCTCGAGCGGGATCACTTCCTCCGGTGGGATGTTGCCGAGGTTGACCGACGGCCCGAACTCCTTGATGAACCAGACCTGCGCTTCCTTCGACGGGGCTTCGAACACGACGTTCTCGACCCCGACCGCGCCTGCGATCTCGCCGATCAACTCGGTGCGCATGCCGCCGGACGAGTCGAAGATGCCGGCCGTGCCACCCTCCCGCGCTTCGGTGATGACCTTCCACGCGCCGGCTTCGAGCTCCTCGCGCAGCCACTGCGTCCACTCGTCGGCGGTGTACTCGACCGACGAGTCCTTCGAGCCGACCTCGGAGAGAACGATGAAGTCGCGCGCGAAATCTGCGATCAGCTCCAGCTTGCGGTCGCGCGGGATGTCGACCGTGCCGTCGGAGATCTCGACGTGATCGATGCCGAGCTCGTTGAGCCAGCGCTTGTACTCGTCGAGCTTCTGCCTCGCGTACACGACCTCGAAGAAGGTGCCGCCGATCACGACCGGCTTGTCCTTCAGCACCTCGAGCTTGCGCTCGAGATTATTCGTGACGTAGGCGGTGCCCCAGCCGAGCTTGACGATCGAGATGTGCTCGCCGGCGACCTCGAGCACGTCCTCCCAACCGCGCGACCCGAGGCCCTTGTCGATCACGTGCGTCAAGCCGTTGTGCGACGGCAGGTCAAAGACGGGCATAGAGCTCCTTCAGTTTCTCCTGGGCCGCCGCCTGCACGTCGTGGTAGAGCGAGTTCCCGTGTGCATCGATGCCGACCGTCAGCGGGCCGAAGTCCTTGACGCGGAACTTCCAGAGGCACTCGGGCATGAGCTCCTCCCACGCGACCTCTTCGATCTCCTCGATCTGCGTCGTCTCGAGCGCGGCGGCACCGCCGACGATGGCGAAGTAGACCATCCCCAGCTCGTGCATCGGAGCGATCGCCTCATCGGGGAAGCCGCCCTTGCCGCAGATCGCGCGTACGCCGTACTGCCTGCCGAGTGGCTCGGTGAAGCGCACCATGCGCGCGCTCGTCGTCGTGCCGATGCAGATCTTCTCGTACTTGCCTTCCGCGACCTTGCGGACGTTGGGCGCAGTGTGCAGCAGGAACGCGCCCTTGAGATCCATCGGCGGTTCGACCCCCTGGTCGAAGATGCGGATCTGCGTGCGGTCGCGGATGCCGATGATGTGGCCCTGCACGGTCACCTCGTCCCCGGCGCGGAGCTTGAGAATCTCCTGCGGGTCGGTGATCGGGAACGTGACGGTGTGATTGGCCACGCGCCTATGCCTCGCGGTCGAAGTCGACGGTGCCGTCGGCGGCGATGTGCGCGGTCGCGCGGCGCGCGGCCCAGCACTGGTAGTTCACCGCGACGGGATTCAGCGTCATGTGCGTGTCGGCGTGCTCGATGTGGCAGTTGAGCACCGTGACGTCGCCGCCGAGCCCCATCGGCCCGATCCCGGTCTCGTTCAGCAGGCCCATCAGCTCGTCCTCGAGCTCGGCCACGATCGGGTCGGCGTTGCGCGTGCCGATCGGGCGCGTGATCGCCTCCTTCGCGAGGTACATCGCGTAGTCGGCAGAGCCGCCGATGCCGACGCCGACGATCCCGGGCGGGCACGGCTTGCCGCCGGAGCCGACGATCGACTCGAGCACGAATTGCTTGATCCCCTTCACGCCGTCGGCAGGGATGCACATCTTCAGGAAGCTCATGTTCTCCGAGCCCGAGCCTTTCGGCACGCACTTCACGTCGAGGCCGTCCCAGTCTTTGACGAACTCCCAGTGCACGATCGGCAGGCGGTGACCGATGTTCGGCCCCGTGTTCTCGCGCGTGATCGTGTGCACGGCGTTCGAGCGGAGCGGATGCTCGATCGTCGCACGCGCGGTCCCGTCGCGAAGCGCGTCGTAGATGCGCGCCGGGTGCAGCGGGAAGTGCTCGCCGACGTGGCACGTGTAGACGGCGATGCCCGTGTCCTGGCAGACGAGGTTGCCGTCGTTGTCGGCGACCTCGACGTTGCGGAGGATCGTATTCAGCACGCGGATGCCGGGAACCGACGTCTCGCGAGCCGCAGCGTCCTTGAGCGCGTCGCGGAGATCTTGCGGGATGTCCTTCAGCGCCCAGACGTAGAGGTGCGCCGCGGCGTCCTCGACTGCGTGCTGCAGTTCGGTCGTCGTATCGATGCTCATGCTCTCGCTTTCTCTGCAGCTGCTCTGCCTGCGCGTCTACCGAAGACGACGCACTCGAGCAACGAGTTGCCCATCATGCGGTTCCGCCCGTGCGTGCCGCCGGCGATCTCGCCGCACGCGTACACGCCTTCGAGCGTGGTCTCGGCGTCGGCGTCGATGACGAGGCCGCCATTCTGGTAGTGGAGGACGGGGTACGTGAAGATCTTCTCCGTGAGCGGGTCGATTCCCGCAGCGCGATAGCGGCGCAGCATGTACGGCAGCGACAACTCGGCATCGTGCGGCGAGATGCGCGTCGTGTCGAGGTAGACGGCGGGTCGTCCGTCCGCTGTCTCGACGCCTTTGCCCTTCGCGACCTCGTCGACGATCGCCTGGCTGACGACATCGCGCGGACCAAGCGAGTCCGTGAACTCCTCGTCGTCGGCGTTCAGGAGAACGGCGCCGTAAGCGCGTGTCGTCTCCGGGATCGAGTAGCCCTGCATCGTCTGCGGCCAGGCGCCGCCGTTCGGGTGGTACTGGAGCGCGTCGAGGTCGCGCGCTTGGGCTCCGGCGTCGAGCGCGATCTTCGTGACCTCACCAGTCGCGCCGGGATGGTTCGTCGAGAGCTCACCACGCTCCTCAGCGACGGCATAGCAGCGGCCGCCGGCGGCGAGGATCACCGTTGCCGCGTCGATCACGTGCTCGCCGGCGCGCGCCTGCCAGCCGTGCTCGGTCTGTGAGAGCTCCGCGAGCGGGCTCTTCGAGAAGATGGTCACGCCGCCGGCCTCGACCGCGTCGCGGAGCGCGGCCGTGATCGCATGACCCGTGCGGTCGCCGACCTGGAGGAGGCGCTTCGCCGAGGCGCCGCCGCAGCGGGCGAGCCGGTAACCGCCGTTCTCCTTCGTGAACTGGACGCCGAGCTCCTCGAGCCAGTGGATCGCCGACGGCGCCTCGCCCGTCAGGATCGTGACGAGCTCCATGTCGGCCGTCTCGTGGCTCGAGCGCCAGACGTCCTGTGCGTGCTGCTCGGGCGAGTCGTCCTCGCCGAAGGCCGCCTGGATGCCGCCCTGGGCCTTGGCCGAGTTGCAGGACTGGATCGAGCCTTTCGTCGCGAGGGCGACGCGAGCGCCGGACCGCTCCGCCGAGACGGCGGCGGCGAGCCCGGAGGCGCCGCTGCCGATCACGAGCACGTCGAAGGAGCCGTTTCCCGCCATCGTGCGGATCTTAGCTTTATTCCAGAGATATTGGGGCTTATACCTGGCTTGCCCGGACATCTTGCGTTGTCATTACTGACAACGGTAGCCTCCGGCTGCCGTCGTGGGGGCAGAGCAACGAAAGGAGGAACCCGCGATGCGAAAGGCGATTCTGGTCGCGGCGCTAGCGCTCGCTGTCCCGGCGACAGCTTCGGCGAAACAGGGGCCGCCGCCCCTCGCTGCGACGTGGGCGCCGGGCGTCGAGATCAGCTACACGGAGACGGCCACCGACAGCCTCGGCAACGTCGTGTCCCAGGTCCACCGCGACGGCATTCCGGCCGGTACTGCGTTCGGCAGCGCCGCGGTCGCCGGAGTGGCGACGATCTCGGATGCGGCACCGGCACGGCGAGTCGCGGCGTGCTGCTCGACCGGCGGCTCCGACACGGTGAGCTTCGAGGTCACCAAGCGGAGCTGGCTCGGCTTCGTCGCCTGGCGGTACCACCAGGTCGATCACTGGTGCTGGTCGTACCCGCGGATCACCTGTCTCAGCGTCGCCGGCGGTTTCTACGACGTCGACGCCACGTCGAGCGTGAACTGGGGCGACAACGGCTACGGCTGGTACTACGGCTGGGCCGGGAGCGGAACCGGAGGCCATTACGCCCACCGGGATGGCAGCATCTCGAACTGCATCCTCAAGTACGGGTGCGTCTCGACCGCGTATCCGTATGTCGACATGTGGCTGAACGGCAACGGCGCGTGGTCCGCCTCGGGTGGCGGCAACTAGATGCGCTGGCCGCCGTGGTGGAGCTGGCCGCTCTCGGTCAAGGTCTATCTCTTCTGCTGGATCGTCTTCCTGCTGATCGTCGCGGGCCTGATCCGCGAGGCGATCGCAGGCTGATCACCACACGGAACGGAGTAGCTGCTCGATCTCGGACGCCGTTGCGGGCCGCGGATTCGCCTGGTTGCCGGGGCGAGCCGCGGCCGCTGCCGCGAGCTCGGGGAGCTCCTCAGCCGGTACGCCGAGCTGGCGCAGCCGCGTGATGCCGCCGAGCGCGGTGAGCTCGGCGACGTCGCGGCCGACGGCCTCGCGAAAGCGGCGCACGGCATCCGGCGCCCACTGCTCGTTCCACCCAAGCGCGGGCGGCAGGCAGATGCCGTTGAGCGTTCCATGCGGCAAGCCGTACCGGCCGCCGATCGCCTGCGCCAGCGCGTGCGCAAGTGCAAGACCTGACCCCCCGAGCGCCGCGCCGCCTTCACACGCGCCGCGCAGCAGCTCCGTGCGCGCCTCGAGGTCCTGCGGGGCGTCGACGACGCGCGGCAGCCACTCGCCGATCAGCCTCGCGCCGGCGAGCGCGTGCGCGTCGGCGTCCTCGTTGTGGCCCTTGACGTACAGCGCCTCCGCGCAATGCGCAAGGGCGTTCATCGCCGTCCCAACGGTCGTCTCGCGCGGCAGGTCGAGCGTCAGCTCGGCGTCGTAGACGATCCCCGCCGGATGCGCACCGGCACCGCCGCCGCGCATCTTCCGCTCGGGATCGCGGATGCCGTAGAACGTCGTCCACTCGGCGCCCGAGTACGTCGTCGGCACCGAGACGAGCGGCACGTCCGCTGCTGCCGAGATCGCCTTGCCGAGATCGATGGCGCTGCCACCCCCGACCGCGATCACGCCGCCGCCGGCCTGTGCCGCTGCGTCGCCGACGCGTTCCGACGGCACCTCGCTCCAGCGAACGGGCGCGTCGATCGGCAAGTCCCACCGAGGGCTCGCAACGAGCAACGGCGAGGTCATGCCCACCTCAGCGCACACCTCCGGCAACGCCTCGAGCCCCCAGCGGACGATCACGCGAGCCGCGACTTCGCGAACTCGACGAACGCCTGTGCGACGCGCGTCTCGGCGCGCCCCACGGAGCGCACGAGCGAGATCTCCCGCGAAGGGTCGAGCCCTTCGACGCGGGCGACGGCGACCGTGCCGGCCGCGACATCGGCATCGATTGCAGACCGCGAGATGAACGTCACTCCGAACCCGCCGAGCACCGCGCTTCGCGCGGACTCCTGCAGACCGAGCTCGAGCCGCACGTCGAGATCGCGCAGGCGCACGCCGGCGTCGCGGAGCTCGTCGTCGATCACCTGCCGGACCCCGGCTCCCTCCTGCATGAGCACGAGCGGTTCCGTCTTCAGCTCGTCGAGCGTGACGCTCCGGTTCGCGAAGCGGTGCCCGTGCGGCACCGCCAGAACCACCTCGTCCCGGAAGAAGGGCTCGAACACGACGCCCCGGTGACGCCTCTGGGCGCCGACGACGCCGAGCTCGAGCTCGCGGCGCGCGACTTGCTCGATCACCCGTTGCGTATCGGAGACCGAGAGCGCCACGTGCACGTCGGGGTGAAGCTGCTGGAACTCGGCGAGCACGATCGGCATGACCGTTCCTCCAGGCCCGGTCGACGCGCCGATCTCGAGGCGCCCGCTCAGCTCACCCTCGGCTTCCTCACCGAGCTCGGCGAGCAGCTGCTCCTCGAGCGCGAGCAGCCGCTGTGCGCTCCGGTAGAGGCGCCGGCCGGCCTCCGTCGGCTCGACCCGCCTGCCGGAGCGGTCGACGAGCTGCAGGCCGAGTCGCTTCTCGAGCGAGCGGATCTGGAGGCTCACCGCGGGCTGCGTCACGCCGAGCTGCTCCGCCGCCTGGGAGAAGCTGCGGCGCTCGACGACCGCGCAGAACGCTGCCAGCTGACGCGTGTCCATAAGCGAACCTTATAGATCTTGACGGATCTGCCTCCGACATCTATTCTGATATTCATATCGGTGGAAAGTACGACTTTCCGCCGGACGACGAAGGAGCCCCATGAGCAGCACCAGAATTCGGGAGAAGGGCCAGTTGACGATCCCGGCCGACATCCGCAAGGCCGCCCACCTGGAAGAAGGGGATCCGGTCGAGGTCGTCGTGGTGGCCGAGGGCATTTTGCTGCGCCCCCAGAAGGTGATCGACTCCACCCAGTCGTGGTTCTGGACGAAGGCATGGCAGGCCGGCGAAGCTGAGGCCGAAGCCGACATCGAGGCGAGCCGCACCAGGATCTTCGAGTCGTCCGACGCATTCCTGGATTCACTCGACGATTAGGCGTCGGTGCCAACTTGGGAGACCGCCGATCGCTTTGACCGCGACTACAAAGGCTTGAGCGCTGCCGAAAGGAAGGCGTTCAAGGCGGCGGTCACGAAGTTCATCGAGGATCTGAAAAGCGACCGGGGCTTCCGCAAGGGGCTGCGTGTGAAAGGAATCCAGGGCGCCGGCGGCGTCTTTGAGATGACCTGGGCCGCCGACGGGCGCGCCACGTTCCAATTTGGAGACTCGATCGACGAGGGCGAGCCGCACATCATCTGGCGGCGAGTCGCCGCGCACGAGGTGATCAGCTAGGTCGACTTCGTATCGCGGCGCCCGGTTGCGCAAGGGTCTAGCATCTGTCGGATCGAGGACACGTTCATCCGCGGCTACCGGCAGCTGGCCCTCGAGACGCCGGCCCGGCGGCGCGACGTACTGCTCCGCGTGCTCGACGTCCTTCTGTCCGCGCTCTTCCTGCTGCTCGCGCTCCCGCTCGCCGTGCCGATCGCGCTGATCGTGCTCGCCACGAGCGGCCGGCCCGTGCTGTACCGGGGGCCGCGGGTCGGGCGAGGCGGCCGGGTGTTCACGATGCTGAAGTTCCGCACGCTTCGAGGCGACGCGGAGACGCGCCTCGGGCCGTACCTCGGCGAGGAGCTCGTGCGGCGCACCGAGGGCGAGTTCACGAGCATCGGCAAGTGGCTGAAGGCGACGCAGCTCGACGAGGTTCCGCAGTTCATCAACGTGCTGCGCGGCGACATGAGCCTTGTCGGCCCGCGCCCGATCCGCCCCGTGTTCTTCGAGGAGCTCTCGCACGATTTGCCGGCGTACTGGCAGCGGTTGATCGTCCGCCCCGGCCTCACCGGGCTCGCGCAGGTGCGACGCGGCTACGAGACGTCGATGGCGGAGAAGCTCGCGCACGACCTCGAATGGATCGCCGATCGCTCGGTTCGCCTCTACCTCCGCACCGTCGTCGCGACGGCATGGCGCGTGCTCCGGCAATCGCTGCGAGGCTCCGCATCCAACGGCGGCTGATCGCCGCTGCGCTCCTACTCGTGGTCGTCGCCGCCGTCGCGGCGTGGTTCGCGCTCCGACCGGCGCCCGCGCCTCGTCTGCTCGTGGGGGTCGACGACGACACGCTGAAATGGACGGCGGATCCACTTGGCGTCGTCCGCTGGCAGCAAGCGCTCGGTGCGCAGGCGGTGCGTGTCTGGGTGCCGTGGCACGGCGAAACGATGCCTGCCGGTCCGCGATTGACCGAGCTCGCGCGCGCGGAACAGGCTGCGCGAGTAACCCGCGTTGTGCTTGCGGTGTTCGGATTTGCGGGCGATACACCGAAAGACCCGCGCGCGCAGGCACGCTTCTGCGCCTTTGCGCGGTCATCGCTCGCACTCGTTCCCGACGCGAAGGCAGTCGTCGTCTGGAACGAGGCGAACTCACCGACGTACTGGAACGGCACACCCGCGCAGTACGCCACGCTCCTCGCACGGTGTTACGACGATCTGCATCGAGGGGGGTTGACGGTTCTCGACTCAACCGCCTCGGCACACGCGCCGGAAGCGTTCCTGCGGGCCGTGGGCGCGTCGTATCGAGGCAGCGGCCGCACACAGCCCATCATGGACGCGTTCGGACACAACCCTTATCCGGCGACTGCGCTCGAATCGCCGACAGCGGTGCACACACCCGGCTTCGTGGGCGAGGGCGACTACGCGCGCCTCGTGCGCGTGCTCCGCGCGGCTTTCGGACGCACACCTGACATCTGGTACCTCGAAGACGGCTTTCAGTCGGCAGTCCCAGCGAAGTTCGGAAGTCACTACAACGGCCGCGAGAACGTGCCGACAGTCACGCCGGCGCTGCAGGCTCGACAGCTCGCATCGGCGATCAGGGTCGCCGCCTGCCAACCGGATGTGCACGCGTTCTTCAACTTCGAGCTCGTCGACGAGACGCGGCTCGCGGGCTGGCAGTCGGGGCTCATCTGGCGCGGCGTGCACCGTAAGCCGGCGGCCGCAGCGTTCAAGGCGGCGGCGCGGCAAGCCGCCGCCGGCTGTCCGTAGACTCGGCTCCATGTGCGGGATCTGTGGGATCGCGTCGCGAACGGGTGCGGCCAGCGTCGAGCGATTGACCGCGATGAGCGCGTCACTCGTGCATCGCGGACCTGACAGCAGTGGCGAATACGTCGACGGTCCCGTCGCGCTCGCGGCGCGGCGGCTATCGATCATCGACCTTGCCGGCGGCGACCAGCCGATGGCGAGCGAAGACGGATCGTGCGTCGTCGTGCAGAACGGCGAGATCTACAACTACCCCGAGCTGCGCCGCGAGCTGGAGCGCGAAGGCCAGGCGTTCAGGACGCAGTGCGACACCGAAGTCCATCTTCATCTCTACCGGCGCCACGGCCCCGAATACGTGCGGCGACTGCGTGGGATGTTTGCAGTCGCAATCTGGGACACGAGGGTGCGTCGTCTCGTGCTCGCACGCGACCGCTACGGGATCAAACCGCTCTATTACCGCGACACGGGCGCCGTGCTCGAGTTCGCGTCCGAGCTGCGGGCACTTCCGCGCGGCGAGATCGATCTCGACGCGCTCGAGGCATTCCTCGCGTTCAACTCGATTCCCGCGCCGTACTCGATCTTCCGCGACACGCGCAAGCTCCCTGCGGGCCATCTGCTCCTTTGGACGGAAAGCGGCGTCGAGCTCGAGCGCTACGCCTGTCCCGGCCCGGTCCCCGTTGACGAGTTGCGCGTGGACGACGAGGCGGAGCTCATCGAGGAGCTGCGCGCCCGGCTGCGCGACTCGGTGCGCGCGCATCTGCTTTCGGATGTGCCTGTCGGCGTCCTCCTCTCCGGCGGCGTGGACTCGGCTGTACTCGCGGCGCTTGCGGCGCAAGAGACGCGCGACGCGGTGCACACCTTCACGATCGGCTTCGAGGAGCGGAGCTTCGACGAGCGCGCCACGGCCCGTCTCGTCGCGGAGCGTTACGGGACCAACCACCACGAGCTGCTCGTGCGGCCGGACCCGCTTCTGCTCCTGCCTGCACTCGCGGAAGCCTTCGACGAGCCCTTCGCCGACTCGTCCGCGCTGCCGACGTATCTCGTGTCGCAGCTCGCGGCAGAGCACGTGAAGGTCGCACTTTCAGGCGAAGGCGGCGACGAGCTCTTCGGCGGCTACTACACGTACGCCGCCGACCTCCTTGCCGACAGGGTGGCTCCGCTCGCGCGCCTCGCTCGACCGCTCGTCGAGCGCCTCCCGAGCTCGAGCGCGAAGGCGAGCTTCGACTACAAGGCGAAGCGCTTCGTCCGTTCGGCACATTTGCCGCCGCTCGAGCGGCATCACGGTTGGAAGGAGATCTTCTCGCCGGACATGCGAGCAGAGCTGCGGGGCTCGCGCAGCCAGTTCGATCCGGTCGACATCTATCGCGCGCGCTATGCGGAGACTGAAGGCGCCGACCCGCTCGCGCGCCTCCAGGACGTCGACTTCGGCATCTACCTCGTCGACGATCTGCTCGTCAAGACCGACCGCGCGTCAATGGCGCACTCGCTCGAAGCGCGCGTCCCGTTCCTGGACTCCGTCGTGACCAACTTCGCGTTCGCGCTCCCCGCGAAGCACAAGGTGCGCGGGCTCTCGAAGAAGGTGCTGCTGCGCAAGGCTGCCGCGCCGCTCGTGCCGCACGAGGTCGTGCACGGTCGCAAGCGCGGTTTCTCGATTCCGGCCGCTGCCTGGTTGCGCGGCGAGCTCGAGCCGTTCGCGCGTGCGACGCTGTCGCCGGGAACGCTGCGCTCCCAGGGGTTCTTCCAGCCGGAGCCGGTGACATCGCCTGCTCGACGAGCACGTGGCCGGCGCCCAGGACTGGAGCCGCCAGCTCTGGGGCCTGCTCGCGTTCACGCTCTGGTACGAGCGCCACGTCGAGCAGGAGCCGCCGACTTTGCGGTCGGCCCGCATGGAGGCCTTGCTGGTTTGAGGGTATGGATTGACATGACGGCGAGTGCGCACGTGCTTGTCTTTCGTCCGCTGATCGAGATCATGGAGAAGCGCGGCGACGAGGTGCAGATCACGGCGCGCGACTACGCGCAGACGTTGCAGTTGCTGGAGCTGCACAACCTGCAGGCCGAGGTGATCGGGAAGCACGGTGGACGCTCGCGCTTCCAGAAGGCACGGCAGATGACGCATCGTCTCGGCGCGTTGCGCCGCTTCGCCAAGGGTCGCGGCTTCGACGTCGCGCTCGCGCACGGCTCGCACGAGTTGACGATGACCGCGCGACGTCTGGGGATCCCGAGCACGACGACGTTCGATTACGAGTTCGCGACGCTCCAGCATCAGCTCGGCTGCCGCGCGGCGACGAAGGTCGTCGTGCCGGAGGCGATTCCGCCGGAGCGGCTGCGCAAGTACGGCGTGAAGCCGCCGAAGCTCGTCCAGTATCCGGGCCTGAAGGAGGAGTACTACCTCTCGGACTTCGAGCCCGATCGTTCGCTGCTCGACCGCTTCAGGCGTCGATCCCGCACGTGTGCTCGTTGTCCTGCGCCCTCCGCCCGACGTGTCGCTTTACCATCGACACTCGAACCCGCTCTTTCCGATGACGCTGGATCATCTGGGACGGCTCGAGAACGTGCACGCGTTCGTCTTGCCGCGCACGGAGGATCAGCATGAGTACGTTCGGTCACTCGAGCTGCCCTCCGTGATCCTCCCCGAGAAAGCCGTCGATGCGCAGAGCCTGATTGCGCTTGCCGACGTCGTCGTCTCCGCCGGCGGGACGATGAACCGCGAAGCGGCCGCGCTCGGTGTCCCGGTCTACACGACGTACGGCGGCCGTCTCGGCGGTGTCGACGAGGAACTGATCCGCGAGGGCCGCCTCAAGCCGCTGACCGACCCGCGCGCGCTCGACCTGCACAAACGGGACGCCGCCGCAGGCGAACGCGTCCGCCGCGACCCGGCGCTCATGTTGCAACTGCTGCTGTCCGCTCTGCCGACTTAGGCGACGCGGGCAAGCGCGGCGAGGATGTCGTCGCCGTAGCGCTCGAGCTTCGCAGGGCCGACGCCCGGGACGCCTGCGAGCTCGGCGAGCGTTCGCGGCTGGCGTTCCGCGATCTCGACGAGCGTTGCGTTGTGGAACACGACGTACGCAGGGACCTCGTCGGCCTTCGCTCGTTCGAGTCTCCATTCGCGCAGCGCGTCGAAGCCGGGCGGGAGCTCTTCGAGACTGCGACCAGGTCGCGACCTCGTCGCGACCTGGTCGCTCGACTGTTTGGCTCCGAGCTCTGCGAGAAACCGGCTCGGCTTCCCGCTCCACGTCACGAGCAGGTGCCGCTTGGCGCGCGTGATCCCGACGTAGAGCAGGCGCCGTTCGTCGTCGACGTCGGCACGGCGATTCGGTAGCTCGCCCTCTTCGAGCCGCGGCAGATACACGGCTTCGAACTCGAGCCCCTTCGCGCGATGCAGCGTCAGCAGATGCACGCCGCGGCCCGACGTCGCACCGAAGCGCTCGTTCAGAGACGCGACGAACGCCGGCACATCGCCGTCGAACTGCTCCGCCAGCCGCACGAGCCGGGCGAGATCCGCCTGCCTCGTCTGCTCCCGCTCGCCGAGCTTCTCCGGCAGCTGCTCGAGCCAGCCGAGTGAGAGCGCCGCCTGCCGCACCGCCTCCGCTGCGGTACCGCCGTCGCGCTGCACCGCCTTCAGCAGCCGCCGCGCCGCATCGCGCGAGAGCAGCGACGCGCCCTGGAACGGGATGCCCGCCTCGTGGAACTCCTCCTCGAAGTCGGCCGCGCGCGCGTTCGTGCGCACGAGCACGGCCTGGTCTTCGAGCGCGACGCCCGCAGCCGGCGAGCTCTTTGATCCGCGAAGCAACGTCCGCATTCGGCACGACGTCGGGCTCAGGTCCGTCGCCAAGGGTCGCGCGCAACGTCTTCTCGGCGCCCCCGAGCTTCGGTACGAGCCGGTTCGCAAGCGCGAGCACCTGCGGCGTCGATCGGTAGTTCTGCTCGAGCCGGACGACGTGTGCGTGCGCGTAGCGCCTCGGCAGCGCGAGCAGCCACTGCGCGCTCGCCCCGGTGAATCCGTAGATCGACTGGTAGTCGTCGCCGACGGCGCAGAGCTCGTCTCGATCGCCAAGCCAGAGATCGAGCAGCGTCTGCTGCAGCAGATTGACGTCCTGATACTCGTCGACCGTGAATGCCTGCCACCGCTCGCGCACCAGCTCGAGCGCGTGCGGGTCCGCTTCGAGCACCTGGATCGTCCGCTCGAGCAAGTCCTCGAAGTCGAGGGCGCCGGCCTCGGACTTTCTCTTCTCGTACTCGCGAAAGACGCGATGCGCGAGGTCGGCCGGCAGCGGCGACTCGTGGTCGCCGAGTGCAGCGATGTACGTCTGCGGTGTCAGCCGGCGGTTCTTCGCCCACTCGATCTCGGTCGCGAGATCGCCCGCCGGGCGGAACTTGTACGGCGCGGGAAGCCGGTTGCCGATCTGCCGCAGCAGCAGCGCCTTCGTCGAGAGAATCCGCCCCGGATCGCCGGCAAAGCGACGGAGCAAGGGCCAGCGCCGCGGAGTGGAAGGTCGACGCGCGCACGCCCTCGACGCCGAGCGCCGCCAGTCGTCGCCCGCAGCTCGCCCGCGGCCTTGTCGGTGAACGTCACGGCAACGAGCTCCGGCGCTGCGAACGCACCGCTCGCCACCTGCCAGGCGATCCGGCGCGTGATCGTCGTCGTCTTGCCGGTGCCCGCGCCGGCGAGGATGCAGACCGGCCCGCGGGTCGCTTCGACCGCGGCGCGCTGCTCCGGGTTCAGTCCGGCAAAGATTCGCTCGGCGTCCAAGGACGGACCACCGTAGCGGGCGGGTCGGCCGGCTTTGTGACGGCGTCGTGCCGAACCTCACGCTTCGGATCGCGCACGATCGCGCCGAGTTTGCCCGACCACCTCGAGCGTGTCGCCGTCGTCTGCGAGCTGCTCGAGCTCGACGAGCTGGAGCGACAACCACTCGGGGTCGATCGGAGCCCGACTCAGCCGCATGATCTTCGGATGATCGGTCGCTCCGACGGACTCGCTGTCACCCCACAGCTCCTCGTGCAGCTTCTCGCCGGGGCGCGCGCCGACGAACTTCACCGCAATGTCGTTCGAGCCGGTTTCCTGATCCGCAGGAAGCCGCGGCTCCTTGCCGGAGAGGCGGATCATGTTGCACGCGAGATCGAGAATCCTCACCGGCTCGCCCATGTCGAGCACGAAGATCTGACCGCGGCCGCCGATCGCGCCCGCCTGCACGACAAGTGACACCGCTTCCGGAATGGTCATGAAGTACCGCGTCATCTCCGGCGTCGTGACCGTCACCGGACCGCCCTTCTCGATCTGCTTGCGGAACGTCGGGATGACGCTGCCCGACGAGTTGAGCACGTTGCCGAAGCGCACGCGCGACGAAGCGCGTCTTGACGTCGCGGCGATGTCCGAGCGACTCGATGATCCACTCGCACAACGCCTTCGACTGGCCCATCACCGTCTTCGGATTGACCGCCTTGTCCGTCGAGATCAGCACGAAGCGATCCACCTCGAAGTCGGCGGCAAGCTCCGCGACGATCTTCGTCGCGACGACGTTGTTCCGCACCGACTCGAGCGGATGCGTCTCCATCAGCGGGACGTGCTTGTACGCAGCCGCGTGGAAGACGATCGTCGGCTGGTACTTCTCGAAGACCTCGCGCCGAAGCGCCGTGCGGTTCTTGACGTCGACGAGCTTCGGGATCGCGGCCGTGAAGTCTCGCTCCGACACGAGCTCTCGCTCGATCTCGAACAACGGAGTCTCCGCGTTGTCGACGAGGATGAGCCTCGTCGGCCCCATCCGCGCGATCTGGCGGCAGAGCTCGGCGCCGATCGATCCCCCGGCCCCCGTGACGAGGACGGTGTGTCCCGCGAGGTAGGAGCCGATCTCGCGCATGTCGACCTCGACCTGCTCGCGGCCGAGCACGTCCTCGACCTGCACCGGCCGGATCTGCGCCAGCTGCACGTCGCCGGTGATCAGCTCGTACAGCCCCGGAAGCGTCTTCACCGGAACATGCGAAGCCTGCGCGGCCTCGACGACGCGCGCGCGCACCTCGCCCGAGGCCGACGGAATGGCGATCAGCAGCTCGTCCGGCGAGAACTCGCGCACGAGGCGCGGCAGGTCGGACGTCGTTCCCAGGACGCGCACGCCGAGGATGCGCATGTTCTTCTTCGTCGGATCGTCGTCGACGAAGCCGATCGGCGTGTAGCGGAGCATCCGCGAGCGCTGCATCTCCTCGACGACAGTCCGGCCGGCATCGCCCGGCTCCGACGACGATCACCTCGCGACCGCGCGCCACGACTCCACCGCGTGGACGCTCGATCACGGTCCGCGCAAACAGACGCGCTCCGGCGATCAGCGCCATCGTGATCAGCAGATCCATGACCGCGATCGAGCGCGGCAGCCGCACGTTGTGCACCGGCGAGACGAGGTACACCGTGACGTCCGCGACAAGTGACGCGACAACGACGCCGCGCGCGGCGCCCCACATGTCGTTCACCGACACGTAGCGCCACCAGCGGCGGTGGAAGCCGAACAGGAGGAAGACGGCGATCTTGATCGCGACGACGATCAGGATCGTGCGCTTGCAACAGCGTGTCGTAAAAGACCGGCAGGCCCTGGTCGAACCGCAGCTCGAACGCAAGGAACCAGGAAAGCGCGACGATGCCTGCGTCGATCAGCAGCTGCAGCAGGCGATGACGCCCGAAGCCGCTCATGCTCGCGAGACGACGCCTACTGCTGAGCGCACGACGTCGACGACACGTTCCTGCTGCTCCACGGAGATCGTCGGCCACAGCGGCACGGAGAAGTTCTCCTGTGCGACGCGCTCGGTCTCGGGCAGCGAGCCCGGCTCGTTGCCGAGGAAGCGCAAGGCCGGCTGGAGATGCAGGGGCGTGACGTAATAGGTGGCGGTGCCGATGCCGGCCTCGACGAGCGCTTCGCGAATCCGGTCGCGCGCGGTCGAGCGGCAGACGAAGAGGTGGTAGATGTGACCGTCCTCGTCCTGCGGGAGCTCGACGAGATCGCCGAGACCGAGCTCGGCGTAGCGCGCGGCTGCCTCACGGCGGCCGCGGTTCCACTCGTCGAGATGCGTCAGGAAGAGACGGAGGAACGACGCCTGCAGCTCGTCGAGGCGCGAGTTGTAGCCGACGAAGTCGAAGTCGGTCTTGTCGCGCGAGCCGTGGAACGCGAGGACGCGCACACGGTCGGCGAGATCTTCGTCGTTCGAGACGACGAGTCCGCCGTCGCCGAGGCAGAAGAGATTCTTCGTCGGGAAGAAGCTGTACGTCGAGACGACGCCGTGCTGCGCGACACCCGGCGCGCCGAACGCCTGCGCGGCGTCCTCGATCAGCGGCAGGCCGAGCTGCGACAGCTCGTCCAGCGGCGCCGGGCGTCCGAACAGGTGCACGGGCATGATCGCGCGCGTGCGGCTCGGTGATCTTCGCGGCGACGTCCTCGGGATCGAGGTTGAGCGTCACCGGGTCGACGTCGGCGAACACCGGAGTCGCGCCGCGCCGGGCGATCGACTCGGCCGTCGCGTAGAAGGTGAACGCCGGACAGATGACCTCGTCGCCGGGGCCGATCTCGAGCGCGTCGAGCACGAGCACGAGCGCGTCGGTGCCGTTCGCGACGCCGACCGCCTGCTTCACGCCGAGGTACGCGGCCGCCTCCTCCTGGAACGCGTAGAAGTGCGGGCCGCGGATGAACTGGCCGCCGTCGAGCACCTCGCGGAAGCGAGCCTCGAGCTCGGGGATCAGCGGCTCGTACTGGGAATGGACGTCAACGAGCGGGATCGTCACGGCGCCTCACTGTAGCGGCCTTCCTTAATCGATAGATGAGATACGCCGCGAGCACGAGAACGCCTGCCACGATCGCGTACTCCACGTACTTGAAGCCGTTGTCGAAGCTCTTGTAGCTCGAGCCGAGCCCGTAGCCCACGCCGGCGATCGCGAACGCCCAGACCGCCGAGCCGACGACGGTGTAGAGCGCGTAGGGCGCGAGCCGCATCTCGAAGACGCCCGCCGGGATCGAGACGAACGACCGGACGACCGGCGTCACGCGCCCGACGAGCACGCCGAAGTTCCCCCAGCGCTCGAACCAGCGCTCGGCGCGGTCGAGCCGCTCCGGCGTCACGTGCAGCCACCGGCCGCGCGACTCGAGCAGCGGACGCCCGCCGCGGAGGCCGATCCACCAGCCGATGAGCGCGCCGACGAAATAGCCGAGCGTGCCGGCGAGCGCCATGACGATGAACGCGCCGATCCCGAAGCCGACCTTCGCGCCGAAGAGCGAGACGTGGTGCGTGCCCGGGAAGACGCCGGCCGCGACCGCGCCGGCATAGAGCATCACGAGCTCGCTCGCAGCCGGAAACACCGCGTCGATCGCCATCAGGACGAAGACGGCGTACGCCCCCTGCGTGGCGATGTGCGACTCGAAGGTCGAGGTGATGCTGGCGAGCACGGACGGCAGTCTACGAGCGGCGCGACGTCAGCGGCGACAGAAGCGTCGCCTTGCCGATCGCGTTCGTCGCGACGACGCGAACGCGGTAGCCGCTGCTCGACCGCCCCGTCCACGTCACGCTCTGCGGGCCGGCGTCGAGCTTCTTGGAGAGCAGCGGTCGCGAGCGACGATCCCGTTGGCCTTCTCGACCGTCACCGTCACGGTCGCGGCATGCGCGAGCTGGAACGTCGCGGTCGCTCCGCCGCTCGTCGGCGTCACCTGCAGCGAGCCGAGCGTCTGGTTGAGCGCGAACTGCCGGTCCGCGGTCGTCGTGCGCCCGAGGTCGTCGGTCGCGGTCACCGAGAAGCGCCAGCTGCCCTCGACCGCGGCCGTCGCCGTCCCACTGCAGCGTGTGCACTCCCGGCTGCTCGGAGTCCTGCGCGAGCGTGAGCGTCGAGCGGTTCGGGCCCGACGACGGTCGCCGTCACCTGCGACGGGCGCACGAGCTTGTACGAGAACGTCTGCACGTCGTCGACGCCGTCGCCGTTCGGCGAGAGCGTCGTCGACACGGGCGGCGCCGACGTACACGCCGCTGTACGACAGCACGAGCGCATCCGCGATCGGCTGCTCCGTCGCGCGCGTGAGCAGCGTCCCGTCGAACGCCATCGCCGCCGACGTGCCGCTGCCGAGCCCCATCGCCGTGCGCGCACCGAGTCGCACGAGCGCGACGGCGAGCTCGTAGTTCGTCATCCCGGCGCTGTACGCCAAGCCGCCGCCCTCGACCGTCACGAGCAGGATCCGGCCGTCACTCAGCTGCGCGACAGCGCTGCGCGGCGCTGCGGTTGTTGAGCACCGGATCGCCGAAGGACTCGCGCGCGCGGAAGACCGGCTTGCCCGCGGCGACGAGCAGCGGCCCGCCGCCGATCGCGCTCGCCATCCCGTTCCAGTTCGGCGTGAGCGTCGGACGAAGCTCGACCGTCGTGCCGGCGGGTGCCTCTGCCGTCAGCATACGGCGCCTGTGCGCCCGCGCGCGACGAGCACGGCGCCGCCCGGCGGGATCGGCACCGGCCCGCTGTTGAGCACCTGCGAGACGACGCCGGTGACGACGTGGTTCGGCTGCGAGCGGCGGGATCGCCGGCAGGACGTCGACGACGACGCCGCTCTCCGCCGGCGTCTCCGGTCCCCAGGACGAGGTGTAGAGCGTCGTGTGTCCCTTGACCGGCGCCGCGTTCAGGTCGAGCTGCCGGCGCTGGCCGCTGCCGTGCCAGATGCCGTCGAACGAGACCTGCGCGACGGTGAGCAGTCCCGTCCGCGCCGATGCCGAGACTCGAGCGCGAGCTGAGCGGCGCCGAGTCGAGCGCGCCGCCACGCATGAGGATGCCGCTCGGCTTGCCGGGATCGGCCGCGAAGAAGTCGCCGTTGACGCCGACGACGGTCGTTGTCGCCGAGAGCTCCTTCTCCATGTCGGTCAGCTTCTCCGTCGCGACGATGGCGTTGTTCGAGAGCACGGGCGTGAGCGTGTAGAGCGTTCCGTCGGGACGCGGCGCGGTGACGACGTCGAGCACGACGGGGCCGTGCGGCGTGAACTCGACCTCGCGCTGGTACGAGACGCCGGGCATGAGGAGCGACTGCGCGACGACCTGCGCCGAGACGCGCTGCGACGCCCCTGCGGGCAACGCGGCGATCGCGGCGAGCGCGGCGGCGATGAAGAGCTTGCGAAGCACGACCCCGGCCCAGGGTAGCCGCCTGGAAGAATGCCGGTCGTGCAGGCAGTCGACGTCCAGGAGATCCGGCGTGTTTTCACGCCGCGCAAGCGCGAGCCGGTGACGGCGCTCGACGGCGTCTCGCTGACGATTCCCGTCGGCGAGGTGCACGGCCTGCTCGGCCCGAACGGCGCCGGCAAGACGACGCTCGTGAAGATCCTCTCGACCGTGCTGCTGCCGACGACGGGACGCGCGTTCGTCTGCGGACACGACGTCGTCGCCGAGACGAAAGCCGTACGACCGCTGATCGGCATCGTGTTCGGCGGCGAGCGCGGCCTCTACACGCGGCTGTCGGCGCGCCAGAACCTCGAGTACTGGGGCGCGCTCTACCGGCTCTCCGGCGCCGCAGATCAAAGCGCGCAGCGCGACGCTGCTCGAGCGCGTCGGCCTCACCGAGCGCGCCGACCAGCGCGTCGAGGAGTTCTCGCGCGGCATGAAGCAGCGCCTGCATCTCGCGCGCGGGCTGATGGGCGACGCGCGCGTGCTCTTCCTCGACGAGCCGACGACGGGCATGGACCCGCTCGCCGCGCGCGAGTTCCGCACGCTGATCGGCGAGCTGAAAGGCGAAGGCCGGACGATCCTGCTGACGACGCACGACATGGTCGAGGCGGAGACCGTGTGCGACCGCGTGACGCTGATCGACCGCGGCCGGATCCTCGCGACCGAGACGCCGCGCACGCTCGGCTCGCTCATCTCGCGCTTTCAGCGCATCGACGTCGAGGGTGCACCGGACAGCCTGATCGCGGACGATCGAGCTGATCGCCGGCGTCTCGTCGGTCGTCGCTGCAGCCCGACGGGAGCGTGCGCATCGAGGTGAACGAGGACGGCGCGACGTCGGTCGTGCTCAAGCAGCTCGTCGATGCCGGCGTCACGTCGGTCAAGACGTCGCTGCCGAGCCTCGAAGAGGTCTACGTGCAGATGATCGGCGAGCGCGGGCTGACGGTCTGATGCGCGCGTTCCTCGCCGGCGCTCGGATTCAGCTGCGGTTCTTTCGCGCGTATCCCGGACGGGCTGATCCCGTTCTTCACGGCGCCGATGTTCTCGATCATCTTCCTGATGATCTTCCGGCACGCCGGGCGACAGGACCTGACGGCGTACGCCGCGATCGCGCCGGTCTTCATCGCGCTCTGGTGGCTCGCGCTCTTCAACTCCGGGCTGGACGATCACGATCGAGCGCTGGAACGGCACGATCGAGATGCTCGTCGCCGCGCCGTCGTCGTTCGCCGCGGTCATCTTCGGCCGGATCACGACGACGACGCTGGTCGGGAGTCGTCTCCTTCGTGCGAGACGTGGGTCGTCGGCGCGCCTGCATCTTCGGCACGAAGGTCACGATCCACCACGCCTGGGCCGTTCCTCGCGACGGTCGTCGTGACGCTCGCGGCGATGGCGGGAACCGCGGTCGCGATGGCGAGCCTGTTCGTGCTCGCCCGGAACGCGGTCGACGTTCTCGAACTCGGCGAGCTTTCCGTTCTACGTGCTCGGCGGCATCCTCGTGCCGGTTTCGCGTCCTGCCGCACTGGATCCGGCCGCTGAGCAGCGTCGTGTTTCTCTCGTGGAGCGCAGACCTTCTGCGCGCGGCGCTGCGCCCGACGCCGATGCACGACTTCGCGTTCCGGCTCGGGATGGTTGGCGTTCCTCGGGGCGTGCGGCCTCGCGGTCGGCGTGTGGTCGATGCGCGTGATTCTGCGTGCGCGTCCGCGGCATCGGGCGAGCTGGGAACGACGTGAAGAATCTTGCCGTCGACGGCGCGGGTCGCCTGGTACGCGATCGTCAGCGGCGCGAACGACTACTGGTCGATCTTCACGCTGAAGAGCTGGATCTTCGGCTGGTGCGTGCGGATGATCTCGCAGGTCTCGTTCTTCGCGCTGATCGGCAAGCTGCTGCGTTCCGACGTGCAGACGCAGTTCCTCCTGGTCGGCAACGCGGTGGTGATCGCAGCCGCCGGGCGCGACGTTCGCGATGAACATGACGACGTCCGAGCGCGGCAACGGAACGCTCTCGCTCCTGCTCGCGAGCCCGTCGCGGCCGGTCGTCGTCTTCGCGGCGCGCGGGCATCTACGTGATGGCGGACGGCGTGTTCAGCGCGCTGCTCGGGCTCTTCATCCTCGGACCGGCGTTCGGCCTGCACTTTCCGTTCCCGCGCGTTCTGCTCGTGATCCCGCTGACGCTGCTCGTCGGGCTCTCCGCGTACTGCTTCAGCACGTTCCTCGCGGGCGTGATCATCCGCCACCGCGAGATCACGGGGCTGTCGTCAACGCGACGATCGTGACGCTGATGGCGCTCTGCGGCGTGAACGTGCCGGTGTCGTTCTATCCGACCTGGCTCGAGTGGATCTCGCGCTGCCTGCCGATCACGAACGGGCTCGAGGCGATCCGCGGATGTCATCAACGGCGTCGCCGTGGTCGACGCATCGCCGCGCACGCGGGAGCGGAGCTGCTCGTCGCCTCCGTCTGGCTCGTCGCTCGCGCTCGCAACGTTCGGGCGCTTCATGCGGGCCGGCCAGCGCGACGGCTCGCTCGAGTACGCGTCGTAGCAGACATGTCCCGGTGTCAGACACGAACAACTCGGTGCCGCTTGGTCGTCGCGACTCACGCGGATCTGTGACCAACGAGACTGGACCCTGGTGTCAGACACGAACAATTGGTGACGACAGCCAGTGACGGGTCAGTTCCAGACCTTGACCGGCGCGGTACAGCGTGTCGCGCTGGACCGGGATCTTGCCGAGGCGCTTGATCAGGTGGACGAACTCCTCGGTCGACGCGCGGTACGTCGTGCCCGCGGCGCTGACGACGTTCTCCTCGATCATCACGCGAGCCGAGATCGTCGGCGCCGAACTGCAGCGCGACCTGGCCGATCTTCTTGCCCTGCGTCACCCACGACGAGCCGATGTGCGGCATGTTGTCGAGGTAGATGCGCGAGACCGCCTGCGTCAGCAGGTAGTCGAACGACGTCGGGCGCGTCTCGGGCGGCACCTTCTCGCCGAGCCGGTTGCCGTCGTCCTGGAACGTCCACGAGAAGAACGCGCGGAAGCCGCCGGTCTCGTCCTGCACCTCGCGCACGCGCCGCATGTGCTCGACGCGCTCCTCGAGCGTCTCGACGTGCCCGTACATCATCGTCGCCGTCGTCGAGATGCCGAGCCGGTGCGCATGGCGCATCACGTTCAGCCACTCGGACGACTTCGTCTTCTTCGGCGCGATGATGTCGCGCACGCGATCGACGAGCACCTCGCCGCCGCCGCCCGGAATCGAGTCGAGGCCGGCGTCGCGCAGCCGCGTCAGCGTCTCCGGAATCGTCAGCTTCGAGCGGCGCGAGATGTGCTGGATCTCCGGCGGCGACAGCGCGTGCAGGTGGATCTTGTACTTCGCCTTGATCGACCGGAAGAGATCCTCGTAGTAGTCGATGCCGAGGTCCGGGATGGTGGCCGCCCTGCATCAGCAGGCCGGTGCCGCCGATCGCGAGCGTCTCCTCGATCTTCTTGAAGATCACCGGCTTCGGCAGCAGGTAGCCCTCGCGCGTGTCGCCCGGCCGCCGGTAGAAGGCGCAGAAGTCGCAGTCGGTGACGCAGATGTTCGTGTAGTTGAGGTTGCGGTCGATGATGAACGTCACGCGCTCCGGGTCGTGCAGCCGGTTGCGCACCGCGTTCGCCGCACGTCCGACCGCGACGAGGTCGCGCGAGCGCAGCAGCGTCACCGCGTCGTCGTCGGTGATGCGCTCGCCCTCGTACGCCTTCTCGAGCACCTCGGCACACCGGAGACCGAGACACGACGCTCATGCGACCGCGCTCCCGTCGTCTGCACGAACCGCAGCTCCGGCACCGTCTCGAGCAGGCCGGCGTCGCGGCAGAGCTCGAGGAACGTGTAGAGGCCGGCGCGCTCGCGCGGCCCGAAGCGGTAGCGCAGCTTCTCGAAGTAGCGCGCGAGGAAGCCGGCCGGATAGCCGTACCGCTCCGCCGCCTCGAACGCGAGCTGCTCGGGCTCGGCGCGCGCCTGCCGCACCGACGAGACGAGCGCGTCCTCGAGCTCGGCGAGCCCGTCGGCGAGCGGCTCCGGGCACGCCCAGACCGCGAAGACCATCGGCAGGCCCGTGCGCTCGAGCCACAGCCGGCCGAGGTCGTAGTGCGGCGTCGGATCCTCGAACGCGGACTTCAGCGCGGCGTCGCCGATCAGGAGCTTCGCGTCGGCGTCCTCTCGCCGAGCGGCACCTGCTCCGCCTCGGGCAGGAGCACCTTCGTCAGCGCGACCGAGGTCGCGGACTCCGGCGTGACCGCGACGACGCGCACCTGCTCGAGCGGCTTGCGCGAGACGAGCTGGATCGAGTCGACCGCGCCTTCCGACGCGACGCAGAGCCGCGGCAGCAGCCGCAGCTTGTCCGCGTTCCGCGCGTACTCGATCGACGAGATCGGCGCGGTGTCGAGCTCGCCGTCGATGAGCATGCGGTTCAGCTCGGTCGGCACGCCCTGCACTTCCTCGACCTCGGCGTCGACGCGGTAGAAGACCGGCGCCATGTTCACGTAGCTGATGCGGCCGAGCTTGATCACGGGCGTTCCGGGTAATCCTCGATCAACCACACGAGTCCGTCGCGGAGCGTCAGCACCTCGTGGAGGTCGACGCCTTCGGCAGGCGAGTCGGGATGCATGCGCACGACGATCCGCTTGTCCGACTCCTCGAGGATCTCGGCCTGAGGCGCGCCGGCGATGAGCGTCGCGAACCGCGCGCTCGCTTCTGCCTTCGAGCGGCAGATCGGCGTGACGCCGGCGCCGGGAAACCCGATCCACGTGACATCGGGGTGCAGGCGCTCGCGCAGTTGCTCGACGTCTTCACCATCGGTGCAGCTCGTTGTACAGCGTGTCGCGCTGCACCGGGATGCGCCCGGCATCCTTGATGAACCGGACGAGCTCCGGAATCTTCTGCTCCGTCCCGCTCGTCGCGCCGGCGGCCTGGAAGATCTTCTCGCGCACGACCGTGCCCTGCACGTCGTTCGAGCCGAAGTGCAGCGCGAGCTGCGCCATCGGCATCCCCATCATGATCCAGTACGCCTTGATGTTCGGGATGTTGTCGAGCACGAGTCGCGACACGGCCGCCATCTTCAGGTCGTCGGCGCCCGTCGTGAACTTGAAGCCGCGCCGCTCGAAGACCGTGTTCTCCGGATGGAACGCGAGCGGGATGAACGCGAGGAAGCCGCCCGTCGCGTCCTGCTGCTCGCGCAGCCGGAGCATGTGGTCGATGCGCTCCTCGTAGGTCTCGACGTGACCGTAGAGCAGCGTGCAGTGCGTCGGGATCCCCATGCGGTGCGCGGTGTCGTGGATGTGGAACCAGTCCTCGGCCGGCTCCTTGCCGGGCGCGATCAGCTGGCGCACGCGCGGCGCGAAGATCTCGGCGCCGCCGCCCGGCAGCGAGCCGAGGCCGGCGTCCTTCAGCACGCGCAGCACCTCCTCGTGCGTGCAGCCCTCGAGCTTCGACATGTGGTGGATCTCGGACGCCGTGTAGAACTTCAGGTGCACGTCGGGCAGCGCGGCCTTCAGCTTGCGCAGCACGTCCGCGTAGAACTCGAGGTCGACGTGCGGGTTCTCGCCGTTGACGCAATGGATCTCGGTGAAGTTCGCGAGCTCGTGCTGCGCGACCGCGTCCTCGACGAGCTCGTCGGCGCTGATCGTGTACGAGTCCTCCTGCTTCTGCGTCTTCGCGAACGCGCAGAACTTGCACTTCACGCGGCAGACGTTCGTCTGGTTCAGGTAGAGGTTCTGGACGAAGTAGACCTCGTCGCCGCCGCCGCGCACGCGGCGCGCGAGATCGGCGAGCTCGCCGAGCGCGAGCAGGTCGTCCGTCTCCATGAGCGCGAGCCCGTCCTCGAAGTCGAGACGCTCGCGCGCTTCGACCTTCTCGCGAATCGGTGCGAGCGTGTCGAGCGTGTCGAGGACCGCCACCTGCGCTACCTCTCTCTGTTGACTACCGCGTGCGTCAGCGACTCGAGCTCGTCGCGGTGCAGCTCGCCGTTGAGGCACGCCCGGGCTCTCCTAGCGTAGTCCAGGGCAACCTCGCGCGAGCGTTCGAGCGCACCGGTTGCAGCAACGCGCACGAGCGCACCGTCGAGCGGGCCGCCGGCGAGCGCGGCGCGGACGACCTCGTCCTCCTGCGCGGCGAGGAGGAGCGGCAGCGTCGGCGTGCCGTCGCGCAGGTCGGTGCCGGCGATCTTCCCGGTCTCGATCGTCGCGCCCGAGCAGTCGAGCACGTCGTCGGCGATCTGGAACGCGACCCCGAGCGCGATCCCGTACTCGCCGGAGCCGCCGCCGAGCCGGCAGGCCGCCTCGAAGAGCGCGCCGGTCTTCAGCGCGCAGCGCTCGATGTACGCCTCGACGGTCGTCGACGGGTCGTTCGTCTGCGTGCGCTGCAGCGCCTCGCCGCGCGCGAGCGCGAGCGTCGCGTCGGCGAGGACCTGCACGGCCTCGACGTCTCCGGTCGCGGAGAGCTCTGCGAACGCGCGCGCGAAGAGATAGTCGCCCGTGGCCCGCGCCGCGTCGGCGCCGTACACGGACCAGGCAGCAGCCTTGCCGCGGCGGAAGTGCGCGCGGTCGATCAGATCGTCGTGCACGAGCGTCGCCATGTGCACGAGCTCGACGGCGACGCCGGCGGCGAGCGACGGCTCGCGCCCGGGCGGCGTCGAGAGGAAGACGAGCAGCGGCCGCAGCCGCTTTCCGCCTGCGGCGAGCGCCTCGTTCCCGACCGCGGCGACGAGCCCGGGATGGCTGGCCACCGAGCGGGCGAGCCGCTCCTCGATTGCGTCGAGGTACTCCTCGAGACCTTCGGCCTCGCGGATCGACGAGAGCGTCGTGCTCATGCCGCCTCTCCGAGGTGCAGCGCGACGATGCCGCCCGCGAACGTGCGATACCGGACCCGCTCGAATCCGCAGCGCGCGAGCAGCGCGGCGAGCTCGTCCGGCGGCGGGAACCGGCGCACGCTCGCCGGCAGATACGTGTACGCGGACCCGCCCGGCAGCACCTTGCCGAGCGCAGGCACGACCTTGTCGAACCACACGCGGTAGAACGGCGCGAGCCGGCCGCGCGGCATCGTGATCTCGAGAATGCCGAGCCGGCCGCCGGCGCGCAGCACGCGGCGCAGCTCGCGCAGCCCCGCTTCGAGATCCTCGACGTTGCGCACGCCGAAGCCGACGGTCACCGCATCGAACGACGCGTCGCCGAACGGCAGCGCGAGCATGTCGCCCTGCACCCACGCGATCGCGGGCTCCTTGAGCCGCGCCCGCTCGAGCATTCGCTCCGAGAAGTCGAGCCCGACGGCGTCGGCTCCGCGCGCACGCGCGCCGATCGCGAGATCGCCGGTGCCGCAGCAGGCGTCGAGCACGCGGTCGCCCTTGCGCACGGTCTCGTCGATCGTGATCCGCCGCCAGCGCCGGTCGAGGCCCGCGGTCATGACGTGGTTCATCGCGTCGTACACCGGCGCGATGCGGTCGAACATCTTCCGGACGCCCTCCGCCGGCAGCGTCCCGCTCTCGACCGCTCACTGCCCCCACCGCTTCGTCAGCGTGTTCTCGAGCCCGAGCTGATCGAGCGCGCGCCCGACGATGAAGTCGACGAGATCGTCGACCGTCTCGGCTGCGTTGTAGAAGCCGGGCGCGAGGAAGAGGATCGTCGCGCCGGCTTCGCGCAGCGTCAGCATGTTGCGCAGGTGGATGACCGACAGCGGCGTCTCGCGCGGCATCAGCACGAGGCGGCGCTCTTCCTTGATCGCGACCGACGCCGCACGGTGGATGAGGTTCTGCATCGCGCCGGAGGCGATCGTGCCGAGCGTTCCCATCGAGCACGGGCAGATGACGTAGGCGTCGACCTTCGCCGAGCCCGACGCGTACGGCGCCTTCCAGTCGTTCGGGTCGTAGACGGTCGCGTTCGGCGCGTGCTCGAGCAGGCGCGCGATCGTCTCGTCGCGCGAGAGCCGCGCGTTGCCGTAGAGCTCGGTCGCGAGCACCTCGATCCCGGCGCTCGACGCGGCGACGCCGATCTCGCAGTCGGCCGCCGCCAGCGCCTCGAGCAGGCGGGCGGCGTAGGGGGCGCCGGAGGCGCCGGTGATCCCAAGGAAGACGTGCATCCCTAGGGATTGTGCCCGTTTGTTACCGCGGACCCTTCGATGCTTCGAGGAAGATCGCCAGCTGGTGCAGGCGTTTTGTCTCCGAGCGAGGCGAACTTCGGCATCGGCGAGCCTGGATTCACGCACGACGGACACTTCAGGTGGCGGATCTGGAAATCGATGCCGAGGTTGCGCGTGCCGATCGCGGTGAGGTCGGGCGCGCCGAGTTGGGAGCCGCCGGAGCCGAGATACGTATGGCAGGCCGTACAGCCCGCGACCGCGAAGAGCTTCGCGCCCGGCAGCGCGGCGGGCGGCAGCTTCTCCTTCTTGATCCAGCTGCGGAACGTGCGGTGATCACCTCCGAGGCCAGCGCCTCCGAGGCGGTCGCGCCCTTCCACGTCAGGACCGCCATCGAGAGGACGACGAGCACGCGCACCGACCACGGCGACCGGACGCCGCGACAGCCGCCGCTCGCGGCGCACGTCGTAGAACGGGACGCCGATCAGCAGAATGAGCGCGATCGTCGGCACGCCGACCGTGCCGAGGAACACCGTCTCCGGCCACTTGAAGACCCGGAGCAGATAGAAGAGGAAGTAGAAGTACCAGTCCGGTCGCGGGACGAAGCTCGTCGTTCCCGGGTCCGCACGGCGCCGTGAACTCGGGGCCGAGCAGGCCCTGATGCGTTCCGTCGTGGTGCGGCGACCACGACGTCCACTTCCAGATCACGGCGAGACCGATGATCACCGCCACGACGACGAGGCTCATGATCGTGTCCTCGAACATCGCGTACGGGTAGAACGGCTTCCCGCGCTTCTTGACGTCTTCCTTGTAGCGCGCAAACTCCGCGCGCCTCAGGTCGAGAGCCGAGGGCTTCCCGGCCGCCATTACTCGGACCCTCCTGCGCCGCGCGCAGCCGGGCGTGTCAGCCCTGTGCGCAGGTCGTTCGGCTCGTCGGCGCGCTCCATGCCTGCGGCCTCCTTCGACCACGGCGGCGACGTGACGCCGAGCCGGATGACGAGGTACAGGTGCAGACCGATCAGCGCGAAGATCGCGCCCGGGATCACCAGCATGTGCAGTGAGTAGAAGCGCGTGAGCGTCTCCGCGCCGATCTCCTGGCCGCCGCGTAAGAACTGGGCTAACCACGGCCCGAGGAACGGCGCCGTCCCGTTGAGGTTGATGCCGACGACGCTCGCCCAGTACGCGGTCTGGTCCCACGGCAGCAGGTAGCCCGTGAAGCCCTCCGCCATCCCCATCGTGAGCAGCAGCACGCCGAGGACCCAGTTCAGCTCGCGCGGATACTTGTACGCGCCGAACAGGAACACGCGGCCCATGTGCAGGAACATGAGGATGATGAAGACGCTCGCGCCCCACTTGTGCATGCCGCGCACGAGCCAGCCGAGCGTCACGTGGTCGGTGATGTTCTGGATCGACGAGTACGCGTCGTGCGGCGTCGGCTGGTAGTACATCGCGAGGATCACGCCGGTGATCGCCTGCACGAGGAACGCGGTCAGCGTCGCCGACCCGAGCGTCTGCATCCAGTTCGTGTCGGACGGGACCTTGCGGAAGAGGAAGTACTTGACGCCGCCGACGAGACCCGACCGCTCCTCGAGCCAGTCGAGCGGGAAGTCGACGGCCGCCTTCATCTGCTGCCGGCGCAATTCGGAGCGCGAGGGTCGACGCCGCGTAACCATCAATGGTGCGGCGGGTTGAGCGGATAGAGGATCTGCTCGATCCCGTCGACGTGCTCGCCGGGGCCGACTTCCTTGTACTTGTGGATCTTCGCCTGCGCGCCCGTGCCGTCGACCTTCGCCACGGAGTACGTGCTGAGCAGGATCACGCGGCCGTTGTCGATCTCGAAGGAGTAGCGGTCGAGGCCGCGCACGGGCGGCCCCGCGGTGCGGTTGCCCTCCGTGTCGTACTGGCCGCCGTGGCACGGGCAGCCGAAGCCCGCCGGAACGACCGGGAGGAGCGTGACCTTGCCGTTCTTCCCGGTCTCCGTGATCGTCTTCAGCCCGATGAACGAACCGGTCGGGCCGTTCGCCTGCACCGGGCAGCCGAGATGGGCGCAGCGGTTCGAGATGATCGTGAAGCTCGGCACCGGCTTGCCCTTGACCGTGAGCGTGCCGTTGTTGCGGACGAACGCCGTGCGCCGCGACGTCTCGCCCTCGGTCGGGTCGAGCATGAACGTCGCGATGTACCACTGGCCATCCGCGAAGTCGGAGAGCAGGCCGAGATCGACCTTGTGCCGCTTCTGGCCGAGGAACCCCGGCAAGACGGCGAAGCCGGCCACCGGGACGGTGATCATGCCGCCGATGACCGCGCCGAGCCCGAGGGTCGTCCCTTCGAGGAACTTGTTGCGTGGGAAGCGCTGCTCGGAGAGCGAAGGCGCCTCCGAGGCGCCCGGAGCCGTCGGCTCGCGGCGCTCCGGCGTGATGGCCAGCGGCCGGCGGCGGAGCTCGGAGGTCGCGTCGCGGGCCCAGAAGATGCCGAAGACGAGGGCGATCGCGCCGCCGATCGTGGAGACCCACAGCGGGTCGATGATCAGGCCGACGAGGATGACTGCGATGCCGATCGCGAAGCCGATCGGCCAGAGGGACGGCGACGGCAGCTGAGGCTCGTCGGGCATCTCGTCTGGATTCAAGCCACCGCCCTCCCAGGCGTCAACGTCGTAGCAGTTGGCGCAACGAGCGAGAAGTCTTACCGACTCCGCCGTTCGCCGCTCCGAGAACCGACTCGATGCCGTACTCGCCCCAGCGCCGGTCGACGAGATCGCGGATCTCGGGCGTCATCTCGATCTCTTCCGGCCAGGGCCGAGCGCCCTCCTCCGGCCACTTGGCCGTCGCGTCGATGCCGAGCTTGCCGCCCACGAACTGCCGTTCGGGTGCGTGGTCGAGATGGTCGAGCGGGCCTTCCCCGATCACGACATCGCGCGCCGGGTCGACGTTCGCACCGGCGTAGAACAGCACCTGCTCGTAGTCGTGGACGTCGACGTGCTTGTCGACGACGACGACGCATTTGGTCAGCGAGAGCATCCCGAGGCCCCAGATCGCATGCATGACCTTGTGCGCGTGACCCGGGAACGACTTGTCGATCGAGACGATGCAGCAGTTGTGGAACACGCCCGCGATCGGCAGGTCGTAGTCGACGATCTCCGGCACGGTTGCGCGGATCGCGGGGAGGAAGATGCGCTCGGTCGCCTTGCCGAGCCACGCGTCCTCCTGCGGCGGCTTGCCGACGACGATCGACGGATAGATCGCGTCGTTCCGCATCGTCATCGCGGTGACGTGGAAGATGGGGAACGGCTCGGCGGCCGTGTAGTACCCGGTGTGATCGCCGAACGGGCCTTCGGAACCGAGCTCGTCCTTCTCGATGTAGCCCTCGAGGACGATCTCTGCGTGCGCTGGAACCTCCAGATCGACGGTCACGCCTTTCACGAGCTCGACCGGCGATCCGCGTAGGAAGCCGGCCATCATGAACTCGTCGATGTGCTTGGGCAGCGGCGCGCTTGCGGAGTACGCGGTGATCGGATCCAAACCGAGCGCGACGGCGACCGGGATGCGTCCTTCGGTTGCGAGCCAGTCTGCGCGTCCGTCCTTGTGGATCTGCCAGTGCATGAAGGTCGTGCGACGGTCGATCACTTGCATCCGGTACATGCCGACGTTCCGCACACCGCTGCGCGGGTCCTGCGTGATCACCGCCGGAAGCGTGACGAACGGCGCCGGGTCGCCGGGCCAGCATCGCTGCACGGGTAGCAGCGTGAGATCGATGTCGTCACCCTGCAGCACGACCTCCTGCACAGGCCCTCGCCGAACCGTCTGTGGCCGAGCGTCCGCGATCGACTTCAGCTTCTGCAGGCCGCGCACCTTGTCCATCAGTCCCGACGGCGGCTGCATCTCGAGCACGTCGCTCACCTTGCGCCCGATGTCGTCGAGACGGTCGACGCCGAATGCGAGACACATGCGCCGCTCGGTTCCGAACTGATTGATCAGCAACGGATGGCTCGCGCCCTTCGGGTTCTCGAAGAGCAGCGCGGGGCCGCCGGCCTTCACCGTGCGGTCGACGATCTCCGTGATCTCGAGGTCAGGATCGACCTCGGCGGTGACACGCACGAGCTCGCCCTCGCGCTCGAGGACGGCGATCCAGTCGCGGAGGTCGTTCAACGCCGGTGGCGGAGCCAGTGCGTCAGCTCGCCGAGCGCGATCACCGAGATGAAGACAAGGCCGACGATGAGCATCGCCAAGATGGTCTTCTTGCCTTCCTGAGCGGCGGTTTCGGCGAGGACGCTGAGCATCAGGAGAAAATCTATCGAACCGGGAAGCGCTCGGCGTGTGCGACAAGCGCCTGGTCTACGGCCCCCTCGCCGGCCGCGGCGCGGGCCGCCGAGTCGAGAAGGCTCGCGTCCCCGCGCAAACGCAGTGCCGAGCGGGCCTCGTCGAGCGCGCCGGCGCCGAGCAGGGCGGCGGTCGCAGCCCAGAGCTGCCCGTCCCCGGCCGCATCCTCGGCGCGCAGCTGCGAGCAGAGAGAGATCAGCTCGGAGAGGTCGGCAACGGCATCGACCTCGCCGAAGGAGGCGATACGCACGAGCCCGTGGGCGTAGAGGTAGTCGCCGAGCAGAAGCGCGGTGTCTGCGTCGGCCGGCGCGAACAGGCGCGACGACCCGTAGTGCACGAGGTAGCCCTCGTAGATCGTCTCGAGGCCCAGCGCGTAGCGCTCCTCGCCGAGCGGCGAGAACGCCGGCTCGTGCTCGCCGTCCGGACGCAGCGCGTCGCGCCAGAGCGACGACTCCTCGGAGGCGTCACGCGCAATGGCGGCCCAGAGATCAGTCGCCGCGGCTGAGCTCACCGGCGGCCTCCACGGTGCGATCGATGTCCTCGTCGCTGTGCACGAGGGAGACGAACATCGCCTCGAACTGGGACGGTGCCACGTAGATGCCGCGCTCGAGCAGGTGGCGGAAGTAGGCCGCATAGCGTTCGGTGTCGCACGCCTGTGCATCGTCGAAGTTGCGGACGGCGCGATCGGTCATGAAGAGCGGTGAGCATCGCGCCGACCCGCTGCACGTGCCCGAACTCCGAGAGGCCGGCTTCGAGTCGGGCGCCCTTGCGCTCGAGCACGTCGTAGACGGACGCATCGCGAAGGCGCCGCAGCACCGAGAGCCCGGCGGCGGTCGCGAGCGGATTGCCCGAGAGCGTTCCGGCCTGGTAGACCGGGCCGCTCGGTGCGAGCTGCTCCATCACATCCGCCCGTCCGCCGAATGCGGCAAGCGGAAGGCCGCCGCCGACGATCTTGCCGAGCACGGTCAGATCGGGGGTGATGCCGAACCGCTCCTGCGCGCCGCCCCGCGCGATGCGGAACCCGGTGATCACCTCGTCGAAGATGAGGAGCGCGCCGGAGGCGTCGCAAAGCTGCCGGAGCACCTCGAGGAAGCCGTCGGCCGGCGGGACGACGCCCATGTTCCCCGCGACCGGCTCGACGATGATCGCCGCGAGACCTTCGCCATACCGCAGGACGGCCTCCGCGACCGCGTTGACGTCGTTGTAGGGACAGACGATCGTGTCGGCCGTCACCGCAGACGGAACGCCGGGACTCGACGGGATCGCAAGAGTCGCGAGTCCCGAGCCGGCGCTTGCGAGCAGCGCGTCGGAGTGGCCGTGATAGCACCCTGCGAACTTGAGGATGCGATCGCGCTTCGTGTAGCCGCGAGCGAGCCGCAGCGCGCTCATCGCCGCCTCGGTGCCCGAAGAGACGAGTCGCACCTTCTCGACCGAAGGCACGGCGTCGGCGATCTCCGCCGCGAGCTCGACCTCGGCCTCGGTCGAGGCGCCGAACGTCGTGCCGCGCTGCGCGGCGTCGCGCACCGCTTGGACCGTCTCGGAGTCCGCGTGTCCGAAGATCAGCGGCCCCCACGAGAGCACCCAGTCGAGATAACGGTTGCCCTCGACATCGAAGAGGTAGGCGCCCTCGCCACGCTCGACGAAGAACGGCTCGTCAAGACCGACCGCGCGCATCGCGCGCACCGGCGAGTTGACGCCGCCGGGAATCAGCTCGAGCGCGCGGCGGTACAGCTCCGAACGCGTGCTCAGGAGCTTGTCAGTTGCCATGCCACGCCTTCTGCCGCGCGAAAACCAAGCGATGCAAGGACGCAGGGCGCGTCCATGCTGGTTGCATGGGCGCGCCCGAGGACGCCGCAGCGCGCCGGTTTGCAGCCGGCAGAAGGCCTGAGCATGGCGGCTGGCAAGCTCCTAAAGCCACTGGGCGAGATCCTTCGTCCAGTAGCTGATGATCAGATCCGCGCCGGCACGCTTGATCGCGGTCAGCGACTCGAGCGCAGCCTGCCGCTCGTCGAGCCAGCCCGCCTGGGCCGCGGCCTTCACCATGGCGTACTCACCCGACACGTTGTACGCACCGATGGGAACGTCGAACGACTCGCGCGCTGCGCGAATGACGTCGAGGTACGGCAGCGCGGGCTTGATCATGATCGCGTCGGCGCCTTCGTCGATGTCGAGCTCAGCCTCGCGCAGAGCCTCGCGCACGTTCGCGGGATCCATCTGATAGCCGCGCCGGTCGCCGAACGCCGGCGTCGAGTCCGCCGCCTCGCGGAACGGTCCGTAGAAAGCTGATGCGTACTTCGCCGAGTAGGCGAGGATCGGGGTCGTCTCGAAGCTGCGGTCGTCGAGCGCCTCGCGGATCGCGCCGACCCGTCCGTCCATCATGTCGCTCGGGGCGACGACATCCGCGCCGGCCTCGACGTGCGACACCGCGGTGCGCACGATCAGCTCGAGGCTCTGGTCGTTGTGCACCTCCCCGTCGACGATCACGCCGCAATGGCCGTGCGACGTGTACTCGCAGAGACACACGTCGCTCATCAGCACCAGCTCGGGGAAGCGCGGCCGGAGCGCGCGAAGCGCGCGCTGGACGATCCCGTCGTCCTCCCAGGCGCCGGTGCCCTGCTCGTCCTTCTCCTCGGGGATGCCGAAGAGGATCACGGCCTGGACGCCGAGCCGGACGAGCTCCTCGACCTCGCTGACGACATCCTCGAGCGAATGGCGGGCCATGCCGGGAAGCTGCTCGTTCCGAAGGGACTCGGGCGCGACGAACAGCGGCATGACGAACTGATCGAGGCTGAGCCGCGTCTCGCGGACGAGCGCGCGGAGAGTCGGGTTCCGGCGAAAGCGCCGCAGCCGGACCTCGGGGAAGTCGGACATCCCCGAAAGAGTACGTCTAGAGACTCGGGAAGCCAGCTCTCGCGGTACCGCGTTTCCTCGCGCCGCGGGACCTTGGCGTACGCCACAAAGGGGTCGGTCGTCTCCTCGTCGGCGCCCGCACCGTGGCGGAGCGCGGCCTCGTCCACGGTGTAGCCGCCCCAGCCCGGCGCCATCCTGATGCTCGCGCGCGCCGACGGCGAGGACGACGCAAGGCCCGTCGCCCGCTCCGACGATGATGTGCTTCGTCTCGGGGGGACAGTGCACGAGGTCCCACTGCTGCAGCCGGCGCTCCTCCCCTTCGACGATCAGCAGCGCCTCGCCCGAGAGCACGAGGAAGTCCTCCTGGTCGGCCTCCCAGTGATACATCCCCATCGCGTCGCCCGGCCCAAGCACGAAGAGGTTGAAGCCAAGCTGCGGGAACTCAGCCTCGTCTCCGAACGGGGTGAAGCTGCCGCGGCCTTCGGCGACGCGCCAGCGCGACTCGCGCGCGTTGACGACGAACCAGCCCGGGCCGGATTGCACGAGGCCGGTTTCGGTCGGTTCGAGCGGCGCTTCCGGAACCATCGAGCAGATCTTAGGCAGCGAGCCGCCGCATCGCCCGTCGGGCTAGCGCGCCGAAGACCGCGCCGATCCCGAGCAGCCAGAGGGTCTGGACCGCCAGGGCGTGCCAGGGGCTCGTGTCGTACAGCGCCGCGCTGAACCAGCGCACCGCGTGCGCGAACGGCAGGAACTCGCTCACCCACCAGGCGAACGAGAGTGCCTCACGCGGCACGAGGCCGAGGAAGACGACCGGCAGCACGACGAGGACCGCAAGCAGCGAGGCCGTTCGCGCTTCGCGGGCGAGCGCGCCGAGCAACGCGCCGGCGGCCCCGACGACCGCCGCGGCGAGCGCGACCCCGACGAGCAGCAGCGGCACGCGCGCCCACGGCTCGCCGCCGGTGACGCCTCCGACCTCGGCGACGACCCCGAACAGGATTGCGATCGCCGCACCGAGCGCGAGCCCCACGACTGCGGCGAGCGCAACCTTCGACCACACGAGCTGGCCGAGCGACACGAGCCCGCGTCGCAGTCGGCCGATGGTTCCCTCGTCGCGCTCCGCCGCCGCGGCACCCGCGGCGAGCAGCAACGCGAGAAACGTCACGGTGAGCGCGATCCCGTACGACTGGACCTGAGCCGACAGCAGCCAGCTGCGACCTTTCGCCTTCGGCTGGCGCAGCAGGATCGGATGCGCGGTCGCCTGAAGCGCTGTCCCGGTCCGGGCAAGCCCGGCACGCGCGGTGCGGATGAAGGTGCGGATCGTCTGCACGCGTTCCGATTGCGGCAGCGAGGCGAGCAGCTGCTCGGTGCGATCGAGCCCGAGCACCGTGAAAGGCTTTCCGAGGAAGCTGCCGCTGCCACCGTGCAGGATCAACCGCACGAACACGAGGTTCGCCTTGATGAACACGCCCTGCAGCTGGCGGTTCAGGCGGTAGACCAGCGCCTGCACCTGCTGCGTCACACGCGGCGTGACTGCGCCGCTGCCGGTCTGCAGCACGAGGCTCGGGCTCTCCGCAGTCGTCTCGAGCGCTCCGACGAACCCCGGTGGCACGGTGATCGTCGCGACGACCTTCCCGGATGCAAGCTCGCGCTTCGCTTCGTCCGCGCTCATGCGAACGAGCGTCACGTTCTTCGCGACCTCGTCGATGATCGATTGCACGTGGAAGCTCGAGCCCGCGACACTGCACGACCGCAGGCACGTTGTCCTCGTCGACGTACGCGACACGCGGCTTCGAGCTCGCGTAGCCGGCGACGAGGCCGACGAGGAGCGCGATCACGACCGGATACGCGAGCAGCGCCCCGAGCAGCAACGGCGACCGCCGCAGCACGGTCAGGTCCTTCCGCAGCAGCAACGCAACCGCGCTCACCCGAAGACCTCCTCGGGCGTCGACGGGACGACCCTCCCGTCGAGCAGCACGAGCACGCGGTCCGCGTGCTCCACCTCTTCGAGGTTCTGCGTGGCAAAGCACGCGGCGCCGCCGTCGGCGCGAAGCGCATCAACGACCTCCCAGACGCGCCGTCTCTGACCCGGATCCAGCGACGCGGTCGGCTCGTCGAGGAGCAGCACCCGCGGCTCGCCGAGAAGCGAGAGCGCGACGTTCAGCCGCTGACGGTTGCCGACCGAGAGGTCCCCCGACGGCCGGTCGTTCGGCAGCGAGAAGCGCTCGATCAGATCCTGCGCGACCGCGGGCGCATCCCCGACCCCTTCGAGGCGCGCGAACAGCTCGAGGTTCTCGCGCGCCGACAGCCGCGCGTAGTGCGCCGGACGCTGCGGCACCCAGCCGACGCGCACGTGCGTCTCGATCGTCCCTTCGGTGGGCTCGATCGCACCGGCGAGAAGCGCGAGCAGCGTCGACTTGCCGGCACCGTTCGGGCCGACGAGCGCGACCGTCTCGCCCGCGACGAGCTCGACGTCTGTCGGCGCGAGCGCCTCGACGTCGCCGTAACGTCGCGCGACGGCAAGTGCGCGAACGAGAACCAGTCACCAGCAGTGGTTCGTCAGCCGACCACTTCTCGAGCGCGATGCGCTCCGAGAAGAACTCCCACACGGCGCGCGTCGCGGCGAGCAACGGCAGCGCGACCAGGATCCCAGGGAAGCCGTAGATCTCGCCACCCGCGAGCAGCCCGAAGATCACGAGCAGCGGGTGCAGGCGCAGCGAGTGGCCCATCACCTTCGGCACGACGACGTGGCCTTCGAGCTGCTGGATGCCGAGGAAGAGCAGCACGACCCATACCGCCGACAGCGGATGCTGCACGAGTGCGTACAGCACCGGCGGCGCTGCACCGAGCCACGGCCCGATGTACGGGATCAACTCGGTGATGCCGGCCCACACGCCGAAGATCAACGCGTACTTGCCGCCGTTCGGCATCAGTCCCGGTCATGCCGAGAATCCAGAGGCCTACACCCGAGCTCGCGCCGATGATGACCGACAGCGCGAGCTGGCCCTTCACGTAGCTCAGAAGCGCTTGCTCCATTCGCGCGATCAGCGGTGTCGTGCCCGGCAGCCGGTGGAAAGCGCCGGTCGATCCTGCGCCGCAAGTCGATCCATGTCCAGAAGCATGTAGATGGACACGACGATCACGAGCACGACGCTGAACAGCAAGCCGAAGATCGCGAGCCCTGCGCCCTCGGCCCAGTTCAGCGCCTTCGTCGTGTACTTCTGCACGTCCTTCGTGCCGACCGACTTGAGGAACTTCTGTCCCTGCTTCTGCACGTTGACGCGCTTCAAGTGGTGCTTGTCGAGCCAGTGCTGGAGCCGGTCGAGATCGTGCGTCGCTCCGGTCGTGTGGGTGCGTCCGGACTCGATCGTAAAGTAGGAATCGACTCGGTGGCTGGCGTGCCGGGTCTGCTGGACCACGACGGTTGCGAGAGCGAGGATCGCGAGTGCCACGACGGCTGCGAAGCTCACGTAGACGATCGCGACCGCCAGGCCGCGCGGGTATCCAGACCCGTCCCAGCCCCCGGACGAGCGGGTTGAGGAGCAACGCGATGAGGAGCGCCACGAGGAAGATGAACACCACGTGACGCACCGCCCCCGCCACCGTCCAGAGCAGCAAAAGCAGGAGTGGGAGGCCGACGAGCTGCACCCACCGAGGAATCTGCAGGGTAGGCGGGATGCTGGGTCCCGGCATCGAAATGATCGTATCGCGGGCATCGGCGACGTCCTCGAGAACGGGAACCTCGCCCTCGACATCTGGCTGGAGCCGCCGCCTCCTCATTTGAAGGTGGCCCGGTCGTTCGATACGGTGGCCCCGGACATGCCGTCCTCACGCCCCACACGGAGGCGGCGCGTCGAAGCTCGGGAGGTGCGCGCCGCGCGTAGAGCCCGTAGGTTCGCGCTCCTCACCCTTCTCGCGATCATTCTCATCGTGGCACTAGCCCTGTCCGCGTTCGGCGGGAACGGGCGCCCGATCGAACTCGCTCGCCGCGGCCTCGAGCCTCGTGAGCCCGCAGACGCAGCCGTTCCCGCAGATCATCGCGCTGCACGGCGTCGTCCGGCTCCAGATGCCGATCGTGCAATCCCAGGCGACGGCGATCGGCTACCACTCGAGCGCGGACAACGCCTTCGCGTTGAAGCCGCTGGGTCACCAGGGGAACGAAGGCGCATTGCAGAGCGCATTCCACAAGCTCTTCGGCGGCGGCGGCGGCCATCCGACGTGGTACCAGCTCGACGGCGGCGCGACGTCTGCGCTCGATGTCGGCGGCGCACCCGGCACGAGCGTCTTCGCACCGGTCGACGGAACGATCGTCGGCTTGACGCCGTACATCGTCGCGGGACGTCGCTTCGGCTCGCGCATCGACATCCAGCCGCAAAGCGCACCGTCGCTGATCGTGTCCATCACGCAGGTGCGCGCAGACCCGTCGCTGAAGGTCGGCGTCAACGTGGTCAGCGGTGCGTCGCGCATCGGCGCCGTCGCAGATCTTGCGAAGGTAGAACGTCAGGCGCTTGCGCGCTACACCAACGACGCGGGCAACCACGTCTCGATCGAGCTTCGCCCGGCAGCGACGCTCGTTCTGAACTGAGACTCCTCTTCCTCGCGGATGTCTTCGGCGTCGCCGGCAGGCGCGCAGTCGAAGATCGCCTTCGCAGCTTGCGTGAGGAGCTCGGCGCGGACATCTGCATCGTCAACGGCGAGAACGTCGCTGACGGCGCCGGCATCACCGCGAAGCTCGCCGACAAGCTGCTGGCTGCAGGCGCCGATGTGATCACACTCGGTAACCACACGTATCGCCGCGACGGAATCGGCGACTATCTCGCGCGGAGCGAAACCGTCATTCGTCCGGCGAACGCCGGCGCCTGGACGCCGGGTCATGGACTCGCAGTCGTCGAAGCGCGCAACGGTGTAAACGTTGCGGTGCTCAATCTTCTCGGCTCGCTCTACCTCGACACGCCACATTCGCCGTGGGAGGTCGTCGATGCACTCGTCGACGAAGCGCGCGAGCGCGCGCCGGTCGTCGTGCTCGATTTTCACGCGGAAGCGACGAGCGAGAAGGTTGCGATCGCGCACTGGCTCGATGGACGCGTCACTGCGGTGATCGGCACGCACACGCACGTCCAGACGAACGATGCGCGCGTGCTACCCGGTGGAACGGCGGCGATCACGGACGCCGGCATGACCGGTCCGCACGATTCGGTGATCGGCGTGAAGGCCGAGCTCGCGATCCGCCGCATGCGGACACGTCTACCGGTGCGCTTCGAGCCGGCGGAGGGCGGCGTCCGGATCGAGGGCGTCGTCGTCGACTGCTCAGACGACGGCCGGGCGACCGGGATCGAGCTCGTTGCGAGTCGCCGTCTAGCTCGGGCACGGGCTCGTGCACCACCACGGCGAGCGGTGCGAGCACTGCGATCGCCGCGAACGGGAAGAACCACGGGATGTAGGTGTAGAGCCAGTACGTCAGGCACAGCTCGAAGCCGGCGAGCAGGGCGGCCGTGAGCGCCGCGAGCTGGAGCGGTGACTTCCGGCGTGGCACGAACGCGACGACAAGGGCGCCGGCAACGAGCAGGCCCTGGAGCACGTGCTGGACGATGCGCAAGCTCGGCAGGCCGCGCGCGTGGTACTGCCCCCAGTCCCAGAGCGACCAGGGCGCATCGCGGCTGATCTGCCAGCGGACCGTGCGATCCCAGAAGACCCGGAGCTCGTGCAACGGGCTCGGCTCGAAGCAGCACGACCGAGAATGCGGCGAGCGCCGCCGCCGCGAAGCCGGCGAGGAAGCGCCCCGAAAGCCGCCGGCCAGGGTAGGTGAGCCAGAGCGGCGCGACGATGAGCGACGCGAACTTGGTCAATCCCGACAGCGCGCACAGCGCACCGCGGGCGACCGGCGACGAGACGAGCCAGAACCCCCAGATGAGGAAGGCCGGCATGAGCGCGTCGTTCGTGTTGGAGCTCGACGCGTACTGGGTGAAGGGATACGCAGCCCACGCAAAGGTGAGCGCCGCGCCGAGCTGGGCTCCGCCAAAGCGGCGACCGACGAGCCACAGCCCGAGCATGCAGAGCAGGTCGAACGCGATCGAGGTGAAGTGGGCCGCGGGCAGCGAGTCCCACTTCCCGCTCCACCCGAAGAGCAAGTAGCCCGGGATGTACGACTCGAATGCAACGGGGCCGTACGTGTCTCCCTGCGGGTTCGCGGACTCGCAGCGACCGTTCGTCTGGATTCGCTCGCGGATCTCGCCTGCAGCGTCAGCCGGCCCGCACGCCTTGAGACTTCCCTCGATCGGGAAGTTCCCCCACGGCGCCTGCCCATGCGCGATGCGCTCCGCGCCGATCACGCCGGAGTAGCCGACGTCGATGACGTTCGATGCCTGCACGTTCAGCCCGATGCGAAAGCCGCCGAGGAAGACCGCGGCGGCGAGCAGGACCCAGGCCGGCCACACAGCTCGCGAGGGCGACCCGCGCCCGCTCACACCGATCCACACACCACGCACCACAACCCAGATGAGCGCGGGATAGAACAGCGGCACGGCGGTGAACACGTCTCCGTGGTTGAAGTACCAGAGTGACGCCGTCGGGGAGAGCAGCATCACGAGGTCGAGGTTGCGGAGCGAGAACGGCCGGCGCAGATCCGCGAGTCCGATCAGGAACACGAGGCAGAACGCGCCCCAGAGCCAGGGGCTGTTGATCTTCGTTCCGCCGAACGCGCCCTTGTAGCCGCGCGCCATCTTCCAGGCCACTTGCGGTCCGGTCCACGACTCGGTAACGACACCGCTCGCGTCGTCCACCTTCGCCTCGACGATCTCGCCGGCCTTGCCAAGCCACATCTTCACCGTCCAGCTGGCGGTCTTCGGGTCGTACGTCTCTTCGTCCTGAAGGCCTTTCTTGTCCGGGTAGCGGGTCAGCCAGGCCGCGACCTTCGGATGCTTCTTCACGAGCGCGAGCACGTGCGCTTTCGTCAAGTGCGCAGCGTCCGGCGACGGCGCAAACGGCGTCTGCAGAAGCCGCCCTTTGCCGTCGTACACGGGCGCGGTGACCGACGTCGTCGCGGCACGGGCCGCAGGCGCAACCGCCAGCACGCAGATCACGATGAGGACGAGGCGGCGCGCCACCGCGGACAGGCTAGTTGGTCACGATCGCCGGAACGACCACAGCTTGTTCCCGACAAAGTTCAAGGGCGTCACGAGCACGATTGCGACCGCCTGCCCGACGAACTTGCCTGCGCCAAGCGTGATGAGAACGTGGAGGACGAGCAGGTTGGCGCCGAGCGAGGTCAACGCGACGACGAAGAAGCGCATCCCCTGGGCGGCGACTCCGCCCCGCCGGTCGCGGAACGTCCAGAGACGGTTCAACACGTAGTTGCTCGAAACCGCCACGAAGAACGAGCCGGTGGCAGCGAGCAGATAGTGGAAGCCGACGTGCAGGAGCGCTTCGTAGACCGCGAGGTTGACGGCGTAGCCGACCGCACCGACGACGCAGAACTTTCCGAGCTGCACCCAGTGACGGCGGGTGCGCAGCACGGTGTGGGCGCGGCTGCGAACCGGGGCCTCCATCGAGGCGGCCAGACTAGCTATGCCGCGGTTGCGCGCTTGGGCCGAACCCTTGCGCCGGCAGGCGGCTGCCGCCGCAGCTCGCCGTCCCGTTCGACCTCGAGCTCGGTTATCGCACCACTGTCGCCGATCAGCACGTCGCGCAGCACGCCGCCGAGCGGAAGCTCACCGCCGATCAGCGAGCGAAACGAGGTACTTCGCTTTTCGTAAAAGGCAACGTCCTCGAGCAACATCAGCGCAGATCCGACCGCGACCTCAGTAGCGGACGGTTGCGACGCCGCCCACGGAAGGAAGCGAACGGCGTCGTCGCCGCAGTGAACGACGAACCCGAGCGCCTGCCACGACTCGACGTCGAGCAAGAGGTCGGTCGGCTGCCCCAGATACACCCCGTGCACCTGCACGGGGAGGCGCAGGACAGCCGCGGCGGAGAGAGACCCCATGGCGTCATGCTGTCTAACCGAACGCACGCTACGCAAACTTCACCCGTCGGTGACAAGCGGCACAAACCGGCACGGGACGGATGCGAAATCCGCTGCGCCTTCGGGGGTCTGGACATAGACCCTGAGGAATTGCTGGCTGCGAGGGCCGATCGGGATCACGAGCCGGGCGTGAGGCCCGAGCTGCTCGAGGAGCGCGGGCGGGGGCCGGTGGGCAGCCGCCGCGACGGCGATGCCTCCGAAGGGCGCCTGGGCGGGTAGGCCAAGAGCGCCGTCGCCGTCGTGCACGTGGACGCGGTCGGCGTAGCCGGCGGCGGCGAGCGCCGCACGTGCGCGATCGGCGAGCTCCGGTATCCGCTCGAGTGAGTGCACCTCGTGGGCGAGCTCTGCGAGCACAGCCGCCTGATAGCCGGAACCGGTCCCGATGTCGAGCACCTTCTCGCCTCCGTGCAGCTGCAGCTCGGAACAGATGCGGGCCACCATGTACGGCTGCGAGATCGTTTGCTCCGCGCCGATCGGCAGCGCTGCATCGTCGTACGCGCGAGCGCGCAGCGCATCCGGCACGAACAGCTCGCGCGGGACGCGCTCCATCGCCGCCAGCACACGTTCGTCCCCGATGCCGCGCGCACGCAGCTGGCGGTCGACCATCGTGCGCCGGTCAGCCAACAGGCGAGCGGGTGAAGTGCGCGAGCACGGCCGGGGTGACGTCGGTGATGCGTTCGATCGGCGAGTCGACGCCAACCGTGAGCACGGGCACGATGGAGTCGCCTTCGACGAGCGAGCCGTGACTTCCGCCCCCGGAGTGATGGCGGCCGCCGATGTCGACGAACTCCCAATCCGACGCGGCGGAGATGAGCAGCTCGCCTGCGTTCGGATTGGCGAGCGCCGACCAGCTGCGCTGGAATGCGTCCGGGTAGTCGAGGATCGACGCGTCGCCGGTCGTCTGCCAGCCGTCGCCCGCAGGCCGGAAGCGCACCTCCTCTCCCGCGCGGCGCGCAACGGCCTCGCCGTCCTCGAGTCGGAGCGTCGTCTCGACGGACGGCTCGGCATCGAGCGCGCCGGCGAGTCGTGCGGCATCGACGCGCGCGTCCGGTAGGAGATAGACCTGGCCGGCGCGGTTGGAGGCGGTGACGACGATGCTGTCGGCGTGTGAGGCGAGCGGCACCTCGAGTTGCGCTGCCCGGCTGACGGTCGTCTGGCCATGGTCGGAGTGCAAGATCACCGCGTACCGATCCAGAAACTCGTCCGCACCTCCTGCGGCATCGAGCAGCGCCTCGATCGCAGCGTCCGTGCGAACGAGCGCGACGTCCTCGGCACCCTCCGGCCCATACGCATGCGACGCATAGTCGAAGTCGGAGAGGTAGTACGCCAGAAAGTCGAAGCCGTCTCGCGTCACGAGCCAGCGCCCCACGGCTGCGGCGTACGCGTCGATCGAGCCGCCGGCTCGGTTGCGCACCGCAAGCGGTGCTCCCGTCTGGTCGGACTCGAAAAGGCTGTAGAAGAAGAACCGCTTCGGGCCGTACGCAGCTTTGGTCACCCACGGGAGCACCGGCAGATGCTTCGTGCGGCCGCGATAACACGTGATGTTGACCGCGGCAGCGACGAGCCCGGTCTCCTCGAGTGCCTCGTAGACCGTGACGGCATCCCGCGCGAGATGCTCCGCGTTCATGTTGTAGATCGTGTCGGTGATGGACTGGGCCATCCCAGCCGCACGCAGCGCCGCAAACGACGAGCCGTACTCGACGATGCGCCGCTCCTGTCGATGCCACCAGACGAGATGCGGAATGTGGTGCACGTCAGGCCCTGCCCCCGTCGCGATCGACGAGAGGCAAACGGGCGTGAGCGACGGGAAGACAGACGTCGCCCGCCGGTAGGCGCCGTGTTCGGCGAGCAGGGCGAGCGCCGGGGCGCGGCCGCTGTCGACGGCGCGCTCGAACGCGGCGGGTGTCATCCCATCGACGACGATAAGGACGAGCTTCTTGGCGCTCACTTGGCGAGCGTGCGCAGCCCGGCGTAGCGCTCCGGCTCGCGGCGGCGAAGGCGCAAGGCGAGCGCGGGCAGCGCGAGCGCCTCGAGGTAACCGACGACCGGAATCCACGCCAGCCCTGCGACGACAAGCGCAGCACCCCCGACGAGCGCCGCTAGTCCGCCCGCGGTCCCGCCACGGCGAAGGGCACCCCGCACGATCTGCACCGCGCCGAAGGCGCCGCCGAGACCGCCGGCCGCTCCGCCTGCCAGATCGCCCCAGCTGCCGGGCTGCCACGCGTCGATCGCGTAGCCGAGGCCGACCCCGGCCGCAGCAGCGATCACGACCGCGACGACGATGAGTCTGGCCGCGAAACCGGAGACGAAGACGCCGGCTGCGGCGCCGAGGCCGACGCTTACACCGATCCAATACCATGCGCCCATCGTCTTCCAGCGTACCCGGGCTGCACTGCCGAGCGTTTGCTCACTGTGACCGAAGATCGCCGGCCCCTGCTTGTCTTCTTCACCTCCCGCCGATCCGGTCCAGCACGGCGGATGGAGAGCCTGCTCGCGCACATCGCGCGGAAAGAGCGCGCCACCTTGCGCGTGAAGAGGGTCGACGTCGACGAGCGTCCCGACGTCGCCAAGCGCTTCAGCATCGCCGAAGTCCCCTCGCTCGCGCTCGTCAAGGGCAAGAAGGTCGTGGCGCGCCTGGAAGGCCGCTCGACCGCGCCGAAGATCGAGTCGATGATCGACCCGCATCTGCACGACGCTGCTTAGCCCTGTAGCCGCGCGATAACGGCGAGACCGAAGTCGGCGGCTCGCTTGCCGTCGATCACGCGGTGGTCGAACGTGACGGAGACGTTCCCGATGCGGCGCACGACGATCTCTCCGTCGCGCACGACCGGACGATCTGCAATCCGGTAGACGCCGAGGATCGCAACCTGCGGGTGGTTGATGAGCGGCGTGGTGAGAAGTCCGGCCGACTTGCCTGCGCTCGTGACGGTGAAGGTGCCGCCGCGGAGCTCCTCCGGCGCGAGCTTTCCGTCCTGCGCTGCTTCGGCGAGGCGCTTGACCTCGGCGTCGAGCTCGTCGAGCGAGCGCGAATCGCAGTCGCGCACAACCGGAACGACGAGTCCCTGATCGGTCTGCACGGCCACGCCGAGGTCGTATGTATCGAGAAAGACGAGATCGTTGCCGTCGATGCGCGCGTTCAGCTCCGGGAACTCGTGCAGCGACTCTGCGACCGCCTTCAAGCACGAGCGGCAGCAGCCGTTTCGTGTCGACGTCGGTGAAGTCGCACTCCTCGACCCAGGTGACGGGCGGGATCTCGTGCGCGCGCGTGAGGTGCTCGAACATCTGCCGCTTGATCCCGCGAATCGGCTCGCGGCGCTGCGTCTGGCCGCGGGCCGGCGCCGCGAACGTCCTCTTCGGTGATTCGCCCCTGCGGCCCGCGTGCCGCTGAGCGTCGCCAGGTCGACGCCGAGCTCGTCCGCAAGCCGGCGCACGAGCGGCGTCGCCCGAACCTTGTCTGGGTGCCTGGCTCCGCGAAGCGGTGCCTGGCACCGCTTTCGCCTTTGGCTCCGCCCGGTCCCCGCCGATCACGACGAGCACGGTTCCAACGGGAACGACCTCGCCTTCAGCGACGAGGATCTGCGTCACCACCCCTCCGGCGGGCGACGGGATCTCGACCGTCGTCTTGTCGGTCGCGATCTCGACGAGCGGGTCGTCCTCTGCGATCTCCTGGCCCTCCTGCACGAGCCAGCGCGCGATCTCGCCCTCGGTGAGGCCCTCGCCGAGGTCGGGCAGCTTGAACTCGTAGGCCACGGCTGATTCCTACCTGATCGCGTCGTCGCGGAGCACCGCGTGCACGCCTTTGATGCCGTTGACGATCTGCGTGACATGCAGATCGACGACGACGCTCGACAGCGCGAGCGCGTGCGTGCGCTCGAGCGACAAGCTCACGCTCCATCAGGTCGAGCATCGTCGCCATCGCGTGCTCGGCCGCGAGATCGAGATCCTCGTCGAAGCCGAACGCGACCCACGCGTCCACGATGCGCGCGATCGGCGAGCGCAGCTCGAGATCGCTGAGCTCGAGCGTCACCTGTGCCCGCTCGAGCGGAGACTCGATCGCGGTGCCCGAGACCTCGCCGTCGCCCTGCGCGGCATGACCGTCACCCGCCGAGAACACCGCGCCGTCGAGAGGGATCGGCAGGTACAGCGTCGTGCCGGCGACGAGCAGCTTGCAGTCGATGTTGCCGCCCCACTTCCGCGGCGGCCCGGTCGAGTGGATGCCGGGCTCCGGTGGAGGCATGCCGATCACGCCCATGAACGGCGCGAGCGACACGGTCTTGCCGCGGTCGTCGGTCGCGGTATCGCCGTCGATCGTCCAGTGGAACGGCGTGCCGTCCGCGAACGTGACGCCCCAGTCTCGCGGCGTCACCTCGTCGATCGAGACGACGAGCGTCTTCCCGGCCGCGCGCCGCGCACCTCGATCGGCCCGGTCAGCGCGTGACCGCTGTGGAGCTCCGTGTCTCGCTCGACGTACTTGGTATCGCGATCCCAGTCCCAGCCCGCGTTCAGCGACTGGAACCGAACCGAGTCGCCGGGATCGACGGAGAGCACCGGCGGCAGCGCGGACGAGAAGTACCCGTGCAGCGTCGCCTCCTCGAGCGGAATCTCGTGGATCACGCGCGCGGCTCCTGGATCCACGCATCCGCCGGCGCGAGCAGCACGCGCAGGCCGATGCGCTGCCCGTCCTCGCCGCGGAACTCCCAGAGCGCGAGCGCCTGCTCGTCGCCGCGTCAACTCGGGCGCGATCTCCGCCGGCACGTAGCCGGCCTGCACCGTCGGTTCGGCATCCCACACCGCGACCGCATTCGGATCGTGCTCGTTGTCGGGCTCGCGGACGAGCGCAAGTCGTCGGCCCGGTGCGAACGCGTCGTCCTGCAACGCCTCCATCCGGTACGACGCGCCCGCGAGCTTCACGACGCGCAGCCGTTCGTCGTCCCAGCGCACGGCGTCGCCCGTCTGCGCATCGCGCAGCCAGTAGCCGGACGCGCCGCGCTCCAGCCACAGGCGCAGCCGAGGCTCAGAACTGGAGGAGCTTCCGGACGGCATCGACGACGCGCTCCACGGACGGCATGTACGCGTCCTCGATCTTCCAGTACGGATACGGAACGTCGTACCCCGTGACGCGCAGCACCGGGCCGCGCAGATCGAGCATCGCTTTCTCGGCGAGGATCGCGGCAAGCTCGGCGCCGAAGCCGGCAGTGCGCGGCGCCTCCTGCACGATCACGACGCGCCCCGTCTTCGCGGCCGACGCGAGCAGCGCATCCTCGTCGAGCGGCTTCAGCGTGCGGATGTCGAGCACCTCGACCGACGCCTCGTCCGCCAGCGCGTCGGCGGCGCGCTCGCAGAGCGGGACCATCGCGCCGTAGGCGACGAGCGTCACGTCGTCGCCTTCGCGCGCAAGCCGCGCCTTGCCGAGCGGCACGACGTAGTCGCCTTCGGGAACCTCGCCGCGCTCGGCGCGGTAGATCAGCTTCGGCTCGAAGATGATCACGGGATCCGGATCGCGGATCGCGGCGGCGAGCAAGCCCTTCGCGTCGGCAGGCGTCGACGGAATCGCAACCTTCACGCCGGGCGTGTGCACGTAGTAGGTCTCGGGCGAGTCGTCGTGCAGCTCCGGCGCGCGCACGCCGCCGCCGTACGGCATGCGCACGACGAGCGGGAACTCCATGCCGCCGCCCGTGCGCCAGTGATAGCGCCCGACATGCGTGATCAGCTGGTCGAGGCAGGGATAGGAGAACGCGTCGTACTGCATCTCCGTGACGGGCCGCCAACCCGCCATGCACAGCCCGATCGCGGTGCCGAGGATGCCCGCCTCCGCGAGCGGCGTGTCGACGCAGCGATCGGCGCCGAAGCGCTCGAGCAGCCCGGCTGTCGCGCGAAAGACGCCGCCCGACCGGCCGACGTCCTCGCCCATCACCATCACGGCCTCGTCGCGGCCGAGCTCGACGTGCAGCGCGTCGTTGATCGCCTCGACCATCAAGAGCTCAGCCAACGTCGCCTCCGAGAATCCGCCGCAGCTCAGCGAGCTCCGCCTCGAAACGAGGCGGGCGGGTTCGCGTAGGCGTGCTCGAAGATCAGCCCGACGTCGGCGATCCGGCTCGGCCTCGGCCGCCGCGATGCCGGCGCGCATGACGTCGGCCGCCTCGTCCTTGATCGTCTTCTCGAGCTCGTCGCCGAGGACGCCGAGGCGGCGGAGATAGCGCTCGTAGCGACCGAGGCACTCGTTCTTCTTCTCCTGCTCGACACGCTCGAGATCGATGTACGGCGCGCGGATCGTCGGCCGTCGCGTGCGGCGCGGTGCGATACGTGACCGCCTCGATGAAGGTCGGACCGCCGCCGGAGCGCGCACGCTCGACGCCTCGCGCGTCGCCTCGTAGACCGCCAGGACGTCGCCGCCGTCCACGCGCACACCGGGAATCCCGTAGCCGACCGCCTTGTCGACGAGCGCCTCCGCGTGCGTCTGCGCCGTCACCGGTGTCGAGATCGCCCACTGGTTGTTGTTGCAGAAGAGAATGAGCGGCGCCTGGAAGACGCCGGCGAAGTTCGCGCCCTCGTGGAACGCGCCCTCGCTCGTCGCGCCGTCGCCGAAGAACGTGATCGCGCACGCACGCTCGCCCTTCAGCTTCTTGCCCCAGGCAAGACCGGCTGCATGCGGCACCTGCGTCGCGATCGGCACGCAGATCGAGCCGAGGTTGTAGTCGGACGGGTTCCACCAGCCTGCGGGGTGCCCGCGCCACCAGTTCAGCACCGTCGCCGGCGGCATGCCGCGCAGCAGTCCGATCGCCGACTCGCGGTAGCTCGGGAAGATCCAGTCCTCGTCGTCGAGCGCATGCACCGCGCCGGCCTGCATCGCCTCGTGATTCCAGAAGATCGCGTACGTGCCGATGCGGCCCTGGCGGTGATAGATGACGGAGCGCTCGTCGTAGGTGCGCAGCAACACCATCGAGCGATAGAGCTCGAGCAGCTCCTGCTCGCCGAGGCCGTCGACTTCGCGGTCTTCGTCGATGACGCGGCGGAGCTCGTGCTCATCGTGCGCGACCCGGGCCATTCCGGGCGGGATCGTACTAGCGGACGAGCTTGTGGCCTCGGAGCCACGAGGCAAGCGTGGGAAAGAAACCCGGATCGAAGCCCGGCGACTGCGGCAGGCTCGAAAGAAGGCCGGTCGGCAGCACGAGCGGTGTGTGCGCGGTCGGCAGCACACTCCAGCTGAAGTCGTGGCCGGGCTTGAGCTGCCTCGAGCCGCTGGACGCAGAGCTCGGTCGGCACGTTGCGGTCATCCCCGCCGAACATCCACAGGGCCGGGATCGCAAGCTTGCGGAGCGAGGAGAGCGGGTCGTAGCCGAACGGCCCCGCCTTGCGCACCTCAGCGAGCATCTCGACGCGCGTCCCGCTCGGCGCGGATTCGGACTGGCCCGCCAGCGAGCCCCAGAGGTCCGTCTCCCCGACCGTCACCGTCGGGCCTGAGTTCGAGATCAGCCAGTGGATCGCGGGGTCGCGCGACGCCGCGAGTGGAGAGATCCAGCCGGCCTGGCTGTCGCCGAAGAGACCGACCTGCGTTGCAGCTATCTGCGGCAAGGTTCCGAGGAACCGCACCTCCGCCTGCGCGTCGCGTGCGAGCACGTCGAACGCGCCTGGCCGACGCGATGTCGCCGGGATACGTCCCGCGCGACTCGCCGATGCCGCGCTTGTCGTCCGCGATGACAGCGATGCCGTTCAACGCGAGATACGACGGTGAAGATGTCGAACTCGTCTCGAGTCCTCGGGCCCGAGCCGTGCACCATCACGGCCGCCGGGAAGGGGCCGCTGCCGGGCGGCAGCGTGAGCGTCGCGGCGACGACTCCGACGCGCACCTCACGCTGGCGAAGAGCAAGCCGCACGTAGCGCGTCCCGTTCCACGTAAAGCCTCGCGCGTTCATGACGATCGCTCCGTTGCCGCTCTTGTCGCCCAGTAGCCGACCCACGGTGAGCGACGGGCCGATGCCATGAATGGCGCCTGAAGGAAACTCGATCAGAGTCGGTGGTAGCCCGTCGGCCTCCGTCACCGCGACGCCTCCACCCGCGGCGCTCCTGTACGTGCCGAGCAGCTGCAACGATCCGCGAGACGCCGCGGTGCAGCGCGAACGTTCCGCGCAGGGTGCCCTGACGAACGGTGCCCGTGAGCTTCGAGCCGTGCACCGATCCAGCGAAGGCCAGGTTCTGCGGCATTCCGGGAAAGGAGAAGCGCACGCGCTTGCCGCGAATCGCGACGGTCGACCTTGGTCGCCGACGAGTGCCCCGGACCGAGCGAGACAGTCGCACTCGAGCCGTGCATCTGCACGACAATCGCCACCGGATCGGTCGCTGCCGGCACGGCATAGGTTCCGGTCCACGCGATCACTTCGGCCCGCGTCGCAGCGCGCGTGCGACTCCGTCGGCCCAGTCGAGCTCCTGCTCCGTGCGCTCGAGCCCGTGTCGGAGCAGATGCCGGTGGTACCAGTCGTGGCCGCGATTCGTATTCGTCGGCTCGATTGCTCGGTATCCCTCGAGACGCGCCTCGCAGTCGGCGATGAACTGCTCGACATGGCGGAGCAGCACGTCCGGCGTGGTCAGGCCACCGACGAAGAGCTTGAGGAAGAACGTGTCGCGCGCGCCGGGCTCGACCGTCTCGAGCCACGCGTCGAGCGCCGCCCTCCCGTCGCGGCTGCTCCGGTACAGGTGCTTGTCCGGACGGGCCGACTGCGCGATCGACCGGCTCTGAGCGAGGCCGAGCTTCACGAGCCGAGGCAGCGCCGCATAGAGCCCGCTCCGCGCCGGCGACCAGATGTGCCCGATCGCCTTGGTCACGGCCTTCATCAGGTCGTAGCCCGAACGCTCGCCTTCGATCGCGAGCAGCGCGAGGACGGCGGCCTCGGTCGTCGTCAGCTGCTGAACGGTCGTCCGCTGCGCGGTCGGCACGCCGCGAGATTATCAGTCCAACATGGATTAGTCCAAGCTGGACTACGTGAAGACTTCGACCGCTCCCCGCTCAGCCTCGAAGATCGCGACCTCCACGTCGCCGAGGTCCTCCCCGTCCGCATGAAGCGGCGTCGGGCGGTCGCAGACGATCTCGATCCGGTCGACGTCGTGCGCGTACAGCACGTTCCCGTAGCGCGGATGCCCGAGCAACACCGCCCAGGCCGTGTGAACGAGCGAGCGTCGTCGCACCCGAACAGGCGCGACGACGTCGAGACCGAGCTCGAAGTCGGCCTCGGGAGCGATCGGCAGCGCCAGGCGCTTCGCGTAGGTGTACGGGCGCGGCGTTCGCGACGAACGCAGACGCTGCACGGCCGAGCCCTTTCACCTCGAGGAAAGGCTCGACGTGACCGCGCCGCGAAGCGAGCGCTGCGACGACGGCCATGACGAAGGCGAGGTCGCCCGGCCGCTTGCCGTCTTCGCGGCGTCCCATCTCGTCGACGCGACGCACGGCCTCTGCATCGAGCCCGAGCCCGGCGTTGAACGCAAAGCGCCGGCCGTTGACGCGCCCGAGCGTGATGCGCCGTTTCCGTCCCTGCTCGATCGCCTCGGCCAGGCGCATAGCCGCGGCAACGGGCTCGACCGGCAGGCCGAGCGCGCGCGGCAGGACGCTCGTGCCGCCGCCGGGGAGAAAGCCGATCGGCACATCGCCTTCGAGCCCGTTCAGGGCCTCGTTGAATCCGCCGTCTCCGGAGAACACGATCACCGCCTCGCATCCGGCACGCGAGGCGTCGCTGACGATCTTGGTTGCGTGTTGCGGTTGCTCCGTCTTCACCACCGTCGAGCTCGGCGACGCGCGAGAGCTCGTGCACGACCGCGGCGAGCCGCGCGTCGGTGACGCGCGACGCGAACGGATTGACGACGAGAACTGCCTGCACCTCGAGACCACTTTGCCTTAGCTGGAGTAGCCGCGCATCCCGTCGAGCAGGAGGGCCGTGAACCGGTCGGCAAGGTCGTCCGTTCCGGCGTCGGGGCGAAGCCAGGTGTACGCCCAGTTCACCGAGGAGAGCGCGACGAGCGCCGCCGCGCCGTCGTCGAGATCCGTGCGCAGCTCGCCTCGCTCGCGGCCCTCCCGGAAGAGCGCCCGAAAGCGCTCCTCGTACCGGCGGCGCTCGGCGATGAAGCGTGTCGCGCCGCTCGCCCTCGAGATAGCGCCACTCGCGGATGAAGACGGTCGCCACGTCCAGCTGCTGCGCGACGACCCGGAGATGCCCGCGTAGCGCCGCTCGGATTCGCTCCACGACCGGCCCCTCGTCGGGTACCTCGTCGAGCGCGAGGTGGAACGCCTCGGCGCCCTCGCGCGCGACGTCCCAGAGCAGGTCGGCCTTCGACTCGATGTGCGAGTAGAGCGACCCCTTCTGGACGCCGAGCGCCTCGGCCAGGTCGCCGACCGACGTGCCGTGATAGCCCTTCTCGGCGAAGAGCCGGGCGGCGGCTCGGGTTAGCTCTGTGCGGCGCGCGGAGATACGATTACCCTAACGATCGTTCGGTCCAGGAGGCACTATGGCTGCTGCTGAGATTCCCCACGATGAGCAGGCGTTTCTCGAGTACGTCCAGGGCGGCGGAGCGGTCGAGACGACCGATTGGCTGCCGGAGGACTACCGGGCGAAGCTGATCAAGTTCATCGAGATGCACGGCAACTCCGAGCTGATGGGCGTCTTGCCCGAGCGCGAGTGGATCCTCCGTGCGCCGACGCTCCAGCGCAAGCTCGCGCTGACCGCAAAGGTGCAGGACGAGGTCGGCCATGCGCAGCTGATCTACCGCGTCGTCGAGGACCTGGGCAAGCCGCGCGAGCAGTGCCTCGCCGACCTCATCTCGGGCAAGTCGAAGTTCCACAACGTCTTCCATTACCCGACGAAGACCTGGGGCGACGTCGGCGTGATCGCCTGGCTCGTCGACGCGGCCGCGATCATCAGCCAGAAGGCGCTCCTCAAGTGCTCGTACGCGCCGTACGCGCGGATCATGAAGAAGATCTGCTGGGAGGAGTCGTTCCACATCCTCCACGGCCGCGACGTGATCCTGGCGATGGTCACCGGCACGCCGGAGCAGTTCGAGCTCGTGCAGGAAGCGCTGAACCGCTGGTGGGGACCGCTGATGCAGTTCCACGGGAACCCGATCGCCGCCGAGGAAGACCCGATGTTCCTGTGGCGCATCAAGTCGCAGGGAAACGAGGAGGCGCGGCAACAGTTCCTCGACGGCTACGTGCCGCAGATCCTCGAGCTCGGGCTCACCGTGCCGGACCCGAAGCTGCGCAAGCGCGACGACGGCGTCTGGGAGTACAGCGAGCCGGATTGGGACGAGCTGAAGAGCGTCGTCACGGGCCATGGGCCGCGCACGGCCGAGCGGCTCGCATTCCGCGCGCGCTTCATCGAGCAGGAGCGCTGGGTACGCGACGCGGTCTTGGCTGACGGGCGTAGGCTCGACGGAGCCCGCAAAGGAGCGGAGGTGCCGGCTTTGCCGGCGCCGCAGCCGGGATGATCTGGGAGGTCTTCCGCCAGGACCGCAAGGGTCAGCCGTTCGAGCATGCGGGCTCCGTCGAGGCACCCGACGCAGAGTTCGCGGAGGCGTGGTCGCGCGAGCAGTACGGCCGGCGCGGTGAGTCGGTCGCGTTGTGGCTCGTCCCGCGCACGGCAGTGCACGTCGTCGGCGACTGGGCCGACGAGTTCGACCTCAAGTACCGCCGCGTCGACGGCTACTCGATCAAGGGACGCCTGAAGGAGGCGCGTGAACGAGCTGCTGCTGGGTCTGGCTGACGACGAGCTGATCATCGGCTGGCGCGACTCCGAGTGGACGGGAATCGCGCCGATGCTCGAAGAGGATGTCGCGTTCTCGTCGATCGCACAGAACGAGATCGGTCACGCGCGCGCGGTGTACGAGTTGCTTGTTTCCCGCTCCGGCGCCGGCCAAGCCGGCACCTCCGCTCCTGCGCTTGCTCCGTCGAGCCTACGCACGCACGACGACGCCGACGCGCTCGCATTCGACCGCGAGCCCGAGGAGTACCGCTGCGCGCCGCTTGTCGAGCTGCACCTGCTCGACTGGGGTCGCACGATCGCGCGACGCTGGCTCTACGAGGTCGCCGACGAGATTCGCATTGCCGCGTTGATGGAGGACGGCGATGCGCGCGTGGCCGGGCTCGCCGCGAAGATCAACCGCGAGGAGGCGTACCACCGCATGCACGCGGAGATGTGGCGCGAGCGGCTGGCCGATACGCCGCAGTTTCGCGCCGCGGTCGACGAGTTGTGGCCGTACGCGCTCGGCGTGCTACCGGTGGCGCAACGTGACGCGCTCGCGTCGCGTCTCGAACGCGAGCCGGTCGACGCGGTCGAGCGCGGCGCGCACGACGACGACGTTCACGGAGTTGCACGACGAGATGACGATGGTACGCCGGTCGGCGCCGGCGGGTGCGCAATGGTGACGGCGGAGCAGGTCTGGGAAGCGTTCGAGGAGATCCCCGACCCGGAGATCCCGATCATCTCGCTCGTCGATCTCGGCGTCATCCGTTCGGTCGATGTCAGCGACGGACATGTCCGGGTGGAGTTCACGCCGACGTTCCTCGGCTGTCCTGCGCTCGAGGTGATGAAGCGTGCGCTCGAGGAGAGCGTCACGGCGCTCGGCGGCGAGCCCGACGTGCACGTGATCCAGGACGACTCCTGGTCGACGGACAAGATCACACCCACCGGACGCGAGAAGCTTCGCGCCGCCGGCTTCGCGCCGCCCGCGCCGCGTGAAGCGTCGGCCCCGAAGCTCGTGCAGCTGCAGTCGAACGTCTTCCGCTGCCCGTATTGCGGCTCGAAGCAGACGAAGCTCGAGAACATCTTCGGTCCGACGCCGTGCCGCTCGCTCCGCTACTGCGAGAGCTGCCGCCAGCCGTTCGAGCAGTTCAAGACGATCTAGCCGCCCGCACTCAAGGTGCCGCCCCGGCGTGCCGACTTTAGGGGCGACGTGAACGGGGTTCTGCAGGGATTCAACGACTGGATGAACGGCGACGGCGCTTGGCGGCTCGCGCTCGCCGGCGGAATTGCCATCCTGGCCTCGCCGGTGCTCGTCCTCGTCCATGAGCTCGGTCACGCCGCGGTGGGTCTTGCGCGAACAGAAGGACTCGTTGCGGTGCGGGTGGGGGCGACACCGGCGCGTTGGCGCCTACGCATCAGAAGACTGCAGCTCGAGCTCAACCCCCGCCCTGCTCGCAACGCTCCGGCAGGCCTGGCGGCCGTCCACGCCCGATTCGGAGTCGGCACAAAAGTCGCGCTCGCGGTCGCAGGCCCGCTTGCGGAGGCAGTGGTCGGGGCGGTGCTGGTAGCCGGCGGACTGCACCTTCACACGCCCGTGCTCGTCGTCGTGGGCGTCGTGGGCATGGCCGACGCGCTCGCGAACCTCGTGCCCTTCGCCCGGCACGGCCACCGGAGCGACGGCCGCTACCTCCTCGACGCCCTCAGCGCCGGGCGGAACTCGCGACACCGGCCCGAGCGCGGCTACGAGGCCGAGTTGTTCGCTCAGGCGCTGGCCGACACGCACAGTCGATGGCTCGTCGTCTTCACCGACACACGCAGCGCGGTCAGATCGCAGCGGCGTGCCGAGCTCCTTTCAGGTGCGCCGGCGGCCCTCGGCTATTCCGGCACCGACGATCCACAGGCACTCGCGCTCTGGCAGCTTGCATTCGCCGGCTGGTGCTGGCGCGACGCAGAACGCGGTGGCGACCCGAATAGTCTGCGCGACGCCGCCCTCGATGCTCTCCACCAGCAACGTCTCAGCGGCGCACTCGAACCGGCTCTCACCATCCAAGCCGCCCGCGAGCTCGCAACGAACGGAACCGACCTCAGCCTCGCCTGCCCCGGCAGCTCGGAAGAGGAAGCCGCAAGCTTCCTCGCAGGCGGCCTACGCCTGCTGCTCGGAGACTTTGGCCCGAGCGTGCTTCCCGAATCACAGCAGACCTTTGCATTCCGCTACGGCGTCGCGCTTCACGACGTCGAGCGCGTCCGCTAGCCGGAACGGACGAGCGACGCGAGCCGCTCGATCCCGGTGTCGATCAGCGCCTCGTCGACGAGGCTGAACGACAACCGCACGTTGTCGCCGCCGCGCCCGTCCGGGAAGAAGAGCGAGCCGGGGACGATGCCGACGCCGACGCTCGACCGCTCGCTTCGCGAGGTCGCCGGCGTCGCCGCCGTCCGGCAGCGTCAGCCACGAGAAGAAGCCGCCCTGCGGACGCGTCCAGCGCGCATCCGCCGGCATGTGAGCGCTCGAGCGCCGCGAGCATGCGCTCGCACTTGCGCCGGTAGAGCGCGCGTGACTGCGCGAGCTGCTCGTCGATCCAGCCGCGGCGCACGTACTCCTCGAAGAGCCGCTGTCCGAGCGCGCCCGCGCACTGGTCGGTGTTCTGCTTCGCCGCGACGAGCTGCGCAGACACCTCGGCAGGCCCGACCGCCCAGCCGAGCCGCACGCCGGGAAAGAACGTCTTCGACGTCGTGCCGGTTTGCACGACGACATCCGGTGCGGCGCTCCACAAGCTCGGCGGTGCATCGTCGTCGAAGCCGAGCTCGCGGTACGCGACGTCCTCGACGATCAGGAAGCCGTGACGCCGCGCGAGCTCAACGAGCAGCGCGCGTCGCTCGGCGGAGAGGCTGACCCCCGCCGGGTTCTGGTGGTCCGGGATCGTGTAGAGGAGCTTCGGGCGCAGGCCCTCGGCGAGGCGCCGCTCCAGCTCGTCGACCTGCAGCCCGTGCTCGTCCATCGGGACTGCAACGACGTCTGCCTCGAAGCCGCGGAAGGCCATGATCGCACCGAGGTACGTCGGGCCTTCGACGACGACCAGATCGCCGCGGTCGAGGAACGACTTGCAGATGAGCTCGAGCCCTTCGATCGCACCGCTCGTGATCACGCAGCTCGTCGTCGGCCGGACGGCGGCCCTGCAAGCGTCTCGAGCCGGCCTGCCAGCGCGTCGAGCGGGCCGGCGAGCCCGCGCGTAGGCGCGTACTGGAACGCGCTCGCCTCGCCCGCAGCGGCGAACTCCGCGAGCAGCGCCGACGCGCGCTCGCGCGGGAACGTGAGCGGGTCGGGGAAGCCGCCTGCGAACGAGATCAGGTCGGGCACGCCGAGGAACGCGAGGATGGCTGCGATCCCTTCGCCGACGTCCCCGCGCGTGCGGGCGGCGAAGAGCTCGTCCCAGCGGCGCGTCTCGGGCGTGACCGCCATGGCACGACTCTAGCCCGAGTAGGCGAACGGCGCGTACTCGGTGTTCTTGCGCGGAGTGATCGAACGAGACGCCGCCGTTCTTCACGGTGTACACGGTCGACGTCGCGTAGTAGCCCTCGTTGAACACGAGGCCTTCCGGCAGAACCGTTCCGGGGTGAACCTCCGCCCCGGTTACCGGGTTCGCGATCGGTGCCATCTCCAGCTCGACGGCTCCCGGGATCGACAGCTTCGACTGGTGCTCTGCGAGCTCGACGTTGATCGCGACCGGATGCGGACCGTCGAGCGTATACGTGTTGATGAAGATCCCCCACGGGCCGCCCTCTTCGCCGCGGACGAGCTTCGTCAGCGCCGCGCGCTGATCGTCGTCGCCGCGCTCGTCGATGAACGCGACGGCGACACCGTTGCCCTCGTGGATCGCGCCGGGCCAGTCGGCGAACACGCAGAGCGCGAGCCCGTCGAGCTTCACGCCGTCGTGCTCTCCCTTGTCGACGATCCACATCCAGCCGCCCTCGCAGTCGCCCGTCGTCGGGCGCGCGTTGTAGTTGCACGGACAGCCGTAATCGCAGTTGCACGCGACGAGCACGGTTCCCTTGAGAGACCACGACATCAGAAGACTCCTTCCCCGACGGAAAGATACGCCCTCGAGGCCGTACGAGCCAGTACTCCTGCATCACCGCAATCACGTCGGGATGCGCCGCGAGCCACATCCGGAGCCGGAGCTCCGACTGCATCACCTGCGCATTCGCGTTCAGCGAGCCGAGAAACGACACCTCGACCTCGTCGAGGGCGATCTGGGTGACGATCACATTGGTGTCGAACGCGAGAAAGGCCAAGCAGCCGCTCCACGTGGCCCGCATCCGAGAGCTTGATGCGCACTGCGACTCCCCCCGTTGTCTTCGAACGGAGCATCGGCGACGCGAACCGGGGCCGCAATCCCTTTTTAGGAGGGTCTAGCGGAATTTCTCGATCAGGTCGCGCGCCATTGCCTGCGCGCGCCTCGCAGCGTCGACGTCGCCCTCGCCGGCCTGGACGATCGAGCCCTTCATCAGGATGTGGAACGAGCGCGCGAACTCGTCGCTCGAGCGCAGACCTGCCTCGTCGGCGAGGGAGCGGAGGACGGAGCGGATGTTCTCGAGGTGGTCGGCGCTCGCACGGCCCACCGGATGCTTGAGATTCGGCCGTCTCGAGCAGGATGTTGACGAACGAGCAGCCCTCGAAGTCCGGCCGGTGGAACCACTCGTCGAAGAGATCGAAGATCGCGAGCAGGCACTCTTCGGGAGTCGCACCGCGCTTGCGCGCCTCGGCCTCGACCCAGCCGTGTGTCCAGACCACCTCGCGCTGCTTGAGGAAGGCGAGCACGAGCTCGTCCTTCGACGGGAAGTGCCGGTAGAGCGTCGCCTTCGCGACGGCGGCCCGCTCGATCACCTCCTCGATCCCGACCGCGCGGACGCCCCTCGTCGAGAAGAGCTCGTAGGCGCTCTCGAGGATTCGGTCGCGGGCGAGGGGCTCGGCGCTCACGGGTTTAACCCTATACGAAAGATGGACAGACCAGTCTTACTTGTGATAGACAGACCGTTCTACCACTCGAGGAGCCAACTGTGACCGACCCAGCCGTCCGGAAGCGTGCTCTCTTCCGCGAAGTCAACGAGCGCATCCGCGACGTCAGCCGCAGGTTCGGCTTCGTCTCCGGCACATACGAGTTCTTTTGCGAATGCACGCACCCCGAGTGCCTGCTCCGCGTCCGGGTGACGGGCGAGCTCTACGACGAGATCGTCGCCGACAGCCGGCGGTACCTCGTTGCGGCAGAGCACGAGGAGAACTCGGACCTTCCGGCGCCGAAGCCCTTTCCGCCGCCTGAGCCTTGCCCAGCGTCCAGCGCGTCTGCAACGCTCTCGCGGATGAGCGTCGAGATCTTCTATTGCCCAGTCTGAAGCGGGTACGACCGCCGGGCCGCGAGTCTCGCGGCCGAGCTGAAGGAGCAAGGGTTCGACGCGACGATCGCAGCGGGACGGTCGGGGCAGTTCGACGTCGTGCACGACGGCAAGCTCGTCTTCTCCAAGCACGACGTCAACCGCTTTCCGGAGCCGGGCGAAGTGCTTGGGCTCTTGCAGCGCTGATCGCGCTCGCCGGCTGCGGGGGCGGGAACCTGTCGCACTCCGACTTCGTCAAGCGCGCGGACGCCGTGTGCTCGGCATACACCTCGCAGACGAAAGGTCTCCCGCAACCACGCTCGTACACGAAGATCGTGCAGTACGTGAGCAAGACGCTGCCGATCTACGAGGCTGCCCTCCGCAAGCTCGAGGCGCTGAAGCCGCCGTCGGGCGACGCCGCTGCGGTGAAGGCATGGCTCGCGGCCGACCGACGGGTCGCAAAGGCACTCCGCAATCTCGGTGAGGCGGCGCAGCGGCGCGACTTCCCGTCTGTGACGGCAGCGGCCTCGGAGGCGCAGCTGGCGGGCAGCCAGAGCCGTCAGGCCGCGGCCGCCCTCGGCATGCACGTCTGCGCGCAGCTGGCTAGCAGCGGGTGAATCAGCGCCCCTTGAATTGAGGCGCGCGCTTCTCGAGAAACGCCGCGACGCCTTCGCCGAAAGTCCTCCGTCTGCGTCGCCGCCGCCTGCAGCTGCGCTTCCAGCTCGAGCTGCTCCTCGAGCGTCGCGTTGTCGGCGTGGTCGAAGAGACGTTTCGTCATGCCGATCCCGCGCGTCGGCAGCGCGGCATACGTCGCTGCGAGCTCGGCAGCGCGCGTCTGCAGTGCATCCGCCTCGACCACCTCGGAGACGAGACCCCACGCATGCGCCTCGGCGGCAGTGAGCCGGCGGTTCGACGACATCCACTCGAAGGCGCGCGACGCCCCGAGGAGCCGGTGCAAGAAGTAGGTGCCGCCGGCGTCGGGAACGAGACCGATTCCGATGAAGCCGGGCACGAAGCTCGCGTCGTCCGCAGCGATGCGAAAGTCGCACACGCAGGCAAGCGACAGGCCGGCTCCCGCGCAGACGCCGTTCACCGCGGCGATCACGGGCTTCTCGAGCGCACGGATCGCGAGCACATTCGGGTGATACGACTCGCGCAGCGCGTCGCCGACGTCTCCCGCCTCGCCGAACTCCTTCAGATCCTGCCCCGCCGAGAAGCCGCGGCCGGCGCCGGTCAGCACCACGGCCCGCACCTCGGGATCGCGTGCCTCCTTCAGCGCCTCCCGCAATGCCTTGTGCAGCGCGCGGTTGAACGCGTTCAGGACGTCCGGACGGTTGAGCGTGATCGTCTGGACTGCGCCGTCGCGTGCGACCTCGACCTCAGCCATGCGTGGACACTACCGCGACGATGCGGCGGCGAGCGGCCCGAGCGCGGCGTAGTCCGCGGCGGTCGCCTGGTCGGCGAGAAAGACCGAGAACCCGAGCGTGCCAAGGCCGGCGAGGAGTGGCACGTAGTTCGCAGCAGCGTAGTGGCGATACACACCGAGCACGGGATGCACGCGGTCGAGCGGCCAACCCGCGCGGACTGCATGCGCGACGGTCATGTCAGGCCGGTACGCCTTCGGAAATTGGTTGTAGTACGCCTGCGGGAGCAGATCGAACCCGGCGTTCCGCCAGCTCGCGTAGTCGATCGGGAGGACCCAGGGCGCCGTTGCCGCACCGTATGTCGTGAGCGCAGCGGGTAGCGTCGGTTCGAACGAGCGGAACGTGTCGACGAAGATCTTCGAGCGTCCCCACCCATGTAACTTCTTCGTCTGCTCGTACGGCGACTCCGCATCGGCGATGAAGAAGTCGAGCCCGTATTGCTCCACGGCGAGGTAGGCGAGCACCGCCTCGTAGCGCGGCTGCCCGTCCTCATACCCCCAGCCCCCGACGGCGATCCCGTGGGCGCGAAACACCGGGATCCAGTCGGAGGGGATGTCGGACTGGGAGTGGCCGTTGTTCACGTGGAAAGCGATCCACCTGAAGTGATTCGCCTCGAGCGTCGTGGCGAGGCCCCAGGGGCCCGGCAGGTTCCCAGGGTTGTCGAGAAAGACGCCCGCACCGGCGAAGAGGTCCGACGGCGACTCGGCGCGCGCGGTCGCAGCGAGCGCGGTACTGCACAGAACCGCGACGGTCAGGAGGAACAGGGGCTTCACTACCGGCCCTTGAAGTCGGGCGGCCGCTTCTCGACGAACGCGGTCAGACCCTTCGGTCGCGTCCTCGGACGCGCGCGCGAGATAGAACGCGCGCCGCTCGAACTCGACCCCGACGCTGAGCGGCGCTTCGAACGCCTGGTCGACGGCCTCCTTTGCAAGTCTCACCGCGATCGGCCCCTTGGACGCGATCTCGGCGGCCGCGCGCTTCGCCTCGTCGAGCCACGCCTCCCTCGCGACGACGCGCGCGACGAGACCAAGCCCGAGCGCCTCGCGCGCGCTGATCGTGCGGCCGGTCAGGATCATGTCCATCGCGATCGACTTGCCGACCGCGCGTGTGAGCCGCTGCGTGCCGCCGGCACCAGGCAGCACGCCGAGGTTGATCTCGGGCTGGCCGAACCTTCGCGGTCTCCGAGGCGACGATCAGGTCGCAGAGCATCGCGAGCTCGCAGCCGCCGCCAAGGCAGAAGCCGGAGACGGCTGCGACGACAGGCGTCCGCAGGTCGCGGATCCTGTCCCACTGCTCGATGCGACCGGTTCTCGTAGAGCGAGATCGGCGTTCCTGCGGCGAGCTCGGCGATGTCCGCGCCCGCCGCGAAGGCGCGTTCGCCGCCGCCGAGCACGATCGCGCGAATCTCCGGGTCGGCGTCGAGCTCCTGCAGCGCGCCGATGACGGCGTCCATCAACTCGCCCGACAGAGCGTTCAGCTGCTTCGGCCGGTTCATCAGCACGACGCCGACCCTGGCCGTGCGCTCGACGAGGACTAGCTCTTCTTGTCCAGGAATGCCTGGATCGCCTCCTTCGCCTCATCGTTCAGCATCGAGAGGGAGAGCCAGTCGCGCGCGTGACCGATCGTCTCGTGCCACGAGATGTCACGCCACCAGTTCAGCTGCTGCTTCATGTAGCGCATCGTCTGCGGAAGCTTGGCCGCGAGCTTCTCGACGACTCGTCAACCTTCGCATCGAGCTCGGCGCGGGGAACGACGTAGTTGACGAGCCCCCATTCCGCGGCGAGTGCCGCCGGGATCTCCTCGCACAGCATGAGAATCTCGCGCGCGCGGCGATCGCCGACCATGATCGGCAGCCACTGCGTCGCACCTCCAGCGGGGACGGAGCCGTGCTCGGCGCCAACGTGGCGGATGAAGGCATCGTCGACCATGACGGCGAGATCGCACCCCATCTGCAACTCGTTGCCCCCGCCGACTGCGATGCCCTGAATGCGTGCGACCGTCGGCTTCCCGATCTCGCGCAAGCGGTCGTGCATGTCCTTGAACGCGCCGAACCATTTCCAGTAGAGCCGCGGATTGTCGAGTAGCTCGGCGCCCCACGTCTTGAGGTCGGCTCCGACGCAGAACGCACGTCCCTCACCGGTAACGACGACGACGCGGATGTCGTCATCCCAGCTCGCGTCCTCGAAGGCGCGAGCAAGCTCGCGCAGCATCTTGAAGTCGAACGCGTTCAGCACCTCCGGCCGGTTGAGCGTGACGGTGGCGCGATAGCCGGCCTTCTCGTAGCGGATGCGCTCGAAGCCCAGCTCCGACGGGTCAACCGGGAGCGGCGCGTCGGGTTCGCTCATGCCAGCTGTGCGAACTCCACGCTCGGCTGCGGGAAGCCGCGCTTGTACGCGTCCTTGCCGGTCGCCATGAACTCCTCGCTCCGGGTCCCGCTCTTGAACGCGTCGCCGTCGGCGAACTCCCACTCGGCGTAATAGGCATGCGCGGGCTCACCCATCGGAGCTCCAGTCACCTTGCCGTGTCGGAACACCGAATTCGGGACCTGCTTGCACACCTCGACGTGCTCGGCGTACGAATCCTGATCGGGCTCCTGCTCGTACAAGACGATCACGCGATACATCGTTTCCTTTCGATCGCTGGCTGACGGAGACTACTATCGTCTCTCGTCGTGACGGGGAGCGCGCTAGCCGTATTGTTGTCCGTGGTCGCGGGGCTCGCCGGCGCAGTGCAGGTGTCGATGATGTCGCAGCTCGGCGACCGGATCTCGATCGTGGGCGCGGTCGCGTTCGCAACACTCTTCACGGCGGTCGTATCGGTCGTGCTGCTGCTCCTCTTCCGGCAGAGCTTCGTCGCCTACCGCGATGCGTTCAACCACCCGTGGTGGATGCTGATGGGCGGCCTCCTGGGCCTGCTGATCGTGTTCACGATCACGTATGCCGGCGGACGCCTTGGCGTGGCGGCGACTGTAGGGATCCTCATCGCCGGCCAGCTCCTGATGGGGGCGGCAATCGACCGCTTCGGCCTCTTCGGCTCCACGAAGATCCCGCTCCACTGGCCGCGCGTGCTCGGGATCGCGCTGCTCGGTGTCGGCGCCGCGCTCTCGTTGAAGAAGTAAGTGCGCGAGAGACGCGCCTCTGCCGTCGGGCTCGTGCTCGCGGCCGCCTGCTCGGTGCAGGGCGGCGCGGCCGTCGCCAAGACCCTCTTCCCCCAGCTCGGGCCGCCGGGCGTCGTCTTCTTGCGGCTCCTCTTCGGCTCCGCCGCGCTCTGGGCGATCGCGCGCCCGCAACTGCGCGGGCGTCCGCAGAGCGAGCTGAGGCTCGTCGGCGCGCTCGGCGTTGTGCTCGTCTCGATGAACATCACGTTCTACGAGGCGCTCGATCGCGCGCCGCTCGGTGTCGTCGTCACGGTCGAGTTTCTCGGGCCGCTCGCGGTCGCCGTGATCGGCTCGCGGAAGGCTGTCGACTTCGTCTGGGTCGTCCTCGCAGCGTCGGGCGTCGCGTTGCTTGCGAACGGCGGTGGCGCGACGGTCAAGCCGCTCGGCATCGTGCTCGCCGCGGTCGCCGGTTTCTTCTGGGCGCTCTACATCCTCCTCAGCGTCCGCGTCGGCCGAGCGTTCAGCGGCGCGACGGGGCTCGCGCCGGCGATGGTCATCGGCGCGGTGCTCATGGCGCCGTGGGGGATCATCTCCGCGGGGCATCACCTGCGCGACGCGCAGCTCGTCGGTGCCGCGGTCGGCGTCGGCCTGCTGTCGTCGGCTCTGCCGTGGTCGCTCGAGCTCGAAGCGCTACGCCGTCTACCGTCGCACGTCTTCAGCGTCGTGCTGTCGCTCGAGCCGGCGGTCGCGGCAGCCGCCGGAGCGCTCTTTCTGCACGAGCATCTCCGCACTCGCTCGTGGCTCGCGATCGGGCTCGTCGTGCTCGCGAGCGCCGGCGCTGCACTGCGCCGGCGCTCGCCTGCAATACGAGATGTCTAGGCAGGAACGATGTTCTGATTGACGCTGAACACGTTGTCCGGGTCGTACTTGCCTTTGATCTTCGCGAGACGGTCGTAGTTCGGCCCGTACATCGCGCGCACCTTGTCGCCGGTCTCCTGCATCTGGAAGTTGACGTAGCCGGTGCCGAGCGTGTGCGGGCGCACTGCATCGGAGTAGCTCACAGCCCAGTTCCGGATTGCGTCCGCGTTGGCCGGATCCGGATCGACGCCGGCGATGACCTGGGACCAGATCGCATCCCGGTACGCCCACGCCATCTCGTCGCTGCCGACGCGCGACCCCGCACCGTCGACTGGATACAGGTGCATCGTGCACTTCCAGGTCGGCATCGCCTCGCCGAACTTCACGTGCTGCTCGATCGCGGCATCCGGGATCGACTTCACGAACTCGCCGCGCCAGTACCACTGGTCGCCGGCGGGATACACCCCGTCGAAGGCGGCGTTCCAGTCGGGCAGCGGAACCGGTGCGATGCCGTCGAGGAGCGGCGTGCCCCACGAGCGCGCCTCGCGCAACGCGGGCGAGTCGTCCTCGCCGTTGTAGCACCAGACGATGCCGCAGACCTTGCGGAGATGAAGCTCCTCGGGGAACGGCGGGCCTGGCGGAATCGAGAGGAACGCGAAGAAGCCCGTCAACCCGTCCGGCTGCGCCGGCAGGAAGTCGCGGTACCAGCGAAGCAGCTCAGTCGCGTCGCCGATGTCGTAGAGCACCGGTCCCGCCTGCATCGTCTTCGCGGTTGGATGTCCGCGGAACGAGAACGACGTGACGACGCCGAAGTTTCCGCCGCCGCCGCGAATCGCCCAGAAAAGGTCGGGATCACGCTCGGCGTCGGTCTGCACGATCGAGCCGTCGGCGAGAACGACGGTCGCGGCGACGAGATTGTCGATCGTCAGGCCGGCGCCGCGGGAGAGATGGCCGATGCCGCCGCCGAGCGTGAGGCCGCCGACGCCGGTGGTCGAGATGATTCCGGCCGGAACCGCGAACCCATGCTCGTAGGTCGCGCGGTCGACCTCTCCGAACTTCGCGCCACCCTGCACGCGAACCATGCGCGCGCTAGGATCGACGGTGACCTCGTTCATCGACGACAGGTCGATCACGAGCCCGTCGTCGACGCTCGCAAGCCCTGCGCCGTTGTGTCCGCCGCAACGGACGGCGAGTCGTAGCCCGCGCTCGCGCGCGAAGCCGATCGCGGCCGCGACGTCCGCGTCGTCGACGCAATACGCGATCGCAGCCGGATGCTTGTCGATCATCCCGTTGTAGAGCGCACGGGCCTCGTCGTAGCCCGAGTCCCCGCGCTCGACGACGCGTCCCTTCACCGCTGTCGTGAGACCTTCGAGAGCCGATATGGCCATTGCCCCTCCTCAGGGTCGGTTTTGAACCGCCCCGACATTACGCCGATGCGGTGCGATTTTGAACCTGACGGCCCAGCCCTGAGGTTTCTTCCCTACTCGGCGATGACGACCGGAACCGGATCGGGCGAGGGGACAGCGATCGGCGTGCGCGCGAGGACCGCGAACGACGCTTCGACGATAGGCCCGACGAGCAGGGCGAAGAGGACGGTGCCGACGCCGAAGGTGCCGCCGAGCGCGATGCCGGCGCCGAGCGCGCACAGCTCGAGCGTTGCGCGCACGATCCCGATACGGAAGCGCGTGCGCCTGGCTCCGACGAGCATGAGCGTGTCGCGCGGACCCGCGCCGAGATCGGCGCCGATGTAGAACGCCGACGCGGGACCGATCAGAACGATGCCGGCCGACGAGCAGCGGGATGCGCACCGCCGAGGCCGTCGTGCGCGAGTTGCGTGACGGCGTGGATCGCCGTCAGGAGCTGGATGAACGAGCCGACGAGCAGCGCGTTGGCAACGGTTCCGACGCCGGGCGTACCGCCGAGCGACCACGCGATGCCGAGGACGACGATCGCGACGGCGACGTTCGCCATCCCGAAGGAGAGCGGCGAGTGCTTCGCGATTCCCTGGTTCAGCACATCCCACGGTGAGAGGCCGAGCTTCGACTCGAGGATGAGCACGATCGCGAGCGCGAACAGGAACAGGCCGAAGACGAGACTCGCGTAGCGCGCGACGTAACCGCCGCGTACGCGCGGATGCGTTCGCGTCATCGATCCAACGGCAGCGACCAGGTCGCGACCTCGTCGCGACCTGGTCGCACGACGTCGGTCTGCATGTCGGCCGTTACAGCCCGAACGGGTTGAACGGCTTGGCGCTGGTCGAGACGAGCACGCCCTTCGTCTCGAGGTACAGATCGAGCGTGTCGATCGAGAGCTCGCGTCCGAAGCCGGACTGCTTGTAGCCGCCGAACGGAATGCCGGGGAAGGCGGTGAACGGCATGTTGATGCCGACCATGCCGGCCTTGATCGCCCGCGCGATGCGATGTCCGCGTGCGGGGTCGCCGGTCCAGACCGTCGCGAACAGGCCGTAGCGCACGTCGTTCGCGATCCGGATCGCATCCTTCTCGTCCTCGAACGGGAATCACCGTCACGACTGGCCCGAAGATCTCTTCCTGCGCGACCTCCATCGCATTGTCGACCTTCGCGAGCACGGTTGGCCGGTAGAACGCGCCCTTGCCGTCGCCGAACTCGCCGCCGGCGACGACTTCAGCGCCTTCCTTCAGGCCGCGCTCGACGAAGCCGTGCACGCGGTCGCGATGCGCCGTCGAGATGAGCGAGCCCATCTGCGTCTCCGCGTCGAGCGGGTCGCCAACGCGAATCTGCCTCGCGTAGTCGGCGAAGCGCGACACGAACTCGTCGTAGAGCGACGCTTCGACGAGCACGCGCGAGCGCGCCTCGCAGCTCTGGCCGGCCGAGTAGTAGATCGACCACACCGAGCTCGGGATCGCGTCATCGAGGTTCGCATCCGCGAACACGAGGTTCGGGCTCTTGCCGCCGAGCTCGAGCGTAAGCCGCTTGATCGGCTCCGAGCAGAGCCGCATGATCTCGCCGCCCGTCTTCGTCGAGCCGGTGAACGCAACCTTGTCGACCCCCGGATGCCGGACGAGATATGCACCGGCGCCCGGACCGTCGCCGGGGACGATGTTGATCGCGCCCGCGGGGAAGCCGACCTCGGTCGCGAGCTCGGCCACGCGCAGGACGCTCAGCGGCGTTTGCGGATCGGGCTTCAGCACGACCGAGCAACCGGCTGCGAGCGCGGGCGACAGCTTCCACACCGACATGAGCAGCGGGTAGTTCCACGGCACGATCTGCGCAGCGACGCCGACGGGCTCCTTCAACGAGTACGTCAGCAGCGAGCCGCCGACCGAATTCGAGCGGCCGCCGATCGAGCCGATCACCGACGCGAAGAAGCGGAAGTTCTCGACGGCGCCGCCCACCTCGGCCTTGACCGACGAGATCGCCTTGCCGACGTTGCGCGACTCGAGCTCGGCGAGCTCCTTTCGATTCGCATGGATCGCGTCGGCGAGCGCGTGCAGCAGACGAGAACGCTCGGTCGGCGGCGTTCGGCCCCATGGCCCGTCGAGGGCGGCCCGGGCGGCGTCGACAGCGCTGTCGATGTCGGCATGGCCTGCCATCGCCGTGCGGCCGAGCGTCTCGCCTGTCGCCGGCTCGATGAGGGCGCGATGCTCGCCCGAGGCGGGCTCGACGCTCTCCCCGTTGATGAAGAGGCCGTACTCGCTGCCCGTCGTGACCGCCATGAACCGGAAATTACCGATTGCGGTCTGCGGGCGCGGAGGTGCCACACTCTGGATCCGAGATAGGGCAGGACGTTTCTCTCCGGCCCTGAACGGAGAGGTATTGGATCCGAAGACGAAGCGAGAGGAGCACGGCATGTCGAGCACGATCGACGTCGAGTCAGCCAGGATCCCGGACCGGGACAAGCTCCTCGAGCTCCTGCGCGAAAATGGCCTCAAGGCGGAGCCGCACGACGACCTCGGCATCGAGGTGCAGGCGGATGACGACGGCGGCGAGCTCTTCGGCTACGTCGAGCGTCTCGTGATGCTGATCGGCGCGCCGTTCGTGCCGACCAAGCACGAAGACGTCATCTACATCCGTCCGCCCGTCGGCTAAGCCGCCCAGTCGATGTGAGCAAAGCGCTCGCGCAGTCGCGCCCCGCGGCGCGGGTTGACCGACTCGACCCAGGCAATGCGGCCGAGAAGCTGCGCGCGGTCGAGATCCTGCGGCCCGCGTGTGGCCGCGTTGTGCACGACGGCCTTCAGCCGGTCGTAATCTCGACGTGCGACATTCACGTGCGCATTGACCACAACGCCGCACAGCTCTTGCCGTCCGGCGTTGCTCATGAGACGAGACTTCCGCGCGTTGAGCCGGAAGCCCTCGTCGCGCACGATCTCTCCAACTGCCGCGCGGATCGTCTTTGCGGCGGCCACCAGTCGTTCGTCTCCAGAGAAGGCAAGGTCGTCCGCGTAGCGCGTGTACGTCGCGTCGAAGCGTGCAGCTAAGCCGCGAAGTCTGCGGTCTAACGCCACCGCGGCGAGACTGGCGAGCGCCGGCGACGACGGCGCGCCTTGGGGAAGATGCGGCGACGCAAGCTGCCGGCCGAGCCTGCCGTGCGCCGCAAGAAGCCGCTCGTCATCGGGGATCGCGGCCTGCGCCCAGGTCGCATACGGCACGACGTTGACGCAGAGAGACGTGAGCACGTGCGCGACGCTCTCGGGATATCCCGCCGTGCGAAAGATCCCGTATACCCGCCCGGTCCCGACAGACGCGAAGAAATGTTCGAGATCGAAGCGCAGCACTATGCGATTGCCCGTGTGAGACGACGCGTGCGTCACGACCGACCGCCCGCGCCGGAACCCATGCGCTGCCTCATCCGGCGGGATCAGCTCCAGGATCTCATGGAGAATCCGCCGCTGGATTCCCTTGAGGACGGGTTTCGGACGCTCGATGAGCCTCGGGACCGATCGCGTGCGCGTATGCCAGGTGTACCGGTAGTGGCGGAGCTTCTCCGGCGTCGCGCTTCGCTCCCAGCAGCGCGGGTCGGCCAGCCATTCGAGGTTGCCGATGTCCACCTCGACGAACGCAGCGACCTCGGCGATGCTCGCGAGATCCGGGACCGGCCACACCTTGCGACCCATCGCCGGCTCGAACGTGAACCAGCGTCGTACCGGCGGAATCGCTCGAACCTGTCGATCGCGGAGAATCGCGTCGATAACTGCCGCAAGCTCTCGAGGACGATCGAGCGGCGCCCGGTGATAGAGGGCGAGCACCTCCGCGACAACGCGGGAGAGCCACCGGGGCGTCTTGCCGAAAACGTCACGCCCGCGAGCTTTCATCGCGGCGTGACTCCACTCACCGGCGAGAAACGCCCGCGCCAGCGCATCCGCAGCGGCTGAAGATTCAGGCACGACGACGCGCCCCGACTACTCCTGTCGTGCAGTGTGGAGACGGCGATGTAGTCGCCCGAACCACCTGCGCTGTTCTGCCTTCATGACACATGTTCCCCTGGGGTAGCCCCAGAGAGGCCTTACGGCCGACTCGGGGCGCATCGTCGTAGCTTGCGGACGATAGCCCCCGCTCTTGTCACGCGCTACAAGCGCTCGAAGAGCGCCGCCTGCCCCTGGCCGACGCCGACGCAGAGCGTCGCGAGGCCGTAGCGGCCGCCGCGGCGGCGCAGCTCGTGCAGCAGCGAGACGACGAGTCGTGCGCCGCTCATCCCGAGCGGATGGCCGAGCGCGATCGCGCCGCCGTTCACGTTCACCTTGTCGTGATCGAGCCCGAGCTCACGGATCACTGCAAGGCTCTGTGACGCGAACGCTTCGTTCAGCTCGACGAGATCCAGCTCAGAGGCATCGACGCCGGCGCGCGCGAGGAGCTTGCGCACGGCGGGGATCGGCCCGATCCCCATCACGCGCGGATCGACCCCCGCGACGGCGCTGCCGACGAACGTCCCGAGCGGCTCGATGCCGAGCTCGCGCGCCTTCTCCTCGGACGCGATCACGACCGCGGCTGCGCCGTCGTTGATGCCGGACGAATTGCCCGCGGTGACGGTGCCGTTCTCGCGGAACGCCGGCTTCAGCGTCGCAAGCTTCTCGAGCGACGTGTCGGGGCGCGGATGCTCGTCGCGCGCGAAGTCGCCGACCGGCACGAGCTCGTCGTCGAAGCGGCCCGCCTCGGCAGCCGCTGCCCAACGCTGCTGCGACGCGAGCGCGAACGCGTCCTGATCCTCGCGCGAGACGCCGTATTGCTCGGCGACGTTCTCGCCGGTCTCGCCCATCGCCTCCGGCGGGAACATCTCCGCCAGCTTCGGATTGGTGAACCGCCACCCGAGTGTCGTGTCGTACATCGTGCGATCGCCGCGCGCGAACTCCTTCTCCGGCTTCGCCGTCACGAGCGGCGCGCGCGACATCGACTCGGCGCCGCCCGCGACGAAGAGCTCGCCGTCGCCGGCGATCACCGCGTGACACGCAGACACGACAGCGGCAAGCCCGGACGCGCAAAGGCGGTTCACCGTCACGCCGGCGACCGAGTCCGGCAGCCCTGCGAGCAGAGCCGCCATGCGCGCGACGTTCCGGTTGTCCTCGCCCGCCTGGTTCGCGGCGCCGAAGTAGACGTCCTCGATCTGCTCGGCAGGAACACCGGAGCGCTGCAACGGCTTCTCGAATCGCAAGCGCAGCGAGATCGTCCGGGCGAACGCCGCGACGAGCGCGCCGCCGTACCGCCCGATCGGCGTGCGAACGCCGGCAAGGACAACTGCCCTGAGTCATTCCGCCCATTCAAGCCGTACGTCGCCGGACGAGCGCGACAGCAGCTCGCGGATCGCCTCGCGGCCCTCGTCGCCGTAGTCGAGCGTCTGCTCGTTGACGTACATCTCGATGAAGCGATCGCCGCGGTCCGCGTCCATGCCGCGGCCGAAGCCGAGCGCGTACTCGAGCGCCTCCTCGCGGTTGCTCGAGCGCGGCATCGATCGACTCGCGCAGGATCTGCGACACCTCGCGCACGGCCTGCTCGCCGATGTCGCGCCGCACCGTGTTGACGCCGAGCGGGAGCGGCAGGCCCGTTTCGAGCAGCCACCACTCGCCGAGGTCGAGGCACTTCTCGAGGCCTTCGTCCCGATACGTCAGCTGCCCTTCGTGGATCAGCAGGCCCGCTTTCGCGCGGCCGGCCGCGACCTCCGGCTGAATCTCGTCGAACGGGAGCACGCGATGCGCGACGTCGGCGCCGAGTGCCAGCTTCAGCACGAGGAACGCCGTCGTGAGCTTCCCCGGGATCACGATCTCCGTCGCGCGCAGCTCGTCGAGCGAGAGCAGTTCGCGCGCGACGACGATCGGCCCGTAACCCGACCCGATGCTCGCGCCGTGCGGCAGCAGCAGGTAGCGGTCCTGCACGAGCGGATACGTCGCCGCCGACATCGCCGTCACTTCGAGGCGCCCCTCGAGCGCGAGCTCGTTCAGCGACTGGATGTCGTCGATCACGGGCTCGAACTCGTAGCCGCGAGCGTCGACGGTTCCCGAGGCGAGCCCCCAGAACATGAACGCGTCGTCGGGATCCGCGCTGAAGCCCACCCGGATCAGCATGCGGCGGGACCTTAGTGGCCTACCATGGGGCTGTGTCGCAGGAGCCGCTGACCGAGTCGATCCAGCACTACCTCCGCGAGATCTACAAGCTCGCGCAGATCGGCGAGCCGGTCGGCGTCACGGCGCTCGCGCGCGCGCAGGAGGTGTCGCCGGCGTCGGCGAGCGCGATGGTGAAGAAGCTCGCCGCGCTCGGGCTCGCGGAGCACCCGCCGTACAAGGGCATCTCGCTGACGGCGGCAGGCGAGCGCGTCGCGATCGAGGTGATCCGGCACCACCGGCTGCTCGAGCTCTATCTGGCGGAGACGCTCGGCGTGTCGGTCGACGACGTCCACGAGGAAGCCGACAAGCTCGAGCACGCGATCTCCGAAGAGCTCGAAGCGCGGATCGACAAGGCGCTCGGCTTTCCGACGCACGATCCGCACGGGGATCCGATCCCCGACGCGAACCTCGAGTGGCCGGCGAAGTCCTCTAGGCCGAGCGACCGAAGAACCAGGCCTCGAGCGGCTTCAGACACTCCTCGCGGGTGAACGGCAGGCAGTGCTCGGACCGTCCGTCACCCTCGCTCACGGTGAGGTCGTCTTCGAGCGCCGCGTTCGCCTGCTCGAGCGCATCCTCGAGCTCGTAGCCTTCGAAGAGATAGTCGCTCGCCTTCGTGGCCTTGCCGTTGCGCAGTTGCGGATTGACAACTCGGCCGACCGCCCAGAGAGCGCCGGCCTTTCGCTCGATCCACACCACGATGCGTTCCTCCCGACCGGCGTCGTCGACCCCATGGAGCTCCCGCTCCGCAAACCGACCGTGGTCGGAGGAGACCTGCACGGCTCGACTATACAATCGCCCCGTGCCGCGCCTGGCGCGCCTTGATGCGAAATCCCTTCTCATTCCTCTTCACCCGCAACTCCGCCGAGGATCAGGTGGTCTCCTACATCACCCGCGAGCACCGGCGGGGCCGCCGCCTGGCCGAGATCCTCCAGGATCGCTACGTCCTGAACCGGCTGACACCCGCAGCAGCAGGCGCGGTTGCTCGAGCGACCCGAAGTCGTGCACGCACTCGGCGAGCAGGACATCGACTCGGCGCGCAGTACCTCAGCAGTAGCACGCGCTAGCGCGCGGCGAGCTCGACGACGCGCGCCGCGACCGCGATGTCCCAGGCGGCGAGCCCGTTCGACTTGAAGACGACGATGTCGTCGTCGGACTGCCGGCCCGGAATCGCGCCCGCGACGACCTCCTGCAGCTCGTGCACCTCGAGCCAGTCGAGCGTTCCGCCCTCGACGGGCTCGATCAGATCGGCCGACTCGAGCCGCGCGTCCTCCACCGAGTCGCAGCAGACGAAGCTCGCTCGCTCGAGCACCGCGTTGTCGAGCTCGCGGCGCTTCCCGTCGTTCGCCCCGACCGCGCACACGAGCGCTCCCGGATTCAGCCACTCCCCGCGCAGCACGGGGTCGGGCGATCCGGTGACCGTGACGACGATGTCGCACTGCGCCGGATCACGATGGCTCTCGCCCGGCTCGGCGCCGTTGCGCTCGCAGAAGTCGCGCAGCTTCGCCTCGGTGCGGCAGTACGCAACGACGCGCTCGATGCCGGGCACTGCCGCGCGGATGCACGCGACCTGCGACTCCGCCTGCCAGCCGCAGCCGATCACGCCGAGGCTCGACGCGCCGGTGCGTGCGAGGTACTTCGCCGCGACGCCGCTCGCTGCGCCGGTGCGCAGCTGCCCGAGCTTGTCCGCATCGATCACGGCGACGAGCTCGGGCGAGTCGATGCTGAAGAGCAAGACGACGAAGCGTGCACCGGTCTGAAAGCCCGAGTACACCTTCGCGCCCGCGTAGCCGAGCTCGAGGTCGGCGGCCGCCATCACCGCGAGCGCGCCGTGCTCCAGGCGGAGGCGGTAGCGCGGACGGTTCTCGACGGCGCCGCGCGCCATGCGCTGGAAGCAGCGCTTCGATCGCGTCGACGGCGTCGGCCGGGCGTCAGGAGCTCGCCGACCTGTTCCTCGGTCAGATACAGGGTCACGAGCCGGGCTTCTTGATGAAGCTGATCTGGCCGGTCCGCTCGAGGACAGCCCATTCGACCTCGTCGAGCGACGCGATCTGCTGAATCCGAGCCTCCTGGGCGACCTCTTCGAGCGTCAGGCGCTCGCGCTTCAGGTTCGCATCGATCGGCTTGCCGTCCTGGACGATCACGAGCGGCTCGCCGTCGAGGATCGGGCGCAGGCGCTTGAAGCGGAAGCTGAGATACGACACGAGCACGGTCATCAGCGCGAGCGTGCCGGCCGCCAGGAAGATGCCGGTCACCGAGTAGTCGCTCTGCGTCACCCCTTGCTGCACGAGGTCGCCCATCATGATCAGCAGGATCAGGTCGAACGGCTCGAGCTGCGACAGCTCTCGTCGGCCGACGATGCGCGTCAGGAGGAAGACGAAGCTGAACGCGATGGCTGCGCGGATAACGATGTCCATCAGTGCGTCTCCAGTGAATATTGTCGAGTCCCTGGGGCGCGATCACCAAGCAGCGCAAGGACGCAGGGAGCGCCGATAGCGGTTGCTATCGGCGCGACTGAGGACGCGGCGATGCGCCGCGTGAGCGCGTTCCAGGGGCCGACAAATATTCGCTGGAGGCGCACTAAGGAAACACCGTGATCGTGCGATGGATGCGCATCAGGACGTGCGCGCCGTCGGTGAGCTCGACGTCCTGCGAACGGCGGCCGACGTTCGTCGGGTTCACCTGGAACTGAATCCAGAGGATGTAGGACGCGCCTTTCGCCAGGTGACCGAGATCGAGGACTGCAGAGCCGTTGTGGCTGCCCGACGAAACCGGCTGCGGCACCATCGAGTTGACCTGCATGCCTTCGAACCAGCCCGGAGCTCAACACGAGCTGCGCCTTGCGCAGGTCCGTGCGGCGCGGTGACGTGAAAGCGCGACGTGTACAGCAGGCCGCCGCGCACGTGTGACGGCGAGTAGACGGAGACGACTCGCAGCCGGTGTCGCGGCGCGGCTCGTCGAGCGGCACTTGCCCGAACACGTTCGCGAGTCCGGCGACGGCGATCGCGAAGACGACGCCGAGGATCACGCGGCGCACCCACGGATCCGATTCGCGCCCGACGAGGTCGCGATGACGCTTGAGAACGATCAGGTCGGGCTGGTTCGCCACGGGGCGAGGTTCGTCGGGCGCGGCCTGCACTCCTGCGCTTGACATGTGACCATTTAGTCACCTATTATCCGGCGCATGGACGACGACCACGTCTTTCGGGCACTGGCGGATCCAACCCGCCGGTACCTGCTCGACCGGCTCTTCGAGCGTGACGGCCGCACGCTCACCGAGCTCGAGTCCGAGCTGGAGATGACCCGCTTCGGCGTGATGAAGCACCTGCGGGTGCTCGAGGACGCGGGGCTCGTCGTCACCCGCCGCTCGGGCCGGACGAAGCTCCACTTTCTCAATCCGGTCCCGATCCGGCTGATCCACGACCGGTGGATCACGAAGTACGCCGAGCACCGCGTCGCGGCGCTCGCAGACCTCAAGACCGAACTGGAGGAGAGTGCGTGAGCACCATGACCGAACAGTCAACGCAGGTCTACTCCGTCTTCGTGCGCACGACTCCCGAGCAGCTGTGGGACGCGATCACGAAGCCGGAGTTCACGTCGAAGTACTTCTACGGCAGCGTGATCGAGTCGACGTGGGAGCAGGGCGCGTCGTACGCCGGCTGGGCGAGCGACCGCTCGCAGCAGTACGTCGACGGCGAGGTGATCGAGGCGTCGCCGCCGCGCAAGCTCGTCACGACGTGGCGGGCGTTGTACGACCCCGACACGGCGGCCGAGCCGTACAGCCGCGTCACGTGGGAGATCGAGCCCGCCGGCGACGGCGTCACGAAGCTCACCGTGGTCCACGACGAGCTCGAGGCGTCGCCGAAGACGGCCGAGAACGTCGCGGGCGGCTGGAGCTACGTGCTCAGCGGCCTGAAGACGCTGCTCGAGACGGGCGAGCCGCTCGCCGGTTAGCCCAAAAGGGGGCGCGCACGCCTCGGTTTGTCTGTTACAAAACCGAGCGTGCGCGCCGTTCTCGTGACCGGCTTCGCCGCCCTCCTGCTCGCCCTTCCGGCCTCCGCGGCGGACTGGAGCCCGTCGGCAACCTGGCTCCTGCAGGCGCGCTGCGTGCATCTGAAGGAAGGAGCGTGGACGGCGAACACCGGCAACGGCTACTTCGGCGGCATGCAGTTCGCGGCGTCAGACATGGAAGCGCGTCGGCGGCAAGCCGGACCCGGCGTTCAAGCATCCGGGCAACGCGGCGTATCCGTTCCGGCGCGACGAGCGCCGAGCAGCTCTATCGCGCGTGGGTGCTCTGGCAGCGCGACGGCGGAACGTGGCGCTCGTGGGGCGCCGTCGGCGCCTCCTGCTCGTAATCAGCCTCTGCGTCTACCAGATCACGCCGCACGGGCGGCAGCGTGGTTGCTCGTGGCTACGCTCATGAGCGTGGAGGAGAGCGTTCCGCCGGACTTCGACCAGGTCGTTCAAGAAGCGCTCGATTCGCTGCCGCGCGAGCTGCGCGATCGCATCTCCAACGTCGAGATCGTCGTCGAAGACGAGCCGCCTGCGGGTCAGCCGCTCCTCGGCCTGTATCAGGGCGTCCCGCTCACGCGTCGAGGGCAGCGGCTACAGCGGTGCGCTCCCGGACAAGATCACGATCTACCGCGGGCCGCTCGAACGGCTCTACGGGTGGGATGCGAAGGTGTTGCGCGGGCAGATCCGGCACGTCGTGCTGCACGAGATCGCGCATCACTTCGGGATCAGTGACGAGCGATTGATCGAGATCGACCGCTACTGAGCCTGCTGCGGCAGGCTTCCACCTGCAAGCGAACCCCATTTGCGCATCGCATTCGAGATCGTCAATATCCGCGTGACTGAAGTTCGGGCGTCGATTCGTCAGGCCGTTTGTTTGCGCTATCGGCCGGTTCGAGGCCACGATCAAAAAAGGGGAGAGGACAATATGAAGAGATCGTCTCTGCGCCTGCTACCTGCGCTGTGCGTATGTGTAGTAGTCGCCTCGGCGTTCGTCGCAGTGTCGGCGAGCGCAAGTAGCGGGATCACGAAGGTTTCTCTTGCAGGAACGGGAGCACCCCAGACCGGCGCTTTCTCGCCGTCTGGCAGCGGCGACGTGACCCAGGCGGAGTTTCCGCAGCAGGAAGACGAGGCCACCCCGGCACCGTTTGCGGGTTCGATCGTCGATCGCAGCCTCTCGAGGGGCGTCGGCAACGGCGTCGCGGTCACCAGCGGCAAGAAGGCGAAGTCGAACCCGCAGTTCAACACCGGCTTCGAGGGTCTGAACCTCTACCAGCAGCGCTACGCGCGCGGCGGGAACCAGTTCACGGTCGAGCCGCCCGACCAGGGACTCTGTGTCGGCAACGGCTACGTGGTCGAGGCCGTCAACGACGTCATCAACGTCTACAACACGTCAGGGCAGTCGGTTCTCCCCGACAACACCGCCGACGAACATCGTCGGCGGGTTCCCGCGGAACGTGAACCACGCCGTCGACCTGAACTCGTTCTACGGCTACGCGCCGGCGATCAACCGCACGACGGGAGTGCGCGGCCCAGAGCGTCACCGACCCGAGCTGCCTCTACGACGCGGCGACGCAGCGCTTCTTCGTCGTCGTGCTGACGCTGGAGTCGCGCCCGAACGGCGCGCTGCACGCATCGTAAACCACCTCGACATCGCGGTCAGCCAGACGTCGAATCCGACGGGGCAGTGGAACATCTACCGCATCGACGTCACGAACGACGGCACGAACACCGGCGGCGTGAACCCGGGCCCGTACCTCGGCGACTACCCGCACATCGGCGCGGACGCGAACGGGTTCTACATCACCACCAACGCCTACCCGTGGTGCTGCAACGGCTTCGCCGGCGCGCAGATCTACGCGTTCTCGAAGGCGCAGCTCGCCGCGGGTGCGGCGAACGTGACGATGCAGCACATCGACACGTCAGGCATGGTCAACGCGCCGAGCGACGCGGGCTCGACGCAGCCGGGCTTCACGGTCTGGCCGGCGCAGTCGCCCGGAACCAGCATCGTTCAACACGGACAACGGCGGCACCGAGTACTTCCTGAGCTCGAACGCCGCCGACGAGGCGCACGACAGCCGGTCGCCGGCGTTCGGCGGCAACTACGACGTCGAGCCAGCTCGTCGTCTGGACGCTGACGAACACGGCGTCGCTGAACTCGGCGTCGCCGAGCGCTCAGCCTGAGCAACAAGGTCCTGGCGCGTCGGCCAGTACGGCGTTCCGCCGAAGCAGCAGCAGCCCGGTTCCGGGACGCCGCGCCGACGACGGCTGCGCCGCAGGGCTTCTGCATCAACGACACGACGACGCTGCTCTTCAATCGCCGGCACCGGTTGCTGGCGGCTGCTGTTCGGCGCGGAGCCGGCGCACAACGAGGTGATCTCGACGCCCGACTCGAACGACACCCGCATGCAGCAGGTGACGTACGCGAACGGCAAGCTGTGGGGCGCGCTCGACACGGCGATCAACCCGGACGGCGGGCCAGCAGCGCGCCGGGATCGCCTGGTACATCGTCAATCCGAACGCGGGCAAGGTCGTCAACCAGGGCTACCTCGGAGCGACCGGCTACGACTTCACGTACCCGGCCATCGGCGTCACGGCGAGCGGACGTGGCGTGATGGCCTTCACCGCGACCGGTGACAACACCAACCCGAGCGCCGCCTACGCAGCCGATCGACGCGAAGGCCGGCGTCAGCGCGTGGGACGTCGTTCCGGGCGGCGCTCGGTGCCGCGCCGGACGACGGCTTCACGAGCTACAAGTCGCAGGTCGGCAACCCGCCGCGCACTCGGTGGGGCGACTACGGCGCCGCAGCCGTGGACGGAAACTCGATCTGGATCGCCAGCGAGTACATCGCCCACGCCTGCGACTACACCGACCTGGGGCGGCCCGTTCTTCGCGGGCGGCACCGGCGACAACCTGCTCGGCACCTGTGCCGGTACGCCGGGTCGCGGGCCGGCGCCCGAGCGGCGCTCGGCAACTGGTCGACGCGGATCAGCAAGTTCACCCCGTAGACCAGGGGAAAAGCGCTTCCCGGGGGGTGCCGGTTAGGCCGGCGCCCCCCGGGGCATACTTTCTGGGTGCGTATGGTCGTGACCGTCATCGCCGTCGCCGAATCCTCGTCCCAACGGCCGGCGGCGCGACAACGATTCACAGCGGCCTCTACGGCCACGTCACCCGCGGGCCGATCAGTCCGGTCTGCGCCGCCGAACAACCCTGCTCTGAGCCGGCGGCCGGAGCTGCTCTCCGGTTTCTCCGCAACGGCCAGCTGGTTGCGCAAACGCGGGTGAAGGCAGACGGCTCGTACCGCATCGCGCTGCTGCCCGGCAAGTACACCGTTCTCGCGCCGTCGCGTCGACCTCTCGACCCGTCGACGGCCCGCATTCGCACCGGCCGTTTCGCCCGCGTCGATTTCGCGATCGACACCGGGATCCGCTGAGCATCTGCAGTTAGCAGCCGAGAGTCGCCAGATTGAACCGGCGGCGTGCCTGGTTCAGCAGAATGCCCCAGCCGGTCATAACCCGAGCCACGCGATGGGTCCGGTGGGGCGCCGCAAGACCTGAACCCGCTCCCGGGGTCGGGCGTCAGAAGGCGATCGTTCCGAAGTCGTCATGCTCGCGCGTAGCGCGAGCGGACTTCGGAACGGAGTGCGCCCGGCATGATTCGAACATGCGACCTCTGCCTCCGCAGGGCAGCGCTCTATCCCCTGAGCTACGGGCGCTCGCGGACGCAACAGTCTAGCCACGTTCAGCGACGTCGCAGGAGCCGCGCGACGAAACTCGGACGGCGCGGCTGCGTCTTGCGCCACTCGTCATAGGTCGTCAGATGCCGCGCGGCGACGCACTCGGCATGCGCATGGCGCCGTCTCGACGTATCGCCTTCGGGCGAGATCAGCAGGTGGGGACTCATCGCGTGCAGCCGGTAGCCGCACAGCGGACACCTGTAGGTCGCCGGCTTCAGATTCTGGGCGCGGCGAACGGCCCACCAGGCGGCAGGCTCAAGCGAGCGCGAGCGCCGCGTCATCCGGCACCTCGACGCGGACGTAGGCCAGCGCGACGACGGACCCATCCGCCCGGCGCGCCGCGCTCGTCACACGGCCGACAACCTTGCCCTCGTGCGTCAACTCTGCGTCGTACGCTGGAACGTCGGCGAGCTCGAGCACACGCAGCGCACGATTCGCCTTGCCGCGATAGTGCAACCGCGCGATCGGCTCTTGCCCTGGATAGCAACCCTTCGAGAAGCTCACGTGCGTCGTCTCGAGACCCGCTTCCGCAGGCAGCACGCGATCGTCGATCTCCCGCCCCCAGCGCGGCACGCGCGCCTCGATCCGGCGGCGCTCGAACTCCTCCGGCGTCGAGCGTCGACGCCAGCGATGCGTCATCCAAAACTTCATGGCGCCCGGGAAAGTCCGTCGCGATCCCGTCCCCGCCGAAGACGAGTGCCGACGTGTGCTCCTCGAGCTCGACCTCGCACTTCGCACGCAAGCGCATCCGCACGAGCAGCGCGCGCACCGGCTCGCCGAGCTCAGGCTCCGTGAGCAGCAGGAAGTCCTCCTCGCCGCGGCGCCACACGACGAGCGGAGCGATGACCCGCGCCTTCGCGGTCAACAGCAACGCGGGGCATGCCTCGCCGACCTCCAAGGCCTCGACGTCATTCGAGACCATCCGCTGCAGGTAGTCGCACGCGTCCGGTCCCGCAACGCGGAGATAGGCCCGCTCTCGTGCTGCCACATCCACGACAACTAGTGTAGGAATCGATGCCCCTGTTCCGATCAAAAGCAGAAGACAAGGTGCGCGAGGCGGGGTACGACCCGGCGCGGTTGCCGCCCGGCCAGTACTTCACGGAGAAGTGGCCCGTCCTCCACGCGGGCGAAGTGCCCGACGTCGACATCGCCACGTGGACCCTCGAACTCACGCGGCGAGGTCGAGCAGCCCACCACGCTCAGCTTCGAGCAGCTCCTCGAGCTCCCCGCCGCCGACGTCACGAGCGACATCCATTGCGTCACCCGGTGGAGTCGCTTCGACGCGCAGTTCAAGGGCGTCCACTGGCGCGAGCTTGCGAAGCTCTGCCGCCCCAAGCCGAGCGCGCACTTCGCGATCGCCCACGCCGAGCACGGCTTCACGGCCAACGTGCCGCTCGAAGCGCTCGAGGACGAGAACGCGCTCATCGTCTACGAGGCCGACGGCGCAGCCCCTGACGCCGGACCACGGCTACCCCGTTCGGCTCTTCATCCCGACGAAGTACTTCTGGAAGAGCGCCAAGTGGCTACGCGGGATCGAGCTCTCCGCCGTCGACAAGCCCGGCTTCTGGGAGCGCTACGGCTACAACAACAACGCCGACTTCTGGCAGGAGCAGCGGTACAGCTTCTAAACAGTAAAGAAAGAGCTAAAGGTCGAGGGCGGGCTGCCGATAAATGGTTACCCACCTCCCCACCCCAAGTGGATGAAGCGGCGCCCCGATCGGGCGCCGTTTCTTTTGGTCCCAGAAACGCGAAGGGCCGGCGCAGCGGCCGGCCCTCCCCGCAAAGCCCGCAAGGGCTTCGTTACATCATCCCGCCCATGTCCGGCATGCCGCCGCCCATCCCGGCGCCGGCCTTCTCAGGCGCCTCGGCAACGATTGCCTCCGTGGTGAGGATGTTCTTCGCGATCGACGCTGCGTTCTGCAGCGCGGAGCGCGTGACCATCGTGGGATCGCCGATCCCCGACTTGAGCAGGTCCTCGACCTCGCCCGTGTCGACGTTCAGCCCCCAGCCCGGCTTCGCCTGCCGGACGTGCTCGATTGCGATCGAGCCCTCGAGGCCCGCGTTCGTCGCGAGCTGGCGAAGCGGCTCCTCGAGCGCGCGGATGATGATCTTCGCGCCCGTTGCCTCGTCGCCCTCGAGCTCGCTGAGGACCTTCTCCTTGACAGCGTCCGCCGCGTTGATGAGCGCGACGCCGCCGCCGGGGACCTGACCCTCCTCGAGCGCCGCGCGAGCGGCCTGGAGAGCGTCCTCGACACGATGCTTCTTCTCCTTCATCTCCGTCTCGGTCGACGCACCGACCTTCACGACGGCAACGCCGCCGGACAGCTTCGCGAGGCGCTCCTGGAGCTTCTCACGATCGAAGTCGGAGTCGGTGTTCTCGATCTCGGCCTTGAGCTGCTTGATGCGGGCCTTGATCGCGTCGGACTCGCCGGCACCGTCGATGATCGTGGTCGAGTCCTTGTCGACGACGACACGGCGGGCCTTGCCGAGCTGCGAGATCTTCGTGTTCTCGAGCTTGAGGCCCATCTCCTCGGTGATGACCTCGGCGCCCGTGAGGATCGCGATGTCCTCGAGCATGCGCTTGCGGCGGTCACCGAAGCCCGGCGCCTTGACGGCGACGGCCTGGAAGGTGCCACGCAGCTTGTTGACCACGATCGTCGCGAGCGACTCGCCCTCGACGTCCTCGGCCACGATCAGCAGCGGGCGACCGGCCTGGATGACCTGCTCGAGAATCGGGAGCAGATCCTTCACGGCACCGATCTTCTGGTTGGCGACCAGGATGTACGGCTCGTCGAGAACCGCCTCCATGCGCTCCGCGTCGGTGACCATGTACGGCGAGAGGTAGCCCTTGTCGAACTGCATGCCCTCGGTGAACTCGAGCTCGAGGCCAAGCGTCTGGCCCTCCTCGACGTTCACGACGCCGTCCTTGCCGACCTTCTCGATTGCGTCGGCGATGACCTCGCCGATCTCGCGCTCGCGCGAGGAGACCGTCGCCACGCGGGCGATGTCTTCCTTGCCCGAGACCTGCTTCGACTGGGTCTTGAGGTTCTCGACGACAGCCTCGACGGCCCTCTCGATGCCTCGCTTGAGACCCATCGGGTTGGCGCCCGCCGCGACGTTCTTCAGACCCTCGCGGACGATCGCCTGAGCGAGCACCGTTGCGGTCGTCGTGCCGTCGCCGGCGACGTCGTTCGTCGAGGTCGCAACCTCGCGGACGAGCTGTGCGCCCTGGTTCTCGAAGACGTCCTCGACCTCGATCTCGCGAGCAATCGTGACGCCGTCATTCGTGATGGTGGGAGCGCCGAACTTCTTGTCGAGCACGACGTAGCGCCCCTTCGGGCCAAGGGTGACCTTGACCGCGTCGGCGAGGATGTTCACGCCGCGCTCGAGAGCGCGCCGGGCATCCTCATTGAACTTCAGCTCTTTGTGAGCCATGCGTTCTTCTTCCTCCTCGTACTTACGCTTTTGCGCCGGCCGGCTCGCGCGTACCGATGACCTTTGCGAGCACATCGGACTCGCGGAGAATCAGGTACTCGTCCGTTCCGACCTTGATCTCAGTTCCCCCGTACTTCGAGAAGACGATCTCGTCGCCCTCTTCCACGTCCATGGGGACGAACTTTCCGTTGTCGTCCCGGCTGCCCGGGCCGACGGCGAGGACACGGCCGCGCTGCGGCTTCTCCTTCGCCGTGTCCGGAAGCACGATGCCGCTGAAGGTCTGCTCCTCTTCATCGAGGACCTCGACGATCAGGCGGTCACCAAGTGGCTTCAGGTTCATTCGACCTTCCTCCTGACTGCTTTGAGTCATTGATCTGGCACTCTCGGGGTGAGAGTGCCGAGGCATTGTACGGGTCGGACGGCCGCCTCCGCAAACGAGATACAACCTGCGGGATGGAGCGAGAGTTTTCGGCGGGTGGGGTCGCTGTTGAAGGCGATTCGCGGCCGGCCGATGGTGGCCGCGATCCGGCCCAGCGGCAAGCCGGAGGGCGTCTGGGCGCTCCCGAAGGGGAACCTCGACCCCGGCGAGAAGCCCGCGGAGACGGCGGTGCGGGAGGTCTTCGAAGAGACGGGCGTCCACGGGCAGCTCGTCGAGAAGCTCGGGGACGTGAAGTACACGTACACCCGCCGCGGCGGGGAGCGCGTCTTCAAGATCGTGAGCTTCTATCTGCTGCGGGCGGGCCGGGGCCGGATCGGCGACATCGAGGAGCGGATGCGCGATCGAGGTGGCGGAGGCGCGCTGGCTGCCGCTCGACGAGGCGCCGAAGCTCCTGGCCTACGGCGGCGAGCGGGAGATGGTGCAGAAGGCGCGCGATAGATTCGACTCGTGAGCGCGCCGGTCAATGTCTCCGACTACTTCGACCGGGCGGCAGAGAAGGTCGATCCGACAGGTCTGGTGCTTCTTCGAAGGCGGCTCCGGCGACGAGGTGACGCTTCGCGCCAACGTCGGCTGCCTACGGGCGCTGGCGGTTCCGGCCCCGCGTGCTCGTCGACGTCGGCCAGGTCTCGGCCGCGACGACGGTCCTCGGAACGCCGGTCTCGATGCCGCTGCTTGTCGCGCCATTCGCGTTTCAGCGCCTCCTCGATCCGGAGGGCGAGGTCGCGACGGCACGCGCCGCAGCCGCTGCCGGGACCCTGATGTGCGTGTCGACGACCACGACGAGCGCGCACGACGAGATCGCGGAAGCGGCCGGCTCGGCGCCGCGCTGGCTCCAGCTGTACGTGTTGCGAGACAAGCAGCGCACGCTCGATCACATCGCCGAAGCGCGCGAGCTCGGCTACTCCGCGCTCGCGTTGACGGTCGACCTGCCCGTCCTCGGCCGGCGCGAGCGCGACCTGCGCCTCGGCTTCGAGCTTCCTCCCGACTTGCCGCCTCCCGTACCTGAAGGGCAAAGACCCGAACGTGCCGATGACCTTCGCCGAGCAGGTCCAGGTGAGCCCGTCGGTCACGTGGCGCGACCTCGAATGGATTGTCTCCGAGAGCGGGATGCCGCTCGATCCTGAAAGGGATCGTGACGCGCGAGGACGCGACCCTCGCGATCGAGCACGGCGTCGCCGGGATCATCGTCTCGAACCACGGCGGCCGTCAGCTCGACGGGGCTCCGGCAACGCTCGACGCGTTGCCCGAGGTGGTCGAGGCGGTCGCGGGGCGATGCGAGGTCTATGTCGACGGAGGCATCCGGCGCGGGACCGATGTGCTGAAAGCTCTCGCGCTCGGGGCGCGCGCGACGCTCGTGGGGCGGGCGATCGCGAGCGGGCTCGCCGTCAGCGGCGAGGCAGGCGTGCTCGACGTCCTGACGATGCTGCACGACGAGATCGAGCTCGGGCTTGCGCTGCTCGGCTGCACGTCGCCCGACCAGGTCACGCGGAGCCACGTTGAGCCGAACCGTCCCCTATGATCCGGTGGCTTGAGCGGGCCTTCTATGTATGCGCTGAACTTCTACTCGCCCATGGTCGCGGACCAGCTGCGGACCGGCCGCAAGTCGGCGACGATCCGCCTCGGCGACAAGTCCGACAAGTACAAGAAGGGAATGATCGTGCAGGTGCTGTGCGGCAACCGCTACAGCCCGCGCGAGCGCATTTTCGATGCGGTGATCGACAAGGTCGAGGTGAAGGCGCTCGGCGAGCTGTCCCCGCGCGAGATCGAACACGACAATCCGGAGCTGCGTCGCGTCGACGAGCTCGCACACTTCTTGAGTCAGCTCTACAACCGCGACGTCGGTAACGACGACGTCATCACGCTGATTCGCTTCTCCCAGATTTTGAGCGGGCCCGTGGCGCCGACGTTCCTCGGCGAGAACGACCTCTTCTAAGGAGGCTCGATATGGCAGTAGGTATTCGCATCAAGCTCCCCGGCGTCAGCCAGGAGCAGTTCGACAAGGTGAACGAGCACGTGATGGGAAGCGGGGGTCTGGCAGACGGGATGATCTTCCACTCGTCCGGCCCGATCGACGAGGGCTGGGGCGTGATCGACTTCTGGGAGTCGCGCGCGGATTTCGACGCCTTCTTCGGAAGCCGGGTCAAGGCGGCTGTCGACGCAACCGGCGTCGAGATGTCAGCTCCCGACATCAAGGAGTTCCCCGTCCACGAGTTCATCAAGGTCTAGAGGCAGGCGACCAGGTCGCGACCTGGTCGCACGACGTTCAGCTCCGCTTCGCCCGGCGGATCTTCGAGCCGAAGAGCTCGTCCGGGCGGAGCGGCTTGTCGCACTCCTCGCAGTCGACGGCGGCGATCGACGAGAACGCTGCACCGCACGCCTTGCAGCGACGGAGCAGCTCGCCGCCGCACTCCGGACACTCGTCCGGCACATCCGACTCGAACTGCTCGAACCAGCGGCGGCCGGCGCCACATTTGAGGCACACGGCGACCCAGTCGCCGAGGACTTTGCGACGTTCTTCGCGTAGCCAGTCGGACGCTTTGCCCACAGGGTGACTGTAGCCTCGGCCGCGTGACGCCATACCCCAAGATCGAGCTGCACGTGCACCTCGAAGGCACGGTGCGCGCACCCACGCTGCTCGAGATCGCAAAGCGAAACGACTACGCGCTTCCGGCCGACACGGTCGAGGGACTGCAGGAGCTCTACCGCTTCACCGACTTCCGCCACTTCATCGACGTCTGGATCCTGACGACGAACGCCTTGCAGAAGGAAGCGGACTTCCGCCAGATCGTCGTCGACTACGCAGCTGAAGCGGCCTCGCACGGCGCCGTCTACTTCGAGGGAATCTTCAGCCCTGCGGAACGCGTCCGCCGCGGTTGCTCGTGGGAGGACGTGTTCGAAGGCGTGTGCAACGGCGCGCAGGAAGCAAAGGAGCTGCACGGCGTCGAGATCCGTCTCACGCCGGATATCCCGCGCGGCTTCACGCAGGAGGAAGCACGCGAGACCGTCGACTGGTGCGCGCGGTACATGGACCGCGGCGTCGTCGGCGTCGGGCTCGGGGGACTCGAAGCGGAGTTTCCCCCGGAGCCGTACGAGGCGGTGTTCAAGCACGCGAAGACACTCGGGCTCGGCTCGGTCCCGCACGCAGGTGAGGTTGCAGGCGCCGCGTCCGTCCGCGGCGCGCTCGAGAGCCTGCGAGCGGACCGGCTCCGGCACGGCATCCGCGCCGAGGAGGATCCCGGGCTCGTGCGGGAGCTCGCCGACCGGGGCACCGTCCTCGACGTCTGCCCGCTCTCGAATCTCCGTACCGGCGCCGTGACCCATCTCCACGACCACCCGCTGCCCCGGCTCGTCGCGGCCGGCGTGCTCTGCTCGATCTCGACCGACGACCCGGCGATGTTCGACACCGACCTCGGCCGCGACTACGAGGCGGCGACCTCGTTTGGCCTCAATCCACGCTCGTTCTACGACGTGGGCGTGATTGGAGCGCTCTGCGACGTCCGGACGAAACAGCGGCTGAGGCAGATCGGGGACTCGTTCGACTGGCCTGACGACCCCAGTCGTTAGATTTCCCGGCATGGCCATCGCGAGAGAAGCGGAACCGGTCGGTTCGCTGAGTGAAGTTCGGGAGGCCGGCCTCGACCGGGTCGACCTTCTCGGCGCCTACCGCAGCATGCTCATCACCCGCGGCGTCGAGGAACGAGGTCACATCCTCTATCGCCAGGGCAAGATTCCCGGTTCGTTCTACACCGGTCGCGGCAACGAAGCGGCGGCGGTCGGCGTGGCCACCGCGATGGCGTCGGAAGACGTTGGCACACCGCTCCACCGCGACATGGGCGTGCACATCGTGCGCGGTGTCGAGCCCTGGAAGATCTTCGCGCAGTACATGGGCCGCGCCGACGGACCGACGCACGGCCGCGACGGCAACGTGCACATGGCCGACACACAGCTTGGACTGATCGCAATGGTCAGCCATCTTCCGGCGATGCTTCCGGTCGCAGTCGGCTGCGCGCTCGCATTCCGCATCCGCGAAGAGCGGCGCGTCGCCATCGGCTGGTTCGGCGAGGGTGCGTCGGCGCGCGGCGACACGCACGAGTCGATGACGTTCGCAGGAACGCGCAAGCTTCCGATCGTCTTTGTCTGCGACAACAACCAGTGGGCGTACTCGACGCCGACGCATCTCGAGTACGCGACCGAGCACGTCGCCGATCGCGCGCAGGCATACGGCTTTGAAGGCGTCGTGATCGACGGCACGGACATGCTGGCCGTCTACCGCGAGGCGAAGCGCGCGATCGAGAAGGCGCGCAACGGCGGCGGCCCGACGCTGCTCGAGTGCTTGACGCTGCGCATGGAAGGCCACGCCGTGCACGACGACGCGTTCTACGTCCCCAAAGTGATGTTCGAGCGCTGGGCGGAGAACGATCCGATCGAGCGCTACCGCAAGTGGCTGCGCGAGAACGCCGAGATGACCGACGAGGAAGAGGAAGAGATCTCGACCGGCGTCAAGAAGCTCCTGAACGACGCGCTGACACGCGCGGAGGAGTCGCCGATGCCGGATCCGTCGACGCTGTTGGAGGGCGTGTACGCGACGCCCGAGGATCTCGACACGCCTCACCACAAGTAGCGCCCAGCCATGGCCGAGATGACCTACCTGCAGGCGATCTCCGATGGGCTCCGCACGGAGATGCGCCGCGACGAGCGCGTGTTCGTGATCGGCGAGGACGTGGGCGTGTACGGCGGCGCGTTCAAGGTGACGCTGGGCTTCCAGGAGGAGTTCGGTCCCTGGCGCGTGATCGACGCGCCTCTCGCCGAGACCGCGATCATGGGCGGCGCCACGGGCGCGGCGATGATGGGCATGCGGCCCGTCGCGGAGATGCAGTTCGCGGATTTCGTCTCGTGTGCGTGGGATCACCTCGTCACGGTCGCCGCGAAGCAGCGCTGGCGCGTGGGGACGCCCGTGCCGATCGTGCTGCGGCTCCCGTCGGGCGGCGGTTTCTCCGGCGGCCCGTTCCATTCGCAGAACCCGGAGTCGTCGTTCGCGCACATCCCCGGCCTCAAGTGCGTGTGTCCCGCGACGCCCGAGGACGCAAAGGGGCTGCTGATCAGCGCGATCGAGGATCCGAACCCGGTTCTCTACTTCGAGCACAAGCACCTGTACCGGCGCATCAAGACGGAGGTGCCGGAGGAGCGCTACACGACCCCGATCGGCAAGGCGCGCACGCACAGAGAAGGCAGAGACATCTCGGTGATCACGTGGGGCGCGATGGTCTACACGGCCGAGGAGGCAGCCCAGCAACTCGAGAACGACGGCGTCTCGGTAGAGATCATCGACCTGCGCACGATCATGCCGTGGGACAAAGCGGCAGTCCTCGAGTCGGTGCGCAAGACCGCGAAGGCGCTCGTGCTGCACGAAGACACGCACACGGGCGGCTTTGGCGCCGAGATCGCGGCGACGATCGGCGAGGAGGCGTTCGAGGATCTCGACGGGCCCGTAAAACGTGTCACCGCGCCCGATACGCCGGTGCCGTTTTCGCCCCCGCTCGAGAAGGCTTTCATCCCTCAGGTCGAAGACGTCGTGAAGGGTCTTCGGGACCTCGCGGAGTATTAGAGAGGAACACATGGCCACGGAGACCGCAATCGACGTTGTGATGCCGCAGATGGGTGTGTCCGTCTCCGAGGGGACGATCACCCGCTGGCTCAAGCAAGAGGGCGAACACGTCGAGGCCGACGAGCCGCTGCTCGAGATCTCGACCGACAAGATCGACACCGAGGTGCCGAGCCCGGGAACGGGCACGCTCACGCAGATTCTCGTCCCGGAAGGCCAGACCGTCGACGTCGGGACGAAGCTGGCGCAGATCGGCGGAGGCGGAGCAGCTGCTCCTGTCGCCGAGGCTCCGCCGGCGCCGGCGCCGATACCGCAGCAAGAGGCGGCGCCTCCGGCGCAGCCCGCGCAGCAGCCTTCGCAACAGCCGGCGCCGCAGACCGAACAGGCCTCGAACGGCGGCAGCGGCCACACGTTCATCTCACCGGTGGTGGCGCGAATCGCGTCCGAGCACAGCGTCGACCCGTCGCAGGTCTCCGGTACGGGCCGCGGAGGCCGCGTGACGAAGAAGGACATCCTCGACTTCATCGAGCAGGGCGGCCCGCCGCCGGAGGCGCCGCAGCCACAGCAGCAGCCGCCGCAGGAACAGCCCCAGCCGCAGGCGGAAGCGCCAACGCCGCCCGCAGCACCCGCTCCTCCCGCGCCGGCGCCCCCGCAAGCTGTGCCCGCGGCTGCACCAGCGCCTGCAGCGCCGAAGCCGCCCGCGGCCGCAATCCCGGTGCCGCCGAGCGAAGCGCTTCCCGGCGAGGTTGTCGAGCCGGTCTCGGCGATGCGCCGCGGGATCGCGGAGCATATGCGCCGCTCGCTCGACACGTCCGCGCACGTCACGAGCGCGATCGAGGTCGACATGTCGCGCGTCGTCATCGCGCGCGAGCGGCTGAAGAAGGAGTACCAGGCGGCGTACGGCGTGAACCCGACCTATCTCGCGTTCGTCGCACGCACCGTCGTACAGACGCTGCCGAACCATCCCTACGTGAACGGTGAGCTGCGCGGCGAGTCGATCATCACGCGCAACTTCGTCAACCTCGGCATCGCAGTCGAGCTCGCCGACGGCAAGGGTCTCATCGTTCCCGTGCTCAAGAACGCGGAGACGATGAACCTGCTCGGCCTCGCAAAGGGCATCGCGGACATCGCGAAGCGCGCACGCGAGAAGCAACTCGTTCCCGACGACGTGCAGGGCGGGACGTTCACGATCACGAACCCCGGCGGGTATGGAACCTTCCACGGAACGCCGGTGATCAGCCAGCCGCAGGCAGCCATCCTCGGGACGTACGCGCTCGTCAAGCGACCGTGGGTCATCCAGGATTCGCTCGGCAAGGACGTCATCGCGATCCGGCCGTTGATGAACATCACGCTCACCTACGACCACCGTCTCGTCGACGGCGCGTACGCGGGCCGGTTCCTGAAGGAGCTGCGCGAACGGCTCGAGGCCTGGGAGGGCGACGGCGGCTAGCGCCGCCTGAATACTTGACGCCGCTCGTTCCGGACCTCCCGCGGCGGGCTTGGATCGTGCTCGGCGGCGACATGGTCGCCGCAATCGGCAGCGGGATGACGATGCCGTTCTTCATCGTCTACCTGCACCGCGTGCGGGGCATCAGCCTGCCGGCCGCCGGATTGGCGCTTGCAACGATTGCGATCGCGAGCTTCGGTGGGAACCTGATCGGCGGTTCTCTGTCCGATCGGATCGGCTCGCGGCGGACGTTGATGATCGGGCTGCTGACCGGTACGGCGGGCGCCTCCTGGTTCGCGTTCGTCCACTCGGCAGCGGAGGCGTTCGGCGCCGCTGCCGTGATCGGGCTCGGTGCATCGATCTCCTGGCCGGCCGCCGATTCGCTCCTCGCGTCGATTGTCGGCGAGGGTCGGCGCTCCGGCGCGTTCGCGCTGCGGCATGCGACGATGAATCTCGGCTTCGGGATCGGAGCCGTCACCGCTGCCGGCATCGTCAGCTTCGGATCGCCCGGCAGCTTCGAGCTTCTCTACCTCGTCGACGCCGCCACATTCCTTGCGTTCGTTCCGCTTCTCGCCGCTCTCACGGGCGCGGGAGGCGCCGTCGAGGCAGAGGAGCGCTCCCGCGGCGGCTATCGCGAAGTACTCGCCGATCGCACGTTCCTCGCCGTGTGGGCGATGACGGCCGTGCTCGTGATGGTCGGCTACGCCCAATACGAGGCGGCGATTCCGCAATTCGCAACGGGAACGGGCGGGATCTCCGCACACGCGCTCGGGTTCGTCTTCGCAGCCAACACGTTGTCGGTCGCGTTCTTCCAGCTGATCGTGCTGCGCTTGCTCGTCGGACGCCGGCGCACGACGGCCCTCATCGTCGCGACCGTCATGCTGTGCTGCGCGTGGGCGGTTGCGATCGCAGCAGCGCACCTCGGAGGCGGTGTTGCCGCGGTCGTCGGCTTTGCGTGTGCAATGGCGGTGCTCGCCGTGTTCGAGACGCTGCTCTCGCCGGTACTCGCGCCCATCGTCAACGACCTCGCGCCGGAGCGCCTGCGCGGACGCTACAACGGCGTCTTTATCCTCTCGTATACGACGGGTTTTGCGATCGGACCGGCGCTCGCCGGCGCAGGTCTCGGTATCGGCGATGGAACTCCGTTCTTCGGCTTTCTCGTCGCTGCAGCGGCTGCTGCGGTTGTCGGAGCATTCGCCCTGCGGCGTCGGCTGCCCACAGACGTGGATTTGATCGAGTCCGAAGGCTTCGCGCCACCGGCGCTTCAGCCGGAGATCGCATGACCCTCGAGCGCGCAGTGGAGCTGCGTGCGACGTGCGACTACCGCGGCGCGCTCGCTGCGCTAGCGGACGCGGATGATGCACCCGCACTGCTGGAGCGTTCGCGTCTGCACGAGGACCTCGGTGACTACGCGGCGGCGCGGGTGGATGCCGAGCGCGTTGACGCGTTGACGGAGGGAGCGCCGTCCGCTCGCGCTCGGCTTGCGGCCGTCGCGCGGGTCGAGCGCCGCTGCCACGACGCGCTCCTGATCCTCGAGGGCGTTCCCGGACCGGCGGCGCTCGTGGAACGCGCCGGCGCGCTCGAGGAGCTCGCCGAGCACGACGAAGCCGAGCGGCTCTTCAGGTCTCTCGAGCCTGAGAGCGCTCGGCTGCGCCACGCCGTCCGCCTGGGCCTGGCCGGCATCGCGCTTGCCCGCGGCCACTATGACGACGCCGAGCACGCACTGCGAGAAGCGATCGCATGCGCCGAGGCCGACTTCGGCGCGGACTCGATCGAGACCGGAACCGCGCTGAACAGCCTGGGCATGGTGTTCAAGTACTCCGGCCGTTTCGACGAGGGACTCGAGCTCTATCAGCGAGCGCTCCGGATCCTCGAAGGTGCGGGAGGGACAGAGCATCCTGATGTGGCGGCGATTTACCACAACCTCGGTGGGCTCGAGCACGCGCGGCGCAACTACGCCGAAGCGGAGCCGTACGCGCGCCGGTCGGTCGAGCTACGCAGGCTGACACTCGGCCCGGACCATCCCGCCGTCGCCGAAGACGAGGCCGCGTGGGCGTCGATCCTCCACGCTCTTGGTCGCGACGAGGAGGCGGAGCCGCTGCTCCGCCGCGCGATCGAGGTCATCGGCAAGGCGCTTGGCCCGAACCACCCGGAGGTCGGAGGCGCGTGGAACAACCTCGCGGCAGTGCTCCAGCGGCGCAGCGACCTCGAGGGAGCTGACGCCGCCTACCGGCGAGCGCTCGAGATCAAGGAGGTCGCGATGGGCCTGGAGCATCCTGCGGTCGCGATCACGCTCAACAACCTTGCCGTCAATGCCCGAATGCGCGGCGAGCTTGGTGAGTCGGCGTCTCTGTACCGTCGCGCACTGTCGATCCTCGAGGGCCGCGTCGAGCCGAATCACCCAAACCTCTTGCTCACGAGGCGGAACTACGCGAAGCTCCTGGAGGAGGAAGGGAAGAAAGCAAGCGTGCCGCCCGTCTAACGAGGGTGACCAGGATCAGGAGAGCCGAGATGGGGATCGAGGAGAACACGAACGAGACTGCCGACGACGAGGTCGAAGCGCACGGGCTGACCGAGAACACGAACGAGACCTCAGTCGAGGACAGGCCGGCCGAGCCGCAGCGCCTGTCAGTGAACGAGAACGAAGAACAGATCGACGACTCGCGCAACGCGTAGGACTGTGAGCCTGACATAGCTACGCTGCCGCCATGCGCCGCGGCGGCTACGTCATGCAGTTGGGGCAGGTTCCGTACCGTGAAGCGTGGGATCTGCAGCGCTCGCTGGCGGGCGCGGTATCGCAGGGCGCCGTGCCCGACACGGTGCTCCTGCTCGAGCATCCGCCGGTGATCACGCTCGGCCGGCGAACCGACGAGGACGCCGAGCTGCACGTCCCTGAGGGTGCAGATGTCGAGCTCGTCGAGACGAACCGAGGCGGCAAGTCGACGTTCCACGGCCCCGGGCAGCTCGTGTGTTATCCGATCATCGATCTCAAGCGCCACGGCCGCGACGTGAAGGAGTACGTGCGCAACCTCGAGGAGGCACTCATTCGCACGCGTCGAGCCGTTCGGCCTCGAGGGCGAGCGCATCGACGGGCTCACGGGTGTCTGGCTGACGCGGCCACCGCGAAAGCTCGCGTCGATCGGCGTCCACGTCTCCCGCTGGGTGACGACGCACGGCTATGCACTGAACGTCGATCTCGACCCGGCTCCGTTCACGGAGTGGATCACCGCGTGCGGCCTCGAAGATGCGATGTTCACGACCGTCGCGCGCGAAGCCGGCCGCCCGGTCACCGTCGACGAGGTGCGCCCCCATGCGGTGAAAGCGCTGGAAGAAGTGTTCAACCTGGATCTCGAGGAACTGCCGGCCGACGAAGGCATCGGCCTCTGGTCTCAGCCCGTGCACACCGAGCTCGCCGCCCGCTGACGGCGTCACACTCCGGCGACGCTTCCGTCACGGTGGCAGGCACCGGACATGGCCGTAAGCTTTGACTCGATACCGCGGCTTCGCTGGATTCGAGGCGGCACCGGGACACGTCCGGTGCCAGGCACCGCGACGTCAGGCTCACGGAACTGTCACGCGGGCGGTCGCGCTCATCTCGCAACGACCCCACCTCTACACTGATACCGATGGAAACGTCGCAGCCGGTTGCAGAACGCCCGCGCCGCCCCGAGTGGATGAAGGTGCGCGCACCTTCGAAGGACGGATCGTTCTTCGACGTGCAGAAGCTCCTCCACGGGCTCTCGCTGAACACGATCTGCGAGGAAGCGCGCTGCCCGAACATCTCCGAGTGCTGGGGCCGCGGCACCGCGACCTTCCAGATTCTCGGCGACACGTGCACACGCGCCTGCCGCTACTGCTACGTGCACTCCGGTAAGCCCGACGCACCGCCGGACCAGCTCGAGCCGCTGCGTGTCGCACAGGCCGCAGCGCAGATGCAGCTCAAGCATGTCGTGGTGACGTCCGTCGACCGGGATGACATACCCGATCGCGGAGCCGGCCACTACGCCGCGACGATTCGCGCGATCAAGTCGAAGCTGCCCAACGCATCGGTCGAGGTTCTGACGCCGGACTTCCTCGGCGTCGAGGAAGAGGCGCTACGCACGGTGCTCGCGGCACGCCCGGAGGTCTTCAACCACAACATCGAGACCGTGCGTCGCCTCCACCGCCAGATGCGCGGCGGCAAAGCCGACTACGACAAGGCCCTCTGGCTGCTGCGCCGCGCGAAAGAGCTCGCCGACTACAACGTGCTCACGAAGTCGGGGATCATCGTCGGCCTTGGCGAGACGAACGACGAAGTCGTCGCTACCCTGCGCGACCTTCGCACCCATGGCGTCGACGTCGTGACGATCGGCCAGTATCTGCAGCCGAGCCCCAAGCACGCGGAGATCGACCGGTGGGTACACCCGGACGAGTTCGGCTGGTTCCGCGAGCAGGGCGAGGCGCTCGGCTTCGGCTCCGTCTTCTCCGGGCCCCTCGTGCGCTCCAGCTATCGCGCCGACGAGCAGCGCCACGCAGCCGAGACCGGCCGCGGCGCAGTCGCGTACTAGCGAATCCCCGTTATCTGCAGCCGGATCTTCGGGGCTGGGCTAGCCTGTACGGGCGATGCGTGGCCTTGGAGCAGCTGCAGTTGCCGCCGCCGCGGTTCTCATGTCAGCCGCGGTGGGAAACGCGACTGGTACCGACTGGGCGACGGCCTTCGTCTCCCCTCCGGTCGCGAACCAGACTGCAACGCTCGCTCTGAAGCTCCACTACGAGATGACCTGCCGCCAACCCGGCGTCGGGCCCGTCGTCGTGCACCTGCCGGCGACGATGGGCGTGCCTCAAACAATTAAAGCGCGCGTGGGCACGAAGTCGGCGCCCGCCACTGTGTCGGGCCATGACGTGACAGTGCAGCTACCGAAGCCGCCGGCAGTGACGTGCATGATTATCGGTCCCGGCACGCTGAAGCTCTATCTCAGCGGTGTGCGCAATCCCGATGCGGCAAGAACGTACGTCGTGCGCGCCCGCGTGAGCGGACACACCTTCACGGCCCGGCTCGCAGTTCGCTTGTAGCTGGGCTTACTTCGACGGATCGAAGCCGCGGTGCTTGTTCCCGTGATCCTTGCCCCTGCCGTCCTGATTCAGGAGCCGGCGGAGGTTGCCCGGGATCTCGCCTGAGGCACGACGGGAGAGATCGGAGATGAGATTCCACACGTCAGGCGTGCCTAGGCCGGTCGCCAGGTCGTAGCCGGGCTGGGCCGCGAATCCAAACTGGGACGGCGGAAGACCGAACGCGCTCAGGTCGAGGGCATTGTTGCCGGACGTGATGTCGTGGAAGTCGCGGCTATACGAGCGCGGGTTATTCGCGAGGTCGTAGAGCACCGGGCTCACGAGACCGAGCGGGCCGCGCATTTGGCGCGCGCGCAGCTCGTTCGCGAGGGCGATGATCGCCGCCCACTGCGGGGTGCCGGCGCTTGTGCCGCCGACGGCGTTGAAGTGCGGGTCGGCAGGATTGCAATGCGCCTCGTCGACCCCGCCGAACGGGTCGGGCGGGCATGAGAGGACGACGAAAACGCCGCCGTTCGCAGCTGCGTTGTACGAAACGTCCGGCTCGAGACGATCCTTCGTCTTGAGCGAGCGCTGCCAGGGCGGAGCATCGAAGATTGCACTCGGGGCGCCGCCGCCCGCGGCCGGCTGTCCGAGGAAGATCTCGTTCCACGCCTGCTCCGAGCCGTAAGCGCCCGAGTCAGTGGCGAGAGGGTTGCCCTGCGTCCCGCCGACCGAGAGGACGAGCGGATCCGATGCCGGGTAGGCCGCCATGGGCGACGGCGTGATGCCGAGCTCGGGAAACATCAGCGACTCGAGCTCCGTTCCGTTCGAGGCGCCGAGGTCTCCCGACGCAGCGAGAACGGTGCCGCCACTGCGCAGGACGCCGAGGAACATCGGGCTGAAGGTCGCAGACAAGGTGGGATCGCTGGCCGGACCGGTCTCGTCCGCACCGAAGCTCTGCGAAACGATCGCACCGGGATATTTCGGCAGTACCTCGCGCATGACCTGCGCGATGTTCTGCGAGTCGTCCGTCTTTGCGACAGCGAGCACGATGCGCGCACCCGGCGCCATTGCATGCGCGTACTCGACGTCGAGCGACGTCTCGATCTGCCAGAAGAAGCTCTGGCCGGAGCCGCCGGCCCCCGGCACCGTCGCCTGCTGCTTGGCAATGACGAAGCTCTGCGCATCAGCCGTACCCGTGAACGCGTCGAAACTTTGCAGGTCGTACTGGATGTCAGGCGCGCCGTAGGCCGTGACGATCACGATCGTCTGGCCTGCGCCGGTGGGAGCGTCCCTCCCGGCGGGGAAATGGTACGCCTGCTGGAGCGCCGACGGGAAGTAGCAGAGCCCACCGTTCGGGCAGATGAAGGCGTCTACGGACGCGCGAACGAGCGTCGAGAGCGGTACAAAGGAGGTGGGCGGAGCAACCGCCGGGCGCATCGACACAGCCGATGCCGCCGAGGCAGCGCACAATGCCGCCAGGAGTGGAAGCCACACCACAAACCGCAGACGCTTTGCCAAAACCCTCGCTCCCCTTTCGCCGCAGAACCGACCTGCGACTCATCGTGCATGCGTTTCCGGGAAAGCCGTATCCCCCTTCAGAGGGAGTCTAATTTGGCTTGGTTACGCGGTGTTGGGTGTCGCTGGCACAACCGCGAGGCGGCTTCAGGCGGGGAGTGTGCCCCGCTTTACGTTCGTCAAGCGTCGTGCGGCTTGGCCATGGCCCGGTAATCCAGGGCTTTATCGAGAATCTGCTCGTCGACGCCCTTTTCCCGGGCGACCTCACGAAGGGACCGACCGGTAGCGGCTGCCTCCTTCACGATCTCGCTCCCGAGGTCGTAGCCGATGTAGGGATTGAGCGCTGTCGCAGCCGAAAGCGTGAGCTCGGCGTAGCGCGCCGCATTTTCCCGGTTCGCCTCGATCCCGTCGATGCACTTCTCCGAGAAGAGCCGGCTTGCGCTTGCGAGCAGCTTGATCGAGTCGAGGATGTTGCGGGCGAGGAGCGGCACGAAGACGTTCAGCTCGAAGTGGCCCTGCATGCCGCCGATGGCGATCGCGGTGTCGTTGCCGATCACCTGCGCCGCGACCTGCGTCACGACCTCGGGGATGACGGGGTTCACCTTGCCGGGCATGATCGAGCTCCCCTTCTGGAGCTCGGGCAGCGAGATCTCGGCGAGCCCTGCGCGCGGGCCCGAGCCGAGGAAGCGGATGTCGTTCGCAATCTTCGTCAGCGACACGGCGACGGTCTTCAGCGCGCCCGACGCCTCGACGATCCCGTCGCGGGCGGCCTGCGCCTCGAACGGGTCGGCCGGCGCCGAGATGGTGAGCCCGGTGTCCTGCGAGAGCAGCTTGCGCACTCTCTCTGCGAACTCGGGATGCGTATTGAGCCCGGTTCCGACCGCGGTCCCCCCGAGCGGGATCTTCCCGAGCCGAGGCAACGCGTCGTGCACTCGCGCAATGCCTTCGCGCACCTGCGCTGCGTAACCGCCGAACTCCTGGCCGAGCGTGATCGGGACCGCGTCCATCCAATGCGTGCGGCCCGACTTCACGACATCGTCGAACTCCTTCGCTTTCGCCTCGAGCGAGGATGCAAGCTGGTCGAGTGCGGGGAGCAGGTCGTTCGTGATCTCGTCCAGCGCAGCGAGGTGCACTGCCGAGGGGAAGACGTCATTCGACGACTGCCCCATGTTCACGTCGTCGTTCGCGTGCACGTCGTTGCCCGCGAGCGTGGCGAGCACTTCGTTTGCGTTCATGTTCGACGACGTACCCGATCCCGTCTGGAAGACGTCGATCGGGAACTGATCGTCGAGCTCGCCGTTCGCGATGCGCGCGGCAGCTACGGCGATCCGTTCGGCCTTGTCGCGGTCGAGCAGGCCGAGATCGGCGTTCGCCTGGGCCGCGGCGCCCTTGATGCGTCCGAGCCAGCGCGCCACCGGCGGCGGAATCGGCTCGCCGGAGACGGGAAAGTTCGCGACCGCCTTGGCTGTCTCCACGCCCCAAAGCTCCTTGTCGCTCACGGTTCCGAGTGTAACGGCGTGCGACCAGGTCGCTCCGCGACCTGGTCGCTTGACTGTTCGGCCGCGTCGAGCAGCTCGTCCCAGGTGCAAAGCTTCACGCGCGGCCGCCCGAGCTTCTCGCCTGCGGCGCGCTCGAGCTCGTCGATCGACGTCCACCCCGGATAGAGAACGAGTCGCACGCCTCGCTCGACCAGAAGCGCCTCGATCTCCTCGCGCGCACGATCTTTGCGCGGCGCATCGCGCAGATCCTCGAGCAGCAGCTCGACCGTCTCCGTCGCGTCCTTCTTATTGGTGCCGATGACGCCGCTCGGGCCACGCTTGATCCAGCCCGCCACGTAGACGCCCGCCTCAACGCGACCGCGTTCGTTCGGAACCGTGCCAGTGCTCGCATCGAAGGGAACGCCTGGCAGCTCGACGCCGCGGTAGCCGACGCTGCGGAACACTACGCCGGCGTCAAGCGTCTCGCGCTCGTCGGTCGGAACGGCACGCATGTCGGCGTCCAACGTGTTTCGAACAAGCTCGACGCCCGTGACATGCGACTCGCCGAGCAGTTGCAGCGGCGACCAGAAGAACCGCAGCACGAGCCGCTTCGGCTTGCCGCTCGGCTCGCGCGCGGCGTACTCGTGCAGCACTTCGAGATTACGCTCCGAATTCGTGTCCGTCGGCACGGCACCTACGAGATCGGTTGGATCGACGATCACGTCGGTGCCCGCCAGCTCACCGAGCTCGTGCAGCTCCGGCGTCGTGAACGCAGCCTGCGCCGGACCGCGCCGCCCCACCATCACGATCTCGCGAATCCCCGCATTGTTCAACGCGTCGATTGCCGCGTCTGTCGTGTCCGTGCCGGCGAGCTCATCGGGCGTGAGCGCGAGCATCCGCGCAACATCGACGGCAACGTTCCCGTTGCCGATCACGATTGCGCGCTCGCCCGAAAGATCGAACTGCGGCTCCTGGAAGTCGGGGTGGCCGTTGTACCAAGCAACGAACTCGGTCGCAGCCCACGAGCCCGGCAGGTCTTCGCCCGGGATGCCCATGCGCCGGTCGCTCTGCGCGCCGACCGCATACACAACCGCGTCGTAGTGCTCGAGCAGTTCTTCGTTCGACACATCCCGGCCGACTTCGACGTTGCCGAGAAAGCGAAAACCCGGCTGCAGCGCGATCTTCTCGAATGCGCGCGACACCGACTTGATCTTGGGATGGTCGGGCGCGACCCCGAGACGCACAAGCCCCCACGGCGTCGGCAGACGCTCGATCATGTCGACCTCGACGGGAACGTCCGCGCCCAGCAACGCGCCGGCCGCATAGAAGCCGGCCGGACCGGATCCGACGACTGCAACTCGCATGGCGCCCATCGGCGCGAATGCTACGGCGCGACTGTGCCCGCAGGTCGCTGCGTCCACGCGCGATGCGCGAGCAGCGCCGCCCCTGCATAGATCGCGAGCGCGTTGATCCCGTGCAGGAAACCGCCGACCGGAGCCGACTTCGTCCCGAGGTATGCGAAGAGCAATCTGCAGGATCCCGAGCACGAGCAGCCCCGTCGTCCATTTGGCATACAGCGGGCCGAGTCTCCCGGCCAGGGATGTGAGCACGAGCAGCAGCATCACCACGACGATCACCGTGCCGATCGATCGCCGTGCGGATCGAAGCCGTTCTCGATCGTCTTCTTGGTGACGCTCCCGTCCTTGCCTGCCTTGTCGATCGCGTGAAACGCGCCGTAGCCGGCAAACCCGACCTGGACGACGATCGCCAGGAAGAGCACGGACGTCAGGTACTTGAACGCTTCTCTCATGAGACGACCCTACAACGCCGATAACCCGAGAGCGATGCGGCTCATCGCCCTCCTTTCGCTCGTGCTCGTGTTCGCCGCCCCCGCGGCGGCGGCCGGGCCGCGCTTCGGCCTGTTCGACCTGAACGATCTCGGGCGCGCATCGCACAACGAATACGGCGACGTGAAGGTGTCGCAGCGGGTGACCGCCCTCCGAGGCACGGTTGTCCACTGCGGCACCGGTTGCCGTTTCGGCAGGGGCTGGCTGGCCTTCGCCAAGGGCCCGAGCCTCACCGCCGGCGACGTTGTCTCGGCGAAAGCCCACGCCGGCCGCATCGGCTGGAGTGTCGACGTCGGCCTGAACGCCCGGGGACAGGCCCGCTGGACGGCGTTCAGCAAGAGCGCGGCGCAGCGCGCGAAGGTCGACCGGCTTCCCGGATGTTCTCGTCGTCGTCGTGAACGGGGAGATCCTCTCGGTGCCGTACGCAAATGACGTCCGTCACAAGAACGGATCGCTGGAGCTCGTCGGCTTCGGCCACGCGAACGCGCTTCGTGCCGCGAAGACGCTCGGCTAAGAGTTAGGCGCGCAGTTAATTAGGCGCTGCAGCCGGAGCCACAGCCGCCGACTTCGGCGGTACCGGGCTCGGCGTCGTCTGCGACCTGGAACGAATGGCCGCAGCCGCAGGAGGAGACCGCATTCGGGTTGTCGATCTTGAACCCGGACTCCTGGATCGTTTCGAGGTAATCGACGCGCGCGCCGCGCAGATACGGGGCGCTGAACGGGTCGACGACCACCTTCACGCCCTCGCTCTCGAACTGGAGGTCACCCTCCTGGGCACCGTGGTCGAAGCCGAGGCCGTACTGGAAGCCAGAGCAGCCGCCACCCTCGATCGCGACGCGGAGCACCGAGACATCCGTCTCCTCGGCCATCAGCGAGCGGATCTTCTCGGCGGCCGACGGGGTCAGAGTAGACCGGGTCGGTGGTCTCCTGAATCGGGGGCTCTTGGACTGCCATCTGACTCGCATCGTACCAACGAGAGGGGCGGTGACGAAGTCACGCAAATGGGGGACTTTGTAACACCCGCTGCACTGTCGTCTTTCGGGGTCCGACAACCGCTTTGTGCCTGCCTCTTATTCGATAACGTCACCCGCGCGAATGCTGCGCGACTGGCTGCCATTCCTGATCTACGGGTTCATGGCGCTGGCGATCCCGGTCTCCATGATCGCCATGTCCTTTGTATTCGCGCAGCGCCCCTCGCGCCGGACGCGCGCCCGGACGATCCCGTTCGAATCGGGCGTCTCGGAGGGCCAGATGCCTGCCCAGCGCTTCACCGTCTCCTTCTATCTCACGGCGATGCTCTTCATCGTCTTCGACATCGAGATCGTGTTTCTCTATCCGCTCGCGGTGCAGCTCAACGCGCTCGGCTGGTTCGGCTTCGTCGAGTTCGCGTTCTTCGTCCTGATCCTGCTCGTTGCCTATGTCTACATCTGGCGGAAGGGCGCGCTCGACTGGGGGACGAGCAGTGGCTGATCAACCGAAGCGCCTGCGCGACTACGGACTCCAGTCGGAGCGGCTGCTCTGGCCGACGAAAGGCCCGTCTCATTTCGAAGAGGAGATGGGGGCCGACGAGCTCGAGCGCGCGCTCGGCTTGACGACACTCGAGAAGGCCGTGCGCTGGGCGCAGACGAAGTCGATGTGGCCCGACACGTTCGGGCTCGCGTGCTGCGCGATCGAGATGATGTCGATCGTCTCGGCCCGCTACGACATCGCGCGCTTCGGGATGGAGGCATTCCGCTCTTCGCCGCGCCAGGCCGACCTGCTGATCGTGTCCGGCCGCGTCGCGCACAAGATGGCGGCGCCGCTGCGCCAGATCTACGACCAGATGCTCGAGCCGAAGTGGGTGATCGCGATGGGCGCGTGCGCGAGCTCCGGCGGGATGTTCAACAACTACACGATCCTGCAGGGCGTCGACCGCATCGTTCCGGTCGACATCTACGTCCCGTTCTGCCCGCCGCGGCCGGAAGCGCTGATGGAGGGAATCATCCGCCTGCACGAGGCACACCACGCCGGCATCGCGCCGGCGTACGAGCGCAAGCTGGCGGCTTCGCAGTGAGCTACGACGCGCTGCCCGGTTTCGTCGAGGAGAAGGAGTCGTTCGGCGAGACCACGGTCACGATCGACGCCGCGCACATCCGCGACGCGTGCGCGTACGCGCGCGACGAGCTCGGCTTCCAGATGCTCGTCGACCTCGTCGCGCACCGACTACCTCGGCTGGGGCTCGAAGGGCGTCTCCGGCTACATCGCGACGGCGAGCGGACGCGACATCAACTTCCCGGCCACGCAGGGTCTGCAGACGCTGCCGGCGCTGAAGCCCAAGCGCTTCTCCGTCAGCTACCACCTGCTCGCGATGCGCCAGCCGCCCGTGCGCGTGCGCTTGCAGTGCTGGCTCGACGACGGCGATGAGCTGCCGAGCGTCGTCTCCGTCTGGCCGACCGCCGACTGGCACGAGCGCGAGCAGTACGACCTGATGGGCATCACGTTCGACGGACACCCGAACATGCGGCGCCTGATCATGGAAGACGACTGGGACGGGCACCCGCTGCGCAAGGACTATCCGATCGGCGGCGAGCCGGTCCGCTTCTCGGACGCGGAATGACGATCGCGCCGGAGAGACCTCCGAAGCGGGTCGTGCAGGACTGGCCGATCGTCGCGCCGCCGCCGTACGAAGGCTCTCGCATTCCGTCGCCGGTCCCGACGATCCTGCCGGTGCCCGAGGCGATTCGCGCGAGCGACGACATCCTGCGCATCAACTTCGGCCCGAACCATCCGTCGACGCACGGCGTGCTCCGACTGATCGTCGACCTCGACGGCGAGATGGTCGTCGGGCTCGACGCCGTGATCGGCTATCTGCACACCGGCTTCGAGAAGACGATGGAGACGAAGACGTGGTGGAAGTGCGTCACGTATCCGGAGCGCATCGACTACGTCGGCTACCAGAACAACGAGCTGACGTTCGTGCTCGCGGTCGAGAAGCTGCTCGACCTCGAGGTGCCGGAGAAGGCGACCTGGATGCGCATGCTCCTGTGCGAGCTCAACCGCATCCACTCGCATCTCATCTTCCTCGGGACGGCGGCGCTGGAGCTCGGGTGCCGTTTCGATGTTCTGGTACTGCTTCCGCGAGCGCGAGCTGATCCTCGACCTCTACGAGATGGTCACCGGCCAGCGCATGCACACGCGCTACTTCCAGATCGGCGGCCTCGCCGAGGACATCCCCGAAGGCTTCTACTCGCAGTGCCATGACTTCGTCGAGTGGATGCCGAAGGCGATCAACGACTATCTGACGCTGCTCGACCGCAACAAGATCTGGCTCGAGCGCACGAAGGGCGTCGGCCTCCTGTCGGGCGAAGATGCGATCGCGCTCGGCCAGACAGGCCCGGTCGCGCGCGCGTCCGGCGTCGACTGGGATCTTCGGCGCGAGCAGCCGTACCTCGCGTACGCGAACGTCGACTTCAACGTTCCCGTGTATCCCGAAGGCGACGTCTTCGCGCGGTACCGCGTGCGCGTCGACGAGATGCGCGAGTCGACGCGCATCGTCGACCAGTGCCTGCGCCGCCTCGAGCGGATGAAGGGTCGCCCGTGGATCACCGACGACCGCAAGGTCGTGCTGCCGCCGCGCGAAGAGCTGCACACGTCGATGGAGTCGCTCATCCACCACTTCAAGATCGTGACCGAGGGTTTCCGCGTGCCCGAAGGCGAGGTCTACGTCGCGATCGAGTCGCCGCGCGGCGAGCAGGGTTGCTACCTCGTATCCGAGGGCGGCCCGAAGCCGTGGCGCGTGCACTTCCGGGCGCCGTCGTTCGTCGCGCTCGAGGCGACGGCGACGTGCACGCACGACGCGCTGGTCGCGGACCTGATCGCGATCGTCGGCTCGCTCGACGCAGTCATGGGAGACACCGACCGGTGATCGACGAGATCCGCGAAGTCGCGAAGCAGTATCCGGAGTCGAAGTCGGCGATCCTGCCGGCGCTCCGCATCGCGCAGGAGCGGTACGGCTGGCTGTCGCGCGAGGCGTTCGAGCAGGTCGCCGACGCGCTCGATCTGACGCCCGCGTACTGCATGTCCGTCGCGAGCTTCTACGACATGTTCCAGCTCGAGCCGGTGGGGACGCACATGGTCGAGGTCTGCACGAACATCTGCTGCGGCCTCGTCAACGCGCAGGCGGTGCTCGAGGCATTCGAGGACGAGCTCGGCATCTCGCCCGGTCAGACGACGTCGGACGGAACCGTGACGTTGCGTGCCGTCGAGTGTCTCGGCGGCTGCTCGACGCCGACGATCGTCGCGGTCGACCATCGCTACCGCCAGTCGGTCACGCCCGAAGACGTGCCCGGGATCGTCGCGGAGTTGCGCAATGGCTGAGACGACGATCGGCTTCGAGCCGCCGGTGATCGTCCTCGACGGGGCGATCGAGCAGCCCGCTGACGGACATCGAGTCGTATCGCGCGGTCGGCGGCTACGCGCAGCTCGAGCGCGCGCGCGCGATGTCCCCGCACGACGTCACGGATCAGCTGATCCAGTCGAACCTGCGCGGCCGCGGCGGCGCGTTCTTCCCGACGGGCCGCAAGGCGAGCTTCATCCCGACGCCGGACAAGGTCGCGAAGCCGATCTACCTCACGGTCAACGCCGACGAGTCCGAGCCCGGGACGTTCAAGGATCGCGAGATCATGCTGCGCGTCCCGCACCGGCTGATCGAGGGCTGCCTCATCGCCGCGCACGCGATCTCGTCGAAGCACGTGTTCATCTACATCCGCGGCGAGTACTCGCGGGAGTACGAGGTGCTCGCGGCCGCGCTCGAAGAAGCGCGCGGCGCCGGGCTGCTCGGCGACGTCGAGCTGATGATCCACCGCGGCGCCGGCGCGTACATCTGCGGCGAGGAGACGGCGCTCCTGGAGTCGCTCGAGGGCAAGCGCGGCCAGCCGCGGTCGAAGCCGCCGTTCCCGGCGATCCAGGGTCTCTACGCGTCGCCGACGCTGATCAACAACGTCGAGACGATCACGAACGTGCCGAAGGTGCTCGAGCTCGGGCCGCAGGAGTACTCGCAGATCGGCGCGCCGCCGGACTCGACCGGCACGCGCGTGTTCTGTCTCTCCGGCAACGTCGCGAAGCCCGGCGCGTACGAGGCGCCGCACGGCATCACGGTGCGCCATCTGATCGAGGACATCGGCGGCGGCATCCCGAACGGGCGCAAGCTGAAGGCCGTCATGGTCGGCGGCTCGTCGTTCCCCGTCATGACGCCGGACGAGCTCGACACGAAGCTCGACGCAGACTCGCTCGGCCAGAAGGGGCTCTTCATCGGCTCCGGCGTGATCACGGCGATCGACGACCAGGCGTGCATCGTCCAGTTCGCGCTTCGCGTCGCGCAGTTCTACATGCACGAGTCGTGCGGCAAGTGCACGCCGTGCCGCGTCGGCACGCGCTGGCTCGTGCAGATCCTGCGCGCCGTCGAGGACGGAACCGCGACGGAGAACGACCTCGAGGTCCTGCTCGACGTCTGCGACCGCATCATCGGCAAGTGCCTGTGCGTGCTCGGCGACTCGGCCGCGATGCCGGTCGCGAGCTGCGTGACGAAGTTCCGCGACGAGTTCCGGGCGCACCTCGCGTTACGGCGGCTGCCCGTTCGGCGAGGACTCGACGCTGGCGCACCTCTTCGCCCCGTCGACCAGCACGCGCATACGCCGTGCCGCATGAGGTCACCCCGTGAACAAGCCCGGTGTCAGCACGCTGCTCTCGGGCAAACGCTGCAGCGCTTCTGCAACCAGGTTGCAACCTCGTGGCAGTCGAGAGGCCGCGCGATGACCGACCTCGTCCGCGTGATCATCGACGACAAGGACGTGCACGTCGCCAAGGGCACGGGCCTCGTCGAGACCGCGCTCTCCGCCGGCATCGAGATTCCCGTCTTCTGCTACGAGCCGCGGCTCGGCGATCCGATCGGCGCCTGCCGCATGTGCCTCGTCGAGATCGAGGGCATGCCGAAGCTGCAAGCCGGCTGCACGCTCACCGCGCAGGACGGCATGGTCGTGCGCACCGCGCGCACCTCGCGCGAAAGCCGCCGAAGGCCAGAACGCGACGCTCGAGTTCATCCTCGTCAACCACCCGCTCGACTGCCCCGTCTGCGACAAGGGCGGCGAGTGCCCGCTGCAGGACCTGACGTTCCGCTACGGCCCCGGCAAGACGCGGATGAACTTCGAGAAGACGACGTTCGAGAAGCCGATCCCGATCTCGCCGACGATCGCGCTCGACCGCGAGCGCTGCATCCTCTGCTACCGCTGCACGCGCTTCAGCGAGAACGTGAGCGAGGACGGCCAGCTCGTCGCGAAGAACCGCGGCGCGATGTCGGTCATCACGACGTTCGACGACGAGCCGTACAGCGGCGCGTTCACCGGCAACGTCACCGAGCTCTGCCCCGTCGGCGCGCTGCTGCCGACGCAGTACCGCTTCGAGGCGCGCCCGTGGGAGATCCAGAGCGTCCCGACCGTCTGCGGCATGTGCCCGGTCGGGCTGCAACACGTCGGTCGACCTGCGCGAGGGCAAGGTCAAGCGCGTGCGCTCGCGCAACCACCACGAGATCGACGAAGGCTGGCTGTGCGACAAGGGTCGCTTCGCCTTCACGCACCTGCGCTCGAGCGACCGCATCGTCGACCCGATCCGGCGCGTGCACCGTCACGGATTCCAGCCCGTCTCGTGGGACGACGCGCTCGACACCGCCGAGCAGCTGCTGCGCGCCGCGCACGGCCGCGTCGTCGTCGCGCTCTCCGGCTCCGAGACGGTCGAGCAGGCGTACGCGCTCGCGAAGCTCGTCCGCCACGGCACCGACTCGCACGACGCCGTGCTCCCGGAGGAAGTGTCCGGTGCGCTCGACGCCTATCGCCTGCCGCTCTCCGCGATCGCCGATGCGCAGGTCGTCGCCGTGCTCGGCGACGTGCCGCTCTCCGAGAGCGCGCCGATCGTCGACCTGTGGGTGCGCCAGGCACGCCGGAACGGCGCGCGCATCGTCACCTCCGAGGACGAGGCGAAGGACGCCGACCGCATCGTCCTCATCTGGTCAGGCCCCGGCGGTCGCGCCGGCGTGCGCGTCGCGCAGCTCGCGGAAAAGCTCGGCCTCGCCGGCAAGGACGGCTGCGGCGCCTTCTTCGTTCCCGCCACGCCGAACGGACGCGGCGTCGCCGACGCCTGGGCCGCAGCCTCCGACGATGAGCCCGGCGACCCCGACTCGATCGGCCTGCTGATCGTCTCGGGCGACGAAGCCGCCGGCGATCCGAACGTGCGCGGTCTCGCCGAACGCGCCGACGCGGTGATCGCGGTCTCGATGTTCCACGGGCTCGCCGTCGGCTGGGCCGACCTCGTCCTGCCGGGCACGAGCTACCTCGAGCGCGAGGGCACCTACGTGAACATCGAAGGCCGCCTGCAGCGCCTGCGCCGGACCGCAGCGCCGCCCGGCCCGGACGAGCTCGAGTGGATCGCGCAGCTCGCGTCGCGCTTCGACGTGGAGCTCTCGCCGTACCCGGCACAGGTCTTCGCCGAGGTCTCGGCGCGCTGCTACGGCGGCCTGTCGTTCAGCGAGGTCGGCGAGCGCGCCGCACTCCGCGCGTACACCGATGCGCCTGCACATGTCGACGAGCCGGCGCTGCCAGAGCCTCACGTCGCCGGCGAGGGCCTGCGCCTCGTCTGTTACAAGCCGCTCTTCTCGGGGCCTGCGGTCGAGCGCGTCGCCGAGCTGCAGTTCCAGCGTCCGCAGGCCGAGGTCGAGCTGTCGCGCGCAGACGCCGAGCAGCGCGGCATCAAGACGGGCGACGAGGTCACGCTGAGCGGCGGCGGCGCCTCGGTGACGCTGCAAGCTCGCGTCAACAAGAACCTGAAGCAAGGCGTCGCGCGCGTAGCGCGCGAGTTCGCCGGGGAAGTGCGAGGCGCCGTATCGATCGAACCGAACGGCGGCGACCAGGTCGCGACCACGTCGCGACCTGGTCGCGGGACGGTGGGGTAATGCACGAGCCCTGGTGGATCTCGATCATCAAGGCGTTCATCATCATCAACCTCGTCATGGTCACGTTCGCGTACCTGACGTGGACGGAGCGCAAGGTGATGGGACGCATGCAGCTGCGGTACGGCCCGAACCGCGCGGGGCCGTTCGGATTGCTGCAGCCGATCGCCGACCTCGTCAAGCTGATCCGCAAGGAGGCGTTCGAGCCGTCGAGCGCGATCTCGATTCCGTACATCGCGGCGCCGATCGTCTCCATGTTCACCGCACTCGCCGCGTTCGCGGTGATCCCGTTCGGCCCCGGCTGGACGATCAACGGCTGGCACATCAACGGTGAGGTCGCGAACGTGCCGATCGCCCTGCTGCTGATCTTCGCGCTCGGCTCGATCGGCATCTACGGCTTCATCGTCGGCGGCTGGGCGTCCGAGTCGAAGTTCTCGATTCTCGGCTCGATGCGCACGTGCGCGCAGCTCGTCTCGTACGAGGTGTCGCTCGCGCTCAGCGTGCTCGGCGTCGTGATCCTCGGCCGGTCGCTCTCGCTCGTCGAGATCGTGCACCGCCAGGGCGAGTTCCTGCCATTCGCCGCACCGCAGTTCGTCGGCATGGTCATCTTCTTCCTCGCGGGCATCGCCGAGACGAGCCGCGCACCGTTCGACCTGCCCGAAGCCGATACCGAGCTCGTCGCCGGCTACCACACCGAGTACTCGGGGATGCGCTGGGGCGTCTTCCAGACGTCCGAGTACATCAACCTGATCACGCTCTCGGGCCTCATGGTGACGCTCTTCTTCTCCGGCTGGCACGGACCATGGGGCCTCGGCCCGCTCTGGTTCGTGCTGAAGGTGCTCGCGCTCCTGTTCGTCTTCATCTGGATCCGCACGACGCTGCCGCGGCTGCGCTACGACCAGCTGATGAAGTTCGGCTGGAAGATCCTGCTGCCGGCGGCGACGATCAACGCCGTTGTGACGGCGCTCTTCGTGGTGGCGTTCTGATGCAGCCGGCGAGCACGCTCAAAGGCTTCGGCGTCACGTTCAAGCAGATCTTCAAGAAGCCGATCACGCAGCAGTACCCGGAATACAAGCGTCCGATCTATCCGCGCTTCCGCGGACGGCACCGCCTGTGGACGCACGCGAACGGGCTCGAGAAGTGCGTCGGCTGCTCGCTGTGCGCCGCCGCATGTCCGGCTGACTGCATCCGCGTCGTTCCCGCCGAGAACACGCCGGACAATCGCGTCTCGGCCGGCGAGCGCTACGCGCGCATCTACGAGATCAACATGAGCCGCTGCATCTTCTGCGGCTACTGCGAGCTCGCCTGCCCGTTCGACGCGATCACGCTCGGCAACGAGTTCGAGATCTCGGAGCACAACCGTGACGACCAGATCTACACGAAGGACATGCTGCTCGCCGAGCCCGTGAAGAAGGTCCCGGTCGCCGACCCGGATCTGTACGACACGCCGATCCCTTACTACCGATCGAACTCATGATCGTCGCGGCATCGGTAGGCGGCGTGCTGGTCTGGATCGTCTGGGTGATCGCGGCTCTCGCGTGCATCGGGTCCGGTATCGCCGTCGTGTCGTTCTCGAATCCGTTCTACTCGGCGCTCGCGCTCATCGGCAACCTCGGCTCGCTCGCAGTGCTGTACCTGCTGCTGTCGGCGGAGTTCGTCGCAGCCGCGCAGGTGCTCGTCTACGCGGGCGCCGTGATGGTGATGTTCCTGTTCGTGATCGCCTACGTCGGCCCGCGCACCGATCCGCCGTGGGAGAGCGGCCCACGCTGGCAGACGCTCGCCGCCGTGCTCGCGGCGGCGGCGATCTTCCTCGAGATCATCGTCGTGATCGGCCTGAAGGCGGGCGGCGGCCTCTCGCACACCGACCACGTGCACCGGGTATTCGGATCGCCGGGCTGGATCGGACGACTGTTCCTCACCGACCACCTGCTCGCGTTCGAGATCACGTCGATCGTGCTGCTGATCGCTGCAGTCGGAGGCGTGATCCTCGGCTCGCACTCGCGCCGCCGCGACGTGGAGGCGTCCGCCTGATGCTCGGCCCCGGCATCGCCTGGTACCTCGGCATCGCAGGGTTCCTCTTCGGCGTTGGCGCGCTCGGCGTCCTCGTCCGGCGGAACGTGCTGATCGTCCTGCTCTCGCTCGAGATCATGCTGAACGGTGCGAACCTCGCGCTGATCGCGTTCTCGCGCCATTCGCACAACGGCGCCGGTCAGATCTTCGCGCTCGCCGTGATGGCGGTCGCCGCGTCGGAGGTGTGCGTCGGGCTCGGCCTCGTCGTCGCGCTCAACCGCCGCCGGCTCGCGCTCGACGTCGACCGCTTGTCGGAGCTGCGCGGATGATCGCCGGCGCGTGGATCTGCCTCACCGCGCCGCTCGTCGGCGCAGCCGCCATCGCGCTCGCCGGCACGCGCATCTCACGTCGCGACGGCAGCCTGGCTCTCGACGCTGAGCGTGTTCGTTGCCTTCGCCGGCGCAGTCGTGGCGTTCTTCGGCCTCCGGTCGAACGGGAGCGAGGACGCCTGGACGGCGACTGCCTGGACGTGGCTGCAGAGCGGCAGCTTCAAGGTCGGGCTCACGATCATCATCGACCCGCTCAGCACGATGATGATGCTGATCGTCTCCGGCGTCGGCGGCCTGATCGTCCTCTACTCGATCGGCTACATGGACGGCGACGACGAAGAGCGCCGCTACTTCGCCTACATGTCGCTCTTCGTCTTCTCGATGTTGCTCCTCGTCCAGGGCGGCAACCTGCTGCTGCTGCTCGTCGGCTGGGGGCTCGTCGGCCTCAGCTCCTATCTGCTGATCGGCTTCTGGCACGAGCGGCCGACCGCGGTCGCCGCCGCGAAGAAGGCGTTCGTGATGAACGCGATCGGCGACGCGACGATGGCGCTGTCCTTCTTCGTGCTGATCCTGCACACCGGCTCGCTCTCGTTCGCCGACGCGTTCAGCGTGCACCTTTCGTCGACCACGGCGACGCTCGTCGCGCTCGGCCTGCTCGGCGGGGCAGCGGCGAAGTCGGCGCAGATCCCGCTCCACACCTGGCTCCCGGACGCGATGGAAGGCCCGACGCCGGTCTCCGCCCTGATCCACGCCGCGACGATGGTCACCGCGGGCGTCTACCTGATCGCGCGCACGCATCCGATCTTCGAGCAGGCGCGCACGGTCGAGCTCGTCGCCGCCGGCATGGGCGCGCTGACGCTCCTCGTCGCCGGGCTCATCGCGCTCGTGCAAGTCGACATCAAGCGCGTGATCGCGTACTCGACGATGTCGCAGATCGGCTACATGTTCCTCGGCGCGGGCATCGGCACGTACGCGAACGGGATGTTCCACCTGATGACGCACGCGTTCTTCAAGGCGCTGCTCTTCATGGCCGCCGGCATCGTCATCCACGCACTCTCGGGCGAACAGGACATCCGCAACATGCGCGGCATCGGGCAGCGGATGCCGTGGACGAAGTGGGCGTTCCTCGCCGGCTCGCTCGCGCTCGTCGGCGTGCCGCCGTTCGGCGGCTTCTTCTCGAAGGATGCGATCCTCGCCGCCGCGCTGCACGCGCACTGGTACGGCGTCATCTTCTGGGTCGTCGGGCTCATCGGGACGTTCTTGACCGGGCTCTACACGTTCCGGCTGTACTTCATCGTGTTTGGCGGATCGAAGCGGAGCCTGGCCCGCGCGCGGACCAGGCACCGGAACCGCACTTGCACGACGGGCGCGAAGGGCCGCTGACGATGCTCGTGCCCGTCGGCATCCTCGCGGTGCTCGCCGTGATCGGCGGCTGGATCCAGTTCGCGCCGTTCTGGCATCCGCTCACGAACTGGCTCGCATCCGGTCGCGCGCACGCTCGGCGTCGCTGAGCCGAAGGGCTGGCAAGAGCTCGCTTTCGTCGGTGCTCGCCGTCGCGCTCGGCCTCGCAGGCATCGGCGTCGCGTGGGCGATCTACAGCGACGGACGCCTCACGGTGCCGCGCCTCCCCGCGCTCCAGCGCGCGCTCGAGCACAAGCTCTACTTCGACGAGGCGTACGACCTGCTCTTCTACAAGCCCGCCGTCGCGGTCGCGAACTACTTCCGCCGCACGCACCGAAGAGGAGTGGATCCTGCCGGTCGGCGGCGAGTTCGGCGAGGTCACGCTGGAAGGCGGACGCCTGACTCGCCGGCTCCAGACCGGGCTGCTGCGCACCTATGTCCTCCTACTCGGCACGGGGATGGCCGTGATGGCGATCGTCTTCCTCCTGGTGCGATGACCGTCTCGTCCTTCACCTCGCTTCTGATCTGGCTGCCGATCGGCGCCGGGATCGCCATCTGGGTGCTGCCGCTCTCGCGCTACGCAACCGGCTCGCTCGCGGTGCTCGTGTCGCTCCTCGAGGTCGGCATCTGGATCGAGCAGGCGGCTCGCTTCGACTTCTCGCACCACGGACTGCAGTTCGCGCAGAAGACGACGTGGATCAGCGACCTACACGTCTCGTACCACGTCGGCGAATACGGGTTCTCGCTCTGGCTCGTCGGCCTGACGGTCGTTGCGATGGCCGCGGCCATCGGCTACGGCTTCTGGGTCGGCCGCGACCGGCCTCGGGCGTACTTCGGGCTGATGCTCTTCCTCACGGGCGCGACCGTCGGGGTTTTCGTCTCGCAGGATCTCCTGCTCTTCTACGCGTTCTTCGAGGCGATGCTGATCCCGATCTACGTGCTCGTCGGCGTCTGGGGTGGCCCGGGCCGTCTCGGAGCGACGATCAAGTTCGTCATCTACACGATGGCGGGCTCGCTCATCATGCTCGCGGCGCTGATCGTCTACGGCCTGAAAGCAGGGACCTTCGATCTCGTCGACGCCTCGACAAGCACAGCCGCTGGATCTTCCTCGGCTTCATGCTCGCGTTCGTCATCAAGGCGCCGCTTTTCCCGTTCCATGGCTGGCTGCCCGACACCTACCGCCAGGCGCCGCCCGAGGTCGCTGCCGTTCTGTCGGGCGTGATCGCGAAGGCCGGGGTCTACGGAATGTTGCGGATCGCGATCACGAAGTTCCCGGAGCCGACGTCGTACTACCGCACGCTCATTCTTGCGCTCGCCGCAGGCGCGCTCGTCTATGGGTCGCTGCTCGCGTTCCGCGCGCCTGACTTCCGAGGGGTCGTTGCGTACTCGTCCATGGCGCAGTCGGGTCTGATCGCGATCGGCCTCTTCTCGGGCACGAACCTCGGCTACGACGGCGCCGTGCTGCAGATGGTCGCGCACGGACTCGTTTCGGCAGCGTTGTTCCTCATTGCAGGCACGGTCGAGCGCCGCACGACGACAGATCAGTTCGCGCTGCTCGGCGGAATGGCGAAAGGAAGACCTGCGCTCGCGACCCTGCTGGTAACGCTCGGCGTGATCTCGCTCGCAGTGCCCGGATCTGCCTCATTTGCGGGGGAATTCCTGATCCTCGCGGGCGCGTTCCAGCGTCACTGGTGGTGGGCCGCGATCGGTGCCGGCGCGATCGTGCTCGCCGCGATGTACATGCTCCGGTTGATCTCCGCCGTGCTGCACCAGGCGCGCGGATCGACGGTGAGCGACGAGGCGCTCGATCTGCGTCCGGGCGAGCTCGCGCTCGTCGTGCCGCTCGTCGGAGTGCTGCTCGCGCTGTCGGCGTGGCCGGCCGGAATCTCACACCACTCGTTCGCGGGCGACGACCCGGCGCAGCAGGTGACGGAGCAGTTCAAATGATCCACACGCCGCACGTCGACTGGTTTGCGATCTCGACGATCCTCGTGCTGCTTGGCGCGTCGTTCGTCGCGCTGCTCGGCGCGGTGCTCGTTCCGGTTCGCGCCCGGCGCGCGTTCTCCGCGAGCGTGGCTGCGCTCGGCTTTGCGGGCGGCCTCGGTACGTCGATCTGGCTCTACGTCGCGAGCGCGAACGGCCACCTCGTCGTCTCGGGAGCCTTCTATCGCGACCGCTGGACGATGCTCTCGCAGATCATCCTGTGCGGAATCGGGCTCGCGACGACGCTCGTCGGCGCCGAGCAGGTCGCACGCCCGCGCGACGAGCACATCTCGGAGTTCTTCGCCCTTCTCCTAGCGTCGCACGGCGGGCATGGCGTTCTTCGTCGGCTCCGGGAACCTGATGGTGATGTTCCTTGCGCTCGAGTGGTTCTCGATCGCGCTCTACGTCATGTGCGCGATCGACTACAACGTCGAGGGATCGCTCGAAGCCGGGCTGAAGTATCTGATCATCGGCTCGTTCGGCTCGGCCGCGCTGCTCTTCGGCTCGGCGCTCGTCTACGGCGCGACCGGGCGGATCGGCTTCGCGCAGATCGCTGCGGCCGTCGGCGCGCAGGGCCTCGCTCACGACGCGATGCTCGTGCTCGGCCTCGCGATGATCATCGCCGGGCTCGGCTTCAAGTCTTCGGCGGCGCCGTTCCACATGTGGACGCCCGACGTCTACGAGGGTGCGCCGACGACGGTGACGGCGTTCATGTCGGCGGCGACGAAGGTCGCCGCGTTCGCGCTCGCGTTCCGCGTGCTCCGGACCGCGTTCCCGCAGGAGCTCTACCTCTGGGGCTGGGCGTTCGCCGGCATCGCGGTCGCGTCGCTCGCGATCGGGAACCTCGCGGCGCTCGTGCAGCGGAACGTGAAGCGGATGCTCGCGTACTCGTCGATCTCGCACGCAGGCTTCCTGCTGATCGGCCTTTCCGCCGGCAGCGCGCTGGGCGGCCGCGCGCTCATGTACTACCTGATCGTCTACGCGGCGATGGCGTTCGGCTCGTTCGCCGTCGTCGCCGCGCGCGAGCGAGAGCTCGGCGAGCCGGTGACGCTCGACAACCTCGCCGGCTTCGGCTGGGAGCGGCCGTTCCTCGGCGTCGCCATGTGGTTCTTTCTCTTCGGCTTCGCCGGCTTGCCACTCGGCGGCGGCTTCGTCGCGAAGTTCTACGTTCTGTCCGCCGCGTACCAGCACGGCTGGACGTGGCTCGTGATCGTCGGCGTGGTCGCGACGCTCGTGTCGCTCTACTACTACCTCGCCGTGGTGCGCGCGATGTACATGCGCCCGAGCGCGGAGCTGCGCCTCGCGCCGGTCGGCGGCTCACCGCCGCGGGAGCCGCTGCTGCACATTGCAGTCGGGCTCGCGCTCGCGGTCTCGGTCGGCTCACTCTTCGCGGTCGGGCCTGTGATCGACCTCGCGAAGCACGCAGTCAACGCGCTTCCGTTCTAACTCGCCTGATTCTGGTGTCTGACACCCTACGGGTGTCTGACACCGCTTGTCCTCTTTAACACCGCCGTCCGGACTATGCTGGTGTCGTGCTTCGAGGGCTCGTCCTTACCTGCTGCGCCGTCCTCTGCCTGGCCGCCTGCGGCGGCGCGACGAAGCACACCACGACGGCTGCGAAGAAGCAGTGCGTCTCCCCCAAGGCAGTCGCCAAGCTCAACGCCGACATCGCCGCGCTGCGCCGCGCGCGAGGGAACGACGCCGCGACCAACCGCGCGCACCGACCGCTTCCTTCTCGACGTCGCGACGGCACCGATCACGAACCTCAAGCGCAACCGCATGATCGACCACGCGGTGGGAGCGCTCGGCGGCGAGTGCGAGCAGTGCTTTCAGGCGCTCGAGGCGGCCCGCCCCATCCCGAATATCAGGACGGGTGCGCGCTGCTAGCGCGCGGCACGCGCGGACCGGCTGGAAGAACCAGCCCAGCGCGGGCAGCGAGTAGACGAGCACCGCGGCAACGACCGCGGAGATGGCGAGAGCCGGCACGTGCCCGCCGACGGTCGCGTTCGCCCGGACGGCGGAGCCGAGCACGAGCAGCGCGAGCGAAAGGCCGGTCGTGCCTGCACGCACGAGCCCGCCCGTCCCCTCGAGCAGATCCCCGACGCCGACGAACGCCGCGGCACCGGCGCCGACGACTGCGAGGAGCACGAGATAGAACGCGATGTGGTGGAGGCCCGTCGCGTCGGCGAGCAGAGCGCCGATCGCGAGGCACAGCGGAAGCAGCCGCGAGCCCATCTGCCATAAAGGTTCGACTCCGCGTCGGACGGTCCTCCCGGGTTACGCTCGCCTCCCCAGTGAGAGGAGAGAGATGGCAGACACGACGCTGACCTGGCTCGGCCACGCGAGCTTCCGGCTCGACACCGCGAGCGGCAAGCGCATCTACGTCGACCCGTTCCTGAACGGCAATCCGAAGTGCCCGGAGAACGAGAAGACGCCGGAGCGCGTCGACATCATCGCGCTCACGCACGGCCACGGCGACCACGTCGGCGACACCGTCGACCTCGCGAAGAAACACGGCGCGACCGTCGTCGCGCTCGTCGAGCTCGCCGGCTGGCTCGGGAAGCAGGGCGTCGACGAAAGCCAAGCTGCGGAATCCGAACAAGGGCGGCACCGTCGACGTGGACGGCGTCAAGTTCACGCTGACGAACGCGTTCCACTCCGGCTCCGCGCCGGACGGCTCCTACGCCGGCGAGCCGTCGGGCTCATCGTCACGACCGAGGACGACAAGAAGGTCTACTTCGCCGGCGACACGAACGTGTTCGGCGACATGCAGCTGATCGGGCGCATCTACGAGCCCGACGTCGCGGTCCTTCCGATCGGCGACCACTTCACGATGGGGCCGAAGGAAGCCGCCGTCGCGGTCGAGCTGCTCGGCGTGAAGCGGATCGTCCCGTGCCACTGGGGCACGTTCGGCCTGCTGACCGGTACGCCCGACGAGCTCGAGAAGCTCGCTCCGAGCGGCGTCACGATCGAGAAGATCGAGCCGGGCGACTCGGTGACGGTGTGAGGGAGCGCTGGTTCGGAGCGACGGGGCGCCGCGTCCCGGAGCTCGCGGTCGAAGGCGAGCTCGACGTGACCGGTGCGCTCGTCCTCGACACGCTCGACCTCGCGCGGATGCGCGAGGCCTTCGACGCGGGCACGCCGGTCGTGGTGCGTGCGACGTCAGCGGAGGAGATCAAGGCAGCGCTCGCGCGGCCGGAGGTCGCGTGCGCGCTCGTGCCGCGCGGATCGAGCCCGATCTGCTCACGCTCGATCTGACGGAGCTCACGTACGGGTGATCGTCTCGACGTACTCGATCGCCGCGTGCGACCTCGAGGCATCCCAGTGGGGCGTCGCCGTGCAGTCGAAGTTCCTCTCCGTCGGCTCCGTCGTCCCGTGGGCGGAGCCGGAGGTCGGCGCCGTCGCGACGCAGGCCTACGCGAACCCGCGCTACGGCCCGGACGGGCTCGCGCTGCTGCGCGAGGGCCTGAGCGCCGAAGAGGTCGTGCAGCGGCTCACCGACGCCGACGACGGCCGCAACCAGCGCCAGCTCGGCGTCGTCGACGCGCACGGCAACGGCGCGTCGTACACCGGCTCCGCGTGCATGGACTGGGCCGGCGGCCGCACGGGAGCCTGCTACGCGGCGCAGGGGAACATCCTCGTCGGACCGGAGACGGTCGACGCGCTCGCGGCCACGTTCGAGGCGACGGCGGGCCAGAGCCTCGCGGTCCGGCTGATCGAGTGCCTCGCCGCGGCGCAGCTCGCGGGCGGCGACCGCCGCGGGCAGCAATCCGCGTCGCTCCTGATCGTCGAGCGCGACGGCGGGTACGCACAGCTCTCCGACCTCGTGCTCGATCTGCGCGTCGACGACCATCCGTTGCCGATCGAGGAGCTGCGCCGCATCCACACGATGCACTTCCGCCTCTTCGGCTCGACTCCGCGCGAAGACTGGCTGCCGCTCGAAGGCGACCTGCGCGCCGAGGTGGACGAGCGGCTCACGCGGCTCGGCTACGACACGCTCGACGCCTGGGCGGGCGTCGAGAACCTCGAGGAACGCGTCGACGGCAGCGATGCGATCGATCCGGTCGTGCTCGCAGCGTTACGCGAGGCTTCGTGAAGGTCCTCCGGCTGGACGAGATCGAGGGCATCCCCGTCTTCGGCACGCTCGTCTGGAAGCCGGTGCGGAAGACGCTCGGCGTAACGGCATTCGGCATCAACGCGTATACCGCAGCGAATGCGGGCGACGAGGTCGTCGAGGAGCACACCGAGCAGCAACTCGGCCACGAGGAGATCTACGCGGTCATCTCCGGCCGCGCGACGTTCACCGTCGACGGCGAGGAGATCGACGCGCCCGCCGGCACGCTCGTCTACCTGGACGACGTCGCGCAGAAGCGGCACGCGATCGCGAACGAGCCCGGCACGACCGTGCTCGCGATCGGCGGCGTTCCCGGCAAGCACGAGATCTCGTCGTGGGAGTACTTCTTCCCCGCGCTCGAGCCCATGCGGAACGGTGACTACGACACGGCGCGCCGGATCCTCGAGGAAGGGCTCGCCGAGAAGGACGCGCCGGTGCTGCACTACCAGCTCGCGTGTGTCGAGGCGCTCGCCGGCAACCGCGAGCGTGCGCTCGACGAGCTGCAACTCGCAGTCGACGGCTCCGACCGGCTACGCGGGAGCGCGCAGACCGACGACGACTTCGCGTCGATCCGCGCTGACCCGCGATTTCCCAGGGCCTAAGCCGTAACGCGAAACGTCCCGTGCATCTGGGCGTGGGCGTCGCAGGAGAACGTGTACTTGCCCGGCCTGAGGCGGACGGTCCACGTTGTCTCCACGACTCTCCCCACCGACGTCGACTTGTTCACGCCAGGTCCGGCGAGACGGAAGTTGTGTATCGACGACTTGTCCTCGATCTTGATCCTGTACGTCCCTGCCTTGATCATCTTCAGTGGCTGGTTTGCGGCGTTCTTCATCTCGATCTTGAAGTTCGCGGCGTAGACCTCGCCCTTCAGGGCGAAACCGCCCTTGGTCGTAGCAGCGTTCCCGCCGACGACCGCGACGAGCGCCAAGCCTGCGACGGCGAGTAGAAGGACCAGCTTTCGCACGATGTAGAACCCCTTTCGAGCGGTTTGCAGATGTCCACTCCTACCGCGCTGACCCGGGAACCGGTTTCGCGAGCCGGCTTCCGCCGCCCAGTCGCCCGTCTAGGCGATCTCGACGCCGAACGAGCCAAAAGGTCATACCCGCCCTGTCCCGTTCGACCCAAGGTTCGCTGGGGTGCAGGCCAGCCGGCCTGCACGGAGCTTGGGTACGGGAGGATAAATGCGGCATTCGACCGCCGGTCGCGGCCTAGGGCTGCACCGGAAGATCGTTCTTATCGTCGGCGCGATGATGCTCGTGGCGCTGACCACAGGTATCGCGTACGCCTCGGGTTCCGGGGCATCAGGTCCGTCGACGCTCTATCTCTGTTTCCAGAAGAACGTCGGCAATCTGCGTCTGCTCGACGCGCCGGGACAGTGCCGGCCGTCCGAGCAGGAACTGAACGTCGATCTGACCGGCGCGCGAGGCCCAGTTGGCCCGGCCGGACCACAGGGCCCCAAGGGCGACACCGGAGCCAAGGGCGACACCGGAACCCCGGCTCGCCGGCTCCGAGGGCGCCGCCGGCGCTGTCGGCCCCGCCGGCCCGCAGGGAGAAACCGGGTCAGCCGGTCTGAAAGGTGAGACGGGCGCAGCCGGACCACAGGGCGACGCAGGCCCGAAGGGCGAGCCAGGCCCGCAGGGTGCGCAAGGCGTCAAAGGTGACACGGGCGCAACCGGCCCACAGGGCGACGCGGGCCCGAAGGGCGAACCAGGCTCGCAGGGTGCGCAAGGCGTCAAAGGTGACACGGGCGCAGCAGGGGCCCCCGGCCAAACAGGTCTCCAGGGTCCTGCCGGTCCTGCAGGCAAGGACGGCGTCGCACACTTCACCGTCCGATCGGTCGACGTCACTGTCGCGGCCGGCGCCGACGCCGCTCAGACGATCAACTGCCAGGCCGGTGAAAGCGTCACCGGTGGCGGCGTCCACTTCATCCCGCCGAGGAACCAGAAGAGCGGCGACGTCGTGCTGGCGAGCTTCCCCGACACGGACGTGAACGGGGGTACGCCGGCAGGCTGGCGGGCTGCGATCCACAACGGCGACAGTCAGCCGGCGACAGCGCGCTTCTCTGTTATCTGCGCGTCGTAGAGGTGCTGGGGACGTCGCGCACATCGCGCGGCGTCCCCGCCGTCTCGGCCTCCGGCCGCAGCACGACTTAACCGTTCGTTCAGTGGTCGTTGACCCGTTCGAGATGCGACCATTTCGGCACGGGAGAGTTGGTCAGGGGCGCGCGCATGGGCCGCCACGCACGCGCCCCTGATTACAAAGAGTCGTCAGTCGAAATCCGTCCGGGCCAAACGGCCAGTAGCCAGCGATTTCGTCTGACCCTACATTCCGCCCTCCGAATCCCTCCTAGATGGTGGAAACCCCGCTTTGACGAACCGCCTGATGACATTCTGTGCACTCGCCCTGCTCGCAGGTGTTGGCGTCTTCGCGGCTACCGCGGTAGCGAGGACCGGAGGAGGCGTCGCGCCGAATCCGCGCAAGGTCTGTACCGACGAGCGAGGAGATAGCGGCCGGTTCGAGGTCGTGCTCGGCCTCACGAAGAACCGCCGCGCAGCCCAGGAGCTTCAGACCCGGGCTCGCCACGCCGGCTTCGGCACGAGAATCGAACGCGACAGCTGCACCAAATACGAAGTGGAAGTGGGTCGGTTCCAGACGCGCGCCGCGGCCAGGCGAGCTCTCGACCGAGTGAAGCGCGCCGGCTTCCGCCATGCCACGATCGAGGCTGACCCGAAGGTCTCGGGCGGGACTGGAACGACGGCAACGTCCCCCGATCCTGGAACCACGACGACGGCAACCGGAACGACGAGCACCGGCGGCGGAGGCGCGGGCGGCGGCGGCAACCACACGACGACGACGACCACCACCACAAAGAAGAAAACGACGACAGCGACAACCACGACCACGACCACGACCGCCTCGGCGACAACGACTCCGAGCTGCACCCTCAAGCCGAAGCCTGATGTCCACGCGCAATTCGAAGTCGTCTTCGGTCGCGCCCCGACCCTTGCAGCGGCTCAGACGCTCCTCGCGCGAACGATTGAGGCAGGTTTCGCGACCGCGATCGAAGTCGATAGCTGCACTGAGTTCGAAGTCGCGATCGCCGGCTTTCACACCCGTGCAACAGCTGCCGTGGTCGTGGCGGAAGCGCATGAGGCCGGCTTTAGCGCGGCGCAGATCGAAGCCAGCTAAAACACTCGCCGGCCTCCCGTCCGCCCGGACAGCGGAGGTTCCCGTCCTTTTGTCCCGTAGGCCCGGCAGGCGACGTCTCGTACGGTAGAGGGGCGCGCCGCTTGGCCGCAAGCGATGCGTCCGTGAGTGAGCGCCCCGCGAAGCAGCGGGGCGCTCACCATGCTTGGACGGAGCTGAAAAAGCGGGCAGGCGGCGGTGACAAGGGCCGCCTCGATCACGAGCCACCTACCCCTCGCTACTAGACGCGCGGGAACGGCAAAAGTTTCCCCGTCCTCAAGGACCCACCGTCAACCGTTCCCACCGCTGAACGAAAACGCCTCAACTTCATGAATGCCGAAATGCATCGGATGAGGCTTGACCAGCGGTCCGACCGCGGTCACCTCATGGCCGATGCGAAAGCTCGTCGGGAAGGGCGCGAGGAGTTTCACCACGTACAGATGAAAGTGGGCGGCGATCAGGAGATGAATCTCCTCTGTGCGCTTCGCCTCCGCGTCGAGCTTGCGCCGGACGTACAGCAGCGTGCCCCGCACGCGTACACATCGCTCAAGCAGCTGTCTGTCGGTACGGGGCTTCCTGGAAAGGCAGACGGCCCGTTCAGACGCCGTGCCTGCGAGCGGGCTCAGGGAGATCCGCTCGAAGGAGCCGCGCCAGAAGACCACGACCGCCAAGAGCGTCAACAGGGCGACGAGCCCGAGCGCAATCCGTAGAGCCCACTTCACACACACGTTCTAGCCGCTACGCCGGCGTCGCACATCACTCAGGCGCCGCTGACGGAGCCGCGTGCTCACAACCAGCCTCTCGTCTAGTAGCAAACGTGACGCGGTGGAGCCAAAACATGGGAGGAGAGGAGGCTCCGTGAGGAAAGCCCAAACCGGCGCTTCAACGAAGCACATCAAACTCGCAGCAGCGGCTTCCATCGCTGCACTCGCGGCCGCCTCGCTCACGGTTCTGTGGCGGACGGCACAGTGACCGTCGAGGTCTCTGCAGGCCGAATCCACGCGATACTCGAAAGCCTCATCGGGGAGCGCAAGCGGCTTCTGCGCGGACCTCGCGAAGCATCGCTCATCGAGGCGAACCGCATGGCGATCTGCTACTGGCAAGACCAGCTGGAGCGGCGCGGGCGGACCGACGCGACATTCAGCACGCGCCCACCTCAGACCTGATCCGCGGGGATCGGTCGAGCGGGCGTTACGACGCCTCGCTGCGCGAACCGGTCAGACGCTCGAACCGTCGGGCGAGCCGACAGGAATGGCCGCTTCTTGGCTGTCGCGACGGATAAAGCTCAACTCGAACCAGCGCTCTCCTCCGTCGACCCGAAGCCAGCCTTCCGACTCGAGCCGCGCCAACAGCTCCGAATGGGCGGCCTCTGCAGCAGGGGTGGCTTCCGGGGCGGTCGAGCCTGGAGCGCGGAACGGCCGCGATTCCACCAGAGCGACCTCCCCGTCGGCGGTGTCGATGCGGCCGTAGAAGCGCCACTTCGCGTAGCCTCGCCACGCCGTAATCTCGCAGCGATCGTCGTACACTGGGACTTCGTCGAAGTCATCTTCAAACGGGTCGGCAGCCAAAGCTTCGGACTCGACGATCGGCCTCACCGGTGGTTCGACAGCGATCACCTTCGGCGGGGGCAGCTCGGCCGGACGCTCGAGCACTGGCGGCTCTGCCGGACGCTCGAGCAGGGGTGGCTCTGCTGTTGCGACGAACTCTGAGACGGCGCGAGGGCGGTGGCGGCGACGGTTCACCTCAACGACGGCAGTGACGGCGAGCAGGAGGGCCGCAACGATCGAGAAGAGGGCAAGCCTCAGCTCTCCGGTCAGGCCTCCGCGCTTGGCTACGGCCGACACGGGTACGGCACTCTTGTGGACCGGCTTGGTCGATACGGGAGCGACGGGGTTGGCGGCCACGGGCTTTGCCTTCGGGGCCACCTTCTTCGGAGCCACCGTCTTCACCTTGTGCACTTTCGGGATAGTCGCCGAGCGTTTGCGGAGATGCGTGCCGGCGCTCTTCTTGGGGACCGTCACCGTCGGCGGTCGAAACACCGAGGTCTTCGAGGTGTGTGCGTTCCCCGCAGTCGTGGGCGTCGATGACGCCGGCGTAGGCGTCGGCGTGACCTTGGGTGGCGCCTGCACGTGATGCTTCTGAACAGGCTTCGGCTTGGACGGCGTGGGCGCGGGGTCGGGTGGGGGCGCGGTCACCGGCGTCGTCACCGTGACGACCACCGTTGTCGCCGGCGGCGGGTCGTCGGCGAGCGCAGTTGCTGCCGTGGCGCCGCTCAGTAGCACGAGCATCAACGCGACGCCGAGCGCGCAGCGACCCGAAAACGCGAGCCTGAGGCGTCTCCTCATCCGACCACGAACGTGCTCGACCCGAGCACCGCTCCGTAATGCTTGACCTTGCGCGCACCGAGTCCGGGCCAGACATACCAGGTGTACGTCCCGCGGCTCAGCGTGTACTTGTGTCCCTCGAATCGCCACTTCTTCGGTAGCTGCACGTGATTCGCGAGCGGCCACATGCTCAGAATCTTCCGGCCGCCACGGAAAAGTTGCACGTTGTAGTAGCTGGCCCCGGCGGACGAAACCCAGGCCAGAAGAGGAGCCTTGGCAACCCGCGCGCCAGCACGTGGTGAGATGAGGACTGCAGGAGATGGCTTGACAAGCAGCGCGATTCCGGCGGAGCGATTCCCGGCATGGTCGTACGCGGTGATCACGTATCGGTACTCGGTGCCGCTGTGCACCGACGTGTCGACGAACGTCGAGCCGCTACCTGTGTAAACAGGCGCGGGCGAGCCGCCGGTCGCGTCGCTGCGCACGACCACGACGTGATCGAAGTCCGGTGCCGATGGAGCGGCCCAGGTCAGCGTGACCTGACCGCCGCCTCCGGTCGCCTTGACTCCCGTGACGTCGTCGGGCGGAGTCCTGTCGACCACCGCCGGCGGCGGCGTGAACACGCCCGTCTGGACGACGACGATGATGGATGCCGAGCCGGTCGCGGTATTTCCCGAGGCATCCGTTGCAATGAACGTCACCACGGTGGTTCCAAGCGGGAACACGGCCGGAGCGTTGTTCGTCACGTTGACTGTCAGATCGACGATGTCATGAGCGACAGCCGACCCGAGGAACGCTGCGATTGAGGCATTCGACGCCGGGAGCCCACTGCCCGTGGTCGAGAGCGTGAGCGCGGCAGGCACGGTAAGAACGGGCGGCGTCGTGTCGACGATATTGATCGTGAACGTCGTAGTAGTTGCGTTGTGTGCAGCGTCAGTTGCAGTGCACGTGACAGTGTGGGCTCCGAGTGACAGGAGCGTATTCGGGAGCGGCGCGCAGCTGGGGATGACCGGCCCGTCGACGGCGTCGACGGCGGTGGGAGGCGTGTAGTTCGGGCTGCTGCCGTTCGGCCCGTTGGCTTCATACGTGAGGGTCGACACGCTGCTGAAGACTGGCGGCGTTACGTCAGTAACGGTGATTGAGAACGAGCCCGTTGCCTGGTTGTTGCTCGCGTCGCGTGCTGTGCAGTTGACCGTGGTCACACCGACCGGGAAAGTCGCCCCCGATGGAGGCGTGCACGACACGCTCGGGTGCGGATCGACCGCGTCCGTGGCCGCGACCGAGAACGTAACGGTAGCGCCCGCTGCGCTCGTCGCGCCGACCGCGATATTGCCGGGCAGGTTCAATGCCGGCGGGGTGGTATCGGTAACAGTGACGGTGAACGATCCGGTTGCCTGGTTGTTACTCGCGTCGCGTGCTGTGCAGTTGACCGTGGTCACGCCGATCGGGAAGGTCGCGCCGGACTGAGGCGTGCACGACACGCTCGGGTTCGGATCGATTGCGTCCGTCGCCGTGACCGTGAACGGGACGGTCGCGCCCGCGGCGCTCGTCGCGACCGCAGCGATGTTGCCGGGCAGGTTCAGGGTCGGCGGCGTCGTGTCGGTAACGGTGACGGTGAACGACCCCGTTGCTTGGTTGTTACTCGCATCGCGTGCTGTGCAGTTGACCGTGGTGACGCCGACCGGGAAGGTCGCTCCCGACGCAGGCGTACACGACACATTCGGGTTCGGATCGATCGCGTCGGTCGCGGTGGCTGTAAATGTGACCGCGGCGCCGGAGGGGCTCGTTGCCGGCATGCTGATAGGCGCCGGGAGGTTCAGCACTGGCGGGGTCGTATCGACGACCGTGACCGTGAACGATGCTGACGAGTGATTGCCAGTCGCATCCTGCGCACTGCAATTGACGTTGGTCGTGCCGAGCACGAACGTTCCGCCGGATACCGGAGAGCAAGACAGAGTGGGGTTCGGATCAACCGCATCGGTCGCGGTAACCGTGTAGTTGACGGGAGCGCCCGCCGAGCTTGTCGCCTGAACGGTCATCGGCGACGGGACGCTTATTGTCGGCGCTGTCGTGTCGACAACGATCACGTTGAACATCACGGACACCGCGCCCAGCTGCGCGTCCGTGACCGTGCACGTGACGGGGGTCGTGCCGATCTGGAAGGTGTTGGTCGATGCGGGCGCACAGACAGGAGGGCCTGACAGGTCGTTCGCCGGATCTGTGACAGTCGGATCCGTATACGTGTTCGTCGCGCCGGCGGCAGATGTCGCTTCGACGGTCAGGTCTGGAGTAGGTGACCAGACCGGCGTATCGGCGCGAATCGCCGGCGCTGCAACGAGCGCCGCTGCAACCACAGCGAGCACCACCGCAAGGCGCTTGCGAGAGGCGGATGCCGCGGGGCGACCGCGTTGCTTTTTCACGTTCTGCTCAGGCGCTCGTCTTGGTGCGGATTGGTGCATCCTTCATTCACAATCCTGCGGATTCGCGGCGTCTCGCACCACTGGCCGTCCGGATAGGGGAGACCGCCTCACGACGGAAGTCGGACCCGGCCGCCGCCTCTCGGAGGGAGGACTACCCGAACGGCGAGTGGGCTCGGGAAAGCCTTTGGATACGGTTCGAAGGTGGCAACCGAGCGGGCCAACCTTCTTGCTGCAGTCCCTTTGGCACGGTCCGCGACCACGGTCGCTCTCCTCGCAGAGGCCGGGTCTGACGCCCGGCTGACGGCAGCGCTCGAGGCGCGCGGCTGGCGGGTCGTCGCCGACACGTCCGAGGCTGAGGCGTTGATTGTGAAGGCCGAGCTGCCGCGGAGCGCAGTCCTGGAGATCGTCGACGACCTCTGCGTGCGGGCCGCCGGTCGGCCGATCGTCGTCGTTCTCGATGACGGAGCTGCCGCCGATCGCGCCCTCATCCGCGACCTCGTGGGGCGCGGCGTCCGAGCCGTGGTCGCTACCTCTCGGATCGCGGACGCACTCACCGTTTCCATCGAAGCAACCCTCGCAGGACAAATCGCCCTGCCCGGAGACTTCGCGGGAGCGGGGCGACCGACGCTCACGGTGCGGGAGAAACAGGTTCTCGGAATGGTGGTGCTCGGCTTCACGAACGGCGAAATCGCCCAGAAGCTCTACGTCGCGGAGAGCACGGTGAAAAGTCACCTTTCTTCTGCCTTCTCGAAGCTCGGGGTTCGCTCCCGGAGCGAGGCCGCAGAGGCGATTCTCGATCCGGTGAATGGGCTCGGCACCGGAATCCTTGCGATCGGGGGCGCCGACTCGCAGGGGCAGTTCCCGTCGCCGACGATCTCGCAGCTATGACCCCCGCCCGCATCGGCGAACTGTCGGCAGAGACGACACCGACCGACGCGGCGGCTGTCGCGGGAGCTCGAAGCGACACGGGGCAGCTGGCTCGCGAGGAAGGCCCGAAGCGGCTCCAGGTGGAGCGCGTCCGCAAGCACTGGCGTGGACGCGATCTCCCGACATTGCAGGACGTCGATCTGACTCTGCAGGCGGGGCAACTCGTGGCACTGGCGGGACCGAATGGTGCGGGCAAGACAACGCTGCTTCGAATCGCGGCCGGGCTGATCATGCCGGATGCGGGAACCGTCTCCCTCGACGGCTTGCGACCAGACCGGAACCGACGTGCCTATCAGCAACGGTTGGGCTTCGTCACCGCAGGTCAGACCGGGCTCTACGCCCGCTTGACGGTGGACTTTCATCTCGACTTGTGCGCACGGCTGATGTTCGTCCCTCGCAGGTCAAGGAGCTCGGCGATGGAGACAGCCGTCGAGCGCTTCGACTTGCACGAACTGCGTACGCAGCGTGTCGACCGGCTCTCGATGGGTCAACGGCAGCGCGTTCGCCTGGCGCTCGGCACCCTTCACGCGCCGGCGCTGCTTCTGCTGGACGAGCCTGCAAATAGCCTCGACGATCACGGTAAGGATCTTCTCTGCCGCGCACTCGAGGGATTTGCTGCGGCCGGTGGCACCGCGGTCTGGTGCGCTCCGTCGCCCGACGACGTCTCTCTTCAGTTCGACAACGTCTACGGTTTGACGAACGGGAAGGTCGCGCTTCTGTGACCTCCGTCACCGCATACGCGGACGCTACGGTCGCCTTGCTGCGGCGCGATCTCGACGTCTTCCTCAGCTACCGCCTGAGATTCGTCGGCCAGATCGTCAGCACGTTCTTCGGCGTCGTGCTCTTCTACTACATCTCCCGCCTCGTGCACGTCGGCGCCTTTAGCTCACCTGACAGCTACTTCGCATTCGCGGTCGTCGGGCTCGCGATCATGGCCACGCTCGTCTCTAGCCTGACCTCGCTTCCCATGCGCATTCGTCAGGAGCTCGTCGCCGGAACCTTCGAGCGCATCCTGCTCTCGCCGTTCGGACCGGTCGCGGCGATTTTCGCAGCCGTTTTGTTTCCGCTTCTCCTCGCGATCGTCGAAGGGATCCTGACCGTGTCGTTCGCAGCACTTGCTTTCGGAATGCCAGTCCGCGCCACGGCGTTCCTCGCCGTCCCAATGGCATTGCTCGCGGCTCTCTCATTTGTTCCGTTCGCGCTCCTTGCCACGGCGTCGGTGATCGTCGCCAAGCAGGCGCAAAGCGGAATCGGCTTTGCGGTAACCGGCATCTCGCTCATCAGCGGCGTCTTCTTCCCCGTGACCCTTCTGCCGCATTGGATCCGATGGACGGCACAGGCCCAGCCATTCACGCCGACGTTGGCGTTGCTGCGCCACCTCATCGCAGGCACACCCATGGACGGATCCACCGGCGCAGCGCTGTTGAAGCTCGTGGCCTTTATCGCCCTATTAACCCCGGCTGCCTGGTTGCTTCTTCAGGCGGCGATCCGCTTCGGTCAACGGCGCGGCACCATCATCGAGTACTGAAGGGTGGTCATGGACGATCGCGAAATGCTCGACCGTTCCGTCGAGGTTCCGAAGAACGTTGTGTACCGCGAGTTCGCGCACGAGACGGTGATCTTGAACCTGGACAGCGGCAAGTACCACGGCGTCAACCCGACCGCGGCGCGCATGCTCGAGGTGCTCCAACAGTCGCCAACGATCCGGGAAGCCGCGGCGAAGCTGTCGGAGACGTATGCGCAGCCGCTCGAGCGGATCGAAGACGATCTCATTGCGTTTTGTACGGAGCTGCTCGAGCGAGGACTGATCGCGGTCGTGATCCGTGGCAACGACTGATCCGACTCCTACCCTCTCAAGCACAGCAGCTCGCGACACGCGATTCCGTTCTTCCGCGTTCGGGCTCGATCTCCACTCGAACGTCGATGTTCCTCGGCTGACGCCGCTTCGTGACGACGTTCCGACCGGCCGCCGGCCCGCGACGCTTCGTCAAGTCAGTCGAGACGCAATGCGCGAGATCGTTCGCGGTCTCGAAGCTCCGGAAGTCGTCTTCGAGCGTCGCTTCGCGTCGGGCCGGCCGATGCTGCTCGTGCAACGCGGAGGAACCGACTATCGCATCTGGGCTCCCCGCCACGGGCAATACGTCGTCTCGGCCGACGGTCGCGTCGTCTCTGCGCAGATACCCAGTTCTGGGAGCTGGTGGTGGACGAAGCTGCTGTTCGCACAGGTGCTGCCACTGGCGGCGTCGCTCCAGGGGCTCGAATGTCTCCATGCCGGCTGTGTCGCGCTGGACGGCCGGGCGTACGCTCTTGCAGCCGCTTCCGGGACCGGCAAGAGTTCGGTCGCGCTTCACCTCGTCGCGCAGGGGGCACTGTTCGTCAGCGACGACATCCTCGCCGCCGAGATCTGCGACCAGGGCGTCACGGTGCACCCAGGACCGCGCGTCACGGCGGCAGACCCGGCAGAGGTCGAGCGGATCCCGGCGGACCGGCGGCCAAGCGCCGTCACCGCGCCCGACGACCCCAAGACGTACCTGGATCTGCCTGCCGTAGACGCCGCGCTGCCACTTGCTGCGATCTATTTCCTGCGGCGTGACCGCCACGCATCGGAGCTCGTCCTCCGCCCCTCCGCCGAACCGCGCGCGGTGTTGGGCAGCCGTTTCCTCTCCTATCTGACTGACGGTGAGCAAATGGTGCGTCATCTCGACGTCTCGGCCGCGATCGCCCAGCACGTATCGCTGTTCGAGGTCGTAGTCCCGGCAAGCTCATCCGCAGCCGACGTCGCCCTCGCGCTTACAGCGCACATCAAGGGTGCAAGATGAGCTCCGACATGCAGATCGAGGGACGCGTACTGGGCCAGCGACTGCAGGAGCCTCTGCGAACACGGCGGAAGTTGCGGCTGGCGCTGGAGATCTTCGGAACGTACGCCCGACTGCGCGTCGTGTTGGCTCGCCGACCGCTTCCGGTCGTGCTCTCGGACCTACGACGAAACGCGAAACACCGACCGAAGGTGACGCTCGAAGACCAGGTGACGGGGATCCGGCTCGGCCGAGCAGTATCGAAAGCACTTTCTCCGCTGCCGTTCGATTCGCGCTGCCTCGTGCGGTCGCTCGTGCTGACGCGAATGCTCGCCCGGCGCGGCATCGACGCTCGACTCGTGATCGGTGTGGCGCCGGGACCGGAGTTCAGTGCCCATGCATGGGTTGAGGCGGACGGCGTGCCACTGCTTCCGCCTGACCACACGCGGTACACCCGTATCACCGAGCTCTAGCTCAACCGATGTCCGGCGAGAACATAGCGGCGTGCCTCATCGTCAAGAACGAGGAGCACACGCTCGAACGCTGCCTGATGTCGCTGAGGCCGTACGTCGACGAGGTGAACGTCTACGACACCGGTTCGACAGATGGGACACTCGCGCTGCTCGAGCGTCTGTCATTCGAGACGACCACAACCCTCGCCGGCGAGCCCACAGCTTTGGCGACTCTGCACGTCGTCCGAGGCGAGTGGCGAGGCGACTTCGGCTGGGCGCGCGCACAGTCGTTCGCGATGGCATCGCCCGACGCCGACTGGCTCTTGTGGACCGACGCGGACGACGAGGTCGAGGGCGGAGCGGAGTTACGCGACATCGTTGCCGCCCTCGCACCTGACGTCGACGCCGTCGTCTGTGTATACGACCATGCCTTTGACAACGAAGGGCAGCCCCGGATACGCACGTGGCGAGAGCGGCTCGTGAGGGCGAACGCCGGCTTCGCGTGGCGCGGCGTCGTTCACGAACACCTTGCCGCTCCTCCGGGTGAGCACCGACAGGCTTGGCGCGCGGATCCGCATCGGCTCCGCTGGGTACACAAGCCGCTCGATGAGTGGGAGCCCGACCGCAACCTCGACCTCCTGCAACGAAAGATCGAACGCTCCGATGCGATGGGCGAGACGCCGGACAGCCACGCGCTTTTCTATCTCGCGTGCGAATACTTCTGGCTCGGCGACTTCGAAGCCGCCGGACCGTGCCTTCAGCGGTGGCTCAACCTGTACGGCGATGCGGCGAGCGACGCCGCTCTCGCAGCGGCGAACAAGCTTGCTGCGTGTCACAGAGTCGAAGGTGACGTCGAAGCGGCGCTGCGCATCGAGCTCGAGATCTTCGATCTGCGACCAGACTGGCTGCCGACCTCGGTCGGACTCACGCAGTCGTACGCGGCCGCGAAGGATTGGGCGAAGGTCATCGAATGGGGCGGCCACGCAGCGGGGTTGGAAGTGCCTCAAACGAGCGTCCCGGTTCCCTACCTCGAACTGGTCGTCCTGCCCCGGCTGCGCCTCGCAGAGGCCGAGCTGGCGTCGGGACGGCCGGATCGTGCTCGCAGCTCGTTTCGCTCTGCCGCGGCGGCTGCACCCGAGGCGGCGTCACTTCAGCGCCGGCTCGAAGAGTTCGAGCGGCTCCTCGCCGAGGGTGCGGCTCGTGAGGCGCTCCGGCACGTGCGATCCGCGGCCGCCGGTTATGACGAGACGATGCGGTCCGTGCTGCGCGGCCTCACATTGGGCCGATCCGCTCGCGCCTAGATGCGTACCGCCCACGCATAGCGGCCGAAGTCGTCGATCGTGAAGCGAGAGAGGTCGTACGGTGTACGCCCTGCGTCCGCGAGCTCGCGCTCGACGGCGTCGCGATACTCGGGGATGTGCAGGTCGTCCAGGACGACCAAGGCTCCAGGTGCGCCGGCCTGCAAAGCCGTCGAAAGAGCCTCGAGACGCAGTGTCCACGTGCCAAGGTCGTAGACCACGAGGTCGAACATGCCCTGAGCGCCCGCGAACTCGCTCCAGTGGACAATCTCGTCTCCCGGGAGCTTTGCGGCGCCGATAAAGGCCGCCGTCTTCGAGAGCCAGCTGCGATCGTCATCGACGCTGACTGCTCTGGCCGCAGGTGTCCTCGTCGCGGCGTACGTCCGCAGCACGTACGAGCTGAAGCCGGAGCCGAGATCGAGGACCGCGTCTGGCTCGAGCGCTTCGCACGCCGTCAGAAGGAAGGCCGCCAGGGGCAAGGAGATCGCGTGCTCCGCGCTCGAGACCGTGAAGATGTAATCGATGTAGCTCGGTCCAAGCGCGATCTGATTCGCCTCATGGCGCGCCGCGAACGCCTCGGGGGTACCGAATTGAGCGGTCAGCTGCTCGACTTCCTCGGGTCGCACAGGCCTGACTTCCTCCTTTTTTCGACCTTGCCCCTGTTCCGGGCCTCCCCTACTGTTCCTCGTGTCTAGCAGGTAAAAGGAGAGCAAATGACGGAGAACACGCCGGCGGAGTACGAGCACCCGGAAATCGTCGACTACGGCGACCTTCGAGAGCTCACGGCAGCAGCAGGGACGGGTGGGGCACTCGATGCCGCGTTCCCCGCAAAAACACCGTTCAGGTTCCTTACCTTTTCGTAGCGCATAAGCGCTCCGCCGCTCCTCGACTGGTCGATTCGGTCGAGGGGTGGCGTAGCGATGCCGGGATCCGGCCGGCATTGCGATGAGGCACGTCATCGCCGGGATCTACGGCAGCCTCACACCTGAGCAGCCCCGGCAACTGGCAGCAGCGCTCGACGACGGAACGGTACGAACCGACGGATCGCTCACGGTCGGCTGGACGCAGCCGGCGATCTCGAGCACGGGGCCGTTCAGTTGCGTGCTCGACGGCCAGGTGGAGGGCGTCGCACGTCTACAGGACGAGTTCGGAGCAGACGACCCCGCCACAGCACTTGCCCACGGATATGAGAGGTGGCAAAGCGGTCTGCTCGACCGGGTCCGCGGCCGCTTCACGCTTGCCCTCTGGCACCGGGAGACGGGGGAAGGGCTCCTGGCGGTCGATCAGCTCGGTACCGGCCCGCTCCATCTCTACGAGGAGAACGGCCGCCTCTACTTCGCCTCGGAGATTCGGGACCTGGTCCGCCTACTCGCGCGAACCCCGGAGCCTGACCCGAGGTTCCTCGGCCACTACATCGGCGGCGAGGAGTGGCCGCAGGATCTGACGCCGTACCTCGGTATCCGCCGCCTGCCGGGCGGTCACGCCGTTGAGTTGAGCGACGACTCATGGCAGCTTCGGCGCTACTGGCGTCCCCGATATGCGGAGCCGTTGCGCCGGAGCCGGCAGGAGGCCGTGAACGCGGTTCACGATCAGCTCCGACATACCGTCGCCAAGCGCATCGATCCGAGCCGCACAGGGATCCTGCTCAGCGGCGGCCTCGATTCGACCTCGATCGCAGGCGTAGCGCGGAAAGACCTTGGCGAGAGGCCGCGAGCCTACTCGGCGGTCTTTCCAGCGCACGCCGAGAGTGATGAATCGGAAATTCTGAAAGGGATCACGAAGCAGCTCGAGCTTCCGTGGACGCGCGTCATCGCCCGGCGCGCGAGCGTCATCGGAGACTCGCTCGCATATTTGCGCGAGTGGCAGGTTCCGTCGGCCGTACCGAACCTCTACTTCATCCTGCCGCTTCTGCGCGCTGCCGCGCGCGACGGCGCCTCCGTTGTGCTCGACGGAGAGGGTGGCGACGAGCTCTTTGGTTGCGTCGAATACGCGGCCGCCGATCGGCTTCGCCGCGGCGACGCCGCAGGCGCAGTGCGGCTCATCCGTCAGCTTCCCTGGGACGGGGAGGTCCAACCATGGCGTGCGACGTACCACCTCCTCAAGCGCTTCGGCGCAAAAGGCGTCCTTCCGTACGGCGCGCACCGGGTCTCCAGACGAGTGCGCGGCGGCGCTCGGGGTGGAGCTCCGTGGCTATCCGAGGAGTCGCGGCGATCGCTTGCAGACGAGCGCGACCCGTGGGCATGGAAACGCGCGGACGGGCCTCTCTGGTGGGCATACCTCGCCGACCTGGTGACCGAGGGTCGCGTGCGACTCGGGATTCCCGACGTCCTCCGCCGACTCGGGAGGATGACCGGCGTCGACCGCCGCCAGCCGTATCTCGACGACCTCGATCTGATCGAGCTCGTGCTGACGCTGCCGCCCGAGCTCGCGTTCGACCCGCGCCACTCGCGCCCACTCCTTCGCGAAGCGATGGTCGGCCTCCTCCCGGACAGCGTTCGGCTGCAACCGAGCAAGGCGGACTTCCGGGGCCTCGTCGAGGAGTGCTTCGCCGGCCCGGAGCGCGCGGCGATCTCCGCGCTGATCCTGGCCCCGGACGCCCGGATTCGCCCCTTCATTTCGCCGGCGGTCGCGGAAGATGCCCTCGCGAAGGTCGGTCAGCCGCGGTTCAGCGCATATCAGGCAGCGCTGCTGCGGATGGTGACCGCGGAGTGCTGGCTCCGGTCGCTCGAGGACCCGCTGTTTCCCGACCGACTGCTCGAGACGAGTGGACTGCCCGCGGCAGACGTCGAAGTCCTTGCGGCATGAGCGCGTCTTAGCGGTCGAGTGACCCTAGCCAGAGGAGTAGCAGGGTCACTGGCTATCCGACCGTAGGGGCCTGCGCATAAGCGGCGCTATCGTCGTAGTAGTGCCGCCGAGGACGTCAACCATCCCGATCGAGCCGACGCGGGACGTTGGATCTCTTGAGGAGCCGTCCACACCGGACCTACGCAACCTCGTCGTTCGAGGACTCAAGTGGAAGCTCTTCTCCCAGATCTCGCTGCAGACGACTCGGCTCGCTGTCGGCATCGTGCTGGCACGCATCCTGGCACCGCATGAGTTTGGCGTGGCGGCGATGGCTCTCGTGCTCTCCGGCTTCATCGTTCCGTTCGCCGACATTGGTATGGGTGCAGCACTCGTACAGCGTCGATCGATCACCGACGACGATCGATCAACCGTCTTCTGGGCGAGCGTCGGCTCCGGGGTCGTTCTGACGACGACCGTCATTCTCGTCGCGCCGGCGGTCGGGAACTTCTACGGCAACCAGCGGGTCGCGCCTCTCCTAGCCGTACTGTCGCTTGGCTTCATCATCACAGCGCTCGGCTCCACTCATCGATCGCTTCTGGCGCGGTCGATGAACTTTCGCAGTCTGGAGGTCCGATATGCGCTCGCGTCCTTCGCCGGAGGCGGTACCGCGATCGGCCTTGCCGCCGCTCACTTCGGTGCGTGGGCATTCATCGGTCAGGAGCTCGTGCTCAGTACGATCTCCACACTTCTCCTCTGGCTCGTCCTGCCGTGGAAGCCCGACTTCCGATTTTCGATCAACAGCCTCCGAAACCTGGGCGGCTTCGGGGCCCGCGCACTGGGCGGAGCGTTCTTCAACAATCTCAACCGGAACACCGACAACTTGCTGATCGGCAAGTTCATCGGTGCAGGCGCACTCGGCTTGTACGCGTTCGCGTACAACTTGATGCTCGCTCCGCTCTCACGCGTCGTCGCGCCAATCCAGCAGGTGTTCTTCCCGGCGCTCTCGCGACTGCAAGACGACCCCCGACGGCTTGCCTCCTCTTGGCTGCGAGCGAATCGCGTCATCGCGGCGATCTGTACGCCGCCACTCGCAATTGTGATCGTCACGGCGCCCGATCTCGTGCCTCTGGTCTTCGGCGAGCATTGGCGCCCTGCCGTGCGCGTCGTGCAGATCCTCTGCTGGGTCGGCATTCTCCAATGTCTGCAGGCCCTCAATGACTCGGTGCTGCAGGCAGGCAACGCGATCAAGCTCTACGTCCGATTCACCGGCATCTCATTCGCAGTCAACGTGGTCGCGTTCGTGATCGGCCTGCACTGGGGAATCCTCGGAGTCGCAAGCGCGTTCGCGATGTCCAGCACGCTCATCGCGGTGGCCTACACGATCCTCGTGACAAAGCAGATCGGCATGAGTGCAGGTTCATTGGTGCGCGGCTTTGCCGGGGTCGCACAAGCCCTCTGCGGAATGGTGCTCGCAGCCGTCGGAGTTTGGACGCTCCTCGGCAGCGCCTCCGCGAGCCCTGTTATTCGCTTGCTCGCGACAATTGCCGCCGCGGTCGTGGTCTATCTGCCGCTCCTCGCCTGGAGAGAGCCGGCAATCCTGAGCGAAGTTCGGCGCGCCGTGTCTGGGCGGCGCGACATGGCGAACGGGTCCCTCCGACCGCCGATCGCCGTCGGCGACGTCGAAACGTCTCTCTGACATCGTGTCCCTCGTCGATTTCAGCCGTCGCATTCGACGCGCGCCCCTACTTCGGCGACAACGCTGGCTTTGGGCAATGTTGCGTCCGGCCTACCGGCGCCTCCTGGCCACCCTCTCGAACGCGCGCGGTCTCGACCGCGTGCTCAACGACCAGGTGTTTCGCTGGCGGTACCCGTACAGCGAGTTCGATCGGACCTTCGAAGAGCCGATGCTGCGGCTCTTCCAAGACCGGATCGAGCCGGGCTCGACGGTCCTCGATGTCGGAGCGAGTTTTGGGCTGTACAGCGTCGTCGCAGGACGCAGTGTCGGCGAGAACGGGCGCGTCTTCTCATTTGAGCCATCGAGGATTGCCGACGTCCTCGCCGACCACCTCCGACTGAACGGCGTCGCCGAGCGGGTAGACATTCAGCGCCTCGTGGTCAGCGACGAGGTAGGCGAGGTCGACTTCTGGGAGGGGGACGACACGATGCTCGCGTCGATTGCGCGCGCGGCAGCGGAGCGTGGCGTCATCGACGGCCGCGACATCACCCGGCACCTTCGTCCCGCCACCACACTCGATGCCTTTTGCCATTCGCGGGAGGTTGTTCCGAACGTTGTCAAGATCGACGTCGAGGGAGCCGAGGCGAAAGTGCTGCGTGGCGCGGAGGCCTTCCTCAGGCGCCGTCAGGGAAGCATCGTTCTCGAGGTTCACCCCTGGGCGTTGCGCGAATTCGGAGACACCCAGGACGACATGTTGTCGTGGCTCGACTCGCTCGGTTGGACCGCCAACCACCTCTATTCGCGCGGTGAACCGACGAACCGCGACGCCACGCTTCACTTTCTCTGCGAACCCCGTTCGGAGTGAGCGCAACGTGTGCGGGATAGTCGGCAAAGCGTCACATCTGGGCCACGTCGATCGCGTCGTGATCGAGGAGATGTGCGCCGCGGTCGAGCATCGAGGGCCCGACTCGCGAGGAGTCCACCTCGAAGACGGAATCGGGCTCGGGATTCAGCGTCTGCGCGTGATCGACCTCGAGACGGGCGATCAGCCAATCTTCAATGAAGATAGATCGGTCGTCGTCGTCCTGAACGGCGAGATCTACAACTACCAGGAGCTCCGGCACGGGCTCTCCGAGCGAGGTCACCGTTTCGCAACTCAGAGTGACACAGAGGTCATCGTCCACCTGTACGAGGAGTACGGCGACGCCTGTGTAGAGCACTTGCTCGGCATGTTCGCCTTCGCCCTCTGGGACTCCAAACAACGACGTCTCCTTCTCGCACGGGACCGGGTCGGCAAGAAGCCGCTCATCTACGCACAGAAGGACGGCGACCTCTGGTTCGGATCGGAGATCCCGTCCGTGCTGAGGGCCTCCGAGATCGATCGCGCGGTCGACATTGCTGCGATCGACAGCTATCTGCGGTACCAGTACGTGCCCTGCCCCAGCACGGCGTTTCGTGAATTGAAGAAGCTCCCGCCCGCGCACACCCTTGTCTGGCAGGAGGGCCGGATATCGCTTCGCCGGTATTGGGAGCTCTCGTACGCAGAGTCCGGAAGCGGGATCAGCGAGGAGGAAGCTCAGGAAGAGATCCGCCGCCGCCTGCTGCGGGCAACGGAGCTACGCCTCAGAAGCGATGTGCCCCTCGGTGCGTTTCTCTCGGGAGGCATCGACTCCGGCGCCGTCGTCGCTGCGATGGCCCGGCAGTCGAGCGCTCCGGTCAAGACCTTCACGATCGGCTTCGACGTCGAGGGATTCGACGAGACGAGCTATGCGCGCGAGGTTGCCCAGCTCTACGACACGGATCACCACGAGTTCATCGTGCGCGCGGATGCAGTGTCGATTCTTCCAAAGCTCGTGTCGCACTTTGGCGAGCCGTTCGCCGACAACTCGGCCGTACCGACGTACTACGTCGCCGAAATGGCGAGACAGCACGTCACGGTTGCGCTGAACGGTGACGGCGGTGACGAGAACTTCGGCGGCTACGGACGGTATGTTCAGTCGCAGTTCGCCGACCGGCTCGCTCGGAAGCCGCGCGTCGGACGGGCTGCTGCGCGCACGATGGCCGTCGCGCTCCGGGCGGCCCACACGTCGCGCTTTTCGCAGAAGCTCGACCTCGAGACTCGACTGGGGTGCATGCCTCCGGACGAGCGCTACGAGTGGCGCATGGCGTACTTCACGCCGGCCGACCAGGACCGGCTCTACACCGATGAGTTCCGCCGCGAGGTGGCATCCCGGCGCGCGGCGTCCGTGATCCGATCGGCATACGCAGACTCGACCGCCGGCGACGAGGTCAACCGGCTCATCGATGTCGATGTCCGGACGTACCTTCCAAATGCCCTGCTCGTGAAGATGGACATCACATCGATGGCCCATTCGCTCGAGGTCAGGTCTCCTCTCCTCGACCACACCTTGATGGAGTTCGCTGCGTCGCTTCCGGGATCGTTCAAGGTCGCGGGCGGTACGACAAAGAGAGTGTTCAGAGAATCGCTTCGTCCATGGCTGCCCTCGAGCATTCTCGATCGTCCGAAGCAAGGCTTCGGCTCCCCCGTCTCGGACTGGTTCCGTGGGAGCCTCAGTGGAATGCTCCGTGACGTCCTCCTGGATCCGTCCGCCACGGCTCGAGGCTGGTTCCGCGAGGAAGCCGTTCGTGCACTCGTCGACGACCATGTCGCACGCAGGGCGGACCACACGACCAAGCTCTGGGCGCTCCTCCAACTCGAGCTCTGGCTCCGGACCTTCATCGACGAGGGACGGCCACAAATGCTCCCGATCCAGGCGATCTAGCAGGCCCCGATCGCGGGCCGCCGCAGATCACACTCACCACACGGCTAGTTGTCCCTTCCCCCCGTACTGGACGAGAATGGGACGATCGCAGGCTTTCGACGGAGCATCGGTCGTCCGACCCGGGGCGCGGCTAGGCGTTGCGCTCCTACCGCTGCTCGAATGCCCGCCGGAGCGCGATGAGCCTCCGCGCGGCCGTTACTGCAATCGCGGCCGTGTGCGCCCTACTGGTGCCAGGTATCGCACTGGGAGCTCCGTCGCCGCCGAGTCTTGCCGGCTCCCTCGCGAACGGCGGAAGCCTCTCGGGAGCGACCTCGACCGCGATCTTCGGCCACTACGCCTATGTGCCGGGGTACTACAGCGGTCTCGTCGACGCAATCGACCTCACCGATCCGGCAAATCCGGTCATCGCCGGCACGAGCGCCTGGTCCTCCACGCTCGTCAACGCGGCCACGATCAACGTCTCGAACGGCTACGCCTACGTCGTCAGCAAGAACCGGAACGGGAAGAGCGGCACGAGCAGCAACGACGACGGGACGGGAAACAGCCTCACGATCCTCGATATCGCGACAGACCCGGCACACCCCACGATCGTCGGCTACGTCAGAGACGCCGTGCGCCTCTTCGGCGCATATGGGATCGCCGTCAAGGGGCAGTACGCATACGTCGCGTCGCAAGGGTGCTTGAGCGGACAGCCTTGCCCGAATCCGAACGTCGGAGACTCGTTCTCCGTGATCGACGTGTCATCCCCTGGCACCCCGAACATCGTCGCATCCTTGAAGAACAGCACCTTGCCCGCGATGTATACCGGGGCGCTGAAACACGCGACCTCGGTGGCTATCTCGGGGAACTACGCGTACGTCACAGCGGCGTACACGAATCGCCTCACCGTCATCGACATCTCCAACCCGCTCGCGCCCCAAATCGTCGCGTCGATCCAGGATGCATCACAGCTCAACTTTGATGTGGACGTCACCGTTGCGAACGGTTACGCGTACGTCGCAGACCAGGCGCAAGGAGTCGGCCGCGTCGCGGTCGTCGACGTGCACGACCCTGTGCATCCGTCCATCGTCAGCACGGTCACCAACAGCACGTGGCTCAACGGGGCGTACCGGATCCGGGCATTTGGCAACTTCGTGTACGTGGCCGCCACGTATGCCGGCGCCGTGTCCGCAATCGACGTCTCGGACCCGCTGTCGCCGCGGTTCGTCGGTGGTTACAAGAGCAGCACCGTTCTGAACCGCACGCCCGGCCTCGACATCGACCCGACAGGGCGCTACGTCGTTGCCGTCTCGCCCTTTCTCTCCACCGATCCGCAGCCCATCTACCCGCCGTATCCGTTCGACCCAGGCGGTCCCACGCTCACTGGGTCGGTGGCGCTCGTCGCGCTCGACCCGGTGCCGATCGCCGTGACGATCACCCCGTCCTCCAAGCCGACCAATCCGACGCTGCTGACCTCGGCAAGCTTCAGCTTCTCGACGAGCGACGCGGTCGCATCTATGCGCTGCCGGCTCGACAATTCCGCAGCAGCCCTGTGCACCAGCGCGACGACGCAGACCTATACATCGTTGGCGCCGGGATCGCACACATTCACGGTGACGGCGACCGATTCGGCCGGGGGCGTCGCGAGCGATTCGTATACGTGGACGATCATCGTGGCGCCACCGCCTTCAGCAGGACCGGGCGAGAACGTCCTCGACAATTTCAACCGCCCCGACGGGCCGATCGGCGCGAACTGGGGCGCAATCAACGGGTTTACGAGCTTTCTCGTGAGCAGTAACCAGGCGTTCGATTCCTCGGCGACGTATTACGCGTGGGGCTACTGGAAGGCGCAGCAGTTCGGCCCGGACTCAACCGCCTTTGCCACCGTGTCCACGGTTTCTGCCGACACCCTGAGGATCTGTGCTCGTTTCACGAATCCGACCCTCACCTCGCGCTCGGGCTATTGCGTACAGGAGGCGGCTGGCAGCTGGACGATCCGTCGAGTCGACAGTGGGAACGCGGTCGCCCTCGGGTCCACGTTCACGCAGTCGGTGGGGCCAGGAGATCGCATCGGCATCGTCGTCGTGGGCTCGACGATCGAGGCGTGGTATGCGGCCGCGTTCAGTCCGTGGACACGCCTGAGCTGGCAGACGGACACGACGTATCCCGGTTCAGGCTTCATCGCCGTCGAATCACGCGCCTCGCGAATCGACGACTTCGGCGGTGGCACGCTCGTGACGCCGGTGGCGCCGTCGAACACGGTCGCGCCGACGGTGTCGGGGAGCCTGGTGCAGGGGCAGACGCTGACCGCCGACCCGGGCACCTGGACCGGCAGCCCGGCCCCGGCCTTCACCTACCAGTGGCAGCGCTGCGACGCGGCCGGACTCAACTGCGGCGACATCGCCTCCGCGAACGCCGCGACCTACCAGCTCGTCCAAGCAGACGTCGGCGTCACCGTCCGCGTCCAGGTCACCGGCACCAACACCGCCGGCAACAGCACCACCCCGTCCGCCGCCACCGCCACCATCGCCCCCGCGCCGGTGGCGCCGTCGAACACGGTCGCGCCGACGGTGTCGGGGAGCCTGGTCGCAGGGGCAGACGCTGACCGCCGACCCGGGCACCTGGACCGGCAGCCCGGCCCCGGCCTTCACCTACCAGTGGCAGCGCTGCGACGCGGCCGGCACTCAACTGCGGCGACATCGCCTCCGCGAACGCCGCGACCTACCAGCTCGTCCAAGCAGACGTCGGCGTCACCGTCCGCGTCCAGGTCACCGGCACCAACACCGCCGGCAACAGCACCACCCCGTCCGCCGCCACCGCCACCATCGCCCCCGCGCCGGTGGCGCCGTCGAACACGGTCGCGCCGACGGTCGTCGGGGAGCCTGGTCGCAGGGGCAGACGCTGACCGCCGACCCGGGCACCTGGACCGGCAGCCCGGCCCCGGCCTTCACCTACCAGTGGCAGCGCTGCGACGCGGCCGGACTCAACTGCGGCGACATCGCCTGCGCGACCGCCGCGACCTACCAGCTCGTCCAAGCAGACGTCGGCGTCACCGTCCGCGTCCGGTCACCGGCACCAACACCGCCGGCAACAGCACCACCCCGTCCGCCGCCACCGCCACCATCGCCCCCGCGCCGGTGGCGCCGTCGAACACGGTCGCGCCGACGGTGTCGGGGAGCCTGGTGCAGGGGCAGACGCTGACCGCCGACCCGGGCACCTGGACCGGCAGCCCGGCCCCGGCCTTCACCTACCAGTGGCAGCGCTGCGACGCGGCCGGACTCAACTGCGGCGACATCGCCGGCGCGAACGCCGCGACCTACCAGCTCGTCCAGGCAGACGTCGGCGTCACCGTCCGCGTCCAGGTCACCGGCACCAACACCGCCGGCAACAGCACCACCGCCGTCCGCCGCCACCGCCACCATCGCCCCCGCGCCGGTGGCGCCGTCGAACACGGTCGCGCCGACGGTGTCGGGGCAGCCGGTGCGACGGGCAGACGCTGACCGCCGACCCGGGCACCTGGACCGGCAGCCCGGCCCCGGCCTTCACCTACCAGTGGCAGCGCTGCGACGCGGCCGGCGCCAACTGCGCCGACATCGCCGGCGCGAACGCCGCGACCTACCAGCTCGTCCAAGCAGACGTCGGCGTACACCGTCCGCGTCCAGGTCACCGGCACCAACGCCGCCGGCAACAGCACCACCCCGTCCGCCGCCACCGCCACCGTCGCCCCCGCGCCGGCGGCGCCGTCGAACACGGTCGCGCCGACGGTGTCGGGGAGCCTGGTCGCAGGGGCAGACGCTGACCGCCGACCCGGGCACCTGGACCGGCAGCCCGGCCCCGGCCTTCACCTACCAGTGGCAGCGCTGCGACGCGGCCGGCTCAACTGCGGCGACATCGCCGGCGCGACCGCCGCGACCTACCAGCTCGTCCGGCGACGTCGGCGTCACCGTCCGCGTCGCGTCACCGGCACCAACGCCGCCGGCAACGGCACCGCCCCGTCCGCCGCCACCGCCACCGTCGCCGCCGCGCCGGTGGCGCCGTCGAACACGGTCGCGCCGACGGTCACGGGCAGCCTGGTGCAGGGGCAGACGCTGACCGCCGACCCGGGCACCTGGACCGGCACGCCCGGCCCCGGCCTTCACCTACCAGTGGCAGCGCTGCGACGCGGCCGGCACTCAACTGCGGCGACATCGCCTCCGCGAACGCCGCGACCTACCAGCTCGTCCAAGCAGACGTCGGCGTCACCGTCCGCGTCCAGGTCACCGGCACCAACACCGCCGGCAACAGCACCACCCCGTCCGCCGCCACCGCCACCATCGCCCCCGCGCCGGTGGCGCCGTCGAACACGGTCGCGCCGACGGTGTCGGGGAGCCTGGTGCAGGGGCAGACGCTGACCGCCGACCCGGGCACCTGGACCGGCAGCCCGGCCCCGGCCTTCACCTACCAGTGGCAGCGCTGCGACGCGGCCGGACTCAACTGCGGCGACATCGCCTCCGCGAACGCCGCGACCTACCAGCTCGTCCAAGCAGACGTCGGCGTCACCGTCCGCGTCCAGGTCACCGGCACCAACACCGCCGGCAACAGCACCACCCCGTCCGCCGCCACCGCCACCATCGCCCCCGCGCCGGGACCACAATCGCCCATCCTCGACGACTTCAACCGTGCCAACGGCTCGCTCGGACCGAACTGGAACAAGATGACCGGTGGCTTCGTCGACTTCACCATCTCCGCAAGCGAAGCGGTCGATCCATCTCCCTCGACCTTCGCCTGGGACTACTGGGCCGCACGCCAGTTCGGTCCCGACAGCGAGGCCTACGTCACGATCAAGACGATCAGCGCCGACACGGTTCGCGTCTGTGCCCGCATGATCAATCCGACGAACGCCACGCGGTCAGGCTATTGCGTCCAGGAAGCCGGGAACAGCTGGACGATCCGCAGAATCGACAGCGGCCTCGCCAATCAGATCGGTACAACGGCAACCCAGACGGTTGGCGCCGGTGCGCGCATCGGCATCACGGTCGTCGGAACGACCATCACCGCGTGGTACTCACCGAGCGCGACTGCGGGCTGGACGCAGATCCTCGCGGCCACGGACAGCACGTATCAGGGGACCGGGTACATCGCGGTCGAAGCGCGGGCCTCGCACATCGACAATTTCGGAGGCGGCACGAGGTAGCCGGCGTCGCGGGTCGCTCAGCGCTTTGACCCGACGAACGACGTGATCGCGTCCGCAACAAGCTGCGGGGCCGTCACGGTCGCGATATGTCCCTGCCCGGGAAGGACTGCGACCTGAGCCGAAGGCAGCCTCTCTGCGAGCACTCGCGCATATGCGAGTTCCTCCGGGGAGCTCTCGCCGCCTACGAGAAACAGCGTCGGAATCGTAAGCCGCGAGAGGTCGCCGTAGTCGTGCTCTTCATATGCCCGTAGCTCTCTCGCGATCGTGTGTGCATAGCTCAGACGCTCCTGCCAGGGCGGCGTCTCGAGCAGGTCGTCGAGCCACTCCTCCGGGAAGCGGGTGAACTCGAGCAGCGCGAGCCGCATTGCACCGACCCGGTCATCTGCGGCGAGCAGCCGCGCGAGCTCGTTGTGCATCTCGGCCGGAACGTCTCCCGGACGGCCGGGCTCGTAGAGAACGAGCTGCGCCACATTGGAGCCCAGGAGCGCGGCGCCGAGCGCGACGTTCCCACCGAAGGAGTGGCCGAAGATCGTGACCGGCGAGTGAAGCGAGTCGACGATGTTGGCAAGATCGGCGAACTCCGCCTCGAGCGCATAGACAGCGGAGTCTGCGCTGCCGAAGCGACCTCTCCGGTCGACGGAGACGACCGTGAAGCGTTCCGCCAAGAGTGGCTCGAGAAGGCGAAACGTCGTTGCATCCGCGGCGACACCGTGGACGAGCACGATCGGATCGCCAGAGCCGACGGTGCGGCAGTTCAGATCAACGGTCACGCTATGAATCAGGAGAGGATCGCATCGAGGTACGACTTCAGGTCATCTGCAAGTGGCGACCGGCCCGACGTGGGCTGCGCGGACGTCCAGTCCGGGGACGCTTCCACGACCGACCACAGCTCAGCAGGATCTTCGACGCAGGACACCGCCCCAATCGCATCGAGCTTTCGCGCCAGAAAGAGCTGGTGGTCGTCGACGACCTCGCCAAAGCGGGCCAGCCGAGGCACGACGATCGGCCGTCGCGCGTGTGCCCCACACAAAAGGATCGACCCTACGCCCGCATGCGCAACAACCACCCGGGCCTGCCCGACGAGCTCGGAAAGCTGGTCGAATGGAAGGAAATCGATGCATCGCGCACCTGCCGGCCTGATGCGGGAAGGGCCGTGCTGGACGATCAGCTCTTCGTCGCCGTCAAAATCGGCTACCGCACTGAGGAGCCGCTCGAACGGAGCGCCGCTGCTGCCGGTCGTGACGAGGATCATCGCCGGTCGAGAACGCTTCCTACGAACCGGGCGCCCGAAACCGCTCTCGTAAGCTCGGGCCATTGGGCGTAGATCCGGTGTGCGACTGGTGCGATGAGGCGGCAGCTGAGAGAGGGCTGCTCGATCCGCGTGAGACTCTCGACATAGACGATCTTGGCTCCAAGCAAGCGACCGATCCACGCGAACGGCACGGCGAGCCCAGCACCGGTCGTCACGATGACCCGCGGTCTCAGCGATCGCACGAGGCGGGCGGCCAAGCCGAGGTTGCGGAGGAGGTTCGGGATATTGCGCGTCGTCGGCCCGAAGGCAAAGTACGTCTTCTCGGCAGCGAACAACGACCTGGTGTCCTCTCGATCGACCGTCACCCACGCGCACGATCGACCACTCCACGCATCTCGCAGGAGCGAGAGCTGGAGTGCATGGCCGCCGGGCGAGCACACCAGCAGGACGTCGACGGTTCCGGACTCTTGCTGCGTCGGCTTGGCAGGCACTCCTTCGACGATAGTGTCAGCCGGCGAAGCGGGCAATTACCTCGTCCGCGCCTAGCCGATCGAATAGGACTCGGGACGGCAGACGCTGCTCCAACGACCCGTGGCAGGGTCCTCATTCGCTCACTAGCATGAGCATCATGTCGACGCCCCGCGTCTTGCGAATCATTGCGATTCCATACTCTTCGGCGTCTCGTCCTCTTGAGTTAGGAGCCCGGTGGATCTAGCGCTTTATTCCCGAGTAATCTGGCGCTTCCGCGTGATCGTCGCGGTCGGACTTCTGCTCGCGCTTGCTCTTGCGTTTCTCTCGTTCGTGAAGGTCGGCTTCAAGGGCGGCGCGCCACATCTGTCGTACCGGCAGGCCAACGTCTGGAAGAGCGAAGAGACGTTCCTCATCACGGCCCGAGGCGTGCCGTGGGCGCGGATCACCAATCAGTCCGCAAGCGTCGGTGGGCTCGCTTCGCTCTCGGCGTTCTATGCGCAGCTCGCGAACAGTGACGACGTCCAGAGGCTGCTGCGAGCGAGCGGTCCGGTTCACGGGGCGATGGTGGCCCAGCCGGCCGTCGACCAGATCACGACCTTCCGCTCGCCCCTTCCGTTCGTATCGATCCTGGGCACCGCCAAGACGCCAGCGGCTGCGGTCGACATTGCGCAGCGGGGTGCCGTGGCTTTCAGGGACTACATCGTCTCGAGGCAGAACAACGCACACATTCCGGTCGGGCAGCGCGTGCAGATGAGCGTTCTCTCAGAGGCCCGAAACGCAACCTTGCTTTCAGGTCGGAAGAAGACGCTTCCAATCGTCATTTTCGTGACGATCATGGCTGCGACGATTGGGCTCGCATTCATCCTCGAAAACCTCCGGCCGCGCGTGCAATCTCTCGAGACGCGCATGATCGACGAACGCCCGAGCGACCGGCGCACCGCGTAGCCGTGCTCTTCTGAGGACCGCCGATGCGCGTCATCATTGGAGAGGGGCGCAGAGGACCTGTCGTCTCCTCGTTCATCGTCGTGGCCGCCGTCGCGCTGCTCGGCACCACGATCGTCTCCAACACGCGCGTCTCGGTCGCCGCCCCGCTGATCGGCGCGACGGTCGCCTTGGTGCTCGGCTATCGGAGGCTGCTCACCTGGCGAGCGCTCATCGGGCTCACGATCTTCATCATCCTCTTCATCCCGATCCGGCGGTACGCGCTGCCGAGCGCGCTTCCCTTTCAGCTCGAGCCATACCGCCTCGTCATCGCGTTCATAGCGGTCGGATGGATCTCGTCACTCCTCGTGGATCCGCGCGTCCGTCTCCGCGGCACGACGATCGACACGCCTCTCATGTTCTTCTTGATCGTGATCTTGCTCTCGCTGATCGCCAATCCGAAACGCGTCAGTGCGGTCGAGCAGGACACCGTCAAGAAGCTGATGTTCTTCGCGAGCTTCTTCATCGTGTACTACCTCGTCGCGAGCGTCGCCCACCGCTTTCGTGACGTCGATTTCCTGGCGCAGGATGCTGGCCGGCGGCGGAACGGTGGTCGCGTTCTTCACGATCATCGAAGCGAAGACCGGATACAACGTGTTCTCGCACCTGAATTCGGTTCTGCCGTTCCTGCACCAGACCGGCGCAGGGCCTGCACTTATCCGAGGCGGACGGTTGCGCGCACTCGCTTCGTCGCAACACCCGATCGCCCTTGGAGCGGCGCTGATGATGATTGCGCCTCTCGCGGCCTACCGGGCCCACTGCTTCCGCCAGCGTCGCTGGTGGTTCGCCGCAGCCATTCTCGTCTTCGGCGCTCTGTCAACGGTCTCGCGGACGGCCGTGGTCATGCTCGGGGTGATCGCGATCACGCTTCTGATTCTCAGGCCCATCCAGATCAAGAGGCTGTGGCCGTTTGCGCTTCCCGCTCTCGTTGCGCTTCATTTCGCATTGCCTGGGACGCATCGGCTCGTTGCGCGGCTCGCTGTTCCCGAAGGGCGGGCTCGTCGCACAGCAAGCGAATGCGAGCGTCGGCAGCGGACGGATTGCGACGCTCGGACCGGCCCTTCACAAAGAGTGGAAGCCGAATCCGGTCCTCGGCGAGGGCTTCGGAACGCGCATAACGACCAAGGACGAGGTGGTCCCAGTCCCGAACGGACCGATTCTCGACGACCAGTGGCTCGGCATCCTTCTGGAAACAGGCGTGCTCGGCACGGCGGCGCTCTTGTGGGTCTTCGCCCGATTCATACGCCGAACGGGGAAGGAGGCCAAGGCCGACCTAACAGACACGAGGCTGGCTGCTCTGCGCCCTCTGTTCGTCGATCGCAGCGTTTGCGGTCGGGATGTTCTTCTACGACGCCTTCAGCTTCATCCAGGTGACGTTCCTGTTCTTCATCATGATGGGAATGGCGGGCGGCCTGATGTCCACCGACAGCCTGCCCAGGCGAGCTCGTGCACCGAAGAGAGCCCGCGCTGCGGCGGTGTTAGATACGCCCGACGGTCTCGCGCACACGTAGGTGGAGCCGGCGGAAGCTCTGCCGGCGCCGAAGGTGCTCGAGTACCGCTGGATCGTCGAGTTTCTCTCGTCTGCGCGAGGCAGCCGAGAGGTAGCCGATGAGCATCCCGACGGCTGCAGGATTGCGGAGACTCCGGCGCGCCGTTCTGAGCACAAGGTAGGGGAAGCGGTAGCCGATGTAGTGGCACGCATTTCCCTGCCGGACCCATCTCGCCCACGGCAAGCCGTCGCGCTCACCGACGGCGCGGTGATGATAGAAGGCCGACGCCGGGGCTATCCCGGTGTTCCAGCCGCGGACGTTCGCCTTCAACTCGTCGACCGTGTCCCACCCCATTCGCTCGGGTAGGGGGAGGAGGTCGTCGAGGCACTGACGGCGATACGCCCGCGTGGCGCCGCGGGCATGACCCTCGGTGACGTAGACGGGCTTCCAGTCGCCACCGCGGAGCTCGAGACACTCACCGCTCACGATTCCGAGTCTCGGCTCGCGGTCGAAGCACTCGAGCAGCCCTTCGAAGTAATCGGGAGCGAAGGAGACGTCGGCGTCGAGCTTGACGACGACGTCAACCTTGGCGCGAATCCGCTCGAGACCGGCGTGGAACGCCCTCACGATCGGGGCACCGGGCTCGGCGTTCACGGTCGGATCACTCGTCGCGACCTCGATCCAATCGTGGCGTTCGGCGAGCGAAGCCGCGAGCTCCCTCGAGCCGTCGATCGAGCCGTTGTCCACGATCACCCATTGCTGCGGGAGCCGGCGCTGTTCGATGACGCAGCCCGCGAGGCGCGCGAGGTTCTCCGCGTCGTCGCGAATCGGGGTGATCAATGCGTACGTCAAGCCGGTCACGTCAGAGCGTTCGCCTGGACCTCGTGGCTCCCCGCCAATGCGCGCGGCAGGTAGCTCGTGAGCCAGATCTCCAGCATGAGCAGGGAAAGCAACGTCGATGCCCCGCGACCGCTCGGCCGCGCGCGCTGGTTGGCGACGATCTCGCGGATCGTCTTCTGGTCGACGAACGACGAGATGGCCGGCTCACCATCGAGCAACCGCTCGGGAACGAGATCGTCAAGCGCACGCTGAGTCCACGCCGAGACCGCTGCGTTGAAAAAGCCGATCTTCGGCTTGTCGATGATCTGCTGCGGAACCAAACCTCGCGCGGCGCGCTTCAACACGTATTTCGTCGTCATGCCTTTGACCTTGTATCGCGTCGGTATGCCCGCGCAGAACTCTACGAGCTCGTGGTCGAGAAACGGCACGCGGACCTCGAGAGAGTGCGCCATCGACAGCCTGTCGAAGTAATGGAGCATGTCTTCGACGAGGCCGAGTTGTGCGTCCACCGACAGCAGTTGCGCGAGCGGATCGGTTGACGTACCAAGGCGGGCCTGGATCGCAGCCTCTGCCTCCGCCATCGGATCAGCGGTCAGGGGACCGGGCAGCGGACCGCTCAACTGGCTCTTCTGCGCCAGTACGCGTTCCACCGGATCGAGCTGAGACAATTCGCTGAGGCGAGCTATGCGACGGTCGACTGACCCGAGCCTGCCCGCGAGCGCGGCGAGCGGACGGGGCACGCGCTGCCAGTGCCGAAGAGCTGCAGCTGCACGGTGGCGGCTATAGCCTCCGAGCAATTCATCCGCGCCCTGGCCCGAGAGCGCGACCGTGACATGCTGCGAGGCGAGACTCGAAAGCGCAGTGAAGCCGATCGAGGAAAGATCGGCCAGCGGCTCGTCGAGGTCCCAGACGAGGCCGTCGATGTCGATCGGATCGTCGATTCGAAGCTCCAGCTCGTGATGGTTCGTACCGAGCGCGGATGCGACGAGCTGCGCGTCCCCGAGCTCGTTCGCCTCCGCTGAGCCTGCAAACCCCACGGAGAACGTCTCGACGGGCTCTCGCATGTGACGCGCCATGAGTGCTGTGACAAGGCTCGAGTCCAAGCCGCCACTCAGCATCGCGCCCAGCGGCACATCAGACATCAACCTCATCTCGACGGCCTCGTCGAGGCGCCCGATCAACTCCTCGGCGTAGTCGTCCACCGAACGCGACGTGGACTCCGGTCTTTGGGCCGGGTAGCTCCAATAACGGCTGACCCGCACGCCGGAGGAATCGGCGATGAGCCGCTCGCCCGGCATGAGCTTCTTCACGCCGGCCAGCAAGGTGCGCGGACCGGGGACGTAACCGAGCGCGAGATAGGCGGCGACCGATGCTTCGTCGATGGCCCCTTCGACGAAGCCGCTGGCGAGAACGCACTTCAGCTCTGACGCGAAGACGACAAGATCGTTTCGTTCCGCGTAGTAGAGAGGCTTGACGCCAAGCCGGTCGCGGACGACCACCGCTCTCCTCCGCTTCGAGTCCCACACGACAACGGCGAACATCCCGCGGAGCCGCAGCGGAAAGTCGTCCCCGTCGCGCTCGTACAAGTGCGGAATGACCTCTGTGTCGCACGAGCTGGCAAACACGTGCCCCGAGGATTCGAGCTCAGCCCGAACGAGGCGATGGTTGAAGAGCTCTCCGTTCTGGGCCGCCCAGATCGTCGAGTCCTCGTTCGCAAGCGGCTGATGCCCACCGTCGACGTCGATGATGCTGAGTCGGCGGACGCCAATGGCGACACCGTCCTCCGCGTAGGTTCCCCGGTCGTTCGGCCCTCGGTGACGCATGACGTCCGTCATGGCTTCGAGGCGGCCGGGTTCGAGCAAGGGCCTGGGCGTGCCCCCAATTTGAATGACCCCGCAAATCCCGCACATGTCCGCCTCCGACGCTAACGATGCATTGGCGCTTCTACGACGGACTATCGGTCAGCACACTCCTAGCCGCGAAGCTAGGGTGCACCACCCTCACGCCGCGTTCCCCACCTCGTCGCGCGCAGCGCGACCGCGCACAGCCCCGAGGGATCGCAGATGCGCCACCCGAACGGCCGTGCCTCCACGCGAGCACACCGAATGGGTCAGCGCGCTGAGCGCGACTCCAAATCGTTCGAGCGTCGCCAGTGGCTCCTTCTGGTGCTTCCGCGCATAGCGAACGCGGCTCGCCGCGAGGATCGGAATCGTCGACTCGCGTGGGCCCGACGCTCCGCCTTCGTGCACAACGGTGGCGTCGGGGACGAAACGGATGTCGAAGCCCGCGGCTCGTAGGCGACGACAGAGGTCGATGTCCTCGCAGTACAAGAAGAAGCCGCTGTCCCAGCCCCCAACCTGTTCGAGGATCGCTCTTCGCACGAGCATGCACGCGCCCGAGACCCACTCGGGCGACCCCGGCGTGTCATACGCGGAATAGCCACGAACGACCTCGTCGCTCCAGGACGACTTCGCAAAGAGGCGGTGCAGAAAGAGCGCCTGTGCATAGGTCGACCGAACTCGCGGAAAGCGGCGCAACGACAGAGCGAGCGATCCGTCGAGGTTGACGATGCGAGGAGCCGCAAGCGCCGCGCGCGGCTCCGCCGCCAACGTGTCCATCAGCCGTTCGAGAGAGGGCTGATCGATCGTTGCGTCAGGGTTCAGAAAAAGGACGAAGGGTGCGCTGCCCAGAGCCGCGCCGACGTTGTTCGCATACGCAAAGCCCTTGTTCGCCTGCAAAGCCTCCACTCGTACAGGAAAGGACGACGCCTTCTCGAGTGTCCGGTCCGATGAGGCGTTGTCGACAACGATGACGTTCGCCCCCGGAATCGCCGAAAGAGAAGCGAGGCAAGAGTCAATCGTGTCGGCGCTCTGGTACGTGACGACAACAACGTCGACAGAGGCCACATCCGCAACCTAGCACGGCCCAATCGGCCCTACGCACCCAAAAAGGGGATGGGGTCTACGGTCTATCGGCCGACACCGAGATAATGGACAAAGCCGCATTTCTCGGAATCCGCCGTCGTGCGCTCACAACCACTGTGGTCGGCCTCATTGTGCTGACCGCCACGACGGCAGGAATGGCCGACAATACAGTTGAGCGCACCGACGCAGCAACGCCGAGCGCAACAGCGCTCGCCGCACCGACAGTCGCCGCTACGAACCTCGCCGCAACAACGCTTTCCGGCACAACGGCAGCCGATACCGCGACCGCTTCAGCCTCGATAGCGCCTGCAGCGACGGCGCCGACACGTCTGCCTGAACCACCAAAGCCGCCGGTCCCGGTCAAAACGCCACCGCCGGTCGTAGTACCGCCGCCGGTCGTCGTACCACCGCCGGTCGTAGTGCCACCGCCGGTCGTCGTGCCGCCTCCCTCTGGACACGAGGGCACGCCGGCGCCGCCGACCAGCCCGGGCCCGAATCCGGCTCCGAATCCGAAGCCGACTCCGAAGCCCACACCCAAGCCCTCTCCAGGCGGAGGTCCGGTCACCGGCAACCTGCTCGTCTCACCGAGCGGCTCGGACCAGAACAATTGCTCACAGGCGGCGCCATGCGCGACGTTCGATCGTGCCTACCACGCCGCCCAGCCTGGGCAGACCGTGCTGATGGCAGCCGGCACCTACGGACCGCAGCGGATCACATTCGACGCGTCCAAAGCCTCCGCCGCGGCGAACGTGTTCTTCAAGCCGGCCGGTGGAACGGTGACAGTGGCCAACTCCGCCCTCACGATTGCCGGTGCCCATGTCGAGCTTCATGGGATCTCGATGGATCAGACCGGGTGTGTAGCCACCGGGGCGCCGGCTCCGCCGTGTCCGGATGTCGTGGTGGCGTCCGGTGCGCATGACGTCGTGATCGACGGCTTCCATGCGTCGCGCTTCTACATCACGGGCGCGTACAACATCACCGTGGAGAACTCGGACTTCGGTCCGGCGTATGACTTCCACGGGATCATCCATGCCGATACCGCCGGCAACCGGCCGCACGACATTCTCCTGCTCAACCTCGCGATCCACGACCACTGGAACACCAACGCGTGCAAAGCAACTGCGGGCTGCATTTCCGCGCACCACCAGGGTTGTGGGCCGACGTTGAACGACTCGTACAACGTCGTCGAGGACAACATCAGTTGGTACAACTGTGAGGATCTCGCACAGTTGATCAAGCCGTACAAGTTCGGCAATCAAAACATCACGATCCAGAACAGTTCGTTCGGGGCGAGCAACGGGTATTACTCGCTGGATTTGTCCTCGAACGCCGCGCTGCCGAACCAGGGACTGCACATCATCAACAACGTCTTCACGAAGGGGATCTCGGTCACCGCCGGCGTCCCTTACGCGAACTCCACGCTGATGGGGAATACCGTCTCGATCGGGAGTGCTTTCTGCTCGACCTTCCTGTCGACCGGCTGGTTGGTGCACAACAACTCAACCTGCGGGTAACGATGCTTCAGGCGGGCATCCGGCCATCGGCCGGATGCCCGCTCTGGATGCGAAGCACACGCGCCGGAACTCCTGCGGCGACCCCGTAATCCGGTACATCGGACAGCACGACCGCGTTTGCCCCGACAACCGCGCCGACCCCGATCCGAACTCCCGGGCCGATGACGACGTTTTGCCCGAGCCAGGCGCCGTCGCAAATCTCGATTGCACCGATCCGGTTGATGCCCTGCTTGATCACCGGGAGGGTCGTGTCGGAAAACGCATGCATGTGGTCGGCGATGTAGACATTCCGAGCCATGAGAACGTCCCGTCCAATCCGCACAGACCGGGCCGCCGAGATCACACACGCTCCAACGATGTTCGTACCGTCGTCGATCTCGAGTGCGACGGCTGCCTCGGCCGATTCAAGCACCTGCAGCCACGAGCCGGCTCCGACGTAGACGTCGCTTCCAATCCGCATCTTGTGCTCACCGCTCAGACGGATCGGCGGCTCGAGCACCGTCCGGCGGCCGAACTCGGCGAAGCCCCCAGCGGCCAGCAGCGAGAACGACTTCGCCACCGCACGTCGCCAAAGACGGTATCCGAAGAGGAAGCCCGCACCCACCGTACGACGAGCCGAACGTCTGTCCCCTGTACTGCCGCGAGGTCATGCCGCTCGATGTCCCGCGACCTTTCGAAGCGTGATCTCGAGCGTCAACAGCAGCCCGAGCGGATAGAGATTCGCTCCTCGGAACGACTTCTCGACGAGATCGGTCACAACCGTCCGGTCGAGAAACGCCGCAGACTCAGCGTCGGCGTCGAGCAGCAGACCGTCGACCCAGCCCCGAAAGTCCGAGTCGCTGCGAGCGGCCGACCACGGCACCATCTCGACGCCGCGACCGGCCAGCCGTCGTCCAGTGGTCCCTCCGTACTTCGCTGCGGCTCGCCTGCCCAAAGCGACCGTACGGCGCAGCGACCGGTCGGGGCGCAGGCGCGACGCGGGGGCGACCGCCATACCGGCATTGAGAGGCACCTTCGCGAACGCGGGATTGAGATCCATCAGTGCCTTCCGAAGAATCCAGCCGTCGGTCTTGAGCGCGAAGGGGAGCGACAGAACGTGATCCACGAAACCGTGGCCGAAGTAGGGCAGACCCTGCCGGCAGAAGTATCCGGTCATCGTAAAGTTGCGACCTGCGAATCGCTGCAAGCGAGCACGAATATAGAGATCCTCCAGGATGCCCTCGGGCGTCGACGCCGGCGAGGCGTCGACGAAATCCTCCACGACTCCGCGCAGAACGTCCACCGGAGACAACCCGAGCTCTCGCTCGAAACACTGACGAAGCGAGGCGGCCGGTCGAGTCTCCTTGTTCACGAGCGCGTGTATCGGCACGCCCCGAGCCTGACGCTCCGAGCGAAGAAGGCCGAAGTAGAAGCCGCGCGCGATCTCACCCGCTACGCCAGACAGGGACGCCTCCCGTCGCGGGTTTCGAGCTGGTCGAAAGAGATCAGCAGCGGCGCATACACGAGTGCGTTCGACTCGCCATCTGTGAGCTCGGTCATCTCGTCGACGAGCTGCGGCAGGCGGCCGACAAACGACGCATCCAACAGTGCGACGTAGTGGTCGAACGGCGTGGCTCGCCGCAAGCGATCGATGATGCCGAGCTCGGCCCAGCTTCGCTGCGCCTGCGTCCACGTGAACGCCTCGACGTTCTCGTCGAGGATGGCCGCCAACAAGAAGCGCGAGTCGATGCCGCCCGTCAGTTCGGCGGCGAGACCGGGACCAATCGAGCAGGCGTTCACGCTGGCCAGAAACTCGGCCGTGAAAGAGCGGACGGCCTCCTCGCGGTCGTCCGGCTTGGGCGGCACTGCCGCCGGCTGCCAGAGTCCGAGCGTACGCACGCCGAGGCGGCCGATCTCGAGTCGCTCGCCGCACCCGAGCTTGCGAATCTCGCGAAAGAAGGTTCGGCCCGACATGAAGTGGCCGATAGCGAGCCATTCGGCGACTGCCTCGTGGTCGAGCGTGGACGCGTCTCCGCGAGCAAGCGCGAGGCTTGACGAGCTCAGCCAGATCGGTCCGCCCCCGTCCTGCCTGAGGTAGAGATGTTGGAAGCCGAAGCGGTCGACAGCTGCGTACGATTGCCGGGTACGACCGTCGTAGAAGACCGCGGCAAAGGGTGGCGACACGCTGCCAAGGGCCTCGACGCCTCCCTGTACGCACTCTTCGAGCAACTGCTCGACGACAGCCGGCCCGACGTGGCCGAGATCACCGCGCGTCGGGTTTCCCACGATTGCGAGCCAGGAACCGGTTGCGAGATGCTCAGCGAACCCTGGGCTCTTGGCGAAGCTTCCCGTCCAGACCGCCAGCCGGTAGTGCTCTCCTTCAACCCTGGTGACGTCCATCTGTCGTACGCGCGCCGGGTGTTGCTCGAGCATCCGGTCGAACTCGGCTGCGCTCGGAAGGTGCGTACCCGCGTCATGCGCGTAGAGAAGGGCAACTCCCACGGCAGGGCCTCTTACGCGTCGGTGATCGAATGTACGAGTGTGAAGCTCAGCACGGCGTCACCGGTCGCCGCGTCATTGCGACCTCGGTGACGCGAAGTCTCGTCTTCCCGACGACTGAGTACTCCATCGTCAAGCCGTTTGCAGCACCTTGATACAAGCCCCGGCACTTCAACCACCGGAGTGGACGGAGCCATGACGCGGTTCGGCTCATCACGGTTCCAGGGCCTATGCCGGCGAGTGTCGTGTAGTACGGGCTCGTCGTCGAAATACCCACGACCGTGTCGCCCTGATAGGTGAGCGTGAGCCGTCCGCCATGAATGTGATACGCGTCGGCCTCGAGACCTTCCGCTCCCTTGACCGGGCGCGCACTGACCGGCGATCCGTAGAAGTTGACAATGTCAGAGCGCCCCATGCCGATCTGCGCCGCGCCGACGGACTTACCAGGGACGACCATCGCAGTCTCGCGCTGGTCGGCACCCGCGTCGGGCGCAGTTCGAACCGGCCGCATGTCACCATCGATGTCCACCGCGGGGTGCAGTGACGGATCGCCTGCGGCGCGTGCCGGTGAGAGTCGAGAGAGGTGGTAGCCGTCGGCAGCGAATTGGACGTTCGTTGTCGACCGGCCTCCGTCGCCACACGGCTTCGAGCCGATGGCGAGGTTGCTCTGGAGCTTCCAAGCGGTCGCGAGCGTGTTCGTACAAAAGGCCTGGGACACTGGCATGACGTTCCCGACGAAGTCCGAGTTGGCCGAGGGGAACCTGCTGACCGACACGCCTTTCGCGAACGTGTTGTAGCGAATGTGGATCCCGGCACTTGGCAGCGCACTCGTCGCGTCGACCATCAACGAATAGAACCCGCTGCTGGCGCCGAAGACGCTGTTCTCGATCGTGATGTTCTCGTTCGCGAACTTGTACGACTTGATCAGCTGCGCGAGATCCTCGCAGTTGTACCACCGCAGCCGTTCCTCAACGACGTTGTACGAGTCGTTCAACGTCGGGCCGCAACCCTGGTGATGCGCGGAAATGCATCCGGCCGTCGCCTTGCACGCATCGCTGTTCCAGTGATCGTGGATCGTGACGTTGAGCAGGAGAATGTTGTGCGGCCGGTTGCCGGCGGTATCGGCATGGATGATCCCGTGGAAGTCATACGCCGGACCGAAGTCCGAGTTCTCCACGGTGATGTTGTACGCACCGGTGATGTAGAAGCGCGACGCGTGGAAGCCGTCGATCACGACGTCATGCGCGCCCGACGCCACCACGACATCCGGACACGGCGGTGCTATCTGCGTTGGCGCACAGCCGGTCTGGTCCATCGCGATCCCATGAAGCTCGACATGGGCACCGGCAATCGTGAGCGCGCTGTTCGCCAGCGTTACGGTCGCCCCGAGAGCCGGCCGGAACACCACATTGGTCGAAGCGGCCGCCTTGGCTGGATCGGGCGAAATCCGTTGCGCCGGGTACGAACCGCCGGCCATCTGGACAACTTGCCCGGGCTGGGCGACGTGATAGGCGCGATCGAAGCTCGCGCACGGCGCGGTCGCTATACACGCGTTTCGGTCGGAGCCCGCCGGGTCGACGAACACCGTCGGCACGTCGCCCACTTTCCGAGAGGAGGCCGAGAGGCCGCTAGGCGCCAGTAACGACAGGCCGAGTGCAAGGGCGCACAGCGCTATGCAATGTGAGCGGCGAATATGAATACCGTCTTCCGGGTCCAGCGCACCGCCCGAGGCTAGCACGCGTTGGCCGTAACCCCTCCCTCTTGCTTCCGCTCAAGGGAAGCAGCCCGTGTGAAGCCACGACGCTCCTCGAGGAGCGGGTCGTCTGCATGCGAGAAATACGTCGCTTTTTGCTCATCCTGTGGTTGCGGTTCGATGCGCTCGAGCAGCGGCATCGTCTGCTCGAACAGCGTCCAGCCGTAGGCGAGCGCGCGATCGTAGACGTCGATCACCTCGTCGAGCTCCGGGTAGATGCTGTATTCAACTTGCGCGACGATCGGCCCGTCGTCGATGCCCGGCGTAATTTCGTGAATCGTCGCACCGTGCCGATCTTCGCGATTCTTGAGCGCCCAATTGATCGGGGCCACGCCACGGTATTTCGGTAGCGGGCCGTTGTGGAGATTGAGGATGCGCGCGCAGCGCTCGATGAACACCTCGCGGATGATCCTGTCATAGAAGACCGAGAAAACCAGGTCGGGGCGCCAGCCTTCGTCGCTCAGCTCGGGTATCTCGCGGTAGTCGCCGGATTCGACGGAGCGGACTCCCTTGCGGCCCGCCCACTCGAGCAGAGAGTCGGTCCACGCCGGCTCCGGAACGACCGGAACGACGAGAACGAGCTCGTGCTCGTCGCTGTCGAGAAACCAATCCGCGATGCGGATCGCAAGACTGCCTTTCCCCATGACGATCGTCTGCAACATCGGCTACTTGCCGGCGTCGTCGAAGAACGACCTCACCGACGCGACGACATGCTCGAGTTGTGCGTCGCTGATGCCCGGGAAGATCGGCAACGACAGAACGCGGGCTGCAAGCGCTTCCGTCACCGGAAAGCTGCCGGCGCCGTAGCCAAGCCCCGCATATGCACCTGAGAGATGCGCGGGCTGCGGATAGTGGAACCCCGTCTGCACTCCGCGCGATGCGAGATGTTCGGCGAGCGCTTCCCGGACTCCGGTCTGCACAACGAACAAGTGCCAGACGTGCGTGCTTCCGGTAGGCGTCTGCGGCAATTCGAGATCGCCGACGTCAGCGAGCGCGTCGAGATACGCGGCGGCGGCCACTCGACGCTGGTCGTTCCACAGCTCCAGGTGGACGAGCTTCTGCAGCAGCACGATCGCCTGAATCGTGTCCAGACGTGAGGTCCATCCCTCGATGTCATGGTGATACTTTCGCGATTGTCCGTGCTCTCGCAGCGATCGTGTCCGCGCGGCAACGGCTTCATCAGCAGTGACGAGCGCACCGGCATCGCCGAACGCGCCGAGGTTCTTCCCGGGATAGAAGCTGAACGCCGCCGCCGCCCCCAGCGATCCGGCTCCGATGCCGTCTCGAGTTGCCCCGTGGGCCTGGCATGCGTCCTCGATCAGTACGACATCGCGCCGTTGCGCGAGGTCCAACAAGCCCAGTGCGTCCGCCATCTGGCCGTAGAGATGAACAGGCATCAGGAACCGCGTTCGCTCGCCCACCGCTGCCTCGGCTGCGCTGATGTCGAGGTTGTAGTCGTCGAGGCCGACATCGACCGGCACAGGGGTACCGCCCGCCTGCGTGATCGCCTCGAACGTCGCGACAAACGTGTTGGCGGGGACGATCACCTCGTCTCCCGGCGAGATGCCGGCCGCGAGCAGCGCGAAACGGAGCGCGTCGAGCCCGCTTCCAGTGCCGACGCAGTGAGGGGTGCCGCAGAAGCGGGCGAACGCCACTTCGAAGGCCGCAACCTGGCTGCCGTTCGTGAAGGCGCCCGAGTCGAGAAGATCGGCGACCTCCGCCAGCACACGGTCCCGAACTTGCCGGGTGCTGGAGCTGAGGTCGAGGAACGGAACCGCCGTCTCCTCCCTCGCACTGCGCATGAGCTCCTCGATCACGCTTCGAGCGTAGTGCCAAGACGGCACGAAGGCCACCCCACCGAAGCGAAGACGCGACCCCATACCCCCCGGAAGGCTAGGCCCCCGCGGCCAGGCGCATTGGCCGCCTCGTCGGCGGAGTAGTCCTGCCGTCCTGGCCTACAAACGTCGCCGAAAACGACCTAGGCTGAGCGCCAATGAGCCGTCACGATGGCGGCCGTGCGAGGGGCGGCATGGCGGATTCTTCAGGGGAGATCGGTGTGGTCGGAGCGAAGACCGAGGGGGAGTACGAGAACGTGAGGTCGCTGCCGCTGCCGCAGCCTCTGCCCCTCGGCGGCAACGGGTCGGGCGACGCGGAGGCCGATCGGGCGGTCGACGTGCTCGATTCGCACACACTCGACATTTTGAGCAAGCGTCGTCCGTGGCGCACAAATGCTCGGACGCGCGGCTGGCTCGTTCGCCGGGCCCTCCTCGTCGCTGACATCGCCGGCCTCTCTGTCGGTTTCACGCTGGCGTCGGTTCTCTTCTCGACCACCTCGGTGCACGATCGAGTCGGCCCCGGCGGCGAGAGCATCCTGTTCATGTGCTGCCTGCCGATCTGGGTCGTGGCGGCGCACCTCACCGGTCTCTACGACCGCGACGGCCAGCGAACGGACTACTCGACCGTGGACGACCTCATGGGTGTGTTCACGGTCGTCACGGTGGGGGCGTGGCTCTTCACGTCCTTTGCGTTGCTGACCGGGATCGTCAAGGGAAATCCGCCGCGGACGGCGTTCTTCTGGGCAACCTCAATCGCCCTCGTGGTGGTGTTCCGCGTGGTCGCGCGCACGTTGTGCAAGCGAAGCCCGCTCTACCTGCAAAACACGATCGTCGTCGGAGCCGGCGATGTCGGACAGCTCGCGGCCCGCAAGATTCTCAATCACCCGGAGTACGGCCTGAACCTCGTCGGCTTCATCGACCCGCAGCCGCGTGAGCGTCGGGACGACCTCGAGCACTTGACGATTCTCGGACCTCCGGAACAGCTGCCGGAGTTGATCGACCTTCTCGACGTCGAGCGTGTGATCTTCGCGTTCTCAGCGGAGCCGCATCACGAGATGCTCGCGCTCATCCGCACGCTCAAGGCATTGAACGTCCAGGTCGACGTCGTGCCGCGCCTCTTCGAGATTGTCGGCCCGAAGGTGCGCGTGCACACCCTCGAAGGGCTGCCGCTCGTAGGCCTTTCACCGGCTCGGCTGTCCCCGCTCTCACGCCGCTTGAAGAGGTCAATCGACATTGCTGCGTCGCTCGTGGTCCTCGTCGCGACCGCACCGGTCTTCGCCTACATCGCGTTGCGCATCAAGCGCGACTCGCCCGGACCGGTCTTTTTCCGCCAGACCCGGCTCGGACAAAACATGGAGCCGTTCACGACGCTGAAGTTCCGATCGATGCGCGTCGACGCCGACCAGAACGTCCATCGGGAGCACATCAAATCGATGATGAGCGCTCAGACGCCGGCCGGGGCAAATGGCCTCTACAAGCTCGACCGTTCCGACACGGTTACGCCTTTCGGTGCGTGGCTCCGGAAGACCAGTCTCGACGAGCTCCCACAGTTCGTGAACGTCCTTCGCGGCGACATGTCACTCGTCGGGCCGCGGCCCTGCATTCCGTACGAGACCGAGAGCTTCCTGCCGCATCACTTCGAGCGCTTCCTTGTTCCCGCGGGCTTGACGGGTATGTGGCAGGTGACTGCGCGCGCCTACTCGACCTTCGGTGAAGCCCTCGAGATGGACGTCACCTACGCGCGGGGCTGGTCGCTCGGCCTTGACATCAGGCTGATCCTGCTGACGCCGCTGACGTTGCTGCGACGCCAGGCCACGGTATGAGCCACGATCCGGTCCGCATCGCGATCGTCGGCTATGGCTACTGGGGGCCGAATCTCGCGCGAAACCTGCAAGAGCTACCGGACGCCGAGCTAGCCTGGATCTGCGATCGCAGTCCCACCGCCCTCGCGCGCGCACAGACCCGCTATCCGGACGCGCGCACCACGGGCGAACTCGACGAGGTGCTGGCGGACGAGACGGTCGAAGCGGTCGTCGTGGCGACGCCGGCGTCGACACATCATGCGGTCGCCAAAGCGGCGCTCACTGCCGGGAAGCACGCCTTCGTAGAGAAACCTCTTGCAGCGTCGACGCGAGATGCGCTCGAGCTGGGCGCGGTCGCTTCCGAAGCCGGCCTGGTGCTGATGCCGGGGCACACGTTCCTTTACAGCCCGCCCGTGAACATGATCCGCGATCTCATCGAGGCGGGTGAGCTCGGCGATATCTATTCGATCTCTGCGAGCCGCGTCAATCTCGGCCTACACCAACCCGACGCCAGCGTGGCGTGGGATCTCGGACCGCACGACTTTTCGATTCTTCGCTACTGGCTCAGCGAGTTGCCAACGCACGTCGCCGCGCTGAGCCGTGGCTGCATCATGCCCGAGACCGCTGATGTCGCTTTCATCCATCTCGAGCATCCGTCGGGAACGATCGCGCACGTCGAGCTCTCTTGGCTGGCGCCGAGCAAGCTTCGCCGCACGACGATCATCGGGTCGAAGAAGATGATCGTCTATGACGACACGAGTACAGAGCCGGTGAGGATCTTCGACTCCGGCGTCATGCTTCGCGACCCCGAGTCCTTCGGCGAGTTCAAGCTCAGCTACCGCACGGGCGACATCGTGTCGCCGCGGATCGAAGCCGCCGAGCCGCTCTACCTCGAAGTCGAAGATTTTTGCCGTGCTGTCCGCACGGGCTCCGTGCCGCGGTCGTCTTGGCAACTCGGCGTCGACGTCGTGCGGGTGGTCGAGGCGGTCGAACGGTCGCTCGACCTCGACGGGGCCCGGGTACTCGTGGCACCGACGGACGATCTGGCCCACAACGTCGCACTGTCGCTCGACCCTGCGTAGACATGGCTAGGGCGGGGGGCACCGGAGAGCGGGCGCGCGCTTCCCGGACGTGCGCTTGACGCACTTCCTGATCTGCTCGTACTACTTCCCGCCGATCGGCGGCGCCGGCACACAGCGACCGGCGCATTTCGCCCGCCGCTTCCGAGACCTCGGCCACGAATGCACCGTGCTGACCGGAACCGGGGTCCCACGCGCACGCTGGGCTCCCGGAGATCCGAGCCTCCTCGAAACGATTCCCGAGTCGGTACGCGTGCTGCGCGTCCCAGGTCCCGAGCCCGAGCAGGCGCAATCGATGCGCGCACGCGCCGAACGCTGGCTGCCGGTCCGAAGCGACTGGAGTCGCTGGTGGACGGCAGGAGCCGTCGAGGAAGGAAGCCGCGCCCGCGGGATCGACGTGATCTACACGATCATGTCGCCGTTCGAGTCAGCCGAAGTTTCGCTCGCCCTTTCGAAGCGACTCGGCGTGCCATGGATCGCGGACCTCGGTGACCCCTGGGCACTGGATGAGATGGCCGTATTCGCAACGGGTTTCCACCGCCGCGCCGAGCTCGCCCGGATGAAGCGGCTGCTTCGCTCGGCCGCAGGCATCGTCATGAGTACGCCGGACGCTGCCGCCGAGTTGGTGCGAGTATTCCCTGACCTCGCACAAAAGCCCGTTGTCGCGATTCCGAACGGTTATGACGCGCACGACTTCGAGGCTCCCGCACCGGAACGAGCACCTGACAGGTTCCGAATCGTGCACACCGGGTACCTTCATACCGAGCTGGGGCTTCGCCAGCAACGAACCCGGCGTCTCCGCAGCTTGGTAGGCGGCCAGATAAAGAATGTCGAGATTCTGACGCGGTCGCATATCCACCTCCTTCGCGCGCTCGAGCAGCTGATCGAGCGTCGACCAGAGCTGGCAAGCAAGATCGAGCTCACCTTGGCCGGCGTGCTCTCGGGGACCGACAAGAACGCCGCAGCCGGATTTCCGTTCGTGCGGATGCCGGGGTATCTCAGTCACGCCGAGTCGGTTTCTCTCATGCGTTCCGCCGACTTGTTGTTTCTACCGATGCAGAAACTGCCGCCCGGCCGCCGGTCGACAACGGTGCCTGGAAAGACCTACGAATACATCGCCTCTCGCCGGCCGATCCTTGCGGCCGTGCCCAGTGGCGATGCACGTGACATCCTTGCCGCGGCCGGCACAGCCAGACTCTGCCCGCCTGGCGACGTGGAGTCGATGGAGCGGCTGATCGAGGAGGAACTCGAGCGCACATCCGATCCCACCCCCGAAAACGACATCGCCGCGCGCTTCGAGTACGGGCATCTTGCCGTCCGCGCCGCAGCGTTCACAGAGGACGTGCTCTCGAGATCCACGTCGAGATCCTCCGTCAGGGAGGAGCCCGACAGCACGTCGATCGTACCGCCGGCCGATCGAAGTAGACGACCACGGATGACCCGTGTGCTCCTGGTCGCGTATCACTTCCCGCCGATCGGCGGCGCCGGCGCTCAGCGTTCGCTCAAGCTCGTTCGCTATCTCGACCGCACGAAGTACGAGCTCATCGTGATCACGGGTCCCGGCTCGACAAGTGGCCGCTGGACGCCGACCGACGAAACGCTGGAAGCCGAGATTCCCGAGCGTACCCAGGTCATCCGCGTACCCGGCCCGGAGCCCGACCTCCCGTCAGGTTGGGGTCGACGCGCAAACCGATGGTTGGGCCTGCGGTCAGACTGGTCGCACTGGTGGATCGACGGCCTGCGTACTGCGGCGATGGAAACGCAGGCGGACGTCATCATCGCATCGGCTTCGCCATACGAGACGATCGAGGCAACGGCACAGCTCTCCGAGCGTCTCGGCGCGCCGTGGATCGCGGGACTGCGTGACCCTTGGGCACTCGACGAGATGATGATCTACCCGACCGGTGTGCACCGGCGGCTGGAGATTGCGCGAATGCGGCGGCTTCTTCTCTCGTCGTCCGCGATTGTCGTCACGACGAACGAGGCTGCCCTGCAATTTCGTGCCGCACTCCCTGAGGCGAAGGTGCCCATCGTCTCGGTTCCGAACGGATACGACGAAGAGGACTTCGCAAGCGCTCCGCCGCCGCGAGACGGAGGCAAGTTCCGAATCGTTCATACGGGCTACCTCCACACCGAACTTGGCCTGCAGCAGCGGCGAGTAGCCCCTCTCAGACGCCTGCTCGGCGGCGGCACCGAAGGCGTCGACCTCCTGACCCGTTCACACGTCTACCTCTTCAAAGCGATCGAGCGCTTGCTCGAGCGTGATCCTTCGCTCGTGACGCGCCTCGAGGTTCATCTCGCAGGCGTTCTCTCACCAACGGATCGAGAAATTGTGACGAGTTCGAACGTTGCGGTACTTCACGGCTATCTCTCACATGCCGATTCGATTGCGCTCATGCGGTCGGCCGACATGCTGTTTCTTCCGATGCAGAACCTCCCGCCGGGTCGCCGCTCGAGCACGATTCCCGGCAAGACGTTCGAGTATCTCGCGTCCGGCCAGCCCATCCTCGGCGCCGTTCCCCCCGGCGACGCCAGAGACATTCTCGAACGAAGCGGGTCATACCGTGTGCGCGCCGGACGACGTCGACTCGATCGCCGAGTCGGTCGCACGTGCTGTCGAACGCAAAGAGCTGGATCTGCCTCCGCCCGCCCCGGATTGGAGTCTCGTTCGTACATTCGAACGTCGAGAGCTCGCCCGGAGCTTTGCAGCGGTGATCGAGAAGGTCGCCGGCAGCAGCTAGGCGGCACCCACTGCTTCGAGCCGATCGGCGGGGAGCACTCCGTGCAGCTGTGCCCAACGACTCGCCTCGGTGCGATTCGCAACGTCGAGCTTTCGATAGATGTTCGACAGATGGAACTTCACCGTCTGCTCGGTGACCCAGAGCATCTTGGCAAGCTTCGCGTTCGAGTGCCCTTCCGCGACCAACCGGAGGATCTCCAGCTCACGACGCGTGAGCTCCTCGACACCGTGTAGCTCACGAACGGGTGCGATGGGCGCGAGATCTCGAACCCGCGGCAGATGGATCGACGCATCGAAGGAATGACGGATGACGGCGGCGAGATCCGTCGGGTTCGCCGTCTTCAACACGTAGGCAGCAGCACCGGCGCGGAAAGCCCCGTCGATGTAATCCTCGTCTGCGCGAAGTGCAAGAACAATGATCCTGAGCGACGGAGACAGAGTGCTGATCTCCTGAAGCCAGGCGATACCGTCGACACCGTCTTCGCAGCTGACCTCTGCAACGAGCAGATCAGGCGTGTGTTGCACGACGAGCCGCTTCCCCGCAGAGAAGGACGTCGCCGTCGCAACGACAGAAACGTTCTCGGGCTCGAGGATCTGCGAAACAGCATCGAGCCAAAGAGGATGCGGATCTACAAGGACTGCAGTCCGAGCGTGGTTTGAATCTGACATCGAAAGGGCCGCCTCTCGATCGGTATTTGGACAGAGGCACGTATTTAAGGCCATGGCAGTCAGGATGTAAAGGGTCGGCCTGGCTCGGCGACCTCAGCGCCGGCGGCGGCGGTGGGCCGCAGGGCCGAGCTGCCCGTCGTGCACGGACCTGCGCACGAACGCGTTCCTGGCGGCGCGGCCGACCCGAGCGCCCTTCTCCGGCCAGCCCTCGTCCCGGCCGGGCACGACCTCGTTCACGAGCCGGGGGCCGACCTCGAGCAGCGCCTGCGGGAGGGGACGCGCCCAGAATGGGTCCAGACACCGCTGCAGGTGCGACTCGGCGACGGTTCGCTCGCGAACGCCCCCGAGGTGCCGCGCCCAGGTGTGACCGGGAACCGTCGGTTTTCGGTCGATCAGGATCTCGTCGACGACGCCGATGGTGGTGCGCCAGACCCGACCGAGGCCGACGGCATCGGCCGCTTTGCTCAGCTCCGACCGATCGGCCGCCCCGGCGAGAGCGGCGATGTCGACGAGATCGAGGAGGCGGCGCAGCGGAACGTGCGCCCAGGAATGCGCTGCGAGAAGCAGCATGTGTAGATCGTCGGGCAGCGTCAGGATTCCTTCGATCCCGCTCGCGCTCGGGACCGCCGCATCGAGCAGGTCCCTCGTGGCCGGCGGGGTCAGTCCGTCGGGCCATTTCGGCACATGGTGGAGCTCGATCACCAGGGTCGACCCGGGAAGCCAAAGCGGTCTCAGATGGTGAATCCCGGTGAAGATGGCCGGGTCGCCGACTTCGACGAAGCCCGCAGCCAGCAAGGCACGTTGGGCCGCCGCCGAATCGTCCACGAGGAGATCGATGTCGCTGAACGGGCGCAGCCATGGCTCCGGATAGCGAAGGGCGACTTCGTACCCTTTCATCAGGGCGAGCCGGCCGTCGTATGCGTCTCGGGCCGCGCGCAGCATAGGCTCGACTCCGCGGGTGGCCGCGATCGCGAGCAGCTCGTGTCCGGCGAGCTGATCCGGAACCGGGAGGCCAAGCCGGCGGAGACGCCGGATCTCGAACGACTCGAGCCGGTGCGAGTGGAGGTCGGCGAACGACGGCGCGATCGCGGTGAGCTCCTCGACCCGCGTCCAAAGCCGGTCTGCCTCCCGAGGAAGGCTCTCGGTGCCTGCGTGGAGCCGGCGACGGATGACCGAGCGCGTACGTTCGGCCGCAACGTGCACCGATGCGTAATGCGCGCCGGCCTCGCCCGCCCAGCCCGGCCGATAGCGCAGCGGCACGTCACGCGGGTCGAGGCGGATCGGCAGGTCATCGGCGAGCCAGAGCCGCGGCAACAGACGCGAGTAGGCGGTCGCGGGAAGCGGGGCCAACCACGGCTTGCGTTGGATGTGATGCAGCAGAAACGGCTCGCTCCCGTCAGCGCGAGCGACGCGAACACGCTCGGCGTCCACGATTCGCACGCCCGGAAACGGCGGATGCGGGGCAAGCGCGTGGTCCAGCACTCTGACCTGGTCCGGCCGGACGCGCGAGCTTGCGAGAATCGCATTGAGAGCATCCTGGTCGGGGAAATAGAAAGGGTCGGCGGGCGTGCCTTTTCCGACCATCGAGCGCTCGATGTCGATATAGCCCTGGGCCTCTCGCAGCTCATCCAGGACGTGCATGCCCAACTCCGAGGGCACGACAAGGAAGCCGCTGTTCACATATGTCTGGCGGCGCAGCTCGCCCAGGCCGAGCAGATCGCCCCAGCGTGCGTCGAAGCGATCGGGCAGGGCATCGGCAACGGCAAGCAGACGCGTGCTCTCGGCGGCCTCCGCGATCAGCGGGTCGAGCCGTCTTGTCACGATGATGTCTGCATCGACGACGACCATGACGCCCGCCGGATGCGCGAGAGGCCCGACGACCTTCAGCAGGTGGGGCGCCGGAACAGCAGGGGCCGGGACGATTCGCACCTCATGCTCGATCAGCTCCCGCTGCCAGCTCGAGAGGCCGCAGTCGACCAGGATGACCTCGTCGTCCCATCCCGTGAGCCGAAGCGAGTTCACGAGCGCAACCACGCCGAGGAAATGCTCGGCGTTGCTGACGGTGTACACGGCCTTCTCGTACTCCTCGGCACGAGCAGGCAGATCCACGCGCTTCGGTTCGGCGCTCGACCGCACGCTCCAAACATAGGCTGCCGCAGCCGCAGCGGAAAGGTGAAAACGGCGAGAATCCAGCGATTTTCCCACTCCTATCCGTTGGGCTAGTCGGCCCTTGGCGAAGCTGCCCCAACGGTGCGTAGGCCAGGTCGAGGGCCAGATCTAGCATCCGTTCATGGCAGCGATTGCCGAAACTCGCGCGTCTCCGTCCCGGCGTTCCGATGGCCGGCTGCCGGCGGCGCAGGAGGTCCACGTCGACACGGTCGACCTCGACGCCGAACCCGGCGACGAGTTCGTGCTTTCGGACGACGAACGCGAACGCGCGCGCCGTTTTCATTTCGAGCGCGATCGGCGCCGTTTCGTGGCGGGGCGATCGATGCTCAGGCAGCGGCTTGCGCTCTATCTGGACGCCGCGCCGGCCGAGCTCGTCTTTGCATATGGGCCACACGGAAAGCCGTCGCTTCCAGGCTCCGGCCTGTCGTTCAATGTCTCGAACTCCGGGCCTACCGGACTCTTCGCCTTCGCCTCCGCCTGCGAGCTGGGAGTGGACGTGGAGCTGCTCGCGCATGCCCGGCCGGATGACGATGCTGTTGCGACACGGTTCTTCTCGGCCGTCGAGGTCGCGACCCTGCGAGCCTGTCCCGCGCCCACGCGCGCCCATGGGTTCCTACGCTGCTGGACCCGCAAGGAGGCGTTCATCAAGGGCCGGGGCGAAGGGCTGAGCCTGCCTCTTCAAGATTTCGACGTCGAGTTCGAGGCCGGGAAGCGACCCGCGCTTTTGCGGACCGCCTGGTCGAGCGACGAGCCGGCCGAATGGACGCTCTGCGACCTCTCGGAACTCGTGACGAACGCCGTGGCGGCCCTTGCCGTTCGCGCGCCGGAAATTCGCGTCGTCCGCTGCGACGAGATCACCTAAAGAATCGAAAGGAGCGACAGTGAGCGATACAGGAACCGGAGAGGGCGCCCGCAAGCCCTCGGGGCTCGGCACGATGCGCCGCAAGGCCGTCGACGTCACGAAGCTCGTCGAGACGAGCGTCATCGACGGCAACCCGCTGCCGCTGGTTGTGCAGCCCGCGATGGAAGGCGTCGACCTGGCCGAGTGGGCTGCGTCGCATCGCGACGAGGTGGAGGGCTGGTTCAACACCCACGGCGCAATCCTCTTCCGGGGCTTCCCACTCAACGGGGTCGAGGACTTCGAGCGGGTCGCAGGCGCGGTTGCAGGCGAGCTCTTCACGGAGTACGGCGACCTGCCGCCGGAGCCGACGAGCCAGAAGGTCTACGGCTCGACGCCGTACCCGGCCGACAAGATGATTCTGTTCCACAACGAGAGCTCGCATCTGCCCACGTGGCCGATGCGGCAGTTCTTCTTCTGCGTCGTTCCGTCGGAGACGGGAGGCACGACGCCGTTGCTCGATTCGCGCGCGGTCTACAACGCGCTCGATCCGGCGCTTCGCGAGCAGTTCGAGACCAAGGGGCTCATGTACGTCCGGAACTTCTCGGAGGGCATCGACGTGCCGTGGCAGGAGTTCTTCCATACGGACGATCGTGCCGAGGTCGAGCGTGTCTGCACGGAGTCGGGCATGACGTGCGAATGGACCGGGGCCGATGGGCTACGGATCCGGCAGATCTCGCCGGCGATCGTCTCGCATCCGCGCACTGGCGAGCGGCTGTTCTTCAACCAGGTGCAGCTGCACCACGTGTACTGCCTCGATCCCGAGACGCGCGACTCGCTGCGCAAGCTCTTTGCAGAGGACGATCTGCCGAGGAACGTCTACTTCGGCGACGGCACACCGATCTCAGACGAGACGATGGAGACGATCGGCAACCTCTACGAGGAGCTGTGCGCCGAACTCCCGTGGGAGGCGCGCGATCTGATCGCGGTCGACAACATGCTCGTCCAGCATGCTCGTCGTCCGTTCACCGGCGAGCGGAAGCTCCTCGTCGCAATGGCGCAGATGTCCGGGCTCCACGAGCTTGCGGGCGAGCCGGTCGGCGGCGCAGCATGACCCTCTCCCGGCCCAACGTTGCGACAGAGATTCCAGGCCCGCGGTCAGCGCGGCTGCTCGAGCGGCAGGCCGAGCGCGAATCCAACGCACGGACGTATCCACGCCGACTGCCGATCGGCATCGCGCGGGGGGCCGGGTCGTACATCGAGGATGTGGACGGGAACGTCTTCATCGACTTTCTGACCGGTGCGGGAGTGCTTGCGCTCGGCCACAGCCATCCGGAGGTGGTGGAAGCCGTCGAGAAGCAGTTGCGGATCCTGAGTCACGGGCTCGACTTCCCGACGGAGCTCAAGGACGAGTTCACGGAGCTGCAGCTCTCGTTGCTCCCGGCGGAGATGCGTGACGAGATGAAGATCCAGTTCTGCGGGCCCGCGGGCGCGAACGCAGTGGATGCAGCGCTGAAGCTCTGCAAGACGGCAACGGGCCGCGGAGAGATCGTCGCGTTCCAAGGTGGTTTCCACGGCAGCACGCACAGCGCGATGGCCGTCACGGGGCTCGTTTCGCAGAAGACGCCGGTCGCGAACTTCATGCACGGCGTGCATTTCTTCCCCTACCCCTATGCGTACCGTTCGGCGATCCCGCTCTCGGACGGCGTCTCGGCGGGCGAAGCCTGCAGCCACTACTTCGAAACGGTCCTGACCGACCCGAACGGAGGAGTGACTCTGCCGGCGGCGACGATCATGGAGATCGTGCAGGCGGAAGGCGGCGTCATCCCGGCGCCGACCGACTTCGTCCAAGGGGTCCGTCGTGTGACTTCCGATCTCGACATCCCGCTCATCGTCGACGAGATCCAGACGGGCTGCGGCCGAACCGGAACGTGGTTCGCGTTCGAGCAGCACGGGATCGTTCCCGACGTCATTCTCGCGTCGAAGGCTCTGGGCGGCATCGGCATGCCGATCGCCATCGTCTTCTACAACAAGAAGCTCGACGTCTGGGCTCCCGGCGCGCACACCGCGACGTTCCGCGGCAACCAGCTCGCGTTCGCGGCGGGCATCGCCGCGGTGAAGATCATCGAGCGCGACCGCGTGCTGGAAAACGTCCGAGAGCAGAGCGCATACGCGTTTGGCCGCCTCGATGAATTCGACTCGGCGCACGACTTCATCGGCGAGGTGCGAGGGCTGGGTCTGATGCTCGGCATGGAGATCATCGATCCGGAGAGCGGTGCTCCAGATCCGCTGCTTGCACAGCGGATCCAGCGCGGTGTTCTGGAGAGAGGGTTGATCGTCGAGCTCGGCGGCCGCGACGACTGCGTCGTCAGATTGCTGCCGCCGCTCAACATCTCGCGCGAGACACTCGATCAGGCGCTCGACATCATCGAAACGACGCTCGCATCGGTCGGCAGCCGCGCAGCGGCAACGGTGTAGACGTTGATGAGCGACGGCACGGGGGCCGCCGTAGAAGCGGATCGGAGCAGTACGCGTGCGGGCTCCTCGGGGCCGCAGATCGGAATGCTGAGCCGAGCTCGGCGGAAGCTCGCAATCGAGCATCCGATCGACCTGAACCAGAATCTCGACTCGATGATCTTCATCGCCGGTACCGCACGAAGCGGGACGACCTGGCTCCTCGACCTGCTCAATGCCCACAACGACAATCGAGTGATCTTCGAGCCACTGCACGCCCGCTGGGGGATCCTGACCGAGCAGCAGCTGCCGCGTTACGTCGAGGAGGACGAGGATGATCCTGAGTTGCTCGCCGCAGTGCGCGCTGTCCTCCTGGGAAAGTTTGCTTCCACGCGATGGACCGGCCGGTACAACACGCGCCACGTCTCACGGCGACGAATCATCAAGGACGTTCACAGCAACTTACGTCTTGCCTGGATCGCACGGCATTTTCCCGGGTTCCCGATCGTCCTCGTCGTGCGGCATCCCTGCGCCGTCGTGGCCTCACGCTTGCGTGCCGGGTTCGAGGCTCCGTTCGACCGCGATCTCGGTGCGTTTCTCGACGATGAGAAGCTCGTGGATCACCATCTCGGGCCGTTCATGGACACGCTGACGAAGATCACGAGTGACTTCGATCGCGAGATTGCGCGCTGGTGCATCGAGACGATCGTCCCGCTGCGCCAGATCGCACGCGCCGCAGATCAATCGCGCATCAAGGTCTTCTTCTACGAACACCTCGTCGCGGACGCTGAAACGGCGATCGCCCGGCTGTTTCGCGCGGTCGACCGCCCGGCACCCAACGAGGCACGGACCGCGTTCTCTCGTTTTTCGAAGACGACGTACAGGGAGCAGCCACTGGCGTCACCGGCCGAGGCACTCGCTGATTGGGTGAAGCATGTCAGCCCGGCCGAGCTCGAACGCGCGCTCGAGCTTCTGGCGCTCTTCGGGCTCGATCGCCTCTACGGTCCGGATCCGCTCCCACACGGGCTCGACGCATTGATGCTCTATGCCGGCGAGCCGGCTACGACGTCACGCGGCGCCTAGCGCGGCACGCGAACAGAGCGCCGGATCGTGGTCGACCCCAGGCTCGTCTTGACTCTCAACGTGAGCGCATAGGTCCCGCGAAGCACGCGGGTCGTCAGTCGCAGCTTCAGCGTGCTTGACCCCGTACCTGCGGAGTAGGAATGGGAGAAGACGGTGCGGCCGTGTGCGACCAACGTCGCAAGAACGCGTGCGGGAGCGTTCGAGCTCAGCCGGACAACGATCGAGCGAGGCTTGCCGCCCTTGAACGCAACGCTCACAACCTTGGCGGCGAGAGTGGGCTTCGCGGTCGCCCGAGGCAGCGTCAGGAAGAAGTCCGTCATGGCGGTGGTGGCGTCGAAGGTCCCGGTCGGCCAATTGTGGCCTCCGCCTTGAATCGATGCCAGCTGCACGACGCTTCCCGCGCGGCACGCGCTCCACGTCTCGACCGTGGCGACCGGGCCGACCGCCGCCTTCGAGCTCGCGGCGGTGCAGCCGTCGTAACCCTTCCAAAGATCGATCTCGCTTGCGACCGAAGGGAAACCGCCGCCCCCGCCGTACGGGGCTCCAGGATCGCTCGTGCCGTTGATGGCATAGAGCGAGACGGGTCTGGTCGCGTGGCAGTTGCTGTTGACGATGACTCCCGCAACCGGCGCGATTGCCGTCAGCTTCGAGCTGAGCACGCACCCCGCTCGAAACGTCATCGTCGCACCCAGGGAGAAGCCGGTCATGTAAACGCGGTTCCGGTCGATGTTCTCGCTCGCAGTGACCGCGTCTATGACATCCGAGAGATCGACCATATCGGGGTACGGATGGGCTGAATCCTCGCCGCTCGCGTGCGCCGTGTCGTTGTAGCTCTTCATGATCTGGGCATAGACCACGACGAACCCGCGCCGGTCCGCGGCCGGCTGAATGTTCGAACGGGTCCGAATGTCCGGCAGGTTTGTCGTCGGCAGAACGACAAGCGGAACCGGCTGCGCCTTCGAGAGGCCGGCAGGCCGGTACACGACGTACGGCCATTGCGGAGTCGCGGCCTGTGCCACCGGAGCGCCTATGGCGATCGCGGCAAGCGCCGCGACCGCCACGGTCACGAGTAGACGCCTGGCATCGCTAATGGTCAGTTCCATAAGTCCCCCTCGGGGCGAAGTAGGTCGAAAGCCCCTCGATCAGTCGCGCACGGTAGCACCACCCGTCGGCGACCCTGCCGTGGCGGGGGCGAAGATTCGCTCATGACCGCGGCTTTTCGTGCCGATAACCGAGAACATGGCGTCTGCCGCCGCCGAGGCCTTTTCTCCGGAGCTCGTTCTCGTGTGCCCGGAGCTCCGCGACCGAGCCTTCCAGCTCGTCGAGCCCGTGTGGGAGACCGTAGCCCGCGAGGCCCGCACGCGAGCTCCCGTCCCGACAGCCCCTTGTAGCAAAACGCGCGAAAGCCTGAGCTCGGCCGGCGCAGGCATCGCCCGGTTCGTCGTCTGGCAGGCGGCAGTTGCGCTCACCGTCGGCGGTGGGACGCTCGTCATGACGCTCATCGCAAACGTGCTTCGACACGGCCAGCTCTAGAGGGCTCCCGGCTCAGGCGATGTCGGCGATGCCCGTCTCGAGACGCTTGAACAGCACGTACGACGCCGCGAGTAGGAGCGTGCTGCTGGCTGCCCCGAGACCAAGCGCGACCCAGTCCGGGCCGAGCCCGTGCAGCACCGTCCGCCGGAGTCCGTCGATCACGGGCGAGAGCGGATTGAGCGCCGAATACACCAGCACGTGCGTGCGCGACTTCGCAATCGCGGTGAGCCCGTACGCCACCGGCGTGGCGAAGAGGGCGAGCTGAAGGATGAGCGGTAATGCATGGCGTAGATCTCGCACGTAGACAAGGAGCGCCGAGGCAGCGAGCGTGACCGCAAGCGTGAACACCAGCTCGACGAGCAGGAAGACCGGTGCATAGAAGATTTGCTTGTGAGGCGTGAATCCCTCGATGGCGAAGATGGCCACGAGGACCACCACCGACAGAATCGCATCCACGGCGGCCACGAGAATCGCGCCCAGAGGGAACACTTCGCGCGGGCAGTAGACCTTGTTCAGCAGCGGGATGTTGGAGATGAGGCTGCCCCCACCGGTCGAGACCGCGCTATTGAAGAACGTCCACGGGATCAACCCGAGGTAGGCGAAGAGCGGATACGGCACTCCGCCGGTGTCGACGCGCGCGAACTTCGTGAAGACGAGGGAGAACACGAGCATCAGCATCAGCGGTGTCACGAGCGCCCAGGCAACACCGAGGAGAGCCTGCTTGTACCGCGCGCGCAGATCGCGTTCGGCCAGCGTAAGGATGATTCCCCGGTACTCGACCATCTCGCCGAGCGCATCGCGGAGTCGCAGCCGGCGGCGAAAGAGGAGCTCGCGCGCGGGCTGCCGATCCGGGTCCCTGGCGGGAACCGCGGCAGTTGGCGCAACGGGCGCCGCTATGGGTGCCGGATTCTCGCCGATCATCTCTTGGGCCATGTCGTGAGCAGCGGGCTACTGGCGCCCGGCCTCACACTGATGCTAGTCGGCCCACCGCGCTCGGTCGAGAACCGTAGGAGCAGCATTTTCCAACGCGGCTAGCCGAATTGCCAGGATGAGCTCTCTGCCGAGGGACCGCCCAATCGTCGCGTTGGCCCCGGCGCGGCGCCGAACTACGATCGAAACGTACATGGACGTACTCCATGATCCGGTTGAGAGGTGGCTGGCCGAGTTCCGCCGAACCGACCTGCCGCCGTCCCGGCCCCCGGGGCGACGGCGCGGCTGGAAAGGACGCGTTCGTGCCGGCGCCCGCGACGCCCTTCCACGCCCGGTCTACGAGGCGGGCATTTCCGGAGCCGCGACGGTCCGATCGCTGGCGGGCCGACACCCCGGACGCGGTCGCATGTTGCCGGACTTCATCATCATCGGCGCCGCGAAAAGCGGGACGACGAGCCTCTACCACTGGCTCAGCAAGCACCCCGAGATGGCTCCCGCATCGACGAAGGAGGTGCACTTCTTCGACTACAACTTCTTTCGCACCGAGGACTGGTATCGCGCGCATTTCCCGCTCGAGCGCGACCGAGATGCCTTTGAGCGCGAGAACGGGCGACGCTTCATCACGGGAGAGGCGAGCGCCTCGTACATCTCGCATCGCTGGGCGCCGCAACGAGTTGCACAGAGCCTTCCGCACGTGAAGCTGATCGTTGCGCTCAGGAATCCGATCGACCGCGCCTACTCGCAGTTCCAGATGTCCCGCCGCGAAGGTACGGAGCCGTTCGCCGTCTTCGAGGAGGCCGTCGCGCGCGAAAGCGAGCGTCTCGATCCCGAAGTCGAGCGCTCAGAGAGGGACCGGCGGTACAACAGCTGGCCGCTGGGCATCTGGTCGTATCTCCACCGCAGTCGCTACGCCGAACAGGTCGAGCGCTGGCTCGATCTGTTCCCGCGCGAACAATTTCTCTTCGTCAAGGCGGAGGAGATGTTCGGCGATCCGCGCGCAACACTGGAAACGGTGGACGAGTTCCTCGGACTCCCGTTGCACGTGCCCGACGAGCTCCCACGCATGCTTGACGGAGGCGAGTACGCCGATCTCTCAGCCGAGACGCGGGCGCAGCTCGGCGCGTACTTCCGGCCGCACAACGAACGGCTCCGTGAGCTGACCGGCATCGATTTCGGTTGGGCCGACTAGCCCGGCCTTGGGTTTCGCTCTGGTCGTACATAGATTTCGATCAGGTCACCAAGGACCAACGGAGAGGCGCTGAACACGAGCATGATCACGACGGTGGGACGAGAGAGCGACGAGAGGGGCGCCGTGGCGAGGGCGATCGAGCCGACGACGCTCGCCGACCTGACCCTCGCCGAGTTCGTACGCCATCTGACGCGATCCGGCGACTCCGGCGCGATCCTCGAGGAGGACGGGCTGCTGCTGTTCGCCGGCGATCACCCGCAGCCCAACCCGTACCGCAATGGGGTACTCCGGCTCGACGATCGTCTGCCTGCCGAGGACGTCCTCGCGCGCGCCACCGAGTTCTTCACTGCGCGCGGCCGCGGCTTCGCGCTGTGGGCCAGCGAGCACGGCGCCCCCGATCTCGCTCTGGAGGCGGAAGCGCGAGGCTTCGTCCCGCTCGAGACGCTGCCGGAGATGATCCTCAAAGAGCTTCCCGAGGACTTGCCGCTGCCGGACGGCGTCGAGTTACGCGAGGCCGCAGACGACCAGACTCGTCGCGACTACATCCAGGTCGTCGCCCAGGCTTGGGGGATGGCCGGAATGTCGCCCGAGCTCGCGTCTCAGGTGTTCTTCTCGACGGCGAGCGTCGATGCTCCGAATGTTGCGGCGTTCGTCGCCTATCTCGACGGCGTGCCGGTGTCAGGCGCGATGACGCTCGTGACACACGGCGTCGCGCTCGGTTGCCAGGCCGCAACGGTGCGTCGCCTCCCCGCCCGGCCGCGAAACGCGAGCGTCCCCCTCTCTCGTCGACGCGGTCTCGCCGACGGCTGCCTCTGCGCCGCTCTCGAGTTGAGTTATGCGCAGCTCGGCGCGCGCAGCTCGCTCTGTCAGACGTCGTCGCTCGGCGCCCCGGTATGGCGGCGGCTCGGGTACGAGCCGTTCACGAGCTATCGCCGCTTCTTCGTCCCGCCTTCCCGCCCCCCAAGCGCGCCGGCTCGGTGAACGCGACGAGAGCGACGCCGGCGGCGCGCGGGCTCGGTGACGCTGCGGCGAGCTTCGGCTTCACGCCCGAGCAGATCGAGTTCCGCGATACCGTCGTCGAGTTCGCTCGCAACAGGCTCGCCGACGCATCTGCCGAACCGGAGGCGCCATTCTCACGCGAGCTCTGGCGAAAGTGCGCGGAGTTCGGAATCCAGGGGCTACCGGTTCCGGAGGAGAACGGCGGGGCGGGTGCCGAGCCGAGCACGATCGTGCTTGCACTCGAGGCACTCGGCTACGGCTGCCGCAGCAACGGCTTGCTCTTCTCGCTCAACGCGCAGATGTGGGCGTGCGAGGAACCGATTGCACGGTTTGGCAGCGACGAGCAGAAGGAGCGGTACCTCCGCGGCCTGTGTGACGGCTCGCTGATTGCAGCACATGCGATGTCCGAGCCCGATTCCGGGTCCGACGCGTTCGCACTCGCCACAAGCGCGGAGCGGACCGCGACAGGATTCCGTCTCAACGGCTCCAAGACCTTCGTGACGAACGGCCCGGTCGCTGACGTCTTCTTGCTTTTCGCGCGCACCAATCCGGCGGCCGGCTTTGCCGGGATCTCGGCGTTCCTCATCGATCGCGCCACGCCGGGACTCGCGATCGGCAGTCCGCTTTCAAAGATGGGACTCGCCGCGTCGCCCATGAGCGAAGTGTTCCTCGACGGCTGCGACGTCGGAGAGCAGCAGCTGCTCGGACGCGAGGGCGCTGGCATGGTGATCTTCACAACCGCGATGAAACTCGAGCGGAGCTGCATCCTCGCGACCGCCGTCGGAGCGATGCAGCACCAACTCGAGACGAGCATCGACTACGCGCGATCGAGACGTCAGTCCGGCCAGGCGATCGGAGCGTTCCAGGCTGTCTCGCACCGTCTGGTGGAGATGAGGCTCCGTGTCGATACTGCTCGGCTGCTGCTCTACCGTCTCGCCTGGCTCCTCGACGCCGGCCGGTCGGTCGAGCTCGAGTCGGCTCTAACGAAGCTCTACATCAGCGAGTCGTACGTCGCTTCCAGTCTCGACGCGATCCAGATCCACGGTGGCTACGGATATCTCGAGGAGTACGGAATGGAGCGCGAGCTGAGGGACGCCATCGGCAGCAGGCTCTATTCCGGCACGTCGGAGATCCAGCACAACATTGCAGCGCGAGCGCTCGGTCTCTCCGACCGTGCCGCCACGCGAAAAACTCCTCCACCAGAAGGAAGCCGATGACAACCGAGACGATCCGAGCGCTGATCCTCCAGAACTTCGACCTCGGCCCCGAATGGAGCGAGCTGCCGGACGACCTGCCGCTCGTCGAGAACTACGTGCTGGACTCGCTCGACCTGCTCTCACTCGTGTCGTTGATCGAGACGAAGCTCGACGTGCCGGTTCGCGACGAAGACGTCGTACTCGACAACTTCGGCACGATCGCCCGAATCGCGGCCTACGTCGATGCGCGGCGAGCCGCCTGAACCGGACGGTCCTTACGGCTCGCCCTGCTCCGCCTGCAGCGCCTGACGGTTGACCTTGCCGGTCGACGTCCGCGGCAGCTCAGACCGAAACTCGAACTCGTCCGGAATCATGTACTGAGGAATCTTCTCGGCGCAAAACCTGACAAGGTCGGCCTTCGACAGAGGCTCGCTGGCGGAGACGTACGCCTTGAGCCGGTTCGAGATGAGCTCGTCCGGGATCGCGAGCACCGCGCACTCGAGGACGGCCGAGTGGGAGTAGAGCGCAGACTCGACGTCGCCCAGCTCGATCCGATAGCCGCGACTCTTGATCTGGTTGTCGCGCCGGCCAAGAAAGCGGTAATTGCCGTCGCCGATCTCTTGAACGAGATCGCCCGTGCGGTACGTGCGCTGTGCAAGCGCATCACCAAAGGGTCTGACGACGAGGCGCTCGGCCGTCCGTTCCGCGTCGCCGAGGTATCCCTCCATCACCGTGGGACCGCGGACGTAGAGCTCGCCTACTTCACCAGGGGGTGCGAGGCGACCATCGTCGGCGACGGCGAAGACCTCGACGTTCGCAATCGCCCGGCCGATCGGGATTGCCTCCGTCATGTCATCGGCGAGGTCGGTGACCTCCCACCAGGTGCAGACGTTCGTCTCGGTAGGCCCGAAGAGATTCGCGAAGCGCACGTGAGGTAGCAGCCGCATCAGGCGCCGGAGGTGCTCCGTCGGAAATACCTCGCCGGCAAACAGGATCGTCCGGAGCTTCGGCAGCTCGCCGCCGGCGAGCCCTCCGCGCATCGCGAGCATCGTGAGGATCGACGGCACCGAGTACCACACACTGATCTCGTTCAGCTCGATGAAGCGTCGCATCTCGACGGGGAACACGGAAGCTGCAGCCGGCACGAGCACGAGCGGCGCGCCCGCGAGCGCCGCGGCATACAGGTCGAACGTCGAGAGATCGAAGTGCAGCGGAGCATGACTCGAGACGCGGTCCTCCGCCGTTACCGCGAACTCGTCTGCCGCCCATTCGACGAAGGCGAGGCAGTTTCGATGCGTGAGCATCACGCCTTTCGGCGCGCCGGTGGAGCCGGACGTATAGAGGATGTACGCGAGATCCAGATCGACTGTCGCGACGGAGGGCCGCACGGCGCTCGCGGCCTCGACGCCGACGGACGTGACGAGCCGGCTTCCCTGGGGCGCCGCCGCGTCGACGTCGTCGAGGACGAGCAGCGTGTCGAGCGACCCGGCCTCACCGAAGATCGTTGCCCAGCCGGCAGCCTTGCTCTTTCCGCTGATGAGCACCTTCGCTCCCGCGTCAGCAGCGATGTAGGCGAGCCGCGTGGGCGGCGCCTGCGGATCGAGTGGAACGTACGCCGCCCCCGCCTTGAGCACGCCGTAGATTCCGATCACGGCCTCGATCGACTTGTCGAGGTAGAGACAGACGCGGTCGCCGCGGGCGACGCCGCACTCGCGAAGAACGTTCGCTACTTGGTTCGCACGCTCGTCGAGCGTGCCGTAATCGATCTCTCGTTCGCCGTCGACAACCGCGACGGCGTCCGGTCGGACTTCGGCTGACGCTTCGAGCAGGTGATTGACGAGGTATTTCATGCCGCGTTGGACGGCTAACCTCGCGCGTCGGCCTCCGCTTCGAGCTCCGCCAGAAGCAGCGTCAAGTCGTCGTCACCGGCATCCGCGACGAGGCGCCCCGCAACCACCTCAGCCAGCGCGCCAAGCGTCGGCCGTTCGAACACCGTCGTCAGATAGATCTCGACGCCGAGCGCATCGTGCAGCCGGGCGAGCATCTTGACCGCAAGCAACGAGTGACCGCCGAGATCGAAGAAGTCGTCGTTGACGCCAATGCGATCCAGGCCAAGCAACGTTGCCCAGATTTCGGCCAGCGCTTCCTCTGCCGGCGAGCTCGGAGCGACGAACTCTGCCAAGCGATCGGAGCGCCGCACGTCCGGCTTCGGCAACGCGGAGGTGTTCAGCTTGCCGTTGGCGGTGCGCGGGAACGATTCCAGCTGAACGATCGCCGACGGGAGCATGTACGTGGGAACGAATGCGCTGAGGTGACGGCGTAGCTCGTCTGACGTGGGCTCGGCGTCGCCCTCCGGCACGATGTACGCGACAAGGCGCTTCTCTCCCGTCCCGTCCTCGTCGATGATCGCCACGGACTGCCGGACGTCCGGGTGTCCGTCGAGCGCGGCCTCGATCTCGCCCAGTTCGATGCGATAGCCGTGAAGCTTGACCTGGTGGTCGAGTCGACCGAGAAACTCGAGCGTCCCGTCCGCGCGAAGCCGCATACGGTCGCCCGTGCGGTAGACACGAGCACCCGGCTCCGATCGAAACGGGTCGGCAATGAACTTCTCCGCCGTCAGCTCTTCCCGGCCGAGATAGCCGCGAGCGAGGCCGGCCCCGCCGATCAGGAGCTCACCGCCGACGCCTGTTGGCGTCGGCTGCAGATGGCGGTCGACGACGTAGAAACGCGTGTTCGCGATCGGCCCGCCGATTGGCGGCGACCCGGCGCCGCGGGCGAGTCGCAGCGCTGACGACCACACGGTCGTCTCCGTCGGGCCGTACATGTGCCAGAGGGACGCGCCCCGCTCGACCAGCTCGTTGGCCACGCTGCGCGGAAGCGCCTCGCCGCCGCACACGATCTTCAGCTCACGGCGGCCTTCCCAGCCCGCGTCGACGAGGAGCCGCCAGGTTGTCGGAGTTGCCTGCATGAACGTCGCCCCCACGTCACCGAGGGCTGCTGCGAGCCGCGCCGGATCCTGCGTCTCGTTACGCGGGAGGATCACGAGCTTCGCACCGCAGACGAGCGGGAGATAGAGATCGGGGACCGAGAGGTCGAACGCCGGCGTCGTGACGTTCACGACGACGTCGGTCTCCGTCAGCCCGGGCTGGACGCGCATTGCGCCGAGCAGGTTCACCACGGACCGGTGGCAGATCTCGACGCCCTTCGGGCGGCCGGTCGAACCGGAGGTGTAGATGACGTACGCGCGCGAGTCGGAGTCGACCTCGGCGGCCGGGGCGTCTGACGGGTGCGCGGCGATCTCGTCCCAGTCCCGGTCGATGCAAACGATCGAGCCTGAATGCGGCGGTAGCTCGTCGAGGAGGCTCTCTTGCGTCACGAGCACTGCGGCCTGGGCGTCGGCGAGCATGAACGCCTGGCGCTCACGCGGATACGTCGGTTCGACAGGTACGTAGGCCGCGCCGGTCTTCAGCGTGCCGAGGATCGCGACCATCGTCTCCGGCACGCGGTCGACGCAGATGCCGACGAGATCTCCCGCGCTGACCCCGAGCTGCTGGAGGTGGTGAGCGAGTTGGTTCGCGCGCTCGTCCAGCTCGCCATACGTCAACGACCGTCCCGAGCCTTCCACGGCTACGCGCTCCGGGTTGCGCGCAGCGTGCTCCGCAACGAGTTCGTGCAGACAGCGGTCGTCGATCGAGGCCTCGGTGCGATTCACGTCCTCGAGCAGCGCGCGCCGCTCGGCGTCGGGGAGGATCGGCAACCTTCCGATCTGCCGGCGCGGGTCCGCGACGATGCTTTCGAGCAACGTGCCGAGGTGGCCGACCAGACGCTCGATGGTGGCGTCCTCGAAGAGATCGGTCGAGTATTCGATGACTCCGTCGAGACCCCCGTCGACGCGATCTTGCGTGCCGAGCGAAAGATCGAAGCGCGACCAGGGCCACGTCGGCATGGGAATGGGCTCGAGCATCATGCCGCCCAGGCTGAGCGGAGCCGGCGCCACGTCGTGCGACAGCAGGACCTGGAAGACCGGCGTGTGGCTGGCGTCGCGCTGCGGGTTGAGCGCCTCGACAAGCCGCTCGAACGGAAGCTCCTGGTAGGCAAACGCCTCGAGTGTCGTCTTGCGAACCCGGTCGAGCAGCTCCACGAAGCTCAGGTCGTCTTCGACGGCGACGCGGAGCGCGAGCGTGTTCGAGAAGTAGCCGATGAGCGACTGCGTCTCGTCGTGATGCCTTCCCGAGATCGGCGCGCCGACGACGATGTCCTCCGTGCCGGTGTAGCGATGGAGGAGCGTGTAGAACGCCGCGAGCAGCACGGTGAAGAACGAGGTGTTCTGCGAGCGGGCGAGCGAGCGGAGCTCCTCCACCACCGAAACAGGCAGCGTGAAGCGCCGCTCGGCGCCCGCGTAGGTCTTCGCCGGCGGGCGCGGCTTGTCGGCAGGCAGGTCGAAGCGGTCCGGCGCTTCCGCAAGCTGGCCGCGCCAATAGCCGACCAGCTCGTCGAGCAGCTGACCGTTGAATCGACCGCGCTGCCACGCCGAGAAGTCGGCATATCGCACCGGCAGATCGGGAAGCGACGGCTCCCGGCTCTCAACCGCAGCGGCGTAGCCTTCGGCGAGCTCGCTCAAGAGGATCCGGCCGGACGCGTGGTCCGAGGCGAGGTGATGGCTGACGATCACGAGCCGGTCGTGATCTTCCAGGCGGAGGAGCGCGACGCGCACCATTGCGTCCAAAGCCAGGTCGAATGGTTGCCAGGCGAGGCTCGAGGCGAGCTCGTCCGCCTCAGCCGACGCGTGGCCTTGCAGATCGTGGACGGCAAGCTCGATGCGCGCGTCTTCATGAACGTGCTGCTGCGGTGACCCGTCGACCAGCTCGATCGTCGTCCGCAGCACGTCGTGCCTCGATGCAACGCCGTCGAGGGCCTGCTGGAGCGCCGCCGGGTCGAGGCGGCCCGGGACGCGCAGGTAGCGCGGGACGTTGTAGGAGCTGACCTCCGGAAGCATCCGCTCGAGCAGGAACATGCGCTCCTGCGCAAAGGACAACGGCGAGCGCTCGTCGTCGGCGAGCCGGGGTATCCGCGCGCCGACGCGCTCGCTGACCACGGTTACGCCGCCGCGCCGCCGGACGGCACGGACTCTCCCGCTTCGAGCTCTGCCTGCTCGATCGCGTTCGCGAGCCCCGCCACCGTCGGTGCGTTGAACAAGCTGTGCAGCGGGATCTCTGCCAGCGAGCTGCGAATGCGAATGACGGCCTGCGTGGCGAGAAGTGAATGTCCGCCAAGGGCGAAGAAGTCGTCGTTCACTCCGACGCTCTCCACGCCGAGGAGCTCCTGCCAGATCTGTGCGAGTCCTTCTTCCAGCGGTGTCCGCGGGGCGACGAACTCGACGGTGCGCTCCGACTCGCCGGGATCCGGCAGCGCGCGCCGGTCGATCTTGCCGCTCGGCGTGAACGGGAACGCGTCGAGCTTCGCGAATCTCGGCGGCACCATGTACACGGGTAGCAACTCGCGGAGAAACGCCTGCAGCTCGTCGGTCGATGCTTCGCCGCCGACGAAGTAGCCGACGAGCTCCCGCTCGCCGTCCGCGCCCTCCCGCGCAACGACGGCGCACTCGCGGATCGCTGGATGAAGTGCCAAAGCTCCCTCGATCTCGGCGGGCTCGACGCGATAGCCACGGATCTTCACCTGATCGTCGAGCGCGGCCGAGGAACTCGATGCTCCGATCGCGGAGTGCGCGCGCGCGATCGCCGGTGCGGTACATGCGAGCGCCGCGCATACGGATCGGGTACGAACGAGGCGGCCGTCTGCTCGGGCTGCCCGACGTAGCCTCGAGCGACCCCGACGCCGCCGATGCAGAGCTCGCCCGGCACGCCGATCGGCAGAGGGCGCAGCTTCCGGTCGACGACATAGGCATGCGTCCCGTGCAAGGGAGCTCCGATCGGCACGGTCTCGCCCCAGCGCTCGCCCGCGACGACCTCGAACGTGCAGGTGCCGACCGTCGTCTCCGTCGGTCCGTAGTGATTCAGAATCCGGCACGCGGCACCGGCGCGCTGCAGGCGGTCGGCGAGCTGCCACGGCAGAGCCTCTCCGCCGAGCACGAGCCAGGAGCGCGGCAGGACCGACTCGGCGGCCGCTCCACCGAGGAGGGCGCGCAGATGCGACGGCGTGATCTTCAAGACGTCGATCGGGTTGGACTCGAGATACGCGGCGAAGAGCGCGCCGTCGAGAGAGTCGGCCGGGGGAACGAGGTGCAACGTGCCGCCACCGAGGAGCGAGGGAAAGACACTCGTGTTGCCGAGGTCGGTACTGAGAGCCGACACGGCAGCGAAGACTGGGCTCTGCCCGCCGAGGTCGAGACGGTCGAGGATCGCGGCCGTGTAGTTGGCGAGGTTCGCGTGCGTGACGCCGACGCCCTTGGGCGTTCCCGTCGAGCCGGACGTGTACATGACGTAGGCGAGGTCGTCCGCTTCGTTGAGAGCAACCGGGTTGTCGTCCTGCTCCCCGTCGAGCCCCGCGGTCTCGTCGTCGAGATAGATGGTGACTCCAGCGAACGCCGGCAGCCTGTCTCTCAGGCTCGTCTCGGCGAGCAGCACCGAAGCGCCTGCCTCGACGAGTTGGTGCGTCAGGCGAGCGGCCGGATGCTCGAAGTTGAGCGGGACGTACGCGCCGCCCGCCTTCATCGTGCCGAGCACCGCGACGATCGAGTCGACCGAGCGCTCGAAGCAGACCCCGACACTCGAATCCCGCCCCACGCCGAGGGATCGGAGCCGATGTGCGAGCCGGTTGGAGCGCTCGTTCAGTTCGCGGTACGTGAGAGCGGAGCCGCCTGCAACGAGCGCGATCCGCTCAGGCGCTTCCTCGACGCGGCGCTCGAAGAGGAGGGGAACTGATTCGCCGGTCGCAACCGGCGCAGGCCCGGAGAAGATCGAGAGCTCGACCTGCCCCGCTCCGACGGTCAGCGGGAGGTCGAGCACTTCGGCGGTCGTGTCCGCGGCTGCGCCGGCAACGATCGCGACCAGAACAGCCGAGGTCAACGCGGCAGTGTCGGCATCCACCGCATCCGCGGCGAGCTGGAGCTCTGCGCGCGCCGCCTCACCGCCCGAGATCCATACGAGGTGCGCGACGAACGGGACCGGCGCGCCTGTAAGCACTTCGATGCCGGCTTCTGCCGTCAGCTCGACCGTCGAGAATCCCACGCGGCACCGTGTGGACGCGTCCTCCAGCACGGCGCCGTCCGCGGTGTTCTGATTCTGTTCGACCGCAGTCCGCGCGCGACGGACACGATCGACGAGCTCTGCGACGGTGGTCGCGGCGTCGATCGTCGTCCGGAGCGGCAGCACCTGCGCATATGGACCTGCTGCACCGGCGAGCTCCTCGTGCGTTCGGCCGTCGAGGACGGCACCGACGACGACCTCGTCGTCGCCCGCGAGCCGAGCGAGGCAGAGATGCCAGCAGGCCTCGAGGAAGACCCCTTCGCTCACCCGGCAAGCCGAAGCGCCTTCTGCGAGAGCCGCGGCATCGATAGGGACGTGAATCCGTCGCGTCACTCCGGTGGCGCCGTCCGCGTTTGCGCGCGCGAGCGGCAGCTCGGGCGACGGCGGGAGGTCGCCGAGGCTCCAGGCATCCGCCCCGGCGGCATCGGTGTGGAGCGATTCGGCACGCCACTCTGCGTAGTCGGCGTACTGGAGCGGCTCAGCGGGCGACGGTGTTGCTCCGGCGAGAAGCGTGCGAAGCTCGGCGGCTGCGATCGCCAGCGTCGGCGCGTCGGCGCAGACCGCCGGCAGCGTGAGAACGAGCAGGTCTCGATCGGGGTCTCGACGGACGAAGGCAGCGCGAAGGATCGGTCCGCGAGCAAGATCGACCGGGGCGGTCGCCTCGCCCGTGAGGAGCGCGGCGAGCTCGTCCTCGGTTGCCGCCTCGAGATCAACGGTCCAGAATTGCTCCAGGTCGTCGTGAATCACCTGGCCAGGCAGCTTCACGCCCTGCGCCCGCGCGAACGTCGTTCGCAGGATCTCATGGCGCGCAACGACGCCACGGAGCGCCTCGCGCACGGCCTCCGCATCCGATCCGGAGACATCGACCACGCATTGGACACGCAGGGACGGATTCTCGGGATCGCTTCGCCACAGCTGTTCCTGCTGGGGTGACAGCCTGAAGCTCGCGGTATCGGCGGTCGGGTCCTGCGTCAACACCGTCCCTCATTCCTCTTGCAACTACGCCCACGGTCCATCGGCGCGCCATCGCTTCGGCAGCACGCCTCAGTCGTGCTGATGCTAGGCAGGAACGGTAGGTGGAACCACGCGACCTTGGGGCAGAGCTTGGGTCTACTCCTAACCGACTGGCTAGGACCCCCGGGAAGGGGGCCGATCAGACGTCCGCCGGTGAGGCGCGGCCGGTCGCCGCGTCCACGGGGAACACAGCCGCTGCCCGCTCCTCGCGGTCGGCGAGCTCGGTGAGCGCCTCCGGCAGGCTCGCGGTCGGCGCCCGCCCGGCCTCGAGCGCGAGGGTCGCCTGCATCAGAAGCGGGGCGACGTGACCCCACCGTGCCGCGAGCGGAGCAGCATGCTCGTCGCTCCAGCTCCGTAATGCCTCTTCCTCGTGGGCGTCCACGATCTCCGAGACGCGGCGGCTGACGTAGGCGCGGTGGCGCGCGATCGACCACAGGTCGTCGGCCTGCCGATACGCACCGGGCATCGCGGCGTTGTCGCGAAAGTGCACGGCGAGCCGCCTGACGGCCTCCGGGCCTACGTAGCCGTCAACTTCCGCACCTGCCGGTGCGGCGGCCTGCTCGAGCCAGCGGAACCGGGCGAGGGGAAGCGGACGGTCGTCGGTCCCGAACGCGAACGCCTCGCGCAAGGCGTGCACCGGATCGTCGGGCGGGATGGCAGCCGCGAGCGTGGCCAGCTCGTCGCCCGCCGTGAACGGACGGAGTGCGGCTTCCTGCCAGCCGAGGTCGTTCCGGCAGGTGAACGGATCGACGACGGTCAGTCCCTCATCGGTCGATGCCAGGACGAACCAGTGCGGAACATGTCTGCGGCCGTGGGCGACGTGCCAGGGCAGGTTGAACCCGTCGCCGGCGACGATCACGCGGCCGCTTCGCTCGCTCTCGGCGAGGATCGCGGCCGCCGCCGCCTCGGGTCGCTCCGACGACCGGCGACCGAGGCCGAGCGCCTGGCCGAGACTCGGCTCGAAATGGGAGAACCCGAAGAGCAGGTCATCCGCCTCGACCAACCCAAGGCGGAGCCCGGCGTTGAGCGTCACCGGCCACGACGTCGACCGGAACGCCGCCCACGTCGCGAGAGCCGAGCTGTAGCACGTGTAGGTGTCGCTCAGGCCGGTGAGTCTGTCCCAGAGCGTTGCCGGCCCGACGTTCGCGTCGTCGCCCGGGGTCACTCGGGCGGCTCCAGCATCACGAGTCCGGGGGGTATCGACGCGACACGCTCGGCCAGCCAACGCGCGACGGGCTCGACGGGGACCGCACCGATCCGCCCCGCGGGCGTGTTCGTCAGCTCCGTCTTCAGCTTCGGCGGCCGCACCACAACGCTCGCAACTCGCGGAGCCACGGCTGCCAACCACGCTCCGAGTCCTTCGATCGCGCCTTTTGCCGCGACGTAATGCGGCCAGTCGCGCGGCGGCGCCGAGAGTGCTGCCGACGAGCAGAACAGGACCCATGAGTCGTCGAGGAGCGGCATGAGCGCTCCGAGCGGCGCCGCGACGAGCTCAACGCTCGCCCCGACGTAGCGCGCGAGCTCGAACGCAGACGCGCCGCTCAGGCCCATGCCGAGCGGCGGCAACGCCGCCGCGAGCACGAGGCCGCGAAGCGGCAGCTGACGCGTGCGTAGATCGGAGGCAAGCTTCTCGAGGTCACTCGCGCTCGCCGCGTCCGTGCGATGGAGATGGAGTCGATCGGCTACGTCGCCGGCGAGGCGCTTCAGCTCGTCTGCAGCCTCGGTCGACGTCGAGTACACCGCGTGCACTTCGAAGCCGCGGAGGAGGAACGCGAGCGCGAGTGCTGCGCCGAGGCCTCGACTCGCTCCGACGACGACGACAGCCTCATCGACGGGCTGCGCGCGGTCGGCCGGGCGCAACGCGTCGACGTCGAGTGCATGCGGGGCTTCCCGTGCGAAGCACTCGATCGTGGCGCTCACACCATCGAGTGTGCTCTCGAGGACGATGCGGCCGGTCCGAGCGTCCGCAGCCTGAACCCTCGCGACACCCCCACTTCCGTCGGCGGGACCGAGGGCCAGCGAGAAACCTCCAAGCAGGCCGTGCATCCCGGGCACCTCCATACCGACGACGTAACTGGCCCAGGCCATTCCGCGCAACAGGCGAGGCTCGATCGCGCGTGCGCCAAAGCGCTGCGCGAGGTCGTCGAGCTCGAGGGCGGGTCGGTACCGCACGGCGAACGCGTCGACCGCGCCCAGGTCGGTGGGCGCCGGAGCCACACGCATCGGTTGTTCCTCGAGCGAGGAGTCTGCTGCGCTCGGCGCGCGCGGCTTGTCCTCCGGTGAGATCCGCAGGCGCGCAAGGGGCTTGCCGCGGCCGGTCAGCTCGACGGTCCAGCGGTCTTCGGCGGACCGAACCTCCACGGTGCCGGTCTCGCCGACGAGCAGCGGCGCGGAGAACGAGAGGTCGAGGAAGCGAGCAGCGGCAAGCACCTCATCCGGCAGGTGCCCGAGCATTCCGATGCCGAGGAGGCTGCCGTGCACGACGCAGCCACCGAACGCTGAACGGCGCCCGAACTGCGAGTCCACGTGAAGTGGATTGGCATCGCCGCTGGCGCGGGCGAACGCAGCGACATCCTCCTGATCGAAGTGAAGCTTCGTCTGCGAAGCCACCTACACCGCGATCCCGCGCTCGGCCACGAGTCGCTTCAGCGAGCCGACCGTCTGCTCCTCGAGGAGCGCGGCGTCCGGCAGTCGAACATCGAACGCCGTCTCGAGCGCGTTCACGAGCCGGATCTGCGCGAGCGAGTCCCAGGCAGCGACGGTCGCAGGGCCGTCGCTGTCGACGTACGTCGTGCCCCATCCCAGGATGTCCTCGAGAACGTCCTGGAAAATTCCGTCGAGTGAGGCGGGCTCGCTCACGACTCGTCGTCGGCGATGAACTCGCTGGAGATCGGGCCCTGTGCAAGGTCGTACTCCCAGTGTCCCTCGCCTGTCTCCACGAAGCCGAGCTGGGAGTAGAGGTTCGCAACCAGCCCGTTCCGCGGTCCGGTGACGTAGACACCCCGCAGCCGCTCCCGGCCGGCCGCAAGCGCAGTGCGCGAGACATGAGCCAGGAGATGGCGCTCGGCCGTCCGTCCGATAACGCGGCAGCTGAGCAGAAGCGTGTCGATGACCGCCGTGGTGTCGTCGCCGTCGGCGGGTGTGGCGATCACGAGCCCGACGATACCGTGACGCGCGAACCGATCTTCAAGCTCGAGCGTTCGGCAGATGACGTCCGTGTCCGCGGCAAGCCGCTCGACCTGCTCCGGCGATCGCCTGACAAGCGTGAGGTTGAACTGGTTCGTCTTCTGCGTGAGTTGCGCCGCGCGCTCGAGCGAGGCTGTATCGACCGGGCGAACTCGCGCACGCATCTCGAGCGAACGCCAGAAGTCGTCGAGTGACGGAACGTCGCGGCGAAGCTCTTCCGCCTGCCGCAGCGCGGCATACGAGCCCGCGCGAGCGCGGTCTTCACCGGTCAGCGACGACGTCTCGAGATGCACGCTTGCGGCAAGCGTCCTGACGAACTCCGACGGCGGGACGTCGAGCGCGATCGTGGCCACGTCCGGCAGCGCCGTCGCGACCTGCGCGCATTCCACGGGGTTGTCGTCCACGAAGACGAGCGAGTCGAGCCCGAGCTCCAGCAGGTCGGCGATCTCGGCGATCTGCTCGGATTTCGGTCGCCAGTCCGCGACGAACGCCGCGAAGTCCCCGAGGTGCAGCCTCATGCCCGGGTTCCGCTCGAACGGCTCGCGTGCCGCCTCGAGGTCGTTCTTCGACGCGACCGCGAGGAGAACCCCGCGGCTCCGGAGAGCGAGGAGGTAATCCTGAAACGCTGCGAAGGCCTCGCCGTCGGCGCCGTCGGCAACGACGATCGCTTCGGGTCCATCGTCGCCAACGACTCCACCCCAGAGTGTGTTGTCCAGGTCGACGACGACACAGCGCGGCGCCAACCCGACGTCACCGGCGAGCACGGCCGCCGTCTCGCGGGCGAGGGGAGGCAAGGCGGCGTGCGCGTAAGGGCTGCGCGCGGCGTACCAAAGGCGCGGGTCGAACCACCGGCGCTTGCCGATGCCGGCGGCGATTCGCTCCACGTCGACGAGGAGCACCGTCGAGCCCGCCGCGGCGCCGAGCCGTCTGTTCAGCTCTCGGACAAGCGACAGCTGACTGCCGGGAAGCCGCATCGCGAGATGACCGAACGGCGACTCATCCGGCACGACGAACCCGTGTTGCACGATCCGGGCGCCGGCGTTCCGGCCCAACGCATCCCACAGCGTGTGCCAGCGCGAGACTTCGGAGGTCAACGCTCCCTCGGCATCATCGCTCAGCGAGGGGAATGCGAGATCGGCGGTCGTCGGCGCGACCAGAATGTGCGTCGGCGCGAACCGGGCGAGCGGCGTGTCCGGCGCGAAAGCCTCCTGCTCGAGCTGACCGTATGGAGCGACGTGCAGGTCGACGCCGATCCCGAACGCGCTGCAGGCGACTCGCAGATGCTCGACGAGCTCCGCTGCTTCGTAGGAACAAAGCACGGCGAGCCGGACCTCGCGCCTGGTGGGCGCCTTCCAGCCGGCCTCGACGCCCGCGGCGAGCACCCTCCGGCCGAGATTCCAGGTTGCGGGATCGTCGGCCCGGAGGAGGTGCGGGCGGATCAGCTCCCACCCCTCGGCGAAGCGCCCGTCCCGGACGAGCGTCCGCAAGGTGTCGCGCAAGACGTCGGCCGCCTGTCCGAGCGACTCTGTGCCGTTCTCCTTGATGACGCTCATCGTCCCATCGGATTCGTGACAGATCATGCCTTCGACGTCACCTGACCACATGGCCAGTGAGACCCCGAAGGCCCGTCGAACGTCGCGTGGGCGGCCGGGAGGGCCGTCCATATCATCAGAAACGTGACAGATCTCCGGGAGCGCACTCCCGACCCGGAGCCGGCGCTGCCTGGCAATCCACCTGGTGCTTCCGTCATTGCGGGAGTGGCTGCGCTCTGCCGTGAATTCCTCGGTATCGAGCACATCGAAGCGTCGGACGACTTCTTCCGGCTCGGCGGCGACTCGCTCCTTGCGATCCGGATGCTCGCCGCTGTCGAGGATGCGTTCGGCGTCTCGATCCCGTTTCCCGACTTCGTCGAGGCTCCGACGGTCGAGGCAGTCGCGACCGCCGTGGCAAAAGGCAGCGCCTCGACCGCTCAACCGCCCGCCTCGCCGGCCGCCGCTACCGGCGGAGGTCCAGCCCCGTGTACGCCCGCGCAAGAGCGCCTCTGGTTCATCGAAGAGATGGCGCCGGGTCTCGGCGTCTACAACATGCCGCTCGGCGTCCGCCTCCGGGGGTTGATCGACGCCGAAGCGCTGCTTCGGAGCGTGCAGGAGGTCGCACAGCGACACGGCGCGCTGCGAACGCGCTTCGCGCCCGACGCCGACCGCCTCCTCCAGGTCGTCGACCCCACTGCCGAGCTCAACCTGACGGAGCACGACCTTCGCTCGAGCGCCGATCCCGAGGCCGACGCAAAGCGGATCGCGGACGAGCTCGTCTCGCAGCCCTTCTCGCTCGACCGCGATCTGCCGGCACGCGGCGCCCTGCTCCGTCTGCGTGAGGACGAGTACGTCCTGCAACTCGTCTTCCACCACATCGTCTGCGACGGCTGGTCGCACGTCGTCTTCTTCCGCGAGCTCAGCGCGCTCTACGCGGGCTACACGTCGGGCGAGCCGACCGTCCTTCCGCCCCCGCGTCTCCAATACGAAGACTTCGCGCGACGCATCCCGGCCGCGACCGACGAGCGAATCGGGTACTGGCGCGACCGGCTTGCCGATGTTCCGCTCGCGCTCGAGCTGCCGACCGACCGGCCCAGGCCCGTCATGCCGACGTACCGCGGCAAAACTCGGCGAACGAAGCTCCCGCCCGAGCTCTCCGCTGCAGTGCGCGCCTTCGCGCGCGCCGAGGGAGCGACCGTGTTCACCACGCTGCTGGCGGTGTACTACGTGCTGCTTCATCGCCTCAGCGGACAGGACGCGGTCAGCGTCGGCGCCACCGTGTCCGGCCGCGACCACAGCGAGCTCGAAGATGCGATCGGGCTGTACGCGAACACGGTCGTGCTTGCGGCCGACCTCGAAGGTGCGCCGAGCTTCCGCACCTTGCTGACGCAGGTCCGCGGAACGGTCAGCGAGGCTCTTGCGCACCAGGACGTTCCGTTCGAGGTGCTCGTCGCCGAGCTGCAGCCCGAGCGGGATCTCAGCCGGCACCCGATCTTCCAGGTGTTCTTTGCACAAGTGCCGTACGCGCCGCTCGAGATCGAGGGCGCTGAGCCGCACGATGCGCAGCTCTCGACGGCCCGATTCGACATCACGTTGTTCGTGGAGGAAGAGTCGGGCGAGCAGCTCGAGCTCGTCTGGGAGTACGCGACCGATCTCTTCGACGACGAGACGATCGCGGGGTTCGAGGCGCACTATCTCGAGCTCCTGCGCGCGACACTCGACGATCCGGAGCAGACCGTCGCGCGGCTGCCCATGCTCGCACCAGACGCCCGGCGGGCGCTCATTACCGCGCCCGACACGCAGGAATTTGCGATCGGCTGCCTGCACGAGCTCTTTGAGCAGCAGGTCGCGGATTCGCCGGATGCTCCGGCAGTCACCTTCGAGGGCACGACGATCTCGTACGGCGAGCTCGACGCCCGCGCCAACGCCGTAGCGCATCGCCTTCGCGCGCTCGGCGTCGAGCGCGAGACGCTCGTTGCGCTGTGCCTCGAGCGGTCCGACGAGCTCGTGGTCGCGATCCTCGGCGTGCTCAAGGCAGGCGGCGCCTACGTCCCGCTCGATCCGGAGTACCCGGCGGACCGCCTCGCCTACGTCCTCGAGGACTCGGGCGCGCCTGTGCTGCTCACGCAGGAACGGCTACTCGATCGCCTGCCCGCGCACGACGCGCGCACGCTGTGCCTCGACACGGGCCTGGCACCCAACGAGCAGACCGTCGACGCGCCGCCTTCCGTGTCTCGCCCCGAGGATCTCGCGTACGTGATCTACACGTCGGGGTCGACCGGCCGCCCGAAGGGCGTCCAGGTCGAGCATCGCCAGGTTGCGCGGCTCTTCACGGCGACCCAAGCCTGGTTCGACTTCTCCGCGTCCGATACCTGGCTCCTCTTCCACTCCTACGCGTTCGACTTCTCGGTCTGGGAGCTCTGGGGCCCCTTACTGCATGGCGGTCGTCTCGTCGTGCCATCCCATTGGACGACGCGATCGCCTGAGCTGCTCGCCGAGCTCCTCGTCGACGAGGGGGTCACGGTCATGAATGCGACGCCGAGCGCCTTCCTGATGGCGATGACCGAGCTCCTCGACGTCGCGGACGAGCTCAAGCTGCGTTTCGTCATCTTCGGCGGCGAGGCACTCCGCCCGCTCACGCTGAAGCCGTGGTTCCAACGCCTGCCCGTCGACGGACCAACGCTGGTGAACATGTACGGCATCACGGAGACGACCGTGCACGTGACGTACCGGCCCCTCACGGCGAGCGATGCAGAACAGGAGGCAAGCCCGATCGGCCGCCCGATCCCGGACCTCCAGCTCTACGTCCTCGACGCGCTGCTCGAGCCTGTGCCGCCCGGCGTGCCCGGCGAGCTCTTCGTGGGCGGCGCCGGCGTTGCCCGCGGCTATCTGCATCGGCCGGAGCTGACGGCCGAGCGTTTCCTGCCAAACCCGTTTGGGCCGGGCCGGTTGTATCGCACCGGCGACCGCGTTCGTCGTCGTGCAGACGGCGAGATCGAGTTCCTCGGGCGCCTCGACGACCAGGTGAAGATTCGCGGCTTTCGGATCGAGCTGGGCGAGATCGAGGCGGCGCTCGCAGAGCACGACGCCGTGTCGAAGTGCGTCGTCCGGGCCGTGGAAGTGTCGCCGGGAGACAACCGGCTCGCCGCTTGGTTCGTTCCCGCGACACCGGGCGGCGACGGCGATCACACCGCGCTTCGCGACGCGGTCTGGGCCACGCTCGACGAGAAGCTGCCGCCGTTCATGGTGCCGTCGTCGCTTGCGCTCGTCGACGCGCTGCCGCTGACGCCGAACGGCAAGCTGGACGCCCGCGCCCTTTCGAGTCCCGTTTGGGAGCGCGGCCGTGAGCAGGAAGCGTCCGATCTTCGCACCGAAACGGAGACGCGAATCGCCGCCATCTGGTCCAAGGTGCTCGGAATCGGCGACATCGCGCCGGGTGACAGCTTCTTCAACCTCGGCGGCCACTCGCTGCTTGCGGCGCGCGTCGTCACCCAGATCCGCGAAAGCTTCGAGCTCAAGGTCTCGGTGAGAGCGATCTTCGAACATCCCACGCTCGGTGCCTTTGCCGCGCACATCGACGCTCTCGCAAGCGAGGCATCGCCGGCTGCCGAGCGGCCCGTCGCAACGCCCGAAGCAGCGTCGCAGCGCTCGCACTATCCGCTCTCCGCAAATCAGCAGCAACTCCTGTTCTTCGACGAGCTCGACCCGGGCGGCTCGCTCTACAACGCGGGCCTGGCAATTGCCGTATCCGGGCCGTTGCGCCGGGAAGCCCTCGAGAGCGCGATCAAAGGCGTCATGGAACGGCACGAGGCTCTGCGCACGGTGTTCGTGCGGCGGAACGAGGTCGCCGAGCAGCTCGTGCTCGAAAGCTGGAACGTCGAGCTACCGCTGATCGACCTCAGTGCGCTGCCGGATGACGAGCGCGAGCGCGAATTGCACCGGCTGCTGCGAGAGCACTCTCTGCAACCCTTCGATCTGGCGACCGATCCGATGCTTCGGACCGCCCTGTTCCGGCTCGACGACGAAGCGCACGTCGTGCTCTTCCAGCCGCACCACATCGCGGTCGACGGCTGGTCGGTCGAGATTCTCTACCGAGAGGTACAGGAGCTGTACGACGCGGCCGTCCAAGGACGCGACCCCAAGCTTCCGCAGCTCACGCTGCAATACCGAGACTTCGCGGTCTGGCAACGTCAGCGATTGCAGGGGCGCCGCCTCGACGACGAGGTCGAGTACTGGCGGGCCGCACTCGCCGGCGCGCCGACTTTTCTCCCACTCCCTGCCGACCGGCCGCGGCCCGCCGTCCAGCGCTACGAGGGTGCGACACACGAGGTGCTGCTGGACCGCGAGCTGGCGCGGACGATCGGGGCGCTCGCGCGCGAGGAAGGCGTGACGCCGTACATGCTGTTGCTCGGCGTCTTCGGCACGCTGCTCTATCGCGTGACGGGCCAGGACGACATCCTGCTCGGCGGTCCATTCGCCAACCGCAACCGGCCCGAGTTCGAGCAGCTCGTCGGTTACTTCGCGAACACGCTGGTTGTCCGCCTCAGGCTCGGGGGCAATCCGGACTTCCGCACCCTGCTCTCCCGTGCACGCGAAGCGACGCTCGAGGTCCTCGATCACCAGGAGCTGTCGTTCGAGGCGATCGTCGAAGCTGTCCGCCCGCCCCGCGAGGCGGCGGCGAACCCGCTTTTCCAGGTGAATTTCCGCGTGCGAGTCGATGCTGCGCCGACGCTCGAGCTCACGGGAACGACGACGGAGCGAATTCCCCTCGACCTCGGCCTGGCCCGATTTGACCTTGCGCTCGAGCTGCACGTCCACCACGACGGCGTGCTCGCACAGTTCAACTACGACAGCGCACTCTTCGACGGGCAGACCGTGGAGCGCCTCGCTGCAGAATTCGTCGGGCTACTGCGGCAAGCGCTTGCGCGGCCGGAGACGAGACTGCTCGACTTCGAGGTCTCCTTCGACTCGGCGGCCGGCGGTGTCGCGACGGGACTCGAAAGGATTCGACGCTTCCGCGCCACCCGCAGCGCCGCGTCGGATCCGGATCCTGTCGGCTAACGAGACGTGAAGCCCGCGTCGACCGGCACGACCGCACCGGTGACGCGTGCGGACGCATCAGACGCCAGCCAGAACACCGCGGCAGCGACGTCAGCCGCGTCAACGAGCGTCCCGAGCGGGTGATGCGGGAGCGAGAGCGCCTCGTAGTCCTCGAGGTCGACGCCGAGCATGTCTGCGACCCCGTGCAACATCCCGGGGTGCGACTCGGTCTCGTCGTGAACGGACGTCGGACAGACTGCGTTCACGCGAATCGAGTGCGCGGCGTAATCGAGCGCGAGCGCCCGCGTCAGACCGATGACGGCGTGCTTCGCGGCGACGTAGTTGGCGAAGTGCGGAAACGCGACGAGGCCTGCGGTCGAGGAGATGTTGACGATCGCACCCCGCCGGCGCGACACCATCTCCGGGAGGACGGCCTTCGAACACCTCCAGACGCCGCCGAGGTCGACGTCGACCACAACAGACCATTGCTCCTCGCTCAGCTCGTGTGCGAGTGCGCCGGCAGGACCGACGATGCCTGCGTTGTTCACGAGAACGTCGACCGGTCCGAGCTCCTCTCGGCCGCGGCGTACCGCGGCTTCGACCTCGTCCGGCCTGCGCACGTCCATCGTCGCCGTGACGATTGCGCCGCTGCCGGCACCCCGGCAGCGTTCGGCCGTCTCCTCGAGATCCTCGAGCGTCCCCATCGGGTACGGGCACTCGGCAATCGGCGCACAGATGTCTGCGAGGAGGAGACTGTCGCCGGCCTCGGCGAATGCGAGCGCCGTCTTGCGACCGATGCCGCGCGCGGCACCCGTGATGAAGACGGTGCGAGCCACGGGTGGATCCTACGGGCCTATCCCTTCGACCCGTGGCTCCCTCCGCAGGTCCGTGACTACGATCGAGTACGAGGTCTCTGATGGAAGCGCTCCAGGAAAAGCCGACCCAACGGAATGTCGTCCTGCCCAACGGGGCGATCTTGGCGACCGATATCTGGAAGCGGTTTCGCGCCGACAAGCGGCGCGCCTTCTTTCAAGACGAGGTCGCCCGCTTCGCAGACCGTCTACGCGGACGAACCGGAAAGTCGTGGCGCTGGGCGCTCCGCGACATCGGCCTCGAGATTGCGCCTGGCGATTCCGTCGGGCTCATCGGCGCAAACGGCTCCGGCAAGACGACGCTCCTCAAGATCCTGACCCGCGTCATGTACCCGACCGCCGGCAATGTCGACGTACGGGGTCGAATCGGCGCGCTGATCGCGATCAGCGCCGGAATCCACCCGAACCTCACGGGCCGGGAGAACGTCATGCTGACGGGATCGCTCATGGGTCTGAGCCGCCGTGACGTGGCCTCCCGCTTCGACGACATCGTCGGATTTGCGGAGCTGGGTCACGCGATCGACCGGCTGGCAAAGTTCTACTCGGCCGGCATGCTGACGCGGCTCGGCTTCGGGGTCGCTGCCTTCCTCGAGCCAGACGTGCTCCTGGTCGACGAGGTCCTGGCGGTCGGCGATGCAGCGTTCCAGCAACGCTGCCTCGACCGGATGCGCGAAGTGCTGCGCCAGGGCACGACGCTTGTCCTCGTCTCCCACGACCTCGCTGCTGTGGAGGCGACGTGCAAGCGCGGCTACTGGCTCCACAACGGAGAGACGATCGCAGACGGGCCTGTCCGTGAGGTGCTGGGGGCGTACCGCGAATCGGTCGAGCGTCCAGCAGGGACGCAGCGGCGAATCGACGGGCCGATCCGGGTCGAGCAGGTGAGAATCCTCGGCCGCGAGCACGGTTCGGTTCATGCCGACAGCGCGATCGAGATCGAGCTCACGCTCGAAGCTGAGACGCTCCATCGCACCTGGCTGTATCTCGGAGTGACCGAGGGGACGGCGTCGCCGATCCTCGTCGTCAGCCCAGGTCGAGAGCTGCCAATTCAGCCCGGCACGAACATCGTGCGCTGCACGGTGGATCGACTGCCCCTCCCACGCGGCCGCTTCTTCCTCTGGGTCGGCGCCTACGAAGGATCGACGGACGGCCCGGAGCTGATCGGCTGGCAGTCGGCGGCGCCGTTCGAGGTGTACGGCCCGCAGCTCGACGAGGCCCCTGTCGCCGTGATGCGGCTGTCGCCCGTCCAGGTCAGCTCCAACTGGTCGCTCGAGTCGTCGTAAAGCGGCGGCGGGGTTACGCGACGGGCGTCGATTCGGCCGGCCCACGCGCACGAAGAGCTCCTGAGCGCGCGGCGACCAGCTTCTGCTGCAAGTGCTCCGCGATGTAAGCGACCGGCGGCTCGGCCATCATGTCGCGGTTTCCGTCGTGGTCGCCGGGCACGGCGAAGGTCTCGATCGACGAAGCCAGCTCCGTCCAACCGAGATCCGGGTCGTCGTAGAGACCGTCGCCGTGGAAGACGACCATCGGCCCTGGGTACGGCGACGGCTCGTACGCACGCTCTGCCTGCGCGGCCAATTCGAGGAAGTAGATCTCGCGCACCTCCTCCGGGAGAGGGCGGTCGAGCGCCATCGAGACGCGCACGCGCACTGGATCGACAAACCGGTTCCGGAACCGCCAACCGAGATGCTTCGCCCAGCTGCGCATCTTCCGCGGACTCGCGAGCACTCCGAGCACGCGTCGCGCGGGAGGCTGCCTCCGCGGCGGAGGCGGTCGCAAGGCAAGCTTCGAAGGTTGGCGTCCAATCGTCCCGTACCGGTGGATCCACGTAGGACTCGGTCCGTTGAACACGACGAGCAGATTGACGCCTTCCCCCGCGGCGAGTAGCCGCTGCGCCATCTCGAACGCGACGATTGCACCAAAGCAGTAGCCGCCGATGTAGTACGGGCCCTCGGGCTGCACGGCCTGCATTTCCTCGAGGTAGTGCGACGCCATCTCGTCGACCGTTCGAAGCGGCGGCGCACCGCCGTAGAGGCCGCGAGCTTGCAGACCGTAGAACGGCTGCTCCGGTCCAAGGTGCCGCGCAAGCGGTTGCAGGTGCAGGACTGTGCCCGCACCCCCGTGAACGCAGAAGAGCGGGGGCTCCGATCCTTGCGGCTGGATCGGTACGAGCGACGTCCAGCGATCTCCGGCAGAGCTGTCCTCGAGGAGCAAGGCAAGCCGCTCGATCGTCGGCGCCTGGAAGACCGCGCCGAGCGGCAGGCTGCCGCCAAGGTCGCGCTCCAGTCGCGCGAACAATCTCGCCGCGACGATCGACGTGACGCCGAGGGCGAAGAAGTCGTCGGTGACGCCGACGGGGGCGACCCCGAGCTCGTCCTCCCAGATCTCGACCAGGCGCTCCTCGAGCGGTGTCCGAGGCGCGACGAACGACGCACCGCGCGACCGTTCCATCGTCGGCTCCGGGAGCGCTTTCCGGTCGATCTTCCCGTTTGGCGTCAGCGGCAGTTCGCGAAGCGTGACGATGGCCGACGGAACCATGTACGAGGGCAATGACTCTGCGAGGTACCGCCGCAGCTCGTCCGGCAGGTCGGTCGTCTCGCCGACCGGCACGACGTAGCCGAGCAGCCGTACGTCGCCGGGCACGTCCTCACGAGTCGTCGCAACGGCGGCAGCGACGTTCGGGTGTCGACTGAGTGCGGTCTCGATCTCGCCGAGCTCAATGCGATAGCCGCGCACCTTCACCTGGAAGTCGAGACGACCCAGAAACTCGACGTTTCCGTTCTCGTCGTAGCGCGCGAGATCGCCGGTCTTGTAGATGCGCGACCCCGATTTTGGGTCGAACGGGTGCGGTACGAAGCGCTCCGCCGTCAACTCGGGCCGCCCGAGATAGCCGCGCGCCAGGCCGTCGCCGCCGATGTGCAGCTCGCCAGGGACGCCAACCGGCACCGGTTGCAGCGCCGCGTCGAGGATGTAGAGGCTGGTGTTGCCGATCGGGCGACCCACCGTCAATGTCTCTCCGTGCCGGACGCGAGAGATCGCCGACCAGATCGTCGTCTCGGTGGGGCCGTACATGTTCCAGAGCTCGAGACCGCGCTCGACCAGCTCCTCCGCGAGCACCTTCGGCAGCGCCTCGCCGCCACAGAGCGCTTTCAGCTTTGAAGGCGGGCGCCAACCGGAGTCGACGAGCATGCGCCAGGTCGTCGGAGTCGCCTGGAGGATCGTTGCGCCGGCACGCTCGATCAACGCAGCGAGCTGTCGCGGATCCGCCGCTACCGCCTGCGGCGCGATGACAACACGACCGCCTGTCACGAGGGGCAGATAGAGCTCGAGACCGGCGATGTCGAACGAGAGCGTCGTGACGGCGACGAGGACGTCGTCCGAGGTCATTCGTGGTCGCTCGCTCATCGTGGTCAGGAAGTTCACGAGCGCGCGATGCGGAATCTGAACGCCCTTCGGCTTTCCCGTCGATCCAGACGTGTAGATGACGTACGCGAGATCGTCCGGTGTCGCAAGCGATGGCGGTGGTGTCGTTGGCCGGCCGGCGATCCAGTCCGCGTCACGGTCGAGACAGACGACGGCACCACGATGCTCAGGAAGCCGCGAGCGGAGCGCTTCCTGCGTGACGATCACGCGAACGTCCGCATCCTCGATCATGAAGCGCTGCCGATCGAGCGGAAAGCCAGGGTCGACCGGAACGTAGGCGCCGCCGGCACGCATGATCCCGAGCACCCCCACGAGCATGTCCAGCGAACGCTCGACACAAATGGCGGCCAGCACACCCGGTCCGACGCCAAGCTCCTGCAAGACGTGCGCGAGCGCGTTGACGCGCGCATCGAGTTCCCCGTAAGTCAGTTGCCGTCCCTCGAACACGACGGCGATGTCGGTCGCCCGCAGAGTTGACTGCTCGGCCACCAGTTCGTCGGCGCGGCGATCCGGGTATTGCTCTTCGGTTGCGTTCCACTCGTGAAGAATGCGGTCGCGCTCGGCGCGGGTGAGCATCTCCAAGCCGCTCGCCGTGGACGAAGGCTCGAGCGTGCCCGCGACAACCAGCGTCAGTAGATGCCCGAGCATGCGCTGCCCCATCGCCTGCGTGAAGAGCCCGCGATCGAACGTGCAGACAGCTGTCAAGGGCTCGACCGCTTCGTCGACCACGAACGCGATGTCGCACGACGGTTGGGAATCGCCTGACGGCTCTCCGGAGAAGAAGATCTGAGCGCGCTCTGCCCCGTCGTTCGTCGCAACGGCCGGAGAGGACCCGAGCTCATCTTCGACGCGGCCGACGAGCTCCGCGAAGCTCGGGTCACCGGCCAGGTTCAGCCACACCCGGCCGACGGGAGTGGTGACGACGATGTCTTCCTGGCGGGTGTAGCGATGGAGCAGCACGCCGAGCGCGGCGAGGACGACAGCCCGAGTGCCGACACCGTGCAGCTCGGCGAATCTCTTGACTGCAGCCGTCGAGTCGGAATCGAGGGTCTGCTCCTCTCGGCCTCCGGGACCTCCGTCAGGAAGCAGTCCGGCGGTCGTCGGAAGGTCCAGCGGCGGTGGTTCCGCGAGGGACCGCGCACGGCGCGCCTCGTCGGCGGTCGCGATTGTGCCGCTCGGCTGCACGGCTGCAGGCTCGGGAGGAGCAACGAGGTGCTGGAAGAAAAAGCCGGCCGCCTCCGTTCGATTCGCAACCCCCAGCTTGCGGTAGATCGAAGCGAGGTGGAATTTCACCGCGTGCACGGTCACTTCGAGACGGCGCGCCACGTCGCCGTTCGACAGGCCCTGCGAAATCAGCTCGAGGACCTCCGTCTCGCGCCGCGTCAGGCTCCGGGAGGCCGTACGACTCACTGAATCGATGCTAAGTCGGCGTCTCGCGCCGTCCTACGGGACGTTGGGGCAGCTTTCACGCCACGACCTACTCCAGCGGCTAGGCGTCCGGCGCCGGCGAGGTGACCTGCCCGATGGAGTAGGCGGTGGGCCAAACGCTGCACCAACGTCGCGTACGCGGTGCGAATGACCGCGATTAGCATCGAAATGTGGGCCGGAGGCGGATCGCGATCGCGGGCAGGGCAGGTGAGGAACGGCGTGGGTATCCCAGCCTCGAATGTGGCTGAGTTGGCCCGGCCCAGCTCGATGACGCCGGAGAAGCGGGCATTGCTGCGCGAAGCGCTGCGGCGACGTGCCGCCTCGACGTCGATTTCGCCGCGCGGCACGAGTGGCCCGGCGCCGCTCTCGTTCTCGCAGCATCGAATGTGGTTCCTCGACCAGTGGGAGCCCGGGCGCACCGACCCAAAACGGTGCACGCGCAGTCCGCCTGCTCGGGGAGCTGGACGTCGACGCGCTCGAGCGCGCCCTCGCCGCCGTCGTCACCGGCACGAGAGCCTGCGGACGGTCTACGTCTCCGAGCGCGGCGAGCCGCGCCAGGTCGCACTCGAAGAATGGTCACTCGACGCTTCCGATCGTCGATCTCCAGGTAGCACGAGCTGCACGACCGGCTCCGTGCCGAGTCTCGACGCGGCTTCGATCTCGCTGCCGACCTGATGATCCGGCCGACGCTCTTCCGCCTCGGCCCTGCGGACCACGTCCTGTTGCTGTCCATGCACCACATCGCATTCGACGCATCCTCGGATCGCGTGCTTCAACCGGGAAGTCACGGAGCTCTACTCGGCGTTCCGCGAGAACCGCGAGCCCGACCTGCCCGACGCTGCCGATCCAGTACGCCGACTACGCCGTGTGGCAGCGCGACCGTCTGCAGGGTGCATTGCTCGACGACCTTGTGAGCTACTGGCGACGGACGCTGGCCGACGCTCCGGAACGACTGCGGCTTCCGACCGACCATCCGAGGCCGGCCGTGCAGGGCCACCGCGGCTCAGCACCGTTACTTCTCCTTCGACACCGGGCTCGGCAGAGCGATCGCCGAGCTCGCACGGAGCGAAGGGGCGACGCCGTCTACATGACGCTGCTCGCCGCGTTCGACACGCTTCTCTACCGCTTCACCGGCGACGAGGACATCATCGTCGGATCGCCGGTTGCCGGTCGCAGCCACGTCGAACTCGAGGGGCTGATCGGCTTTTTCACCAACACGCTCGTGCTGCGGACGCGGCTTGGCTGGCAATCCGACCTTCCGCGAGTCTCGTCGAACGTGTCCGCGAAGCGCACGGCCGGCGCCCTCGCACACCAGGAGCTGCCGTTCGAGAAGCTCGTCGAGTGCCTCCACGTGCGCAACGACCCGAGCTTCAACCCGCTCTTCCAGGTCAACTTCCGCGGCGACGGCGGAGCCTCGTCAGCTGCTGCAGCTTGCCGGCGTGACGACGGTCGGCTCGTTCCGATCGACATCGGGTTCTCGCGCTTCGATCTCGCGCTCGAGCTCCAGATCGAGGGCGGCGCGATCTCGGCGGCTATTTCGAGTACGACGAGGATCTCTTCGACGTCAGCGACTGTCGATGCGCTGCGGCCGACCTCGAGCAGCTTGCTCGGAAGGATCGTCGAGTCTCCCGAGACGCGCGTTCTCGCGCTCCTGCCGCGCGCCGGACGCGCAGCGCGCAGAACCGTCGCCCGATTCCACGAAACGCCCACTGACTCCTCGACGACGAAAGGCCACGACATGCAGGACGAAGCAGCAATGAGCTTCCGGCTCTCCCCGCAACAGGAGCTTCTCTGGTCGACGAGTCCCGACGGGCCTGCGGGCGGGCAGCTCGAGTCGTCGATCGACATCGACGGCCCTCGACGTCGATCGTCTGCGGCAGGCTTCTCGCCGCTCGTCGATCGTCACGAGATCCTGCGGACGACATTCGTCCGCGCAGCCGGGGATGAGCGTCCCGCTGCAGGTCGTGCGCGACGTCGCTGCCCCGCGATTGGGAGCTTGTCGACCTCAGCGGCACTCGCACCCGCAGAGCAGGACGCGCGCATCGACGAGCTCGCAGCGGCTGCGCGCGGGCGCGCAGCTGGGACTACGAGAACCGGCCCTCTCGTCGGCGCGCGCTCGTCGTGCTGGCGCCGACCGACACGTTCTCGTCCTGACCGTCGCCGCACCGTGCGCCGACGGCGGCGCCCTCGCGACGATCGCCGCACGAGCTCGCCGCGCACTACGCGAGCGGCTGCACGTCGCCGACGAGCCGCTGCAGTACGCCGACTTCGCCGAGTGGCAGAACCAGCTCGCTCGTCGAGCGACGACGACGAAGCGCGAGGCCGGGCGCCGTTTCTGGAGCGAGGTCGGATACAGGCCCGCGCACGACATCGTGCCGTTCGTGCGCCGGCCTCGCGCCAACCGCGACGGAGACGATCGACGTGCCGCTCGACGATCGCGACCGCGCGGCGATCTCGGCAGCAGCTTCGGAGTACGGATCACCCCCGACGCGATCGTTCAGGCCGCCTGGCACGTCGTTGCTTGCAGGCTGAGTGGAGACGACGATCTCGTCGTCCGACTGCTCCGTCCGGCCGGCATCCACGAGGAGCTCGAGACGGCGGTCGGCGCCTTCGCGCGGCCGCTGCCGGTACGGCTGCGGTCCGGTGACGGCGCTGACGCTTCGCGCGATCGTCGCGGCGCAGCTCGCACCGGAGCGCAAGAAGTCGCGGAGCGCTGGCAGGACTACGCGCCCGGCCGACGTCGCGGCCACCTTCACGACCGGCTTCGTCGCGGTCGCGCCCGTTCGCGACGCTCGCAAGCGACGGCGTCACGCTTCTCCTGCCGCGGACCTCGAGCCGCCCGCGTCATTCCCGCTCGCGCTCGAGTCGGACGGCACGTCGTGCCGTCTGCGATTCGACTCCGACCGCGTTCGACCGCGAGCTCCGCCGAGCGGATGGCGCGCCACGTCGAGCGCGTGCTCGCGACGGCGTCGGCCGCCCGGATACGCGCTGATCGACGAGCTCGAGCTGCTCGGCGACGAGGACGTGCGCGGCTGACGGTCGACGTCAACGACGACCGCCGAGCCAGTTCCGCGCCGACGCTGATCCACGAGCTGGTCGGCGGCGGCCGCTGCGCCGACCCCGACCGCGACGCAGTCGTCGACGAGACGCGGCTCGCTCACGTACGCCGAGCTCGACGCGCGCGCGAACCAGCTCGCGCACCGGCTGCGGCCGCGCGGGTGTCGGCCCCGGCGCCGTCGTCGGGCTCTGCACCGACCGCTCGATCGAGATGATCGTCGGGCTGCTCGGGATCCTCAAGGCGGGCGGCGCCTACCTGCCGCTCAACTTCGAGCATCCGCCGGCGCGGCTCGCGCACCAGCTGCGAGAGACCGGCGCCCGGTCGATCGTGACGCAGGAGGCGCTGCTCGAGCGGCTGCCGGAGTTCGACGGCGAGATCGTCTGCCTCGACCGCGACCGCGACAGCGCTCGACGCGCGAGCCGAGCTCACCGCGCCGGACGTGTCGGTCGCGCCCGACAACCTCGCCTACGTGATCTACACGTCGGGCTCGACCGGCACGCCGAAGGGTGTCGGCGTCACGCACGCGCAACCTCGCGAACTACGTCGCATGCGATCGGCGCACCGCCTCGGCGCCGACGAGGAGCCGCTCGCGTTCGGGATGGTGACCGCGATCTCCACCGATCTCGGCAACACCGCCGTCTTCCCGGCGCTCTGCTCCGGCGGGACGCTCGTGCTCGTCAGCCCGGCTGCCGCTGTCGGACGCGGCGGCGGCGGCGGCGTTCTTGCGCGCGCACCCGATCGACGTGCTCAAGATCACGCCGTCGCATCTGAACGCGCTGCTCGCCGGCGCCGACGGCAGCCGACGTGCTGCCGCGGCGCTGGCTCGTCGTCGGCGGCGAGCGCTCGTCGTGGGATCTCGTCGCGCCGCGTGCGCGGAGCTCGGCGGCTGCCGGATCCTCAACCACTACGGCCCGACGGAGACGACGATCGGCTCCTGCACGTTCGTCGTGGCCGATGGGCCCGGACGCGTACGCAGCCGGCGACGGTGCCGATCGGCCGCCCGATCGCGAACACGCGCTGCTACGTCCTCGACGAGCGCGGCCGCTGCCGTTCCCGAGTGGCGTGGCCGGAGAGCTCCTCATCGGCGGCGCCGGCGTCGCGCGCGGCTACGTCGGTCAGCCCGAGCTGACGGCCGAGCGCTTCCTCGCCGACCCGTTCGCCGGCGGCGACGAGGCGCGGATGTACGAGACCGGCGACCTCGTCCGCCGGCTGCCCGACGGCGCGCTCGAGTTCCTCGGTCGCGACGACGAGCAGGTGAAGATCCGCGGCTTCCGCGTCGAGCCGGCGAGATCGAGGCGGCGCTGCGGACGCACCCGCCGGTCGAGGAGGCCGTGGTCGTCGCGCCGAGACGATGCCCGCGGCGAGCGTGCGCCTCGTCGCCTACTGCGTCGCCGATCGGCCCAGTCACGGCCGAGGAGCTTGCGGCGGCACCTCGCCGAGTGGCTCCCGGAGTTCATGATCCCGTCGGCGTTCGTCGTCCTCGACTCGCTGCCGCTGACCCCGAGCGGCAAGGTCGACCGGCTCGCGCTGCCCTCACCCGAGCAGGCGACCGGCGTCGGGCCGCCGACTTACGTCGCGCCGCGCACGCCGATCGAGGAGGCGGTCGCCGCGATCTGGGCCGAGGTGCTCGGCGTCGAGCGGGTCGGCGTCGACGACGACTTCTTCGCGCTCGGCGGCCACTCGCTGCTCGCGACCCAGATCGTCGCGCAGGTCCGCAGCGACTTCGCGGTCGACCTGCCGCTGCACAGCCTCTTCACTGCACCGACCGTCGCGACGCTTCGCAGCACGAGTCGTGGAGATGATGGGCGAGCGACGACGAGACCGCAAAGCTTCTCGCCGAGGTCGACGAACTCTCCGACGAGGAGGTCGAGCGCCTCCTTGCCGGTGAGCCAGGAACGGCCGGCGACCCTTCGTGAGCCAGACGACGGTCAGCAGATGAGCGCGACGGAGAACGACGAGAAGAGCCTCGACGCGCGGCTCGCGCGGCTCAGCCCGGCGCAGCGCGAACTGCTCGAACGGCGCCTCCTGCAGCGCAGCGCAACCGCCGCTGCCGATGCCCGCATCCCGCGGAGAGCGGCCGGCGCGCTCACGCCACTCTCGTACTCGCAGGAGCTCCTCTGGCTGCTGAGCCAGCTCGACGGGGAAGGCGTCGCCTACAACGCACCGGCGGCATTCCGGCTCAAAGGCCCCATCGACGCAGGTGTTCTGCAGCGCGCGCTCGACGGTCTCGTCGCACGGCACGAGATCCTGCGAACGCGCTACGACCTGGTCGACGACAGTCCGATGCAGATCGTCGAGGAGACGGGCGTCGCCGACCTTCGTCTGGTCGACCTCTCGCGCCTCTCCGAGGACGAGCGAGAAGCGGAGCTGCAACGGTTGCTGCACGCCGAGTCGGAGCATGCATTCGACCTCCGGGTCGACCCGGTGCTGCGCCCGTTCCTGATCCGGCTCGACGACGACGAACACGTCTTTTTCAACGTCATGCACCACATCGCCACTGACGGCTGGTCGCGGGCCGTGCTTCACGGCGACCTGACCGAGCTCTACAACGCGGCAATCGAGCGCCGCGACCCGGAATTGCCGGAGCTTTCGATTCAGTACGCGGACTACGCCGTATGGCATCGCGAGTGGCTCGATAGCGGCGTGCTCGAACAACAGCTCGAATTCTGGAAAGAGTCGCTCCGCCGAGCGCCCTCGCGCCTCGAGCTTCCGACAGACAAGCCGAGACCGGCCGTTCGCGCGTACGAGGGCGATCACACGAGTCGCATGCTGTCGATGCAGCTCCGAGAGCGGCTTGAGTCGGTCGCGCGCGAAGGCGAAGCCACGCTGTTCATGGCGCTGCTGTCGGCATTCGCCACGCTCCTCCATCGGTACTCCGGACAGGACGACATCGTGATGGGGACCCCGTTCGCGGGCCGCAACCGCAGCGAGCTCGAGTCGATGATCGGCTACTTCATCAACCCGCTCGCGCTTCGCGTCGACGTGTCGGGCGACCCGACCTTCCGCGAGCTGCTGCAGCGAACGCGTACGACGACGTTGAGCGCGTTCGAGCACGCGGACGTGCCGTACGAGATGGTCGTCCGCGCAACCACGCCTCAGCGCGACCTGAGCCAGACGCCGGTGTTCCAGGTGATGATGGTGCTGCACAATCCCGACTGGGAGCGCCAGCGCCCGAAGTTCGAGCCGCGCGGCGTCACGGCCACGGAGATCGTGCACGAGAAGGGGTGGGCGAAGTTCGATCTCCTGCTCGGCATGAGCCAGCGCGCCACCGGCCTCAACACGACCTGGGAGTACAGCACCGAGCTCTTCGACGACGAGACGGCGAAGCGGATCGCTCGCCACTTCGAGAAGCTGCTCGAGTCCATCGTGGACGACCCCGACCGGCCGATCTCGCGCCTGCCGATGCTGCTCGAGGAGGAGCGCGAGGTGATCCTCGCCAACTGGGCGAAGGCGCCGGCGCAGTTCCCGCAGGATTTGCTGGTCAAGGATCTGTTCGAGGACCAGGCGAAGCGCACGCCGGATGCCGTCGCAGTTGTGTTCGAGGGCTCGCGGCTCACGTATCGCGAGCTAGACGAGCGCGCGAACCGCCTCGCTCATCGCCTGCGCGATCTCGGCGTCGGTCCAGGCCGCCTCGTCGGTGTCTACATGGTGAAGTCGCTCGACCTCGTCGCAGCGGTGCTCGCAGTGGTCAAGTCCGGCGGCGCCTATATACCGCTCGATCCCATGTATCCCGCCGACCGAATCGAGTTCATGCTCGAGGATGCACGACCCACGGTGATCGTCACCGATGCCGGCGCCGCGGCGCCGATCGATCGTCTCGACGATGTCGCAGTGTTCGCGGAATGGGACGAGCTCGACCGAGAACCTGCCGATCCGCTGTCGACGACCGCCGCCCCGGACGACCTCGCGTACGTGATCTACACGAGCGGCTCGACGGGCCGGCCGAAGGGCGCGATGATCACGAACGCAAGCCTGGCGAACGCGTTCCATGCGTACGACGAGGCGTACCGGCTGACGGACGAGACGACGAGTCATCTGCAGATGGCGAGCTTCTCGTTCGACGTCTTCACAGGCGACTTCATCCGGTCGCTCCTTTCGGGCTCGACGCTTGTGCTGTGCACGCTCGAAATCGTCATGGATCCGGCGCGGCTCTACGACTTGATGGTCGAAGAGAAGGTCGACTGCGCGGAGTTCGTGCCGGCGGTCGCCAACTTGCTGTTCGAGCACCTCGAGACGATCGGCAAGACGCTCGACTTCATGCGCGTCGTCGTTGTCAGCTCGGAAGGTTGGCGGACGGACAAGCACGAGCTCTACACGCGTGGGTGCGGCCCACAGACGCGCGTGATCAACGCCTACGGGCTCACTGAGGCCACGATCGACAGCACCTACTTCGAGGCCGACTCGGAGCTCATCCCCGATCGCTTCGTCCCAATTGGGAAGCCGCTCGCGAACACCGAGATCTACTTGCTCGACGACAACCTCGAGCCCGTGCCGATCGGAATTCCGGGCGAGCTCTGCGTCGGCGGCGCAGGCGTCGCACTCGGATACCTCAACCGGCCTGAGCTCACGGCCGAACGGTTCGTCGCGAACCCACTGGGCGCGCCCGGCTCACGGCTGTACCGCACGGGCGACCTCGCGCGCTGGCTTCCCGACGGCAACGTGGAGTTCCTCGGTCGAGCCGACCGGCAGCTCAAGATTCGCGGCTTTCGAATCGAGCCGGGCGAGATCGAAGCGGTGCTCGAACGCGACCCCGGAATTCGCTCGGCCACCGTCCTCACGTGGGAACGCAAACCTGGCGACGACCGACTCGTGGCCTACGTCGAGCCGGTGGACGCGGAATCGCCTCCCGACTGGCTCGAGCTGCGCGAGCTCCTTGCGCGGGAGCTGCCGGCGTTCATGGTCCCCTCGGCTCTCGTCGTCGTCGACAGCTTCCCGTACACACCGAACGGCAAGCTCGATCGTGACGCGCTCCCTCCGCCGAATGCCGCCGACATGGCGCATGAGCCGGGCTCGCGAAAGCCCGAAACCGAGACAGAACAGGGGCTGGCCGACATCTGGTGCGAGCTACTCGGCGTCGACACCGTGGGTGTGGACGACAACTTCTTCGCGCTCGGCGGCCATTCGCTCCTCGCAGTCAGACTGATGGCACAGATCGAACGGCGTTTCGGCGTCAAGCTGCCGCTCACCGCCCTGTTCGAGACCTCGATGATCGCCGACATGGCAAAGCGGATCGAGCAGGCAGGTGGAGGCGACCTCTGGACGACGCTCGTCCCGCTACGAGCAGGGGGAACGCGCCCACCGCTTTACCTTCTGCACGGTCGAGACGGACAGCTCCTTCATTACCGCGACCTCGTCCGTACCCTCGACCCGGATCAGCCGGTGTACGGCTTTCAGCCCAGGGGTCTCGACGGTGAGGACCAGCCGATCCTGAACGTCACCGACATGGCTACGCACTATGTCGCTCAACTCCGCGCGTTCCAGCCCGAAGGCCCGTACCTTCTCGGCGGCTACTGCTTCTCGGGGACCCTCGCCTACGAGGTGGCGACGCAGCTGGTCGCACAGGGAGAGCCGCCGGCTCTGCTCGCTCTGATCGACGCGGTCCCGGTCGGTACGACGAGGGCACCGTCTCGACTGCAGCTCGAACGACGGAAGTTTCGGGATTTTCGGACGCGCGACACGCTCGGCAAGCTGCAATGGGTGGCGCGCCGCTCGAAGGGTGTCGTCTACAAGATCCGCACCCGATCACGGTTCCTGCTCTATGCCTATTTCAGCCGTAGCGGGCGCGCACTCCCGAAGTCGCTGCGGAATGTCGAGGCGGCGTTGCAAAGCGCAATCCAGACGTACCAGACGCCGCGATCCTCACTGCATCTCACGTTGTTTCGCGCGGCTGACACCGCAGACGCGGCGCGGGCTCGGCAGGCCGATTGGAGCAATCTGGCCGCAGGGATCGATGTCCGTGCGATCGTCGGCGTAGGGTATCCGCCACGACGACATGATCCGCGAGCCGTATGTCGAGAAGTTGGCGTCCGAGCTCGAAGACTGCATCGAGCAAGCTCTTGCCGACGATGCGGCTACTGAAAAGGCCGAGCCGGCAGCGGTGCGGTAAAGCGTCAGGCGTCGTCGGACGCCCGGCGGCGTCCCGGCGCCCCGAGCCGCGGGCAGCCCGCTCGCGCCCACCGACGATCCAGAAGTGACTGCTCCGCGTCGGCAAACGATGCGAAAGCGCCGCGGCCGGGAATGAAGACTCGGTAGCTGAACGCCCGCCCCGGCGCTCGGGCAGCCGTCGACTCGCCGGTCTGCGTGGCCCGGCCTCTCGGGCGGCCTGTTGCCCGAGGCGTGCCCGACACGGGGATCATCCCGCGCCGGTCGCGACCTACGACCAGGAGCAGCAGGCCAAGCCCTAGGAGTGCGAACCCGATCAGCATGGTGCTCGGTGTCGCTGCACCCGTGAATGGAAGCTCTGTTGCGGCGCCCTTGATCGGCGGCCGAGGGCGCGGGGCCTTCGGCGGACGGGAGGAATCCCGCCGGCCCCCGGCGACACGGCGGCTGTCGTCGTCCCCGCGGTCGTCGTCGTGCTCGCGGTCGTGGTGCTCGAGCTCGTCGTGGTGCCAACCGTTGTTGTCGGGGGCGGCAAGAACGATCCGGTCGTTGTCGACCCGGTCGTCGATCCCGTCGTGGTCGTGGCCACATTCGTTGTCGTTGCGGTGGACGTCGAGCCGGTGGCGTCGTCGCCGTCGAGGTCGAGCCGGTGGTCGTCGTCTCGCCCGTCGTCGATCCGGTGGTCGTCGTCTCACCCGTCGTGGTGTCGAAGCAGTCGTCGCGTCCGAATCCCGCCTCGGTGCAGCCCGGGTTGCGGCACGGATGCGCTCGACGTGCAGGGTGACGTCGTCGTCACTCCGGTTGTGGTGGCCAGGCAGTCGTCGGTTCCGAACCCCGCGCCGGCACAACCCGGGTTGATACAGGGATGCGCGCGCGTGCAAGGACTCGTTGTCGCAGTCGTCGCATCAGCCACCGCCGTGCTCCGCCGAGCGTGCTGCGTAGCCCGCGGTGCCGAAACCGGCAAGCGCGAGGCCAAGCATGATCAGGATCGCCGCAGTTGTTTTCTTCAAGGGGTGGAGCGCACCTACAAGAACCAAAAGAGGTAGAGCGCCACACGTTACCCGATCCCTCAGACGAGGGATCGGTTCCCGGGCGGCTCGCGGCGATGAGCGAAGTGTCCGCGCAATCACCCGGGAGTCGAGCCACTGCCCCGCTCAGCCCTCTTTCTCCGGCCCTCATCACCGCCGCTGCCTTCGCGCTCACGGCTGTGCCTCGACGAGCGCCGGACCCGTATCCGCACGCTGCGGTGTAGCCGCCTACTCGACGCCGGACGGCCGGTCGCCAACCCGTACGAGGCGTCGCGGCGACGCTCCAACTCCGCGCCCAACCGACGGTCGAGCACGGCCACGTCGCGGCATGGGTCGGCGTCGGAGGAGTTGGGATGGGGCCTGCAGGCACCGACGAGTGGCTCCAGATCGGGCTCGCCGCTATGCCGGGCAGCAACAACGTCCTGTACTACGAGGTCGCGAGACCCAACGCGGCCCCTCGCTATGTGGAGGTTCGACGACGTGTAGCGATCTCGGAGACGCACCGCGTGGCCGTGATCGAGATGCAGCGGCGCGCGAATTGGTGGCGCGTCTGGCTCGACGACGCACCCGTGAGCCAGCCGATCTTCCTCCCAGCGAGTCACGATCGCTGGCCGCCTGTCGCGACCTCCGAGAGCTGGAACGGCGGTGTCGTCTCCTGTAACGCCTTCACCTACCGCTTCGCGCGAATTCGCGTGCGCCACGACGTCTGGGGACCGCTGGCCGCAAACGCGTATCGCC
>CAVPQJ010000002.1:0-671914 GCA_963707525.1 uncultured Actinomycetes bacterium | reverse complement strand
GTGCGCGCCGCCGCCAGAGAAGAGCCAGTGAACCAGCGAGGAAGACAATCGAGAGCGCCGGACGGTGCGGCTGACGGCCGACAAACGAAAGCGGCGCCCATACATCCAGTTCCTGATACACGAGCACGAGCATCGCGAGCACCACGTCGCTGGTCGGCCGAATCCACACCCGACGCGGCAGCACAGACGCGAGCGCATCCACAGCCAGACGGTAACCCCGCGCCTGCGGCGGCGCATCCTCTCCCAGTCGATCCGTGTCATCCCAGCGGAGTACAGCATCCGGGACGCCGGCAACGGCTTCCTGCGTCCACCCGCAGATCATCACAGCCGACGACTACACGCCATCCCTCCAAGCTGCCCTACCGTCGAAGGCGAACCCGACCAGGAGAGAACGACATGAACCGCTCAACATCCTCCTCGGCGCTACCTCTCGCCGCCTTCGCCAGCACCGCCGTCTTCCCGCTCCGTCGTCGCCCTGCACTTCCTCCAGTCCGGCCACTACCACCCGCTCAGCCAGGCCGTCAGCGAGCTCGCGCTCGGCCGCGCTGGCTGGCTAATGGCAATCGCCTTCTGCTCCATCGGAACCGGGTCGCTGCTGATCGCCGTCGTGCTTCAGCGAACCGCCACCCGACCGCGTGTTGCTCCCACATTGCTCGCGATCAGCGGAATCCTCAGCTTCATCTCTCGCCTTCGTACACGCAGACGGCTCTGGTCCAACAACGACCCACGGCCAGATTCACAAGTTCGTCGGCATCGCCACCTTCGTCCTCATCACCGCCGCGATGTTCAGCCTGATCCGCGCCCTTCGAGACGACCCAGCCGGAACCAGATGGCGACGCCAACCCTCGTCTGGGCCATCGCCGCGGTCGCGGCCTTCTTCCTCATCCCGATCAGCGGCAACGCCTACTTCGGCGTCGCCCAGCGGATCATGCTCGCCACCTTCATCAGCTGGCAGCTCACCATCTCGCTCTACGCGCGCCGCACAGAACAACAGCGACAGACAAGCCCTGAACGCCGCAACGCCACCGCGACCAGGGCGCCCGGGAGGAGCGGCGCACCCTGAAACCCGCATCACCACAAACTGAAGATCGAGACAAACCTCGACGCCTCTCCGCGGCCTCGCGAACCTAGGGCGGGGCGGCTGGGCGTAGCAACACGTCTCCGGGGACTCACCATCTTTCCCCGACTTTGGGCGCCTGCGTGGAGTTCAGTCGTAGTGGATGAGGTGCGGCCACATTGCCGACCAGGCCGCCCTGGGGCGGCAGAGTTGCAGCGGGAGTCCCTGCCCGTCGTTGTTGAGGCCGACGCCGTTGTTGATGGTGGCGAGCGTGCGGCAATCGCGGAAGGAGGGTGCTGCGTCGATCGGGCCGGTGTAGCCGATGATGAGCGCGTGTGTGTCGTCGGCTGCTGGTTGGCCCCAGTCGCTGAAGCCGTTGTGGCCGCTGTAAGCATCCGGTAGTCCTCTCGTGTGTCCGAGGACGTCGATCGCTCCGGCCTCCTGGTAGGAGGCGGTGAAGATCGCCGCGCGGGCGCGCTCGCGGGCCGGGATCGCCTGCCAGGCGGCGGCGACGGTGTCGATGAAGCGGGGCCAGCCGACCGTCTCCCCCTGGTCGGGGTTGAGTGCCATGACGGCGCTTCCCTGCAGCGACCGCTCGGGCAGGTAGCGGCAGCGCGATGAAGCCATTGATGGCAGCGCTGGCCGCGACCGCGGCGGCGAGGAGGCTGAGGTTGAAGCGTTTGCGCAGCGTCCACGCCGCGACGGGGAGCGCGCCGAGCCCGAGGAGCACGGGATACAGACTTGCGAGGTAATACGCCTTGCCATCACCGACCAGGTAGGCGAACGCCAAGCCCAGGTAGGTCAGCGGAACAAACCGCAGCGAGCGCAGCGGGCCGCGCCGGAACGGCGCGCGCAGACCGGCGAGCCAGACCGGGACAAGAAACGGGCTCACCATCACGAGCTGAAAGGGGATGAAGCCGACCCGTCCGCCCTCTGCCGAGCCGCCGATGTTTCCGGCGACCGTCACCTGCGGCCAGCCGTGCCGCTGCTGCCAGATCAGATAGGGAGCGGCCAGCAGCAGCGCCGCCGCCGCGCCGGCTGCCGTCCACCAGCTGCGCAGAGGCCAGCGCGGCCCGACCGCGGCGAGCGCGGCCGCGGCGACCAGCGCGACCACTCCCACCTGCGGCTTCGCCTCGAACCCAACCCCGACAACAAGACCAGCGGCGAGAACGACGCGCCGCTGTGACGGACGAGCGCCCGGATCACCAGCCAGACGAACGCCGTCGTGCTCAGCAGATCGAACGTGGTCGTACTAGTCAGGTGGCTGGCAGCCAACGCGAACCCTGACACGGCGGTACATGCCGCCGCGATCAGCTGCGCACGCCGCGAACCGCCGACCTCACGCGCGACCAACGCCGCGAGCAACGTCGTCGTTCCCCCGACGATCGCCGACGGCAACCGCAGCACTAGCAACGACCCCGGCGCCAGCTCGTGCATCAGCCAGCTCAGAAGCGGCACCAGCGGCGGCTGATCCGGGTAGCCGAAAGCCGGATGCGAACCCGCGACGATGAAATAGAACTCGTCGCCGTGATAGCCGTACCGGCTGCTCGTCACCACCAATGCCGCCGTCTGCAACCCAGCCACCACAGCGACCCAGCCCGACAGCGAGACCCGAGACCCGAGACGCAACCGCTCCGTCAGCACGCAAGACCGTCCCACGGTCGGATGACACTCCCACATCCTGAGCCACGCGACACTGATCAGCCGGCCATCGCGAAGAGACTGTATGCGCCGGTCCGTATTGTTGCCGCGCACACGGCCTGCCCTTTGCGTATCGCAATGAGCTGCGCCGCGCCGAAGAAGTAGTCGCCACCGCCCCACATGACACGCGAACTGCGACGCAGGCGCCGCCCAGCCCGCAACCCTGGGCGCCAACACCCACAGCGTCGCGGCACAACGCCACGGCGTCACCAGAGCCATTAGCTTGACCCTTGCCGGCGCCAAAGGAGATCTTGGGTAGCTCTGCGAAGCAGCGGGAGTTCTTGAAACTTCTTCGATCATGAAGCCGGTGGTGCAGCGCATACTTGGTCGTCAGTGCCGGCGGCGAACCTGGGCCTAGCTCACTTTCAGACGGTCTACCGTTTCGTTTGACGACTCACGTAGAAAACCGCAGGCCATGGGCCAGTACGCCGAGGGGTGGCACGTTCAACATCCTCGCCGGCACCAAGTGTTCGTAACCTCAATCCTTTCCCTTCTCCTACTCGGCATACAGATCACCGGCCGCGAGGCCCACCCGTCGCGGCGGCTAACGATCGGGCTGCCGGTGCGTTTGATTCTGCGGAACGGAGGCGACGGGCGAAGCGCGTGCCGTGTTCAGTAGAGGCCGCCGCCGTGTCCGAACGCGAAGAGCACGAGCGCCGCGGCGGTCATGAGGATTGTGGTCGTCCAGCCGAGCGCGAGCGCGAGTTTGCCGTTCGCGTACTCGCCCATGATTTTGCGGTCGCTCGAGATGAGCATCAGTAGCGCCAGGAAGGGGGCGGCGGCGACGCCGTTGATGACGGCGACGAAGACGAGAAGCTTGATCGGGTTGATTCCGAAGAGGGTGAGTGCGGCTCCGCCGATGGTTCCGGCGAGCACGAGCGCGTAGAAGGTCGGCGCGCGGCGGGGAGAGCGGGAGAAGCCCGCGTCTTTGCCGAGAAGTCCGGCCATGCCGGCGGAGCCGGCGCCGGCGAGGACTGGGACGGCGAGCATTCCGGAGCCGATGAAGCCGAGGGCAAACAGGTCCGAGGCGAAACCGCCTGCGACCGGTTTGAGTGCGCTTGCGGCCTCGGCGGCGCTTTGCACGTTGTGTTTGCCGTGCTGGCCGAGTGTGGCTGCGGTCGCGACGATGATCGAGAACATGACGACATTCGAGAACGCCATGCCGCTGAAGACGTCGAAGCGGCTTCGTCGTTGCTTCTTCCCGGCGGCGACCCGTTCGCGCTTGGTGAGTGGTTTGGGCTTGTCGCCGCCCTCGGCCTCGTCGCGCATCTCTTCGAGGCGGTGCAGGTTTTGCCAGAAGAAGAGGTAGGGCGAGATCGTCGTGCCGAGGATCGCGACCAAGAGCGCCAGGTTGGTGCTGTTGAAAGAGAGGTGCGGTATCAGTGTCGCGCGCGCAACTCGCCCCCAGTTGACGTTGACGATGAAGAGCATCGCGATGTAACTGAAGAGTGCGAGACAGAGCAGCTTGAAGACGCGTGCGACGAACTCGAACGATCCGGTTAGGAGCAACGCGCTGATCCCAAGACCTGCGACGATTGCCCAGACGACTGTCGGGCCTGCATGAAGAAGGTGCATGCCTGAGCCGACCGCGACTAGGTCGGCAGCGACGTTCAACGCGTTCGCGATGATCAGGAGCGCGACCAGCACGATCACGACTGCCCGGCCGATGCTGTGCAGGCGCTGCGTGGCGAGTTCGCCGAGGCCTTTCCCGGTCGCCAGTGCGGTGCGGTCGCAGATCTCCTGCACGGCGGCCATCAGCGGCAACGTGAGCAGCGCAGTCCAGAGGAAACTAAAGCCGTAGGCCGAGCCTGCCTGCGAGTAGGTGGCGATTCCCGACGGGTCATCGTCCGAGGCGCCCGTGACGAGTCCGGGGCCGAGAGCGCGCAGGTAACCGCGCATGAACCCCGGCGTGCGCTGCGGCGTCGTAGTTACACGGGTACGGCCGCGGCGCGTCACCATCGCTGACCGCTGATGCCCGGCTCAACAACGTGCAAACAACCGCTCGCGTGGCCGCGCAATGAGCGCGGGATAGCTGCAACGTCATGGCCGACTAAACGGCGCGCGAAGCTAACCAGCTCGATACGGTGAGCCGCTTAGACAACCGGCAGACGCGGATCTCTCATCCGCGCGGAGCGAGCGGCTCAGCGGTTTATCCGGCTGCCCTTCCACGCGAACCTGCCGAGTCACGCAGAAGCGTGTACCCGACCGCCAGGGCCATTGCGGCGCCGGCGATGCAGCCCGTGACCTGGTCGGGACGGTTCCGGTCGCCGCTCACGGACCAGGTCGTCAGCCCGCCGATCGCCGCCGGGACACATCCCGACCTGGGTCGGCGTCGGCGGCAGCCCGCAGTCGGTCGTGCGTGCCGCTCGCTTCGGCCTGCCGCTGATGCTCGCGATCATCGGCGGACGCGCCCGAGCGCTTCGCGCCGTACGTCGAGCTCTACAAGCGCGCGCTCGAGCAGCACGGACAGCCGCAGCTGCCGGTCGGGATGCACACGCTCGGGTTCGTCGCGGCCACCGACGAAGAGGCCGTGACGATCCAGTGGCCCCATTACGAGGAGCAGTTCGCTCGGATCGGCGAGGAGCGCGGCTGGCGCCCGCCCGACCTACGAGCACTTCCTGGCCGAGGTCGATCACGGCTCGATGTACGTCGGGTCGCCCGAGACCGTCGCGCGCCGGATCGCCGAGGTCGTCCGCACGCTCGACCTGAGCCGCTTCGACCTGCACTACGCGATCGGGCGAATCCCGCACGAGCAGCGGATGGCCATGATCGACCTGTACGGCCGCGAGGTGATCCCGCGCGTGCGCGAGCTCCTCGCCGCCACGCCCGAACCGAACACGAGCTTGGCCGCAGGCGCAGGAGCTGACGATGGCCGTCGCTGTGGGCCTCCAACCTCACCGCAGACGGCACCGAGGCCCCCACCCGGGAAATCGATGATCGGCGTCTCGGCATCGTCGGCGCCGGCAAGTTCGGCACCACGCTCGCCCGCGCCGCCGTCGCGGCCGGCTACGACGTCGCCATCTCGGGATCAGGCCCGTGCCGACAACATCGCGCTCACGATCGACGTGCTCGCGCCCGGCGCACACGCGGCTACGACCGACGAGGTCGTAGGCCACGCCGACGTCATCGTCCTCGCCGTCCCGACACACCGCTTCCGCGAACTCCAACCCGACCTCTTCGCCGGCAAGGTCCTCGTCGATGCGACGAACTACTGGCCGCCCGTCGACGGCGACGACCCAGAACTCGCCGACGCACCCGAAGGCACAAGCACCATCGTCCAGCAGCACTTTCCCGCCGCCCGCCTCGTCAAGAGCCTCAACCAACTCGGCTACCACCAGCTCGAAGAGAACCAACGCCCCCACGGCGCACCTGAGCCGGATCGCAATCGGCGCAGCCGGCGACGACCAACTCGCCGTCCGCACGGTCATGCGACTCCTCGACCGTCTCGGCTTCGACCCAGTCGACGCCGGCCCGCTCAAGAACGGCGTCGCCCTCGAGCCCGACGGCTCACCGATCGCGACCACCTACAGCGCAGAACAGCTGGCCAAGCGCATCTCGCGCTGATGGCAGAGTCCGCAATCGCCGAGCGATCGAGCGTTTATGGAGCTCGACGGGCGCAACCCGTAGCAGCCGGTGGCAAATGGGAGACCTCGGAATACCGCTCAAACAAGCCGATCCGCAACCGGTGGCAACCCACGGCAACCGTTTCGGAGCGCATGGTCCGCGGCCCAGTTGGCGAAGAGGGTGACTGCGATCATTTGTATGATCGTGCGTTCATGAACGGTTGCTCATATTTCTCCTAGGAGCGCGCGCGCCCTCGCTGGCTTGGAGGGCGACGCCGGCGTCCTTCTGCGCGAGCACCTGCTCGACACCGCCGACCGGCTCCTTGCCCAAGACGACGTGGCCACGATCACGGCACGCGCGCTCGCGCGCGCGGCAGACGTCTCCGACGGCGTGCTCTACAACCATTTCGCCGACAAGAACGACGTCCTGCTCACCGCCCTTGTTCGCCGCTTCGGCAGGCTCGTCGCCCGGTTCCAGGCCGCGGCGCCCACCCCTGGAGCAAGAACCATCGAGGAAAACCTCGAGCAGTTGGCAGGCTCGCTGCTCGATCTCCACAGCGCCGCGATCCCGCTGGTCGCGAAGCTGCTCGCGCAGCCAGCGCTCCTGCAGCGGTTCCTTGCCGGCATCCATCAACCAGGCGAGCCGTTCGGAGGCAAGCTGATCCGTGACCTCGTCGTCGACTACCTCGCGGCCGAGCAGCGCCTCGGCCGCCTCGCACCCAGCGGCGACGCGGCCGCGGCCGCCGACCTACTGATCGGCGGAGTCGCACTCGCAGCCCTCCCCTGGGCCGCGGCCCCACGCGACGACGGCCTGAGCGCTCTCGTCGCAACCCTGATCAACGGGCTCTCCGCTGACCCAGACCAAAGGAGCACGCGATGACCGCAACACAAGCGAAACCCAGTCAGCGGCCGATGCCGGGCGGCCGCCGCTACGACCTCATGCTCTGGCTCGCCTCACGCGGCCAAGAACACGCCTTCCGATCCCGGCAAGCCGACCTCGCCGTGATCGCGACCGGCGAAGCCGTCCTCGACGTCGGCTGCGCCACCGGCACACTCGCGATCGAAGCAGCGCGCCGCGTCGGCAAAGACGGCTCCGTCCACGCGATCGACCCCCGCGCAGACCTAATCACGCACGCCAAAAAGAAAGCGCGTCGAGCAGGCGTCGACATCGACCTCAAAATCGGTTCGGCGGAGCAACTGCCGTTCCCCAACGAGCGTTTCGACGTCGTGCTCACCACACTCGTCTGGCACCACCTACCCCATGACACGCTCCGCGGCGCCGCGAAGGAGGCGCGCCGCGTGCTCAAGCCCAACGGCCGGTTGCTCGTCATCGACATCGGCGGCGCACAAGACAACAAGCCCACCCTGCACGCCCCGCACGGCGGCCCGCCATCCTTCGACCTCGACCACGTCGCCAAACAACTCGGAAGCGCAGGCCTCAAGGTCGTCAAAACAGGCCCCATCGAATCAGGCATGCCGCGACTCGAACGCCTCCGCTACCTCCTCGCCACACCCGCATGAAACACGAGGACGGCACGGGCAAACTGCCCAGGAAGACTCGAGCCCCAATTGGGCCAGTAGTAGCTACCAGTAACGCAACTCTGCGCAGCAGATAAATCGCTGGCCATCAACGTTGCGTCGATGCCAGTGACGACAACACCCGACGTCGGCCCCCACGCCCATCTCGGACCAAAGAAAAAGGCCCCGCTTGCGGGCCTTTCTGAGTGGGCGGTACTGGGCTCGAACCAGTGACCCCCAGCTTGTCGAGCTGGTGCTCTCCCAACTGAGCTAACCGCCCTCCGGCTACGGGATTGTAGCCGGAAGAAGCGGCGCGGGATCGAAGGCCGTTCCGTGCGAGCGGACCTCGAAATGCAGGTGCGTTCCCGTGCAGATACCGGTGCACCCGGCGAGCCCCAGCTGCTGTCCTGCCAGGACCTGTTGCCCGACTGTCACGCCCACCGAAGACAGGTGTGCGTAGAGCGCCTCGATACCGCTGCCCACGTCGACGAGCACGATGTCGCCGTAGCCCTCGAATCCTGGCGCGTAGCCGATCGCCTCGACGACTCCCGGTGCAGCGGCTGTGATGTCGAGCGAGCGCAGCGTGCCGATGTCGATGCCGGGATGCCACTCCGCGCCGTCGTAGCCGAAGCCGCGCGTGATCGTTCCGCTCGCCGGCCAAGACATCGAGAGACCCGAACCGCTGTCGGTGTGTGCCGCCGCGGGCGCAGCGCAAGTCAATGCGGCCACGCCGGCGGCGACGAGCCGCAGTACCCTCCCCACCCCGGCAAGGTAGCTCAGAAGATCTCGGGGCACCAGGGCAGCGGGCGCCATTCGAAGATCGCGTCCGCTCGTTGAACCGCTCCATCCGAGAGCTCCTCGAGCCGAAGGCCGTCGCGGAGCTGCGCAAACGAGACCGCGCCGAGATACGCCGAACCCAGCGCGCCCACATCGAGTGCGAGGTCTGCGGCAGCATCCGTTCTCTGGGCTGTGCCGCCCTCGAGCTTCCAGCGTCCGTCGTTCCACGGGCACACGGCATCGCGCACCTCGAAGACGACGCTGCCGTCTCCCGAGTATTCCCGCCCGGAGAGTGCGGCGCCCACGTCGACAAGCCGCATCCAGAGCGAGTCGATCATTCCGTAGCGCGCGCGGCGCGGCGTGGCGAGCAGCGTAAAGAGCGCATGATCGAGCGGCAGCAGCGAACTCTCGAGGGTGGCGTACCAGTCGATGTCGAGCAAGAATCGCCAGATCTCGGCGGTGGCTTGCGGTGAAGCGCCAATCGCCTCCGATACTTCGAGCCGCGCGGTCGAGGCGCCATCCTCGAAGCTGTGCACCATGCGATAGATCGCGTACGCCTGCACCGAGCCGTCGAGCTCGAGCGCAACGAGCCGCTTGGGGTTCGCCTTCTCCTCATCCGGGATTCGCAGCCGCCGGAGCTCCCACCACTGTTTCGACCGTTTGAACACCCCCGAGCGCTCCTGCATCAACGCGTCCCACACCGGCGGGAAGAGCGTGGCAGCTTCCTCCAACGTCACGAAGCGGGTGCGGCCGCGCCGCTCCAACGGCACCGCGTACTCGTTCCAGACCCGCGGCAGCTTGATCGCTCCGGCCCACGCAGCCAGGCCGTAGCCGAAACGCCCGTAGATGGTCTCTTCGCTCGCCCAGAGCGCGGCGATCGGCTCTTCGCGCTCGTGAAGGTCACGCAGTTGCGCATCCATCATCGCGCGCAGAACACCGCGCCGGCGATGAGTCGGATAGACGCCGACAACGGTCACGCCGCCGCACGCAAGCATGCCCCCGGGAACCGAGAGCTCGAACGGAAACGCACCCGCCCCGCCGACGATCTCGCCGTCCGAGAACGCAGCGTGCGTGCGCTCGAACGGCAAGACCTTGCTGAACCGGTCCACCCGCGCGTCGTCCAGGGGACCGCCGAAGTACTGCGCGATCCCGTAGACCGCGCGCGCATACTCGTCCGCGTTGCTGCAGGGGCGAACCTCGAACATCTGCCGAGCCTAGGCGATCTTCTCGAGCGGCGCGTAGTCGAGCATCAGTCGCCGCTCGGTCCCGTCGTCCGCGAACCGAACCGTGATCACGCCGCCAGCCTCGATGCGCACGACAACACCTTCGCCCAGGGTCCCGTGCCGCACACTGTCGCCCGTTGAGAGCGAAGGCACATCGTCGCGCGGCGCGACCTGGCTCTGCTTCGGCGCGCCGTAGTTCGACCACGACGCCGGCTTCAACTGATCGCGCTCGACGTGAGCCTCCGGCAACTCGTCGAGGAAACGCGACGGCAGGTTGTACGAACGGCCTCCGTAGAGCATCCGCGAAGACGCGTGCAAAAGCGTAAGCCGCTCCATCGCCCGGGTCATGCCCACGTAACAAAGGCGCCGCTCTTCTTCGACTCCCTGCTCCTCGATCGATCGCGAGTGCGGGAAGATCCCCTCCTCCATGCCGATCAAGTAGACGGCCTTGAATTCGAGCCCCTTCGCGTTGTGCAGCGTCATCAGCGTGACAAGCGAGCCTTCGCCGCGGATCGCGTCCTGGTCTGAGTACAGCGAGACCTCCTGCAGGAACGACGACAGCGTCGGCTCCGCCGCGGACTCCATCCACTCACGCGCAAGCGAAACGAGCTCCTGCAGGTTCTCGATGCGCCCTTGCGCCTCGATCGTGCGCTCGGCCTCGAGCGAGTCCATGTAACCGGACTGTTCGAGAACGCGCTCGATCAACTCAGGGACGTCGTTTTCCTGCGCAGCGGACATGAGCGACTGGATGACGTTGCGGAACGACTTGACCGCCTTGGCGGGTGCCGTTCCTACGCCGGCGGCTTCCGTGCGGTCCATCGCCTCCCAGAGCGACATCTCGGCGTCGTCGGCGAAGGACATCAGCTTTGCGAGGCTCGAGTCGCCGACCCCGCGGCGCGGCCGGTTCGCGATCCGCAAGAGCGACACCGCGTCGAACGGGTTGTCGATCACCTGGAGATATGCGACGAGATCCTTGATCTCCGCGCGCTCGTAGAACCGCGGCCCGCCGATCACCTGGTACGCGACGCCCTGGCGGACGAGCACGTCTTCGAGCACGCGGCTCTGCGCGTTCGTCCGGTAGAAGACGGCGATCTCGTTCCCGTTGTACCCCTCTTCGACGAGGCGTGCGATCTCGGCGGCGACGTAGCGCGCCTCGGAGTGCTCGTCCTCCACCTCGACGACGCGGACCGGATCGCCGTCGCCGAGCTCGGACCAGAGGTTCTTCGGCTTGCGCTCGCGGTTGTGGGAAATGACGCCGTTCGCCGCTTCGAGGATCGAGTTCGTCGAGCGGTAGTTCTGCTCGAGCGCGATCGTCTTCGCGCCGGCGAAGTCGCGCTCGAACTCGAGCACGTTGCGGATGTCCGCTCCTCTGAATGCGTAAATAGACTGATCCGGATCGCCCACGGCGAAAACGTTCATGTGCTTCGCGGCCAGGAGCTGGAGGAACCGGTACTGCGCATGGTTCGTGTCCTGGTACTCGTCGACGAGTAGATAGCGGAATGCGGTCTGCCACTTCTCCTGCGCTTCGGGAAAGCGTTCGAGCACGTCGACCGTGAGATAGAGCATGTCGTCGAAGTCGACGGCGTTCGAGTTGAACATCTTCGTCTGGTAGAGCTTGTAGACGTCCGGCGACGGTCTGGTCGTAGAAGCTCGCGACGCGGCTCGCGTAGTCGTCGGGCCCGATCAGCTGGTTCTTCGCGTTCGAGATCTGCGAGTGGATGCCGCGCGGCGTGAAGCGCTTCGGGTCGCGCTCGAGATCCTCGAGGCATTGCTTCGTGAGCCGCAGCTGGTCGGCGGAGTCGTAGATCGTGAAGTTCGAGCGGTAGCCGAGCCGAGGCGCCTCGCGGCGCAGGATGCGCCCGCAGGCGGCGTGGAATGTCATGACCCACGCCGCGCGCGCCGGTGGCCCGACGAGATCCTCGACCCGTTCGCGCATCTCGGCTGCTGCCTTGTTCGTGAACGTGATCGCGAGGATCTCGGGAGGCTTGACGCCGACCGCGGCAAGCAGATGTGCGATGCGGCGCGTGAGAACACGCGTCTTGCCCGAGCCCGCGCCGGCGATGACGAGTACCGGTCCTTCGGTCGTCAGCACGGCTTCCCGCTGCGCCGGATTCAGGTCGGCGAAGTACGTCTCGGGCGTCGTCGCGGCCACGCTTCGATCGTAGCGGCGCGTCTGGCCGGGCCTTTCCACAGGCCGGTGCCAGGCACCGTCACGGCTCCGTCAGGCCTTCGTCAAATCTATCTCCGGCGCATTGCAAGGTCTCGGTGCGGACGGTTACGAAGTCGTGCGGGTCTCGTCACGGTGCCTGGCACCGGGCGTGTCTCGTCTGGCCTCGCGCTGCCGTGACAGTTCATATGCCTCCGCCGGGTCACGAGCGCGAGATCCGGCACTGACTGGCGCCCGGCGTTCGAGCTCGCTCGTAGAATCGCCCGATGCGCGTCGCGCTGATGATCGAGGGCCAGGAGGGCGTCTCCTGGGATCAATGGTGCGCGCTCGCCACGGCGTGCGAGCAGCACGGCGTCGAAACGCTCTTCCGCTCCGACCACTACATCTCGCAGTCGGACGAGAGCGGCAACGTCGCGCACGACGCCTGGACGACGCTCGCCGGACTCGCGGCGCGCACGACCACGCTCCGGTTCGGAACGCTCGTCTCGCCGGCCACCTTCCGTCTCCCCGCCCTCCTCGCGAACGCGGCCGCAACCGTCGATCACATCTCCGGCGGCCGGATCGAGCTCGGTCTCGGCGCCGGCTGGATGGAGCGCGAGCACCGCGCCTACGGCTTTCCGTTTCCGGAAACGTCCACGCGAATGCAGATGTTCGCGGAGCAGCTCGAGATCGTGCACCGGCTCTGGACCGAGGACTCCGTCGACTTCCGCGGCAAGCACTACACGCTCGAGAACGCCCCCGCGCAGCCGAAGCCGCTGCAGCAGCCACGGCCGCGCTTGCTCGTCGGCGGCAGCGGTACGCGAGGAACCGCCGAGCCCGCGGCGCGCTTCGCCGACGAGTACAACACGCCCTTCGCCTCGCCCGAGGACTTCGCACGCATCCGAGCGAAGGTGCAACTCGCCTGCGAGGCCACCGGCCGCACGTTGAGCTACTCGACAATGACCGGCTGCCTGATCGGCGACACCCACGCCGACGCGCTCGAGCGCGCGCGACAGCTGTACGAGCGCGCCCCACGCGAGCCCGGCTTCGACGACTGGCTCGCCGGCTACTCGCAGCGCGCGCTCGTCGGGTCGGTCGACGAAGTCGCAGCGCGGCTGCGCGAGTACGAGAGCGCCGGCTGCGAGCGCGTCATGCTCCAGCACCTCCTGCACGCCGATCTCGAGCCGGTGCGGTTGATCGGCCGGCTAGGGCAGGAGCTCGTCTAGGTCGATCCGGCGCCATTCGACGCGGCGCGTCCACAGGCGCTGCTTCGGGAAGAGGCCGCTGAGCGCGCTCTTCGTCATCGAGGCCGCGATCACCGAGACGAAGAAGTTCGCCCACGGCGGCAGGCCGAGATCGTCGAACAGAAACGCGTAGCCGGCCGCGGCGCCCGGCCAGATCGCCTTGTAGACCGCCTTGTCGAGCCGCCCCCGGATGATCGCCCCGAGCACCCGGCCGGCGCCCATGGCGATGAAGAACGCGAGGAAGCCGAGCCAAAACGAGTCGGTTCGGTTCCCGGTCACCACGGCGGCCACGATGGCCAGCGCGAAGGTGATCGGGCGAAGGAGAGCTGCCACCGTCCACCGCATAGGGCAACTTTACGCGCAGAGCATGGACCCGAGTAGCACTACCCGCATGGAGGCGTTCACCGATGGCGTCTTCGCCATCGCCGCAACGCTGCTGATTCTCGAGATCACCGTCGACACGTCCCGCACGACCGATCTCGGCTCCGCCCTGCTTCATCTCTGGCCGTCCTACCTGGCGTATGTGACGAGCTTCATCACGATCGGGATCATCTGGATGAACCACCACACGTGCGTCGAGACGGTCGCCAAGGTCGATCGGCCATTCCTGTTCCTCAACCTGCTCCTGCTGATGACCGTTTCGTTTCTGCCGTTCCCGACGCGACTCGTCGCCCACTACCTGCACCGTCCCGGCGAGCAGACCGCCGTCTACGCATATGGGGCGACCTTCGTGGTGATGTCGATCATCTACAACGCCTGGTGGCGCTATGCGTCCAAAGGCCGCCGCCTCATCGGGGAGAACGTGCCGGAGTCGCGCGTGAAGGCGATCACGCAGGCGTTCAATCCCGGCGTGCCGATCTACGGACTGACGCTTCTCGTCGCCGTGTTCAGCCCGCTGGCGAGCGTGTTCCTGACCTTTGCCATCGCGGCGTTCTACCTGCCGTCAGCTGCGCTCTTCGAGCGCTGACTCGAGCCACGACGACGCCTCACGCAACTCCTCCGGGTCACTCGACTTCACGACGACCTCGACAGTGGGACCCTCGGGGCCAAACGTCGGATACGAACCGACGAGCACGCCGGGCCAGCGCTCGCCGACCGTGACGAGTGCGGGCGCGATCACGCTCTCTCGCGTGCGGTAGGTGCGACGCCACGAGCCGATCGGACTGCCGCGACGGAACTCCTCGGCGATCGAGTCGAACATCGCCTCCATCTCCGACGGGAGGCCCGGCAGCACGTAGACGTTCTCGATCGCGAAGCCGGGTGCTCCGCCGAGCGGATTCGGGATGGGGCGCGCGCCGCGCGGAAGCGCCGCCCAGCGAACTGCGTATTCCGGGTCGCCGACGAAACGCGCCCGCAGCTCGGCGGCCAGCTCGGGAAGCTCCTCTTGCGGCGTGTTGAAGGTGTACGCCAGCGCTTCGCGGGTCAGGTCGTCGGGCGTTCCGCCGAGACCACCGGTGACGATGAAGAAGTCGACGAGTGGCGCTTCCCGGCGGATCAGCTCCGCGATCGGCTCGATCTCGTCCGGAACGGCGGCGAGCAGGCGCGTCTCCGCTCCGAGCAACGCGAGCCGCCTGGCGAGCCAGGAGCCGTTCGTGTTCGGCACGTCGCCCGAGACGAGCTCGTTGCCGATCGTGAGGATCGCTGCGGTCGCCATCTCCTACTCGATGCTAAAGCCGTTCAGCAGCCGGACGAGAGGAGCACCGCCGAGCCAGTCGACGATCGTGACGCCGCCGTAGCGCTGGTCGAGCCGGAAGATCGCCTCAGCCGGCATCGAGAGCCACTCGGCGACACCGGCACGCAGTACACCGCCGTGCGTAACGACGACCGCAGCGTCGTGCGCAGCGCGAATGCGGTCGAGTGCGACGATCGCGCGCGCCTTCAGATCGGCGAAGCTCTCGCCGCCCGGAAAGCGCACCTCAGTCGGCGTGTCCATCCATGCCCGGTAGAGCTCGGGCTCGCTCTCCGCGATCTCGTCGTATGTACGACCTTCGAGCGTTCCGAAGTCGAGCTCACGCAATCCATCGTCGAGCAAGAGCTCGAGCCCGCGCGAGGCCGCAACCGGGTCTGCCGTCTCGCGTGCGCGGAGCCGCGGGCTCGAGTACACGGCGTCGTAGTCGACACGTGCCAACCGCGCTGCGAGCTCCCGGGCATGCTCGCGACCCGTCGCGGAAAGTCCGATGTCGAGACTGCCGTAGCAGCGCCCGCGGGCGTCGTCCTGCGGCTCCGTGTGGCGGACCAGGATCAAGCGGCTCACGTGAGCGCGACCGCGGCCACGAGTGCCGCGAGCTCGCAGAGCTCTGCGGCGGCGCCAAGCACGTCGCCCGTGACGCCACCAAGCGCATGCCGTGCGACGAGCGCGACTCCGACGGTCACCAAGAACGCAACAGCCAGGAGCAGCGGGGCGTGCAGCAAGAGGCAGATCGCAACTCCAAGCACGACTGCAAAGGCGGCGCGGGTCCACCCCATGCCGCCGAGCGCATTCCCGGCGCCGCCCCCGGATCGGGCGTACGGAAGCGCCGACGACAGAAGCACGGGCGCGACGCGGGCAACCGCCGCCGCGCACACCGCATACCGCAGCGCGTCGTGCCGTTCGGCGAGCACTGCGAGCGCCGCTGTCTTCGCGCCGAGGTCGAGCACGAGCGCCACGGCGCCGTAGGCTCCGATCGCGTGGTCGCGCATGATCTCAAGCGCCCGCTCGCGCGTGGACGCGCCGAACGCGTCGGCCGAGTCAGCCAGCGCATCGAGGTGCAGCACGCCGGTGAGCACCGCGCCCGCTGCGAGACCGAGCACGGCCGCCAGGGGCGCCGTGAGTGAGCCCGAGAGCGCTTGCGTGAGGCCGCCGACGACAGTCCCGATGCCCGCGCCGACAAGCGGAAACAAGGCGCCGCCGCGGGCGACATCCGCGGCGTCGAGCTCAATCCAACGTCCGACCGGGACGCGCGTGAGGAACGCGACCGCTGCCGCGAGGCCGCGAAGCTCAGCGACCGGCATCCGTGACGCCGGCGTCCGCGAAGGTCGCCATCTCCGCGAGGATTGCGATCGACGCGTGCAGCAGCGGTAGCGCAAGCGCCGCCCCGGAGCCTTCGCCGAGCCGAAGCTCGAGATCGAGCAGGGGCTCGAGGCGGAGTGCCTCGAGCACGAGCGCGTGACCGGGCTCCGGCGAGCGGTGCGCGGCGATGAGCGCGTTTCCGACAGCCGGATCGATCCGCACGGCGGCGAGCGCGGCGGCGCCGGTGATGAACCCGTCGAGCAGCACCACGATGTGCCTGCGCGCACAACCGAGCGCGAGTCCGGCCAGAAACGCGATCTCGAAGCCGCCGACCGACGCCAGCGGATCCTCGCCCGCATGGAGCTCGACTGCACGCCGAACGGTCTCGACCTTGCGTGCGACACCGGCTTCGTCGAGGCCCGTGCCTGGGCCGCAGACGAGCGCAGGATCAAGACCGAGCATCGCCGCGGTGAGTGCGCTCGCCGAGGTCGTATTGCCGATCCCCATCTCCCCGAGCGCCACGACGTCGACGTCCCCCAACTCGTCCGCGAGCGCAGAACCGGCGTCACGAGCCCGCTGCAGCTCGTCGGGCGTCATCGCCGGACCGTCCAACATGTTGGCGGTCCCGGGCCCGATGCGCACCGGACGAACGAGCTGGTGCTCGAACGGCGTCGCGACTCCTGCGTCGACGAGCACGAGCTTCGCACCCGCTTGTCGCGCGAGCACGTTGATCGCTGCACCGCCCGCGGCGAAGTTCGCGACCATCTGCGCCGTCACTTCCTGCGGATAGGCGGAGACACCCGCGCGGGCGACACCATGATCGCCCGCGGCGACCACGATTACCGCCTCGAGCTTCTTCGGCACGAACCCGCGGATCGCGGCAATACGACACCCGAGCTCCTCGAGGCGGCCCAGGCTGCCGCGAGGCTTCGTCTTCCCGTCGTACGCGCGCTTCGCGTCGTCGTACGCGCTCACGGAAGAGCCACCGTCCTGCCTGCGACGACGAGGTACGCCTCGTCGGCGGCGGCGACCCAGGCAGCGTTTGCGCGACCGAGCTCATCTCGATACGCGCGCGCAAGCGCATTGTCGGGGACGATCCCCATCCCAACCTCGTTCGTCACCGCGATCGTGAGCCCCGGGCGTGCAACGGCTGCAGCAAGCGCGCCGTCGTCGAGGTCGCGTTGCGCGCCGAGTACATTCGCCACCCAGAGGGAAAGACAGTCCACGATCACCGTCTCCTCGGGCGGCACCGACGCCAGCGAGCCTGCGAGCTCGAGCGGCTCCTCGATCGTCTGCCAGGACTGCGGGCGCTCGTTCTTGTGCCGCTCGATCCTTGCCGCCATCTCGTCGTCGCCGGCCTCGCCTGTCGCGATGAAGGTCACCGGGCCGCGCGCCTCCGTAGCTCGGTCGAGCGCGAGTCGCGACTTCCCGCTGCGCGCTCCGCCGATGAACACAACGAGTGTCATCGCCGCAGCGGCAGCACGAACACGCCGCCCTCGTCGTGGACGACGCGGACGTTGGCGCCGTAATAGGAGGCAACGTTCGTTGTCGACAGCACCTCGCTCGGCGGGCCTTCTGCGACGACCTGACCACGGTCGAGCAGTACGAGACGGTCGGCGTACTGGCCCGCGAGCGTGAGGTCGTGCATCGTCGTGACGATCGTGAGGCCGCCGTCGCGGAGTGCGTGCACGAGCTCGAGCGCCTGCTGCTGCCGCCCCAGGTCGAGCGCGCTCGTCGGCTCGTCGAGGAGCAGGATCGGCGCTTCCTGGGCGAGCGCGCGCGCCAGCACCGCCCGCTGAAGCTCGCCGCCGCTGAGCGAGCCGAGCAGCCGCCCCGCGAAGTCGCGGAGCTCGAGCCGCTCTAGGGCACGCTCGGCCGCAAGCCGATCGTCGCGGCCCTCGGAGCCGAAGTAGCCGAGATACGGCGTGCGGCCGAGCAGCACATACTCGGCCACCGTCAGCTCCGGCGGCGTCTCCGGAAGCTGCGGCACGAACGCGGCGCGCCGGGCGAGTCGGCGCCGCCCCAGCGTCTTGATGTCGACGTCGTCGATCAGGACGTCGCCCGAATAAGGCACCAGGCCGCAAAGCGCCCGCAGTGCCGTCGTCTTCCCGGCGCCGTTCGGACCGATGAGCGCGACCCATTCACCCGCTTCGACGGCGAGCGAGAGATTGCGTAGCGCATCGGTGGTTCCCAGACGAACCGAGACATCACGCAGCTCGATCACGGCTTCCCCTTCGACCCGCGCAAGACGATGGCGAAGAACGGCGCACCGAAGAAGGCCGTGATGACGCCTATCGGAAGTTCCTGCGGAGAGAGCACCGTTCGCGCGATCACATCGGTCAGCACGAGAAACCCTGCGCCGACGATCAGGGACAACGGCACAACCGCGCGATAGCTCGTGGAGACGAGCAACCGAATGGTGTGCGGGACGATGATCCCGACGAAGCCGATCAGCCCGCTCACTGCGACTGCCGCCGCTGTGCCCGCGGTCGCCGCCGCGCAGACGAGCAGGCGGACGCGCCCCACGTTGATGCCGAGTGCGGCTGCCTCCTCGTCGCCGAGCGCGAGGACATCCAGCACGCGCCGGTGCAGCACGAGCACGAGCGAACTGACCCCGATGTACGGCGCGGCGATCGCGACGTCGTGCCACGACGTCGTCGAGAAGCCGCCGAGGATGAAGCTGTAGACGTTCCGCAGGGTGTCGGTGCGCTGCTGCTGGACGAACGTCTGCACCGCGGTAAGGAACGCCGTCACCGTCACGCCGGCGAGCACGAGTGCGCCGGTTGTCCGCGCCGTCCCGGCGGAACGACCGAGGACATACGAGCAAACGGCGGCGAAGCTCGCGCCGACAAAGGCCGCGATCGGGACGAGTTGCGCGCTCGCCGAGCCGTACGCGATCACCAGCGTCGCACCCAGCCCGGCGCCCGCCGCCACGCCGAGGAGATACGGGTCAGCCAGAGGGTTCCGGAAGACGCCCTGATACGACGCGCCCGCGATCGCGAGCATCCCCCCGACGAGCGCGGCCACGATCACCCGCGGTGCGCGCAGCTGCCAGAGAATCGCGTCCTGCACGCTGCTGAGCGACGAGTGGACGTGCAGCAGCGGCAGATGCGCAAGCGCAGACTCGACGATCGATCCTGGACCAATGCTCACCGCGCCGATCCCCAGCCCGACGAGCAACGCGACGAGCAGGAACGCAACCGCGCACAGTGCCCAGACGGGCGAGACACCGCGGGCGCGGATGCCCACGGTGTCCGGCGCCCGGACGGGCTCCGCAATCATGACCGCTTGGCGACCGCTGCGACGACCCGCGCGAAGTCGACGATTCTCGGCCCCCAACGCGACGCGATGCTGTCGTCGACGGTGACGACGCGGTTCCGCCGCACGGCCGACACGAGCTGCCAGCCGGGTCGCTCGCCGGCCGTTGCCGCCGTCTGCCCGCAGCAGACCGAGTCGGCGAGCACGACGATGTCGGGATTCGCAGAGATGATGTATTCCTGGGAGAGCTGCGGGTAGCCGGAGTGCGACGAGTCCGCCGCGTCTGCGATGTTCTTGAAGCCGAAGAGGCGGTAGACGCGCCCGATGAACGTCGCCGACGTCGCCGTGTAGTAGTCCGGGCTCAACTCGTGGAACACCTTCAGGTGGCGCGAGCGCTTCGGCACGCTTTGGATCAAAGCGGTGAGCTTGCGCTGCATTCCGCGAACGACGGTCGTCGCCGAACCGGCATGCCCCGTCGCCTGCCCGATCTGGCGGATCTCGTCGTACGCCTCCGCGATCGTGTTCGGTGCGGGCTCGAGCAGAACGGTGATGCCGAGCTTCTCGAGCGACGCCGCGAGACCTCCGTCGTTCGAGATGACCACGAGGTCGGGGTTGTACGAGGCGATGGCCTCCGTGTTCGGGCGGAAGCCCGAGAGGTTCGTGCGCGGCGCCTGCTTTGGGTAGTCCGACTGGTCGTCGACGGCGATCACCTGCGCGCCGGCTCCAACCGCAAAGAGATCCTCGGTCGCTGACGGCGAGAGAGATACGACACGCACTGGGCGCTGCTTGATCAGAACATCGCCGTTGGCGGCATGCACTGTGACCGGGAATACCGGCTGATTCGCGAAGACGAAGCCGGCGGCCGAGAGCGCCGCTGCCACGATCGCGAAGAGAATGAGAGAACGACGAAACACGAATCCTCCTTCCGCGAGGGGTTCGAATGCGCGGCGAGCGACAGGTCTTCTGACTCGGGGCTCCCTTCTCCACCGCCTTCCCAGGTCGCGAGACCCAGTGGCGTGGTGGCAGAGAAGCGTCTCCCCTTACAGCGGCGGGACCGTCCCGGACTTGCACCGGAGTTCCCTTACCGCTCGCCGGTTAGGAGCGCGAGTCTAGCATCGAGCGACTTGGACGCGATAGCGCTTGATCTCGATGTGCTTGCCGACACGCGGCCGCTCTGGCGCGACTGGCTCGAGGACGTCGCCCGCCGGACGCATGTCGGCCTCGACGTGCCGGAGGACCGAATCGAGGCGGCGGGCGTTCTCGACGACTTGCTGGGCGACTGGCGCCCGCTCCTCCAGCGGTTCGCCGACGACCGCGCCCCGGTCTACTTTCGGCCGCGCGCCGAGACGAGCGCTCAGCTCCGCCGTCTTCAGGCGGCCGGGGTCAGGATCGGCGTGTTCACGGATGCGCCACGCGAGCTCGCGGACGTGGCGCTCGCACACGTCGGCGCGGCGCGGCGCGTGGAGTCGGTCGGCACGCTCGACGAGATCCTCGCAGAGCTCGGAGAGGCGGCGCTCGTCGTGCGCTCGCGCGACGAGCTCGCGTCCCTAAGATGAGCAGCATGGATCAGGAGTTGTCCGACCGCCGCTTCGACGTTCTGCTCGAGCGGCTCGACCGGATCGGCGACGAGCTCGCGAAGCTCAACCGCCGCGTCGACAACGACGAGAACTTCCTCAAGTTGACGCGCGAGCTCGCGTCGCTGAACGAGTCGCTGCAGGCACTCGCGTACGCGGCGCTCGGCGCCCAGGCGCCGCACGTGCGCCGTAAGCGAACCGGCTAACGCAAGCGCCAGATGTCGAGCACGCCGCTCGTCGCGTGGTCGTTCGCGTTCCCCTCGGGAAGCGCGACGCGGCCGTCGACGACGATCGGGCTGTTCCAATGTCCGCTACCGGACGCCAGCGTCCCAACGAGCTTGCCGCTCGTGGGCACATAGACATTCACGCCGCCGCCGGGTGCGTAGACCCAAAGGAGTCCGCCCGCGACGACAGGGCTCGTCCCGCCGGTGCCATTGCGCCACGCCTGCGACAGCCGTCCGTTGCGGAAGCGCCAGGCGGCAGTTCCGCCGTTGTCCGCAGCGAAGAGCCACGTGACATTCGAGCGATGCCAGACGGCAGGCGCGGTGAAGAGATCGGCGCCGGACGGCGTCGAGACGACCTGCAGCTCGCCGCCGCGATGCGGCGCGCTTCCGCGCATCCGCTTGACCGACAGCACTCGGATCTTCCCGTCCTTGCCGCCCTGCGCGATGTAGCCCGCGCTCAGTACCACCGGCGAGGTGGATCCCAGGTCGACGTCGCCCGCGTTCAGCTCCTCGGTGTTGGTCGGCGTGTAGTTGCCGACGAGCGCGGTTGCATCGCCCGAGAGGCGGAGAACCGCGTCGCCCCAATTGGTCTTGCCGTCCCAGGGCGCATTGCCTGTTGCGACGAGGAGCTGTCCGTTCGCCGGGTCGACGACCGCGCCGGCGCGACCCCAGATCGCGGAGTCGCTCGCACCACAGCTCGCCGGGTCGATCAAGCCGGGCCGGTTGGAGCAGAGGGAGTTCCACACGTGCAGGAGCGCACCGGCGGTACTGATGATCGCCACGTGACCCTGGTACGGCGGCGCGTCGCCGATGTAGCCGCCGGTCGTCGCAATCACGTGCCCGCCGGCGAAGTTGAGCGCTGCCGCCATCTTCTCCCGCGACGGCAGCTTCGTGATCGACACGCTCCACACGCTGTGACCGTTCGCAACCGCGAGCTTGTAGATGCTGCCGCCGGGCGAGGCCGTGTAGATCCATTGCCGGCTGGGATCGGCGACGGGCGTTGCCGTCGTGATCTGCGCCGAGCCGGCCCACGACGCGTAGCCCGGTGGCGTGAACAGCCACAACACCTTGCCGCTCGCAGCGTCGATGGCAACGGTCTTGCCGTACGTCGTCGTGACGAAGAACACGTCGTGCGTCGCGCCGCCAACCTGAACCGCGTGGAGATAGATCGGCGAAGAATCCGCGGTGCCACCGAGCTGCACCTGCTGTCGCTTCAAGGACTTGACGTTCGCCGCGGTGATGCCGGTCGAGAATGTCGGCGCGCTGCTCCGCACCGCGTTCCAGCCAAACCGCGTCCAGTCGTGACCAGCGGTCGCCGCCTGGGACGATGCCGCGGACGCTGCGATCGTGAGCGCGACGCTAGCGCCGGCGAGACAAAGTCTGACGACCCTCACGGACTATCGTTTTAGCAAGACCCTGCGGAGCTCGTCTTCCTTGCCGGGCTCGAGGATCGCGAGCACCTGGTCACCGGCCTCGAGCGTGGTCGAGCCGACCGCGATCTCCGACTTGCCGTCACGCATGACCGAGATCAAGCGTGCGCCTTCCGGAAGCTTCAGGCCTTCGACGCGCTTCCCCGCGACCGGCGAGCTCTTGTCGATCTGCACCTCGACGATCTCGAGATTCTCCTTGCGCAGCTCGAGCAGGTGGATCAGCTCGTGCTCCGGCACCTCGTGCTCGACCAGAGCCATGATGCTCGACGTCGCGCAGATCGTCGGTGAGATGCCGAGCAGGTCGAAGTGCGGCTGGTTGCGCGGATCATTCACCCGCGCGATCACCTTCGGCACGCCGTACTTCTCCTTGGCGAGCTGGCAGATGACCATGTTGTCCTCGTCGTCACCGGTGAGTGCGAGCACGATGTCCGGCGGTCGCGTGATGCCCGCGCGCTCGAGCACGAAGAGCTCGGTCGCGTCGCCGCGCTGCACCTGATGCTCGAACTCTTCTTCGAGTCGATCGAAGCGGTCGCGGCGCTGCTCGATCAATGTCACCTCGCTGCCGAGGCGAAGGAGCGAACGAGCAACGTTGGCACCGACCTTGCCGCCGCCGGCGACGATGACGTACATCAGGCCGGCACCGCCGGAATGGCGCACGCGCGTACGGCCTCGCCGAGTGTCTCGATCGCCGTCTTCGTCGGACAGACGGTGCGGAGGCCGCGCGCCGCGTAGAAGTCGGCGCGTGCCGGATCGAGGATCCGGGCGACGACGCACTCGATGCCGAAGCGCTTCTGGGCGACCTGGCTGATCACGATGTTCGTGTTGTCGCCGTCCGTTGCGACGACGACGGCGTCGGCCTCCTCGATCCCGGCCGCGCGCAGAAGGTCGACGTCCATCCCGTGGCCGACGACAAAGGCACCCGGCCAGTTCTCGCCGAGGCGCGAGAGCGCGTCTTCGTTCTCGTCGACCACGGCCACGTCCCAGTCCTCCTGGAGGAGCTGGAGTGCGATCGTGGAGCCGACCCTGCCGCAGCCGATGATGATTGCCTTCATGACCTGTCGCAGAGTAGCGCGGACCTACTGCTCGAGAACGCCTTGCGGGAAGGCGACGATCAAAACCTCGACGTCCTCGGGGGACTTGCGAAGCACGTAGTCGACCGTGGGCGAGAAGAAGCGCGACTGCCGGCGCCAGCGAGGCGCAGAGCCGAGCACGATCAGGTCCGCCCCACTCTCGACTGCGGCCTGGACGATCGCCTGGCCGAGGCCGCGTGCCCGCAGCGTCCGCCCGTTCACCTCGACACCGTTGTCCGCGCCGAGTGCGCGCGCCTCCGCGAGCGAGGCCGCGGCGCGCTCCTCCTCGTCGAAGAGCTCGGCGTCGAGCGGCGACGTTGAGCGGCACCTTGATCACATAGACCGCCTCGACCGTCGCCGCGTCGTCCTGCGCGAGCCGGACCGCCGTCGCGACCATCTCTTCGCCGATCGGGCCGAGCTTCATCGGGACGAGGATCTTCGAGAACGACGCCTGCGGCAGAAGCTGCTCATCGGAGGAGACGACATGCTCGAACAATCCCGCACCGCGGGCACGGCGGACCATCACGTAGACGACGAGACCTGCGACGAGCCACACCGGACCGCCGTACCGGGCCCCCGCGTGCGTGACCATCGCGACGACGAACACGACGGCCGTCAGAACCGCACCGATCACCGAAGGCACCGGGATGACCGCTCCGCGCACGTGGATCCCGAACGGCACGCGGAAGGGGCGTCGTAACCCCGGCTTGGTCATGCGCAAACGGATCACGGCGAGCTGCGCGGCCGTGAACGCGAGCAGGACACCGAAGCTGAAGAGGCTCGCCAGGAACGTCACCGAGCGCGTAAACGACGTGCCGATGAGTAGGGCGATCGCGATCGCCGCGGCCGCCACAACGGACGCCGGTGCAACGAGCGTCCTTCGGTGCAAGCGGCCAAAGATCGGCGGCAACTGCCCGTGCTCGCCGAGGGAGTACGCGAGGCGGCCGAAGCCGGAGATCGACGTCGTCATCGCCGCGAGCAGGACGAGCGCGCCGGTCAAGCCGACGTACACGCGCAGGATCTGGCCGAACCAGTGCGGTAGGTGCAGCTGGAGCGCAGCCACGATCCCCATCAGCGGCGCGCGCAGCCAATCCGTCCCGAGAGCTGTCGTCCCGTTGCCGGACGGATAGGCCGACAAGCCGACCGAGGCGATCAGCACGTAGATCACGACGACGAGCGTGATCGCGCTGAACAAGCTGCGCGGCAGGTCGCGTCCCGGCCGGCGTGCCTCCTCGGCATAGTTGGCGACAGTCTCGAGTCCGGTGTACGCGAGCATGGCCAGCGGGACGGCAAACGCGATGTCGTGCCAGCTCGGGTGCGTGCCGAGCGAGAGGTCCCGCGTGAGCGCGCTGCCGGAGAAGACGATCGCGAAGCCGAAGATCACCAGCAGCACCTGCGTGACGAGATCGAGGATGGGCACCGCGAGTCCGAAGCTGTAGAGCCGCGTGCGTCGAAGCAGACGGATGCCCGCAACCAGGGCCACGAAGCCACACGCCGCGATCACGTCGCCCGGCCGGCGCGCAATCGCGTCGATGCCGAGTGCGAGACCGAGATAGTGCGGGACGAAGAGCGCCGAAAGCGCGATCACGATCAGGTAGTCGAGGAAGAGCACCCAGCCGGTGAGGAATCCGGCCAGGTCGTTGAACGCGACGCGCACGAAGGTCGCGGCGCCGCCGGTCTCGCGAATGGACGCCGTCCCCTCCGCGTACGAGAGCGCGATGATGAGAAAAAGGAGACCGACGATCCCGAGGATGACCGGCGTGAAGCCCAGCGCGTGCAGCGCGATCACGCCGAGCGCGAAGTAGATCGAGGACGCGATCTCGCCATAGGCGACCGAGGCGAGCGCGGGTGCGTCGAGAGCTCGTTGCAGCTGCGGGAGCTTGCGCGCCATCAGGTCTTACGCAGGAGGTAGAGGCGCGCCGTCCCGAGCACGACGAACATTGCGCCGAGCACGTAGCCGATCGTGCCTCCGCCTTCATACGCCGTACGGACGAGCATCGAAAAGCCGAGCGCAATCGCCAGGAGGCCGAAGACGAGGACCGTTCGACGGTAGAACCGGGTCATTCGGACGCTCCTCCCGCGGCGACCATGACGCGGACGGGCGCGTGCTTCAGCACGAAATCGACGGTATCACCGAAGATCGCTCGCTTTCCCGCGGCGAGCCGGATCCGGCGCGGGCCGCCCATGACGATGATCTCCGAGCCGCGCCGCACCGCCTCGTCGGTAACCGCCCGGCCGGCGTTGCGCGCTCGGATGATGCGAGCGACGACATTGACGCCGTAGGAGTCGCCGATCGCTCGCGCCTCGTCGAGGTGTTGGTTCGCCGCCTCCACCAGCTCGGGCAGGTACGCGTCGAGCGGCAGCTCGAGTGGCACCTCGATCACCGTCATCGCGACGATGCGCGAGCCGCGCTCACGCGAAAGCCGACAGGCGATGTCCATCGCCTCGCTCGACGGATACCCCGGCGCGAGCGGCACGAGGATGCTGCGGTATTCGAGCTCCGCGCCCATGATCACGACCGGCGCCCGCACGGTCGTTCGCAGCGGCTCGCCGAGGTGGCGGCGATAGAGCGGATAGAAGATGAACCCTGCGATCAACCAGCCGAGGCCGGCGTAGCGCGTCGGCGCGTCTTGCACGACAACGACGAGCCACGCGATCCCGGTGCCGAGGCCGCCCGACGATCGCGAAGATCGGCCAGTCGATGCCGCCTACCCTGAAATTCGGCCGCGCGCGCCAGGGCGATTCCTCGTCGCGCTTGCGCACTCTCAGGGCGGTCACGGCGACGTGCGCGATCGTGAACGAGAGCATCGCGCCGAACGCGTACATACGGCCGAGGAAGTCGACCTGGCCGGAGAGCACGAAGAGCGTCGGTGCAACGCCCGCGAAGATGACGAGCGAAAGCCACGGCGTCCTGAACTTCTGGTGCAACCGGCGGAAGATCGACGGCAGCTGCCGATATGCCGCCATCGAGTACGTGATGCGCGATGCCCCGATCACGCCCGCATTCGTCGCGATGAAAAGAATCGTCGCGGCGAGGATGCCGACGTAGATCTTCGCCGCCGAGAGCACCACGCCGTGCAGGCCGAGGTTCTCCACGAGCCCGAGCACGGGATCGTTCTTGAAGCCGTGCGGCGGGTTCTCGCCGAGCTGCGTGACGTAGTGCGAGCCGTGCTTGACGACGGGCATCGCCGACAGCGCGATCCACGGCAACGTGAAGTAGATCGCGAAGACCGCGATCGCCACCCACGAGATCGCCTTCGGGATCGAACGCAGCGGGTCACGCGCCTCTTCGGCAAGGTTGGACACCGTTTCGATCCCCGTGTAGGCGATCATCGCGACCGGGATCGCAAGCGCGAAGTTCGACCAGGTCGGCGCTTTGCCGAAGTGGATGTTGGCAGAAAGGATGTGCGGCGAGAAGATGAGAAAGAAGCCGAGGCCGACCAGTATCAGCTGCGTCGCGAAGTCGACGACCGCGAGCACGACGTTCAGCTTCGCCGCCTCCTGGATGCCGACGACGTTCAAGGCGACGAGCACCCAGGTGAGGCCGATGCCGACGATGACGTCCCACGGCGTCGTCCGCAGCGGCTCCCAGAAGATCGAGAGATAGTGGGGAACGAAGATCACCGAGATGGCGACGGTGATCACGTAATTGAGCATCTGCGCCCACGCCGCCCCGAACGAGACGAGCTCGTTGAAGGCGTGCCGCGCGAACGAAGACGAGCCGCCCGCCTCCGGGTAGTGGACCGTCCCTTCCGCGTACGTCGCGGCAGTGGCCGCGAAGATGATCCCGCTGATGATGAAGACGAGCGGCGTGAGGCCGAGCGCGATGCCTGCGGTCAGGCCGAGCGCGTAGTAGATCGACGAGCCGACGTTGCCGTACGCGGTTGCGAACAGCGCATTTGCCCCGAGAACGCGTTCGAGCTCGTGGGCCTGCCGTCTTCGCCTGGCCACCGGCGGACTCTAGTCCGCCGCGAGGCTAGCGCAGTAGCTGGTACGGCACCGAGGCGAGGATCACGTGCGGCTCGAACAAGAGGAGCCGCTTCACGTAGAGCGCTTTCTGGTTGTGCAGAAGCCGCCGCCAGCCGCGGGTGTAGAGCTCGGGCATCAACACCAGCACCTCGGTGCCCTCCTCGTCCGTCGAGCCCGCGGAGGTAGCCGAGCAGCGGGCGGCCGACGTCGCGGTACGGCGCATCGACGATCTCGAGCGGGATCCGGGGTCCATGGTGGCGCCACTCGGCGCGGATGGCTTCTGCGTCCTCGGTGCTGAACGCGAAGTGCACTGCTCGCACGTCGTCGACGTCCAGCGTGCCGGCGTAGTTCACCGCGCGCATCGAAACGGCATTCACGCCGGAGACGAGGACGCGTGCGATCAGACGCTTGGGCTCCGGCGTCGGCACTCCCCCGCACGACCGGCACGTCGGCGACGACGACGCCGGGCTCGGAGAGCAGCCGAAGCTTGAGTGCGAACTCGCGCGGGCGGCGCACCTGCTCGAGGAGCGAAGCGACTGTCGAAGAGCTCCGGCACGACCACCGTCACGAAGTCGGACTCGCTGCGCGGGAGGCGCCACACCTGCTCGAGCACGGCCTCGGTGACGCCGAGCTTCGGATCGAGCGCTTCGAGCGGCTCGCCTGCGAGCTTGAACCAGCGCGCGCGGATGCCCGGATCGGTGCCCCGCGCCGGCACGTGAATCACCCGCACGTCGTCGTTCGACATCGCGCGCGCGATCCGCAGTGCTTTCTCCGTGGCTTCGTCGATTTGCTCGACGACGAGCAGCGTCGTGTTGCGTGCCGCGCGGCGCCGCCACGACCGCCTCAGCGCCGGCGCTCAGCCGGCGTGCCAGGCGTTCGTAATGCCGTCGCACACCGAGCATCCCCACCACGAGCACGGGGATGGCGACGGTCACGAGCCACGCGCCGCCTGCGAACTTCGTATAGATGACAACCAGCGCCACGACTCCCGTCGCGCTCGCCCCGACACCGTTCACGAGCGCTCTCATTCGCCAGCGCGGGCCGCCGCGCGTGAACCAGTAGCGCACCATTCCCGCCTGCGACAGCGTGAACGCGGTGAAGACCCCGATCACGTAGAGGTGGATGAGGTTGTTCGTATTCGCGCCATAGATCCAGAGCAACAAGCCGGCGATGGTCGCAAGCACGAGCATCCCGTTCGAGAAGACCAGGCGGTCGCCAAGGTTCGTGAACTGGCGAGGCGCGAAGCCGTCGCGGGCAAGCAGCGCCGAGAGCCTCGGAAAACCCTGGAAGGACGTATTCGCGGCGAGGATCAAAACGAGCAGCGTCAGCCCCTGCACGGCGTAGTACATGAAGCTCGCGACCGACCCTGCCGGGAAGACCGCGCGCGCGATCTGAGACACGACCGACGCCGTCGCGCTCGGCCGCGCGTGCAGATGCACCGCGAGATACGAGACGCCGAGGAAGAGGAAGATCGCGATCGAGCCGAGGATCGCCAAGGTGGCGGCTGCGTTCTTGCCGTGCGGCTTGCGGAAGGCGTTCACGCCGTTGGCGATCGCCTCGACCCCGGTGAGCGCCGTCGAACCGGACGAGAAGGCGCGCAGGAGCACGAAGAGCGTGATCGTGCCGGTCCCTACCGGCAGAGCGTGCGGCACGACGGCGTGGTGCGCGTGGCCTGTCGCCAGCTCGATGACCCCGACGACGACGAGCACTCCGACGGCGGTGACGAAGAGATAGGTCGGGAGCGCGAACACGAGCCCCGACTCACGAACGCCGCGCAGATTGGCGAGCACGATCAAGACGAGGCACCCGAGCGAGAGTGCGACCTTGTGGCCGGCGAGCGATGGAGCGAAGCGACGTTACGGCGAAGATTCCGGCCGAGATCGACACGGCGACCGTCAGCACGTAGTCGGTGAGGAGCGCCGCCGCGCCGACGAGGCTCGGCAGCTTGCCGAGGTTCTCGCGCGCGACGATGTACGCGCCACCGCTCGTCTCGTAGGCGCGCACGGTCTGCATGTACGAAACGACGACGATGGCGAGAAGCGCTGCGATCGCGATCGAGATCGGGAAGACGAGATGCGCCGACGCCGCCGAGACGGCGAGCAGCACGACGAGCGCCGACTCGGTCGCGTAGGCGACCGACGACAGCGGGTCCGAGGCGAAGATCGGCAGCGCGAGCGTCTTCGAGAGCAGCGTCTCTTCGAGCTGCCCCGTCCGCATCGGGCGGCCGACGAAGAGCCGCCGGAAACGTCGCGGCGGTGCGAGAACCTCCGTCACGGCTCGAGCGCCCCCGTCACGCGGCGAAGCGCGGGTGCGAGCAGCGTGTCGGCGTCCTCCGCGAAGAGCGGGCTCGTCGCGTCGTGGAGCAGGCTCTGCGCGAGCAGCATTCCCCGGGCCGCCACTGGCTGCTCGTCGCCCAGGCGTGTGGCGAGCGCCTCGAAGAGATCCCTGGAGCCGCGCGCGGCCGGGCGCTTGAGCGGCGACGCCGACGGCAGCCGGGCCGGATCGAGCGACCGCAGCAGACGCTCGATGTCTCGCCGCAGGCGCTCGCGCTTCGCGTAGGTCGTCAGCTCCCTCGCAGCGCCAGCGCACGAGATCGGACGCGTCGCGGCTGAGCGGGTTGTGGACGATCAGCCGGTCGGCGGTCCGGCGGACGGCGACGAGCTCGTGATGGGCGCGCACGGTGCGCACCGTGCCCGCGGTACGCGAACAGCAAGGCGCCGGCGACCCCTGCGATCCACGGAAGCCGCGGATCGATATCGAGCGCGAGCGCGACAACGGCCAGCGCCGCGTACGGAAGTGCAGCCTTTCCGGGGCGGGGCAGATCGAGGCGTCGAGACCATGCTTCGACCGTAGGCCGGCACCTGCCTCAGGCCGTACTCAAGGTTCCGCGGCCGCGCCTCAGGAATCTCTCAAGGGATCGACGAGCCGGTAGCCGACGCCCGGCTCCGTGAGGATCGTGCGCGGCCGCGCCGGGTCGGGCTCGAGCTTCCGCCGCAGCTGCGAGACGTAGACGTGGAGGTAATGCGACTCGTCGGAGTACGCCTCGCCCCACACCTCGCGGAGGATCGCCTTGTGCGTCAGCAGCTTGCCCTCGTTCCGAGCCAGCAGCGTCAAGAAGCCGTACTCGTGCGGCGTCAATTGGACGCGCTCGCCGCTTCTGCGTGACCTCGCGGCGCTCGAGATCGATGCGAAGATCCGCCGACCTCGAGCACAGGCTCGGTCGACGGCTCGGCCCGGCGAAGCGCCGCACGCAAACGCGCGAGCAACTCGTCGACGCCGAACGGCTTCGTGACGTAGTCGTCTGCGCCGGCGTCCAGTGCGGCGACCTTCTCGCTCTCGTCGCCGACGACCGAGAGCACGATGATCGGCGCCTTGCTCCAGGCGCGCAGCTCGCGGGCGACCTCTGTGCCGCGCCGGTCGGGCAGCACGAGGTCGAGGATGACCGCATCGGGCGGACGCACGGCGGCGAGCGTCAGCGCCTGCTCGGCCGTCGTCGCAGTCTCGACGTCGTACCCCGCCCCTCGCAGGCTCGTCTGCAGCGCGCGCAGGATCTGCGGCTCGTCGTCGACGACGAGGATGCGCGTCATACCGGCAGCGCGAGCACGAAGTGCCCGCCTCCGTCGTCTTCGGCCCAGACTCGCGCGCCGTTGACCTCGGCGAAGCCCCGCGCGATCGCGAGCCCGAGCCCGGCGCCCTGCGCGCTGCCGTTGCCGCGGCGGAAGGGCTCGAAGACGAGCTCGCGATCGGCCGCGGGCACGCCGGGGCCTGAGTCCTGAACATGAAGCAGCAGCTCGTGGTCGCGTGACTCGACGCGGACGTGGACAGGCGCGTCGGGCGGTGAGAACTTCAGCGCATTGTCGAGCAGGTTCACGAGCGCGCGCTCGATCTGCGCCGCGTCGGTGTGCACCGGCGGCGCATCCTCGTCGAGCTCGGTGACGACGCGCTCGCCGCGAGGCCCAAGCTCGTCGAGCGCGCGCGAGACGAGATCGTCGGCCGTCCACAGCTCCTGGTGCGGCGCTGCGACGCCGCTCTGCAGCCGCGAGAGGTCGAGGAGGTTGCCGACGATCCGGTTCAGCCGCTCGGCCTCGGCGCGAATCGTCGTCGACGAGGTCGTCACGGTCGGAGCGGGCGAGCCGGACGTCGGGATTGCCGAGCCCCGACGCCGCCGCGAGGATCGCCGTGAGCGGAGAACGCAGATCGTGCGACACGGCGTGCAGCAGCGCCGTCTTCAGCGTGTCGCTGCGCCGGAGCGCCTCCGCCTCGAGCTCCGCGGCTGCACGAGCAGCGGCCTCCCGTTCCCGCAGCTCTGCGAGCTCGGCGCGGCGGCGGGCCTGGGCGGCGAGCGCGCTGACGACGACCGCCGTCACGAGATACACGGCGAGCACCGCCCAGTTCGCGCCGTCGCGCAGCTGGAACGTGTGGGTCGGCGGCAGGAAGAACCAGTTGAACGCGAGCATGCTCGCGATCGACACGGCGGTGGCGAGCGCGAGCCCCCAGACAACCGCAACCGGGCAGCACCGCGAAGATGTAGAGGACGCCGAGGCTGAGCACCGGGACCCAGCGCTTGACGACCGCGATCGCAGCCGTCACGAAGACGACGGCGCCCGCACTTGCGAGCACACCGACGAGGAGCTCGCCGCGCTTCTTCATGCGGCCAACCGTAGTTCACGCAGCGGGCTTCAACACCACCGTCTCGGTCGGGAGCATTCGTCAGCAGCCAGGCGAGCTGCTTCTCGCTGAAGCCTGGGGCACCCGGGACCGGCGCCGGAGCGACGATGCGGTCGAACCGCTCGACCTCCCACAGGCGCTTCAGCGCATGCGTGAGCGTCCTTCCTTTCTCGATGCGCGCATCGACCGGGACGCCCGCTCGCAACGCCGCGTGCTCGACCGCCTCGAGCAGCGGCATCGCCACCTCGACCTGGTCCTTGAGCGGCGAGTCCTCGGCGTAGCGGAGCGGGAACGATCAGCAGGTACGCCGGGACGAGGACGGCGTCCTCGGCGCGAGCGATGCGAATCGCGGCGTCGAGGACGGTCGGCTCGAGCTCTCCCTGAACGGCACGAGGATGCGGCGTGCCTCGCCCGCAATCGGCAGGCGTCGCGGCGGACGTCGCGACACGACCGTCACCGCAAGCGCGGCTGCGAGCGCCGCAACGAGGGCGAGCAGCCCCGCGTCGAGCCCACTCACGAGCCGGCCTCCGGGCGATCGGCTCGGTTGGCGACAACGCGGATGTCGACGCCCGGCAGCTCGCGCACGAGCCTCGAGAGGAGCGAGCCGCGGAGGATCTCGCGGCGGCGGCTCTCGTCCGGCGTGCCGACGAACACGTACGTCGTGCCGCGCTCGTACACGACCCGGCGCACGGTGGCGACGAGATCGTCGCCCTCCTCCTCGAGGAAGTGCGCGCCGAGCACGACGGCGAGGCGACGGAGCGCGCCGAGCGCGACCTGTTGCTCTTCGGTCAGCTCCTGCCCCGGCTTGCGCACCCAGATCGCGTCGAGCTGCCCCGAGAGCCGCTCGGCCGACCGCCACGCGCGGCGCATGATCCGCTGCGACTTGGGCTGCGGCTCGACAAGCGCGAGCACGCGCTCCGCGATCGCCTGCTGGCTGAGCGGATCGAGCACGTTGGCCTGCCGGCGCTGCCCGACGTCCTCGGCCACCTCCCGCAGCGCGAGCTCCCGGAGCGCCGACAGCTTGTCGACGCGGAAGAAGTTCTCCAGCGCGACCGTGGCACGCTCCCGCGGATAGACCTTGCCCGCGCGCAAGCGCTCCTGGAGCGCTTCGGGCGTGAGGTCGACGAGCACGACCTCGTCCGCGTCCTCGAGCACGCGGTCGGGGAACGTCTCGCGCACGCGGACGTCGGTCAGCTCGGCGATCGCGTCGTTCAGGCTCTCGAGGTGCTGCACGTTGACGGTCGAGATGACGTCGATGCCCGCGTCGAGGATCTCCTCGATGTCCTGGTAGCGCTTCTCGTTTCGCGTGCCCGGCGCGTTCGTGTGCGCGAGCTCGTCGACGAGCGCGAGCTCCGGAGCGCGACGGATCACCGCGTCGACGTCCATCTCGTTGAGCTCGAGCCCGCCGTGTTGTGCGCGGAGTCGCGGGACGACCTCGAGGCCGTCCGCCTGCGCCGACGTCTCCGGCCGGTCGTGCGGCTCGAGATAGCCGATCACGACGTCGCGGCCGTCGACCTGCGCCTGCTGCCCCTCCTGGAGCATCCGGTACGTCTTGCCGACGCCCGCTGCCATGCCGAGGAGAATGCGGTAGCGACCGCGCACTGGCCGCCTACGCGCCGAGCAGGTTGTGTACCACCAGGTCGATCAGCTTGATACCGACGAAGGGAAGGATGACGCCGCCGAGCCCGTAGATCAACAGGTTGCGCCGCAGCAGGGCAGTGGCGCCGATCGCGCGGTACTTCACGCCGCGCAGCGCCAGCGGAACGAGGGCCGGGATGATCAAGGCGTTGAAGATGATCGCGGAGACGATCGCGCTCTTCGGATCGCCGAGGTGCATGATGTTGAGCGAGTTGAGCGGTCCGCGCTGCTCCCGGCTTCGCGGCGTACGTGAACGCGAACATCGCGGGCAGGATCGCGAAGTACTTCGCGACGTCGTTCGCGATCGAGAACGTCGTGAGCGCGCCGCGAGTGATCAGCAGCTGCTTGCCGACTTCGACGATCTCGATGAGCTTCGTCGGGTTCGAGTCGAGGTCGACCATGTTGCCGGCCTCCTTCGCTGCGGTCGTGCCGGTGTTCATCGCGACGCCGACGTCGGCCTGCGCGAGCGCGGGAGCGTCGTTCGTGCCGTCGCCCGTCATCGCGACCATCCGACCCTTGCCCTGCTCCTCCTTGATCAGCGCCATCTTCGTCTCCGGCGTCGCCTCGGCGAGAAAGTCGTCGACGCCGGCCTCCTGCGCGATCACGGCCGCGGTGACGCGGTTGTCGCCGGTGATCATCACCGTGCGGATGCCCATGCGGCGCAGCTCGTCGAAGCGCTCGTTCATGCCGCCCTTCACGATGTCCTTCAAGTAGACGACGCCGAGCGCCCAGTTGTCGCGGGAGACGACGAGCGGCGTGCCGCCCTGCTCGGCGACTCCCTGGACGATCTGGTCGAGCTCGGGCCGGAGCGCTGCCGCCCTGCTCGGCGATGAACGTCTTCACCGCGTCGGCGGCACCCTTGCGGATGAGCGTGCCGTTCATGTTCACGCCGCTCATCCGAGTCGTCGCGCTGAACGGGATGAACTCGTGCTCGCCGAGCTCCCGCTCGCGCAGCCCGAAGCGCTCCTTCGCGAGGACGACGATCGAGCGCCCCTCCGGCGTCTCGTCGGCGAGCGACGCGAGCTGCGCGACCTCGGCCAGCTCGCGTTCCTCGACGCCGTTGACCGGCAGGAACTCGGCCGCCTGACGGTTGCCGAGGGTGATCGTTCCCGTCTTGTCGAGCAGCAGCACGTCGACGTCGCCGGAGGCTTCGACGGCGCGGCCCGACATCGCGAGCACGTTGCGCTGCACGAGTCGATCCATGCCCGCGATGCCGATCGCCGAGAGCAGCGCGCCGATCGTCGTCGGGATGAGCGCGACGAGCAGCGCGATCAGCACCGTCTGCGAGGTCGAGCGTGCCGGCATAGAGCGCGTACGGCCGCAGCGTCACGACGGCGGCGAGGAAGGTGATCGTCAGCCCGGCGAGGAGGATGTTGAGGGCGATCTCGTTCGGCGTCTTGCGGCGCTCCGCGCCCTCGACGAGCGCGATCATGCGATCGAGGAACGACTTGCCCGGCTCCTGCGTGACCTCGATCACGAGCCGGTCGGAGAGGAGCTTCGTGCCGCCCGTAACCGCCGAGCGGTCGCCGCCGGACTCGCGGATCACGGGCGCCGACTCGCCGGTGATCGCCGACTCGTCGACCGAGCCGACGCCTTCGATGATCTCGCCGTCCGCGGGGATGATCTCGCCCGCTTCGACGATCACGACATCGCCGCGCTGCAGCTCCGCCGCGGGCACCGATCGGCCGTCGCGCAGCCGCGCATTCGTCGTCGTGCGTGTCGCGCGAAGCGCGTCGGCCTGCGCCTTGCCGCGGCCTTCGGCGATCGCCTCGGCGAAGTTCGCAAAGAGCACGGTCAGCCAGAGCCAGACGGCGATCACGCCGACGAACCAGAGGCTGCCGGTGTGTCCGCGCGACGAGATCGATGAAGAAGATCACCGTCGTGATCACGCTGCCGAGCTCGACGATGAACATCACCGGGTTCTTGATCTGCAGCCGCGGATCGAGCTTCGGGAACGAGTCCCGGATCGCTGCGAGCACGAGCTCGCGGCTGAAGATGCTTCCTTGCTCTAGCGGCCATCGAGTGCGAGGTTGAGCTCGAGGACGTTGACGCCGGGCTCGCCGAAGAAGCCGAGGCTCCGGCCGTCGGTGTTCTGCTTGATCAGCTGCTGGACGGTCGCGAGCGGCAGATGCCGGACGGCCGCTACGCGACGCGCCTGGAGCGCGGCGTAGGCGGGCGAGATGTCCGGATCGATGCCCGAGCCCGACGTCGTCACGGCGTCGACGGGAATGTCGTGAATCGTGAGCCCCGGGTTGTACGGCCGCTCGAGCTTCAGGATTGCCTGGGCGTTCTGCGCGACGAGCTTCGCCAGATCCGGAGCTCGTCGGCCCGAGGTTCAAGAACGTCGTCGCGCCTGCGTTGTAGGCCGGCGCCGTTCCGGACGGACGCTCGTGGAAGTAGCGCGGCCAGGTGAAGCTCTGGGCCGCGAGCCGCGAGCCGACGATGTGCCCGTTGCGGTGCGTCAGGCTGGCCGTCGACTTGCCCGGGAAGGCCACCGACGCGAAGCGCGGTCATCAGCGCCGGGTACGCGAAGCCGAAGACGACCGTTGCCAGCACGACGACGATCGCAGAACGCACAACAGCAGTCATCAGTGCATCAGCCCTTCGACGATCGGGCCGAGCGTCAGCGCCGGCAAGATCATGAGACCGGCCGTCAGCACGATCACGCCCGTCAGCAGCACGGCGAACGTCGGGCCGTCCGTGCGGAAGGTGCCGGCAGACGCGGGCACGACTCTTCTTCTGCGCGAGCGAGCCGCCGAGGGCGAGCGCGGCGAGCAGCGGCACGAAGCGCCCGAAGTACATCGCGACCGTGCCGAGGGTTGCCGAGAAGCTCGTCGCGCCGTAGCCGGCGAACGCGCTGCCGTTGTTGTTCCCTTGCGAGTCGTAGGCGTACAGCGTCTCGGTGAAGCCGTGGACGCCCTGGTTGAAGACCGACGCGAGACCGGACTTCGTCACGATCGCGACGGCCGCCATCACCAGCACCATCGTCGGTACGAAGAGCGCGCCGAGCGCAGCGATCTTGATCTCGCGCGCCTCGATCTTCTTCCCGAGGTACTCCGGCGTGCGGCCGACCATCAGCCCGGCGATGAAGACCGCGATCAGGATGTAGAAGAACATCCCGTAGAGACCCGAGCCGACGCCGCCGAAGATCACCTCGCCGACGAAGAGGTTGACCAGAGGCACAGCTCCGCCAGAGGGCGTCTGCGCGTCGAAGCCGCCGTTCACCGAGCCGTTCGACGCGTCGCTCGTCGCCACCGTCCACGTTGCGGTATTGGCGATGCCGAAGCGGACTTCCTTGTCGGCCATGTTCCCGCCGCTCTGACCGTGACCCTGGGTGATGTTCACGCCGGAGTTGCGCAGCACCTGCGAGCCGTGCTGCTCCGACGGCAGGTTGACGGCGACGCCGATCGCGAACATCGCGAACATCGCCGCGAAGACCATCGCCGCGTGCCTGCGCGCGTTGACCATTCTCCCGAACATGAAGACCTGGCCGGCCGGAATGAGCAAGATCGCGAGCAGCTCGAGGAAGTTCGTCAATCCGTTCGGGTTCTCGAACGGCACGGACGAGTTCGCGTTGTACGGGCCGCCGCCGTTCGTCCCGAGCTGCTTGATCGCCTCCTGCGAGGCATAGGGGCCGCGCGCGATCATCTGATGCGCGCCCTGCAGCGTCGTCGCCGTCGCGTGCCCGTGGAACGTCTGCGGCACGCCCTGCGAGATGAGAATGACCGCGAGCAGGATCGAGAGCGGAAGCAGGATGAAGACGACCGACCGGTAGAGGTCGCGCCAGAAGTTTCCGAGCGTGTTCGTCGAGCGGCGGGCGATTCCGCGGATTACCGCCGCGAGCACAGCCATCCCGACGCCGGCCGAGACGAAGTTCTGGACCGCGAGGCCGGCCATCTGGGTCAGGTACGACATCGTGAACTCGCCGCCGTAGTACTGCCAGTTCGTGTTCGTGACGAAGCTCGCGCGTCGTGTTCAGTGCGATGTGCGGCGCGACGCCCTTCATGTGGTCGGGGTTCAGGAACAGATGGCCCTGCAGGCGCTGGATCCCGTAGACCACGAGCGAGAAGAGGACGCTGAAGACGAGAACGTTCTTGCCGTACGTCTTCCAGTCCTGCTCCTCGGCGCTCTTGCGTCCGAGCAGGCGGTAGAAGCCGCGCTCGACGACGCCCTCGCGCTCTCGCAGGTACACGCGGGACATCCAGATCCCGAGCGGATAGCCGAGCGCGATCAGCACTGCGGCGTAGAACGACGATCTGGCCGATGCCCTGCGCGCTCATGGTCTAGAACCGCTCCCCTCGGAAAAGCGCGTAGAGGAGGTAGACGAAGACGGCCAGCGAGAGCACAAGACCGAACAGCGTCGCCCGCCGCCATCAGATCTTCTCCAGGGCCCAGAAGATCGCGAAGATGCACGCGAAGCACGCGGCGGCGATTGCGAGCATTCCAACGTCGAACATCCTTAGGAAGCTAGGCCGCCCGCGTCAACGACAACTGAAGACGCCCATCCTGGGCCTAAAGTCTGTCTAAACGGGCTCGACGAGCCGGTAGCCGGCGCCTGGCTCGGTCAGCAGGTAGCGCGGGCTCGTCGGGTCGGGCTCGATCTTCTTGCGCAGGTGCGAGATGTAGACGTGGAGATAGTGCGCCTCGACCTGGTACGCCGGGCCCCACACCTCGCGTAGCAGCATCCTGTGCGTGAGCAGCTTGCCCTGGTTCTGCGCGAGCACGCGCAGGAGGTCGAACTCGTGCGGGCTGAGCTTCACGCGCTCGCCGTACATCGTGACGATGCGCTCGCGGCACGTCGATGTGAAGTCGCTCCGACCTTGAGCACAGGCTCCTGCGTCGGACGCACGCCGCCGCAGGACCGCGCGCAGGCGCGCGAGGAGCTCGTCGACGCTGAACGGCTTCGTGACGTAGTCGTCGGCGCCCGCGTCGAGTGCCGCGATCTTCTGCCGTTCCTCCCCCACCGCCGACAGGACGATCACGGGCGCATCGCTCCACGCGCGCAACTCCCGGCAGACGTCCGTGCCGTTGCCGTCCGGGAGGACGAGATCGAGGATCACCGCCTCAGGCGGGTGTGCCGCCGCCGCGGTGAGCGCCTCGCCCGCCGTCGCCGCGGCGTCGACCGTGTAGCCGGCGCCGCGCAGTGTCGCGCGGAGCGCGCGCAGGATCTGCGGCTCGTCGTCGACGACGAGGACGCGCTGGCCGTTCATGCCTGGAGCTCCACGGGAACCGCGACGACGGGCAGCGCCAGCGCGAACGTCGCGCCCTGCCCGGGCCGCGACTCGGCCCAGACCCGGCCGTCGTTCGCCGCAGCGAAGCCGCGCGCGATCGCGAGGCCGAGGCCCGCGCCCGAGCTCGTGTCGCCGTTGCGACGGTAGAACGGCTCGAAGACGCGCTCGAGCTCGCCCTCGGGAACACCGTGCCCCTGGTCGACGACGCGGACGATCGCCTCCTTGCGCGTCGCGGTGATGCGCACGACGACATGCGCGTCGGCTGGCGAGAACCTGAGCGCGTTCTCGATCAGGTTGGCGAGCACGCGCTGCACCTGCACGCCGTCGACGTTGACGAGCGGTGCTTCGCCGACGACGTCGACGCGCTCGCGCGCGCCGAGCGAGTCGGCGGCCTCGCGGGCGAGGTCGTCGAGCGACCACAGCTCGCGGTCGGGCGCCGCTCCGCCGGCCTCGAGGCGCGACAGGTCGAGTAGGTCGCCGACGAGGCGGGCGAGGCGGTCGGCGTCGAGATCGATCGTCTCGAGCAGCTCGTCGCGGTCGGCGTCGCTCAGACTGGAGCGTCCGGTTGCGCAAGCGCGCCGATGGCCGTGCTGATCCCGGTGAGCGGTGAGCGCAGGTCGTGCGAGACCGCGCGGAGGAGCGCGGTCTTGACGAGGTCGCTGCGGCGCAGCGCCTCGGTCTCGAGCGCGTCGCGCTCGAGCCTCGAGTGATCGACCGCCACAGCGAGGAGCGCCGCAAGCGCGGGCAGGAAGCGGTGCTGGACGGCGATGCTCGGGTCGGAGCCCTCCGGCGTGTAGAGCGTGCCGACCATCCGCCCGTCGATCTGCGAGCGGAAACGGCGAGCAGCGAGCGCGGCGGCCGGTGCGGCTCGCCGAGCTCGATCTCGGCCGCTCGCTGCGCCGAGGACACCGGCCGCGCGCGAGCCGATCTCGCCGATCTCGACTTCGAGGTCTCGCCCGCTCAGGAGGTCGGTCGCGAGCTCGTGCGAGCAGCGCCGACTCCCGCTCGCGCTGCTCCGCTGCGACCGCGCGCCGTCTGGCCCGGGCGGCGAGCTCGCTGACGACGACGGCGGTCGCGAGGTACACCGCGAGCGCGAACCAGTTCTCGCTGTCCGCCAGCGTGAACGTGTGCACCGGCGGCAGGTGGAACCAGTTGAAGGCGAGCATGCTCGCGATCGAGACGACGAGCGCGAGGCCGAGCCCGTACACGACCGCGATCGGCAGGACGGCGAACACGTAGAGGACGCCGAGGCTCAGCACGGGGACGTACGGCTTGAGGAGCTCGATCGCCGCCGTGACGACAGCGACGGCGACCGCGCTGGCAAGCAATCCGACCGCGAGTCGCTTCATGCGACTGACGGTACTCAGGTGCGCCTCAAGCGAGGCTCAAGATCGGAGCCAGGCACCGCGACGCGGTGCCTGGCACCGCTTTCAGGCTTAGCCGTGAATCGAGATGATCAGCGGGATGATCAGAATCGCGACGATGTTCGCGATCTTGATCATCGGGTTGATCGCGGGACCGGCGGTGTCCTTGTAGGGATCGCCGACCGTGTCGCCCGTGATCGAGGCGTTGTGCGCCTCCGAGCCCTTGCCGCCGTGCGCGCCGTCCTCGATCGTCTTCTTCGCGTTGTCCCACGCGCCGCCGCCGGCGGTCATCGCGATCGCGAGGAAGAGGCCGGTGACGATCGTGCCGATCAGCAGGCCGCCGAGCATCCGCGCGTTGATGATCCCGACGACGATCGGGAACCCGATCGGCACGAGCGCGGGCAGCAGCATGCTGCGGAGCGCGGACTTCGTGACGATGTCGATCGCGCGACCGTACTCGGGACGCGTCGTCCCCTCCATGATCCCGGGGTTCTCGCGGAACTGGCGGCGCACCTCCTGCACGACCTCGCCGCCGACGCGGCCGACCGCCTGCATGGCGAGCGACGCGAACAGGAACGGCATGAGGCCGCCGATGAGCAGGCCGGCGATCACCCAGGCGTTCGAGAGATCGAACGTCAGCGTGCCGAGGCTGCCGTGCCCTGCGCCCTGCGTGTGGATGCCGTCGGCGTACGAGCCGAAGAGGACGAGCGCAGCGAGCGCGGCCGAGCCGATCGCGTAGCCCTTCGTGACTGCCTTCGTCGTGTTGCCGACCGCGTCGAGCGGGTCGGTGATCGCGCGCACCTCCGGCGGGAGGTCGGCCATCTCGGCGATGCCGCCCGCGTTGTCGGTGACAGGCCCGTACGCGTCGAGCGCGACGATCAGGCCGGTCATCGAGAGCTGCGCCATGACCGCGACGCCGATGCCGTAGAGGCCGGCGACGTGATTCGCGATCAGGATGCCGGCAGCGATGACGATCACCGGCAGCGCCGTCGCCTGCATGCCGATGGCGAGGCCTTCGATGATGTTCGTCGCGTGGCCGGTCTCCGACGCCCTCGCGATCGCCTTCACGGGATTCCAGCGCGTGCCGGTGTAGTACTCGGTGATGCCGACGAGCAAGAACGTGACGACGAGCCCGACGAGCTCAGCGACGTACAGGTGCCAGAAGCTGAACCGGCCGCTGGTGCAGAAGCCGAGCGTGATCGGGATGAAGCCGAGCGCGCTCAACACCGTCGCGACGAGCACGCTGCGGTAGAGCGCGTTCATCACGTTGCCGCCCTCGCGCACGCGCGCGAAGAGCGAGCCGATGATCGACGTGAGGATCGAGAGGCCGCCGATCGCGAGCGGGAAGAGCCAGAGATGCTTGCCGGTGGTCGCCGCCCCGCCGGTGATGCCGAGCAGCATCACGGCGACCGCGGTGACCGCGTACGTCTCGAACAGGTCGGCGGCCATGCCGGCGCAGTCGCCGACGTTGTCGCCGACGTTGTCCGCGATCACGGCCGGGTTGCGCGGGTCGTCCTCCGGGATGCCCGCCTCGAGCTTGCCGACCAGGTCGGCGCCGACGTCGGCGGCCTTCGTGAAGATGCCGCCGCCGAGACGCGCGAAGACCGAGATGAGCGAGCCGCCGAAGGCGAGGCCGAGCAGGTCCTTGATCGCCGAGTTCGGCGTGTGGCCGAGCCAGCCCGTGAGCGCCCAGTAGTAGCCGGCGACGCCGAGCAGGCCGAGGCCGACGACGAGGAGGCCGGTGACCGAGCCCGCGCGGAACGCGACGTTGAGCGCCGGCGACAGGCCCGAGCGGGCCGCCTCCGCGGTGCGCACGTTCGACCGCACGGCGACGTTCATCCCGATGAAGCCGGCCGCCGACGAGAGCACGGCGCCGATCAGGAAGCCCGACGGCCGTCCCCCAGCCGAGCTTGTTGTACAAGCCGAGCAGCAGGAACGGGACGATCGCGACGCCGGCGATCGTGATGTACTGGCGGCGCAGATAGGCCGCGGCGCCTTCCTGCACGGCGCGTGAGATCTCCTGCATCCGCTCCGTGCCTGCGGGCTGCGCGAGGATCCACCTCGTGAGGCCGAGCCCGTAGGCGACGGCCGCGCCGGCGCAAATCAGCGCGAACAGAACTGCGTGGTCAGAAAACCAGCTCATCGTTTTCGGGCTCCCCCTGATCGAGTCCGTCGTCACAAAGTCAGCGCCGGGCAAGACCCGGCGCGGGCGATTATGTATCACAAGCGCGTTAGTCGTCGGTAGCCCTGCGGCGTCCGGACGATCAGGCGGCGGGCGTAGTAGACGAGAAAAGCCTGGGGATCGCGGCGGATCCGGCCCGCGTAGCGCTCGATCGCGTCGACATAGGCCCAGGAGGGGTTGTAGCGATGGAGGGCCGCCCGCTCGTCGACCGTCCCGCCGGCCGCATGGAGAAAGCGGGCCGCACCGAGGATCGCCTGACGCGGATCGTGGACGTTGCCGCGGCCGTAGGCCGCCCAGGTCGACGGCATGAACTGCATCGGCCCTTGAGCGCCGGAGACGCTCGACTGGCGCACGCGGCCGAAGTCGGACTCGACGTAGTTCACGGCGGCGAGCACCTGCCACGGGATGGCGCTTCGGCGCTGTCCCTCGCGCGTAGTACGCGCGAAGCTTCGCCGCAGCGGCCGCCGGTCCCACGCGAAACGCCGACAGCGGCTGCGGCGGCGTGAGCCGCGCGAGCTCGCGGTGCGCGAGAACGTCGTCCGTCACATCGCGTGCAAGTCTCGACGGCAGTAGACGGATGACCTGCCGCGAGAGCGCCGGGTCGATCGGAGAGGCGGAGCACGATGCGCTGCTGCGCCAGCGCAACGCCGACCGTGACGTGCGCGTGCAGGGCCGCATCCGCGCGCACGAGTTGCGCAGCGAGCACGGCGGGTGCGGTCACTCGCTCTTCGCTGCGTCCGCGTAGGCGAGCTGGAGGTTCGTCACGACCTCCTGGATGTCGCGGCGCTCCGCTTCCGGAATCAGCGGGAGGAGCGCACGCAGCGCGTCGATCGCGAGCCGCGCCTCGTCCAGGTCTCGCAGGTCCGGCGCCAGCTTCCCGTAGGCGAGCGACGCGAACATCGAGGCCGACGAGAGCAGCATGTCGGCGACCTTGAGCTTGCGCAGCTCCTCGACGACCTGCTCTGCGGTCGGCTCAGCCTGAGACTCGCTCACCGGCCCGCACCTGTTCGGTGAAGATCTCCTCCATCGACGCACCGTCCTCGTGACGAGCCGATCTGCCGCTCCGCGGCGTTCCGCTCCGGAACCGTGAGCCACTGTGACGCGCCGAGCTCGTCGGCGACAGGCTGCACCCACTCGACGAGCTGCTCGATGCGAGCACGCGCCGGGATCGACTCGCCCCGCTCGAAGTCGATCAGCTCTCCCGACAGCCCGTGGCGGATGGCGCGCCAGAGATTCTCCTCGAGCAGCCGGTGCGGCCACGACGGCAGCGGCTCGCCCTCGTCGAGCGCGCGGGCGATCCGCGCGGTCAGCGAGTAGATGAGCGCGACGAGCGAGCGCGCCTCGGCGACCTCGGGCTGCGCGTCGCAGATGCGGATCTCGACCGTCGGGAAACTGGAGGTGCGGGCGCACGCTCCACCAGAGCTGCGTGTGCTCGGTCACCGAGCCGGTCTCGTAGAGGAAGCGGATGTACTGCTCCCAGTCGTCCCAGCCTTCGAACCAGTCGGGAATCCCGCAGCGCGGGAACATGCGCGTGAACACCTGCGTGCGCGCGGAGTGCAGGTACGTGAACACGCCCTCGACGAACGGCGAGCTCGCCGACACCGCGAGCAGCTCCGGCAGGTAGTTGCGCAGCGCGCTGCACACCCGGATCGCGCGGTCTGGGCCGTTGATGCCGACGTGCACGTGCAGTCCGAACGTGTTGTTCCGCCAGACGACGTAGCGCAGGTACTCGTTGTTGCGCTGGTAGTGCGGCGTATCGATGATCCGCTGCTCCTGCCACGGGCTCCACGGATGCGTGCCGGTCGACGAGAGGGCGATGCCGAGCGGATCGACGAGCGAGCGAAGCTGCGCGCGACGCTCGCCGACGCGCTCCATGCAGTCGGCGAACGTGTCACAGCGGCCCGTGCGCACCTCGACCTCGGACGCGATCAGCTCACCCACGAGATGCGGCTCGAGGTCGGTTCCGACCGCCGCTTGCTGCACGTCCTCGAAGCGGTTGACGAGGCCGAGCGTCGACGGGTCGAGGAGCGCGAACTCCTCCTCCACCGCGACGTGAAGTCGGGGACGTCCTCGAACGCGGCCTTCGAGGCGGCCAGCAGCTCCACGTAGCCGATCTTCTGCTCGTCGCCCACCGGCGAAAGCCTAGCCCGGCTGCGAGCGGTTCGAGCAGGCGCTCGGCGACCCGCGTCCAGCTCCAGTTGCGCTCGACGGCGCGCCGCGCCGCCAGCACCGAGCGCGCTGGCGCTCGGCCGGAGAGAGCGCGAGCAGCGCGCGAAGACGTTCGCCGAGCGCGTCCGCGTCACCGGTCGGAAACGACGTCAGCTGCCTGAATGCCGCCGGATACTCGGCGGCGATGCCGGCTGCGACTTCCGCGAGGCCCGAGTGGTCTGCGACAAGCGGCGGCACGCCGGCAGCGGCCGCCTCGGCGGCGACCATGCCGAAAGCCTCGGGAAAGATCGAGGGCACGACCGAGACGTCGGCGAGCGGCAAGAGGTGCACGAGATGGCGATGCTCGAGCGCCCCGGTGAAGAGCACGCGGTCCGGCGCGAGCGCTTCGAGCTCGGCTCGGTAGTCGCCGAAGCCGACGACGACCGCGCGCGCATCGAGGTCGCGCAGCGCGTCGAACAGAACCTGCACGCCTTTGTTCTCGATCAGCTTCCCGACGTAGACGATCGTCGGCGCTTCCTCGGCGAAGAACGCCGCGAAGCGCTCCGCGTTCCCCGGATCCGGATGGCGCTCGTCGCCGTCGGCAGGGTCGCGTCGTGCCTCTTCGATCAGCGCCGCGAGCGCGGCGTCGCGCTCCTCGGGCACGAACTCGTCCACATCGACGCCCGGCGGCACTTCGTGGACGCGGTCGACGTGGCCGACGACGTCCTCGAGTACGGCGCGGATGTGCTCGGAGCCGACGAACACCGCCTCTGCGCTCGGCGAGCGACTCTGCTCCCCAGCGCGCGAGCTCGGGACGCCCGCGCATCGAGTACTCGAGCTCCGAGCCGTGTGCCTTCACGGCGTAGGGCAGGCCGCTCGCGCGACCGACGGGCGCTCCGAGCAGCACGTGGTTCGCGAAGACAACGTCGGCCGGCTCGAGCGCGCGCAACGCCTCCGCGTTCGCCTGCACGTACGCCTCGCGCTGCGCGGGCGTGAAGTCCTGCAACAGCCGTGCCTCGAGCCCCTCGTACTCGTCGAGCACGAACACAGGCAGCAGTCGGTTCGGCAACTCGGGCACGACGATGCGCGCACCGCCGACGTCGTAATTCTCAGGGTGTCGTTCCTGGCAGACGATCGTGACGTCGTGTCCAGCGCGCATCCACTCGCGCGCGAGCGAGCGCGTGTAGACGTTCGAACCGGTGCCGCCCAGCAAGTAGCCGTGCCAGATAAGGATCCGCACGGCGGCTGACGTTACGTCAGATGGAAATACAGCGCGTACAACAGCTCAACCGCAGGGTTCGACGTGTGCACGGTCACGTCGGCCGGTGTCTCGAGCAGCGCCTCGGAGTAGTTGAAGACGATCTTCACTCCGGCGGCGACGAGATCGTCGGCCGCCGACTGGGCCGCGGACGCGGGGACCGCGAGGACACCGACGATGATGTTCTTGTCGCGAACTGCGTCGGCGAGACCGCCGTACTCGCTGACGACGACGTTGCCGATCGAGTCGCCGATCTTGGCCGGATCCTTGTCGAAGACGGCGGCGATGTTGATGCCGTGCTCCGCGAAGATCGGCGAGCTCGCGATCGCCTGGCCGAGTCGGCCCGCGCCGATGAGCGCGATGTTGTGCTGCCCTTGCGTCCGAAGAATCTTGCGAATCTCGCCGAGCAGCGAGTCGATGTTGTAGCCGACCCCGCGCTTGCCGAACTTGCCGAACGCAGACAGATCCCGCCTGATCTGGGTGGCGTTGATGTTCGTGTACTCAGCGATCTCCTGCGAGGAGATGCGCTGCTTTCCCATCTTCCGCGCCTGCGTCAGCACCTGGAGGTACCGAGACAGACGAGCCGCCACGCCTACAGTCAGGCGATCTGCCACGCGTCCTCCTTGGGTCGAGCTTGTAACAACCGGAAACGTTCTAGCAGCTACGACTCGGCTGCCGCTTGTGCAACCGCACGCCGGAACGCATCGAGCTGGACGTGATACGTAAAACGTCTTCGGCCGTCGATCTCGACCACCGGCAGCCAGGCGCGGTACGTCTCCTCGAGAACGGGATCGCCGGCGATGTCGATCTCCCGCAGCTCGAAATCGAGCTCGTCGCGCAGCCCGCGCACCTGTTCGAGCGCACGCTCGCAGAGATGACAACCCGCCGAGTGGAAGACGGCGACGTCGGGCTTACGGGTAGATGCCACGGGTGATCGTGGCTTCGGCGACGCGTCGCACCGCCAGGCCGTAGGCGGCGACGCGCATCGGCATCTCGCGCTGTTCCGCCGTTTCCCAGGTTTCTTCGAACGCGCGGCTCATGATGTCGTTGAGCTTCGCATTCACCTCGGTCTCTTTCCAGAAGTACTCCTGGAGCCCCTGAACCCACTCGAAGTACGACACGATGACGCCGCCCGCGTTCGCGAGCACGTCGGGAAGGATGAGCACGCCCTTGTCCTCGAGGATCGCGTCGGCGGCAGGCGTGACGGGACCGTTGGCGCCTTCGCAGATGATCGAAGCCTTCACCTGGCTCGCGTTGCGCTCCGTGATCACCTGCTCGAGGGCGCAGGGAGCGAGGATGTCGATGTCGAGCAGCAACAGCTCGTCGTTCGTCATCTGGTCGGCGTCCTTGAGCCCCGCGAGCGTGCCGTGCTCGCGCTTGTGCGCGAATGCGGCAGCGATGTCGATGCCCTTCGGGTTGTAGAGCGCCGCCCTCGAGTCGGAGATCGCGACGACCTTCGCGCCCTCTTCGTGCAGGAACTTCGCGAGGAACGACCCGACGTTGCCGAAGCCCTGAACGGCAGCCGTCATACCGTTGAGCCGGCCGTCCCGCTTCGCGACGGCGTCACGGATGCAGTACAGCGCGCCGCGCGCGGTCGCCTCCTCACGACCGAGCGAGCCGCCGATCGTCAACGGCTTTCCGGTTACGACACCGAGCACCGAGTGGCCCTTGTTCATCGAGAAGGTGTCGAAGATCCACGCCATCACCGCACCGTCCGTGCCGACGTCCGGCGCCGGGATGTCCTTCTCCGGCCCGATCTCGTTGATGATCTCGGTCGTGTAGCGGCGCGTCATCCGCTCGAGCTCTCCGCGCGACAGCTGCTTCGGGTCGACGATGACGCCGCCTTTCGCGCCGCCGAACGGGATGCCCATCAGCGCGCACTTCCACGTCATCCACATGGCGAGCGCCTTGACCTCGTCGAGCGTGACGTCGGGGTGATAGCGAATGCCGCCCTTCGACGGCCCGCGCGCGCTGTTGTGCGTGACGCGATACCCGGTGAAGACACTCGTCGACCCGTCGTCCATGCCGACCGGAATCGAGACTTCGACAGCTTTCTTGCACGTGCCGAGCACGTTGACGAGGTTCTGATCGATATCGAAGGTCGCCGCGACCCGGCGCAGCTGCTCGCGCGCGATCTCGAACGGATTCTCGCGGAGGTGCGAGACCGGAGCTTCGACCGTCACCGAGGGGCGAGTCTAACGGAGCGTGAACGCGAGCCGCCGCCGGTTCGGCGGGCCCTGCTCCACGGGGTAGGCGATCACGCGCACGCTGTAGTCCGCCGGGAGGCAGGAGCTGGCCGTCCGGGCCTCGTCCGGTCAGGCCGAAGGTGTAGCGGCCCGGAAGGACGTCACGAAGACGTGCGAGCAACCCCACGGTCGTGCCGTCGGCGCGCCGGAGCACGACATCGAGTTGGCGCACCGGCCTGATCTCGGGCCGCCCGCCGACCTCGAGAACGCGTCCGGCGTCGAGTGCGAGCAGCGCCGGCTTCGTGTCCGAGTGCCCGAACGACTTCGCCGAGAGCGTCGCGCTTCCGATGAGATCGACGTCGTTCGTTCCGAAGGCGATCGCCCACGGAACCCGGATCCCGCCCCCACCCTGCACGTTGACGAGCACCGACCCGTCGGCGGTCGCCGTCCCGGACGGCGCGGACGCAGTGATCGCGTTCAACCGCACGAGCACGCTCTTTCCCTGCCGCAGCGTGATGCGCGTCGGATGTACGCGGAAGTCGACCGCCGCAGCGCCTTCGTCTTGCGTGCGCGCGCCGAGCGACAGGTGCAGCGTTCGCGTCGAGAGGTTCGTCACGGTGAAGGACGCCTTCACGCGCCAGCCCGCGCCGGTGGAGCGTCCGAGCGCGAGCGTCGACGGCGACGCGGCAACTTCGCCCGCGGTCGCCGAGCCGACGTCTACGAGTCCCGCTCCCTGCAGCGTCACCGGGTCGGCCGGCAACTGCTGCGCCGAGCCGACGAGCAGGCCGCTCAGCGCGCTCGCGCCGAGCGACGGCCGCGCTTGTGCGAGCAAGGCCGCGGCACCCGCGACGGTCGCAGCGGCCGCACTCGATCCGTTCACGGTGACGAAGCGCGGCGAACCGTCGGCATTCGCACCGGGGTCCGACGTCGCCAGTCCGACGCCCGGCGCGACGAGGTCTGGCTTCACGCGCCCGTCGAACGCGAGGCCCGATGAGGAGAAGCTCGCGACCCGGTCCTGCCCGGCGTTCTGCACGCTTCCGGCCTCGCGCAACGCAACGACGACGCGCTCGCCACGCGCGATGCGTTGCAGCGCCGCGCGAGCCGCGCCGGTCGGAGATCGAGACAACGGGGACCGGGACCGACTCGTCGAGTCCAAGCCCTCCGGCGGGCAGCGCCGCGCCGTTTCCGTAGAGCAGGACGACCGAGGCTCCGGCTGCAGCCGCGCGCGTGGCCGCAGGAGCGGGCGACGCGCCGACGGGGACGAGTGCCGCGCGTCCGGCGACGATGCTGACGCCCGAGCGCGTGAAGAAGTCCGTGAGTCGCGGCGCGGTGCGTCGCGTACCGCGAATCGTCCCGCGCGGAACCGCAACGTTGAGATCGAGCCGGTGCGACGGCCGCACGGCCCCGGCGAGCGACGCGGTGTCGTCGAGCAAGCGTGCTGAGCCCTGCGCGCAGAACGACGCGGACTCGGTCGGCCTGCGTTCGCGCGTCGAGTGCGCCGACGGTGAGCGCCGCCGGCGTCCCGCCGGGAGCGGAGACGTCGCCGTAGCCCGCAGCCGCAAGACCGTCGTTTCCGGCGGGTGCTACGACGAGCGTGTCGAGGGCGAGGGCGCCGGCGACCGCGCGCGCTTCCGGTCCGTCCGCGAATGCGGCGAAAGGCTCGGCGAGCGCAACGAGTGCGATGCGCGCCGCATCGTGTGCGTCACCGTCGTCGTTTGGATCCACGGCTCGCTCGAGTCCGGCGATGATCTGGTCGCTGCGCGCGTAGATCGCGTAGTGCCCGAGCGAATCCGGCTGCCAGCCCGCCACACGGATCGGCAGCACGGAAGCACCGGTTGCGACGCCGGCGAGCGCCGACGGGCCACCGGCGCCGACGAGCAACCCGGCCATCTGCGTCCCGTGGCGCTCGATCTGCGTCGAATCGTCGGGCTTGACGGCTGCAAGCGCATCCGCCGAGCCGCCGACGAGATCGATGCCCTTCTGCACGCGTCCCCGCAAGTACGGAACGGCGGCGTCGACTCCCGTGTCGAGCAAAGCGATCGTAACGCCGCGTCCGTCCACCCCCGACATGCCGATCTCGGGTCGATGGCCGGAGAGCGGCCCGTAGTCGGCGCGGGAGAGAACGCGGGTCGAGATCGTCGCGGGATAGGCGACGCGGACGGGATAGACGCCGGCCACGTCGGCGTCGCGCTCGATAACGGGGACGGCGCTCGAGTCGACGAGTGCGGAGAACCCGGCGAGCACGCGTGCGTAGCTGAAGTCGGGGTGGACGGTGACACCCTGCAGGGCAAGCCGCGTCGCGAGCAGCTTCTCGGAGGAGAGGACGGCGTTCGTCCAGGCGCGCTCACGCCGCGTCGAGACGATCCCGCCGGCGGCCGCGACACGCTGGGCAAGCGACGGCGTCTTCAGCACGACGATGACGCGCTCTCCGAGAGCGACGCGCGGCCGGGAGCCGACGAGACCCTGCCAGCCCGCAGCGCTCGTTGGCGGAGGCGATGCCTGTCCCGCACCTTTGCCGCCCGTGGCGAGCAGCACCGCCGTCGCGACGACAGCGACGACCGCGAGCAACATCGCATGCCGCGGCTCAGCGCGAGGCGAACGCATCAAGCCCAAGATAACCGGGGTATGGGACGGGCTCGATGAAGCGGGCCGCCGAGGCGATCATCGCGGCGTTGTCGGTCGTGAGCTCGAGCGGCGCCAGAGCCGCATCGGCGAGCGCCTCTCGCAGCTCGGTATTGGCGGCAACGCCGCCCACGACCGCGATCCTGGCCGCGTTGGTCTGCTCCGCGGCCTCTCGGACCCGTTCGACGAGCGCCCGCACGATCGCCCGTTGATACGAGGCGGCGAGGTCCGCCCGACGCTGCTCGAGCTCCTCCGGGGAGAGCTTCTTCGTCGCGTAGAGCAGCGCTGTCTTGAGCCCGGAGAAGGAGAAGTCGAGCCCTGGCACGCGCGCGACCGGGAAGTCGTAGGCGGCTGGATCGCCGTCGCGCGCGAGCCGGTCGATCTCGCGGCCGCCGGGATAGCCGAGCCCGAGGAGCCGCGCACCCTTGTCGAAAGCCTCGCCGGCTGCGTCGTCGAGCGTCGTCCCGAGGATGTGCTGCGTGCCGTAGCTCTCCACGTCGACGAGCATCGTGTGTCCCCCACTCGCGAGCAGGCAGAGGAACGGCGGCTCGACGGGCGCCGGCTGCAGGTACAGGGATGCGATGTGGCCGTCGAGATGGTCGACGGGCACGAGCGGCAGCCGCCGCGCCCACGCGAGCGCCTTCGCAGCCGCGAGCCCGACGAGCAGCGCGCCGATCAGACCGGGGCCCTGAGTCACGGCGACGCGGTCGACGTCGTCGAGCGTCGCGTCCGCCTGCGCGAGCGCCTCGCGAACGACCGGCGACACGAGCTCGAGGTGGCGGCGAGACGCGACCTCGGGAACAACACCGCCGTACCGCGCGTGGAGGTCGGCCTGCGACGCGACGACATTGGCCCTGATGGCCCCGTCCTGCGTAACGAGCGCAGCGGCGGTCTCGTCGCACGACGTCTCGATGCCCAGAATCACGGTGCCCCGTCCGGACATCTCCCGGTGTCAGACACCGCTTGGCCCGGTTCCGCATGGTTGAGCGAAGCCGCCTGTCCGGGCGGAGCATGCCCCGGTGTCAGACACGAATGTTTCGTGTGGAAGTCGTGACAGTTCCCGGTCACGCGGAGTCGCGGCCGACCGGGTCCTTCCACATGATGAGCGCGTCTTCGCGGTTGTCCGTGTAGTAGCCGCGGCGGATGCCTCGCGACTCGAAGCCCAGTCGCTCGTACAGCGCAATCGCGGTCGCGTTCGAGACTCGCACCTCGAGCGTGTAACCGCGGCGCGCGTCGTCTGCGGTCAGCTCGAACAGCCGCTCGAGCACCATCGTCGCGATGCCGCGGCCGCGGTGATCCGGGTCGACCGCGATGTTCATGACATGCCACGCGTCGACGTAGCGCGACACGATGAGATAGCCGACGAGCTTGCCCGACTCGCCGTCGAGATCGAATGCCCCGAGGCAGATCGAGCTGGGCTTCGCGAGCTCGCCCGCGAACATCGAGCGCGACCACGGCGTCGGATACGAGCGGCGCTCGATCTCCTCGATCGCCCGCAGATCGGTGAGCCCGAGTGCGCGCAGCTCAACCGTCGTCATCGGGTGCTCCGTTCCGCATCCGGCACACGAAGGTAGAGCGGCTCGATCGCCTCGACGGGGCCGAGCTCCCCGACGAGCTGCGCGTGAAACCGCGCGCGGGGCAGATGCCGCTCGTCGCCGTCGGGCGGCACGACCGCCCCTTTCTCCTCGAGCAGCTCGCGGTAGCGGCGCGCGCCGTCGCCGACACAGACCGTCCCTGGCTCGACTTCCAACGCGGCCGGCGCGAGCACCACCGGCACTCCCGCCGGCCAGCGTGAACACCTCACGCCTCCGCGCGTCGATCACCGGCAACGCGCCGGGAGCACCGGCCGCGAGTGCGTCCAGCGTCGAGACGCCGGCGCCGCGCAGGTCGAGGGACAGCGCAAGCCCCTGAGCGACCGCAAGACCGATGCGCACGCCCGTGAAGCTCCCCGGCCCGACGCCGACGGCCAGCACGTCGAGATCCCGCGGATGCGCACCGCCCTGACGCAGCAGTGCATCGACATCCTCGAGCAGCGTTTGCGCGCGCGAGTAGCGCTCGCCGAGCACTTCGCCGTCGTCGACGAGCGCACTCGTTGCCACCTCTGTCGCAGTGTCGAACGCCAACGTCAGCACTCGTCGATCGAAACCATCCTTCGCGCTCCGTCAGCATGACGCAAGCGCACCGTGAACCGCGGGGCGGGGAGCACACCCACACCCGCCTCGGGCCACTCGACGAAGGCGATCGCATTGTCGAAGTACGGCTCGAGGTCTCCCCACTCCGCGGCCGAAACGCCTTCGAACCGGTAGAGATCGAGGTGCGACACCTCGCCGCGCTCGCCGTGGTAACGATGGCCGATCGTGTACGTCGGGCTCGTCACACGCTCTCGGACACCGAGCGCACGGCACGCGCCGCGCACGAACGTGGTCTTGCCGCTCCCGAGCTCGCCCGACACCGTCACGACGTCACCGGTCGCGAGCCGGCCGGCCAGCTCGGCGGCCAGCGCCTCCGTTTCCTCCGGCGAGGTCGTCTCCATCCGTGAAGCGTAAAGTCCGGGCCATGCCTGCGTATGTGATCGTCGAAACGGACATCCACGACCCCGAGCAGTACGAGCAGTACAAGGCGGCCTCGCCCGCAGCCGTCGCCGGCGGTGGCGGGCGCTTCATCGTCCGCGGCGGCGAGCTCGCGGTCCTCGAAGGCGACTGGGAGCCGACGCGGCTCGTCGTGCTCGAGTTCGAGGACCTCGAGGCCGTCAAGCGCTGGTACGCGTCGCCCGAGTACGAGGCGGCGAAGAAGCTCCGCGACGGCGCTGCCAACCTGCGCATGGTCGCGGTTCAGGGGATCTAGAAGAGTCCGAGCTGCTCGGCAGGCGGCTGCGCGCCGACGAGCGTGAGCTCCGGCTCGGCCACGGCGACCGGCTCGAGCGAGCGCCCAAGGAGCTCCGGCAGACGCGCGAAGTCGACCTCGAGGATCTTCAGCATCGTCGGCGTGTAGAGCGCTGCCGCCGGGTGGTACAGCGGATAGAGCAGCACCTTGCGCCCGCCGAGCGTCGTCTCCTGTTCCTGCCCGTGCACCTTCGTGATCCCGACCTGACGGCCGGAGAGAAGCTTCGTCGCGAAGTTGCCGAGCGTCGCGACGACCGTCGGCTCGATCAGCTCGATCTGCCGGAACAGATGGCTCTCGCACGCCTCGATCTCGTCGGGCTGCGGATCGCGGTTGCCGGGAGGGCGGCATTTCAAGACGTTCGCGATGTACACGTCCGAACGAGACATGCCGATCTGCGCAAGCAGCTTCTCGAGCAGCTTGCCCGCCTGCCCGACGAAGGGCAGCCCCTGCTTGTCCTCGTGAAAGCCCGGCGCCTCGCCGACGAACATCAGGTCGGCATGCGCATTGCCGGCGCCGAAGACGACCTGCGTGCGCCCCTGTGCAAGGCGGCAGCGCGTGCATCCCGAGACGGCTTCGGCGTACGCCTGGAGCTCGTCGACGTGCTCGACCCGTACGGCGCTCACGACCGCGAAGATTACGCCTACCTGCGGATGGAGAGAATCCGTGCCCGCCAGGCGCCACGAGGCGCTTCGACCTTGACCTCGTCGCCCTCTGCCTTGCCGAGGAGCGCCCGGCCCACGGGCGATTCGGGCGAAACGCCTCCGACGCTCGAGATCTCGATGGTCATCTTCTCGCCGTCGTCGCGCTCGAGATCGACGGTGGCGCCGACCGTGACGACGCCGCTTGCAGCCGCCGCCGCTTCGTCGATCACCTTGGCGTGCTGGAGTCGCGAGCGCAGGATCGAGATCCGCCGCTCGAGCAGCCCTTGCTCGTTCTTCGCCGCGTGATACTCGAAGTTCTCCGACAGGTCGCCGTGCCCACGCGCCGTGGCGATCGCCTCGATGACCGCCTTCCGCTTCGGTCCCTCGAGCTCCGCGAGCTCAGCCGTCAGCTGCTCATGCTGCGCATGAGTGAGCTGCTCCCCTTGACTCGTCTGCCATCAGTGGCCGCAGCCGCACGAGCCGCCGCAGCATCCGCCGCCGCGCCCCACCGCCGCCGAACGACGGCGCTTTCGCGGCGCCGTGCACGGCGAACGAGGAGAACTGACGCGCGACGTGCGTCGCAGAGCAGTCCGGGCAGGCAATCTGCTCTTCGCCGCGGACGAGCTCCTCGAAGTGCGACTCGCACTCCATGCAGACGTACTCGTAGATCGGCACGGCCCTAGTGTACGCGGGTCGCCGCCCGCTCGGCGGCTGCCGCAAGCTGCTCGGCTTCGGCGATGCGCGGATCACCGTCGAGCGCAGTGAGATTGACCCTGACGAGCGCCAGCGCGCCACGCGCCGCCGCCGCTCCGAGCGCAGCTGCGGCGAGAGCATCCGCACGCACGCGCGGATCGCCGGTCGCGGCGAGCTCCGCAGCAAGCTCCGCCACGTCTGCGCCTGCACGCGCGATGTCGAGTGGCGGTTCCGCCGCCCGGGCGAATGCGCGTCCGATCTCCCAGTCGCGCTGCTCGGGCTTCAACTCGCTCGCTCGACCCCCTGGACCGCGAGCGCCGCTTCGTACGTGTCGGCGTCCATCTGCGCAAGCGGCGCGGTACGCGCGCACAGCGCTTCCGCCTGCGCGACGAGCCCACCGGAGCCGGACACGCGCGCGGCCATCGCGAGCACCGCTGCTCCGGTTGCGACTGCGAAGCCGAGCGCCGAGCCGCCGCCCGGCACGCCTTCCGACCGCGCGAGCTGGTCGAGCCACTCGCGGAGCGTCAGGTCGAGATAGGCACGCGGAGACGCCATCGCGGGGATTCTCTCCCGTGACGGCGCCTCTCGCGGCCGGGTTGGATCAGTCCGCGTCGAGCCGGACGCGCAGGGCGGCGACCACGGAGGGCTTTGGGTCGATCCCCTCCGCCTCGAGCGCGGCTTCGAGATCGGCCACGACCCCGGCGCGGTACGCGGCATCTGCCTCGGCGCGCGCAACGATCGCGGCGATCTCGACGCGCGCCTGTGGCAGCTCCTGGGCAGCCCGAACCCACCCTTCGGGCGTCGGAGGGAGCAGCCGAAGCAGCTCAGCGATGCGCTCTTCGTCGTAGACGGTCATCGAATCACTAGACGCTCCAGCCGCTCACGATCTTCCCTCCAGCTCGGAACGAAGCTTTCCGAGGCAGCGGGAGATCCGGCTCGCGATCGTGCCCGCCGGCAGCTCGAGCGCGTCGCCGATCGCCTTGTAGCTCTCGTCCCGGCAGAAGAACCGGTCGAGGATCTCCCGGCACGGGTCGCCGACCGCGTCGAGGCCGGCCCGGACGGTGAGCGCCTCGTCGAGCGAGTCCAGCGTCTCGTCCAGGCCGCCGGGCTCGAGATCGTCGAGCTCCGACGGCCCCTCCCGCCCGGCGCCGCGGAGGCGGTCGATGCAGAGCCGGCGGGTCAGCTGCGCGATCCACGGGCGGATCGCGTCGTCCGACCGAAGCCGGTCGAGGCGCTGGTAGACGCGGGCGAAGACCTCCTGGAAGACGTCCTCCGAGTCGTGCGACGAGAGGCGGAAGCCCTGCGAGCAGATCGCGTAGACGTAGCGCGAGAAACGCTCGACGAGCTCGTTCCACGCGGCCTGGTCGCCGCTCCGGCAGCGGGCGACGAGCTCGGCATCCGTTGTCGCGCCTGCCACGACGGGAGGCTACTGCCTAAGATCGGCCGATGTCAGTGCTCGCGCACGAAGAGAGCGAGGAAGAACTTCCCGCCTGGAGTCTCCCCGCGTCGGCCGGCGATTCGATCCTCCTCCCGTCCGAATGGCCGGAGCGCGTCACGCGCGACTGGGCGTGGGGCGGCGCGACAGGCGCCGGCGTGCGCGTGTGCGTGCTCGACAGCGGCGTCGAGCTCGACCATCCGCGCGTCGGAACGGTGCAGCGATCCGTCGCGGTCTCGAAAACCGACGACGGCATCACCGTGACGGACGACACGGCCGGGAGATCTGTGCGGACACGGGACTGCCTGCGCAGGGATCATCCGTTCGCTGGCGCCCGAGTGCGAGCTGACGAGCGTCCGCGTGCTCGGAGCCGGCTACACCGGCAGCGCGGCGGTGCTCCTGGCCGGGCTCGAATGGGCGATCGAGCAAGGTTTCGACATCGTCAACATGAGCCTTTCGACGACGAAGAAGCAATACGTCGACCGGCTGCACGAGCTCGCCGACGCCGCCTACTTCAAGCGCACGATGCTCATCGCGTCAGCGCACAACATGCCCGTCGAGAGCTTTCCCTGGCGGTTTGCGGCCGTCGTCTCGGTCGGCAGCCACGAGTCGCCCGACCCGTTCGTCATCTACGCCAATCCGCGCCCGCCCGTGGAGTTCTTCGCGCGCGGTCTGAACGTCGAGATCGCCTGGCTGGGCGGCGAGACGATCACCGCCACCGGCAACAGCTTCGCAACGCCGCATGTCGCAGGGATCTGCGCGCTGATTCTGAGCAAGCACCGCCAGCTGACGCCGTTCCAGCTGAAGAGCGTGCTGCACCTGACCTCGACGAACGTCGGCGGCGGCACATGACCGACCTTCGTGCAGCCGTCGCCGCCGGCGTCCTCGGTGCCGAGGACTCGTATCGCTCCCTGCTGCGCGCGACCGTCGAGGTCGCTCGCGCGATCTTTCACGCGAAGGCGTCTTCGGTCTTGCTGCTCGACGAGGAGGCGGACGAGCTCGTGTTCGAGGCGGTCGCCGGCGAAGGCTCCGACACGTTGCTCGGCCAGCGGTTCCCGGCGAGCACCGGAGTCGCCGGCTGGGTGCTCGTGACGCGACAGCCCCTCGTTATCGACGACCTGACGAAGGACACGCGCTTCTCGCGCGACGCAGCGGAATCGACCGGGTATGTCCCGCGTGGACTGATGGCGGTTCCTCTGCTCGTCGACGACCGGGTGCTCGGCGTGCTCGAAGTGCTCGACCGGCCCGATGTCGAGCCCTTCACCCTCGCGGAGATGAATCTGCTCGGCCTCTTCGGCAATCAGGCCGCGATCGCGCTCGATCTCCTCCAGCGTGCCCGGCGCGCGCGAGCTGCGCTCGACGGCGAGGGCGAGCTCGCACGCTTCACCGCCAAGCTCGAGAACGCTTCCGAAGAGCGGCAGGCCGCGGGCCTTGCCCTCCTGCGCGCGCTCGAGCAGCTGCTCGACTGAGCCGGACCACGAAAGAGCCCGGGCAAGCCCGGGCTCTTCGCGCGCTGCAGAGGCTCGTTAGAGAACCTTTTTGGAGTGGGCCTCGACCTCGTCGTCGCTGGCGTCTTCCGCCGCCGGCTCGTCGTTCGCCATGACCTTCTTGCTGTGATGCGCCTCGACCTCGTCCTGAGGCTCCTCGTGCTCGCCAGGCCGCAAAGTCTTCGAATCGTCGGACATGTCGTCCCTCCTGTTAGAAGCTCTTCCGCGCCCTTTGCGCGCGTTCCCCCACTAGACGGTCCCAGGGACTGGAATCTTCCCACGGATCTTCAAAAGCGCAACATTTGTTGCGATCCTGCGGCGTATGGGGTTTCGCGGGCGGCTCGGCGAATCATGGCGTGCGTTCGCCCAGGCGTTCAGGAGCCGTGAGCTCCGCCACCTCCAGCTCGCGGGGGCGGGCTCGACGCTCGCCGTCTGGGCGTACTCGATCGCGATCGCCGTCTACGCCTACCGCGCCGACGGCCCCAAGGCCGTGGGATTTGTCCTGTTCGCGCGCTGGTCGCTCGCCGCCGTCTTCGCCCCGTGGCTCGCGCTTTTCGCCGACCGCATCTCACGACGCCGGGTAATGCTCACCGTCGACGCGTCGCGCGCAGCGCTCGTTGCAGGAATGACGGTCATCGCAGCGACCGGCGGCCCTTCGATCATGGCCTACGTGCTCGCAGTCCTGGCCTCCATCATCTCGACCGCATTCGCGCCCGCGGAGGCTGCGCTTTTGCCGTCGCTCGCGACGACCCCTGAAGAGCTGACAGCGTCGAACCTTGCGCTGAACACGATCTCCGGGGTCGGTATGTTCGCCGGGCCCGCGATCGCCGGGGTCGTGCTCGCGTTCAGCGGGCCGTCACTCGTGTTCGCGCTCACGGCGGCTGCATACGTGTGGTCGGGGTTCTTCGTGTTTGGACTCCGCCCGGACAAACCGCCCGAGACCGCCGGCGACGAAGCGATCCTGCCGCAATTGCTGGCCGGTTTCCGGGCGATCGGAGCCGATCGCAGGCTGCAGCTCGTCATCGGCCTCGTCGGCGGGCAGATGTTCGTGTTGGGTGCCCTCGAAGTGGTGATCGTCGTCGACGCGATCGGCGTGCTTCATGCGGGCAACGCCGGCGTGGGTTGGCTGAACACCGGGCTTGGCATCGGCGGATTGCTCGCCGGACTTCTCGGCGTCGCGCTCGCCGCACGCAAGCGACTGGCCGGCGACTTACGGCTCGGGCTCGTCGCTGTCGGTGCGGCGCTCGCAGTACTGGCCGCGACGGCGAATCTCACGGTTGCGCTACTGCTCTTCGGGATGATTGGCGCCGGCAGCACACTCGTCGACGTCACGGGGATGACGTTGCTGCAGCGGGCGGCCCCGTCAGAGGTGGTCGGACGCGTCTTCGGCGTGCTGCAGAGCACGATGCTCGCCATGGTCGCGCTCGGCTCCCTCGTGACGCCGCTGCTCATCTCGGCGCTCGGGGCCCGCGCCACGTTCGTCGTGATGGGACTCATCCTTCCCTTGGCAGTCGTGCCGACGTGGCGCCGGCTGAGCGAGATCGATGCGACCGCCAGCGTCGCGACCGAGCCGCTCGAGCTGCTGCGCGCGATCCCGATCTTCGCGCCGCTGCCGGTGCCGGTGCTCGAACGCCTCGCGTCGCTCGCTGCGGAGGTGCGGACGCCCGCGAGATCGGCCGTGTTCGAACAGGGTGCGGCCGGAGACCGGTTCTACGTGATCGCAGAGGGTCGAGCTGCGGTCGAGATCGACGGGGCCCAAACCTCGACGCTCGGCCCCGGCGGGTTCTTCGGCGAGATCGCGCTCCTCCGCGACATTCCGCGGACCGCGACGGTCCGGGCACTCGAAGATCTCAGGCTCTACGCGCTCGAACGCGACGACTTCATCGGCGCCGTGACGGGGCACGCCCCGAGCCGCGAAGCGGCAGACAGCCTCGTCGCGTCGCGATTTCAGGCCGTCGCGGCCATCTAGACGGTATATTCGTCCCTGCCCGGCATCCGCTACGGAGCTGGAGCTACCGAAGTGCTCAACCGCATCCATGTCATCGGCTCGGGCCGCGTCGGCTCGGCTGTGTCCGCTCGCCTCACCGAGCGTGGCTTTGCCGTGGGCCCCGACGATCCTGAGCTCGTGTTGCTCTGCGTTCCGGACGGCGCGATCGCGGAGGTGGCAGCGTCCATTGAGCCCGGACCGTGGGTCGCGCACGTGAGCGGCGCGACGCCGCTCAGCCGCCCTCGCTCCGCACACGCGTCGGTTCAGCGTTCACCCGCTCCAGACCTTCACGCGGGCGCGTGGACCCGAGCAGCTCGACGGTGCGTGGGCGGCGGTGACCGGCGAGAACGAAGCTGCTCTCGAAACGGGTCGGTGGCTCGCGGAGACGCTCGGGCTGCAACCGTTCGAGCTCGCCGACTCGGCGCGCACGCTCTACCACGCCGGCGCCGTGTTCGCGTCGAACTATCTCGTGACGCTGCAGCGTGCCGCATCGCTTCTGTTCGAGTCCGCAGACGCGCCGCCCGAGGCGCTCGAGCCGCTGATGCGGCGCACGATCGAGAACGGCTTCGAGCTGACCGGCCCGATCGCGCGCGGCGACTGGGACACGATTGCCGCCCACCGCGCCGCGATCCACGAGCAGCGCGCGGAGCTCGACCAGCTCTACGAGACCCTCGCCGGCGCGACGCTGGCGCTCGCGACATGAAGATCGTGCGGTCGATCGCCGAAGCTCGAGCTCACCGGCGTCGTCGGACTCGTCCCCACGATGGGTGCGCTCCACGACGGCCACCGCTCGCTCTTCAAGGTCGCGCGCGCCGAGAACGACGTCCTCGTCGCCTCGCTCTTCGTGAACCCGGCCCAGTTCGATCGGCCGGACGACCTGGCCGGCTATCCGAGCGACGAGCAGCGCGACCTGGAGATCGCGGAAGCATCGAGGCGTCGACGTCCTGTTCGCGCCGACGGCGGACGAGATGTACCCCGTCGGCTTCGGCACCTGGGTCGACGTCGACGACACCGGCGCCGAAGGCACGTCGCGCCCCGGTCACTTCCGCGGCGTCGCAACCGTCTGCGTCAAGCTCTTCAACATCGTCCGGCCGCAACGCGCGTACTTCGGCCAGAAGGACGCGCAGCAGGCCGCAGTCGTGCGCCGCGTCGTCCGCGACCTGAACCTCGACATCGAGATTCGCGTGCTGCCCACGATCCGTGACATGGACGGGTTGGCGATTTCGTCGCGCAACGTGCAGCTGTCGCCGGACGAGCGCACGCAAGCACTTGCCCTCCCCCGCGCGCTCGCCAGGGGCGCCGAGGCGTACACACAAGGCGAGGACGCAGTCCTCGCCACCCGCACTTCCTTCAACGGTGTGGCCCCGGACTATGTCGAGCTCGTCGACATCGATGGCGTCACAGTCCTCGCAGCAGCCCTCCGAATAGGCAAAACCCGCTTGATCGACAATGTGCTCCTGAAAGGAGACCTCTCGTGACCGACAAGCCTCCCCGCTACGCGTCGTGGACCGCGGGCAAGCTCCCGCTCCCCGAGCTGCAAGAGATCAAGCGGCGCGGCGAAAAGATCGTCATGGTCACCGCCTACGACGCGCCGAGCGCACGTCTCGCCGACGCCGCCGGCGTCGATCTGATTCTCGTCGGCGACTCGTCGGGCATGGTCGTGCACGGTCGCGAGTCCACGGTGCCCGTGACGCTCGACGAGATTCGTGTTCATGACCCAGTGGGTCTCCCGGGGTGCGAAGCGGCCGCTCGTGATCGCCGACATGCCGTTCGGCTCGTACGAGACCTCGAACGAGCAGGCGGTCGGGAACGCGGTGCGACTCGTCAAGGAGGGCGGCGCCGACGCGGTCAAGGTCGAGCGCGGCGGCACGTCGGTGGAGCGTGCGAAGGCGATCGTCGACGCCGGCATCCCCGTCATGGGGCACGTCGGCTTGACGCCGCAGACGGCGACCGTGCTCGGCGGCTTCAAAGCACAGGGGCGTACCGCTGACCGTGCGAAGCAACTGGTCGACGACGCACTCGCGCTGCAAGCAGCGGGCTGCTTCGCGATCGTGCTCGAGGCGGTGCCCGCGCCGGTCGCGCGCGCCGTGACGAAAGCGCTCGCCGTGCCGACGATCGGCATCGGCGCCGGCCCCGACACGGACGGGCAGGTGCTCGTGTGGCACGACATGCTGGGTTACTCCGAGGGCCACGCGCCACGCTTCGTGAAGCGCTACGCGGAGATCGGCGAGGCGATCATCGATGCGCTCGGCCGCTACGCCGAGGACGTGCGCAGCGGCGCGTTCCCGGACGAGCTGCACACGTACAAGATGCAGGAGGACGAGCTGAAGACGTTCGAAGCTAGAGCGAAGTAGCGAGCACGATCAGCGCAGGGAACGCGGCCGCCAGGGCAACGGCTGCCGCCGCCCGGGGCCACGTCCAGCCGTGCACCGTGCGCACTCCGACGAGCAACAGCCACAGGCTCCACGCGACAACGCCGAGGTACACGCCCCCGAAGATCGAGTCGCCACGGCCGTAGTCGTCGCCGCCGGTGCGGAAGAGATCCTGGCCGTACACCGCGATCCGTAACGGCCAGAAGGTGAGCAGCGAAATCGCGAGCGGCGTTGCGGCAAGTGCGAGCACCTGCCGGGCGCGACGCTGACCTCCCTCGCTGCCAAGGCGACGCGTTGCCCCGTACAGCAGCGCCCCGCCGAGCCAGTAGACGACAACCGCATAGAGCGAGCCGGCGATGAACGCGAGCACCGGGATGAGTGCAAGCGACACGGAACCGTCGTTCAACATCCTGCGAAAGCTCGGACTGACGAGCACGACCGAGATACCGGCGAGCGCCGCGATGGCGATCAGCGGATCCTGCCGCTCCTCGGCCGCCTCGTCCGACTCGTCGCGAAGTGACGCGAACACGGCTCGCGGCGCAACCGTGACCGCGAGCGCACGCAACCACCAGTTGCGCTCGAGCGCTGGCGTCCGTGCGAGGTCGGTGCTCACGCCGCGCAGGGTAGCCTCCGGCCGATGGACGCTGATCGGGAGCTCACGGGGCAAGTCGCCGCAGCAGCGCCGTTCACCGGCTTCCTCGGGATGGAGATCGTGTCGGCGTCACCCGACGAAGTGCGCAGCAGGCTCGCGTGGAGCGCGGACAAGTGCACGGCCGGTGGAATGCTGCACGGTGGCGCGCTGATGAGCCTCGCCGACTCTGCGGGAGGTTTCCTCGCGTTCCTGAACCTGCCCGCGGAGGCAAAGGGCACGGCGACGATCGAATCGAAGACGAACTTTCTCGGCCCGATCCGCAGCGGGTACGTGAACGCCGTCTCGCGTGCGCTGCACAAGGGCAAGCGCACGATCGTCGTCGACACCGAGCTCTACGACGACGACGGCAAGCTCGTCGCGCGCGTGACGCAGACGCAGGCGGTTCTCTAAGCCGCCGCGACCGCTTCGACCCCGGGCAATACCCCGCGCAGGAACTGCCCCGTGAAGCTCTCCTCGACCCCCGCCACGTCTTCCGGCGTCCCGACCGCAACGATCTCGCCGCCGGCGTCGCCGCCCTCCGGGCCGAGGTCGACGATCCAGTCGGCCTGCTTGATCACGTCGAGGTTGTGCTCGATCACGATCATCGTGTTACCGGCGTCGACGAGTCGCTGCAGCGTCTCGAGCAGCTTCTCGATGTCGGCGAAGTGCAAGCCGGTGGTCGGCTCATCGAGGATGTACAAGGTCTTGCCCGTCGCGACTTTCGACAGCTCGGAGGCGAGCTTCACGCGCTGCGCCTCGCCGCCGGAGAGCGTCGTCGCCGGCTGGCCCAGCTTGATGTAGTCGAGACCGACGTCGTGCAGCGTCTGCAGACGGCGGCGCACCTTCGGGATCTTCGAGAAGAACAGCAGCGCCTCCTCGACCGACATGTCGAGCACGTCTGCGATCGTCTTGCCCTTGAAGCGCACCTCGAGCGTCTCCCGGTTGTAGCGCGCGCCCTTGCACGTCTCGCACGCGACGTACACGTCCGGCAGGAAGTGCATCTCGATCTTGATCTGCCCGTCGCCCTTGCACGTCTCGCAGCGCCCGCCTCGCACGTTGAACGAGAAGCGGCCCGGCTTGTAGCCGCGCACCTTTGCCTCGGGCGTCAGCGAGTAGAGCTCGCGAATGTGCGTGAAGAGATCGGTGTACGTCGCCGGGTTCGAGCGTGGCGTGCGTCCGATCGGCCTCTGGTCGATCTCGATCACCTTGTCGAAGGCGTCGATGCCCTCGACGCCTCGGTGCGCTACCCGGCTTCGTCCGCGCCCGGTTCAGCCGGTTGGCGAGCGCCTTGTAGACGATGTCGTTCACGAGCGTCGACTTGCCGGAGCCGGACACGCCCGTGACGCAGATGAACTTCCCGACCGGGAACTCGACGTCGATCTTCTTGAGGTTGTGCTGCGACGCCTTGAGCACGCGGAACGTGCCGCGGTCCTCGTCGCGTCTCTCCGGGATCGCAATCGAGCGCAGCCCCGACAGGTACTGCCCCGTCACCGACTTGCGGTTGCGCGCGACCTTGTCCGCCGGCCCCTCGGCGACGACCTCACCGCCGTGCAGACCTGCGCCCGGCCCCATGTCGACGAGCCAGTCGGAGCGCCGCATCATCTCCTCGTCGTGCTCGACGACCACGACCGTGTTGCCGATGTCGCGCAGCCGCTCGAGCGTTCCGATCAGCCGTGCGTTGTCGCGCTGGTGCAAGCCGATGGAGGGCTCGTCGAGGATGTAGAGCACGCCCACGAGCTGCGAGCCGATCTGCGTCGCGAGCCGCAACCGCTGCGCCTCACCGCCCGAGAGCGTCGCGGCAGCACGATCGAGGGTGAGGTACCCGACGCCCACGTCGTCGAGGAAGGTCAGCCGCTCGCGAATCTCCTTCACGATCCGGTGTCCGATCAGCTCTTCGGTCGCTGTGAGACCAAGCTCGTCGAGAAACGCCAGTGCAGTGTTCACAGACATCTGCGAGAAGTCGTGGATCGAGCGCTTCCCGACCGTGACGGCCAGAACCTCCGGCTTGAGCCGCGCACCCTTGCAGACAGGACAAGGGCGAAGCGACATGTACTCCTCGATCCGCTCACGCTGCTGCGACGAGTCCGTCTCCCTGTACCGGCGCTCGAGGCTCGACACGATGCCGTCGAACGCGAGCGTGTACTGGCGGCGCCGGCCCATCCGGTTCCGGTACTGGACGTAGACCTTCTCGCCTTCGGTGCCGTACAGGAAGAGATCCTGATCCTCGATCGTCAGGTCCTGCCACGGCAGCGAGGTGTCGATCTCGTAGCGGTCGGCAACGGCCTGGATCACCGCCTCGTAGAAGCCCGACGAGCCACCGAGCGACCACGGCACGAGCGCGCCGTCGTCGACGGAGATCGAGGGATCCGGTACGACGAGATCGGGGTCGATCTCCTGCTGCGAGCCGAGGCCGGTGCAACGCGGGCATGCGCCGTGCGGCGCGTTGAACGAGAAGACGCGAGGCTGTAGCTCCGCCAGAGACACGCCATGATCGGGACACGCGAAGTTCTGCGAGAAGAGCATCGACTCGCCGTCGACAACGTCGATCGCGACGAGCCCTTCGGCGAGCGCTGCAGCGGACTCGATCGACTGCGTGAGCCGCGCGCGGATGTCCGTCTTCATCACGAGCCGGTCGACGACGACCTCGATCGTGTGCTTGAACTTCTTGTCGAGGTCGGGGATGCCGTCCTCGAGCACGATCTCCTGACCGTCGACCTTCATGCGCGTGAAGCCTTCGCGCACGATCTCGTCGAACAGATCCTTGTACTCGCCCTTGCGGTCGCGCACGACCGGCGCGTTGACCGTGAACCGCGTGCCCTCGGCGAGCCGCAGCACCTGATCGACGATCGAGTCGATCGACTGGCCCGTGATCGGCTTGCCGCAGACCGGGCAATGCGGCCGCCCGACCCGCGCGTAGAGGAGCCGCAGGTAGTCGTAGATCTCGGTGACCGTCCCGACCGTCGAACGCGGGTTGCGCGAGGTCGTCTTCTGGTCGATCGAGATGGCCGGGCTGAGCCCGTCGATGTGGTCGACGTCCGGCTTCTCCATCATCTGGAGGAACTGCCGCGCGTAGGCGGAGAGCGACTCGACGTAGCGGCGCTGCCCCTCGGCGTAGATCGTGTCGAAGGCAAGGCTCGATTTCCCGGACCCGGAAAGGCCGGTGATGCAGATCAGGCGATTCCGCGGCAGCCGGACGGTGATGTCCTTGAGGTTGTGCTCGCGGGCGCCATGGACAACAAGCTCGTCGGCAGCCATCTACCACGGGCATTCTACCGAGCGAACACGTGTTCGGCTAGGGTTAGCGCGCGAGAAACTGCACGAGCCCGCAGAGCTCGCGCGGGCGGTGCACGCCGGGGATCTCGAGATCGCCGGCGACGATCGTCCCGTAGCCGAGGACGCGTCCCAGCAGCGACTGGTCGACCTCGACCGTGCCGACCCGCGCCAGGTGCACGGCCGCGGCCTGCCTGCGCACGACGCCGTGGACGATGAAGAGCTTCTCGGTCGTCAGCACGACGTGCGTGCGGTCCCACCTCCACACCGCCGTGATGCGCAAGGAAGGCCGCGACCACGAGGAGCACGGCTCCGGCGAGCGAGAGCGGCCAGCCCAGCGCGAATGCCGTCACGCCCAGCACCGCGATCGCAAGTGCCCGCGACAGCGGCTTGACGAGGACGACGCCGTGACGCCGCGCGTCGAGGTAGACCTGTTCGCCGGCCTGGGAGAGCATTGGAGTTGCAGGCTTCGACAGACGGGGGAAGAACCCTCGGATCATGGGCTCGACAGCCAAACGCGCGGCCATCGTCACGCTCGTCGCGGGCTCCCTCGTCGTGCTCGCGCTGGCGCTCTGGAAGATCAAGGTCGTCATCGCCCTCCTCTTCCTGGGGTTCATCATCTCCGCCGCGATGCGGCCGGGCGTCGACTGGCTCCAGCGCCGGAGCCGCGTGCCGCGCGGATTCGGCGTCCTCATTCACTACGTCGTGGTTGCGGGCGCGATCGCACTCTTCCTCTGGCTCGTCGTGCCGCCCGCGATCGACCAGGTCCAGCAGGCGATCGGCTCGACCAGCCTGCACCAGCAGGCCACGCACTCGACCGGGATCAAGCACGAGATCCTCGCGGGGATCGACAAACGGCTTCGGCGGCTCCCTTCCGGAAGTGCGCTCGTGCATCCCGCGCGTCACGGTCACGAGGACGGCGTTCGAGGTGCTGATCGGGATCTTCTTCATGTTCGCGGTGGCGGCGTACTGGATCTTCGAGCGCGACAAGACGATCGCGCTCGTGCAAGGCCTGATGCCCCGCCACCAGCGGCGGGTCGTGCGCGACACCTGGGTGCTGATCGACCAGAAGCTCGGCGCGTTCGTACGAGGGCAGCTGCTGCTGATCGCCTTCGTGGCCTTGCTGCTGTCCGGCGGCTTCTGGGCGATCGGCCTGCCGTACTGGATCCTGATCGGCTCGTTCGCAGGCGTCTTCGAGATCGTGCCGGTGATCGGACCCGCTGGTCGCAGGCGCCCTCGCAATTGGTGTCGGTCTGACGCAGAGCCCGTTGAAGGCGGCTGCAGCCGGCGGAATCGTGCTCGCCGTCCGGATGATCGAAGACTACGTCGTCATCCCGAAGGTGCTCGGCCATGCGACAGGCCTATCGCCCCTCGTCGTGCTCGTCTCCGTGTCGGCGGTCGGGATCCTCTTCGGCGGCTTCTACGTGCTGCTCGCGATTCCGATCGCAGCGGTGGTCGCGACGCTCGTCGACGTGATCGTGCGCGACGTCGACCCTGCCGAGCAGGACGTGCCGGCCGTGCTCTTCGCCGGCCCGAAAGAAGAGCCGACCTAGTCGGCTAGGCCTTGCGCCAGCGGCCGAACACGAGGCCGCCGAGCGTGAAGCCGAGCCCGAACGTGCCGACCGCGAACCCGCCGATGGCGACCGCCTTGCGGCCGGCGGAGAGCCGCTGCCAGCGGCCGAGCGCCTCATGCTCCTCGGGCGTGAGCTCCTCGCCGCGGCGCTGTTTGCGGAGCGCGCCCCCGGCGCGGAGCCCGAGATAGAGGTCGTCGAAGATCTCTGACGAGTCGTCTGCCATCGCGTTCATGAATCTATAGCCTCATTCGGTCGTGGCGGCATGCCTCCTCCATGTATCCGATCTCCATACGGGTACACGTGAGGATCTGGAGGTCGAGCAGGCGCTGGGAGCCCTCGTCCGGCGGATCGGCCCGGAGCTGATCGTCGCCTCGGGCGATCTCACCCACCGGGGAACCCGCGCGCAGCACGAGCATGCCGCCCGCTTCCTCCGCTCCTTCGAGACGCCGGTGCTCGCCGTGCCGGGAAATCACGACCTTCCGTACACGTTCCCGGCCCGCTTCACACGGCCCTGGGCCGAGTTCGAGCGGCAGTGGGAGACGACGGAGCCGACGTACGCTTCGGCGGCGCTTTCGCGTCGTCGGCCTGAACTCCGCTCGCCCCTATCGCCACCAGGGCGGCGCGTTGCGCGAGGACCAGCTGCTCGGCGCCGCGGAGCGGTTGCAAGCAGCTCCCGAGGCGGCGTACCGCGTCGCCGTGCTCCACCACCACATGCTCGGTGCGCCGTGGCGCGCTTCGCGCAAGCGACCGGTGTCCCACCGGAACGAGGTGCTGCGCGCGCTCGTCGCCGCAGGAGCCGACCTGATCCTTGCGGGCCACATCCACCAGGCAGCGATCAGCGAGCGGCACGAGTTCGAGGTCGTCGAGGGAGACGTGCGCGCGGCGGTCGTCTCGATCGCACCCGGTCTCGGTCAGCCCCGCCCGAACCGGCTCGGCGAAGCGCGCGGTCTGCACGTCTACGAGCCCGGCGAGCGAACCGTCGCCGTGCACACGTACATCTGGCGCGGCGACGACTGGGGCCTCACCGCACAGCGGATGTTCCCGCGAGGTCTCGGCGCACTCGCCGTGGCGCCGGGCTAGCTTCGCGTCAGCGGCCGGTGCTGCACGAAGCGGCGATACAGGTAGAGGAGCAACGTCGCGGCAAGCACCGCGAAGATGATTCCGCCGCCGGTGCCGAGAAAGATGTGCGCGATGATGCCGCCGAGAAACGACCCGGCGAGACCGAGCCCGATCGTCGCGAAGATCCCCATCGGATCAGGCCCGGGCAACGCGAGCCGTGCCAGCGCGCCGACGACGAGGCCGAAGAGCAGAAGGAAGACGATGAAGCCGATGCCCACGGGCTAAGCCTACGCGCGCAGCCGCTCGAGTAAACGCGTTCGCGCCGTCTGGTATTCGTCACTTTCGAGCACGCCGTTGTCGTGGAGCTCATCGAGCAGCCGGAGATAGTGCGCGGGATTCTCGGTCGGGTCGTCGCCCACGACGGGCGCCGGGGTGTTGGCAGTCCCAGGCGCCGAGCGCGCCGTCATGGCTGCAGCGATCTCCGTCCCGATCGTGTCAGGGTCGATGCCCGCCTTCTGCAGCCGTTGTCGATAGTCCTCGACGCCGACGCCGCGCTTCGGGAACCGGTAGGCGTCCGGCCCCCAGATCGCCCGCTTTTGGACGAACCTGCGGTACGCGATCACGAGGGCGATCGCAAAGAGGAAGCCGCCGATGTTGATCCAGGTGATATCCCGGCCGACGATTGCGTACGCGATCCCGCCCCCCATTGCCGTGCCCACGAGGCCGATCACGAGCGTCAACCACACCGGCATCGGATCCGGGCCGGGCACGGCGAACCGGGCCAGCGCGCCCGTGATGAACGCCGTGAAGAGCGCCGAGATGACGAGGCTTGCCATGCCCTGGAGGGTAGCTCTAGGCGGGGCTGGCGACGCGCTCGCGCGGGGGCGCGGCCGTTTCGAGCTGTCCAAGCAGGCGCCACGAGATCGCGGCGATCTCGTCGACCGCCGTCGCGAAGGCAGCTTCGTTCGCCTTCGACGGCTTCCGATAGCCGCTGATCTTGCGGACGAACTGGAGCGCAGCGGCGTGCGTCTCTTCCTCGTTCGCGGCGGGCTCGACGTTGTAGAGCGTCTTGATTGATCTACACATGGCTAGGTCTTCACTCCTTCGATCGCGGTCAATTCCCGGCGGAGGTCCTTGATCTCGTCGCGCAACTTCGCGGCGTACTCGAAGCGCAGCTCTTCCGCGGCAACGAACATCTCTTCCTCGAGGGTGACGACGAGCTTCTCGAGCTCCTCGCGCGACAGACCCTCGACCTTCTTTGAGCCGCGCCGACGACGCCCGGGCACGTGCGGGGACTCGAGCGACAGGAACTCGGCGATGTCCGACACGCCCTTCGTAATCGAGAGAGGCGTGATGTCGTGCTCCTCGTTGTACGCGAGCTGGATCGCGCGGCGCCGGTCGGTCTCGTCGAGCGCGTCCTTGATCGCCTCGGTCTGCTTGTCGGCGTACATGAGCACACGCCCGTTGATGTGGCGCGCCGCGCGGCCGATCGTCTGGATGAGCGACGTGCGCCCCCGCAGGAAGCCTTCCTTGTCGGCATCGAGAATCGCGACGAGGGAGACCTCCGGCAGGTCGAGCCCCTCGCGGAGCAGGTTCACACCGACGAGCACGTCGTACTCGCCAAGCCGTAGCTCGCGAATGATCTGAATGCGCTCGAGCGTGTCGATCTCCGAGTGCAGGTACCGCGCCTTCACCCCGGACTCGAGCAAGTAGTCGGTCAAGTCCTCGGACATCTTCTTCGTGAGCGTCGTGACGAGCACCCGCTCGCCGAGCGTCTCGCGCTGGCGGATCTCTCCGAGCAGGTCGTCGATCTGGTTCTTCGTCGGCCGGAGCTCGACCTCGGGATCGACGACGCCCGTCGGCCGGATCAGCTGCTCTGCGACGCGTTTCGAGTGACGGAGCTCGTACGCGCCCGGTGTCGCCGAGACGAACACCATCTGCGGCACCTTCGCGAGGAACTCGTCGAACCGCAGCGGCCGGTTGTCGAGCGCGGACGGGAGCCGGAAACCGAAGTCGACGAGCGTCTGCTTCCGTGACCGGTCGCCCTCGTACATGCCGCCGATCTGCGGTACCGACTGGTGCGATTCGTCGACGAAGACCACGTAATCCTTCGGGAAGTAGTCGAGCAGCGTGTGCGGCGCCGAGCCGGCGGGCCTGCCATCGAGGATCCGCGAGTAGTTCTCGATCCCGTTGCAGAAGCCAAGCTCCTGCATCATCTCGAGGTCGTACTCGGTGCGCTGCCGAATGCGATGCGCCTCGAGCATCTTGCCTTCCGCCTCGAACTGCTTGATCTGCTCGTTCAGCTCGTGCTTGATCTCGTCGACGGCGCGCTCGATCGTCGGCTTCGACGTGACGTACTGCGTCGCCGGAAACACGGTGATCTGGTCGTACTTCGAGAGCACCTCGCCGGTCAGCGGATCGAAGTGCGTGATCGCCTCGACGTCGTCGCCGAAGAACGTGATGCGGTAGGCCGTTTCCGAGTACGCAGGCTGTACCTCGACGACGTCGCCCTTCACGCGAAAGCGGCCGCGCCCGAGGAGCGTGTCGTTGCGGACGTACTGAATGTCGATCAGCTTGCGCAGCATCAGGTCGCGGTCGTGTTCCTCGCCGACCGTGACCGCGACGACCTTCTCCTTGTACTCGTCCGGCGAGCCGAGGCCGTAGATGCACGACACCGAGGCGACGATGATCACGTCGCGACGCGTGAGGATGTTCGACGTCGCCGAGTGCCGCAGGCGGTCGATGTCGTCGTTCCGCGAGGAGTCTTTCTCGATGTAGAGGTCGGCCTGCGGGACGTACGCCTCGGGCTGGTAGTAGTCGTAATACGAGACGAAGTACTCGACCGCGTTGTTCGGGAAGAACTCGCGGAACTCGTTGCAGAGCTGTGCCGCCAGCGTCTTGTTGTGCGCGATGATGAGGGCGGGCCGGCCGACCTTCTCGATCGTCCAGGCCATCGTCGCCGTCTTGCCGGTGCCGGTCGCGCCGACGAGCGTCTGGAAGCGCTCGCCTGCGTCGAGCCCGCCGACAAGCGTCTCGATCGCCGTCGGCTGATCGCCTGTCGGCAGATACGCCGCGGATGTTTTCAGCTCGGCCACTGGAGACACAGGGTAACCGGATGGCACCTCCCACCCGAGCGCCCCAGAGCCAGTACGCGGCGATCATGGGCACCTTCGTCGCAGGGCTCGCCGGAGCAGGCTTGCTCGCGCGCGCGCTCGGCCGCGAGACGCCGGAGTACCAGCCCGTCGACCTCGCGGTGCTGGGCGTCGCGACGTTCAAGGCCGCGAGGACGGTCTCGCGCGACCAGGTGGGAAGCTTCATTCGCGACCCGTTCGTGGAGGGCGACGCGCGGGACGGCGCGGAAGATCCGGTCGAGACGGGCGACCTGCGTCAGGCGATCGGCGAGCTCGTCACCTGCTCACGCTGCGTGGGCACCTGGGTCGCCGCCGGCTTGACGACCACGCAGGTGGTCGCCCCGCGGTTCGGCCGCCTCCTGACCTGGTCGCTGGCCGCCGCCGGCGTGAACGACTTTCTCCAGGCAGGGCTTCGTGGCGCTCGCGCGAAAGAGCGACTAGCTCTCCTTAACGCGAAGCTAACCGCGGCGTCCTACGGGCGTCCCATCATTCCGATGTCCCGTTGATGCGTCTGCTTGGACTCGTAGCCATCGTGTCGACGCTGGCGCTCGCCTCGGCGAGCGCCGCGTCGTCGTACGGCTGGCCGATCAAGCCGTTCAACAAGCAGCATCCGATCCGCGGCTTCTTCGGCGATCCGCGGACCGTCTACGAGAACGGCGTGCTCGCCGGCGGCTTCGACGGACCCGGCTTCTTCTCGTTCCATCAGGGAGTCGACATCTCCGCGCCCAACGGAACGCCGATCTATCCGGTGGTGAGCGGGATCGCGCACTACCTCGGCGCAGCGACGCTGAACGTCGACGCCGGCAAGTACCAGGGCAACGAGCGCATCTTCCAGTACTTCCACATCGTCCCCATCGTGGGCGAGGGCCAGGCAGTCATCGCAGAGCACACGGTGATCGGCTACGTGCAGGCGCCGTTCGGTCACGTGCACCTGACGGAGATCAACGGATCGAGCGCGGTCAATCCGCTGCAGAAGGGCCACCTCGCGCCGTACGTCGACCACACGCGGCCGACGATTCGCGACGCGCTGATCCGCAACCAGACCGGGTTGCTGCAGACGCCGCTCGGCCTGTGCGGACGCGTCGAGATCGCAGTCGACGCCTTCGACACGCCGCCGATGCGGGTGCCCGGCAGCTTCGGCGGACTGCCGGTCGCGCCTGCGCTCGTGCGCTGGAGCATCACCACAGCTGAACGGCACCGCGGCGGTTCCCGTGGCGCACCGCCGCCGACTTCCGCTCGACGCTGCCGGGGAACGGGCACTTCTTCGACGTCTACGCGAAAGGCACCTACGAGAACGCGCCGCGCTTCGGCGCCCAGCAGTACCGCTCGATGCCCGGCCGCTATCTCTTCCTGCTCGCGGGGAACTTCGACACGAACTCGCTTCCGAACGCCGTCTACACGCTCGGGATCTACGCGACCGACGAGCGCGGAAACAGGACGTTCTTCCACGAGCGGTTCTCCGTTCTGAATGCGAAGAACGGCGTCTGCCCCGGCTCGCTCGCCGCCCCGCCGACGACCGCGCCGCCGCCCAGCGAGCCGCCCGCCGGCTCCGGGCCGGGCGACTAGCCGCTCAGTCCGAGCTCGCGCGCGTACGTGCGCCGGTAGATGCCCTTGAGCCGCTCGACCTTGTCCACGTAGGCGCGGGTCTCCGGGAACTGGATGTCCTTGCCTTCGGCGCGCCAACTGTCGACGTTCTGCTGACCGGCGTTGTAGGCCGCGAGCGCGAGCCGCTCGTCTCCGTACTTCTGCAGCAGATGGTGGAGATACCAGGCGCCGTAACGGACGTTGATCTCCGGGTCGTAGAGATCGCTCGTCACGAACTTCGAGCCGCCGGTATGGATCGCGATGCCCTTCGCCGTGTCCGGCAGGAGCTGCATGAGCCCGACCGCGCCGGCGCTCGACTTGGCATCGGCGCGAAACTTGGACTCCTCGTCGATCACCGCGGCGAGCAGCGCCGGGTTCAGGTCGTAGTTGTGGGCGTGGGCGCGCACGATCGTCGAGTACCGGAGCGGGTACCAGATGCGCGCCCACCAGGCCGGCTCCGTGTGCTGCAGATACACGAATGCTCCGGTCGCAGCGACCGCCACCGCGGCGACGACGATGAGACGTCTCAGGACGATGAGAGCTTCTCTACCACGCCGGCGACGAACGCGTCGAGATCGGCGAGCGAACCGTCGTTGACATACGAGAAATCGGCGCGCTTCAGCTTCTCCTCCTCGGGGATGAGCCGCGCTTCGCGGTCGGCAAACGGGCCGCGGCGCTCCTCGCGCAGCTCACGCGGTGCGGTGATCACCACCACCTTGTCGAACCGCGCCTCGCCCCCGGTCTCGAAGAGAAGCGGGATCTCGATCACCGCGAGCGGGCCGTCGACGGACTCGAGCCACGCATCACCGAGCGCCCGCGTACGAGGATGGAGCAGCTGCTCGAGCCATTCGAGCTCGGCGGGATCCTTGAACACGATCTCGCCGATGCGCTTGCGATCGCCGACCGCGTCCTCGCCCCAGCGTTCGCGGATCGCGTCACGCACGCCATCGTCTTCGGAGAGCAGCGTGTGCACGAACGCGTCGCTCGAGGCGGTCGCCCCACCGTGGCGCGCGAACGCCGCCAGTGCCTCGCTCTTGCCCGCCGCGATGCCCCCCGTCAGCGCGACCGTAACCGGCCGGGGCACGCTATTCGGCGGGAACGGGTTCGTCTGAGCCCTCGGCGGGCTCGACGGACGCTTCGGGCTCGTCAGCCTCGTCAGGCTCGTCGGCCTCTTCAGGCTCTTCGGGCTCCTCAGCTTCTTCGGGCTCGTCGGCCTCGTCGCTCGACTCGGCGAGCGGCGGCGCTGGAGCGGCCTCGTCCGAGAACACATCCTCGGAGAGATCGATCGTCGGCGGCGCGGCGTCCTCGCCGGGCAACGGCTGAGTCGGCATTCCCTCGTCGACGCGCTTGAGCGACAACGACAGGCGGCGCCGCTCGGCGTCGACCTCGAGGATGCGCACGTTCACCGTGTCGCCCTGCGAGACGACCTCGCGCGGGTTCTCGACGTGATGCTGCGCAAGCTCGGAGATGTGGACGAGGCCTTCGACACCCGGGAGGATCTCGACGAAGGCGCCGAACGTGACGACCTTCGTCACCTTGCCGGCGACGACATCGCCCTCGTTGTAGCTCTCGAGCACCTGCTGCCACGGATCCGTCTGCGTCTGCTTCAGGCCGAGCGAGATGCGCTGGCGCTCGCGGTCGATGTCGAGCACCTTCACGTCCACCTTCTGTCCGATCTCGAGCACCTCGGACGGATGGTTGACGTGACTCCACGAAAGCTCCGAGATGTGGATGAGGCCGTCCATCCCGTCGAGATCGACGAACGCGCCGAAGTCGACGATGTTCGAGATCGTTCCCTCGACGACATCGCCCGGATTGAGCTTGTCGAGGATGGCCTGGCGCATCTCCTTGCGCTCGTCCTCGAGGACGGCGCGACGGGAGAGCACGACGTTGTTACGCGAGCGATTGAGCTCGATCACCTTGCAGCGGAGCTCCTGGCCCATGTACTCGTCCAGGTCCTGCACGCGGCGGATGTCGACGAGCGACGCAGGCAGGAAGCCGCGCACGCCGAGGTCGAGGATGAGACCGCCCTTGACGACCTCGATCACGCGACCCGTCACGGGCTCGCTCTGCTCGTGCGCCTGCTCGATCGCCTTCCAGGCGATCTCGAAGCGCGCGCGCTTCTTCGAGAGGATCAACCGGCCTTCGGCGTCCTCCTTCGTCATCACGAGCGCAGCGATCTCGTCGCCGATGGAGACCTCGTCGGCCGGATTCACCGACCGCCGGATCGAAAGCTCGCTGACGGGGATGACGCCTTCGGACTTGTAACCGATGTCGACGAGCACCTCGTCCTTGTCCACCCGGACGACCGTGCCGTTGACGACCTCGCCCTCGTTGATCGTGGGGAAGGTCGACTCGTAGTCGGGGATCAGCTCGCCCGTCTCGGGGTCCGTCGTCCAGACGCCTTCCTCAAGTCTCGGGTCGTTGATGGTTTCGTTAGCCATAAGCAAGCGCGGAGTATAGCCCCGGGTATTCAGACGCCCGCGCGGCGCGTCGGTTAGTTGGCGCTACGGGAGGCCTCGAGCCCCGGATTGCAAGAATGGCCGCAAGTGCACGCGAGGCAGGCGACCCGGGCGGCGTCTTCGTACGGCATCACGGCCGTGCGAGTCGCGCTGCGCGGACGGGGCGGGGGACGCGCCGCCGCGCGGCCCGGTGAGGATCGCCTCGCCTTCGTCGTCGGCTCCCCTCGCTCGGGAACATCGTTCACGGGCAGCGCCCTTGGCTCACAGCCGGGCTGGGTCGATCTCGGCGAGGTCCCGATGCTGAAAGCCGCCGTGCCGAAGCTCGTCCACCTTTCTTCCGAGGAACAGGCCATTGCCGTGCGCCGGATCCTGCAGCGGGTCCGCACGCTCGGGCTCGCGCGCGGCCTGCGCGGCGTGGAGCAGAACCCCGAGACGAGCTACGTGCTCGCGGGCGCTCTGCAGGCGTACCCGCGCGCACTCGCGGTGCACGTGATCCGCGACGGTCGAGACGTCGTTTGCTCGCTGCTCGAGCGCGGCTGGCTGCGAACGGATCGTGTCGAGCAGGACGATGCGCAGCAGCCCTATGGCGCGCACGCGCGCTTCTGGGTCGAGCCAGAGCGGCGCGCCGAGTTCGAGCAGGCGACTGAGGCGCGCCGTGCCGCGTGGGCGTGGCGTCGCTACCTCACCGCGTCCCAAGCCGTCCCCGAGCGCACGGTCGAGCTGCGCTACGAAGCGCTCGTCGCTGATCCCGAAGCGGAAGCCCGGCGTCTCTCTGCCGCACTCGACTGCGACCCCGTGCCGCTGCAACGTGCCTTCGCCGAGGTTCGCGACCGATCGGTGGGCCGCTGGAAGCGCGACCTGACGCCGCAGCAGCTTGCCGAGGTCGAAGCAGAGGCGGGCGGGCTGCTCGCCGAGCTCGGCTACACCTGAGCGCCGATACCCTGGACCGCGTGGAGGAGCGTTATCCAATCGGCGAGACCGGCTCCGTTTCGCTCGCGGTACTACGCCACGAGCGTCGCGACGGCGGCTACCCGATGTGGTCGGCAGCGCTCGCCACGCGCAGCGGCGAGGCGACCGTGCACGTTCCCGGCCACTATCCGGGCGTGCTCGCGGACCGGCTCCTCCGCGCCAACGAGCGTTTCGTTCCCGGCGCGAAGTTGCCGGCCGGACGCGACGAGTACCTCGAGCTAACGGCGCTCGTGCGCGACGGCGAGGAGACGCTCGCGCTCTCGTCGACTGCGCGCTCGCCGGTTCGCGTCACGGTGGAGGTACCGCGCGCGGAGCTCGGCGAGCTCGCGGCGCTGCTCGAGCAAGCACAGCAATTGATCGAAGAACTTCGGAAGGGCGTCGGGCTGATTCCTGATTCGCTGCCCGATGCTCTGTAGCTCTATTTAGCGTCGTTCCAGTCATCCCCGGCGCCGACATCGACGCCGAGCGGCGGATCCAGCGGGTACGCGGCCTGCATCTCCTCGCGTACGAGGTCCTTCACCGTCGACACCTCGGCGTCCGGCGCCTCGACGAGCAACTCGTCGTGAATCTGCAGCACGAGCTGCGAGGCGCGACCCTCGTCCCGCAGGCGGTCGTGGATCGACACCATCGCGACCTTGATGATGTCGGCCGCGGTTCCCTGCATCACCGAGTTGACGGCGAGGCGTTCGCCGAGCGAACGGGTCTGCCGATTCGACGCGCGGATCTCCGGGACGGGACGGCGCCGCCCGAAGAGCGTCGTCACGTAGCCGTCACGCGCCGCCTGCTCGATCGTCCGCTGGATGAAGTCCTGCACCATCGGGAAGCGCGCGAGGTACGTGTCGATGTACGCCTGAGCTTCCTCGCGCGGGATCTCGAGGTTCTCGGAAAGCCCGAACGCCGAGATCCCGTAGATGATCCCGAAGTTGACCATCTTCGCGATGTTGCGCTCGTCCTTCGTCAGGGTCGCCTGGTCCTTCCCCAGCACTTCTGCGGCGGTCGCGGCATGAATGTCCTCGCCGCGAGCGAAGGCCTCGCGCAGCTTGGCCTCGCCTGATACATGCGCAAGGATGCGCAGCTCGACCTGCGAGTAGTCCGCAGATACGAGCCGGTGTCCGGGCTCGGCGACAAATGCGCTCCGAATCTCGCGACCGAGCTCTGTGCGAATCGGGATGGCTTGGAGGTTCGGGTTCGACGTCGAGAGACGGCCGGTCGCGGCGACCGCCTGGTTGAAATGCGTGTGCAGACGACCGTCGTCGCCGAGGAGGTTGGGCAGCGGCCCGAGGTAGGTGTTGAGCAGCTTCGTGAGCTCGCGCCACTCCTCGATGACGTCGACGATCCCGTGCTCGTGCCGGATCGAGCGGAGAACGCGCGTGTCCGTCGAGTAGCCGGTCTTTCCCTTCCGCCCGGGAGTGAGCTGCAGCTTCTCGAACAGGATGCGCGCGAGCTGCTGCGTCGAGCCGAGCATGAACTCCTCGCCCGCAAGCTCGTACGCTTGCGACTCGAGCTCCTCGACGCGGTCGGCGAGGCGCGCGGTGATCTCACCCATGCGGTACGTGTCGATCTTGATCCCGACGTCCTCCATCGCCGCGAGCACCGCGGTGAGCGGCAGCTCGATGCGGTCGTACAGCTCTTCGCTCCCCCGTTCGCGCAATCGCGCGCGCAACGGCCCTGCCAGTCGCCTCGGCACCTCGGCCGCGCGGATCAGCGTGGCCGTTTCCTCCTCGACCTCGGGCTGCGGCAGCGCCTCGACCCCGTACTCGGCGGCGAGATCTTCGAGCTCGTACACGGGCCGTCCGGGCTCGATCAGGTACGCGGCGATCATGGTGTCCTCCGCCGGAAGCTGCGTCAGCCGGGGAAGCGCCTTGTAGTCGTGCGCGACGATCTCCGCATCGCGAAAGCGCGAGACGAGGTCGTCGCTCCAGGGGCCGACCAGGACGCCGTCGTCTTGCGCGAGCGCGAAGCGGCCGTCGGCGATGGCGAGTCCGACGCGACCGGCAATGTCGTCGGGCAGCGTGCCTTCTCGCCAAGCGACCTCGGTGCCGGCGACGATGCGTTCGCGTGCGGGGACGGCCTCGTCGAGCTCGTCGACGCGGTTGAGGAGATTCCGGAACTCGAAGCGGCGGAACATCTCGCGGAGCTGCGAGCGGTCAGGCGGCTGCAGAACGAGCTCGGACGGATCCCAGTCGATGTCGAGATCGCGCCGCATCGTCGCCAGCTCTTTCGAGAGCCGCGCCTGATCGGCGAACTCGGTGACGTTCTTCTTGCGTGCCGGCGAGAGCTCGTCCGCGTGCGCGATCACCTCCTCGACCGAGCCATACTGCGCGATCAGCTGCCCGGCGGTCTTGTCGCCGATGCCGGGAATGCCCGGGATGTTGTCGGAGCTGTCGCCCTTGAGGCCGATGAAGTCCGGGATCTGCTCCGGCTTGATCCCGTATCGCGCCTCGACGCGCTCGGGCGTGTACACCTGCACGTCGCTCACGCCGCGCGGGGTCATCATGAGCGCGACGTTGTCGGTGACGAGCTGGAACGCGTCGCGGTCGGTCGAGACAACCGTCGTCTTGATGCCCGCCTCGTTTGCGCGCGTCGCGAGCGTCGCGATCACGTCGTCCGCCTCCCAACCCTCGAACTCGAGGTTGCGGTAGCCGAAGGCCTCGACGATCGGGCCGGAAGTACGGGAACTGTTCCCTCAGGAGGTCGGCCATCGGCCGCCGCCCTTCCTTGTAGACAACGTCGCCTTCCTCGGCGATTGCGTGGCGGTGCACCGGGCGGGTGTCCCAGGCAACCGCGACTCCCTTCGGCTTGTAGTCGGAAAGCAGCTTGAACAGCATGTTCGTGAAGCCCAGAAGGGCGTTGGTCGGAAAGCCTTCCGTCGTCGCAAGCTCCTCCGGGAGCGCGAAGTACGCGCGGTACGCAAGGTTGTTTCCATCGACGAGGAAGAGCTCGGAGTCGTGCGCAGGCGCGTCGTTGAGATCGAGTTCGACACCCGTGAGAGTCTTCGGGCTCACAGGTACCACGCTATCGTCCCGGCGCCGATGAGCATCACCGTCCAGCACGGGGACAACGCCTACTCGGGCCTGCACGTGGCCGTCGAGCCCTGTTCCGCCGTCGCCGCCGAGGCACCCCGACGGCTGCCGGACAGCTAGTGCCACGCATTCCACTGCTGTCGGGGACGCGGCTCGTGCTTGCAACCGCGTCCGACGACGCGATCGTCCTGCGTCCGCCGCCGCCCTCGGAGGCGGTCGCCGATGTCGGCGCCGCGGTGCGGGACGCGCTGCTCTTTCCGCTCGCGGGCGACGGGCTCGAGGCCCATGCTCGCCGCGTCACGCGTGCGACGATCGTGATCGAGTCGCCGGCGCTCCCGATCCCCGGGTCGGCGAACGATCCGCGCCAGCACGCGATCTCCGCGGTTGTCGCGGAGCTCGAGCGCCACGGCATCTCGACCGGCTACCAGACGATTCTCGTCGCCTCGGGTCTGGCGCGCCGCGCGTCGCAACGCGAGCTCGAGACCTTCGTCACGCCGGAGCTCGCCCGCCGCTTCCACGGGAACGTGGTTGTCCACGACGTCGAAGACCCCGAGCTCGTCCAACTCGACGACTCGTCACGGCCGCCGTTGCGAGTGAACCGCACGCTGGTCGAGACCGATCTCGTGATCGTCGTGAGCGCGGCAGAGTCCGTTCTTCACGGCGGGCCTGCGGCGTTGCTCGCGGCGTCCGGCGCCGATGCGCTCCGTGCTGCCGGTGCGTACTCACTGCTCGAGACGACCGCGTCGCAGGGATGGCATCTCGCGGTCTCACTCGAGCGCGCGCTTGCCAGACACGTGCCGCTGCTCGGAGTGTCGCTCGTGCTCAACCATCCGGAGACCTCAGGCGCGTTGCGCGGCTATCCCTACGACCCCGCGGCTCTGGAGCGCATCGCCGGCTCGCCGCTGCGTCACCTGTACGGCGCTTTGCCGGAGGTTCTGCGCCGTGACGTCCTGCGCTCGTTGCGCAACGATGTCACGGTTGCGGCCGCATTCGGCGGCCCGCCCATCGATCGCGCACGCCGAAGCCCTGCTGCGAGCTGTGCAGCTCCGCCGCGCGGAGCTCGACGCGCCGCTCGACGCGCTGGTGATCGGTATCCCGAGCGTCACCCCGTATCTGCCGCGTGAGCGACCGAATCCCCTCCTCGCCGCGTATCTCGGGCTCGGACTCGCTCTACGGATGTGGCGTGACGCATTTCCGATCGTGGACGGCGGAACGGCGATCCTGCTCAACCGCTTCTCTCGCCATTTCGCACATCCAACGCAGCAGCCCTACCGCACGTTCTTCCATGCGACGCGCACGGGACGCGATCCGCGCGTCCTGGCCGACGCCGAGCGCGCCGCCGCGACAGATGCGCGCGCAATCGAGGCCTACCGCTCCGGGCGGAGCGTGCATCCGCTGCTGCCGTTCCGTGACTGGAACAGTTGCCAGCCGGCACTCGGCCGTCTCGGCGCGGTGCTCGTCGCCGGTGCCGGGGACGCGTCGGCCGTGCGCCAGCTCGGCTTCGTACCCGTGCACGGCGTGCATGCGGCGCTCGAGATGGCGCGCGGGCAAGGTCACGAGCGCATCGGCTTCCTGCTGAGTCCGCCGTACTTCCCGCTGCGTGTCGGCGGCGCGAGCTAGACGACGCGCATCGCGAAGAAGTCGGCCGCTTCGACGACGACGGGATCGTCGACCGCGAGCGCGCGAATGCTCCTCGTGCGAAGCATCAGCGCGGCGCGATCGAAGAGCGTGACGTTCGCCCAAAGCGCCTCGTAGCTCGACCACCAGCGCAGACCTGCCACGTCCGGATGGTTGTCGTGGAGCTCACGCGCCTGCGGCTGGGTCACAGCGCGCTGTCGGGTCGCGACCTGCGACGGACGCAGACGTTCGCGGCGAAGCACGACGGGGTCGTCCAGATCGAGCAGCGTGGCGTGCTCGTCGAGATCGAGCTCGGCGAGTGCGAGCGGCAGCCCGCGTCGAACGAGCAGCGGCGCGGAGAGACGCTGGCCGCGAAAGCGCGCGAGCTGTTCGACGACGCACGACACCGCGCGATCGGCGAGGTAGAGGCAGCCGTAGAGATCGGGGTTGTCGTGGCGCCCCTCGCCCTGGAACTCTTTCGGAAACCACAGCGGTGAGTCGGGCTTTCCTGGGCGCGCGCGCTCGTTCCAGGCGAAGCAGCGGTACAGGATCACGCGAAGGCGTCGGAGCGCTCGGCTCGCAGCGCGCGCATCAGCTCCTCCGTGCGGCCGGCGCGCACGAGATCGATCGGCCGGCGGTCGCCCAGCGTCGGATTGATGCCGAACAGCCACGCGAGCGCGGCCTCCTTCTCGTACAGACGCAGCAGGCTCGACCAGACGAGCTCGAGCAGATCGACCTTCTCCGCGTTCAGCGGGTCGATCCCCGCGCCACGCAGCCAGCGCGTCACCTGCGAGCGGCTGACGCCGAGCATGTCGGCGAGCTGCGCCGCCGACCGGAAGTCGGCGCGGAGCGCCTCGACCTTGCGGACCGTTGCGACGGGCATGCCTCTAGCTTAGCGCAACACTTTCTGTTGCGCCATCGAAATCGGTGTCAGACACGAACAATTCGTGACGCTCTCTTGACCATCGGAACCCAGCGAATCTGCAGCCCGGAGCGGTGACAGGCTCACGCCGGCCCTGTCCCAGCGGCCCAGACCCGGTGTCAGACACCAGGGCTTCGCTAGGTCTCGCCGAGGTACGTCTTGCGCACCTCGGGGTTCTGCGCGAGCGCATTCGCGTCGTCCGCCAGCGCGACGTGGCCGGTCTCGAGCACGTAGCCGCGGTTCGCGACGTCGAGCGCCATCAGGGCGTTTTGCTCGACGAGCAGGATCGACGTTCCCTGCTTGTTCACCTCGACGATCGTCTCGAAGATCCGCTCTACGAAGATCGGCGCCAGACCCATCGAAGGCTCGTCGAGCATGAGGAGCGTCGGGCGCGCCATCAGCGCGCGGCCGATCGCACACATCTGCTGCTCGCCGCCCGACATCGTTCCCGCCTTCTGGTTGCGCCGCTCCGCGAGGCGCGGGAACAGCTCGAACACGCGTTCCATGTCTTCCTTGAACGCACCCTTGTCCTTCCGCTGGAACGCGCCCATCTCGAGGTTCTCGGTCACCGACATGCGCGGAAAGAGCTTCCGCCCTTCCGGCGACTGCGCGATCCCGAGCTTGACGACTTCATGCGGAGCAAGCTGCGTGATGTCGCGGCCGCCGAACGAGATCGTGCCGCGACGCGGATGGTTGAGCCCGTTGATCGACCGGAGCGTCGTCGACTTGCCCGCGCCGTTGGCTCCGATCAGGGTGACGATCTCGCCTTCGTAGACATCGAGTGAGATCCCTTTCAGCGCCTGGATCGAGCCGTAGAACGTCTCGACGTCCTTCACCTCGAGAAGCGGTGCGCCGTTCGTGCCCGTGCTCACGACGAGCCCACCGCGGCGCTGCCGAGATACGCCTCGATCACGCGCTCGTTCTTTTGGATCTCCTGCGGTGTGCCCTCGGCGATCTTCTCGCCGTAGTCGAGCACCGTCACGCGATCCGACACACCCATGACGACGCGCATGTCGTGCTCGATCAGAAGAACCGACAGCTTTTCCTCGTCGCGGAGCCGGCCGACGAACGACGTGAACTCCGCAGTCTCTTGCGGGTTCATGCCCGCGGTCGGCTCGTCGAGCAGCAACAGCTTCGGCTGCGTCGCGAGCGCGCGCGCCACCTCGAGGCGCCGCTGGTCGCCGTACGACAGGTTCCGGCCGAACTGGTTGTCCTTACGCCGAAGGCCCGAGAACTCGAGCAGCTCGCGCGCGCGAACGCGTGCCTCCCGCTCCTCTCTCTTGACGCGCGGCGTACGAATGATCGCCTCGAACAGGTTCCCCTTCATCCGTACGTGCATGCCGACCAGCACGTTTTCGAGCGCGGTCATGTTCTGGAACAGGCGGATGTTCTGAAATGTTCGCCCGATTCCCCGCTGGGTAAAAGCATGCGGCGGTTTTCCGGTCATGTCTTCCCCGTTGAAATGCACGCGCCCGCCGGTCGGCTTGTACACGCCGGTCAGCATGTTGAAGAACGTCGTCTTCCCGGCGCCGTTCGGCCCGATCAGGCTGACGATCGAACCGGTGGGAACCGTGAAGTCGACGTCGTCGACCGCCACGAGGCCGCCGAACTCCTTGCGCAGCAACTCGGTCTGCAACAGCGCGTCAGGCACCGGCGTGCTCCGCGTCGTAGAGCGGCTCGTCGTGCACGCCTTCATGCAGCTCCGCGGCGACCCGCGAGCTCGGGATCAACCCCTCCGGCCGGAAGAGCATCACGATCACGATGATCGCTCCGAAGATGCCGAACTCGTATTTCGGCACGTCGATGTGCGTGCCGAGATTGCTGTTGATCTGCGTGCCGATGTTGGAGAGGCCTTCACGGTCGAGATAAGCGAGGAAGCAGGCGCCGAAGATGACGCCCCAGATGTTCCCCATTCCACCGAGGATGACCATGCAGAGAATGAAGACGGAGATCTGGAAGAAGAAGTCGTCCGGGAACGCACCGCTCTTGTACGACGCGTAGAACGCGCCCGCGACGCCGCCGAAGAATGCGCCCGTCGCGTACGACCACGTCTTCGTGCGCATCAGCGGCACGCCCATCGCGGCCGCCGCCGTCTCGTCTTCGCGAATCGCGATCCAGGCGCGTCCGATCCGCGAGTCGCGGAGGCGCGCACTGCAAAACGCCGTCAGGACCACGAGCACAAGCGCGGTCCAGAAGAACACCGCGTCGAAGTTCGACGCATTGAGATATTGAGCCGGTAACCCCAGGTGGGCCTGCGCCCAGTTGCCGAAGCCGGGGCCGTCGATCGGCGTGATCCCACTCGTACCGTTGGTGAGGTTGAAGCCGGTCCCGAACAGGTTGTCGCCGTTGCGCGCGATCTGAGGGAGAATCTCGCCGAAGCCGAGCGTGACGATGGCGAGATAGTCGCCACGCAGGCGCAGCGTCGGGAGACCGATCAGCACACCGATGATCGCCGTCGCGATGCCCGCCATCGGCAGCACGAGCCAGATCGAGAAGTGGAGCCCGGTGTCGCCCTTGTAGAGACCCACCGCGCCAAAGTCGATGTTCTGCTTGGAGAACTGGTTCGACGCGAACCACCCCGCCATGTACGCGCCCATCGCATAGAAGGCGACGTAGCCGAGGTCGAGCAGCCCCGCGTAGCCCACGACGAAGTTCAGGCCAAGGGCCATGACCGTGAAGATCATCATCACGACGAGGGTCGAGAGCTGTGGGAACGGGCCGAACAGCGGCAGCTCGGGCATGTGCGTCCAGTAGTACGGATAGGCGATCGCGATCGCGAGCACGGCGGCGGGAACGACATAGCGACCGAAACGTCCGAGGCGTGCGTAGCGCGGCACGACGAGCAGCAGGACGACCGCGGCCAACGCAAGCGCAGAGGTCTTCCAGACGCCGAACAACCACACGAGAACGAGGCCGAGCGCGACCAGCAGAACTGCCTTGACGGTGCGGCGCGCCGTCGGCGTGAGCGCACGCCAGCGCTCGTTCGACACCTCCGGCATGGCAAGCCGCCGCGGCATCGTCAGGTGCCCTCCGGGGTCCGTTCCCCGAGCAGCCCTTCGGGCCGGAAGACGAGGATCAGGATGAGGATCGCGAAGACGATCGACTGCGTCCAGTCACTGCCCGGCGAGTGCCACGGCAGCCCGTCGTTGAACGCCTGGATGAAGCCGATGCAGAGCGCGCCGAGTACAGCGCCGGGGAGGTTTCCGATGCCGCCGAGCACAGCAGCCGTGAAGGCAATCAGCCCGAGCTGGAACCCCGTGTCGTAGCGAACTTGTCCGAAGTAGAGGGCATAGAGGAGGCCGCCGGCGCCGGCGAGCGCCCCGGCGATCAGGAACGTGAAGGAGATCGTCCGGTTGACGTTGATCCCCATCATCGCGGCAGCGTCGCGGTCCTGGGCCGTCGCCCGCATCGCTTTTCCTTGCCGCGTCTTCTGCACGAGCCAGATCAGCGCGATCAGGACGGGCAACGTGACGAGCACCACGATGAACTTCTCCCACGTGTAGACAACCCCCCCGATCGAGAAGACATTGCTCTTCGGCAGGACGGAGGGAACCGCGACATAGCTGACGTTCTTCCAGCCAATCGCGACGTCTTGCAGAATGAACGACATCCCGATCGCCGTGATCAGGGGCGCCAGCCGGGGCGCGCCGCGCAGCGGCCGGTACGCGATCCTCTCGACCGTTGCGTTGATCAGGCCGCACGCGGCCATTGCGACGAGCAACGAGCAGATGATCGCGAGAACGAGCGGCCCGGCAGACTCGTGCGCGTGCAGGTTGAACACCGAGAGGACCATCGTCGCCGAGATCATGCCGCCGAGCATGAAGACGTCTCCATGCGCGAAATTGATCAGCTCGAGGATGCCGTACACGAGGGTGTAGCCGAGCGCGACGAGCGCGTACACGGCGCCGTTCGTCAGCCCGATGAACGAAATGGTGAAGAAGTACGCCGGCCCCTTCACGAAGTTGATCGCGAGCCAAAGGACCAGGGCGAGGAGCAGGAGCCCCGCCGCCAGCGGCATGACGTACGACGTCAGTGAGCGCTTGGCGCGAAGCGGAGCGTGTGCGCTGACGTCAGTGGCCACGGGAGAGGTGTGTGTGGAGATACACGCCGGGGGCGCGGATGCGCCCCCGGCGTGCTTCGGCTATCGCCCCTTCGCTACGGGCCGCCGACCAGGTTGGCCGCCGGAATGATCGTCTTCTGCGGAACGAGCTTCTTCCCGACCTGCTTGTAGATCGTGATCGGCGTCAAGTTGATGTCGCCGGTCGAGTTGATCGAGAAGTTGCCGATGATGCCGTTCGTGATGTTGATGCCGAAGATCGCCTTCGTCGTCTTCGCACGGTCGCCGCCGCCCGCCGCCACAGCCTGCAGCATGACCTGCATCGCCTGCGCGCCGTACTGCGAGTACGGATTCGGCTCCGTTCCGATCTGCTTGCCGAACGACTTGATGAAGATTGCGCCCTGACCCGTCAGGCTCTTCGGGGGCTGCCCCGCGACGCTGATGTACGCGCCTTCAGCCACAGCGCCGTTCGCGTTCGGATCGCTGAAGCCGTCAGGCATCTGCAGCTTGACGTTCGGAGCACCGGCCTTGAGGTCCTGCATCAGCTTTGCGCCGTTGTTGCAGACGATGCCGCCGAGGAAGACGGCCTGCGCACCGGACGCCTTGATGAGGTTTGCAAGCGCCTCGTAGCTCGACTGCTTCGCATCCCAGCCCTTGAAGCCGACGACCTGGATGCCAAGCTTCTTTGCCGCGTTCTTGTACGTCGTTGCGACGCCGATGCCGTAGGTCTGCTTGTCGTTCAGAACGTAGACCTTCTTGTAGCCGAGCGACTTCGACCACATTGCGTCCGCGGGACCCTGGAAGTCGTCGGTTGCGACGACGCGGGCGTAGTTGCGAACGCCGGTCGGGTAGTACTTGTTCGGCTCACCTGGATCCCAGTGCTTGGTCAAGCCAGGGTTCGTGTTCGCCGGGCTCACCATCGCAAGGGGGCCGGGATGCGCTCGATTGAGGACAGGCACTTCGATCTTCGCGCAGCTGGAGTTGAACGTTCCAACGACGCCGATCACGGACCTGTTGCTCGCGTACGAGCGAGCGTTGGTCGCGCACTTGGCCGAGTCCCAGCCGCCGGTCTGCGCTGTGGAGTCGTCGCAGGACTGGTAGCCGATCTTGAGCGATCCGGCCTTCCAACCCTTCTGAGCGAGCTCCCAGATCACGGCACGCGAGATCTGCAGTGTCTGATGCCGGATCGCACCTTGAAGCGGGAGATCCGACGCAATGATGAAGTCAGGCGAGCCCGACCCCTTGTAGACGACAGGCCCGCACATCGACGACGGCAGCGGTGTAACGCTGCTCCTCGCACTGCGTGCGCTGCCCGTGTACGCGGCCGCAAGAGCGGCGATCGCAATGATCGCCCCTAGGACCACAAACGAGAACTTCTTCACTCTGCCTCCTCCAACCCGATTCCATTTTTTCCGCGGAAAGGTGTTCCGAGGGGCGAGTATTTCGTGCCGCCGCCCCGTTTTCAAGCGCGGCAAAGCCAGGCGGCAACGCCGCGGTCTACGATGGGCGGGCGCCGAAGTGGCGGAATTGGCAGACGCGCCGGACTCAAAATCCGGTTCCCTCCGGGGAGTGTGGGTTCGATTCCCACCTTCGGCACCTGAGTTTTCGCCAACTGGCGGCAGGCACTTGCCGTAGTGAGGGCAACGCATAGGGCGACGCGGGATCGTATCCCGCCCTGTCCGCACGCAAGGGACGCTAAGTGGATGCGAGGCAAGAGAGTCGTCCTTCGATTCTCCTGTACGTAAGCGGCGGGAGCTTTCGCCCCCGCCGCTCGTGTTCCGAAGGTGAATCTGGTTTCAGTTCCAGATCGGGTCGGACGTCAGCGGGCACACTGCGTTGAGCCCTTGGGGGTCACCGCCGCTTGTACTGAGGGACACGTGGCCTGCTGCTGGACCCGTGTACGCCCATGTGGCGGTTTGTCCTGAACGGATGGCCGCGATCGCAAGCCAGGTGTTGGCGCCGGTGACACACGTGAAGGTTCCGGGCAATACCGTCGCGCCCCAACTGCTTGCGGCCTCTTGCGCGGTAGTGATGTTAAAGGTGCCGAGCGGTGCACAGTCTTGATAGTTCCCACCGAGACCGTTTGCGTGGCTAATCGGCGTGCAACCACCGCCGCCGCCGGAACTGTTCGGAGAACAGACGATCGAAACCGCGTTCGTGCTGGACACCGACGTGGTGATGGTTCCCGCGGTTCCTCCCGATGCGGTGCAGGCGATCCCGTCCAGTTGCGACAGCGAGGTGAGCGTCGTGCCCGGAGCGCCGTTGGTGCCGTTGGTGCCGGGCGCACCGTTGCAGACGTACTGACTGGGGCCAGGGTCTCTGGTGACTGCAACGCCCCCGTATGTGCAGTTCACGTCACCGACAGCGAGCGTCTGAGTCGTGACGCTCGTCCCGTCGATGCCGTTCGTCCCATTCTTGCCGTCGGTGCCGTTCGTTCCATCCTTTCCGGCTGCGCCAGCAGGGCCAGTCGGCCCGACGCAGGCGGGGATGCTCGGCAGGCACGGCGCGCCATTCGTCCCGTTCGTCCCTGCAAGGCCGTTCACTCCGTCTTTGCCGTTCGTTCCGTTCGTACCAGCAGCGCCAGGGACGCCTTGTTGATTCCAGGTGATCTGCGTCTCCAGCGACGTGCAGTGCTGAAGCAGCGACGTGGATGGCAGCGACGGGTCGATCAGACGGATCGTCCCGAGCGCGTTGAGTTTGCAGGCCGTGTAGACGCCTGCGGCGTTAGGGATCGTCGCGTACGCGATCCCGCCCGCGACGGCGAACAACGCGGCGGTGATGATGACAAACCGCCGAGATCGCCGACCGATCAATGCCCTCATGAGTTTGCCTCCCCAAGTCCCCACGGTGCTTGCCGCAAAATGCGGTGCCTCCCGCAAGTGACGACAGTTACATCGCGGCGCGCTGAAGGTCAATAGGACCTCGCGCACCCGATTCCCACCTTCGGCGTCCGCATGGTTGAGCAAGGCCGCGGAGTGGCCCCTGCGTAGCGGTCAGCCGGTGCGCGGCAGGAGTGTTGGCCGCTCTCGGCGCAACAAACGCTTCAGGATCTCGACGGGTTCGCGGCTTCCCGCGCAGAGGTCTGCGAGCGCCGCGAGCGCCAACTGCGACTCCGTGATCGTGAGCACCGCGGATTCAAGTTCGAGACGGCCGTGCCACCGGATAGCGGCCGACGGAGCGCGCGCGGGTTGAAGTTCCACAAGCAGCACGATGTAGTCGAGCGCGTCGATGAGCGAGAGGCCGCCCCATCTCCTTCGCGGCGATCTCTGCCCCGCGCAGGTTCGTCTGGGCGATGGCGCGGGTGAAGCGTCCGTGTGCGGTTTTGCACATCCAGAACCACTGACTGTGGTATCCGGGGCAACAAGGAGGCGCAACAAGAGCTACCGAGAATGGCCGTGACCGCGCGACTGGCCGAGAGGATCGGCGAGACTCAAAATCCGGTTCCCTTCGGGGAGTGTGGGTTCGATTCCCACCTTCGGCACCTGACTTTCAGGCATCCGACCCGCCGACCGCTGGTATAGGTTCGGAGTGGCGCGCCTCCGGCACCTTGTTCGCATCGCGGTGCCGTTTCTCATCGGGGCTGCAGCCGTCCCGTTCATCCTGAACGCGGTCATCGACGCGCAACATCTTCCCGAGTATGCGTCGTGGACGGGAATTCGTCCCCTCGAAGAGAAGCTTCAGAAGCTCGGTCGTTTCTCGTCGCGCGGGCCTGTTGACGCGCTCGTCATTGGAAGCTCCATCTCCGACTTCGGCCTCAGTGCCAAGCTGCTCTCCGAGCAGATAGCCGCTCGGACCGGCAAGCCGTACCGCGTGTTCAACTTCTCGACAGGCGGGACGGAGCTGGTCACGACTCCGACGCTCTACCGGATGGCGCGCACCGTCTCCAAGCCTCGAACGCTTCTGCTCTCCCTCCCCTACGAGATCAAGCGCTCGGACACTCTTGACCCGGCTTCCCCCGATTTCATTCTGCGAAAAGCTCCGATCGGCACGGCAATCGCACACCCTTGGCTCTTTCCCGTCGAGAAGCGGCTCTTCGACATTCCGCTCGTGCGGTACGCGGCGCCGTTCCGCGACCGGTTGGTCTTCGGGCGGTTCGCGCACCTGCCCGCTCAGGGCTCCGACCTGTACTGGATGGACGATTTCGGTGACACGGTGAGCTTCTCGTATCAGACGTCGGAAGCCGACATCAAAACGCTGCGGGGGCTCCGGAAGGTGGCCATTCCTCTAACGAAGCACCAGATGTCCACCTGGAGCCAACGCGCGAAGCTCGAGCACTACCTCAATGACGTCGACATCGACGCCATGACGCAGTTGCGCAAGCTGACTGCGGCCGATGGTTGTCAGATCGTGATCGTCGCTCACGACGACGCGTCGGACTACTACCCGGCACCGCTCAGCAATCCCGCCTACGTCCGCACGCGACATCAATTTCTCGCGATCATCGCCACTGAGCTACACGCGAGGCTCGTCGATGAGGTCGAGCAATTCAAGGCGCAGAAGTACATGCTCACCGACACTGTCCATCTCAATCGGTACGGAGCCGACGCCTTCACTCGTCTCGTCGCGGCGGCCCTGACGCACTCGGCCGAGAAACCGGTGAGCCGGCCGGTCTTCAAGTATCCGCCGCTCCCGGACATGCCCTCGAGCGACGCAACCATCAGCGCGTTCCCCGCTCTGATCGAGGCGCCGAAGCAAAAGGGTGCGCTGACACTCCGGATGCGGATCCTTCGCAACCAAGCCATCCCGCCGGTACCCGACATACCGCTTCAGGTGTTGCTGCGCCTACCCAACGGCACGGATGTCGCTGCGGCGGCGCGGCTCACATCCGCAACGTCCGTCGAAGCGACGTTCACCGCGTTGCCCCCTGGGCCTAACCAACTGTTTCTCGCGCGAATCGTCTATGACGCCGGCGGCCACCTGGTCGCCCCCAATCAGCCCATCGCCGCCTACGCGTGGTCCAAGTAGCCCGATGCTCTTCCAAACGACCGACTTCCTGATCTTTTTCCTCGTGTTCCTACCGTTCTACGCGCTCGCACGGCGACGCCGGTCGGTCCCGCTCGTCGTCCTTGCCTTCTCGCAAGTCTTCTACGGCTGGTGGGACTGGCGGTTCCTGTTCCTCCTCTGGATCACGATCTTCACGGACTTCTTCTTGGCTCAGCGACTCGCCGCCACTGACGTGGCATGGAAACGCAAGCTCTTTCTGGCGATGAGCTTCACGATCAGCCTGTCCATGCTCGGCTTCTTCAAGTACTGGAACTTCTTCGTCGACACGGCCGTCTTTGCCCGACTACCCGGAGCCGGCGCCGCGCACATCCCCTCTCTCGTCCTCCCGGTCGGCATCTCGTTCTACACCTTCCAATCGCTGTCTTACATCTTCGACGTCTATCGCGGTACCCACCAGCCGGTCCGCAATCTCGTGTCATACGCCGCCTTCGTTTGCTACTTCCCGCAGCTGATCGCCGGCCCGATCCAGCGGGTCGGGCACTTGTTGCCGCAATTGATCCAGCCGGCGCCGGTGACGGTCGAGCGAGTGCTCTCGGGTCTGGCGCTCTTCTCCTATGGCTTTTTTCTCAAGGCGCTCGGCGACGCCATCGCCCAACTCATCAATCCGGTCTTCTCGGGCCTCGATCAGGCAGCGCCTTCAGCGGTCGTTGCATCGATCTTTGGGTTCGGCCTGCAGATCTACTTCGATTTCAACGGCTACTCGCAAATGGCGCGCGGGGTGTCGCGGATCATCGGCATCGAGTTGACGACGAACTTCCGCGCGCCGTATCTCGCAACGTCCTTCAGAGACTTCTGGACCCGATGGCACATCACCTTGTCGCAATGGCTGCGGGACTACGTCTACATCCCGTTCGGAGGCAACCGCGTGAGCCCCCTCATGCGGTATCGCAATCTTCTCCTGACAATGCTCATCGGTGGTCTCTGGCACGGCGCCGGCTGGAATTTCATCATCTGGGGTGGGCTTCACGGCTCATATCTCGTCGCAAACACCGCGTTCGACCGCTCCGCGCTCTTCGGACGCGCCGCCGCGATGCCGAAGCTGCTTCGCGCGGGCCTCGGCTGGACCGTGACCTTCGTCGGCGTCATGTACGCGTGGCTGTACTTCCGCATCAGGACGTTCGACGGCGCAGTCACCGCGAATCGAAAGATCTACGAATGGTTGACATCCGGTCACCTGTGGAACTGGTCTGTGCCGTGGGGGCTCGCTCTTCTCGTCGCGGTGGTCCTGGTCATCGACCTCATCCGGCGCAACGCCCTGGACCTCTTCCCTATCGAGCTAGTCGGAAGCCGGCGTGCACTCGCGTTCGGCGGAGTAACCGGCATGTTCTTCACGATCGGGCTCATCCTCCTCGTCGCGACGCCGGCGCAGCAGTTCATCTACTTCCAGTTCTGAAACGCGCCCGCAGGCATGCCCTAGGCCAACGCCCGAATCACCTGACACGGCGAGACCGCCCCAAAACCGGAGCCGCGAGTCAAATCCGGTTCCCTCCGGGGCGTGTGGTTCGATTCCCACCTTCGGCACCTACTTTCGAGCCAAACGAGACAAGGCCGGTCCAGCCGCAGCCGAGGAGAATGCGAGAATGCCGTGATGCCGCGAGCCCGAGCCGCCGTCGTCGTGGCCGCGTGCGCCCTATGGACGCCTGCGATCGCCATGGGCGCGAACGCGCCGCCGAATCTCACCGGCTCCGTCGCAAACGGGGGAAGCCTCTCTGGAGCGCTCGCAACCGCGATCTCGGGACACTACGCGTACATACCGGGCTACTACAGCGGTGTCGTCGACGCGGTGGACATCTCCGATCCAACCAATCCGGTGATCGCCGGGTCAAGCGCGTGGTCGTCATCGCTCGTGAACGCAACCACGATCAACGTCTCGAACGGCTACGCCTACGTTGTCAGCAAGAACCGGAATGGGCCGCACGGTTCGGGCAGCAATGACAACGGAACGGGGAACAGTCTCACGATCCTCGACATCGCCACGGACCCGACCCATCCGGCGATCGTCGGTGTCGTGAAAGACGCAGTGCGACTCTTCGGAGCGTACGGAGTCGCGGTGAAAGGAAACTACGCGTACGTCGCGGCCCAAGGCTGCCTGGGCGGGCAACCGTGCCCCAACCCAAACGTCGGCGACTCGTTCGCCGTGATCGACATCTCGTCGCCTGCCGCACCGACGATCGTCGCCACGTTGGCGAACAGCAGCCTCCCTGCACCGTGGACGGGGAGCGGAGCTCTGAAGCACGCAACCGCCGTCGCCATCGCCGGTAACTACGCGTTCGTTACTGCGTCGTACACGAATCGTCTCACGATTCTCGACATCTCGAATCCGCATGCGCCCCAAATCGTCGCGTCCCTGCAGGATGCGTCGCAGCTCAATTTCGATGTGGACGTGACTGTTGCGAACGGTTACGCCTACGTCGCAGACCAGGCTTCCGGCCTCGGTCGGGTCGCGGTCGTCGACGTGCACAGCCCGGCGCATCCTTTCGTCGTTAGCACAGTCACGAACAGCACGTGGCTCAACGGCGCGTACCGCATCAGGGCGCTCGGCAACTTCGTATACGTCGCAGCGACCTACTCCGGTGCGGTGTCGGCAATCGACGTTTCGAGCCCGGCGGCACCGCGCTTCACCGGCGGCTACAAGAGCAGCGCGGTTCTCAACCGCGCGCCCGGTCTCGACATCGACCCGGCAGGACGATATGTCATCGCCGTCTCGCCCTTCCTCTCCACCGATACGCAGCCCATCTATCCGCCGTATCCCTTCGATCCGGGCGGTTCGACCCTCACCGGAACCGCGGCGGTCATCGCGCTCGACCCCGTCGCAATCACCGTGGCTATCGCTCCCCCCTCCAAGCCGCCCAATCCAACGGTCCAGACCTCGGCGAACTTCACGTTCTCCACGAGCGACGCGGTCGCGTCCGTTCGCTGCCGGCTCGACAACGCTGTCTCCGGTCTGTGCACCGGCGCAACGACGCAGACGTACACCTCGCTGACGCCCGGCTCGCACACATTTGCCGTGTCCGCAACGGACGCGGCTGGGAACGTCGCGAGCGACTCCTATACCTGGACGATCACCGCTTCGCAGCCCTCCCCCGGCCCGGGCCAGAACGTGCTCGACGACTTCAATCGCCCCGACGGGCCTGCCGGCGCAAACTGGGCGATTGTCTACGGCGGCTTCACGAGCTTCCTCGTCAGCAGTAACCAGGCGCTCGACTCATCCACGAGCGTCTACGCGTGGATGTATTGGCAGCCGCAACAATTCGGTCCAGACTCGAGCGCCTTCGCAACCGTGACGTCGGCGTCCACCGACGTTGTCCGGGTATGCGCTCGTCTTTACGAGTCCGGCTGTCGCGGCGCGCTCGGGCTACTGCGTGCAGGAGGCGGCCAACAGCTGGACGATCCGTCGGATCGACCCTGGAACCGTCGTCACCGCTCGGATCGACTGTCTCGCGGCCGGTCGCAGTGGGCGATCGCATCGGCATCGTCGTAGCGGGCTCGACGATCGAGGCGTGGTACGCACCTGCGGGCGGCTCGTGGACACGCGTGATCAGCCAGACCGACACGACCTACAGCGCTGCGGGCTTTCTCGCCGTTGAGTCGCGCGGATCGCGACTCGACAACTTCGGCGGCGGCACGTTGGGAACGCGCCGGTTGCGCCCTCGAACACGGCCGCCGCCGACGGTGACCGGTGTGGCCCAGCAGGGGCAGACGCTGACGGCGAGCCCGGGCACCTGGACCGGCAACCCGGTCCCGACGTACACCTACCAGTGGCAGCGCTGCAACACGGCGGGCGCAAACTGTGTCGACATCGCCTCCGCGACGGCGCAGACCTATCAGCCGGTCGGCGCCGACGTCGGCGCAACCGTACGCGTCAACGTCACCGCGACCAACAGCGCCGGCACCGCCACCGCCGCAAGCGCGGCCACCGCCACCGTCACGACCGGCACCAGTGGCACCGTCGAACACGGCCCCGCCGACGGTGACCGGTGTGGCCCAGCAGGGGCAGACGCTGACGGCGAGCCCGGGCACCTGGACCGGCAACCCCGTCCCGACCTACACCTACCAGTGGCAGCGCTGCGACACAGCGGGCGCCAACTGCGTCAACATCGCCTCCGCGACGGCGCAGACCTATCAGCCGGTCGCAGCCGACGTCGGCGCAACCGTACGCGTCAACGTCACCGCAACCAACAGCGCCGGCACCAGCACCGCTCCAAGCGCCGCCACCGCAACCGTGACGGGCGCAACAGCAAGTCGGACCGCAGGACCCTGTCCTCGACACTTCAACCGCGCCAATGGCGCGATCGGCCCCAACTGGGGACAGATCTTCGGCGGCTTCGTCGATTTCGCCGTCTCCGGCAGTGAAGCCCTTGACCCGTCAGCGTCCAGCTTCGCCTGGGACTTCTGGGCCGCCCTCCAGTTCGGGCCGGACAGTGAGGCCTACGCAACCATCACGACGCTCAGCACCGACGCGATACGCATGTGTGCCCGCATGACCAACCCGACGACGAGCCAACGTTCCGGCTACTGCGTCCAGGCGACCGGAAACACCTGGTCGATCCGAAGGATCGACAACGGCACCGCGACACAGCTCGGCGCGGTGGCCACGCAGACGGTCGCCGCCGGTTCGCGCTTCGGCATCACCGTTGTCGGGACGACGATCACCGCCTGGTACGCGCCTAGCTGCAACCGCCGCCTGGACTCAGGTCCTCACCGTTACCGACAGCACATATCAGGGCGCCGGCTACATCGCGATCGAAGCGCGTGCGTGCACACTCGACGACTTTGGGGGCGGCACGCACTAGGCGGCACGCGGCGTCCCGGCCGCTTCGCGGCCCGGCTCTGTTTACGTCCGGAAGCATCACTCGATCGAGCTATAGGACCACGGCTGGACGGTTCCGACGCTCTAGGTGACACCCATCCTCTCCGGGTCGCCGCCAGAAGTGAAGGAGAGGGAACGTGACCGCTGGACCCGCCGCACACGCAGCGACGCTGCGCGACTACCTGAACGTCCTGAACCGCCGCAAGTGGCCGATCCTGGTCGCGGTCGTGCTCGTCCCGCTCGCCGCGATCGGGCTTCTCGATCCACCAGCAGAAGCTCTATCAAGCACAGGCCCAGGTGCTGCTGAGTGCACAGAATCTCGCTGCTCAGCTGACGAACACGCAGTCGACCGGCCTCAATCTCCAGCCTGACCGGATTGCGGCAACGCAAGCGAGCGTCGCACGAGTGCCGGAGATCGCCCAGCGCGTGCTCGCGCGCATCACGGGCAGCGGACTGACCGTTCAGGGATTCCTCAGCGCCTCGAACGTTGCGACGGCGCACGAACGCCGACCTGCTGACGTTCGACGTGACACATCCCGATCCGAAGATGGCGCGCCGGCTCGTCGACGCCTACGCGCGTCAATACACGCTGTACCGCCGCCAGCTCGATACCGCGGCGATCGCGAATGCGTTGCGAGGCGTCCACGCCCGGATCGCCGCGCTCGAGCAGGCCGGCGGCGGGCACTCGCAACTGCACGTGAGCCTCGTCGACCGCCAGGCGACCCTGGCGACGATGGAAGCGCTCGAGACTTCGAACGCCACCGTTGTGGAGCAGGCTGCGAGCGCAGTGCAGGTGCAGCCGAGGCCGCTGCGGAACGGGATTCTCGGGCTGGCACTCGGTCTCGTGCTCGGGATCGGGCTCGCATTCCTCTGGGAGGCGCTCGACACACGCGTGCGTAATGCACATGAGATCTCGGAGCGCCTCGATGGTCTGCCGCTGCTGGCCCGGCTGTCGGTGCCGGCGCGAAAGCTGCGGACCAAGCACCGGCTCGTCATGCTCGACGACCCGAGAAGCGTGCAGGCAGAAGCGTTCCGCATGCTCCGGACGAATCTCGAGTTCGTACGCCTCGGGCGCGGGATGCAGACGGTCATGTTCACGAGCGCCGTCGAGCAGGAGGGTAAGTCGACGACGATCGCGAATCTCGCAGTCGCGCTCGCCCGCGGGGGCCAGCGTGTCGTGCTCGTCGACCTCGACCTGCGCAGGCCATTCCTCGGCACCTTCTTCGACCTCGAAGGACCCGGGCTGACGCAGGTCGCGCTCGGCCACGCTTCGCTCGACGAAGCGCTCGCGACGATCGCCCTCACCGATCAGCCGGCGCCGGCGACACAAAACGGCAACGGCTTCGGCCGCAAGCACGACGTGAAAGGTGTCCTCCAGGTATTGCCTTCAGGCCCGCTCCCGCCCGATCCCGGAGAGTTCGTGAGCACGGAGGCGCTCGCAGACATCCTCGCGGAACTGCGCGAGCGCGCCGACCTCGTGCTGGTTGACGCACCGCCCGCGCTGCGCGTCGGCGACGCGATGACTCTCAGTTCGCGGGTCGACGGGATCATCATCGTCGCGCGGATGAAGATCGTTCGGCGGCAGATGCTTGCCGAACTGTCGCGGCAGCTTGCAACCGTGCCGACGCCGGTGCTCGGCTTCGTGCTCACCGGCGCGGGCGAAGAGGGCGGCTACAACTCGTCCTACGGCTACTCGGGCTCGTACGAGCAGAGCCCGAAGACGAAAGCGGCACAGGGGGCATGAGCGAGACGCGGACTCTCGCCGTGGACGGATGAGCGCCGATCCTTCCGCCCTCTTGCAGGGTCTTGAGTTTTACGACGAGATGAACGCATCCGTCGGTGAACGGACCCGGGACATCGTCGAACGCCGCCGCAGGACCGCGGTCGTGCGCCGCCGAGGCTGGCTCGTGCGCAGGCTGCTCCTTGCCGCCGACCTCGTCGGGCTCATCGCCGCCTTCATGCTCTCCGAGTTCATCGTGGCGTCATACGGCCACCGGGGCTTGCTCGACGCCCGCGCAGAGATGATCGCGTTCTTCGCTTCGCTTCCGCTCTGGATTCTCGTCGCCAAGCTTTACGGCCTCTACGCGCGAGACGAAGAGCACACCGACCACTCGACGGGCGACGAGCTCAGCGGGGTCTTCCACGTGGTCACGCTCTGCACGTGGGGCCTCGTTGCCGGCTCGTATGTCACCGGTCTCGCACATCCGACGATGGGCAAGCTCTTGCTCTTCTGGGCCTCGGCTGTTGGGTTCGTGTCGGTTGGCCGCGGCGTCGCGCGCACGATCGCGCGCCGGAGCCCGGTCTACTTGCAAAACGCGGTGATCGTCGGTGCGGGTGACGTCGGCCAGCTCATCGCACAGAAGCTCCTGCAGCATCCCGAATACGGAATCAACGTCGTCGGACTCATCGGTACGCCGCGCGGCAAGCTCGCCCCGAGCATCCAGACCGTCACGCTGCTCGGGGGACCCGAACGGTTGCCGGCGATCATCCGCCTGTTCGACATCGAGCGCGTCATCGTCGCCTTCTCGAACTTCTCCGACAAGGAGACGGCCGAGATCGTCAAAGGCCTGATGGAGCTGGACGTTCAGATCGACGTCGTGCCGCGCCTCTACGAGCTCTTCTCGCCGAACGCAGGTCTGCACATGATCGAGGGACTTCCGCTTGTGGGGATGCCACCAATGCGGCTCTCCTTCTCCTCGAAGCTGATCAAGCGCGTGCTCGACCTGCTCGTCGCCGGATCGGCGCTTCTCGTTCTGGCGCCGGTTTTTGCGCTGATCGCTCTTGCGGTCAAACTCGACTCCCGTGGCCCGGTGCTGTACCGGCATCGGCGCGTCGGGCTCGGCGGCGGTCAGATCGACGTCCTCAAATTCCGGACGATGCGGATCGAGGCGTGCCGCGGGGATCGGTACGGCGGCGAAATCGCCGAAGCCGAGTTCGCGCAGCTCATGACGGATCCGGCGCTTGCCACCGCATTCGCGACGTCGTACAAGCTCGAGAACGATCCGCGGGTAACGCGCCTCGGGCATCTGCTGCGGCGCCTCTCCCTCGACGAGCTCCCGCAGCTGCTGAACGTCCTGCGCGGCGACCTGAGCATCGTCGGGCCGAGGCCGGTGACGACGGACGAGCTGTCGCGGTACGGCGACTCCGCCCGCGCCCTCACCAGCATCAGGCCCGGAGTCACGGGCTACTGGCAGATCAACGGTCGCTCGCAACTGCGCTACGAAGACCGGGTACGGCTCGACCTGAGCTACATCCGAGGCTGGTCACTCGGTCTCGACATGCGGATCCTCGTGAGCACCGTGCGCGTGCTCCTGGCGCGTAGGGGCGCCGCATGAGAGCGGTCGACTCACTGCCGTCTGCGAGCAGCGAGGTCACGGTCGTCATCGTCACGCACGGCTCCTGGGCATTGACGGAGAAATGCCTGGAGTCGTTGAGCCTCCAGCGCCGCGATCTCCACTTCGACGCGGTGGTGGTTGACAACGCATCGGGTGATGACACGCCGCAGCGGATTCGACGAGCGTTCCCCTGGATTCACCTCCTCGAACAGCGCGAGAACTCCGGGTTTGCGAAAGCCAACAATCTCGCGCTCGCGGATGTCGCCACGCCGTACGTCCTCCTTCTCAACCCGGACACCGTGCTTCCTCCGGGAGCGCTCCAGCGCGTCGTTCACGCGTTGGCGGACCGACCTGAGGTCGGCATGCTCGGCTGCAAGCTCGTTCGGCCCACCGGTGAGCTCGATCACGCGTGCAAGCGCGGCTTTCCGCGCCCGGCAGCGGCGCTCGCGTACTTCCTTCGGCTCGATCGGAGCTCGCTGGGACGACGGCTGGGCGGGTCGGCGGCGGGCGAATACGTTGCCGCGCACCTCGACTCCGACGAGGAGGGATTCGTCGATGCGATCAATGGCGCCTTCATGCTCGTTCGACGGGATGCGCTGGACGACGTCGGGCTCCTCGACGAGGGGTACTGGATGTACGGGGAAGATCTCGACTGGTGCTTTCGCTTCTGGGCGGCGAAGTGGCCTGTCCTCTACTGGCCCGGAGTCGAAGTCACGCACGTGAAGAGCGGCTCCGCCGGGAGCCGGCGGGGCTGGCAGACCAATCGGGCCTTTCACGCGGCCATGTGGCGCTTTTACCGGAAGCACTACTGGTCGAGCTACCCGCGGTCGGTAGGTGCGGGCGTCTGGGTCGCGGTGTGGGTGAAATGCCTGCTCTCCGCCGGTGCAGCCTGGAAGGGCCGGATTGCGACAGGAGCGACACCCTCATGAGTGTCGACGCGCGCCCTCTGCGCATCGCGGCGTTGTTGTCGCCGGTGTTCATAGCACTGTCGCTCGGCTTCGCAATCTCCGCTGCTCCTCCGACGCGCGTCGTTGCGCTAGTCGCTGGTGGACTGGCGGTCCTCTACTGCCTCACCAATCCGAGCACGACCGTGATCGTCCTCATCCCGATCGCGTTGCTCGTGCCGGCGTTCCTCGCCGTACACCTGCGGTCTCTGCCGGATCAGACTCCTGTGCGGGCGCTCGTGGGACTCGGTTGCGTCGCGCTCGCGGCGTCTCTGGGCCGCTCCGCAAGGCACCTCGTCGTGCCACGGTCTGTGAGATCGATTGCGGTCGCGTATTGCGCGTTCCTGACGCTCGCGTTCGCCTGGCACCCATCCGCACCAACCCTCCGGGGCGCGATCGCATTGGGCGTGGGCGCCTTCGTTCCGGCGGTTCTCGTGCTGTGGTCGGTCACGAGTGCACGCCGGGCATGGGCGCTAGCCGCTGTCCTCGTCGGCGTGCTCGACGTCGCCGCGCTGCTTGGCGTCTTCGAGGAGGTGCGCGGCGTGCACCTCTTTGGCGCCCACGCCGGAACGTTCTTCCACGCAGACGGCCGCTCGGGATGGATGCGCGCCCAAGGAATCTTCCCGCACCCGATCGTCCTTGGCACCGCCCTCGCGCTGACCCTGCCTTTCGCGTTTGCATGTCTCGTCTCGAGCGAAAGCCGACTTCGCTGGCTCGGTCGCGTCTCGATTCCCGTTCACGCTGCGGGCCTGGTCGTGACGGTGAGTCGCGGGCCTTGGATCGGCGCCATGGTCGGCGTCGTCATCGTCGCGTGCTTCCTCAGGCGCAGGTTCGTTCGCCAGGCGTTGGCCCTGTTCGCCGTGGTGATCGTGCTGCTTCTCACGCCCGCGAGCGGCCCGGTCGGCGCGGCGTTCTCATCGCTCTGGCATCCCACGGACCGCCGCGAGGCATACGTCGTCGACTACCGGAAAGAGCTGTTGCGGCAGACGGTCGGCGAGGTGCGCCGGCATCCGTTCGCCGCTCGCCTGGCACTCAACGACCAACTGCTTCTCGAAGGGACCGTCGGCGGAAACGCCGTCAATCTCGCCACCTCGACAGACAACACGTATGCCTACTACCTCCTGCGCCTCGGCGTGCCGGGCACCGCGCTGCTCGTGCTCCTGCTGCTTGCGATCCCGTTCTCGACGTGGCGGCGGCTGCCGAAGGCCGAGAGCGCTCTGCGACCGATCGTCGCGGCCGCGATCGCGGCGGAAATCGTGCTCATCGTTGTCGGAGCGACCGTGGCGACGCTCTCGTGGGAACAACTCGGCGTCGCGTACTGGATGATCGCGGGCCTCGGGCTCGCAGCGAGTCGGCTCGATGCGGAGGCGCAGCCGAATGCGATCTAGCCTCATTCGCGCGGCGACCTTTCTCGGCGGTGACGGGGCTTCGCGCGCAATCGCCTTCATCGCCGTGCTCGTCGCGGCTCGCATCCTCGGCTCCGATGGGTTCGGCGCATTTTCGTTCGTCTACGCGGCGGTCGCCATCGGCCTTCTTGTCTGTGACCTCGGGCTCACCCCCTTCCTCTTGCGTCAGTTCAGCAAGGACGGCTACGACGCCGCGACCTTCTGGACGGCGTCGATCTTCAATGTTGCGCTCGGGCTGGCGGCGTATGGGGTGCTGGCGGCGACGATGTCGCTGGCGGCGCCTGCGAAGCTGACGCTCGCGCTCACCTACGGCCTCGTTCTTCCGCTTCAGGGTCTTGGGAGCTCGGTCGAGGCACTCCTCCTCTCCTCGAACCGTTCGCCGGTGGTCGGGGTCATTCGCCTGGTGGGAAACAGTGTGCTGGCGATCAGCGTCACCGTCGGCATCGCCGCAGGTCTGAGCCCAGCACGTCTCGGAGCCGCGTTCCTCGCCGGCAATGTCACGAAGGTCGCCGGCGGGCTCCTCGTCGCACGGCGGTCGCTGTCGCGCCCGGTGTTCACGCCGCGAGTTCTCTCCCCCATGCTGCGACGCTCGCTCGTCTTCAGCGCAGCCGCCCTCGCGTCGTTCCTGTACTTCCGTCTCGACATCCTGCTCGTCGGCGCGTTGCGCGGAGATGCGAGCGTCGGGCAATACGCGGCGGCCTACCGCTTCATCGACGCGCTCATTCTGGTTCCCGGAGCCGTTGCGTATGCGTTTTTCCCGGGCTGGGCGAGGTCGCGAGGAGGATCGGCCGGAAACGCCATCGCGCTCTTGGGCTTCCTGGGTGCCGTCGGGGTCGTCGCGGGCCTGGCCCTGATCGGCGGCGCCCAGGACATCGTCCAGGCGCTGCTGGGATCGCAGTACGCAGGTGCTGCGCACGCTCTCGCGATACTCGCGTTTGGCGTCCCCTTCCTCTACGTCGACGTGATCGCCGTCTGGATTGCGTACAGCCGCAACCGTGAGGTCGCGGTCGTATGGGTCGGACTCGTCGCCCTCGCGGTCAACGTCACGTTGAACCTCATCCTGATTCCGCACTTCGACTTCCGTGGTGCGGCCGTCGCGACCGTCGTCAGCGAGGCTGTCAACTTCATCGGGTACTGCGTGCTGTTCCGGGCCTCGCTTCGTGCCAACTGGGAGAGCATCTCGCGAGCCCTGGGCGTTGTTGCGATCGCGGGCGCAGCCGGTGGGCTGAGCCTCGGCGTCTTGCGGCTGCTCCATGCTTCGAGCCTCGCCGCGACGCTGGTGTCGTGCTCGATCGCGGCCGTCATCGCGTGGCGAGGTGGACTGGTTCGAGTCCTCCAGAGGCCGCCGCGCGGTCTGGTCGCGCCTGCGGCGGTGCACGGCGCATGAGCATCGCCGTTCTCATCGTGACGTGGAACAACGCTCAGACGATTGGAGCGTGCATCGAGAGCATCGTGCGGCAAATCGACGTACGCGACGTCGCCGTCTATGTCTGGGACAACAACTCTGTCGACTCGACTGCTGAGATCGTCGGGACCTTTCCCAACCTCTCGCTCGTTCGGTCCGGCGAGAACAAAGGCTTCGCCCACGGCGTCAACCGCTTGGCAGAGCGCTCCGGAGAGGACTTGATCGTGCTGCTGAATCCGGACGCCGAACTGTGCGACGGCTCCCTGGCTGCGCTCGCCGAAACCGTTGAGCGTCGAGGGGCAGCGGTCGTCGGCGGATGTCTCGCCTCGCCTGATGGCAAGGTTCAACTCGCCTCGGCGCGTCCCTTCCCCACTTCGTTGACGCTTGCTCGTTGGCTCGTCACCCGGCGTACTCAGGTGTGGGCGATGCCGGACCGCCGAGTTGCAGTGGACGCGGTCTCGGGTGCACTCATGCTGATTCCCCGCGACCTCTGGACGAAGATCGGAGGTCTCGACGAGGCGTATCCCCACGCCGGCGAGGACCTGGCTATTTGTCTTGCAGCGAAGCGCGCAGGCGCAGACGTCGTCTTCGAACCGCGGTCGCGTGCAGTCCACATCGGCGAAACGAGCGTCGCGCAGGCGCCCGCGGAGATCGATGTGCTCCGGTGGATCGGCTCGGTCCGATTCGCGCGGGAGTACGAGGGACGGGTCCGGGCCGCATTGCTCCGCGTAGTGCTGAGCGTCTATAGCGGCTCGGTCCTGACCGTGACCGCTCTCGGGTTCACGCGGTCACCGCGCAGCGCGCGACGGGCGCGCCTGCTTTGGAAGTGGGCCGTGCTGGGATTGACGCCTCCGTTGCCGGAGCTCCCTGCCGTCACGGCAGGTGCGCGATGAGAGATCGCAGCGTTCTGGTTTTGTCGCACCTCTTTCCCAGCTCTGCAGCTCCCGGGTCTGGGCCATTTGTGGCGGACGAAGTCGCCCATCTCGCCGAGTTCGAGGACGTCGTCGTCGTCGCACCAGTACGCCGCGTCCCACCGCTTCCTGTTGCGGCCTGGAAGCTCGAGCGCGAGGTGCCTTTGGACTCGGTGGTTGCGGGCGTCCGAGTCCTCCGGCCTCGGGTCCTCGCCTTGCCCTTCGGAGGACTCTGGGCTGAGACGCTGCTCTGGCCGCGGCAGCTTCGGACTGTTGTCTCTCGGCTTGTCGAGGAGAACAACGTGAGCTTGATTCACGCCCACTTCGGCATCCCCGACGGATGGGCGGCGCTGCAGTTGTCGCGCGAGCTCGGGATCCCGTTCGTGGTGACTCTGCTCGGTAGCGACGCGTTGGTCCTCAGCCGGAAACGATCGGTGGAGCGGCTGCTCGCCGACGTCGTGCGCGGCGCAAGCCGCGTCATCGCGGTTTCGAGCGAGATCGCCGATCGAGCGATCGAGCTCGGAGCGCGGCGCGACAAGGTTCTGGTCCAGCCCTGCGGTGTTCCCGCATTGATCTCAGAGGCCACCAACCACAGCAGTGCTCGCGAGGAGCTCGGCCTCCTTGGCTCTGAGCAGTGGGTTCTCTGGGTCGGAGGGTTGGTCGACGTAAAGCAACCGCTGCACATCGTCGACGCGTTTGCTCGTCTTGCGGCAGACCGGCCGAACACCCGTCTCGCGATGGTCGGTGACGGTCCGCTGCGGGCCGACGTCGACGCGAGGATCGCCGGCCACGGGCTTCGCGAGCGCGTACGACGGTGCGGGCAGCTTGGGCGAAGCGAGGTCGCGCTGTGGCAGCACGCCGCCGACGTCTTCTGCAACACGAGCCGATCGGAGGGAACGCCGGTCGCAATGATGGAAGCAGCCGTCTGCGGGACGCCGGTTGTGGCCTACGACGTCGGCGGCATACCCGCTGTGGTTGCGCCGGAGATCGGCCGGATCATCCGTTCTCGGGCACCGGACGAGCTTGCGAGCGAGCTGTCGCTGGAGTTGAGCAGTCCGCGCGACCGATCTGTCGTGCGGGGCGGCGCGTCGCGGCTTCGAATCGAGCATTCGATCCAACGTGTCCTCGACGTGCACCGGTCGGAGGCAGGCAATGGGTAAGCGGCGTCCGATCGTCTGTTTCTCGATGAGTCAGTGGTCGGACATCCCGCACAACTCGCGGCACCTCATGCGCGTTGCTCACAGCCGCGGGTCGAACGTGCTGTACGTCGAGTCGATCGGCCTGCGGAACCCGCAGCTGACACGGCGCGACCTGTCGAAGATCGCACGACGCCTTCGTCGGATGCTGGTTCCCCTCCGCAAGATCGCGGACGGGTACTGGGTTCTCGCTCCCGTCGCGTTACCGCTCCAAGGCTGGAGGTCGATCGGACGAATCAACACCTGGCTGCTTGGAGCCCAGATCAGGATCGTGCTGCGCGCAATCGGCTTCAAGAAGCCGCTCATCTGGTCCTATCTCCCGGAATTCGTCACGCTGCGCAACCGCCTCGACGCGCATGAGGCGCTCTACTACCGCACGGACGACTACGGCTCGATGCCCGGCGTGAACGTCGACGCCCTGGCAGCTGCCGAGCACAAGGCCGTCGCTGCGGCGGATGTCTGCGTCGCTCCGGCCAAACGCTATTTCGACGGGCCACTCCGCCTTGCGCGCCGCAGTCTCTGGGTACCGAACGCGGTCGAGCTCCCCAATTACGCCGATCGCGGTGGCGAAGATCCCTATCGGTCTCTCGCCAAGCCCGTGCTGCTCACGGCCGGCACGCTCGAGTCCTGGCTGTCCGCAGATGTTCTCGCGGAAGTGGCTCAACTTCGTCCGACGTGGTCGCTCGTGTTCGCAGGCCCCGTCAAGACGGATCTCACAGACCTGTTTGCGCTCCCGAATGTCCACTACCTGGGGGTCCTGCCGTACCGCGAGCTCTCCCGCTATCTCCGCCACGCCGATGTCGGGCTGATTCCGTTTCGCCTCGGCGAGATCAGCGCAGGAGCTACTCCCGGCAAGCTCTACCAGTACCTCGCCGCGGGGCTACCGGTCGTCGCGACGGATTTCCTCGACGACGAAGGCGCTCGTGAGCACGTCTACTCCTCGCCAGAAGACGCCAGCGCCTTCGTGCAGGCCGTGGAACGGGCGATCGAGCAAGACGACGAAGCATCGCCGCGACGCGCGCCGCGCCTACGCACGCGCGAACTCATGGGATGCGCGCTTCGACCTGATCGAATCGGCGCTGCACTTCGGCGAGCGACGCACGCGGGAGCCGTTGCGCAATGCGTGATCCATTCTCCGACCCTCGTCCCCTGGTCCGCCGCGTGTACTCCTACGTTGCGTACCGGATCGGCGACGGCCCCGACGCGGAAGACATCACGAACGAGGCGTTCGAGCGCGGGTTGCGGTATCGCGACAGCTTCGATTCACGACGCGGCGACCCCGCCGCTTGGCTGATCGGAATCGCCAGACGGTGCATCGCGGACGCGGCGCTCAAGCGGGAAATTCCGAGCGATGCACTGCCCGAGGAAACGGACTCGGGACATGAAGACCAGTCACTTCGCCGGCTCGAGCTCGGAGACGCACTCGAGCAACTCGACGGGCGCGATCGAGAATTGATTGCGTTGCGGTACGGCAGTGACTTGACGGCGCGGCAGATCGCCGAGTTGCTCGAGATGAATACGAATGCAGTCGAGGTCGCCCTGCACCGCGCGCTGAAGACGCTGCGCGTGGCGCTCGAGACCGGCGGTTCCCGAAGACGGTCCGGCGCGAAGGGACGTGAAGTGGCCAGCACAGCAACCGACCTAGACCTTCGCGGCCGCAAACTCGTGATTGGACGAGCGAATGCCGCGGTTCAGGATGGGCTCGTCTTCGGAGGCGTGCTCGTCAGCGTCGTCGGACTTGCCGCATCGAGCGGGGGCTACTTCCCGAGTGCCTGGGGATGGTCGACGCTCGCATTCGCATGGATCACCGCCGCTGCGCTCGTGCTCCGCACGGCGGTCGGTTTCGACCGCTGGTCGGTCATCTTTATCGGCTTGCTGCTGGCTCTGGCCGCCTGGACGCTCACGTCGCTCGCCTGGACCTCGTCGGGCGCGCCCGTGTTCGAGGCAGAGCGCACTCTCGTCTACGTAACGGGCGTCGCTGCAGCTCTCGTCGTGGGACGCCGGCGGACCGTGCCGCTGTTTCTGTCCGCGGTGCTTGCCGGAATCGCGATCATCGACGTCTACTCGCTGGCAACGCGACTCTTTCCCGCGCGGCTCGGGTCTTTCGATCCGACGGCGGAATACCGGCTCGCGGCGCCGGTCGGCTACTGGAACGGGCTCGGGATCTTGGCCGTCGTCGGTCTGGCGATCGCGATCGGCATGGTCGCTCGAGGAAGGTCGCCGCTGACCCGCGGACTCGCGGCGCTCACGCTGCCGGTCATCCTCACCACGCTGTACTTCACATTTAGCCGCGGTTCGTGGATCGCGCTCGCCGTCGCAGCGGTCGTGATGCTGGCCGTCGACACACGTCGGCTGCAGCTCGTGACGGTGGCCGGCGTCACGCTCGTTCCCGCTGCAGCCGCCACGTGGTTCGCAACGCGGCAGGCCGCACTCGGCACGAAGGGAGCCGAACTGGCCGCCGCCGAGCACCAGGGACGCCACGTGGCCATCGCAGTCGCGGTCGCTGCCCTCGCCGGTGCAGTCATCGCAGTTGCGGCTTGTCTCGTCGAGGAGCGTCTCGCCATCCCGGAGCGTGGCCGCCGGCTGTATGCCGCGGTCTTGACGACGGGCGCGCTGGTGGCGGCCGTCATCGGACTCGTACACGTCGGCGGTCCAGCCGGCGCCGCCAAGCGAGCCTGGCACTCGTTCACGACGCCGCCGGCGAGCATCACCACGGGCCAAAGCGAGAGCAAGCGCCTCTTCTCGTTGTCGAGCAACGGCCGCATCGCACTCTGGAAAGGCGCGCTGCGCGAGTCGAGCGCACATCCCCTGCTCGGCGGCGGAGCAGGCTCGTACGAGAGCTGGTGGCTGCAACACCGGAAGGTGGCCGAGCGGGTGAAGGACGCACACTCGCTGTACCTCCAGACGCTGGCCGAGCTCGGCCCCTTCGGGTTGGCGCTCCTCGCGCTCGCACTGGCCCTGCCGCTTGCCGCGGGGATTCGGGCGCGCCGCAGGCCCCTCGTTCCGTTCGCGGTGGCGGCCTACGCTGCGTTCCTGCTCCACGCCGCGGTCGACTGGGACTGGCAGCTTCCCGGTGTGACGCTCCCGGCCGTTCTCTGCGGAGCGATGGTGCTCGTCGCCGGTCGCACCGATGAAGAGGCAAGACTCGGAGCACGGGTTCGCATCGGGGCTGTAGGCGCCGCCTGTGTGATCGCGATCGCCGCGTTCTTCATGCTGCTCGGCAACGTGCCGCTTACCAAGGCCGGCTCGGCCGCTGACGCTGCCCGCTGGAGCGACTCTGCCCGTGAAGCCCGAAAGGCGGCGCGGTGGCTGCCCTGGTCGGCCGAGCCGTGGCGCTTGATCGGCGAGGCCGACCTCGCGGTCCGAGACCTCCCCGCGGCGCGAGCGGCCCTTCGGAAGGCGATCTCCAGGGATCCCGGGAACTGGCACCTCTGGTTCGACCTGAGTGCGGCCGAGCATGGCCCCGCGGCCGCCCAGGCACTCGCCACGGCCTCGAGGCTCAACCCGCTCAGCCCCGAAATCGCCCAGACCCGGGCCTTGAAGGGCTGAAAGGCCTGTAAGGGTTCCGGGCCTTTCGCCGGTACTCGGTTCAGAACATGCGAATCATGACCGGAGGCCAACGTTGAACAGATTCTTCAAACGGGGTAAGGACAGCGAACTCGAGCGCGAACTGCGCCGGAACCGCCCGCAGCCGCGGGACGAGTTCGTGCAGATGCTGAGCAATCGCGTCGAGCGTGCGTCGCGCCTGCCGCGCAGCCTCAGGTCCAGGGTCGCAGGAGTCGCAGTCGCGAGCGCAGTCATGCTCGCCGCCGTCGGCGCCTTCGGCGGGATCGGCTACGCCGCGAACGGCGTCAAGGACGTCGTCAAGGTCGCCAAGTCCGTGGTTGTCGCAGCGAAGGGCGACGCCAAGAAGTCGGGCGGCGACAGCAAGGCCGGTAACGGCGACAACAAGGGCGGTAACGACAACAAGGGCGGCAACGACAACAAGGGCAAGGGCGACGACGGTGGCAAGCCCGACGACAAGCAGTACGGGCACAAGAAGAAGATCTGCCACGAGCCAGGCCCGCATCAGAGGACGATCGAGGTCGGGGACGATGCTGTCGCGGCGCATCTGGCGCACGGCGACTACCTCGGCGAGTGCAAGAGCCGGTAGCGCTACCCGCACCGACTCTCGAGAGGCCCGGAGGCGTTCCTGCTCCGGGCCTCTTTTGCGTTGAGCGTCAGCCCGACAACTCGGTCCCGTCGCGGACGACGACCCTGCCGGACGAGAACCGCACCACCGCGTCCCACGGCACCGAGCCGGCCGACGTCCGCAGCTTCGTGCCCTGCTTCCCCGCGCTGACGCCGAGACCGAAGTGCTCGAGGAACGCCCGCCGGCCGACGAGGACGGCGGTCACGACCAGCCGGTCGCCGCGCTGCTCGGCGCGCAGATCGTGGACATGCCCAAGTCTGCGCCCGGACTCGGTGACGACCTTGCGGTGGAGAAGCTCCGAGAGGCGCATCAGGCTCCCGGCAATCGCTTGACGAAGCGGGCAGCCTGTGTCGTCTCCGCGGCCGAGTCGCAGCTCCGGCGCGGTGTGCTTGAGCTTGACGACCGCGCCGATCGTCCTCGACCTCGCTCCAGGGGACGTGCACGGCGTCGCCCGAGAGCGCCGCTGCGATGCGCCCGAAGAAGCCGCGGCCCTTCCAGGCGTTGCCGCCGACGAGGATCTCGGTCACCTCCGGCTCGCGCGGTGCTCACGCCGGCGATCTCGAGGTCGTCGACATTGCCGCAATTGCGACCCTCGGAGTCGACGAGCTGGTGGTCGAGCACGCCGAGCCCGAGATCGAATTCGGTTGCACTCATCCCTGGCCGCCGTTCGTGATGATCATCAACGGAATCGCCGACACCGCGATCGCGAGGATCACGATGAAGTAGAGAACGCCGAGCACGTTCGAGAACCTGCCGTTCCGGTAGCGACCCATGTACGTCGGGTCGTTCGCGACGAGCAGGATCGGGAGAAACGTCAGCGGCAGCGCGACGACGGAGAAGATCACGGAGTACTCGGTGATCTTCACCGGGTCGTAGCCGGTCATGACGATCAGCGAGCGCGAGGATGAAGATCACGATCCAGGACAGAGCGAAGCGCGGCGCCCGACTCGGGCGGTGCCGCTTGCCCCACTGCCAGCCGAAGAACTGCGCAAGGTTGTACGCGCCCGAGAAGCTCGTCTCGATCGCCGCGCCGCCGACCGCGAACAGGATCCCGACGAGCGCGAGGATCAACCCGATCTTCCCGAGTGCATCCGCCGCGCCGAGTGCCGGCGTGCCGAGGAACTGCGGATCGATTCCCTTCGGCAGGAAGAGAACAGCAGCGACGATCATCAGTGAGAACGAGAGAAACGCGCCGAGGCCGTAACCGATCACCGACGTGACCTTGTTGATCCTCAGATCCTTAGGCCCCCAGCCGTCCTCGACCGCGCCCGACGAATAGAAGTAGACCTCGTACGGCGTGAGCGCCGCACCGAGCAGGCCGACCATGAAGTAGAGAAAGACGAGTCGGTTGGTGCCCGGCATGCCCGGGACGAACCCGTGCGCGACCTTCGCCCACGACGGATGCAGCTTGATCGCGGCAACGGCGAACACGAGCAGGCAGAGCCCGACGTAGCCGAACAGCCGCTCGATCCACTCGAACGGCATGGACCACGAGACCACGACGAGCCCGATCACCGCGAGCACGATCAGGTACCGGTACGGCAAGCCGGACAGCAGCTGGAGCACGATTGCAACACCGCCGACCTCGGCGGCGCAGGTCATCAGGTTCACCACCGAGGAAGCGACGAGCGTGCCGAGCCCGGCGCTGAAGCCGACCCGCTCGCGCACGAGGTCGAAGACAGGCCGGTTCGAGATCGCGGCGACCCGGCCGCACATCTCCGAGTACACGATGATCCCGATGACGCCGATGACGACGACCCAGAGGAGCTGAAAGCCGAAGGTCGCACCGGCCTGCGTGTTGAAGACGAGGTCGCCGATGTCGACGAAGCCGCCGATCGCAGAGAGGATCCCGAGCGCGATCTGCAGGAACTGCTTCACGAGCTCTTGGCCGCAATCGTCGCGAGGTCGCGCTGCAGCGTCCGTTGCTCCGCCGGATTCGAGCCCGAACGGGACAGACGGTCGAGGTCGTCGCGCAGTCGCACGGCGAGCGCGGCGAGCCGGCGCGCTTCCGCAGTCTTCCCCGCGGCGAGTGTCGTAACCGACTTCCGCGCGGCGGCGCGGAGATAGCGCGAGTGGATGCGCGTGAAGACGACCGTCGAGCGCCCCCGCGAGGCATCGCCTGCGAGGACGCTCCCTTCAGCGGCGAGCGCCTTGAGGCTCTTCGCCTGCTGCTGAAGCGCCTGCTTACCGAGGGTGCTCCCGCCGCACCCTGCGAGCAGGAGAGCGGCGATGAACGCAAGGGCTCCGCGACGCGGCACGAACCACGTCATAACCGCCGCGAGGGCGGGCAAACCGCCTCAGGCGGTTACGCGACGAGGTAGGCGCAGGGAAGCGCGCTACCAGGGAACGGCGCAGACGAGATCCGGGCGACCATCTGCTGCCCGACCTTCGTGCCTTCGGTCGGGGGCGGGCCGGAGCGCTCGTGCAGCTCGTAGCCTTCCTTGCCCTGGAAGAACACGAGATGGGACTCCGCGGAATCCCAGCGTCCGGCCGGAACCGCGACTTGTTCGGCAATCTGTGCCTCGCGCGTGGCGACCTCTGCCTGAAGGGATGCCGCCCGCTCGTGCGCCTCGGACAGCTGCTGCTCCAAGGCAACCCGCACCGCTTCGAAATCCGCCGCAGCTGCCTTCAGCCGCTCGGCAAGCTCGCGCTTCGAGACCGGCGAGCCGCTGCTCGAGCTCAACCCGGTCCGGCTCCGATGCGCCCGCTGCCTCGAGCTCGGCTTCGACTCTTGCGGCGCTCGCCTTCAACTCCTCGATGGAGGCGTCGCGCGTTGCGATGTCCGCCTCGAGTGACGCGACCCGCTCGCGCGCTTCGGTCAGCTGCTGCTCCAGGCCGACCCGCGACGACTCGAACTCGGCGGCCGCGCCCTTCAGGCGCTCCGCCACTTCATCCTCGAGGCCGGCAAGCCGCTGCTCGAACTCTGCACGTACAGACTCGGATGTTCCGGCCGCGGCGAGCTCGGCCCGCATCGCGGTTCCGCGCTCGACTTCGTTCGCGAGTGCACGCTCCAACTCGGCGCGTCCGGCTTCGATCGTGGTGACGCTCGCCTGCAGCTGCTCGATGGACGCATCGCGCGCGGTGAGCTCGGCCTGCATGCTCTCGCGCTCGGCTGCGAGGCGGGTCAACCGGGGATCGTCGACCGGCGCCGTGGGCTTCTGCGCCTCAGCCAGCTTCTCTTGCAGTTCCTTGTGTGCCTGCTGCCAGGCAGCCAAAGCCTTCTTGTGCTCCTCGAGCGAGGCGCGCAACGCGTTGGACTCGTCGTTCGAGGGCGCGGGCTTGCATGGGCGCCTTCTCGGCGTCCGGGGCGACTCCGCCGCCCCAGCCGGTCGCAAAGCCGTACTCCGTCTTGAGGAGGCCCCCGTGCTGGGTGGCAAGTGCCTGCGCAACGGTCGGCGGGGGCGCGAAGCCCCGGGCAACGATGATCTCGCCGAGCGGCCGGCCGGTGGCCTTCTGCTCGGTCAGAGCAAGCTCGAGCTGCTCCTCCGTGATGTGCCCGCGACTTGCGAGCAGGGCGCCGAGAGGCTCAGCCCGCATACGTGGTCCGCCGTTGTCCGGAAGTGCCGCCACTTCATCTCCAATGTGGTTGCCGCAGTACCCACACAGCATCGGTCAAGATGCGGGTCGTCCGCGTACCTCTTTTGGGGCATGGTGCGTATGGAGCCGGTATGACTTAGTTCTTGGCCAAGACAGTCGGCATCCTCACGGGGGGCGGTGATTGCCCCGGCCTGAACGCGGTGATCCGCGCCGTCGTCCGGGCATCGGACACCGCCGGGTGGGACACCGTCGCGGCGCTCGAGGGCTGGCGCGGCCTCGTGGACGGGAACTTCCGCGATCTCGGCACCCAGGAGGTCTCGGGGATCCTGCCCCGCGGCGGGACGATCATCGGCACGAGCCGGACGAACCCCTTCAAGCTCGACAGCGGCGTCGAGAAGGTGCTCCAGAACTTCAGCGACCGCGGCCTGGATGCGCTTGGTTGCGATTGGCGGAGAGGACACGCTCGGCGTCGCGGAGCGTCTCTATCGGGAGCACCAGCTGCCCGTCATCGGCGTCCCGAAGACGATCGACAACGACCTCTCCGGCACCGACTACACCTTCGGCTTCGACACCGCGGTCACGATCGCGACCGAGGCGATCGACCGGCTGCACACGACGGCGGAATCGCACAACCGCGTGATGGTGGTCGAGGTGATGGGCCGGCACGCCGGCTGGATCGCGGTCACGAGCGGCATCGCCGGCGGCGCAGACGTGATCCTCATCCCGGAGCAGCCGGTCGACTTCGAGGAGGTGGCCCACGGGATCCGCAGTCGGCACGCGCGCGGCAAGAACTTCTCGATCGTCGTGATCAGCGAAGGCTGCGAGCTGCCGGGACTCGAAGACACCGGCGAGGTCGACCAGTTCGGGCACGTGACGCTCGCGCACCGCGGCGTCGGTGAGATCCTCGGCCGCGAGATCGAGCAGCGCACCGGCTTCGAGACGCGGGTGACCGTACTCGGCCATGTGCAGCGCGGCGGTACGCCGACCCCGCGCGACCGTGTGCTTGCGACTCGCTACGGCCTCAAGGCTGCGGCGCTCGCGCATGCGGGAGAGTTCGGGCAGATGGCCGCACTTCGCGGCGACGACATCGTCGCGGTGTCGCTCGAGGAAGCCACCGCGCAGCTCAAGACCGTTCCGCCCGAGTGGTACGCGGTGGCGCAGGCCTTCTTCGGCTAGACCCCGCCTGTGGCTGGCGCACTAAAGCTCGGCCAGCGGGAACGAGCGGTGCAGGCGAGGCGGCACGAGAAAGTTCTGCCGGTGGGTCGTCGTGAGCACGGAGTTGAAGCCGGACGCGCGCGAGCGAGGGCCGACGTCGAGCTTGGTGCCGTCGGGAAGCACGCCGTCCATCGCGAGACGATTGCGCTCGAAGTCGTCGCCCGACGGATTGAAGACGACGAAGTGGACTCCCGCGATGGGATCGGTCTTGAACGAGTCGCGCGCATGATCGGACGAGAACGCGAACGGGTTGTCGAGCGTGTTGAAGTCGGCTCGCTGCGGGATCGCGGTTCCTTTCGGATAGACCGTCCCGTCCGGCCCGACGACGTCGTGCAGCAGGCGCGAGGTCGCCTGAATCGAGGCGCTGTGGCCGAAGCGTCCGGTCTCCTTGAACTTGCGCGAGAGGTCGCCGACCGTCGCGACGTCCTTTGGGCCCTGCGGGACGGTCTGCGCACCTTGCTTCACCTTCGTGAGTCCAGGCTGGAACGCCGTCAGCACGCGCTCGTCGAAATCGAAGTTGAGGTACCACGCCTCGAGGTCCTCGGTGATGTGCGAGAGGTGCATGTGCGTGCCGCCGTGGAAGTAGCCGTTGCGCACGTCGACGTAGCCAAGCGTCTCGTGATTTGCGATCAGGCGCGGACCGAGCCCTGCCTTCTGGGTCGACGTGAAACCGAGAAAGAGCTCCGACGTGTCGGGGATCAGATCGGCGCCCGGGACGCCGGCCGCCATCGCCATCTTCTTCGGCAGGCTCTGCTTGCCTGCGAAGCCGCCGCCCGCGAAACCGCGGCGGATGCTCGTGACGTTGAAGATCTTCAGGTCGTCGAAGAGCGCCTTGTGCGCGACGTCGATGTGATCGCGCGAGTCGCTGCGAAGCAGCACCGCGACGATCGTTCTGCTCGAGGACGGTGTCGTTCGGATCGCTCGGGAAGCGCCGCGACGGCAGGAGCACGGGCTTGTCGGCGCGACGATCGAACGGGAGGTGCAGCCGCGCCGGCGCCGGCACCCGCCCGGAGAAGTACGGCAGACCCCAGCCGAGCGTGACACCGAGGCCGGCGGGACCGAGCGCGTACTCCGCGTCGAGCTTCTCGAGCGCGGCCTCGAGATCGTGCTGCGCTGCGAGCAGGTCGACCTTGTCGACGTTGAGGGTCGCGGTCACGACTTCGCTGTGCAACGGCGGCACGAGCACCTCGACGCCCTCGCTGTCGACGCTCTCCAGGGAGAAGACGTGCTGCTCGCGTGGGAGATTCGTGCGCGCGACAACCGGGCGCGCGGGTGTCCCGACGAGACGGTCGACGACCTCGTAGATGCCCGCCCCACCGAGCGCGGTGGCCGCCGCGCCACCGAGAAAGCGACGCCGCGTGAGGCGCATCAGCCTTGTGGCCGGACGAGCACGAGGCCCGCGAGCATGCGGTCGAGATTCTTCAGAGACCGTGCTGCTGTCGTACGGCTTGATGACGTGCTCGCTGATGGTGTACAGCGAACCGTTGTGCCGCCACGCGAGCAGGACGTGCCACTGATCGGCGTCCTGATTGACGCGGTAAACGGTCGCCTTGATGCCTTTGGCGCTGCGCGTGCCGACGACGCCGGAGAAGCAGGGCGTCGTGCCGCGAATCGTCTTCTTGCCGTTGGGGATGACGGTGGTGCACCTCGGGATCGCGGTCCTGCCGGGATAGCCACGGAAGTTCACGTGCACGTCGCCCGAGCCGAGGTCGCCGTGCTCGAGGAAGCTGACGAGATAGCTCCGGTCCTTGTTCACCGAGAAGATGTCGCTGAACTCGCCGCCGATCTTCGCGTCGAGCGGGTTCGGCATCCAGGTCGGGCAGTAGACCGGCGCCTGGATGCGATTCGCGAGCTGCTGCCAGCCGTGCGCCCACGCCGCCGGGCAGCCCTTGGGGGCTGCGGTGGAGGCCGGTACCAGCACGACGAGCGCCAGTGCGGCCACGACCCCGACCAGAGTCGCCCTCATGCCGGACAGGGTACCGCCGTTTCGGCGCGGCTCTTAGACCTCGGGCGGCGGGCCGCCCACGAGCGGCGAGAGATCCCTGGCGTGGACGATCACCGCGTCGCAGCCGGCGTGCTCGAGCTCTTTGACCTCGTGCGGCGTCGTCAGCGGCAAATCGGCGATGGCGAGCTTGCCCGCCGGAACGGCCGCGAGCAGGTCGAGCACGACCTCGAGCGCCGACCGGTCGTCGTCGGCCTCGGCCGCCGAGAGCAGGAAGATCTCGGGGTCGACGCGGTCGAGTGCCTTCTCGAGCTCCTCCTCGTCACGCACTTCGACCGCGCAGTCGAGCCCGAGCGAGAGTGCACGCTGGTGCAGCTGCTCGAGCCGGCCGTCGTCGTCGTCGAGCGAGTCGAACACGAGCATCACTGCGTCCGCCGAGCTCCTCGCCTGCTCGAACGGGATGTCGGCACGCCAGAGGATCGGCAGCGCGGTCGCGTCGCGGAACGCGGAAGGATCGCCGGTCACGACGAGCGCCTCGGCGCGCTGGGACTCGGCCGCTCGCGCGGCCTCGGCGTCCTCGACCGCGGCGATCACGGAGATCCCGTCACCCTCGGCGATCGCGTGACTGAAGCTGCGGTCCGCCATTCCTCGGCCGTAGCCTACTGGCCGATCGGGTGCCAGACGGTCTTCAGTTCGAGAAAGCCGGCGATCTCCCACGGGCTCTGTGCGTCAGGGCGGCCGCGCACGATGCGCTTCACGTTCTCGGCGGCGGCTTCCTCGAGCTCGGTCGAATAGCCGTCGGCGCCGCAGAGGTCGATCGCATTCACGTCCATGTGCGCCGCGAGATGCGGCGCGATCTCGGCGCGTTGCCCGGTGATGATGTTGACGACGCCGCCGGGCACGTCGCTCGTCGCGATCGCCTCGGCGAGCTCGATCGCCGCGAGCGGCCGCGTCTCCGAAGCGACGGCGACCACCGTGTTGCCGCCGACGAGCGGCGGCATCAGCCGCGTGACGAGGCCGAGCAGCGCCGGCTCGTCCGGTGCGAGCACCGCGACCACGCCGGTCGGCTCGGGAACCGTGAAGTTGAAGTACGGGCCCGAGACCGGGTTCGAGCCGCCGAGTACCTGCGCGAGCTTGTCGGCCCAGCCCGCGTACCAGACGATCCGATCGATCGTGCGCTCGACCTCCTCCGGCCGCTGCACAGGTCTGCGAACTCGGCCGCGCGCGCTTCGACCATCTCCGCGACGCGGTAGAGCACCTGGCCCCGGTTGTACGCCGTCGCACTCGCCCAGCCCGGTTGCGCCTTGCGCGCCGCCTGCACGGCGTCGCGTGCGTCCTTGCGCGAACCGCGCGCGACGTTCTGTCCTTCGGCTTCATACGTGCGGCCCGACTCGCTGCGCGGGAACGCGCCGCCGATGAAGAGCTTGTACGTCTTCTTCACGGGCAGCCTGCTCATCCGCCCCACGGCTCCGACTCGTCGAACCTCAGATACGGCTCGAGTCCGTGCCGTCCGCCCTCGCGGCCGAAGCCGGACTCCTTGTAGCCGCCGAACGGCGACGCCGGATCGAACCGGTTGAACGTGTTCGCCCACACGACGCCCGCGCGCAGACGCTGCGCCATCCAGAGGATGCGCGAGCCCTTCTCCGTCCACACGCCCGCGCTCAAGCCGTACGGCGTGTTGTTCGCCTTCTCGACGGCTTCCTCCGGCGTGCGGAAGGTGAGCACGGACAGCACCGGGCCGAAGATCTCCTCCTGCGCGATGCGGTAGCTCTGCGCGACGTTCGTGAAGACCGTCGGCGCGAACCAGTAGCCCTTCTCCGGGAGCCGGCACGGCGGCTGGTAGATGTCCGCGCCTTCCGCCTTGCCGGCCTCGACGAGCTCCGTGATCTTGTCGAGCTGCATCTTCGAGTTGATCGCGCCGACGTCGGTGTTCTTGTCGAGCGGGTCGCCGACGCGCAACGTCTCGAGGCGCTTCTTCAGCTTCTCGACGAGGGGCTCGTAGATCGACTCCTGTGCGAAGAGGCGCGAGCCGGCGCAGCAGACGTGACCCTGGTTGAAGTAGATGCCGTTGACGATTCCCTCGACGGCCTGGTCGAGCGCGGAGTCGTCGAAGACGATGTTGGCGGCCTTGCCGCCGAGCTCGAGCGTCAGCTTCTTGCCGGTGCCGGCGAGGCGGCGCTGGATCGCCTTGCCGACCTCCGTCGAGCCGGTGAACGCGATCTTGTCGACGCCGGGATGCTCGACGAGTCGCCGCGCCGGTGCGGCCGTCGCCGGTGACGATGTTGACGACGCCCGGCGGAAGCTCTGCCTGGCGCACGACGTCGCAGAAGAGAAGCGCGGTGAGCGGCGTCGTCTCCGCGGGCTTCAGCACGACGGTGTTGCCGCAGGCGAGCGCGGGCGCGATCTTCCACGCCAGCATCAGCAACGGGAAGTTCCACGGGATGATCTGCCCAGCTACCCCGAGCGGCCTGTGGCCGTCGATTCGGGAACGCGTACTCGAGCTTGTCCGCCCAGCCCGCGTAGTAGAAGAAGTGCGCGGCGGCGAGCGGGAGGTCGACGTCGCGGGACTCCTTGATCGGCTTGCCGCCGTTCAGCGACTCGAGCACGGCGAACTCGCGCGCGCGCTCCTGCAGGATGCGCGCGATCCGGAAGAGGTACTTCGCGCGCTCGGCGCCGGAGAGCTCCGACCAGCCGTTCGAGAACGCGGCGCGCGCGGCGGTGACGGCGCGATCGACCTCCTCCTCGGTCGCCTGTCCGACCGTGGCGAGCGTTTCCTCGTCGCGCGGCGCAATCGTCTCGTACGTCTCCGTCGGCTCGATCCACTCGCCGCCGATGAAGAGGCCGTAGCGCTCTCGCAGCGTGACGATGTCACGCGACTCCGGCGCCGGTGCGTACGTCCATTCCTTCGGGACCGGGGCGCGATCCTGTTTGCGGTCGAGCTCAGTCAAGGGTGAAGTAGTCCGGGCTCTGGTACGCCCCGGTCTTCTCCTTCCGGAGCTGCATGAGAATGTCGTTCAGCAGCGACGACGCGCCGATGCGGTAGCGATCCGGCGTCAGCCAGTCCGGCCCGAGCGTCTCGTGCACGAGCACGAGATGCTGGATCGCGTTCTTGGCGACGCGCACGCCGCCCGCCGGCTTGAAGCCGACGGCCCGGCCGGTCTCCTCGAAGACGTCGCGGATCGCCTCGAGCATGCAGAGCGCCACCGGCAGCGTCGCCGCGCTCGGGATCTTGCCGGTCGAGGTCTTGATGAAGTCGGCGCCCGCGGCCATTGCGAGCAGCGACGCGCGGCGAACGTTGTCGTACGTGCCGAGCTCGCCGGTCTCGAGGATCACCTTGAGGTGCGCCGAGCCGACGGCTTCCTTCACCTGCACGATCTCGTCGTAGACCTTCGCGTAGCGGCCGGAGAGGAACGCGCCGCGGTCGATCACCATGTCGACCTCGTCGGCGCCGAGCTCGACCGCTCGGCGCGCGTCGGCGACCTTCAGGTCGGTCGGATACTGGCCGGACGGGAAACCCGTCGCGACCGCCGCGATGTGGACGCCGGTGCCCTGGAGCCGCTCGACGCACGTCGGAACGAGGTTCTCGTAGACGCAGATCGCGGCCACGGAAGGAATGTTCGGGTCGCTCGGGTCCGGACGAACCGCCTTCGAGCAGAGCGCGGCGACCTTCCCGGGCGTGTCGGAGCCTTCGAGCGTCGTCAGATCCATGCACCGGATCGCGAGGTCGAGCGCGAAGACCTTCGAGTCCTTCTTGATCGAGCGCTTGGCGAGCGATGCCGCGCGTTCCTCGAGCGAAACAGCGTCGATCGAGCCAATGCGCGGCAACCGCGGCTCGAGCGGCAGTTCGAACCCGGTCGGGAGTGCAGGCGCCTGCGCCATGACGGTCAGTGTAGTCCCGGCATAGAGGCGTACAGAACCCGCCGGGATTCCGTGCGGAACCGGTAACTCCTGGACAGTCCAGGAGTCACGGCTTCGCCACGGAGGGCCACGCAAGAGATAGGACAGCGGCTCCGTATAGCGTCCTCTCGCGTGAAACGACGATTCCTTCGCTTGCTGGAGCGCGCCGGGCTCATCGGGCCGGCGTTTCGCACCTACGAACGCCTCGTGTCGCTTCGGCCGGGCAGACCCACGGCCGTCGACGGGCCGCCGCTGCCACCGCGCCGCCTGATGGTGCGCGTCGCCGGCACCGCGGACGCCGACTGGTTCCTGCGCAGCGGCCGCGCCGCGTACGACGCGATCGCCGGGCACGTGCCACTTGCCGAGATCGACTCCGTCCTCGACTTCGGCTGTGGGTGCGGCCGCGTCACGCGCTACTGGAGCGACTTCACCGGGAAGGTCAGCGGCGGCGACGTGAGCACTCGCGCCGTGGACTGGTGCCGGGAGAACCTGCCGTTCGCCCGCTTCGAGGTCAACCGGCTCGCGCCGCCGCTCACGTTCGACGACGAGAGCTTCGACCTCGTCTACGCGCTGTCAGTCTTCACGCACCTCACCGATGAGCTCCAGCTGGCGTGGCGCGACGAGCTGCGGCGCGTGCTTCGCCCCGGCGGCCGCTTGCTTCTGACAACACACGGCGAGTCGTACGTGCCGCGCCTCGACACCGGCGAACGCGAGCGGTTCGAGCGCGGCGAGCTCGTCGTTCGTTGGGGTGACGTTCCCGGCACGAACCTCTGCAGCGCCTACCACCCCGAGCAGTATTTGCGCGAGACGTTTGCGCGGGGATTCGACTTTGTCGAGCTCGAGCCCGAAGGAGCACGGGGAAACCCGACCCAGGATCTCGTGCTCTTGCGCAAGGCGCCTAGCGCGTCAGCGTGACCTTGTTCAGCCCGGCCGGGTGATCGATGTCGAGGCCGCGCAGCTGCGCGAGCCGCAGCGCGGTCAACTGACCCGGGATGACCGCCGTCAGCGGACTGAGCCACTCCGGGACTCGCGGAACGAGCGGCAACCGTGTCTGCGCGCGACGGAGAACGGCAGAGACGTCGGAGACGGCGATGATGCGCGCGCCACGGTCGAGGCAGCGGTAGGACAAGATCTTCGACGCTCGGTCGTGCCGGTCCCGGTCGGCGCAACGACGATCACGGGCCAGCCGGGACGGATCGCCGCGATCGGGCCGTGCATCAGGTCGGCGGGCGAGTACGCCTCGACGACGAGCCCGGAGAGCTCGCGGATCTTCAGTGCGATCTCGAACGCGGTTCCGTAGTTCACGCCACGCGCGACGACGGTCGCCCCGACCGCGTCCGCGTACTCGTCGAGCGCAGGCGCCGTCTCGAGCGAGAGCTCGATCTGCTGCCGGAGCACATCGGGCATCTGCGCGAGCTCCGCCTCGGCGACCGGTCCGTCCGCGGCCGCGAACAGGAGCGCGATCGCGCCGAGCGAGTTGATGTACGTCTTCGTCGCGGCGACCGCGCGCTCGTCGCCGGCCTCGAGCGGAAGCACCGCATCCGCTTCGCGCGCGAGCGGCGAGTCCACCACATTCGTGAGCGCCACCGTCGGGCGCCCTTGCCTGCGCGCCTCCGCGAGCACCGCGACGACGTCCGGCGACGCCCCCGACTGCGAGATGCCGATCACGGCGGCGCCTGCAAGTCGCGGCGGCTGTTCGTAGATCGTGTAGAGCGACGGTGTCGCGAACATCACCGGCACCCGGTGCGCCCGGCCGAGCAGGTACTGCGCGTACCGCGCCACGTTCGACGAGCTTCCGCGCGACGCGATCACGACGTACTGAACGTCGTCACGGCTGAACATCTCCGCGATCTCGCGCGCACGCCCGGCCTGCTTGTCGATCAGCCGAGCGAGCGCGCCGGCTGCTCCTGCAGCTCAGCCTCAAGCCACGACACGCGCTTCGCCCCCACACACGACGCGGACGATCTCGAGCCGGTCGTCGAGGACGACGACGTCCGCGAGACCGCCGGGTTCGAGGACGCCGAGGTCAGCCCGGCCGAGAATGCGCGCAGGCACTGCGGTCGCCGCGCCAACAGCATCCTCGAACGGAATGCCGAGCCCGTGCAGGTTGCGCACCGCCTCGATCATCGTCAGCACCGTGCCCGGCCCAGACGCCGTCTCCGCGCATCGGCACGCCATCCGAGACGTCGATCTCCATGTCGCCGAGCTGGTACGGGCCGGTCACGCCGGCCGCGCCCGCGGTTGCATCGCTGACGAGGGCGACTCGTCCGCCGGCGGCCGCCCAGATCAGGCGCACCGTCTCGTCGGCGAGGTGATGTCCGTCGACGATCATCTGCACGTAGACGTCGCGGCGCGTCAGCGCGACTCCGACGATGCCAGGATCGCGCGACCGGAACGGACGCATCGCGTTGAACAAGTGGGAGACGGTCGACACGCCGAGATCGAAGGCGGCGTGCGCCTGCGCCGCGGTCGCGTTCGTGTGTCCCGCGGAGACGACGACCTCGCGCTCGAGCAAGCGCTTGATCAACATGTCGGCGCCCGCGAGCTCGGGCGCGAGCGTGAACTCCGTCACACGGCCGGCGTCCAGGAGCCGTTCGAGCAAGGCCAGGTCGGGATCGCGCCGGTGCTCGCAGAGGATGCGTGCCGAGCCGCTCGGGCGAGAGGAACGGGCCCTCGACATGCGCGCCGACGACCCGCGGTGACGAGCCGTTCGCCGGCATCGCCCGCAGCGCGTCGAGCATCGCGCTCTCCGGAGCCGTGATGAACGTCGGCTGATACGCGGTGACGCCACCCTCGAGCAGCGCACCGCCTGCCATGTCGTAGTCGAGCGTCGACGCGGACAGGAAGTCGATGCCGCCGTAGCCGTTCACCTGCAGGTCGACGAACCCGGGCACCGCGACCCGTCCGCGCGTGCCGCCGGGAAGCCCGACGTCGACGATGAGGCCGTCCTGGATCTCGACGTCGCCAGGGATGAGCTCCCCGCGGACGAGCGCCGCCTGGACGTCGAGCCTCATGACGTCCCTCCGAGCGCGACGCGCACTGAGCCGCCGGCGCCGTTGAGCCGGTCGCGCGCCGTCGCGGGATCAACGCCGGCGAGCAGTGCGACGAGCGCGACGCGGGCGTCACCCTCGGCCGCCGCGAGCGCCTCGTCGACGTCTTGCTCCGACCTGCCGCTTGCGAGCACGACGTTCATGCGGGCGCGCTCGCGCAGCTTCGCATTCTCCGGCGCGACGCCGACCATCAGACCGGCGTACGTCCGTCCGAGCCGGATCATGGTCGCGGTCGAGATGGCATTGAGGACGAGCTTCTGCGCCGTCCCGGCCTTGAGCCGCGTCGACCCGGACACGACCTCCGGCCCGACGCTCGACGCGAACCTCGTGCTCGGCCACTGCGGCGAGTGCGCTGTCGGCGACACCGACAACCGCGACGCAGAGCGCGCCGGCAGCCCGAGCGGCCTCGAGGGCCGCCAGCGTGTACGGCGTCGAACCGCTGGCGCTGACCGCAACGACTGCATCCTTCGGTCCGATCGCGAGCGTGCGCACGTCCGCATCGCCTCGCTCGACATCGTCCTCCGCGTCCTCGCCGTCGCCGGCGACGATCGCAACGACCTCACCGGGCGGCGAGCCGAACGTCGGCCCGACCTCGGCTGCGTCGAGCGCCGCCAACCGGCCCGACGTGCCGGCGCCGACGTACACGAGACGGCCGCCTGCTGCGATTCGCGCCGCGATCGCCTCGATCGCGTCGGCGAGCTCATCGCCGGCGCGCGCAACCGCAGCGGAGACGGTCGCGTCCTCGACGTTGAGCAGATTCACGAGCTCGCGCGCGCTGCGGCTCTCGAGCGTCGGCGAACCCGTCAGCGCGGCGCTCACCGCCTCCCATACGAGCGGCGAGTCCGGCGTCGCGAGGTGCGTCATGAACCCGCACGCCTCGTAGCCCCACGTCCAGAGGTCGTCGATCCCTTCCTCGCGCGCGGCGGCGACCGCTGCCTCGAGCTCGGGAATCTCCTCTTTCGTGAGACCGAAGCTCGGCAGCCAGAGCTGCGATCGCACTCCGTGCCGCTCGCATGTCTCCCGCAGCAGCCGTGCGAAGCGCCGCACGAACGGGCCCGCCGATTCGTTCCAGTGCTTCCAGTACGGATCGGTGGCGAACGTCGTCAGTCCGGGCAGCTCCGCGACGCGTGTTCCAGTCCGAGATGCCGTGGTTGCCTCCCGTCGCCGGCAGCAGGCAGACGGTGTTCTCCCCGCCCCGTGCAGCGACATGCGCAAGAACCTCGCGCAGGAAGTCGACGACCGACGCCTCGCGGAAGGCCTGCACCTCGGGCGTCAGCTCGCCGGGCACCGGGCCGCCGAATCGCTCGGCGCAGTGCGAGCAGCGGCACGTCCAGCGCGTCGGGTCGTCGATGCCGACGTGCGCGGGCACCATCCATGCGGGCTCGTCCCAGAACACGGAGTCGACGCCGCAGTCGAGCGCCCAGTCGGCCCACTCCTTGCAGAACGCGCGATAGGCGGCGCTGTTCAGGCACGCCCCGGCGACCCTGCGCCCGTCATCGAGCACCTGGCACTCCTCCGGGTGGAACGTGACCCACCGGCTCTCGGCCTCGCCGCCGAACGTCCGGCCGAGCCCCCAGGGACTCGCCTGCACCGTCAGCCCGACGTCGTGCGACGCGTCGACGATCTCCCGCATCGTGCCGCGGTAGTACGCGAAGTCGTTCTCCGAGAACGTGTGCAGCACCCCGGAAAAGCCGCGCGCGGCGAGGTCGGCCAGGTCCCGTCGTACGTGCCGGACGATTCGGACGCCGAAGTACGAACAGCCGGCCCTCGCCGCGCGCGGGTGGAGGGTCACGTTCGGATCCTCTCGCATTCGAGCTTAATGGTCAATACCACTTAGCCCTTCACCGCGCCTGCGGTCAGCCCGAAGCTGATCCGTCGCTGGATGAGCAGGAAGAAGATCAGCACGGGGATCGCGGTCAGCGTCGAGCCCGCCATGAGCGCGCCCCAGTCGGTGTGACGGCTCGACCCGAGAAAGTAGGCGAGCCACAACGTCAGCGTCTGCTTGCCCTGGTCGTTCAGCAGGACGCGCGCGAAGATGTACTCGTTCCAGCTCGTGATGAACGTGAAGACCGACGTCGCGACGAGGCCCGGTGCGGCGAGCGGAAGCAGGATCTTGAGAAACGCGCCGAGCCGCGTGCTGCCGTCGACCATTGCCGCCTCCTCGAGCTCCCGCGGGATGTTGATGATGAAGCCGCGGAGCGTCCAGACGCAGAACGGGAGGGCGAACGTCATGTACGTGATGATCACACCGCTCAGCGCGTTCACCTGGTGGTAGCGCGCGAGGACGACGTACAGGGGGATGATCAGCCCCGCCTGCGGCAGCATCTGGATGCCGATCATGAGCACGATGAAGAGCTTGCGGCCCGCCGAAGCGGTACTTGGCGAGCGCGATCGCGGCGAGAAATGCGAGCGCGATCGAGATCCCCACCGTCGCGGAGACGATGATCAGGCTGTTCTTCAAGATCGGTCCAGAAGAACGGCGAATTGAGCGCAGCGCGAAAGTGCTTGACGGTCGGATGCAGCGAGAACCACGTCGGGGTGTAGCTGACGATCTCGTCGTCCGACTTGAACGCCGTCGAGATCATCCAGAAGACCGGGAAGACCATCGCGACGAACAGCCCGACGGCGAGCGACGTTCCAGCCGGCTGCGCCGCTGGCGAGTGCGGCTCATTCCTCGTCTCCGAGCGCGACCATCTTGCCGCACGTAGACGATGCTCAGCAGCGCCACCATCGCGAGCATCAAGAGCGAGATCGCGGCGCCGCGGCCGAAGTCGGTCTTGACGTAGCCCTCTTCGAAGAGATAGATGCCCATCACGTAGTTGCCCGGATGGATGTGCCCCTGACCGATCAGGAGGATACGGCTGCGTGAACACGCCGAAGTCCCAGATGATCGACAGGCTCGTGAGGATGAGCAGCACCGGGCGAAGAATCGGCAGCGTCACGTCGAGGAAGACTCGCCACGGTCTCGCGCCGTCGATCTCAGCCGCCTCGTCGAGATCGCCGCGGCACCTGCGCGAGCGCCGCGTAGACGCTGATCGCGACGAACGGGAACAGCTCCCCACACGATGAGCGTCGTCGCGAGACCGAGCTGTGAGAACGTCGTCGCGTACCAGTCGTGCTGCTGGTAGTTGCCGACGTGCAGCTTCGTGAGGACGTAGTTGACGATGCCGTTCTGGTAGTTCGTCATCCAGATCCAGATCTGGACCGCCACGACCGACGGGCGTCGCCCAGACGAGCACGAGCCCGGAGGTGAGCAGGATCCGCGCCCAGGTGCTCACGCGCACGAGCAGAAGCGCGAGCAGCGGTGCCGATCACCATCGTCAGGCCGACGTTCACGTCGGTGAAGACGACCGTCCGGACGAGCGTGTGCCAGAAGACGCTGTCGTGGAGGACCGAGCTGAAGTTCCGCAGCCCGACCGACTGGCCCTGGTGCCGGATCAGCTCGAAGAGCCCGTAGTGCTGAAGCGAGAGCCGAACGAGGCTGTAGAGCGGATAGCCGAGGACCGCGCCGATCGCGGCGATCGACCGGGAGGATCAGCGCGTACGGGGTCGAGCCCCGAAGCGAGCCGACGCAGCGCTGAGACGGCGCCGCCGCCGGGGCCACGGTGGCCCCGGCGGCGACCGCCACTCCTTCAGGGCTTCGACACGGGCCTTACGACCCGTTCAGCACCGATGTGATGTTGTCGCTCGCGGATGACGCAGCCTGCTTGACGGTCAGCTTGCCCGGTCAAGATCTGGCCGAGCATGTTCTTCAGGATGTTGCCGTTCTCGACGTCAACCCAGTGCTTCGCGGTCGGGACGAACCAGCTCCGCGCCGCGGCGCGCTCGTTGATGCTCGATGCCGAGCAGGTTGGTTGCGTTCGGGATGTTGCCCTTCGCCTGCAGCCCCCTCTCGGACGTCGTGCTGGTGAAGTCCTTGATCCAGTCCGATCCGAGCGACGCATTCTTGCTCGTCACCGGCACTGCGAGATCCGAGCCGCCGAGGAAGCCGGGGAGCGACTTCCCGGCGGTGTGGCTCGGCAGGACGAACTGCGCCGTCGACGTCTTGAACTTGGCGCCGACGCAGCAGCTGTACCAGCTCGGGCCGACGATCACGCCCGCCTTGCCCTGGGCGTAGACGTCGTACGGGTTCGGATTCGTGCTGTCGTTCGTCTTGCTCGCCATCGAGAGGTGGCGAGGAAGAAGTTCTTGTACGCCGTCAGGCCCTGCGATCGCCTGCGGCGAGTCGAGAGCGCCGACCCACTTGCCGGCATGCGTGCGCGCGATCGTTCCGCCGTAGTCGTAGACGAAGGCCATCGCGACGTACCAGTCCTCGCCGCCGAAGTACACCGGCGAGAAGCCCTTGTCGCCCTTGTCCTTCGCCGCGAGCTTCTTCGCGTCTGCGGTGAACTGCGCGAGACTCGCTCGGAAGCTTCTTGATCCCCGCCTTGCGCGAACAGGTCGGTCCGGTACGTCGCGACGCGAGAGCCGGCGTAATAGGGCACGCCGTAGGTCTTGCCGCCGTAGGAGCCCGACTTCGCGAGGCCGCTCAGCCATTGCGGTGCGTTGTCGAAGCTCGACTTGTCGAGCGCAGCGAACGCGCCCGCCGCCATGTACTTCGTCATCTCCGTGTTCCCCATCTCGATGACGTCCGGCGAGTTACCGCCGGCGAGCGTCGCATCGAACTTCTGGAGATGGTCGTTCCAGTTCTGGTACTGGACGTCAACCGTGTAGCCGGGGTGATCCTTCTGGAACTGTGCGTTCGCCGCCGCGACGAGGTCCGGCCAGCCGGACTGCGCGTCGACCTGGAGCCATACGGTGATCTTGCTTGCCTGTGCATGCTGCACACTTGCGCTCGCAGTCGCCGCGACGACTCCGAGCGCTACGGCAGCGATTGCCGCAACGAAAATTCGCGATCTCATCCACGTCTCCCTGAGCCGTCGACGCGCGATCCCGACGCTGATCCGCCGTGGCCTGCGGGTGTGCGCGCGAGAATCAGAGCGCCGATTGGTCTGTACCAGTTGGCCACGCCGGGGTTATCGCACACCGGACCGGTTCTTGTCAAGTGAGGTCAGCTCTGAGGGCGGCTGAGCTCGGTGACGATCCGGTACCGGTCGCCCCGGTAGACCGACTGGACGAACTCGACCGTCCGGTCGGTCTCGTCGCGGCTCGTCCGCTCGAAGAGGAATGCCGGCGAGTGGAGAGGCACGCCGAGGGCGGCCGACTCCTCCTCGTTGGTCACGGTCGGCTCGATCGCCTGGGTGCCGCTGGCGATCTGGATCCCGTAGCGGTCGCGGTAGAGCTCGTAGAAGGAGCCGCCCAGATCCTTCGCCTCGAGGCCGGGCACGAGCGGCTTCGGGAGGTGCAGCGTCTCGATCGCCATCGTCTCGCCGTCGGCGAGCCGCAAACGCTTGATTACCAGGATTTCCTCGGACGGAGAGACGTGGAGGAGCCGGCCGAGGCGGGCCCCGGCGAGCTCCGTCTCGAGCGAGAGCGTGCGGCTGCCGGGCACCATTCCGCGCCGCCGCATGTCCTCGCTGAACGAGGTCATCGTCAGCTCCTGCGCGATCTTCGGCTGCTGCACATAGGTGCCGCTGCCGCGCCGGCGGACGACATAGCCCTCTCGCGCGAGATCGTCGAGCGCTGCCCGGACGGTCAGTCGAGAGACGCCGAGATCGGCGCTCAGCTGACGCTCCGAGGGGATCGCAGTGCCCACGCCGAGCCGCTCGATCAGGTCGAGCACCTGCAGACGCGTCGTGCTCTGCTTCGTCACCTTCTGCTGTGGACCGGCCGCCGTCACCGGTCCGGACTATACCCGAGCTGCGTCGAAAGTGGTCAATGCCATTGCGCTCGTGTCGACGGTCCGGTATAGATCCCCGGCAGTGGCTGAGATCGTGCTCGACGGCGTCACCAAGGCCTTCGGCAACGGCGAGGTCGTCGCCGTCGACGACGTGTCCCTCGAGATCGAGAGCGGCGAGTTCCTCGTTCTCGTCGGGCCGTCCGGCTGCGGGAAGTCCACTCTGCTGCGGATGATCGCAGGGCTCGAGGACGTTTCCGGCGGCGCGATCCTGATCGACGGGCGCGACGTGACCGAGCTACCGCCCCGTTCGCGGGACATCGCCATGGTCTTCCAGACCTACGCGCTCTACCCGCACATGACCGTGCGCGAGAACCTCGGCTACGGGCTGAAGGTCCGGAAGACCTCGAAGGACGAGATCGTGCGCCGCGTCGACCACGTGGCGGACATGCTGGGCCTCGAGCGCATGCTCGACCGCCGGCCGGCCGCGCTCTCCGGCGGCCAGCGGCAGCGCGTAGCGATGGGCCGCGCGATCGTGCGGGAGCCGAAGGCGTTCCTGATGGACGAGCCGCTCTCGAACCTCGACGCAAAGCTCCGGGTCAGCATGCGCGCTCAGCTCGCCGCGCTCCACACCCGCCTCGGCACCACCACCGTGTACGTCACCCACGATCAGGTCGAGGCGATGACCCTCGGGCATCGCGTCGCAGTGATGCGCGACGGGCGGATCCTCCAGGTCGACACGCCGCAGGCGCTCTACGCGACGCCGCGCAATCTCTTCGTCGCGGCCTTCATCGGATCGCCGGCGATGAACCTCGTCGAGGCGACGGTCTCCGACGACGGCGTCGCGTTCGGCAGCTACCGCCTCTCGGCGCAGCCCGCCGGAGACGGGTCGGCTGATCGTCGGCATCCGCCCGGAGGCCTTCGAGGACGCCGCGTTCGGGGATCCCTCGCTGCCGCAGATCGACGTCGAGGTGCAGGTCGTCGAGGACCTCGGCGCCGACACGCACGTGATCTTCGCCGTCGACGCGCCGCCGGTCGACGTGAGCGAGGTGCGCGAGGCGACCGAGGACGAAGAGGTGCTCCTGCCGAACGACCGCGCGTCGTTCACCGCGCGGGTCGACCCGCAGACCTCGGCGCGGGTCGGCTCGAGGTTGCGGCTCACGGTCGACTCGAGCCGCTTCCACTACTTCGATCCGTCGACAGGCCTCCGCCTCGAGCGTGCCGCAAGTCCCGCGCTGGCTGCTCGGTAGCGCGGCCGCGCTCGTCCTCGCCGGGCCTGCCGCTGCCGGCGGCGCCCGCGGGCGAGACGATCGTGAGCGCCCTCGCCGGACCGCCGAAGGCGTCGTTCCTCGCGCAGGATCCGAGCCGGCGAGATGGGCGGCGTCATCCTCACCCATCGCTGGACGCCGGCCGAGTTCGCGGCGACGACGGCGAAGCTGCACGCGACGAGCTGCGAGATCGGCCGCCCGCTGCTCATCCTCGTCGACCAGGAAGGCGGCTCGATCCGGCGCCTCACGTGGGCGCCGCCCGCGCGACTCGGAGGGCCAGCTCGGCCGGCTCGGGCTCCGCGCAGACGCAGCGAGAGGCAGCGGCCGCGGCCGTCGGCGCTCCGCGCGGCCGGCGTCGACGTCGACCTCGCACCGGTCGACTGACACGCTCGGGCCTGGCGGCTTCCTCGGCGACCGGTCGTTCGGCAGCGACTCCGAGCGTCGTCGTGGCGAGCCTCGCCGCGACGTTCATCCGCGCGCTGCAGGCCGGCGGCGTCGCGGCGACCGCCAAGCACTTCCCCGGTCTCGGCGCAGCACGACAGTCGACCGACGACCACATCGTCTCGGTGCTGAAGACGCCGCTCGGGCCGTTCCAGACGTGCGATCGACGCGGGCGTGAAGCTCGTGATGGTCTCGAACGCGTCCTATCCGAAGCTCGACCCGAGCGGCACGCCGGCGGTGTTCTCGCACCCGATCGTCAGCGGCCTCCTGCGAGGAACGCTCGGCTTCCGCGGCGCAGTCGTCAGCGACGCGCTCAACGCGCCGGCAGCCGTACCGCACGCCGGATGCGCCGGGCCGCGCGCTTGCTGCGGGCGTCGATCTGCTCCTCTATACGAGCGGCTCGTCAGCGCACTACGGCTACGAGGAGCTCGTCGCCGATGCGCAACGGAGCGCGGCGACGCGCGCGCAGCTCGCACGCGCGGTCGCGCACATCCGCGCGTTGAAGACCTGGCTCGGAAGAACGCTGCTAGAGGCCGAGGCGCTCGAGCGTCGCGTCGTTGCGGCGCCAGTGCGGACGCACCTTGACCATCAGCTCGAGGTAGATCGGATGGCCGAGCAGCTGCTCGATCTCCGGGCGCGCGCGCGTGCCGATCTCCTTGATCACGGAGCCGCCCTTGCCGACGACGATGTGCTTCTGCGACTCGGTCTCCACGAGCAGGTGCGCGCGCAGCACCTTGTCGGCGAACTCCTCGATCTCGACCGAGATCGCGTGCGGCACCTCGTCACGGGTGAGCCACAGCGCCTTCTCGCGGATGAGCTCGGCGATCTGCTCCTCGACGGACAGATCGGTCTTCTGGTCGAGCGGGAAGTAGAGCGGCCCCTCCGGGAGCAGCGTGACGAGCTCGTCGCGCAGCTCGGCGATGCCGTCGCCGGTCTTCGCGCTCACCGGATGCAGCGCGTGGAAGTCGCCCAGACGCGCGGCCGCGGCCATCTGCTGCGCGATGTGACCGCCTTTGAGCCGGTCGACCTTGTTCAGCGCGATGACCACCGGAACGCCGAGCTCGAAGACGCGCTTGGCGATGAAGCGATCGCCGGCGCCGATCCGCTCGCGCGCCGAGAGCACGAGCACGACGCCCTCCACGTCCTCGAACGAACGGTCCACGGTGCGCTGCATCCGCTCCGTGAGTGCATCGAGCGGGCGCTGGAAACCCGGCAGGTCGGCGAGGACGAGCTGGTAGTCGTCTCCGTTCGCGATGCCGAAGATGCGGCGCCGCGTCGTCTGCGGCTTGTCTGAGACGATCGCGACCTTGCCGCCGCAGAGCGCATTGACGAGCGTCGACTTGCCGACGTTCGGGCGGCCTGCGATCGCGACGAACCCCGACTTCAAGGGAGGTCCCAGGTGTCCGGCAGCAGCGTCGAGGCGGGTGCGTATTCCGCGATCGAACCGTCTTCGCGTCGGAAATAGACGCGCTCGATCCGCCACTCGTGCAGCCACTGCCGGCAGCCGCCGCACGGCGAGGCCGTGATGCCGATCGCGTCGATGTCACCGGGGCGCACGCCCTCGCTCGCCGCCTTCGAGATCGCCGTCCGCTCCGCGCAGATTCCCAGCGGGTACGCGGCGTTCTCGACGTTCACGCCGTCGAAGATGCGGCCGTCCTTCAGCAGCAGCGTCGCGCCGACGAGATAGTTCGAGTACGGCGCGTACGCATTCGCAGCGGCTGCCTCCGCGCGACCGATGAGCTCGTCGCCCGTCACGACAGGAGCTGGAACACGCCGAGAGTGACGAGAGCGCCAAGAGAGCCGCCGTAGAACACCTCGAGCGCCGAGTGCACGCCCGACTCCACCCGGGTCTGAGCGACGAGCAGCGCCATGATGAACGTGAGCGACGAGATCAGGAAGCGGTGCTGGTCGGTCGTGACGTAGGTCGCCGCCATCCAGCCCGCGAACGCCACGGCTGCGTGGCCCGAAGGAAGGCCGCCCCGCAGAGGTGTGCCGCTTCCCGTCCAGGCCTTGGTCGCAATCACGATCAGGAGCACGAGCACGAGCGCGACGAGCGTGATCTCCGCAGGTGCGTCGCGCACCCGATCGAGCAAGCGCGCGGTTCGGTGTGCTGCAGCGTGCGCGAAGACGAGATAACCGACGGCGAGCGCGGTGATCGTCGAGATGAGCACCGCACCGGCGGCAATGTCCTTCGCGAGCTTCGCATTCGGATCGAACGACGTCGTCGAGACGTCGATCGCGCCCTCGATCGCCGAGTTGACCATCTCGCAGACAAGGACGAACGCGATCGCAAGCAGGAGCGAGATCAGCTCGAGCCGGCCGACGCCCAAGACGGCCGCGGCGACGATCACCGCGATCGCGATCGCAAAGTGGATGCGGAGGTTCCGCTGCGTGCGGAGGACGTGGATGATCCCTTCGAACGCGTAGTTGAAGCTGTCGAGCAGCGTCGGCGCGCGACCGGGTGTCGGTGGCGGCGACGTTCGGCGCGGCGGCGTCGTAATGCTCACGAATACAACGCTTCGCGCTCTTCCATCTCGGCGCCGTGGTCGTAGCCGACGAGATGGAGCACCGCATGCACGATCGGCGCGCGCCACTCGGCGCCGACGACCTGAGGACAGACCACGATGTCGCCGAGCTGGCGAGGCAAGCCCTCCGGCAGGTCGTCGAGCAAGTCGATCGGAAACGCGATGGCGTCCGTTGCCTCGTCGATCCCGAGATGCTCTTGCTTCAAGGCGCGGCTCTCCTCCGGCCCGACGAACGCGAGACCGAGCTCACCCGAGTCGATGCCTTCTGCGGCGAGCACGCGCCGCGCGAGCTCGCACGCACCCTGCTCGTCGATCTCGACGCCCGAGCGGTTGTCGATCTCGATCTCGATCACCGCTTGCGGGCCGTCCCGGTCTCCTCGGAGTGGAGCTTGTACGCCTCGACGATGCGCTGGACGAGCTTGTGCCGCACGACGTCCTGGTGGCTGAACTGCACGAACTCGATGCCTTCGATCGAGCCGAGGATGCTCTTGCACCTGGATCAGCCCCGACGCCTGCTCGCGCGGCAGGTCGATCTGCGTCACGTCGCCGGTGACGACGACCTTCGAGCCGAAGCCAAGGCGCGTCAAGAACATCTGCATCTGCTCGGGCGAGGTGTTCTGCGCCTCGTCGAGGATGATGAAGCTGTCGTTCAGCGTGCGGCCGCGCATGAACGCGAGCGGCGCAACCTCGATCGTGCCGCGCTCGATGAATGCGTTCAGCTTCTCCGGATCCATCGTGTCGTAGAGCGCGTCGAAGAGCGGGCGCATGTACGGATCGACCTTCGCCAGGACGTCGCCCGGCAGGAAGCCGAGCCGCTCGCCTGCCTCGACCGCGGGCCGCGTGAGAATGATCCTGCCGACCTGGCGTTCGGAGAGCGCCGACACGGCAAGCGCGATCGCGAGATACGTCTTGCCGGTGCCGGCCGGGCCGATGCCGAACGTGACCGTGCTCTTGCGAATCGCGTCGACGTACTGCTTCTGGACAACGGTCTTCGGCGTGATGCGCTTGCCCCGGTGGGACCAGACGACATCTTCGAAGATGTCGCGTACGTCCTCGGCCTGGTCGATCGCGTTCAAGATCGTGTCGACCGTGCCGGCGCCGATCTCCTGCCCGCTCTCGACGAGGTCGACGAGCTCTTCCACGACGGCCTTGGCCTCGACGACCTTCGAGTCGTCGCCCTCGAGTGTCAGCCGGTTGCCGCGCAGGTTGATGGCGCAGCCCAGCCGTTCACGCAGCGCACCCAGCACGCCGTCGCCGATGCCTGCGAGCTCGGCGGCAACCTCGTTCGGGACGTCGAGGACTTCCTGCACGCGCTCAGTGTAGGCGGCGGCGCAGCGCGATCCCCGTCAGGATCTCGCGGACGATCCGGTCGGCGACGAGCGCGGTGATATCGGCCGAGCCGACAGCGGTGGGGATCACCTCCACGACGTCGGCACCGACGAGCTCGAGCCGTTCCGCCAGAGTCCGCACCGCCTTGAGCAGCTCGACGCTCGTCATCCCGCCCGGCTCCGGCGTTCCCGTTCCGGGCGCGAAAGCGGGATCGAGCACGTCGACGTCGACCGAGAGGAACACCGGGCCGCCGCCGACGGTCGCGACCGTTTGCTCGACGATGGCGTCGATGCCCCGATCGCGCACGTCATGCATGAAGAACGCGGTGATGCCCTGTTCGGCCTGCCAGCCGAACTCCTGCTCGCCGGGCCAGTAGCCGCGCAACCCGACCTGCACGTAGCGCTTCGGATCGACGTGACCGTCGCGCACGAGTCGGTACATCGGCGTCCCATGCGACACCTCGACGCCGAACACCTCCGTGCCCGTGTCGGTGTGCGTGTCGAAATGGACGAGCCCGAGGGGTCCGTGCCGCTTCGCGCACGCGCGCATGTCCGGCTCGGCGATCGAGTGATCGCCGCCAAGGACGATCGGTATGAGACCGGCGTCGAGCACCTCGCCGACCGTGTCCTCGATTGCGGCATGCGTCCGTGCGGGATCGGCGGGAAGCACGGCCGCGTCGCCGTAATCGACGATGCGCAACTCCGCGAACGCATCGATCTTCGACTCGAGATGAGGTCCCGGCGGGCAGCTCGCCGACCGGATCGCGCGCGGCCCGAATCGCGTGCCCGGCCGGTCGGAGACGAGATCGTCCGTCGGTGCGCCGACGATCGCGACGTCGAACCCGCAAGCAGCGCTCGATCCTGCGTGTACGGCGCGCCGCCGTAGCTGACCGGCCCCGCGTAATCCGGCTTCTCGCCGTATTGCCGCCAGCGCTCGAGGGGATCGATCATCGTACGATCGTCGCACGCTCGAGGCGTCCATGCACGAGCTCGTTCGCGGCACGCGCGCTCGGGTCATGCCCGGTGACTGCCGCGAGGAAGGCGCCCTTGTCGAGTGCGTCGAGCAGCACCGGGGTCCGTGCGGTCACGGTTGCGGTGCGCGGGACATCGCGCAGCAGTGCGATCTCGCCGAAGCAGTCGCCGCGCGCGAGCGCTCCGACCTGCTCGCCGCCGACGGACACGTCAAGCTCTCCAGCCGCCACGACATAGAAGCGGTCGCCGGCCTCGCCCTCGCTGATCACAGCGTCGCCGGCGCGTGCTTCGACCGGCTCGAGCGCCCACGCGAGCCCCTCGAGCGACGGGGCGCCCAACGGACTGAAGATCGGCAACGCGCGCAGCCGAGCCATCTCGCACCACCGGCAGCATCGCTCGAGTCGGCGGAGAGGACGCTCCGCAGCACGAGCACTGCCGAGAGAGGCAGCAGCGCTGCGAGACAGACGAACGCGCCTCGACCTCCGGCGAGACCGACGAAGGCCGACGCCGCGATCGAACCGACTGCGAGGCCCGCCATCGAGACGCCCTCGAGCAGTCCGAAGACGCGTGCGAGTGCATCTGGGCGGGCGATCCGCTGCAGGAGCGTTCGCCCGGCAACGTCGAGCGTCGTTCGCCCGACACCTGCGACGGCGAGCAGCGCAAAGGCGGCGATCGTCGAAGGTGTGGCGGCGAGGACGCCAAGCGCAGCCGCCCAGAGCGCGAGCCCCATCAGCAACGCGGGCGCGAGCCGGCGACGCCCGACGAGCGCCACGGTGACCAGCGACGCCGAGCACGCCGCCCGCGCCGAACGCGGCGTTCAGGTAGCCCGCTGTCGCGCCGCCGTGGTGCAGAACCGCGACGGCGAGCACGACGTAGAGCACGTCGAAGGCGCCGATCGCGAGCGATTCGACTACCGAGCAACCAGACGAGCGCGCGAGGTCCAGGTTCGCGTGCAACGACCGCGAGGCCATCGAGGGTGTCCGCTACTGGATTGCCGGCGCCGGCGGCTGCCGGGCCGCGTACCGGCGCGACGAGCACCGCCGCCGCCAGGGCGACGCCGGCCATCACGGCGAAAACGGTGCCGGCGCCGCCTGCGCCGAGCAGGACGCCGGCCAGCGCCGGCGCACCGAGGATGCTGAGACTCTCGATCCAGCCGGATGCGACGTTTGCCGCGGTCAGCTCTTCCGGCGTGCGGGCAAGCGACGGCATCAGCACGGCCTGAACGGGTCGCGTGATCGTCACCGCGGTGGCGGCGACGGCGGCGAGCGCGTATGCCGCTATCGAAGGGCCGCCGCCGAGGAGCACTGCCGCCGTCGCGCCCATCGCGCCGCCTTGCGCGCGTAGCCAACCGCCAGGACTCGCGTAGGCGGGAAGCGGCCGCCGAGCGATGCAGCCACCGGAGCGAAGACCGCCGCGGGCACGAGCTGAACGAGTGCGACAAGACCCGCCGTCGTTGCGCCGCCACGCTCGTACGCGTAGACGAGCATCGCGATCCACACGCCCCACTCCGCCGCGTTGAACCCGACGAACGCGAGCTCGACCCGCCGCAGATCCGGATTGCGCATCACGCCGCCGAGCACCCGCGGAATCTGCGCCGCGTAGCTCATCGCGCGCGCAGGAGGCGGTCGTGAGCGGTGCGCCGGATCTCACGCTCGATCCGGGGAAACCTCCCGAGCAACTGCGCGAGCGCCTCTGGCGCGAGCACGTGCAACTTCACATCGCCGCGGGCGATCACCGTCGCAGCGCGCGAACGCGCGAATCCCGCGCCCCACTCGAGCGCGGCGATCTCTCCGAAATAGTCTCCCGGACGAAGCGTCGCGACGACCTCGCCCTCAAGGACCACATCGGCGAGCCCAGCTTCGAGCACGAAGAACTCGCGAGTCGTATCCCAGCGCTCGACAATCGTCTGCTCGTGCCGCGACGGACCGCTCGATCGAGAGACCGGCGAACGCCGCTGCTTCGTCGGCGGCGAGTCGTGCGAAGAGCGGGACGGTCGCGGGAACCTGCTCATGGCGGTCGTACGCCGGTGCGCCGGCGACCGGCTTTGCCGTCTCGAGAAAGGCAATCACGCGCTCGACATCGTCCGCTCGCGTCGTGTGGTTGAGGATGCACATGCGGAGGACGGAACGGCCGTGCACCCGCGTCGAGGAGATCAGTCCGATTCCGCTCTGCTCGAGCGCAGCGACGAGACCGTCGGTCAACTCGTCGTCTCCGTCGCGCCGCCGGAAACACACGATCCCGAGCGACGGTGGGGCGACGAGCTCGAGCGCGTCACTCGCGTCGATGCGGGTATGCGCGAGCTCCGCGAGATCGAGCGAGCGGTCGATCGCCTCTCGGAACGCGTCGACGCCGAAGGTGCGCAATGACATCCATACCTTGAAGGCCCGCGACGTACGCGACAGCTGCAGCCCGTAGTCGGCGAAGTTGACGACACCCTCGTCGGCTCCCGCGTCGCGCAGGTAGTCGGACGTGATCTCGAACGCATGTCGCAAGGCGCTCCCGTCGCGCACGAGGAGGCAGCCGCACTCGTACGGCTGGTAGAGCCATTTGTGCGGGTCGAGGGCGATCGAATCGCTCAGCGCGAGCGCACCGAGCTGCGAGCGGCCTCGCTCTGTCAACACGGCGAAGCCGCCGTAGGCCGCGTCGGTGTGCAGCCACACATTCCGCTCACGACAGAGCGCGTGCGAGCTCCTCGATCGGGTCGATGGCACCAGTGCTCGTCGCTCCTGCGTTCGCCACCGCGAGGAACGGCAGTCTCCCCGCCGCCTCGTCGGCAGCCATCGCCGCCGCAAGCGTGGCAGGCTCGAGCCGCAGCCGGTCGTCCACCGGCAGCACTCGCACCTGATCCGGGCGGAAGCCGAGGATCCGCGCGGCGCGGCCCACAGAGGCATGCGCCTGATCGGATGCGTAGATCACGAGGTCGTCGCGCATCGAACCGACGAGCGCTTCGCGCGCGCACGCGATCGCCGTCAGGTTTGCAGCCGACCCGCCAGTGAGGAGCGACCCTGCGGCGGCAGCCGGGTAGCCAACCCAATCCTTGAACCAGTCGAGGATCTCGAGCTCGAGCTGGGTCGGCCCCGCGCCCTCCTGCCACGAGCCCGCATAGACGTTGCAGGCGCTGGCGACGAAATCGCCGAGCGCGCCCGGCCAGGTGCCTGCGAAGGGCACGTACGCGAAGAACCGTGGATGCGCGGAACGACTCGTGAACGGGATCACGTCGTCGAAGAGCGTCGCGAGCGCCTCGTCGAACGACTCGCCCCTCGCCGTGCCGAGTCGCTTCGCCATCTCCGCCGGCGTCGCGCGCCGGATCGGCGGCTGTGCCGTATCAGTCAGCCAGTCGACGAGCGTGTCGACCGTGCGGTAGCCGAGCGCGCGCATCTGCTCGCGGTCGAGCTCGAGCGGATCCGGAGGCTCTTCGATGCCTCGTAATCTGCACGGGTCTGCGCGACAGGCGAGCTTCTCGCGCACGAACTGGCTGACGACCGAGCCGTCGGCGCGGCCCGCGATCTGCGGCATGACGTCGGCCATCACGCGGCCGAGGTCGGCCATGCTCGTCGCGCCCACCTCGGCGATCACGTCGTCGACGATCTCTTCGATCTCCTCCTCGGAGAGCGGCGCCGGCATGAACTCCTCGAGGATCGCAAGCTCGGTCTCCTCGGCCTCGGCGCGGTCTTCGCGGCCGCCGGAGCGGAAGGCCTCCGCCGCTTCGACGCGGCGCTTGCGCTCGCGCTGGAGCACCTGCAGCTCCTCCTCCTCGGAGAGCGGGCGCTGCAGCTCCTTCTCGGAGTTCTTGAGCGAGTTGAGGATGAGGCGAAGCGCGTCGCGGCGCTCGGCGTCGCGGGCCTTCATGGCCTCCTTCAGCTCACCCTCGATTGTCTCGATCCGGCTCACGCCATCCTCCCGATGGGGCCGCCGCCGAGGATGTGCCAGTGCAGATGGAAGATCGTCTGCCCGGCACCCTCGCCCGCGTTGACGACGACACGGTAATCGGTCAGCCCTTCGCGCGCAGCGACATCCGCGATGAAGTCGAGCATCCGCTTGTCCTCCTCGGCCGGAAACTGGCCGATCTCGCGGAAGCTTGGCGACGTGCCGCTCGGGCAGAACGAGCAGATGGACCCGCGCCTGCGGATTGATATCGCGGATCGCGACGAAGCCTTCGATCTTCGGCGACGTGCTCGCCCTCGCGGTAGAGCGTGCAGAAGAGGCAGTCGTCAGGCAGCGAGGATCCCCTCCTCCGAGACGGCGCGCGCCGCGCACGCGGACGAGGGCGCCGACGGGCACCTCTTCGCCGACGAGCCACGGCGAGTAGTCGTCGCCGTAGCCGCGGCCCGGGCGGTCGACGAGCACGACGTCGTCGCGGTCGATCTTCGTCCGCCAGCGTGCGATGCACGCTTCGTGCGACGCGGCGCGCAGACGCGCCCCTCTGCTCTTCTTCTGCGTCCGGCGGCACCGGATCGTCCTGTGCGGTGACCGTGCCGGGCCGCGGCGAGTACGGGAAGACGTGGATCTTCGTCAGGCCCGCCTCACGCGCCGTGCGCAGCGTGTTCGCGAACGCGCGCTCGTCCTCGGTCGGGAAAGCCGACGATCACGTCGCTCGTCAGGTTGAACTCCTCCTGCAGCGGAGCAAGACGGCGCAGATACGTGGACACCGAGTAGCGCCGGCCCATTGCGCGAAGAACGCCGTCATCGCCGGACTGGAGCGGCACGTGCAGGTGGCGGCTCACGGTCGGCGTATCGCGCAAGCGCCGCGATCAACGCGTCGTTGACGTGGTTGATCTCGATCGACGAGAGCCGCATCCGCTCGAGGCCGGGCGTCGCGCCGGCTGCGCGGACGAGCCGCGGCAGGTCGTAGCCGGCATCGCGATCCCGGTAGCAGCCGAGGTTGATCCCCGTCAGCACGACCTCGCGGTGGCCCTGCGCCACGCGGCGCTCGATCTCGCGCAGGACCGCGTCGGCGCGGCGGCTGCGCGACGATCCGCGCACGAGCGGGATCACGCAGAAGTTGCACGAGAACGAGCAGCCGTCCTGCACCTTCACGAAGGCGCGGACGCGGTCGAGCCTCGCGTCCGCCTGGACGCAGCCGATCGCGCCGACGTCCCCGGCGACGAAGGCCGGCGTGTCCTCGCTGCGCTTGGCGACGACGACCACGTTCTCGGGCAGACCGGCGAACGCCGTCGCGGCGAGGTTGGCGCCGCAGCCCGTCACGTAGACGCGGCCGGTGCGTGCGTGCTGCGCGAGCGGCTTCCTTGCGCGACTTCGAGACCGCCTCGTGCGTGACGCAGCACGTGTTGACGATCGCGACGTCCGCGTCGCCGTCCCGTTCCGTGTGCCCGTCCGCGAGCAGCCGCTCGCGCACCTCGTGCGCGTCGACGTGCGAGACCTTGCAGCCCAGGAAGCGAACGGAGAAGCTCGCCATCGGGCGAATGCTAAGCGCGTTCGAGCAGGTCCGCAGCCCAGCCGTCGCGTTCGCGCCGGCTGACGTGCCGCCAGCCCTCGACGCTGCGGCTCGTCCCGTTCGAGATAGCCCGACGTCACGGCGCGCCCCGCGTCGAGGCGCGGGAGCAGGCGCTTCGACGACGTCGAGCGACACGTTCGCGACGGCGACGTCCGTCGTCGGGAGCGCGTCGGCGAGCGCATCGGCCCGGTAGGCGGTCAGACCGGCGCCGACGCCGTTCACGCGTTGCGTTCGCGAGGGTCGCCTCGATCGCGGCGTCATCGATGTCGATCCCGATGACCGGCTCGAAGCCGAGCTTCGCGGCGGCGACGGAGAGGACGCCCGAGCCGCACCCGACGTCGAGCAAGCTGCCCGGCTCGAGCTCTTGCAGCAGCTCGAGCGTCAGGTGCGTCGTCGCGTGCGCGCCGGTGCCGAAGGCGCGGCCGGGGTCGATCACGATCGCTTCGACGCCGGCCGGCGCCTCCTCCCACGGCGGCCCGACCCAGAAGCGGCCGACGACGACGCCGTGATGGAACGCGCGCCAGGTGTCCTCCCAGCCCTCGGCGATCTCCTCCGAGGTGACGTCGAAGCGCTCTCGCAGCCGGTACTCGCCCAGCGTGTCGGTGTAGACGGCGAAGCCGCCGTCGAGCTCCTCGACGCCGTGCGGGAAGAGATCGAGCAGCTGCGCGAGCTCGGGCTCGCCGCCTGCGACGACGACGCGTCTCAGCGGAACGCGCTCTTCAACTTGTCGAAGAAGCCCTCGTCGCTCTTGTACGTCTTCTCGTCCGTGTGCGTCTCGAACTCCTCGAGCAGCCGGCGCTGCTCGTCGCTCAGGTGGCGCGGCACGAGCACGTTGACGAACACGTGCTGGTCGCCGCGGCCGAAGCCCTGGAGCACCGGCATCCCGCGGCCGCGCAGCACCTTGATCTCGCCCGGCTGCGTGCCCGGCTCGAGCTCGAGCTCGTGGTCGCCCTCGAGCGTCGGGACGGTCACGGTCGCGCCGAGCGCCGCCTGCGTCACCGTCAGGTCGACGGTCGAGTAGATGTCGTTTCCCTCGCGGACGAAGCGTGGGTCGTGTTGCACGTGCACGAGGACGTAGATGTCGCCCGCGCGCGCGCCGATTCCGCCGGCGTGTCCCTCGCCGCTCAGCCGGATCCGCTGCCCGTCGTGAATGCCCGCCGGAATGTCGACCGCGACCGTGCGCTGCTCGAACACGCGTCCCGCACCCTGGCACTCGGTGCACGGCGTCTCGATCTTGCGACCGGAGCCGCCGCAGGTCGGGCACGCCTGTGTGCGGACGAACTCGCCGAAGACGCTGCGGCTGACCTGCTGCAGCCGGCCGGCGCCGCCGCACGTTGGGCACGTCGTCACGGCAGTGCCGGGTTCGGCGCCGTCGCCGTCACAGTGCGGGCACGTCACCGCGACCTGGAACGGCACGTCGCGCGTCGTTCCGCGCGCGGCTTCGACGAGCTCGATCTCGACCGTCGCGGCGAGATCGGCGCCGCGCGCCGCGCGGCCGAGCATGTCGTCGCCGAAGAAGGCCGAGAAGAGATCGGACAGGCTGCCGAAGTCGAAGTGGCCCGGCTCGAAGCCGCCGCTGCGGAGGCCGGCATGCCCGTAGCGGTCGTAGAGCTCCCGCGTCTCCGACTTCGAGAGCACTTCGTAGGCCTCGACGACCTCGCGGAAACGCTCCTGCGCGTCGGGTGCATCGGAGACGTCGGGGTGCAGCTCGCGGGCGAGCGAGCGGAATGCCTTCTTGATGTCGGTCTCGCCGGCGTCGCGCGCGACGCCGAGGAGCTCGTAGTAGTCCCGCTCGGCCTGTGCCATGTCCTCTCCGAGGCTAGCGTTCGCCGTAGACCGACTCGGCGAAGCGCGAGAGCTCGGACGCCGCGGAGCGAACGGCGCCGAGCGCCTTCTCGTAGTCCATGCGCACCGGGCCGATCAGGCTGACCGCGCCGAGCGCGCGGTGCACGAGGCCGTAGCACGCGCCGACGAGCGCGATCTCGCGCAGCGCCGGATGGTCGAGATCCTGGCCGACGCGCACGAACGGACTGTGCGGCTCGTACGTCGACTCGCCGAGCACGTCGAGGAGGGCCGCCCGCTTCTCGACGAGCTCGAACAGGTTGCGATAGGCCTCGAGCTCGCCCGAGCGCACCTCGCCGAGCAGGTCGGCGGCGCCGCCGACATACAGCCGCTGCTCCGCCGAGACGAGCTCCGTGAACGCCGGACGCAGCGCACCGAGGAAGTCGCGCTCGCGCGGCGACAGGCCGGGGTCGTCGAAGCGGCGACGGAGGAGCACCGTCCCGAGCGACAGGCCGGCGACGGTCTCGTTCAGGTACTCGCCCGCCCATTGCGCCAAGCCCGGGTCGACCGCCTGCTCGAAGTGGAAGTTGCGCTTCGTGACGCCGCCGGCGGACGTGATCACGACGACCATGACGAACTCGGGCTGAAGCAGCAGCACCTCGACGCGCACGACGGTCGTCGCCTCGAGCGGCGGCGCGGACACGAGCGCGAGCAGCCGCGTCACCTGCGACAGCATCTCGGTCGTCGCCTGGAGCGCGGCCTCGACCTCTCGTGCGCTCCGTGTGCAGGTCGAGCGGAAACTCCTGCGGCTGCGGGTCGAGCCGGTTCAGGAGCGCGTCCGCGTAATAGCGGTAGCCGCTCTCGGTCGGCACGCGTCCCGCCGACGTGTGCGGATGCGTGAGCAGGCCGAGCGTCTCGAGCTCCGCCAGCTCCGCGCGAACGGTCGACGGCGCCGCCGTCAGGCTCGCCTTCTCGACGAGCGTCTTCGAGCCCGACCGGCTGGCCGGTCGCGACGTGTTCCTCGACGACGCGCCGCAGAATCTCCTGCTGGCGCTGCGTCAGTTGGAGCTTCACGCTCATTTGCAGGACATTTTACGTGAGAAGTGCAGCGGTGACCGCGCCGCCGAGGTAGCGGCCCCGTTCGGTGAGCGCGAGCGTCTCGGCCGACTGCTCCGCGAGGCCGAGCCCCTCGACCCGTGCGAGGCCGGCCGGATCGAGCGCGTGCCGGAGTCCCGCGAGCGGGAGCGGCTCGTCGAGGCGGAGCCCGAGCATCACGCGCTCGCGCGCCTTGACGTCGCCGCCGACGTCCTCGAGCTCGCGCTCGGGCGGCGTTCCCGGCCGCGAGCGCCTCCAGGTAGCGCCCGAGCCGCGGCGCGTTGCGCCAGCGCCTGCTCTCGATTGTCGAAACCGCGCCGATCCCGATGCCGAGGTAGTCGCGTCCGAGCCAGTACGCGAGGTTGTGCTGCGAGCGGAGGTCACGCGCGCCGTCGACACGGCAGAAGTTCGCCGTCTCGTACCAGCGGTAGCCCGCGCCGGTCAGCGTCGAGACGACGCGCTCGAAGTAGTCCTCCATCGCGTCGGCCTGCCGCACGCAGCTCCTCTCCCCAGGCATGGGTGAAGCGCGTCCCCGGCTTCGCCTCGAGCTCGTAGCAGGACAGGTGCTCCGGCTCGAGCGCGAGTGCGCCACCGAGGTCGGCGGCGAGATCGGCGGCGCTCTGGCCGGGAATCCCGTAGATGAGATCGAGCGAGATGTTGTCAAACCGGGCATCACGAAGATGATGCACGGCGCGTCGGACGTCGTCAGGTCCGGCAACACGCTCGAGCACGCGCAGGAGCTCCGGCTGGAACGTCTGGGCGCCGAGCGACACGCGGGTGACGCCCGCCGCGCGCAGCGCGCGTGCGAGCTCCGGCGTCACCGTCTCCGGGTTCGCCTCGACCGTCACCTCGGCGGCAGGCGGCAGCGCCTTCGAGCAGCCGCACGAGCTCCGGCAGCGCCGTGAACGTCGGCGTGCCGCCGCCGAGGAAGATCGTGTCGAGCTCCGGCGCGAGCGCGGCCCGTCTCGAGCTCCAGCTCCTGGAGCAGCGCGTCGACGTAGGCGCGGTGCTGCTCGCCGCGGCCGACGACGGTGACGAAGTCGCAGTAGCCGCAGCGGTGCGCGCAGAACGGCAGGTGCACGTAGAGATGCCGCGCGCCGCTCATGACGCAACCCTGCCGTGGCCGCGCGACGAGCTCGCCGCCGCAGTTCGGACAGACGCCGTTCAGCTCGTCCGCGCACGAGACGCAGAACGTGCACTCGAACGAGCAGATGCGCGCCTCGCCATCGGGCGTGAGCGCACCGCCGCAGCGCTCGCACGCTGTTCGCATCTCGAGGCTCAAGGTTTGCGCTCCGGGGCTCGAGTAAAGAGCGTCGTCGTTTCGACGCGCGGATCGGCCGGGCGCCCGAGGCTGACGCCACGATTCAGCGGAAAGAACGGCGGAAGCAACTCGGCGATGGTTTGGACGACGTCGTCGATATTGCCTCGAGCCTCATCCGCGATGACGAAGACTCGCGCCTGCGACCACACCTCGCGGTCGGCCTTCCACAGCCGATCCCGCGTCACCTCGACTCCCACAACGGCCGGGAGATCCTCCACGGCGGCCTCGATCACGGTACGAAGGCCCTCTGGCGCCGGAATGGCTTCGAACGACCAATGAAAATCGAGCGGATCGAGACCTTCGATCGGTCGTCCGTCGCGCTTCCACAGGATGTGCCCGACCTCGCGAAGCGTCTCCACCTCGGACAGCGGAAAGAGGTCCGTCCAGCCCCCGAGGTGGCCCATTTCACGTTCGACGCCGAACAAGATTGCGTCCGGATGACCGGTCTCGTAGACGTCGTCGTCCAGACCGAGCATCACATGATGGTCGTACAACGGTCCGTCGACACCTCTTTGCTCGTGCCGGATCCATACCGCGAGATCGATCCGGCTCTGCCCGTCGAGGTACGCGCGAGCGCGCGCTACCTTGTCGTCGGACGGGAGCTCGGTCGGTGGGTGAAGCGGCCGGCGTATGTCGATCAGCATCAGCTCTTCCCGCTCCCCTGCCCGATGTTGAGCACGGCGAGGAACGCCTCCTGCGGCACCTCGACGGCGCCGACCTGCTTCATCCGCTTCTTCCCCTTCTTCTGGTTCTCGAGCAGCTTGCGCTTGCGCGAGATGTCGCCGCCGTAGCACTTCGCGAGCACGTCCTTGCGGCGCGCCTTCACGGTCTCGCGTGCGATCACGCGCGATCCGATCGCAGCCTGGATCGGCACGTCGAACATCTGCCGCGGAATCTCCTCGCGCAGCTTCTCGACGAGCAGCTTCCCGCGCTCGTACGCGAAGTCGCGATGAATGATCAGCGACAGCGCGTCGACCACCTCGCCGCCGACGAGCACGTCGACGCGGACGAGGTTGCCGGGCTTGAAGCCGGCGAGGTCGTAGTCGAACGAGGCGTACCCGCGCGTGCGCGACTTCAGCTGGTCGTAGAAGTCGAGCACGATCTCGCCGAGCGGCAGGTCGTACGTCAGGTGCACGCGTACCGGCGAGAGGTACTCCATGTGATCGAACGTGCCGCGGCGGTCGTTGCAGAGCTCCATCACGGCGCCGACGAACTCCTTCGGGACGATGATCGACGCCTTGACGTACGGCTCTTCGACCTCCTCCACCTCGCGCGGGAACTCGGCGGGGTTGTGCACCTCCTGCCACTCCCCGTTCTTCTCCTTGACGCGGTAGGCGACGGTCGGGGCGGTGACGAGCAGGTCGAGGTCGAACTCCCGCTCGAGCCGCTCGCGCACGATCTCCATGTGCAGCAGGCCGAGAAAGCCGCAGCGAAAGCCGAAGCCGAGCGCCGTCGACGTCTCGGGCTCGTAGAAGAGCGCCCCGTCGTTGAGCTTCAGCTTCTCGAGCGCGTCGCGCAACTCCGGATAGGCGTCGGAGTCGGTCGGGAAGAGGCCGGCGAACACCATCGGCTTGACGTCCTTGTAGCCCGGCAGCGGCTCCGACGCCGGGCGCGCGACGGTCGTGAGCGTGTCGCCGACGCGCAAGGTCGAGAGCTCCTTCAGTCCCGGTGACGACGTAGCCCACCTCGCCGGCCGTGAGCGACTCGACCGGTCTCATCGTCGGCGAGAAGAAGCCGAGCTCCTCCGCGTCGAAGCGCGTCTTCGTCGCCATCGCGTGGAGCGCGTCGCGCCGCGTGAACGTGCCGTCGATCACGCGCACGAACGCAACGACGCCGCGGTACTGGTCGTACGACGAGTCGAACACGAGCGCGCGCGGTGGCGCGTCCGGGTCGCCCGCCGGCGCGGGTACCCGTTCGATGACCGCGTCGAGCACCTGGGCGACGTTCACGCCGGTCTTCGCCGAGATCCGCACGACGCGCGCGGGATCGTCGCCGAGCAGCTCCGCGACCTCGACGGACGCACCGTCGGGGTCCGCCTGCGGCAGGTCGATCTTGTTCACGACCGGGACGATCTCGAGCCCGTTCTCGATCGCGAGGTATGCGTTCGCCAGCGTCTGCGCCTCGATCCCCTGCGCCGCGTCGACGACGAGGACGGCGCCCTCGCAGGCCTGGAGCGAGCGGGAGACCTCGTAGGTGAAGTCCACGTGCCCCGGCGTATCGATCAGGTTGAGCTCGTGGCCCTTCCAGGAGACGCGCACCGCCTGGGCCTTGATCGTGATGCCGCGCTCGCGCTCGAGATCCATCGAGTCGAGCAGCTGCTCGCGCATCTCCCGCGCGGAGACCGCCTCGGTGATCTCGAGGATGCGGTCGGCCAGCGTCGACTTGCCGTGGTCGATGTGGGCGATGATCGAGAAGTTGCGGATCTTGCTCTGGTCCATGGGCTCCTGCGATGGTACTGGCCGCTCCGATATTCTTCACGGCGCGCGTTTTGGACTCGGTCACTGATGCCCCCGACGTAAAGCGTCTTCGTGTGCTCGTCGCGAACGAGCGCCAAGACCGCCTGGCGATCCTCGCGGACGTCATCGCCGGCCTCGGCCACGAGGTGATCGCGCCTCAGATCGAGGTCACCGAGGTCGGCCCGATAACCGCGCGCGAGCAGCCCGGACGTCGCATTCGTCGGGCTCGGAGAAAGCTCGCAGCATGCCCTGGAGCTGATCGAGCAGATCGTCCACGAAGCGGCCTGCCCGGTTGTCGCGCTCCTGCACGAGCCCGATGCCGAATTCGTCATCGAGGCGGCGAAGCGCGGCATCTTCGCCTACATCACCGACGTCAACCAGGCAGGAGTGGCAGAACTCGATCGAGATCGTCCTCCGGCGCTTCGCCGAGTTCCGCGACCTCGAAGGAGCCTTCAAGCGCCGTACGCTCACCGAGCGGGCGAAGGGGATCCTGATGGAGCGCCACTCGGTCGACGAAGAACGCGCGTTCCAGATGATCCGCGAGCATGCCCGCGCCACGCAGGAGCACGCTCGTCGACACGGCCCAGTCGATCGTCGACGGGACGCTGACGCTTTCCTAGGACGTCGCGCCGACGTCGCGCTCGGCGCACGCCGGGCAGATCGAATGCGACAGCGTGTATCGCGCATCGATCGCCGTGATCGCCGCGCGGGGCGTCAGGACCCACTCGCCGTCGATCTCGACCCGCTGGCACCAGGCGCAGACCGTGACCAGGTCACCGGCCTCGTAGATCGCCAGGATGCGCCTCGTGACATCGTCGGCGACCAGCGGATGCCTCCTCCACGACCCCTGGATGCTCGCGGAACGTAGGCGAGTAATGTCCAGGGTACTCCTATTGCTGCCTTTTGACCAGCGGCCGGGTCAGGCGCGCCCCAGGCGTGTCCGCAACGAGAGCAGCGCGTCCAGTTCCCGCACCTTGAGCAGCCGGCAGCCGACGAAATAGACGAGGATCGCGGCGCCCAGGGCGCAGCCGAGCGAGACGACCTGAGCCGGGAACGACCGCCCGAGCGCCGAGTCGAGCGGGTGCCAGACCACCCACGCGACGACGCCGACGACCGCCGAGGCAGCGACGACCCGGATCGTCGTCGAAGCGATCGCGCCGCCGTCGATCCGGTGGATGCGCCGGCGCATGACGACGAGCAGCGCCCACGTTCCGGCGACGTTGCAGATGGCCGTCGCGAGCGGGATGCCCCACGTCCCGACGCGGTAGAGCGCGAAGTCGAGCACGGCGTTCAGGAACAGGTTGCCGAGCGCGATCCACGTCGGGATCCAGTTCGAGCGGAGGCTGAAGAAGCCGCGGTTGAGCATCAGCATCGCGCCGTTGAAGACGAGGCCGGCGCTGAACGCGGCGAGACAGCTCGCGACGACCGGCGTCTGGTTCGGGAGGAACTGGCCGCGCTGGAAGAGCAGCCGCACGATCGGCTCCGCGAGCACCGCGCTCACGACCGCCGCGGGCACGAGCAGAAACGCGATCTGGCGGAGGCCCAGCCCAACCGTGTTGCGGAAGCCGGTGAAGTCGCCGCTCTCGCGCGCTTCCGACGCATGCCGCGACAGGGTCGGAAAGAGCACCGTCGCGATCGCGACGGAGAACATGCCCTGCGGGAGCATGTAGATCAGGAACGCCTTCTGGATCGCCGTCGGTGCGAGCCCCGGATCGATGTACCGCGACGCGAAGAACACGTCGATCACCGCGTTGACGTTGATCAAGCCCAGTCCCAGCGTGACCGGGATCATGTTCTTGAAGACCTCCTTCACCGCCGGGTCGCGCCAGTCGAGCACGAGGCGCAGGCGTCCGTCGTAGCCGCGCAGCCACGGCAGCGGCAGAAACGCCTGGATGAACGTCGCGATCAGAATCGAGACGGCGTACACGTAGAGCTTCGTGTTCATCGTGTGCGCCTGCGGGACCCCGATCGCGAGACCGGCGATGATCGCGATGTTCCAGAACACCGGTGAGATCGCCGGCACCGTGAAGTGGTCGTAGCTGTTGAGGATCCCGACGATGATCCCGCTGACGCCGAGCAAGGCGACGATCGGGAAGAGGATGCGCGACAGGCCGACCGCGAGCGCGCGGTCGTGGCCAGGATTGCCGAAGATGCCGATCACCCACGGCGCGACGAGGATGAACAGCGCACTGAGCGCGGTCAGTCCGAGCAGCATCAGCCAGAACAGACTCGACGCGACGCGCCACGCGCGCTTCGGATCCTTCTTCAACAGGTCGACGAAGACCGGAACGAACGCGGACGACAGCGCCGCATCGGCAACGAGCGCGCGCACGAGGTTCGGGAGCTGGAACGCGATCGTGAACGCGTTGATCTTCCCTGCGCGTGCCGAAGTAGTACGACGAGATCACTTCGCGCACGAGCCCGAGCACGCGCGAGAGCCCGGTCGCCGCGCCGAAGATCGCGGTGGACGTGCCGAGTCTGCGACGGGGCGCACGCGCTCGCTCGGCGGCGGCGGCGGCGCGGAACTCGTCCGGCCGAAGGTTCACCGTCGGATCGTCCGGGCCGACCCCGACCAGCGTGCTCAGCTCGAAGTAGGTCGGCCCGCCGCGCTCACGACGCCGGCGGTCGCGCTCGAGCCGGCGCAGCTCGCGCTCGCGGTCGGCGTCGCTCACAGCACGGAGGGTACGTCAGCCGCCGGAGCGGCGATCTTTGCCGGTGCGGCGGTCCTTGCGCGGTGCGGCGATCCTTGCCGCTCGCGGCGGTCGCCCTCGGGCGGAGGGCTCGGCCTCGCGCTCACGCCGGTCCTCGCCCGAGCGGCGGTCGTCGTCCGAGCGGCGGTCGCCGCGCCCCGCTTGTCGTCCATGGGCGCAAGTTCCCGTCCGTGCAAGCCTCTCCTGCCGCCTGCTACCATCCTGCGGCCCGCAGAAGCGGGCGTTTTCACGCCTATGCCGAACATCAGACAGCAGAAAAAGCGCGTTCGCTCGGCCGCCCGTCAGCGGGTCGAGAACCTGCGCTGGCGCTCCACGGCGAAGACGCTCATGCGGAGCCTCCAGTCGGCCGCGGAGGGCGACGACGCGAACGCGGTCGGCGAGCGGCACACGGAGCTCGTCCGCTGGCTCGACCGGGCCGCTGCGAAGGGCTCGATCCACAAGAACACCGCCGCGCGCCGCAAGTCGCAGGCCGCCCGCCTCGCTGCGGGCAAGCGCTCGCTAGCTAGGCCGCGCGGCCGCGCGTCACGTCGACGAGCGCCCGCTCGAGCTCGAGGTCGGCCGGCAGCCGCGAGCCTCCCTTCGCCGCGGCATCGAGCTCCGCGAGCCGGATGAGCGCGTCGCCGAGCTCCTCCGCCGAGAAGTTCCCGGCCTGCGCGAACGCCTTCTCCGCCGCGAACGGATGCATCTTCAGCTTCGGCGCGGCGTCCTTCGCGCGGACTCCCTGCTTCCGCGAGCTTCTGACAGCGGCGCACGCGGCCGACGTGGCTGACGAGCGACGCGATGATCCGCATCAGCTCGCCCGAGCGCGGACGGTGCGAACGCTCCATGATCTCCTCCGCCGACCGGAGCACGGCGCCGACATCACGTCGCCCCCACGCGTCGGTCAACGCGAAGATCGCGGTCTCGGCGCGACCTGCAGCCATCCGCTCGACATCTCGCAGCGTGATCGTGTCTCCCGCCGCCCAGGTCGCGAGCTTCTCGGTCTCGCTCGTCAGCTCGTCGAGATCGTCGCCGACCATGTCGATGAGCGCGCGGCACGCGTCGGCATCCGCCTTTGCTCCGGCGCGCGCGAACTGCTCCGCGACCCAGTCGGGAAGCTTTCGCTTCGGGACGTCGTAGTGCAGCACCTGGCCCGCCTTCGCAACGGCCTTCACGAGCGCGGCGTCGGACTTGATCTCCTCGGCGACGAGCGCCAGAACGGTGGCCGGCGCAGGCGAGCCGAGATAGGCGACGACGTCCTTCACGTCGGCTGCCTTCCAGCGCTCCGCGTCGTCGACGATCACGAGACGTCCCTCGCCGACGAAGAGCCCGAGCGAGTTGCACGCTGCGACCGCGTCGGCGCCCGACGACTCGCGCGCGGTCAGGTGCTCGGTCGCATCGTCGCCCATCCGCTCACGCAGCCTCCGCACCGCGCGGGCGATCTTCGGCCGGTCGCTGCCGTAGAGGAGATAGACGGGCTTCAGCTCGCTGGCCACGCCGCCAAGCATAAGCGGCGGCGAGGAGCACGCCACGACGCGAGCCCGGCCGCTGCGGCAGGCGACCGCACCTGCGCACCCGGCAACCCGCCGAAGAGCCTGCGCGCAGCCGGCGAGATAGGCCGCGCACCACCCGTTGAGCTCGGCGAGCAGCGGCCCGAGCGGCGGGAGAATCGCGGCGAGCAGCGCGAGCGCGAGCAGCGGCACGACGACCGGCGCCGCGGCCGCGTTCGCCGGCACGGTCAGCAGCGGAATCGCGTGAAAGTGCAGCCACGAGATCGGAGCCGTCGCGAGGCCGCACGCGGTCGAGATCGCGATGCACTGCGCGAGCGGTCGCGGCACCGGGTAGCCCTCGAGAGCCCGCAGGAAGCGCGGTGCGAGCACGAAGATCGACAGCACGGCGGCGAACGAGAGCTGGAAGCCCGGGTCGAGCGCGGTGTACGGGTTCCAGGCGAGGAGCGCGATCGCCGCGACGAGCAATGCGCGTACCACCGGTCGCGTTCGCGACCGGTCAGCCACGCGAGCGAGCCGAGCGCGCCGACGACGCCTGCACGAATCACCGACGGCTGCGGGCCGACGGCGAGCACGTACGCGCCGATCGACCCGAGCGCCGCGACCTCGGCGCCGATCCGCGAGATGCCGAGCAGCAGCGCGAGCGCGATCGTGCCGCTCGCGACGACGATGACGTTGCCGCCGCTGACCGCGAGCAGGTGGTAGAGGCCGGACGCGCGGAAGCGCTGCCGGAGCGTGTCCGAGAGCCCGCCGTCCTCGCCGAGCACGACGCCTTGCAGGACCGCGCGCCGCTCTCCCGTCGAGACCGGGCGTCGAGGCCCGCGCGAGCCACGCGTGCAGGCGGTCGGCGAGCCCGCCGCGGAGCCGGACGACCCGCGACGCGGACGCGCGCAGCACGACGTGCACGCCGTGACGGCGCAGCCACGTGCGCTCGAAGTCGGCCGGCGCGCGCAAGGTGCCGAGCACGCGCAACCGTGCGCCTTGCGGAGGCGGCGCGCGCGCGGACGGCAGCTCGAGCAGCACGGGCTCGTGGACGCGGTGCGCCGGACCAACGGACGACGACCGCGCGGACACGCACCGTGTAGCGCCCGCGTCGCGGCGGCTCCTTCAGATCGACGACGGCGCGTCCCGGCGGTTCCGATCAGCGACGCCAGCGCGCTGCGGTCGAGCCGTCTCGAGCCGCTCGCTGCCCCACCACCAGCCGGTGAGCGCAAGCAGCAACGCGAGAGCGGCGCGCGGCCACAGCACGGTCGTCGCCGCGAGGAGCAGCGCCGGCTCGACGGCGAACCGCACGCGCCGTCGGCGCGGCGAGACCGCCGGCGAGCGCGCCTGCCAGGACGTACGACCTGCGCATCACGGGAGCACGAGCCCCTTGAGCTGCTCGAGGCGTCCCTGGCCGATCCCCGGCACCGCGTCGAGGTCGGCGACCGAATGGAACGAGCCGTGCGCCTGCCGGTAATCGAGGATTTTCTGCGCGGTCGTCGGCCCGATGCCCGGGAAGCGCGTCGAGCTGCTCGAGCGACGCGCTGTTCAGGTCGAGCGGCGCCGTGGGTGAGGGAGCGGCACCGCTCGACGCTCCCGCCGCACCCGGACCGCGCGCGGGCACGACGATCTGCTCGCCGTCGGCGATCGGCGCCGCGAGGTTGACCGCGTTGATGTCGGCCTTCGCGGTCGCGCCTCCCGCTGCGGCGACGGCATCCGCGATCCGCGTGCCCGGCGCGCCAGCTCGTGGAGGCCCGGCCGCCGCACCGCCCCGGCAACGTCGACGATGAGCTTCGTCGAGCGCGCGAGCGACGCAGAGCCGTGGCGGCCGCAGCAGCGGGACGACGACGTGCCGCCGCCACCGCGATGCAGGAGCCGCGGCACGCCGAGCACGAGCAGCGCGCCGAGCAGCACGACCCCAAAGAGCAGCCGCCGCTGCGCAGGCGTAAGCGCATGCAGATCCACCCGAGCAGCGTGACGCGCGGAGCGTCACGACTTTGTGCAGGCTTCCTAACCGACGACGAAATTGACGAGCTTGCGCGGGACGACGATCGTCTTGCGCACCTTCGCTCCGTCGATATGCGCCTGCACCCTCGGCGACGCCGTCGCGCGCGCGACGAGCTCCTCCTCCGGCAGATCGACGTCGACCTCGAAGCGGTCGCGCACCTTCCCGTTCACCTGCACGACGAGCTCGAACGTCTCGCGCTGCAGCTGCGACTCGTCGGCGACGGGCCACGGCTGCTCCCAGAGGCGCGTGTGCCCGAGCCGCTCCCACAGCTCCTCGGCGACATGCGGCGCGTACGGCTGGATGACCGAGACTGCCGTCTCGGCGGCGAAGCGCGCAGCCGGATCCTCGACACCCGCACGCGACAGCTCGTTGACGAGCTCCATCATCGCGGCGATCGCGGTGTGGAACGACTCTCGCCGACCGATGTCGTCGGTCACGCGCATGATCGTCTCGTGCGCCTTGCGCGACAACTCGTTCGCAGGTACGTCTGCGCCGACGGACGGGCCGTGATCGGCCACATCGCGAGACGAGCCGGTACAGACGCCGCACGAATCGCACCATTCCGTCGATGCCCTCGTCGGTCCAGTCCATGTCCTCGTCCGCAGGCCCGATGAACATCATGTACAGCCGCACCGCGTCGGCGCCGTACGCCGCGAGCAGATCTTCGGGGCCGATCACGTTGCCCTTCGACTTCGACATCTTCGTCCCGCCGAGCTGCACCCACCCGTTCGAGTACAGGCGCATGAACGGCTCGCGGAAGCCGACGAGTCCGAGATCGTTGAGCGCCTTGATGAAGAAGCGCGCGTAGATCAAATGCATCGTGGCATGGTCGACGCCGCCGATGTACTGGTCGACCGGGCACCACGAGTCGACGAGCTTCCGGTTCCAGGCGGCGTCGTCGTTGTGGGGATCGCAGTAGCGCAGGAAGTACCAAGACGAGTCGACGAAGGTGTCCATCGTCTCGACCTCGCGCCGTCCTTCCTTGCCGCACGTCGGGCACGGCGCGCGCACCCAGTCCTCGGCCTGCGCCAGCGGCGCGATTCCCTTCGGCTTGTAGTCCTCGATGTCGGGGAGGATCAACGGCAGCTCGCTGTCCGGGCAGCGCGACCGGACCGTGATCGTCGCAGTACACGATCGGGATCGGGCAACCCCAGTAGCGCTGCCGTGAGAACCCCCAGTCGCGGAGGCGGAAGCTGATCGCCGACCTTGCCGCGGCCGTGCTCGGCGAGCGAGTCGACGATCGCGCGCTTCGCCTCGTCGGCGGGCAGCGAGCTGAACTGCGCGGAGTCGATCAACCTCCCGTCGTCGTCGATCACGGGGACGATCGGCAGATCGAAGCGCTCCGCGAACTCGCCGTCGCGCTCGTCATGCGCCGGCACCGCCATGATCGCGCCCGTTCCGTACTCCATCAGCACGTAGTCGGCGACCCAGATCGGGATGCGCGCCTCGTTGACCGGATTCGTCGCGAAGAAGCCGGTGAAGACACCGGTCTTCTCCTCGGCGGCGGCGCGCTCCTCGCCGCGCTTGACGGACGCGTGCTTGACGTACTCCCGCAGCTCCGCCTCGTTCGGCGAGCGCGCCGCCAGCTTCTCGACGAGTGGATGCTCGGGTGCCAGCACGAAGAACGTCGCCCCGAACAACGTATCCGGGCCGCGTCGTGAAAACCGGGACGTCCTCCTCGAGCTCCTCGATGCGAAAGAGCACCTCGGCGCCTTCCGAACGGCCGATCCAGTTGCGCTGCATCGCCTTGATGCGGTCCTGCCACTCGATCGCCGGCAGGTCGTCCAGCAGCTCGTCTGCGTACGCGGTCGTCTTGAAGAACCACTGCTCGAGCGTCTTCGACTCGACCTGATTGCCGCAGTACTCGCACCTGCCGTCGTGCACCTGCTCGTTCGCGAGCACCACCTGATCGAACGGGCACCACTTCACCGGCGCCCCCTTCCGGTACGCGAGGCCGGCCTCGAACAGCTTCAGGAACAGCCACTGCGTCCAGCGGTAGTACTCGGGCTCGTGCGCCGAGACGAGGCGGCTCCAGTCGTAGCCCCACCCCATCCGCTTCATCGTCTGGGTGATCTCCTTGATGTTCCGGTCGACGATCTCGCGCGGATGGTCGCCCTCGCGAATCGCGGCGTTCTCGGCGGGAAGTCCGAACGAGTCGAACCCCATGACGTGCAGAACGTTCAGCCCGTTGCGGCGCCGGAAGCGCGCGAGTATGTCGCCGATCGTGTAGACGAGGGTGTGCCCCATGTGGAGCGTCCCCGACGGGTACGGCCACATCTCGAGCACGTAGCTCTTCTCCGACGCGGTCGACGCCGGGCTCCGGATCGTGGGCGACGAAGGCCCCCTCGTCCTCCCAGACGCGCTGCCAGCTCGCTTCGGTCGTGTGGGCGTCGTATCGCTCCATAAAGACGAAAAAGCCTCTCCTGAGAGAGGCCATGGGAGGCTGCCGCGGCGATGCCGCGTGTGCTCCCTGTTCTAGATAAGCAACTCCTTCATCGAGACTTTGATACTAGCAACCTGTGCTTCCGCTTCTTCCCGACTCCGCCCGCATCGACGCCGGTGAGCTCCACCTCGGCGGCGTCGCTGCGAGCCGCCTCGCCGCCGAGCACGGGACGCCGCTCGTCGTCTACTGCGAGGACACGATCCGCGCCCAGGCTCGCGCGTACCACGCGGCGGCCCCCGATGCGCTGGTCGTGTACGGAACGAAGGCATTCGCGAACGTCGCACTGCTCCGGGTGCTCGCCGAGGAGGGAGTCGGCGCCGACGTGTCGACGCTCGGCGAGCTCTCGTTCGCACTGGCCGCCGGCATTCCGGCCGAGCGCATGCTCTTCCACGGCAACAACAAGTCGGACGAGGAGTTGCGTGCGGCCGCAGCTGCAAACGTCACGGTCGTGCTCGACGCGGAGGACGAGCCCGCGCGCGCCGCACGCGCGGGGGTGCGACGCGCGCTCGTGCGCCTCACGCCAGGCGTCGAGGCCGTCACGCACCGCTCGATTCAGACGGCGCACGACGAGTCGAAGTTCGGGCTGCCCGCGGATGGCGCGCTGCGCGTGGTCGACGAGGCGCGCACGCTCGGAATCGACGTTGCCGGCGTGCACTTCCACGTCGGCTCCCAGCTCGCACGCATCGACGAGAGCCTGCTCGCCGTCGAGCGGCTCGCCGCTTTCTGCGAGCGCGCGCGTGCCGAGCTCGACTGGACGCCGCATGTGCTCGACATCGGCGGCGGCCTCGGCATCCGCTACACGCGCGACTCGCACGTGCCCGAGATCGCAGACTTTGTCGGCCCGCTCGTCGCGAGGCTGCGCGAGCGCTGGCCCGACCCCGTCCAGGTCGTGCTCGAGCCCGGACGCTCGCTCGTCGGCCGTGCCGGCGTGACGCTCTACCGCGTCGGCGTCGTGAAGCAGAGCGGGGGCGTGAGCTTCGTCGCGATCGACGGCGGCATGTCGGACAACCCACGCCCGCAGTTCTACGGAGCCCGCTACGAAGCGCTGCTCGCGAACCGCGCCGACGAGCTCGCCGACGGTGTCTTCCGCATCGCAGGCAAGCACTGCGAGACGGGCGACGTACTGATCGAGGCGGCCGAGCTCCCGCATCCGAAGCGCGACGACCTCCTCGCCGTGCCGGCGACGGGCGCGTACACGCTCGCGATGGGCTCGACGTACAACGGCGTCCCGCGACCGGCGGTCGTGCTCGTGCGCGACGGCGAGACACGCGTGATCCGCCGACGCGAGACGCCGGACGACCTACTCCGGTACGAGGCCGCTACGCTCGATTGAGATGCAGCGCCTGAGCAACATCCCGGGTGTCGTCCTCGTCAGCATCGCCGCGGCGATGTGGGGGCTCGACGGGCTGATCCGCAAGCCGCTCTCACACTCGACCAGTCCCGCGACGATCGTCTTCGGCGAGCACGTTGTGCTCGTCGCGTTGGCTCTGCCGCTGCTCGCCGTGTCGCTCCGCGCACTCTGGAGCGCAGGCCCGCGCTATGTCGCCGCCGGCATCGCCGTCGGTGCGGGTGCGTCGGCGATCGCAACGATCCTCTTCACGCAGGCGCTCTTCCACGGCGACTTCATCACCGTGCTCGTCCTGCAGAAGGTGCAGCCCCTCGTCGCGGTGGCGGGAGCGTGGCTCGTGCTCGGCGAACAGCCGCGGCCGCGGTTCGCATGGTTCCTGCTGCCGGCGCTCGCCGGCATCTGGCTGATCGCACTCCAGCATCCGCTCGCGCCGCACGCGCAAGGACTGACGCCGATCGTCGAGTCGCTCGGCGCGGCCGCCCTCTGGGGCATGGGCACCGTGCTCGGCCGCTACCTCACCCGTGCGCTCGAGTTCCAGCAGGTGGCCACGGTGCGCTTCGCGTTCGGGTTGATCGCAAGCGCCGCCGCGCTGCCGATCCTCGGTGACAAGGCGTTCGCGGGCGCGCACGACAGCTTCTACATCGCGCTCCTCGCGGTCGTCACCGGGTTCCTCGCGCTCGGTCTCTACTACTACGGCCTTCAGCGCACTCCCGCGCTCCTCGCCGCGCTCGGCGAGCTCGCGTTCCCCGTCACGGCGGCTCTCGTGGGCATCTACGTGTTCAACAGCAACCTGCGCTGGACGCAGTGGGTCGGCGTCGCCATCACGGTGGCCGTCGTGACCTTGCTCCCGTGGCGACGGCGCGAGGTCGTGCGGCTGCCGCCGCTCGCATCCGCCCCCGCTGCGGGCTAATCTCGCAGCGTGGACCTTCGCGATACGCCGGAAGAGGCCGCATTTCGCGCCGAGTTGCGCGCCTGGCTCGAGACGAACCTGCCCGAAGAGCGTCGCGGCGGACGCGGCGGTGCGGAGCGCTTCGACGATTCGTTCGGCCGCGAGTGGAGCAGGCGCCTCTACGAAGGCGGCTACGCCGGCCTGACCTGGCCGAAGGAGTACGGGGGCGCCGGCGCGCCGTACAGCTTCCAGGCGATCTTCTACGAGGAGATGGCTCGGGCGAACGCGCCCGGGCACGTCGGCGTGATCGGACTGGGCATGGCCGGGCCGACGATCATGGCGCACGGGAGCGAGGAGCAGAAGCAGGCGCACCTGTCGAAGATCCTCTCCGCGGAGGAGATCTGGTGTCAGGGATTCTCCGAGCCGGACGCCGGCTCCGATCTCGCAGCTGCGCGCACGCGCGCCGAGCGCCGCGGCGACGTCTACATCGTGAACGGGCAGAAGGTGTGGTCGTCGTTCGCGCACATCGCCGACTTCTGCATCCTCGTGACGCAGAGCGACCCGGACGCGCCGCGGTACCAGAACCTGACCTATCTCATCGTCGACATGCACGCGCCCGGCGTCGAGGTTCGGCCGCTGCGCCAGATCACGGGCGAGGCCGAGTTCAACGAGATCTTCTTCAACGACGTCGAGGTGCCCGTATCGAACCGGCTCGGCGACGAAGGCCAGGGCTGGCAGGTCGCGATGACGACGCTGCTGCACGAGCGCGGCACGCTCGGCTTCGCGCTCACGGCCTCGCTCGAGTCGAGCGTCAACAAGCTGCTCGAGGTCGCGCGGGAACGTGTGAACGGCGATGAAGGAACGCGCGAACGCATTGCGACCGAGTGGATCGAGCTGCAGGCGCTGCGCTATACGAACTACCGCTCGCTCGGCACGTTGCAGCGCACGGGCATTCCCGGTCCCGAAGGCTCCGCGATCAAGTTGCGCTGGTCGGAGCAGAACCAGCGCCTGACGAAGCTCGGGCGTGAGCTACTCGGCCCGGAGGGAATCCTCGACGACGGCTGGTGGCACCATCAGCAGCTGCGCAGCCGGGGCAACACGATCGAGGCCGGCACCTCCGAGGTGCTCCGCAACATCGTCTCCGAGCGTGTGCTCGGCCTTCCGAAGAGCCGCTGATGGATTTCGCGTTCACCGACGAGCAGCTCGAGTTGAAGCGCCAGGCGCGCGCGTGGCTTGCCGAGCGCTACCCACTCGACCGTGACTGGGATGGGAAGCAGGACGACCGCTGGAGCGAGCTCGCAGAGCTCGGGTGGCTCGACGTTGCAGAGGCGGAGACTCGGCTTCGTCGAAGAGGCGCTCCTGCTCGAGGAGCTCGGCTACGCGCTCTACCCGGGTCCCTACCTGGCGACCGTCGGCTTCGCGCTTGCGGCGCTCGGTCCCGAGGATCGCGCAGCCGTCGCGGCCGGCAGCGTCAAATGGTCGGCCGAGATCAACGGCCTCACACCCTGGCTCGGCTCCGTCGACAAGGTCGTCGACATGGACGGCAATGCCCAGGCCGCGCGCGGCGACGAGTTGCCGACGGTCGATCCGTCGCGGCCCGTCGGCCGGCTCGAGCGCGCGAACGGCACACCGCTACCCGGCCCGCGCGACATTCCGCGCGCCCGCACCGCGATGGCGGCCGAAGCGATCGGTGTTGCACAACGCGTCCTCGAGCTCGGGATCGAGCACGCCTCGACGCGTAAGCAGTTCGGCAAGCCGATCGGCGTCTACCAGGCGGTCTCGCACCAGCTTGCGAACACGTATGCCGATGTCGAGCTCGCCCGGTCACTCGTCTACTGGGCTGCCTGGTGTGTCGCCGAGGAGGACGAACAGGCGCCGGTCGCCGCCGCCGCCGCCAAGGCGTTCGCGGCAGAAGCGGCGGTCGCCGCGTGCGAGCGCTCGATCCAGGTGCACGGCGGCACAGGGTTCACGTGGGAACACCCGCTGCATCGCTTCTACAAGCGCGCGTTGTGGCTCGAGGGCCTCGGCTCCCGGCCGTCCGAGCTTCGCGGCGAAGTCGCTGACGCGGTGCTCGGCGTCTCAGTTCCCGTCTAACACGAGGAGGCTCCGTGGACGGCCAGATGATGGACTTCCAGCTCACGTTGCCGCACATCCTCAAGCGCGCGGAGTTGTACTTCGGGCGTGGCGAGATCGTCACGCGCCTGCCCGACAAGAGCTTCCACCGCACGACGTACGCCGACACGATGCGGCGTTCCAGACAGCTCGCGGTCGCGCTGAAGCAGCTCGGGCTCGAGCGCGGCGATCGCGTTGGCACGCTCTGCTGGAACCACTACCAGCACCATGAGGCGTACTTCGGGATCCCTTGCGGCGGCTTCGTGCTGCACACGCTGAACCTGCGCCTGCACCCGAACGACCTCGCGTACATCGCGAACCATGCAGGCGACAAGGCCGTGATCGTCGACCGGTCGCTCCTGCCGCTGCTCGAGCAGTTCCGCGACCGCACGCAGATCGAGCACGTGTTCGTCGTCGAAGACTCGTACGAAGAGCTGCTCGCGGGCGCATCCGCCGACGAATGGGTCGAGCCTGACCTCGACGAGAACGAGGCCGCCGCGATGTGTTACACGAGCGGCACCACGGGCCTGCCGAAAGGCGTCGTCTACTCGCATCGCAGCACCGTCCTGCACGCGCTCGGCGTCGGCGCCAACAATCCGCTCGGCCTCGGCATGTCGGTCAACGACACGATGCTCCCGGTTGTCCCGATGTTCCACGCGAACGCGTGGGGTTATCCGTATCTCGCGACGTTCGCGGGCTCGAAGCTTGTCTACCCCGGCCCGCACCTCGACGCCGAAAGCCTGCTGGACGACTTCGTTCAGGAAAACGTGACGTGGTCGGCGGGCGTGCCGACGATCTGGCTCGGCATCCTGAACATGCTCGACGCGAACCCCGGCAAGTGGGACCTCTCCCACATGAAGGGCATGCTGGTCGGCGGCTCGGCCGTGCCGCGCTCGATGATCGAGGCGTTCGGGAAGCGGCACGGGCCTCACGATCGTGCAGGGCTGGGGGATGACGGAGACCTCGCCGGTCGCGTCGACCGCCGCGCTCCCGCACGACCTGCAGGACGCGGACGAGGAGACGCAGCTCGACCTGATGGCGATGGCCGGCCTGCCGCTGCCGCTCGTCGAGGTGCGCGCGCGCGTCGGCGGCGAGGAGATCCCGTGGGACGGCGAGGCGATGGGCGAGCTCGAAGTGCGAGGGCCGTGGGTCGCGTCGTCGTACTACGACACGCCAGAGCAGGCCGATCGGTGGACCGACGACGGCTGGTTCAAGACCGGCGACATCGTCTCGCTCCACCCGCGCGGCTTCATCCAGATCAAGGACCGCTCGAAGGACGTGATCAAGTCGGGCGGCGAATGGATCTCGTCGGTCGAGCTCGAGAACGCGCTGATGGCGCATCCGTCGGTTGCCGAGGCTGCCGTGATCGCGATTCCCGACCCGAAGTGGGACGAGCGGCCGCTCGCCGCCGTGGTGCTGAAGCCCGGCGCGACTGCGTCGGCCGACGATTTGCGCGAGTTCCTCGCGCCGAGCTTCGCAAAGTGGTGGCTGCCCGAGCGGTTCGAGTTCGTCGAGGAGATCCCGAAGACGAGCGTCGGCAAGTTCAGGAAGACCGCCCTGCGCGAGATGTTTGCGCAGGAGCCCGCACAGACTTGAGAGCGGCGCTCCTGCGCGAGGTCGACGGGCCGTTCGAGGTCGGTGACGTGCCCGAGCCTGCCGCCGACGGCAAGGTGCTCGTCCGTGTGCGCGCCGCAGGCATCAACTTCGCCGACGTGATGGTCCGTCGTGGTGTGTATCCGCAGATGCCGGAGCTCCCCGCCGTGATCGGCTCGGAGATCGCCGGCGAGCTCGAGGACGGAACCCGCGTGATGGCGATCACGTCGGGCGGAGGAGGCTATGCGGAGCTCGCTGCCGTCGAACGCGCGCAGGTCGTGCCGTTGCCCGATCACGCGTCGTTTGCCGAGGGCGCATCGTTTCTCTTGACGTTTCTGACCGCGCACATTCCGCTGACCCGACAGGTGCGCATCCGGCCCGGATCGGTCGTCCTCGTCTACGCGGCAGCAGGCGGCGTCGGCTCGGCGGCGATCCAGGTAGCGCGAACGCTGGGCGCGCGGGTCATTGCCGCAGTCGGGTCGTCGGAGAAGCTCGACGTGTGCCGCTCCCTCGGTGCCGAAGAGGCATTCGTCTACGACGATCTGCCGGAGGACATCGGCGCCGACGTCGTCGTTGATCCCGTCGGTGGCTCAGCTGTTCGCGTCGTCGTTCGCGCGGTTGCGGCCGCTCGGGACCGTGATCGCGATCGGCTCTGCCGCCGGCGCGTGGCCGCAGATCGAGCCGGCGCGCCTCGTCGGACGAAACGTCGGTCTCGCAGGGTTCTATCTGGGCCGCCTGTTGCGCCTCGATCCGGAGCTCGTCGGGGAGGCGGTCGGTGAGTTGCTCGGGTTGTGGCACACGGGCGCGTTGAAGCCGCTCGTCGGAGCCGAGTTCCCGCTCGACGAGGTCGAGCAGGCGCATGCGCTCGTCGAGTCGCGGCAGAGCGTCGGCAAGGTGGTGCTGCTCACGTGAGGGTTCTGATCACGGGCGGGCGCGGCGGCCTGGGCCGCGCGTTCGCGGACGCTCTCGGCGATGTCGAGGTGACAGCGCTCGATCTGCCGGAGTTCGACGTCGGCGACGCGGCCGCGTGGCGGGCGCTCGAAGGCCCGTACGACGCTGCGTTCCTCAATGCGGGAGTGGTCACGGGCGAGAGCGAGATGGCCGCTCTCACGGATGAGCAGTACGAGCGGGCGATGCGCGCGAACATCGACGGCGTGGTCTACGGCGTGCGGGAGCTGGCGGCTCGCCTGATGCCGAACGGAGGCTCGATCGTTGCGACCGCGTCTTTGGCAGGCCTCACCCCGACTCCGATGGACCCGATCTATGCGCTCACCAAGCATGCGGTGGTCGGCTTCGTCCGCAGCTGTGCGCCGCAGCTCGCTGCGCGCGGGATCCGGATCAACGCGCTCTGCCCCGGGTACACCGACACGCCGATCGTCGACCGCGAGTTCTTCGAGACGATCGATGTGCCGCTGATGGAGCCGGTCTTCGTTGCGGAGGCCGCGATGCAGGCACTCGAATCCACGGAGTCGGGCGGCGCCTGGGTCGTGCAGCCGAATCGCGTGCTGCAGTTCCGGTTCCCGAACATTCCCGGGCCTCGATGAGCCGTCGCCGTACCGGTGGCTGGGGCGCCGACCTGCCGTCGCCGCACATCTGGCTGACGCTCGGCTACCGAGGTATCGAGCAGGGCGACGGCAAGTCGGTCATCGAATGGGACGCGACGCCGGAGTACTGCTTCCAGACGGATGTCCGGACCCATCGTGCACGGCGGCATGGTGACGACGCTCCTCGACACCGCGATGGGCGGCGCGTGCTGGTCGGTGCTCGACGAAGGCGAGAGCTTTCTCACCGGCGACCTGCGCGTCGAGTTCATGCGCTCGTCGCGTCCGGGGACGCTGCGGGCCGAGGGAACGGTCGTGCAGCGCAACCGGCGAGTCGCCTTCTGCAGCGCGGAGCTCTACGACGCCGAAGGCACGCTGCTCGCGGCGTCGCGCTGCACACAGATCATCCGCTCTGGTGCCTGACACCGCTGCGCGCGGTGTCAGGCACCGCTTTTCCAGAGCCGTTCGGTTCAAAGGCGGTGTCAGACACCCTTCGGGTGTCAGACACCAAGCCTCCGCAGCAAGTTCGCCTTCACCTCCGGCCAATCGTCGTCGATCACCGCGTACCACGCCGAGTCGCGCCGCTCGCCGCCGCGCACGAGCATGTGCTTGCGGAAGACGCCCTCGAACTCCGCGGGCAGCGCAGCGAGCGCCGCGCGGGAGCGGTCGTTCGCGGCGTCCGTCTTGAACTCGACGCGCAGGAAGCCCTCGTCCTCGAACGCGTGCTGCATCAGCAGCAGCTTTCCCTCCGTGTTCGCGCCCGTCCCCCACGCGCGGCTGTTCAGCCAGGTGTTGCCGATCTCGACCACACGGTCGTCCTGCCGCACGTTCAGATAGCTCGAGTGGCCGACGAGCTCGCCGTCGAAGTAGTGCAGGAAGCCGAGATCGACCGACTCGAACCACTCGTGGAACAGCTCGCGGCTCTCGTGCGCCGCGCACGCGCATCCAGCGCCAGGCGCGCTCGTCCTGCGCGACCTCCCACAACGCGTCCTCGTGCGGCGGCTCGAGCGGCTCGAGCCGCACTCGATCGCCCTCGAGGACTACGTGAAGCGCCAGGTGCCTCCGTCTGCGTACGCACGAAGGATGCGGCGCGCGACGACCATCTTGTGCACCTCGTCCGGGCCGTCGTAGATCCGCCCCGCGCGCGCCTGCCGCCACATGCTCGCGAGCGGTGTGTCCTCCGTCATCCCGAGGCCGCCGTGCACCTGCAGCGCGCGGTCGATCACGTCGTTCAGCACCTTCGCGGCATAGAACTTGAGAGCCGAGACCTCGACGCGCGCCTCGTCGCCGTCGTCGATCCGCTGCGCGGCCTGCATCGTCAGCAAGCGGCAGGCCTGGATCTCGGCGGCCGACTCGGCGATCCAGTTCTGGATCGTCTGCTTGTCGGCGAGCGGCTCGCCGAACGTCTTGCGCTCGAGCGAGTACGAGCACATGAGATCGAACGCACGCTGCATCTGTCCGAGCCAGCGCATCACGTGATGGATGCGACCCGGGCCGAGTCGCTTCTGCGCGATGCGGAAGCCGTCGCCCGCCTCGCCGAGCACGTTCTCGACCGGCACGCGAACGTCGGTGAAGCGCGTCTCGCAGTGCGTGCCCCAACCGCGGCCCTCGTGGCCCATGACCGGGATCTTCCGCACGAGCTCGTAGCCCGGCGTGTCGGTCGGGACGAGGATCATCGACGCGCGCCTGTGCGGCTCGGCGTCGGGATCGGTGACGACCATCACGATGCCGAAGCCCGCGCCGTCGGCTCCGGACGAGAACCACTTGTGCGCGTTGATCACCCACTCGTCGCCGTCGCGCACGGCGCGGCTGCGCAGCCCGGTGGGATCGGAGCCGGAGACCTCGGGCTCGGTCATCCCGAAGAACGAACGCGTCGCCCCCGAGACGAGCGGCTCGAGGAACTGCTTCTTCTGCCGATCCGTGCCGAACAGGTGGAGGATCTCGCCGTTGCCGGCATCGGGTGCCTGGCAGCCGAAGATCAGCTGCGCGTACATGCTGCGGCCGATCTCCTCGTTCAGATAGGCGTACTCGAGAAAGCCGCTGCCCGATCCGCCTGCCTCCGGCGGCAGGTGCGGCGCCCAGAGCCCTGCGTCCTTCGCCTCCTGCCGGAGCTCTGCGACGAGCGCATCGGCCGCATCGTCCTCGCGCGCGAACGCCTGCTCGTTCGGATAGACGTGCTCCTCCATGAAGGAGCGCACCTGATCGCGCCGGTCGGCGATGAGGTCGGGGATGACAACGGTCGCCATTGGCAGCAATGATCGCAGAGATGCGTGAGGCGCTCCAACCGGCTCTCTCGGCCGCGCTCGGCCGCGAGGTCGAGATCTCCGAGCCCGTCCTGCTCGCCGGCGGCGCGTCGAAAGAGGCGTGGTCGGTCGACGCCGGCGACGAGCGGCTGCTCGTGCGGCGCGCCGCCGGCGGCGTGATCCACCGTCACACGCTCTCGCTCGAGGACGAGTTCGCGGTGCTCCAGGCGGCGTACGAGGCGGGCGTGAAGGCGCCTCGCCCGTACGCGTACATCCCCGATCTCTCCGGCCGCGAGGCGTTCGTGATGGAGCGGCTCGAGGGCGACACGATCGGGCGGCGGATCGTCCAGAAGGACGAGCTCGCGCGTGCACGCGCTGCGCTGCCGGTGCAGATGGCGGAGGAGCTCGCGAAGATCCACGCGATTCCGGCGGCGCGCGTCTCGTTCCTGCCCGAGGCGAAGCTCGAGCGGATGGTCGAGGAGCTCGACGAGGTCGGCGAGCCGCATCCTGCGATCGAGCTCGGGCTCTGGTGGCTGCGCGAGAACCGTCCGCCGCTGCGTGACCCGGTCGTCGTGCACGGCGACTACCGCATCGGCAACCTCGTCGTCGGCGAGGACGGTCTCGTCGGAGTGCTCGACTGGGAGTTCGCACACCTCGACGATCCGGTGCGTGACCTCGCGTTCGCGCTCGTGCGCGCCTGGCGGTTCGGCGTGCCCGAGAAGCGGCTCGGCGGTGTCGGCCCGGTCGAGCCGTACCTCGAGCGCTACAACGAGCTGACCGGCTTCGACGTGCAGCCGTCGGAGCTCGACTACTGGGAGCTCGCGGGCAACGTCGGCTGGGCGATCGGCTGCCTCACGCAGATGCAGCGACACCTCACCGGGCAGGATCGAAGCGTCGAGCTCGCGACGCTCGGCCGCCTCGGCGCCGAGGTCGAGTACGAGATCTGCAACCTGCTCGAGAAGGCGGCTGCATGACCGAGCGTCCGACAGCACAGGAGCTGACCGAGGCGATCCAGGAGTTCCTCGGCGACGAGATCCTGCCGACGCTGACCGATCACCGGCTCCGCTTCCGGATGCTCGTCGCGATGAACGCGCTCGGGATCGTCTACCGCGAGCTTGCGGCGCTGCCGGTCGTGGACGATGCCGAGCAGCGCGAGCTCGCGCGGCAGATCCGCGAAGGCGACGTGCCGCCGGGGACGCTGCAGCGTGTGAAGGCTGATGTGGAAGCGCGGCTGCGGATCGACTCGCCGGCGTTCCTCGAGAAGTACCGCTGATCGAAGGACGAGCGACCAGGTCGCGCAGACGACCTGGTCTGCCGCACGGCTTACAGGAACGCGCTCTCGCCCGTCAGCGCTCGGCCGATCAGCAGCTTCTGGATCTGGCTCGTGCCTTCGTACAGCGTCGACACGCGCGCGTCGCGCAGGTACTTCTGCACCGGGAACTCGTCGACGTACCCGTAGCCGCCGTGCACCTGCACCGCGGCGTTCGCAGCGCGCACGGCCACCTCGCTCGCGTAGTACTTCGCCTGCGACGCAGCGAGCGTGTACGGCTGCCCGGAATCGGCGAGAAACGCCGCGCGCCACGCGAGCATGCGGGCGGCCTCGGTCTCGACGGCCATGTCCGCGATCAGCTCCTGCACGAGCTGGAACGCGGCGATCGGCTTCCCGAACTGTCGCCGCTCCGCCGCATACGCGACCGATGCATCGACGCAGCCCTGCGCGATGCCGACCGAGCCGGCCGCCAAAGAGATGCGACCGTTGTCGAGCGCCGACATCGCGACCTTGAAGCCGGCGCCCTCGTCGCCGAGCCGAGCCGAGTCCGGGACGCGCACGCCGTCGAGGACGATCTCCGCGGTGTCCTGCGCGCGCAGCCCGAGCTTGCCGTCGATCTTCCGCGCCGAGAATCCCTCGGACGACGTCGGCACGAGGAAGCACGTGATGCCGCGCGCGCCGTCGCCGCCGCTCCGGGCGAACACGAGGGCGACGCCTGCCCACGAGCCGAGCGTGATGAAGATCTTCGAGCCGTCGATCACCCACGAGTCGCCGTCACGGCGCGCGCGCGTGATGAGCGAGGCCGGATCGGAGCCGCTGCCCGGCTCCGTCAGCCCGTAGCAGCCGAGCGCCTCGCCGCTGCACATCCGCGGCAGCCACTCCGCCTTCTGCTCCTCCGTCCCCCACGTCGCGATCGTCTTGCCCGGCGAGGCCGTTGTTGACCGACACGATCCCGCGCACCGACGAGTCGGCGCGGCCGAGCTCCTCCATCACGACGCAGTACGACACGGTGTCGAGCCCCATGCCGCCGTGCTCCTCGGGAAGCGCACAGCCGAGGAAGCCGATCTCGGCGAGCTTCGCGACGATCTCGCGATCCATCCGCTCCGTGCGATCCCACTCGCGCGCGTGCGGCACGATCTCGCGGTCGCAGAACGCGCGGGCCGTCTCCCGGATCAGCTGCTGCTCTTCAGTGAGGTCGAAGTCCACGGAGACGTATTCTCCCGCACATGCCGAATCTCGCGGGGAAGGTTGCGATCGTCACCGGCGCCGGCCGCGGCATCGGCCGCGCGCATGCGCTCGCACTGGCGGACGCCGGCGCGCGCGTCATCGTCAACGACCTCGGTGCCGCCCTCTCCGGCGAAGGCCACGACGACACGCCCGCGCAGCAGGTCGTCGAGGAGATCGAAGCCGCGGGCGGAGATGCTGCGGCGAACGCCGAGAACGTCGCCGACTTCGACGGCGCCGAGCGGATGGTCAAGCAGGCGATCGACCACTTCGGCCGGCTCGACATCCTCGTCAACAACGCCGGGATCCTGCGCGACCGCATGATCGTGAACATGACCGAGCAGGAGTGGGACTCCGTCATCGCGGTTCACCTCAAGGGCCACTTCGCGCCGACGCGCCACGCGGCCGCGTACTGGCGCGAGCGCTCGAAGGCGGGCGACGAAGTCAAGGGCCGCGTGATCAACACGTCGAGCCCGTCGGGCGTCTTCGGCAACATCGGCCAGTCGAACTACGGCGCTGCGAAGGCCGGCATCGCCGGCTTCACGATCATCGTCGCGCAGGAGCTGCACCGGTACGGCGTCACGGTCAACTGCCTCGCCCCGAACGCGCGCACGCGCATGACCGAGGACACCTTCGACATGGGCGCCCCGTCGGAGGGCTTCGACCCGCTCGATCCGTCCAACATGTCGCCGCTCGTCGTCGCGCTGAGCGCGGACGACGCGCAGAACATCACCGGCCAGGTCTTCCACGTCTGGGGCGGCGCGATCAACGCGCTGCAGGGCTGGACCGCGGGCGAGCTCTTCGCGGCCGACGAGAAGTGGAACGCCGACGCGCTGCTCGGAGAGCTCCTCGACCGCTTCCCGAACGGCGCCGCGCCGGCCGGGATGATCGCCGGCATGCAGGCCGCAGGCGGACAGTCGTTGCGCGCACAGTGAGCGCGGCTGCCCGCGCGACGCCGCATCTACCTGATGCGCCACGCGCAGGTGCGCTACTTCCGGGGCGAGCACCCGCACGACGTGCTGCTGACCGAGGCGGGACGCCAGCAGGCGGCAGCGGCCGCCGAGGCGCTGCGCGACGTGAGCTTCGATCGCGTGATCACGAGCGGTCTGCCGCGCACGCTCGAGACGGCCCGAGCGATTGCTCCGAACGCGATGCTCGAAGAGAACCCCGCGCTGCGGGAGATCGAGAGCGGCGAGCTCCGCGGTGTCGCACCCGAGGTCGTGCAGGAGATGATGACCGCCGCGTTCCGGGGCATCGTCCCGCTCGACACGCGCTTCCTCGGCGGCGAGACGATCGGCGAGCTGCTCGACCGGGTCGTGCCGGAGATCGACGCGCTGCTCGCCGACGAGAGCTGGGACGTCGTGCTGCTCGTGCTGCACGGCGCCGTCAACCGCGCGATCCTGAGTCGCGCGTTGACCGGCGACCGCGTCTTTCTCGGCGCGTTCGAGCAGGCGCCCGCGTGCATCAACGTCCTCGATGTCGACCGGGAGGGCTCGTTCATCGTCCGGGCGGTCGGCTACACGCCGTACGACCCGGCGCACGTGCGAGCGGCGCGCCAGACGACGATGGAGCAGCTCTGGCAGGAGTACCTCGACGCGCGCGGCCGGAATCCGTAGAGTCTCGCCGCAGCGGGCATGGGTCTCCTCTCTCTCCAGAACGCGTCCCTGCGATTCGGCGGAATCGTGGCGCTGGACGACGTCTCGCTCGAGGCCGAGGAAGGCTCGATCTTCGGCCTGATCGGCCCGAACGGCGCCGGCAAGACGACGGCGTTCAACGTGATCACCCGGCTCTACCGCGTCGACTCCGGCGACGTCGTCTTCGACGGCAAGCTCGCTCCTGCACACTCCGCCGAGCCGGGTCGTGAAGCTCGGCATCGCGCGCACATTCCAGAACGTCGAGCTCTTCCCGACGATGACCGTGCTCGAGAACGTGCTCGTCGGCGCGCACACCGTGTCACGGTTCGAGTCCGAGCGAAGCGTTCGCGCGAAGGCGCAGGAGACGCTCGACTACGTCGGGATCGGCGACGTCGCGCGCCGGCCGGCGGCGGGGCTCCCGTTCGGCACGCTCAAGCGCGTCGAGCTCGCGCGCGCGCTCGTCTCGAAGCCGCGCCTGCTGCTGCTCGACGAGCCGGCCGGCGGGCTGAATCACGCCGAGGTCGACGAGCTCGCGACGTTCATCCGCGCGATGCGCGACGAGCTGAAGCTGACCGTGCTGCTCGTCGAGCACCACATGAACCTCGTCATGCGCGTCTCCGACCACGTGCACGTCCTCAACTTCGGCCGCACGATCGCGAGCGGGCCGCCGGCCGAGGTCCAGCGCGACCCGAAGGTGATCGAGGCGTACCTCGGCGGCGAGCTCGAGGAGGCGTCGTAAGTGGCGGCGCTGCTCGAGCTCGAGAACGTCACCGCCCGCTACGGCCCGGTGCAGGCGCTGCACGGCGTGTCGCTCGCGCGTCGACGAGGGACAGATCGCGGCCGTGCTCGGAGCGAACGGCGCCGGCAAGACGACGACGCTGCGCGCGATCTCGGGCACGGTCCGGCGTGACGGCGAGCTGCGGTTCGCCGGAAAGCGGCTGGGACGCGTCGGTCCCGACGCCGTCGCGCGCCTCGGCATCGCGCACGTGCCCGAGGGCCGCGGCACGTTCGCCGAGCTCACCGTCTGGGAGAACCTCCGCCTCGGCGCGTACACGCGGCGCGGCTCTGTCAAGGACGACTTCGCGCGCATCCAGACGTACTTCCCGTGGCTCGAGGAGCGGCGCAACCAGCAGGCGGGCACGCTCAGCGGCGGCGAGCAGCAGATGCTCGCTCTCGCGCGCGCGTTCATGCAGCGCCCGCGCCTCCTGCTCCTCGACGAGCCGTCGCTCGGCCTCGCGCCGCTGCTCGTGACCGAGATCTTCCGGATCATCAAGGAGCTGAACGAGCAGGAGGGAGTCACCGTGCTCGTCGTCGAGCAGAACGCGCACATCGCGCTGCAGCTCGCGCAGAACGCCTATCGTGCTCGAGGTCGGCCGAGTCGCGCTCGCGGGGCCGAGCGCGGAGCTGGAGCAGCACGAGTCCGTCCGCCGGAGCTACCTGGGCTACTGATGCTCGGTCTTGCGAAGAGAAAGAGCGCTGTCAGCACCGGAGTCTCGGTGCCGGTGCTGCTCTTGCTGCTCGCGGGCGCGATCTTCCTCGTGATCGGCAGCGTGACGAGCAACATCTTCGCGCAGCAGACTGTCGCCGGTCTCGCGCAGGGCGCGATCTTCGGCAGCCTCGCGCTCGCGCTCGTCCTGATCTATCGCGCCACGGAGGTGATCAACTTCGCCCAGGGCGAGCTCGCGATGGCGACGACGTACATCGCGTACCAGCTCACGCTCTGGGGCGTGTCGTACTGGCTCGCGTTCTTCCTGACGCTGCTGATCGCGTTCGTGCTCGGCGTCGTCATCCAGGTCGTCGTCATCCGTCCGGTCCAGCACTCGGTGATCGCCGTCGTGATCATCACCGTCGGCCTCTTCATCCTCATCGACGGGCTCGTCACGTGGAAATGGGGCGCCGACCTCAAGTTCATGGCCGCGCCGTTCGGCAACACCGTGTACCACGCGGGCGGCGTCGCGTTCTCGCGCCAGGACATCGGCGTGCTCGTCGTGTCGATCATCTCGGTGATCCTGCTCTGGGTGCTCTTCCAGTTCACGAAGCTCGGCCTCGCGATGCGCGCCGCGGCGCTGCGCCCCGCGGCGGCGTCGCTCGTCGGCGTGCGCGTCAACTGGATGCTCGCGCTCGGCTGGGGCCTCGCCGCGGTGCTCGGAGCGGTCGCCGGGCTGATGACCGAGCCGACGCAGTTCCTGCAGCCGACGATGATGCAGGCGATCCTGCTCTACGCATTCGCGGCGGCGGTGCTCGGCGGCCTCGAGAGCCCGGCCGGCGCCGTCATCGGCGGCCTCTACCTCGGCGTCTTCCTCAATCTCAGCGGACAGTACGTCGGCTTCGCGTCGTCCGAGCTTCGCCTGCCGATCGCGTTCGCCGTGCTGCTGCTCGTGCTGCTCGTGAAGCCGAACGGCCTCTTCGGCCGAAGGCAGGTGCGGCGCGTATGAAGCTCATTCCGATCGGCATCGTCGTGGCCGTCATCGTGGCACTGCCGTTTCTGATCAGCGGCTATCACCAGGGCCTGGCGACCCACGTCGCCATCTACTTCATCGCGATCCTCGGACTGAACATCCTCACCGGGCTACACCGGCCAGATCTCGATCGGGCACGGCGCGTTCATGGCGATCGGCGGCTACACGACCACGCTTCTCTCCGCCGACCAGCACTGGAGCCTCCTCGCGACGCTGCCGGCTTCGCTCGGGATCGCCTTCGTCTGCGGGTTGCTCGTCGGTGTCCCCGCCCTCCGCCTGTCCGGCGTCTATCTCGCGCTTGCCACGTTTGCGCTCGCTGTCTCGGTACCGCAGTTCCCGCTCAAGTTCTCCAAGTTCCTCGGCGGCAGCAACGGCATGCACACCTCGGAGACGGCGACCCACCTCTGGCTCTACGTGGTCGGCTGGAGTTGTGCAGCGATCTCGTTCGCCGCCGCCTGGCTGCTGCTGCGCGGGCGCATCGGTCGTGCGTTCCGCGCCGTCCGCGACAGCGAGCTTGCGGCTACGTCCTCGGGGGTCTCTCTGCCGATCTACAAGACGCTCGCCTTCGGCGTCTCCGCGGCGTTCGCCGGAGTCGCCGGCTCGCTCTTCGTGATCGCCACGAACGGCTACGTGCAGCCAGGCGAGTTCGGCGTGCTGCTGTCGCTCCAGATCCTGATCGGCGCCGCGGTCGCCGGGCCTCGGCTCGCTCTGGGGCGTCCTCGTCGGAGCCGTCTTCATCGGCCTCCTGCCCTCGGTCGCGCCCGATGTCCCCCTGATCGGCTCCTCCCACGGCCAGGACGTCGTCTTCGGCCTGATCGTCGTCCTGATCATGCTCCTGCTCCCGAACGGCTTCGCCGGCTTCCTCCGGCGTTTTGAACCGCGAGTCAAAACTGCTATCAAATCGGATCCCAGAGCGTCATAATTGGCACCCCTGGCTTTCGTCTCGAAACCAGGGCTCAACCATGCGTAGGAGGGTCGGATGGGAAACAAGAGCAGAATCCTGGCGGTCATCGCCGGGGCTGCGGTCGTCGGCGGAATCGCGGTCACGGCCGCATTCGGCGCGCACCGGGCGACGCCCGGGGTCACGGCCACGACGATCACGATCGGCGGCACGTTCCCGCTCACCGGGCCGGCGGCGCTCTACAAGACGATTCCCGCGGCGGAGAATGCGTATTTCGCCTACGTCAACGATCACGGCGGCGTCAACGGGCGCAAGATCGACTTCAAGATCCTCGATGACGGCTACGACCCGTCGAGGACGGTGCCGCTGACGCAGCAGCTCGTCGAGCAGGACAACGTGTTCGCGGTGTTCGGGAGCCTCGGCACGGCCCCGATGCTCTCCACCTGGACCTACCTCAACAGCCGGAAGGTGCCGCAGGTGCTCGTCGCGACCGGCGACTCCTACGCGGGCTTCTCGGCGAAGAAGTACCCGTGGACGATCGGCTGGCAGCCCGACTATCCGGGCGAGGGCAAGCTCTACGGCAAGTACATCGCCGCGAACATGCCGAGCGCGAAGATCGGCGTCCTCTACCAGAACGACGCGTTCGGCAAGAACTACTACGCCGGCCTGCGTGTCGGTCTCGGCGCAAAGAAGGGGAACATCGTCGACGCCGAGTCGTATGACGTCACGAACCCGAGCCTGACGCAGCAGATTCTTGCGTTGAAGAGCAAGGGTGCTGACACGCTCGTCGTCTTCGCGACGCCATCGCCGATGATCACCGCGCTCGTGACCGCGACGAAGGTCGGATGGACGCCCAGCGCGACCTTCATCGGGAACGTCTCGGCGAACCGGATCTTCTTGCTGGCCGCGGCGAAGAACGGTGCGAACGTTGACGGCGTCATCTCGTCGGTTTACACCTCGAGCTCGACGACGCAGCAGAGCCTGCCGGGGATCAAGCTCGCGAACGCGATCATCTCGCAGTACGCGTCCTCGCTCGCGCCCAGCCTCGCCGCCGGTGACGGGAACATCGTCTACGGCCTCGGTGTGGCCTGGACGTTTGTGTATGCCCTGCAGCACGCGGGCAAGAATCCGACCCGTGCGAGCCTGATGCACGCTCTGCACAGACCTCGACACGTCGAAGAACCCGTTCGTCTACCCCGGGATCAAGCTCAACACGTCGGCGAAGGACAACTTCCCGATCGAGCAGGAGATCATGGTCAAGTGGGCAGGCGGCGGCGACCGGCGACTGGCATTCGTTCGGGAAGCTCCTCGACCACATTCGCTAACACCGCGGATGTCGTCGTCATCGGTGGCGGCGCCCTGGGCGCCGCCACCGCCTTCCACCTGCGGCGGCTCGGCGTAGCCGACGTCGTGCTGCTCGAACGCGACGCGCTCGCCTCCGGCTCGACGAGCAAGGCGGCCGGCGGCATCCGCACGCAGTTCGCGGACGAGCTGAACATCCGCATCGCGCTTGCGCTCGCTCGACGAGTTCGAGAGCTTCGCCGACGAGATCTCGTTCCGCCAGCACGGCTATCTCTTCCTGCTCGACCGCGCGGAGGACGTCGACCGACGTTTCGCGCCGCGCTGGCGCTGCAGCAGTCGCTCGGCGTGCCGTCGCGCGAGCTGACGCCGGCGGAGGCGCGCGAGATCGTGCCGCAGCTCGAGGTGGACGATCTGCTCGCAGCGACGTACTGCGCGCGCGACGGCTACGCGACGCCGGAAGCGGTCGTGCAGCACTACGCGCGCGAATCGGGTGCGACGATCCGGCAGGGTTGTGCCGCAACCGGCATCGCCGTGGACGCGCGGGCGCATCGTCGGCGTCGAGACTGCGGAGGGCCGGATCGACACGGACACGGTCGTCTGCTGCGCAGGCGTGTGGTCGCGTGAGGTCGGTGCGCTCGCCGGCGTCGTCGCTACCCGTCGAGGGCGAAGCGCGATCGATGTGGTTCACGCCGCAGGACGGCGGTCTCCCGGAGCGCGTGCCCTTGACGATCGACTTCTCGTCCGGCTTCTACTTCCACCGCGAAGGCCCGGGCCTCGCGTTCGGCGGACGCGAGCGCGGCGCTCGAAGAGATCGCCGAGGCGGCGTCGCGCCGCCTGCCCGTCTCTGGCGGACCTGCCCGTGCAGAGCACCTGGTGGGGCTGGTACGACGTCAGCCCCGACTGGAACGCGCTCGTCGGCGAGGCGCCGCGAGGTGTCGCGGTTCCTGTATGCGACCGGCTTCTCGGGGCACGGCTTCCAGCAGGCGCCCGCGGTGGGCGAGCACCTCGCGGAGCTCGTCGTCGGGCGGACGCCGACGCTCGACCTGTCGCCGTTCTCGGCCGAGCGGTTCGCCGCGGGCGCTGAGCGGCCCGAGATCTTCGTCGTCTAGCTCGGACCCAGCGGCCAGCGAGCGAGCGTTGCGCAGGTCGAGCTTGCCGCCGTCCTTGCACTGCGCCGACCAGTACGTCGGCGTCCTCGCGCGTCGCGGCGGGTACATCTGCGTCGCGTACAAGGAGCGCAATCGCCTGCGCCTCCGCGACCGACGCGCCGAGCTTGTTCGCGACGAACCAGATCGACTGCATGCCGTAGCACTCGACCTGCGCCTCGTTCGAGTAGCCGAGCATGTGGTACGACTCGTGCGCGACGGTGGCGAGCGCCATCGCGATGTCGGCCACCTGCAGCGCAGTCCGCGTCCGACAGCACGTGCGTGGATCCCAGCGCAGCCGGCGACTGATGGAACCACGCGAGATACGTGCACTCCGCGGGGCGCATCAGGAAGTAGTCGAACGAGTGGTTGTGCAGCAGCATCGTCACGCCCAGGATGTGCGGATTGCTCATCCCGAGCGGGCCGCAGCGAACCGACGTGTTGTGCCCGGTCAGCCGGCGCGCGACCTGTTCGGCGATCTGTCTCCTCATAGGTCGCGGGCCGCGCGAGCAGCGCGCGGTCGTGCGGCCGTCACCGGACGTGCGTCTGCGCTTGCGCGACGCAGCGAGGACGCCGGCCAGGACGACCGCTGCGAGGATGGAGGCGAGCCGCATCGCTCATCTATCGGCAAGGAGGGCCGGATCCGTGACCGGCAGCCTGGCAGGCGAAGCGCTCGCAGACGATAAACCGCTGTTTTCCCGTCGACGAGGGTCTTTCCCTCGAGCAGTGGCACGCCCTCCGCCGGGCCGAAGGCGACGACGGCGTTCGGGTCGAAGCCGCGCAGCGCGGCTCTCGCCACCTCGGCCTGCGGGCTCGCCGACGATGGCGATCTCGCGCGGCGGCGAGAGGTAGAGGTCGAGCGCGCAGAGCGCCCAGCCGAAGCCCTGAGGCGCGCGTGGGATCACGTCGCGCACGAGTCGCAGCACGCCGACGGCGCGCTGCTCGAGCTCGTCGTCGCCCCAGAGGCGCGCGAGCCGGAGCAGGTGGAAGGCGAGCATCGAGTTGCCCGACGGCGTCGGATTGTCGTCGAGATCCTTCTGCCGCGCGACGAGCGCCTCGCCGTCGACGGGCGTGAGGAAGAAGCCGCCGTTCTCGTCGTCGGCGAAGAGATCGATGGCGAGACCGCGCGAGCCGGTGCGACTCGTGCAGCCACGCGCCGTCGCCGGTCGCGACGTGCAGCTCGTACAGACCGTGCGCGACGTTCGCGTAGTCCTCGAGGTAACCGGTTCCCTTGGCGACGCCGTCGCGCCACGTTCGGTGCAGGCGCTCCCCGTCGGAGAGCGGCCCGAGCAGGAACTCCGCGAGCTCGCGCGCAGCGTCGAGCCAGTCGTCGCGCTCGAGCCTCCTCCCCGCTTCGGCGAGTGCCGCGAGCATCAGCCCGTTCCACGCGGCGATCGCCTTGTCGTCGCGCGCGGGCTGCGGCCGCTGCTGCTCTCGTCGCCAGCAGGCGTGCGCGCTCGTCGTCGGAGAGCTCGCCGCGCAGGATGTACTGCCCGTGCTCGAACGGCAGGAGAAGCTCCTTGCGCTCGATCTCGTCCGGCGTCCAGGTGAACGTCAGCCCCTCGACGCCGTCGGTGTCGGCGTCCTGCGCAGAGGCGAAGCCGCCGCCGTCGAGCCGAAGCTCGCGCAAGCACGTACTCGACCGTCTGCTCGACGACGCGCCGGTAGCGGTCCTCGCCGGTCACGAGCCAGCCGTGCAGGTACGCGGGGATGAGCAGCGCGTTGTCGTAGAGCATCTTCTCGAAGTGCGGCACGAGCCATTGCTCGTCGACGGAGTAGCGGTGGAAGCCGCCGCCGACGAGGTCGTACATGCCGCCGGCCGCCATGCCGTCGAGCGTGCCGCGCACGAGGTCGAGCTCGCCGGCGCGGAGCAGGAACTCGAGCGCCGACGCGGGCGGAAACTTCGGCGCGCGGCCGAAGCCGCCCCAGCGCTCGTCGTACTGCGCGCGGAGCGAGCGCACGGCGTCGCTCGAGGATCTCGCTCGGTGAGCGGCTCGTCGGACGGCTGCAGCTGGGCGCTGTGCCGAAGCGAGCTCGACGAGCGCCTCCGCCTGCTGCGCGACGTCGTCGCGCTGCGTTCGATACGCCTCGTCGATCGCGACGAGCACCTGCCTGAACGCCGGCAGCCCGTGGCGGGGCTCCGGCGGGAAGTACGTCCCGCCGAAGAACGGCTCCCCGCTCGGCAGGAGGAACACGGTCATCGGCCAACCGCCCTGGCCGCTGAGCGCGACGACGGCGTCCATGTAGACGGCGTCGACGTCCGGACGCTCCTCGCGATCGACCTTGACGCTCACGTAAGTGCTCGTTCATGAGCCGCGCCGTCTCGGCGTCCTCGAACGACTCGCGCTCCATCACGTGGCACCAGTGGCAGGCGCTGTAGCCGACGGAGAGCAGAATCGGCTTGTCCTCCGCGCGGGCCTTGGCGAACGCCTCGTCACCCCACGGGTACCAGTCGACGGGGTTGGCGGCGTGCTGGAGGAGGTACGGGCTGGTTTCCTGTGCGAGCCGGTTCACGTCCGTCAGGCCTTCGTCATGGCCAGTTGCCGGCGCGATAGACGTAGCCCTCGAGCTTTCGCCCGAGGATGCTTTCGAGCCACACCGACACGGCGATCAGTGCATCGAGGTCGACGCCCGTGTCGATGCCTTCACCTTCGAGCAAATAGACGACGTCCTCGGTTGCGACATTGCCGGTCGCGCGCGGCGCGTACGGGCAGCCGCCGAGGCCGCCGACGGACGCGTCGAGAAGCTGCGCACCCGCATCGAGCGCCGCGAGGCAATTCGCGTAGCCCGTGTTGCGTGTGTTGTGCCCGTGGAAGCCCTGCGCGCCGGTCTGCGTCAGAGCGACCGCACGGCCGACGGCGTCGCGACGCCGATCGTGTCCGCGAGCACGACCTCGGCGCGGCCGGCGAAGCGCGCTGCAAGCTCGACGACGACGCCGGGATCGACGCGTCCCTCGAACGGACAGCCGAAGCAGACCGAGATCGTGACCGTCGCCGGCACGTCACCGGACAGCGCGAGGATCGCCTCCGACCCGCGTCGACCGCCTCCTCGAGCGTTGCGTTCCCGTTCTCGCGGTTGAACGACTCCGTCGCACCGAACGTCGCGTTCACGCGGTCGAGGCCGCTCGCTGCGAACCGCTCCCACCCGCGCTCGTTCAAGCACGAGCCCGGAGTACTCGGTGCCGCCCGGCGCTCGATCGCCCGCGACGACCGCCTCTGCGCCGGCCATCTGCGGCACGCGGTCGTCGCGCACGAAGCTCACCGCCTCGATTCGCGGCAAGCCGACCGCTGCGAGCCGATTCACCAGCTCGGCTCGCAGCGGCGGCTCGAACGTCTCCGACTCGTTCTGCAGCCCATCGCGCGGGCCGACGTCACACAGCGTCACGTCCACGCGCGAAGCCTATGTCCGGCCGTCCTTATTCGAGCGGAGAGGGCGGTATCACTTCCTCGATCGGTCGGCAGGATGCGCCTTGCGCACGCACATCCCGACCTGCCCAGTATCCGATCAGTCCGATCGCGACGATGATCGCGAGCGTTCCCGAGCGTCAGCAACTCGAACTCGCCCTGGCCCACGCCCCATGAGTCCTTGAACCCGTAGCCGAACGCCGAACAGGCGCTCGAGCGTGTCGGGGAAGACGGCGACCCACGAGCCGAGCAGGATCCACCCCGTCGTGAGAATCGTCGAGATCCAGATGCCGGTCATCCCCCACGGATGGACGAACGGCCTCGGCACATTCGGATGCGAGTAGCGCAACTTCAGCACCGCCGGGAAGATCCACAGGTACGAGATCAGCGTCGTCGAGATGGCGATGTCGAGCACGACCGTGAAAGCCGACGCGGTGCTGTTGTTCTTGAGCAGCGAGATCGCCGCGATTGCGAACACGGACGATGCGATGCCCGAAAGCACGTTCACGCGTACGGGTGTGCCGAGCCGCTTGTTGAAGACGCCGAAGAACGGGAAGAACGACCCGTCATACGACGCGACCGCCTGGATTCGGTCGGACCCGATCATCCAGACAGCTCCCGACGTGACGAGCGCCCCGACGAAGCACAGCGTCATCACGATCAGGAGCGGGTGCGCGGCACCGCCGTACACGCCGTGGAACGTCAGCGTGACCGCGTCGATGAAGCCGCCGATCCCCGTCACTTTGCTCGCCGGCAGCACGAGCAGGATGCAGAAGATCGGGATGACATACATGAGAACGCCGGTGATCCCACTGCGAAGGATCGAAAGCGGCACATCCTTCTGAGGGTTCTCCATCTCCTCGGCTGCCCCGTTCTGCAGCTCGAAGCCGACGTAGTTGAACAGGAGCAGCGGCACGAGCCCGAAGAAGATCGCCCGCGTCGGAGTGAGCTGGTGGGTCTGGAACCCGGCGACACCGTGCTTGATCCCGTAGATGATGACCGTGATCGAGAAGAAGCCGAGCACGGCGAACCTCAGGATCGCGCCGAAGTTCGGGATCCACTTCCCGTTGCGCAGCGAGATGATCGCGACGCCGATCGAGATCCAGATGAAGATCAGCTTGAAGAAATAGTCGCCCACCGTCGCGTTGCCGATCTTGAACACGTTCGCGCTCCAGGAATCGGCGGCGATGAACGCGAGCGAGCCGCCCACCCAGAGCGGGTTCGTGACCCAGTAGAGGATCGCCGCGATGCCGCCGTTCAGGCGGCCGAAGGCCATCTTCGACCACTCGTACGGCCCGCCCTCCTGGGTGAACGCCGAGCCCGACCTCGGAGGTCAGGAGCATGTACGGCGCGACGAAGACGACGGCGAGCACGACAAGCCACAGGAAGCCCTGCGGGCCGTTCTTCGCCACCGAGCCGAGCGTGTCGAGGCCGACGAAGGCGCAGACCGTGAAGAACCACATGTCGAACCTGCGCAGCGACTTGATCGAGCTTGGCCTTCTCGGCCAGCGCGAATGCTGTCGTCTGTTCTACTGCGACATTCGTTGCCATGCTTCGCTCAGCACCTCCCCGAGGGTTCCGGTGATTTTGTCGAATTCGTCCTGCGTTGCGATCAGCGGCGGTGAGATCTGGACAACCGGATCGCCGCGGTCGTCCGCCCTGCAGATCAGGCCCTTCTCGAACAGCCGCGGCGAGAGGAAGCCGCGGAGGAGTGTCTCACACTCTTCGTCCGTGAACGACTCACGCGTCTCCTTGTCCTTGACCAGCTCGATCGCGTAGAAGAAGCCCGTCCCGCGAATGTCCCCGACGATCGGGAGGTCGAGCAGCTGCTCGAGCGTCGCGCGGAACGTGTCGCCGTTGTCGCGCACGTTCTCGACGATCCGCTCGCGCTTCATGATCTCGATGTTCTTCAGCGCGATCGCGCACTGCACCGGATGACCGCCGAAGGTGATGCCGTGCGCGTACATCGCCGACTCGTTCAAGAACGGCTCGACGACGTGGTCGGCGGCGATCACGGCGCCGATCGACGCATAGGCGGACGAAAGGCCCTTCGCCGACAGGATCAGGTCCGGCTTGATGTCGTACTTCTCGGAGCCGAACCACTCGCCGACGCGGCCGAAGCCGGTGATCACCTCGTCGGCGCAGAGCAGGATCCCGTAGCGATCGCAGATCTCGCGAACGCCGCGCCAGTAGCCCTTCGGCGGCGTGAACGAGCCGCCGGCGTTCTGCACCGGCTCCATGATCACCATCGCCACTGTCTCAGGCCCTGCCTGCACGATGGCCGAGTCGAGATCCTCGAGCAGGAAGGCGGTGAACTCCTCCTCGGTCTCGTCCGGCGGGCGGTGGTAGCGGTTCGTGTTCCGCACGTGGATCACGTCGGGGACGAGCGGCTCGAACGGCGTCTTGCAGCGCCGGGATCCCGTTGATCGAGAGCGCGCCCATCGTCGTACCGTGGTACGCAGTTCGACGCGACGACCGCCTTCCAGCGGCGCTCACCCCGTGCCTGATGGAACTGGCGCGCGAGCTTCCACGCGGACTCGACAGCCTCGGAGCCGCCGGAGACGAAGAAGACGCGGTTCAGGTTTCCCGGCGCGAGCGACGCCACTTCCTGCGCGAGCTCGATAGCACGGGGATGCGCGTACGACCAGTTGGTGTAGAACGGCAGCTCGCGCATCTGCTCGAGCGCCGCCTGGCCCATCTCTTCGCCGTACGAGTAGCCAACCTGCACTGCGAAGAGTCCGGCGAGCGCGTCCAGGTAACGATTTCCCTCGCTGTCTTCGAGGTAGCAGCCTTCGCCGCGAACGATGATCGGCGGATCGTGGCCTGCCATGCGCGTGAAGTGCAACCAGAGATGATCGCGTGCAGCCTGCTGGAGTTCCTTCGTGCTCATGCTCGTTGTCGGTGTGCTCACGCGCGTGTCCCCCAGTCATAAAGCTGTTTCCACATTTCGAGATAGAAGAAGGTCTCCGTCGAGACGACGCCGCCGAGCGCGCGCATCCTGTTGGTCAGCTCGAGCATCTCGTGCCGGTCAGATGCGACCACCTCGACGACGATGTCGAACTGACCGGCGGTGACGACGACGTAGTCGGCTTCGGGCCAGCGCGAGATCTCGTCCGCGACCTCGCCGGGCGGGCCCGACGTCTTCACGCCGACGAGGGCCTGGTCGAAACCGAGGCCGAGCGGGTTCGTGACCGCGACGACCTGCAGCACTCCCTCGCTCGTCAGACGAGCGTAACGCGCGCGCACCGTCGCCTCCGAGACGCCGAGATTCGTGGCGATGCGCCTGAAGGACTCGCGCCCGTTTGCCTGCAATGCCTCGATGATCCGGCGATCGAGGTCGTCGACCCGGCGCGCAGGCGTGACCGCTCCGCGGCCGGGCTCGGCGCGGTTGGCGAGCCGCAAGGGCTGGGCGTCTGGACTGCGCAACGCGTGGGATTCGTACCACTTGACTGCGCATTGCGTCAATGGACTTGACTTATCGGGTCGAAATGCGCGATCTTCAGGCAGTCCGGCTTCTGGGAGAGGAGAGGGTCACATGGCACGCACGCCTTTGCTTCGCGCCTTCGCGCGGCTCGCCGAGGAACACAGCACCGCCGAACGGCTCGGCGTCACGCCCGAGGAACTGCGCGGGAACCGCGCTGAGGCGGCCTTCGACCGGGGCGACTTCCTCAAGCGGGCCGGCATCGCCGGAGCCGGCTTCGCAGCGGTGCCGGCAACTCTGGGCATGTCGCGAAGGCCCAGCGCCACCGCACCTCGTATCGCGATCGTGGGCGGCGGCATCGCCGGCCTGAATGCAGCACTCGTGCTCGCGGACAAGAACGTTTCGGCGACGATCTACGAGGCTGGGACGCGGATCGGCGGCCGGATGCACTCCGACACGTCCGGGTATTTCTCGAACGGCCAGGTGTCCGAGTACTGCGGCGAGCTGATCGACACGGGCCATCAGACGATCCGGGCTCTCGCGAAGCGGTTCAATCTCCCGACGGTCGATCTCCTTGCGGCCGAGCCTTCGGGCAGCACGGACACGTACTACATGCTCGGCGCCAACTATCCAGTTGCTCAGGCCGACGCGGATTTCCAGCAGATCGCGCCGACGCTGAAGAGCCAGCTCAAGGCGGCCGGCTATCCGACGACGTACGCAAGCTCGACCACCACGGGGCGGCAGCTCGACGCGATGTCCGTCTACGACTGGATCGAGAACTACGTTCCGGGCGGCCACTCGTCCCGGTTCGGACTGTTTCTCGACGCCGCCTACAACGAGGAATACGGAGCCGAGACGAGAGACCAGGCGTCGCTCAACTTGCTCTATCTTCTCGCCTACCAGACCGGGCAGCAGTTCTCCATCTTCGGCGCCTCGGACGAGCGGTTCCACATCAGCGGCGGCAACGAGCGCCTACCGCAGGCGATGGCGAGCTACCTCGGCGGACAGAACATCAAGCTGGGTTGGGCGATGCAGTCGATCAGGACGAACACGGACGGAACGATCTCGATGACCTTCTCGACGCCCGGAGCCAGCCAGACCGTGACTGCCGACCACGTGATTCTCTGCATGAGCTTCGCGGTCCTGCGCACGCTCGACACGAGCGGCGCAGGCTTCGACAACCTGAAGAAGACGGCGATCACGCAACTCGGATCTGGACGCAATGCAAAGCTGAACATGCAGTTCACGAGCCGCTACTGGAATGCGCAGGGGTCGAACGGCACGCGTCTACACCGATATCGGCATCCAGAACACCTGGGACGTGACGCGCGGCCAGTCCGGCCCAACCGGAATCCTCGTCGACTACTCGGGCGGTAACGTCGCCGGGGGCTTTGCGGGGTCGACGCCGTACTCGAACGCGGCGAACAACCCGAAACAGGTCAAGGCCGCCGTCAACCAGGTGCTCGCGAAGCTCGAGAACGTCTACCCGGGGATCACGCCGCAGTGGAATGGAAAAGCGTCTTTGTCGGTGCCGTTCCTCGACCCGCTGCTCAAGTGCTCCTACTCGTACTGGCGCATCGGCCAGTACACCTCCTTCTCCGGCTACGAGAAGGCGCAACAGGGCAACATCCACTTCGCCGGCGAACACTGCTCGACCGACTTCCAGGGCTACATGGAGGGCGGCGCGTCAGAGGGCGCGCGCGCGGCCAACGAGGTGCTGGCGCAGACCTAGTCGTCGAGCCCGCTGGCGGTGATGTGCTCCGGCGTGATCCGGACCTTCAGACGCTGCTCTTCCGGATTGCGCCACGGGTACTCGTCCTTGCCGAGATACTTCTTCGCGAGCTTGTCGATCTGCGCGTCCGCGCCATCGGTCGTGAGCTCCGCGCGACCGTCGACTGAGACCCACTTATAGGAGTCGTTCGGGTCGACGACCAACATGCCGGCGCGCGGATCCTTCTCGATGTGCTTCGGCTTCGCGCGGCCGCGTGCCGTGTTGAACGAGACGACGCCGTCCTCGACGTCGACCCAGACGATTGTCGAGTGGGGCGAGCCGTCCTCGCGCAGCGTCGTGACGATGCCCACGAAGGGCTGCTCCAGGAACTGCTTCTGCTTGTCGCTCAGCTTCGCCATCGCTCTCTCCTTGGTCGGGGATCTCCCGAAAGGCTAAACAAACGGGCCAGTCCTACCGATCTTGGTGACATGCGGCTCAAGCTGGCCATTCTCGTCCTCGTCGTCTGTGGCGTCGGGTTCGTCCTCCACGAGCGCAAGTCCGCGCTCGAGAACCATCTGGGCCAGATCGCAACGGAGCTCGGCGGCCGGCACGTGCACGTCCACTGCCAGAGCTTTGCGGGCAACCTCGTCGACATCGGTCCCGAAGCCGGCACGGTCCAGTTCGACCAGTCGGGAATCCCGTCGGACACGACCAACCTCAAGCGGCCCGATCTGCGCGGCGCTCGCCCGCTTCCCGCACGACGTGAACAGTGCCGCCTACGCGTGCGTGTACGCGAACGCGGACTGCCCGCAGAAGATCTGGGACGACGTGCAAGCCGTCCACGTGCTCGCCCACGAGACCTGGCACCTGCACGGGATCAGTGACGAGGCGCAGACGGAGTGCTATGCGCTGCAGACGACAGCGCGCGCGGCGGAGCTCTTCGGCGCGTCACCGGCTGCGGCGCAGGCGACCGCGAACTACGCGCTCGTGCATATGTATCCGCTTCTGCCGGACGAGTACCGCCAGGGTGGCTGCGGGAACGGCGGGCCGCGCGACTGCGACCCACCGATCCGAACTGGCCTTAGTTCGACGATGACCGACGTGGGAATGTCGGTGATCTTCCCGGCCGCGATCTGCTTCGCGATCTGCTGCACCTTCTGCACGTCCGCCTTCGGAACCTGCGGGCTGATCTTGCCGAGCCCGACGCCGTTGTTCTCGAGACTGAAGACGGCATCCCTCCCGCCTGCGAACTTGTTGTTCAGCACCTGCTGGATCGTCGAATAGACCGAGGTGTCGACGCGCTTCAACGCGCTCGTCAGTACCTGCTTGCCGAGATACGACTGGTCGGCATCGACGCCGATCCCCCACACGTTTCGCTCTTTCGCGGCGTCGAGCACGCCGAGACCGCAGCCGCCCGCAACCTGGAAGACGATGTTCGCGCCGGCCGCGATCTGAGTCAGCGCGGCCGTCTTGCACTTGGCCTGGTCGACCCAGTCCTGCGAGTACGCGTTGAGCAGCTTCACGGTCGGATCGGCCTTGCGCGCTCCGGCCTGGTAGCCCGCGATGTAGCGGTCGACCGGCGGCTGCTTCTCGCCGCCGACCGAGCCGATCGTGTTTTGCTTGCCGGCCTGCTTCTCCACGAGACCGGCGAGGTAGCCGGCGAGGTAGCCGACCTCCTGCTCGCGGAAGATGAGGCCCTCGACGTTCGCGGGCTTGCCGGCCAGATCGGCGTTGGACACGTCGATGATCGCGAAGTGCGTCTTCGGAAATTCCTTGGCGACCTTGCGCGACCGCGGCGGCCTGGTCGAACCCGACCGCGACGACGAGGTCGGCGTTCTTGCGGGCGGCGGTCGAAAGGTTCGGGATGTAGGCCTGCGCCGACGGCGACTGATAGACATCGCCCCGGATTCCGAGCTGCTTCTCGGCCCGTTTCAGCCCCTGGTAGGCGAGCTGGTTGAAGCCGTGATCGTTCAGCTGGTTGATGTCCGTGACGAGCACGACGAAGGCCTTGGAGCTGCTCGGAGCGCTGGATCCGCCGCAGCCTGCGAGGGCGGCGATCCCGGCCACGAGGACGATCGAGATGGCGATTCTCATGCGGTGGAGTGTACGGACCTCCCGGTGACCTGCGAACGTACTGCGTGTAGGTGCGACTCCTTGCCCTTCTCCTGGCCGCGCTCCCGATCGGACAAGCGTCGACGGCCGCGCGATCCGGCCGGTCGTCCTCGGCGATCCCGCGGCGGCGCACCGTGTGCTCGTCGTGGGCTGCATCCACGGCAACGAGCCGGCGGGGATGGCGATCACGCGACGGCTCATCGCCGCGGGAGCGCCGGCGGGGACGGAGATCGTGGTCGTGCCGTCCGTGAATCCCGACGGCTGTGCACGCGGAACGCGCGGCAACGCCCACGGCGTCGATCTCAATCGCAACTTCCCGTCGAACTGGTCGGCGATCGGGCATCCGGGCTCGTTTCAGTACTCCGGGCCGCATTCCCTGTCGGAGCCGGAGTCTCGATACTCGGTGGCGTTGATCGAGCAGTTGCAGCCGCAGATCACGATCTGGTTCCACCAGCCGCAGGGCATCGTGCGCGCGTGGGGCCAGAGCGTCGCCACCGCGCGGCGGTTCGCCTCGCTCGCGCGCTACGCCGTACCGGAGCATCAGGTGGCCGTACGGCACGGCAGCGAACTGGCAGAACCATCGCTTCCCGGGGACCGCGTCGTTCGTCGTAGAGCTCCCGGCCGGCCCGGTTCCTGCAGCGCGGATCGGCGTGTGGGTTCGCGCCATTCGCGAGATCGCCGTCGAGGGTGTGCGCCGTTAGCGCGCTCGTGGGAACGGCTGCTCTGGTCCGACCCGAGGTGGATCGGCGCGAAGTTGCGCTGGTGCGTGACGCGCAGCGTGGGTCGGTGCGCGCGCTCGAGCAGCTCTTCCGGCTGCACTGGCCGCGCGCGTATCGCGCCGCGCTGCTCGTCGTCGACGACGCTGCGGCGGCCGAGGACATCGCGCAGGAGTCGTTTCTCGCAGCAGTTCGCGCGCTCGATCGCTTCGACCGGCGGCGGCCGTTCGGCCCGTGGCTGCACCGGATCGTGGTCAACCGCGCGATCGACTGGTCGCGTGCACGCACGCTGCGCCGCGAGATCGGCGGCCGAGGCGGTGCCCGAGCCGGCAGCGCCCGCGCGCGAGAGCGGCGAGCGCGCGGACGAGCTCGCGGCTGCGCTGTCGGAGCTCGGCGCCGAGCATCGCGCGGTCGTCGTCCTGCGCTACCTGCTCGACTACACGCCCGGCGAGATCGCCGAGCTGCTCGACCTGCCGCGCGGCACCGTCAACTCGCGGCTTGCGCCGCGGGCTCGACCGGCTCGAGGAGGTCCTGCGGTGAACCTCAAGCGGCTCCTGGAGCGCGTGCCGGCCGACCGCGAGGCGGAGGAGCGTGCGTGGTCGGTCGTGCGCGCCGCTTACGCGGAGCGTGAGCCGGTCCGCCGCGGCGCCGCGGAGGCGGCTGATGCTCGCGGGCGTGGCGCTCGCCGTTGCGGTGGCGGCTGCCGCGCTCTCGCCGCCCGGGCAGGCGGTCGTCAACGCCGTGCGCCGCACGCATCGGGATCTCGCACGCTGCGCCGGCGCTCTTCCGGCTGCCCGCGCCGGGCCGCGCTGCTCGTGAGCGGCGGGGCGGCGGCACGTGGGTGGTCAACGCGGACGGTTCCAAGCGCCGGCTCGGGGACTACGCCCAGGCAGCGTGGTCGCCGCACGGGCTGTACGTGATCGCGGCAACCTCGAGCGAGGTCGCCGCGATCGAGCCGAGCAACGGCATGCGTGCGCTGGTCGATCGCGCGGCCGAAGTCGCGTTCCCGCGGTGGGGCGGTTCGCGCACGAACACGCGGGTCGCGTATCTCAGCGGCGGTCCGGCTCCGCATCGTCGCAGGTGACGGAACCGGCGACGAGGCGGCGCACGTAACGTCGCGCATCGCTCCTGCGTGGAGACCGGGTGACCGGCTGCAGCTCGCGTTCGTCGCGAGCGACGGGCGCGTCCGGCTACTCGGCGCGTGGCGATCGTCGCACCGCTACGCGGACGCCGCGCTCGCTCGTGTGGTCGCCGGACGGCACAAAGCTCCTGCTCGTGACCGCGCGTCAGCTCGTCCTCTTCGATCCCGCTTCAGGTCGTGCGCACGTTCTTCCGCTGCGCGACGTGAGCGCGGCCGCGTTCTCCCGGCAGGGACAGCTCGCGGTGGTGCACGGCGAGGCGCTGCTCGTCTTCGACGGCGAGCAGACCCGGACGGTGTTCAAGACGCTCGGCCGGCTACAGGGCCTTGCGTGGTCTCCGAACGGCCGGTGGCTGCTGACTGCGCTCCCCTCCGCCGATCAGTGGATTTTCGTCGGCGGACGGCGTGTGCTGGCCGTTTCGCACATCGCACAGCAGTTCGGCGGGACTCCGTCGCTTGACGGTTGGGTGACTGGCCCCTAACCTTTCTTCGGTTCCCGTCCCCGGCCTGAGGAGGTTCGACAACATGACGACTGTGTTTGCCGCCTTCACGGCCACCCCGGCCGACTAGCCGCGCGACGGACGTAGCTCCTCTCGGGAGACGGCCGCCGCGCCGTCCTCTCTTTACTTCCCGAAGGAGATCCTGCGTTGTCTGAATTTGATCTGGGCGCACTCGGGTGGACTCCCGAGCTCGCCGAACAATTAGAGCCCGGCCTCGTGCCGGGACGGGTCGTGGCGGCGCATCGCGCTGCGTACGACGTGCAGACGGCCGACGGGAGCGTCCGAACCCGGCTGCCCGGACGGCTGGTGCACGAGAACCTCGACGTCGCAGTCGGCGACTGGGTCGGACTCGGCGACGGGCTGATCCGCGTCGTACTGCCGAGGCGGAGCGCGATCGTCCGGCAGGCCGCGGGCCGCACGTCGGAGAAGCAGACGCTCGCCGCGAACGTCGACCTCGCGTTCATCGTGACGTCGCTCGGGCCGGAGCTCGAGCCGCGCCGCATCGAGCGCTATCTCGTCACGATCTGGGAGAGCGGCGCGGTGCCGGAGATCGTCCTGACGAAGGTCGACCGTGTTGACGATCCGTCAGAGCAGGTCGCCGCCGTCGAGGCCGTCGCGGTCGGCGTTCCGATCCATGTGGTCAGCGCGTCTGACCGGCCAGGGCTGCGATGCGCTGCGCGCACGCCTGGCGCCGGGCGTGACGGCGGTGCTGATCGGCTCCAGCGGCGTCGGGCAAGTCGACGCTCGTGAACCGCTTCGCCGGCAGCGAGCGGATGGCGGTGACGGAAACGCGGGCCGACGACGACGAGGGCCGCCACACGACGTCACATCGCGAGCTGATCGAGCTGCCCGGCGGCGGACTCGTGATCGACACCCCGGGGATCCGGGAGCTGCAGCTGTGGGACTCCGGCGGGATCGACGAGGCGTTCGCCGACGTCGAGGACCTCGCAGCAGCGTGCCGCTTCAACGACTGCTCGCACAGCAGCGAGCCCGGCTGTGCAGTGAAGGCCGCGCTCGCGTCGGGCGAGCTCACGCAGGAGCGGTACGAGAGCTGGCGCAAGCTGCAGCGAGAACTGCGCGCGATCGCAGTCCGCGCGGACGCAAGGCTGCGCCGCGAAGAGAAACGGAAGTGGCAGCAGCGCGCGAGGGACGGGCGCGCTCGGGCGCGGCGGCTCTGAGGGACACTCTGGACTGTCCAGGTGTCAAGGCTTCGCCCCAACTTCGTGAAAGACACTTGCGCGCACGTCCGGTTGGCTGCAGACGTGGCATACCGGTGGCAGCTAGCACGAGGCGACTTGCCGCAGGTACCTACCACGTCACGACTCGCAGTGGCGGCCCGATACCGATCTTCCACGATGACGAGGATCGGAACGCTTGTTCTGCCTGCAACTGCTTCGGACGATCAAAAGCGCGCACTGGATTTGCCGCGCGTTTTGCCTGATGTCGACGCATTATCACCTACTGCTCGACGTTCCGGACGAAGCATGGACTCCGGTTTCACGTGTATGCGTCGACTCGTCGAACTGCGTCGCCTACTTCGGGACCTGAGCCGTCGCGAGGCGACGCGAACTCGTTCGCGGTTCGTCGGCGAAGTGCGTGACGTAGTCGCGCGTCTGAGGTGCGGGTGGACTGTCCAGGACCGGATCCGCTCGCGTACCTAAACGCTCGCCGGCTGGCCGATGACGTCGAGCGGCTTCACGATCTCGGCGAAATGGCACGCGCTCGGATGGCCCTGGCCGCGGTCGATCAGGGCGGGCTCTTCTTCGGCGCAGATCGGCTGCGCTTTCCAGCAGCGGGTGCGGAAACGGCAGCCGGACGGTGGATTCGCCGGACTCGGGACGTCCCCCTCGAGCACGATCCGCTTGCGCTTGCCTCGCTGACCCGGTTCCTCGATCGGCACGGCGGACAGGAGCGCCTGCGTGTACGGATGCGCGGGACTGTCATAGATGTCGAGCCTCGTCCCGATCTCGACGATCTTGCCGAGATACATGACGGCAACACGATCGGAGACGTGCCGGACGACCGACAGGTCGTGCGCCACGAAGATGTACGTCAGCCCGAAGTCACGCTGGAGCGACTCGAGCAAGTTCACGACCTGCGCGCGGATCGACACGTCGAGGGCTGAGACCGGCTCGTCCAAGATGATCAGCTGCGGGTTCAACGCAAGCGCACGCGCGACGCCGATCCGCTGGCGCTGCCCCCCCGAGAACTCATGCGGGAAGCGGTTCGCATGCTCGGGGGAGAGGCCGACGGTGCGCAGCAGCTCGTTGACGCGCCCGCGCGCCTGCTCGCCTCGGAAGGAGCCGTGAATGCGCAGCGGTTCGCCGACGATGTCGCGCACGGTCATGCGCGGGTTGAGAGAGGCGTACGGATCCTGGAAGACGATCTGCATCTCCCGGCGCACCGCCCTCATCGCGCGTCGCTTGAGCGGCGTGATATCGCGGCCGTTGAAGATGATGCTGCCGCTGGTCGGCTCGACCAGCTTGATGATCGTGCGGGAGAGCGTCGTCTTGCCGCACCCTGATTCGCCCACGAGCCCAAGCGTCTCCCCTGCTTTGATCGACAGGTCCACGCCGTCGACTGCGTGAATCTGGCCGACGGTGCGCTTGAAGATCCCGGCGCGGATCGGGAAATACTTCACGAGGCTCTCGATCCGCAAGATCTCGTCCCCCTGGCCGGCGCGGTCGTGGATCTGCTCGTCCACGGCGGCAGGAAGTTGCAAGGCTGGATCGCTCACTAGGCTCCTGCCGTCACCGGCGCCGAGAACTTCGACCGGACGCCGATCAATTCTTCGGAGAAGTGACACGCAGCCTCATGACCCTCAGCGCCGGCATTCCGCAGTGGCGGCACTTCCTCACGACAACGCAGCCGTCCCTGCGAAAGCGAGCAGCGCGGATGGAACGCGCAGCCGGACGGTCTGTTGATCAGCGACGGCGGCGCGCCCGGGATCGGCTGAAGCCAATCCTCATCCTCGGTCAACTTCGGCAGGCTGTCCATGAGGCCGATCGTGTATGGATGCCGCGGGGCCTGGAAAATCGTGTGGACGTCCCCCGACTCGACAATTCGCCCCGCGTACATGACGAGCACCCGATCGCAGAGCTCTGCGACGACGCCGAGGTCGTGCGTGATGAGGATCGTCGCCGCGTTCGTCTCGTCCTGCACGCGCTTCAGCACCTCGAGTACCTGCGCCTGGATGGTCACGTCGAGCGCGGTGGTGGGCTCGTCCGCGATGAGTAGCGAGGGCGAGTTCGCCATCGACATCGCGATCATCGCGCGCTGCCTCATGCCGCCCGAGAACTCGTGGGGAAACTGGTCAAAGCGCGTCTCGGGGTTGGGAACACCGACGAGCCGCAGAAGGCCGATCACGCGCTCCTTGACCGTCGCGTCCGACTGCTTCGGGAAATGCGCCTTGATGGCCTCGCCGAGCTGGTACCCGACCGTGAGCACAGGATTGAGGGACGTCATCGGGTCCTGGAAGATCATCGCGAGTTCCTTGCCGCGGAACTGCCGAAGCTCGCGCTTCTTCATCTTCAGCAAGTCGACGCCCTTGAACATCGCGGTGCCGCTGGCGATGCGCGCGGGGGGCTGAGGGAGCAAACCGAGCAGCGATAGGGTGCTCACGCTCTTGCCCGAGCCCGACTCGCCGACGATGCCGAGCGTCTCGCCCGTCAAGACGTCATACGAGATTCCGTCAACGGCATGGACGACCCCGTCATCCGTATTGAACTCGACCACGAGATCCGTGATCGAGAGAACGGGTTCAGGCACGGATCCTCCGCTGCGTTGGATCGAGCGCATCGCGTAGGCCGTCGCCGATGAAGTTCACGCAGAGGATGATCAACACGATCGTGAGGCCGGGGAAGGTCACGAGCCACCACAGACTGAGCCCGGCTGCCTCGCCGTCAGAGATGAGGTTCCCGAGAGACGGAATCGGCGGTTGAATACCGAAACCGAGAAACGAGATCACCGACTCGGTGAGAATCGCGAGACCGGTGAGCAGCGTCGCCGAGACCACGATCGGCCCGATCGTGTTGGGGAGGATATGACGGAACATGATCCGCATGTCGCCGGCGCCGGCGGCCTTCGCCGCCTCGACGTATTCCTTCTCCTTCAGCGATAGGTAGCTGCCGCGCACGATGCGCGCGATGTTCGTCCAGAAGAGGAGGCCGAGGATGAAGGCGATCCGGTAGGCGGAGCCGTGGCCGAGGAATCGCGCTGCGACCAGCAGAACCGCGAGCGCCGGGACGACGAGGAACAGGTCGGTGACCCTCATCAGCAGGTTGTCGAGCCAGCCGCCGTAGTAGCCGGATACGGCGCCGACGAGAACCCCGATGGTCGTCGCGAGGAACGCGACGAGCAGCGAAACCGTCTCGGTCGTCTGGATCCCATAGAGCGTTCGGCTGAAGTAGTCACGGCCGAGCTGGTCGGTTCCGAACAAGTGGTGCAGGCTCGGCGACTGCGAGATCGCGGTGAGATTGAGCGCGTCGCGCCCGTAAGGCGCGATCACGCTTGCAAGAGCACCGAGGACGAACACGATCACGATCACGACGATGCTGCCCATCGCGAGCCGGTGCCGAAGGAAACGGTGCCGCGCGTACCACCACTGACTGCGCGCGACCATGTCCAGCCCGGACTGGTAGGAGAGCGCCTCGGCCGCTGAAACGGATCCGAGCTCGATGATGTCGGTTGCGAGGGACGGCTGCGGGCCACCCGCGAGAGGCGGAACAGGCACTTCGGGCGGTACGGTGCTGACCGCGTCGGAAGGCTCAGTCATAACGGATCCTCGGATCGAGGACTCCGTACAGAATATCGGCAAGCAAGTTGAAGACGATCACCATGACCGCAACGACGACGAGCCACGCCATTACGGGGTATGGATCGCCTGCAAAAAGAGCTGTGATGTAGAAGTTCCCCATCCCGTCGAGCGCAAAAATCTGCTCGGTTACAACCGCGCCGGCAAACAGGCCACCGAAGTCGAGTGCGACCTGCGTCGTGAGCGGAATCAACGCATTGCGGAACACGTGTTTCCAGATGACCCGCCATTCGGGCAGCCCCTTCGCCCGCGCGGTTCGGGTGTAGTCCGCGCTGATGACCTCGAGCATCGACGCGCGCATGTAGCGGCTGTAGCCGGCGATGCTCAAAACCGAAAGCGCTATCACCGGTAACGCGAGATGCTGAAGGCGGTCCAGGAAGAAATGAAATCCGTGTCCAGCGCTGGGTGAGTTGAGACCGGATGTATAGAAGACGCGCACGTGTGTGCTCAGGTAGATGTCCGTGAAGATCACCTGCAGAATGAGCGCGATCCAAAACACGGGCATGGCAAAACCGATGAAGCTGAGCGTCGTCGCGCTGTAGTCGAAAATCGAGTACTGGCGGATCGCCGAGTAGATCCCCATGGCGACGCCTATCAGCACGGATATGACGAGCACGGCGACCAGGAGCTCGAGCGTGTGCGTGAGCACACGTGTGAGCTGCGGCCAGATCGGCAGCGGGCTCGTCAAGCCGGTCCCGAACTTGTGCAGCACCGCTTCTTTGACCCACGTCCAGTAACGCTCGACGACAGGCTGGTCGAGCCCCTTCGCGTGCGCAATCGTCGCAATCTCGGCTCGCGTGATGTGCGGGTTTTGGTAGAGCTGCGCCAGCGGGTTCGACGACAACGAGACGAACACGAAGATGAGGAACGTCGCCCCGACCAGGACGGGAATCGAGAAGACAATTCGTCTGGCGATGAATGTCAGCATGGGCGCATAGGGAACTGGGTTCCCGCCTCAGCGGCGGGAACCCAGTTCGCCAAGGACCGTTGAGGTCCTCGTCCTGTCGTTACTTGCTCACCGTCCAGTTCTCGGCGTCCCACATCGGCCCGGCCTGGGTCGTGTTGTCCGTCATGCCGTGGACATAGTTGTGGAAGACGAGGAACGTCGGCTTCTGATAGAGCGGGATCGTCGGCAGGTCGCGAGCGATCAGAGCGTCAGCGGCGTTGTAGTCCTTCGTCCGCTGCGCAGGAACCAGCTCCGCGTTGCCCTTCTTGAACAACGCGTCGACTGCCTTGTTGCAGTAGTTCATGTAGTTCTGGGTACCACCGTCAGCGGGGCAACTCCAGATCGACGTGTTCGGTGACGGATCGACGCCACCGCTCCACGCGAACATCGCGAGTTCGGTGTTGCCGTTCGGTAGATCGGCACCGAAGTAGATGTTCGATGGCTTGAAGTTGTTGATGACCTCGATGCCATTCGCTTTCAACTGCTGCTGGATCACCGAGAACGCCAGCACGCGCAGCTGGTTGCCGGCCGTCGACTCGAACTGGAAGCTGAGCCGCGTGTTGCCACACGTATAGATTCCATCGCCGCCGAGCTTGCAACCATGCGATGTGATGAGCTGCTTGGCCTTCGCCGGGTTGTAGTTCCACTTCTTGAAGTGGTCGATGTACGCCGGCTGGTTGTTCAGGTAGATCACGTTTCCGAGCGGGGTGAGGCTCGGGTTGAGCGTCGCAAAGACCGCCTTCACGAGCGCTGCTCGATCGATCGACATGGCCAGAGCCTGGCGCACCCACGGGAACTTCGCCAGCGGGTTGCCCTTCGGGCCGACCTGGATGTCGATGTGCTCGTAGATCGGGCCCAGGTGGGATTGGACAGTCAGGCCCGAAGCGCTGCGCAGATCGGCAAGCGGAAGCTGCGGCTGCGGATAGATCGCGTCAACCTCGCCGCCGCGGACTGCCTGGATCTCGCTGTTCGAGTTCGTCAGGAAGCGTGCGACGATCGTGTCGAGCTTCGCCTTGTGCCCGTAGAACGTCGGATTCTTCACGAGGGTCATATCGCTGCCGTGGTTCCAGCCCTTCAGCAGGAACGGCCCGTCCGAGATCGGTGCCCCGGTCTTCGGGTTGTTGATGTCGTTGATGAAGGCCTTCGAGAAGTCCTGGCCAGCAAGGGCATGGCTCGGGAGGATGATGCTGAAGAGATCCTTCCAGTCGGCGAAGTTCGCCTTGTAGGTGAACGTGACCGACTTGTTCTTGTTGAACACGCGGCTCTTGCTGATCTGGTCGAAGCCCGTGCGGGAGACGATGCCTCCACCGGTCGGCTTCGCGTCCCACGCCTTGTTCATGATCGTCTGAAGCGTGAACACGAAGTCCTGGCCAGTGACGGGCTTACCGTCGTTCCACTTGGCGTCAGGCCGGATGTCATACGTCACCCGCTGCGGGTGAAGCTGCAACGTCACCTTGGAGACCAGGTCGTTCGTGTAGACGAACTTCGGGTTCACAACGTAGACGCCACGGAGCACGAGCTCGGCGTAGTAGTTGGCCCAGGTGTTGTTGCAATCGTTGAGATTCGTATTCATGCACGGCGGCTCTTGCTCTGACCCGAACGCCAGGGTCCCGCCGGCTTTCGGCGCGAGGCTGTGGCCAGCCTTGCTCGGATGCGCAGAGGCGCCCGAGGTTAGGCTCGCACCAACCACCATCAGCGAGGCGGCCACGAGCCATGACAGACGACGAAGCATCGATCCCTCCATTTCGTTGCCGCGCCGGGCCTTGGTTTTCGGCGCGCAGCTTAAGCCCGCCGCCTCACGGAAGCCGAGAGACGTGCCGCATCCCGCTAAGACGACGAACGAGTATAGGAGTTAGCGGCGTTTGACAAGCCAAAATAGGGCCGGAACGTGGAATCTCCGGTTTCCGGGCTAACTTTCAGGGGTTGGGGCACGTCAAGAAGAGAAGGATGAGCCGCCCAGAGGTTTCAGAAGTCTGCCGAAATGCCCAAGAGCTGCTCTCGTGCCAGCTCGATGAGCCCGTGCCGGAGATCCAGGAGGCAGCCCTTCAGGCCCACTTGCGCGCGTGTCCGGCCTGTGGCGAGTTCGGCCGTCAGCTCGGCGCCATCACCTCGGCTCTCCGCGGCACCCCCCTCGAGCAGCCGCGAGCGTTTCCGGTTCCCCCGGCGAGAGCGCGTCGGGTGCCGCGCCATCGACTTCGTTTTGCCGCTGCTGCGGCGATGGGGATCGCCGCATCGGCCGCTCTGGGAGCATTCGTCGAGCGAACGATGCAGCCGGCGCCTACCGTTGTCTCGGCCCCCCTGCAATTGAATGTCAAAGCAACACAGGAGCCGTACTTCGAGCAGTATCTCCTCGCACGTCTGCACCGATCCGACCCGCCTCGCGGTCGGGTGATCGCGACGTGAGACCAGGGCTTTGGCTCATCACAGGATTTGCAGCGCTCGCCTCCGCGAGTGTCGTCGCCGGCTGCGGGGGCGGCAGCGCTTCGGGCGCAGCCGGTACAACGACGGGTGCGCCCGGAACGACCGCGACAGCGCCGACAGCGACCAGCGCTCCGCCAAAGAGGCAAGTTTCGGGCGCCTGCGTTTCCGTTCCAGCCGCCCTCGACCGCGCGATTCTCACAAGCGTTGTCCTTGCTGACGCGCGGTTCGTCAAAATGCAAGCCGTTCGGGCATCTGCAACGCCGTCCTTCTACTACGTGTCGGGATCAGTCAACGGATCGGGAACGAGGCGCCTGCTCGCCACGTGGGTGACATCGGATCTCAAGGGTGGCAAGCCGATCTACTCCGTCGATGCAAATGCGGCCTTGATCTCCGTCTTCGGCGCGTCGTCTCAGGCAAGCCCCAGCCTCAGCATCGACGCACCCGGCGCGTATCGCTCGCGTACGTGCGTCGCCGGCCACGGGGCAGCGCTTGGCTCGCCGGCTCCGGGGGGCGGCCGGCCAGGGGCGCCTGCCGGACAGTAGGCAGGCGGGACCGAACACACTCCGCTTCTCCGGATAGCCTCACTCCGAAGCGGGCAAGACTTCCTCGGTGAATGTAGCGATGCGCCTCCATACCGTCGGGCGGCTGAGCGCAGCAGAGCGTGGACCGCTCCTCGTCGTGCTCGACGGCCCCGAGTACGCCCGGCGGGCTTCGCTCCTGCGGCTGCTCGGCCGGCTCGTCGACGAAGAAAGGGTGCCGGCGCACCGCGTCGCGCTCGTCCGTCCCGACGACCGTCTCGAGACCTACTCCGCCTCCATCCCCTACGCGCGGGCGCTCACGACGGCGCTCGACGAGGTCGCCGGCCGCGGACGGGGCCGCCGGGTCGGTCTCGGCTCGAGCCTCGGCGGGCTCGCGCTTCTCCATGCGCACCGGCTGGAGCCGCGCGCCTTCTCGGGCCTCTTCCTCCAGTCGGGGAGCTACTTCCGCCGCCGAACCGACCCGCAGGAAGGGCGCTTTCCCCGCTTCTCGCGCGTCGACCGCTTCGTCGGCAGCGTGCTGAACGCGAAGGATCGCGCCCGGCCGGTGCCGACGACGATCACCTGCGGGCTCGACGAGGAGAACTACGCGAACAACGCAGCGGTCGCGCAAGCCCTGGCGGCGCAGGGTTATGCCGTGAACTTCCACGCGGCCCGCGGCGGCCACGACTGGCCGACGTGGCGGCGCGCGCTCGAGTCACACCTTGCACCGCTCCTACGGAGGGTGTGGCGATGAAGCATCTGATCGGGCTCGTGCTCGGCACCGAAGACGACTGGCCGACGGCCTTCGAGGCGCTCGCTGCGCGAGTCGGCAGGTTCGAGTGGCGAGGCGAACGGCACGAGCTCGAGATCGAGCGTGTGTTCAACGAGCCCTTCGACCTGCGCTACAAGCCGAGGTACTCGCTGGTCCTCGATCGCGTCGGCTGGTGGTATCTCCTGCCGCGGGAGTGGCTGAAGAAGATCGCACTGATGGACGACGTCTACCTGTTGAACAACCCGTTCACGTTCCAGTCGATGGAGAAGCACTCGGCGTACTGCGCGATGATGCGCCTCGGGCTCAAGGTGCCCGACACGTGGCTGGTCCCGCACAAGCAACCGCCGTGGAACGAGCGCTTCCCCGCGACGGCGGCGCGCTACAACCGCTCGTTCGACTTGAACGACATCGGTGACTACGTCGGCTTTCCGCTCTACCTGAAGCCGTTCGACGGCGGCCAGTGGCGCGGCGTGTCGCGCGCGCGCAACAAGGAGGAGCTGCGCCGCGGCTACGACGAGTCGGGTGAGCAGCTGATGCACGTGCAGTCTGCGGTCGATGACTTCGAGGTTTTCGCGCGCAGCCTGTCGATCGGCGCCGAGACGAGGGTGATGTGGTTCGACCCCGACAAGCCGATGTACGACCGCTACCAGGTGAAGCACGACTTCCTGACGCCGGATCAGGGCTTCGAGGTCGAGACGATCTCCAAAGTCGTGAACGCGTTCTTCCGCTGGGAGTTCAACTCGTGCGAGTCGATCGTGCGCCGAGGGCGAGGTGTTCCCGATCGACTACGCGAACGCGTCGCCGGACGTTGCCGTAACGAGCCTGCACTACTACTTCCCGTGGGCAATCACGGCACTCGTGCGCTGGTGCGCGTTCTGTCTTGCAGACAAACGGCGCATGCGCATCGACGTCGACACGCTGCCGTGGTTCGAGATCGCCGACCGGGACGACATCTCATACGAGGAGAAGCTGGATGCGTACCGGCAGCTCGCCGACGAGCACTTCCAGACGGACGCCTACGCCGAGTTCTGCGCAGGCCCGCTCGCGCACCTCGAAGAGGCGGCACGCGAATGGTTCGAGAGCGACGAGTTCGACCGGCTGCTCCTGGCCACGGTGCGCTCGACGTTCCCCTCGAATGAACACGAGAGGTTCGCCGAGCACTACCGTGGCCTGCTGGCCGCGTGGTCTCGCGATGTCAGCTGAGGAGGGTTGGCGAAACACTGGCTGAGTCGCACGGCCGCGCTGGACGCCGCGCTGCCGCGTCCTCGGGAGCCCCATCGCACCCGTGCAACGAGCACCGTTCCGCCAACCCTCCTAGGCGTTGGACCCGGCCGGCTGGAACTGGAAGGACCCGTGCTGCCGGAAGGATCCGTGGCGGAAGCCATCATGACCGGGGCCGCCCGCGGGGCGAACGCCGTTTACGAAGTCCGTGAAGCGGGCCGTCAGCGTTGCGGTCATCTGGTCTGCCTCGGCCTGCGTGAGGTCGCCTGATGTCACCTTGCCGGCGATCTCCGTCTTCTCTGCCGCGACGAGCGCCGCGATCAGACCCGCCGACGACTTGCCGCTCGTGGCCGCCGCGACCTGCGCGAGCGTCTTGCCGGCCTGAAGCTGGGTCATGAGGTTCGTCGTCGTCGAGCCGAGATACGTGGCCGCCGCGGCGAGATCATCCGCCACCGCCTCCGGGGCCGTGACCGAAGCCGCCCGGGCCGCCTGCAGGATGAACGCCGTTGACGAGATCGGTGAAGCGCTGCGTCAACGTCGCTGTGATCTGATCTGCTTGAGCCTGCGTCAGCTTCCCGGAGGTCACTGCAGCGGCGATCTCCGTCTTCTCAGCCGCGACGAGCGCCGCGATCAGCCCCGCGGTCGACTTGCCGTTCGTCGCCGCCGCGACCTGCGCAAGCGTCTTGCCGGCCTGAAGCTGGGTGAGGAGGCTTGCGGCCGTGGTGCCGAGATACGACGCCGCTGCGTCGAGCTCGTCCCCGGGGCCGTGCCGCCCGCCGCTCGATGCGGCGAGCGTCTTCTTTGTCGGGGAATTGCTCTTGCTCGCAAGCGCAGTGCTGCCGCCGGCGAGTGCGAGGAGCCCGACCGTAACGAGGGCGATTCTGGTCTTTTTCATGTGCACAGGCTGACCGCGCTCCCTAAGAGGGGCGTGAAGGGTTCCTAAGAATTCGCGGCGGCCCAGGTGACGCTGAACGAGGCGCCGTCAGGCCGAGAGCTCGCTCGGAACCGCGCCGGTGAAGGCCTTGAGCTCGATCGACGTGGCCGCCCAGCCGGCGTCGGCGATCGTTCCTCCGTGGCCCGCGGCAAGCGCCAGCGCCGAGGTGAACGACACCGTGCCGAAGTTGGCGAGCGGCAGCGTCTTGCACTGACCCGTAGCTCGTGCACGCTGACGGAGCCTCCGCGATCCACTCGGCCGACGACACGTCGGGCGCAGACATGAAGAGGCGCTTCGTGAACGAGGTCTTCCGCGTGAGGTTCTTGAGGTTCACGATCACGAGCTGACCGTTCACCGTGACGTTCGCCGAGATCCTGTTGCCGGGGGAGACCTTGAGCTTCACCGGAACGGACGCGTCCGGAACGAGCTCGTACCAGACGCCGTACGTTGCGCGGCCGCTCGCCGTGCAGTCGGACTCGGTACCGATCTGCTCGAGCCCTTGCGACGTTTCGGCGAAGCCGCCGAGCCCCACCCAGAATGCGGAGAACGAGGCCGGGCTCGCACTGCAGTTCGCGACCGGCACGACCCACGAGCCCGACAGGCTCGTATACGAGACAGGCGCCGCCGGATCTGCGGCCGTGACCGCGTAGCCCGCCCAGTTCGAGCTCGTCGACGTCGCCGCGCTCGCTATTGCGGGAACGGCGAACGCCACGGCAGCTGTCGCGAGGACTGCGAGCACTCGAAGCACGCCCATAGAACACATCATGTGCTGAAGAACGTCTTAAGAAAAGGGGAGAACCCGGCTGCGGGGTTCTCCCCTCGATTGCGGCCTCTCCGTTAGCGCGAGAGGGCGCAGCCGTCCTTGCCCGCGTCGAACGCCTCGTTGCTCCACATCGGCTGCACGGCGAACTGGTGGCCGCCGAGCGTGATGTTCTGCGAGTTGGCCGCCCACGCGCACTTGTCGCCGTTCTCACTGCCTTGCACGTCGTTCCAACCGTCCTGGTTCGAGAAGTAGTTGTCCGGATCGGTGACCGCTTCCGCATACTCGTGGCCGACCACCATGCTGTAGCCGTCGAAGATGCCATTGCCGAAGGCATCGCTCGTCGCGTTGACGAAGTGCTGGCCGCAACCACCCGTTCCGAGTCCCGGCCAGTCCATGTTCTGAAACGGGATGAAGGCGTACTCGATCCGATACGGATTGCCGTACCCATCGATGCTGGTGGTCTGCGTGTGGTAGCCGCAGTACACCGGCTGGCCCGTTGCGATCGTGCTCGGCGGCGTCAACACGATGTACGTCGCGTTCGGGTCGTACTTGAAGTGCGCCGACGCGCGCATGGCTTCGGCCGCGATCGGATCGTTGACGAGGTTCTCCGCCAGACCGAGGGTCACGATGTCGGAGGGCACCGGAGTCGGATCCGTCCAGACGCCCTTCAACTGGTTCCTCGGGTTCGTGATGAAGTCTGCTCCCGGAAGACCTGCACAACTCGTCGTGCCGGCCAGGACATTGCGGCAGTACTGCGTCTGGACGCCGGCCCACGGGCTCCCGCCCAGGCCGCTGAAGAACGAGTTGACGTAGTTCTGCAGCGTCTTGCTCGAGTAGAGCTGGCCGGTAGCGCTGTCCGGCGTCGTAAAGCCGGTGGCCCATTCGGGGCCCCAGTAGACGAGATAGACAGCGGGTTCCTTCTGGATGCCGATGGCGCCGGCACCGAGATTGCCGCCGTGGTAGATGAGGTCGGACGTAACCGAGTTCACCGTGCCCGTCGGCGACTGCCCGGGGGCCCAGAAGAAATGCTTCGGGTTCGTGATCGCCGTGCCTGACCTGGCCGGCGAGGCGCCAAGGCCGAGCACGATTGCGAGCGTTGCGGCAAGCAGCACCAACACGTGCACGCCGCGAGTGAACGGATGCGCTCCTCCCATGTGGATCCTTCCCTCCAGCGAATTAGGGTCCAAGAAGGCTGGGATCGCCCGCGCGCACCGTTTTCAAACAGACTGACGAGTCAGTCAACGTAAACGCGGCTCGAGCACGACGACCGGGATGCGTCGACTCGTCTTCTGCGCGTACCGGTCGTAGCCGGGATACAGATCCGCGAGCGCGCGCCACAGCCGCTCGCGCTCCTCGCCCTGCGCATCGCGTGCACGGACTTGCTGTGTCTTCCGGCCAACCGTTACTTCGGCGAGCGGGTTCGCCTGGAGGTTTCGGTACCAGAGCGGGTGCTGGGGTGCGCCGCCCTTCGACGCGATCACCATGTAGCCGTTGTCGCCGGCCCGCGTATAGAGCAGCGGGCTCGTCCGCTGCCGGCCGCTTTTGCGCCCGGTCGTCGTCAGCAGGAGCACGGGCACATTGCCCGCGCGCCCGCCCACCTTGCCGCCGGTCGCCCGGTAGACCCGTGCATGGATGCCTCCGAGAATCCGGAATCCCAGGTTCGCCATCACCCCATCAAGTCTTGTGGGCGCTCCAGGAACCTCCACCTCCAGGGGTGTGATAGCTGCCCGACATGGACTTGCCCGACACCGAGCCCGAGTAGGTAATCGCCGAGGAGCCGACGGTCCCGAAGCGGATGGTGCTCGCGTGCACCGTGCCCGTGACGTTGAGCTTGGCATTCCCGTTCGTCGAGAGCTTGATCGTTCCGCTCAACTTCGATCCCGACTCCTTCCAGTGAAGGGTGAAGGTACCGCGGTAGGCGCCGCCGTACTTCCCCGACCAGGTGCCGGAGAGCGGGCCACTGGCGGTCGAAGCGCTCGCCGCGGAGGCGACAGCGGCGCCGCAGCAAATGGCTACTGCGGCGGATAGAGCAAGACGGCGTAGCGGGAGTCTGCGTCGGACTGAATGCATGGGATCCGTGCCTCCTCAGTTGACCTGCTTGACCTGCCGCACGCACTAGACGGATGGGATCGACGACTTCTTCCTTCGAGCACCATCCTGAACGCAAAAGAGCCCTGTTTCCAGGGCTCTTCGGAGTGGAGCTAGGCGGGCTCGAACCGCCGACCTCCTGATTGCGAACCAGGCGCTCTCCCAACTGAGCTATAGCCCCAGGGTCGGCAGAAAGTCTAGCCAGAGCTTTCGGCGGTCGCCGCGCCGCGCGCCTTGTCCATCAAGTTGCCGGCGCGGATCGTCGCTTCCATGTCCTTCGACTCCTCGCGATAGACACTTCCGTCCTCGAACTGAATCGCCGGGTACTTCTTCTGCCCGGTCATCGCTTCGATGTCGCTGCGGTTGCCTTTACCCGACGGCAGGTTCACGCGCTCGTACTCGATGCCCATGTCCTGCAAGGCCTTCTCGACCTTCCAGCACGGATGCGCCTTGATCTTCACCCACTGCCCGGAGCAGCGGAGCAACTTCACGGCCATGCGGTCCTCCCTGGTAGGCGACCCAGCTTACGCAGTGAAGAGTGTCAGGTCAGGTTCGCGCTCGCCTCGCAGCAGCGCGAGGTCTACCTCGACGCAGCGGATTCCGCGCGAATCCGCGAGCGCAATCGCCTGCGGCTTCAGCTTCTGCGCGGCCAGAATGCCGCGACACGCACTCTTCGCCGGATCCTCGCGGATGAAGCCGAGGTACCGCGTCAACTGCTCGACCGCTTCGATCGTTCCGATGCGCTTGATCTCGACGGCGACCCATTCACCGTCTTCGTCGCGGCACATGAGATCGACCGGACCGACTTCGGTCGCCCACTCGCGCTTCACGAGCGTCAACTCCTCGCCAAGCGCCGTCGGCACGGCAGCGAGCTCCTCCTGCAGGTCGCGTTCGACACCGTCCTTCTGCAGCGCCGCCGACTCGCCCATGTCGTGCGTGACGTCACTCAGTATCTCTACGAGCCTGATCTCGAGCGCATCGTCGGTCTTCGGCTTGCGCACGATCAACGTGTCGCCCGTGTCCTCGACCGACGTCGGCGCGGTCATCCAGTTCAAAGGCTTGAATCCCCCGGCGTCGTCGTGCACGAGCACGGAGCCGTCGGCCTTGAGGATCAGCAAGCGCACGGCCTCCGGTAGGACGGCGTTCAGGCGGCCGGTGTAACGGACTTCACAGCGGGCGACGAGCAGGCGCATCGCCCGCAAACTACCGTCCGTTTCGGACAGGTGGGTGCGCGGTCAAAAGCGGTGCCAGGCACCGGACAAAGCGGTCAGTCCCGTTCGACTCGCGAACCGCCGACGATCGCGTCCTCACCGTCCTCGAACCGCACCCACGCCTTGCCCTTGCCGTCGTAGTCGGGCGACCAGACGATGAGCGTCGCCTCGCGGCCTGCCACCCGCACACGATCGGCGCCTTCGGGCGTCGCGCCGCTCCACACCCGCACGAACGGGTTCTCCGTGCGCTCCCGCCCGATGGTTGTCTCGTCCGTGTGCCCGGGCAGGACGCGCGTCTCGTCCGGCAGAGCCATGAAGACGTCCATCACGGAGGCCCGCACCTGCTCGAGGTCGCCGCCTCCGACTGCATCCTTGAAGAGCGTGTCGCCCGTGAACACCGCGTCGTCGACGAGGAAGGCGACCATGTCGTCGGAGTGACCGGGCGTCGGGACGCCGCGGACGCGCAGGCCGCCCCACTCCCACTCCCCGGGCTCGGCGATGACCTCGATGCCGTAGCGCGCACGCAGCTCGTGCTCGTGCACGACGTGGTCGGGGTGAGAATGGGTGCGGAGGATCGCGGCGGGGGTTGCGCCCCAGGCCTCGATCGCCGCGACGAGCGGACCCACGTCGGCGCCGGAGTCGACGAAGAGGGCGGTGCCGCCCTCGCGATCGGCGATGGCGAAGGAGTTCGACAGCCAGTCGGGATGCATGCTCCGCTCGATCAGCACGGCGCTAGGCTAACCGGAACCCCCGAGGAGGAGAAGGAATGGCCGGTTTGATGCAGCGCGCGTCCCTAGTCGTGAAGGCGAAGTTCTCGAAGCTCCTGACCCGAGCCGAGAACCCAACGGAGACGCTCGACTACTCCTACGAGCAGATGCTCCAGCAGCTCCAGAACGTCAAGCGCGGCGTCGCCGACGTCGTGACGGCGAAGAAGCGGCTCGAGCTCCAGACCCAGTCGATCGAGCAGAACGTCGTGAAGCTCGAGACGCAGGCTCGCCAGGCGGTCGCAGCGAATCGCGAAGATCTTGCGCGCCAGGCGCTCGAGCGCAAGGCCGCCGCGCAACAGCAGCTTCAGGGGCTCGACGCGCAGGTGCAGCAGCTGGCCGACCAGCAGGAGAAGCTCATCGCCTCGCAACAGCAGCTCGAGACGCGCATCGAGTCGTTCCGCTCGCAGAAAGAGGTCATCAAGGCCCAGTACTCCGCCGCCGAGGCCCAGGTCAAGATCGGGGAGGCCGCGACCGGCATCGGGCGCGGCATGGAAGACACCGGCATGGCGATCCAGCGCGCGAAGGACAAGACCGAGGAGCTGCAGGCGCGCGCATCCGCGATCGACGAGCTCACGGCGTCCGGGGCGCTCGAGGACATCGGCGACAACCGCACCCAGCTCGACCGCGAGCTCGCTCAGATCTCAGCGACGAGTCAGGTCGACGACGAGCTTGCGAAGCTGAAGGCCGAGGTCGGCCCCGGCGACCAGGCGAAGGAGATCGAGCCGGGCTCGAAGTCGTAGTGGGTCTCAGCAACGTTCTCTTCGGGCGCAAGAAGCTGAAGGAACCGGCGCGCGACCGGCTGTTCGCGCTGACGACGGCTGCGATCACGCTCGACGTCGGGTGCGGGCTCAAGCCCGCGGGCGTCGGCGCGCTCGTCTTCAAGCCGCTGTCGGCCGGCGAGTTCACGCAGGTCGACAACGACGTAGAGCAACTGCTGCAGAGCGTCGCTGCCGGCTCGGGCTCGAAGCTCGACCGGAAGAAGGACACGTTCGGCTTCGAGTGGGTAATCGTGGAGGACCCCGAGCTCGAGGACCAGGTCACCGCGGTGTACGCGGTGGCGCAGGAGTTCAACGAGCGCGGGTTCGGCGCGCAACTGCTCGCCGCGGTGTTCCGCTTCGCAGGCGGCGAGCATCCGGTGTACTGGATCTACGGCTTCAAGACCGGCACGTTCTGGCCGTTCGTGCCGACGGGTGAGAAGCAGGAGCGCGACAACGCGCGGGAGCTGGAGCTGAAGGCGAAGCTCGAGCCGGAGCTGCCGGTCGAGAAAGACCTCGTCGAAGTGGCTCGCCCTGTTCGACGCGCCGATCTGAGTTTTTGCGCAAGCGTGGAAATCCGCTAGCGCGGATTCCCACGCGCGAAAACCCCTAAAGGCGTCCGCAGTCGCGGCCGCGGTAGCCGCCTGGAAAGGCTTTTGACGAGTGCTACGAAACCGACTTGCCCATCTCGCGCGCGATCTGCGAGAGAGCTGCGATCCGCTTCTCGAGCGGCGGATGATCCATGAAGAGCTCGCCGACGTGGTTACGCCAGTTCGTCGGAACGATGAAGAACGCGTTCATGCCCGCGACCTCGCGCAGGTCCTGCTGCGGGATCTGCGTGATACCGCTCGCGATCTTCTGCAGCGCACTCATCAGATTCTCGGGGGCGCCGGTGATCAATGCGGAGCCGCGGTCGGCCGCGTACTCGCGGTAGCGCGAGATCGTCCGGATCAGGATGTAGCTCACCGCGTACGTGATCGCCGCGACGACGAAGATGATCAGCCACACCGGGATCTGGTTGCCGCCGTTGTTGTTGTTGCTGTTCCGGTTGCCGCCGCCGAAGCCGCCGAACATGCCGAAGTAGAGGCCCCAGCGGGTGATCAGCGCGGCGAGCATCGCGAAGAAGCTCGCCACGGTCATGATCAGCACGTCGCGGTTGGCGATGTGCGAGAGCTCATGGGCGAGGACAGCCTCGATCTCCTGTGGCTCGAGCCGCTTCCAGAGCCCGTTCGTGACAGCGACCGCCGCGTGCTTCGGGCTGCGACCGGTGGCGAACGCATTCGGGACGTCAGTCGGGATCACGGCGATCCGCGGCTTGGGCAGATCGGCCATCGCGCAGAGCCGCTCGACCATCGCGTGCAGGTCGGGCGCCTCCTCACGCGACACGATCTTGGCACCGGACGCCGCCAGGGCCACCTTGTCCGACGTCCAGTACTGGACGACCGCGATCAGGACGATGATCACGAGCATCGGAGCCAGCGAGAGGTGAGCGAAATAGAGCAGCGCGACCGCGAAGCCGACGTAGAGCAGCCCGAGCAGGCCGCTCGTGAAGATCATCCGCAGGGTGAGCCCTGCATCGCGCCCAAACGACTTCCGCTTCATGACTCAGATGGTAGTGACGAAAGGTAGAGTCCCGCTTCGTGCGCCGGGGATTTCTCATCGCATTCTCATTTGCGGTGCTGCTCGTCGCCGCAGGCTGCGGGGCCGAAGGTGTCGTGAGCCCAGCGCCGGTCACCGTGGTCGGTTCCCTGCCACAGGCTGCGGCCGAGCCCGCGACGCCTGCGTTCAAGCTCAAGGGCGATCCCACTGCCGGAGCCGGGATCTTCAAGAGCGCCGGATGTGTCGGCTGCCACACACTCGCCGCCGCGCACGCAACCGGCACGGTCGGGCCCGAACCTCGACACGGTCACCCCGAAGCCGGACTACCGCCTGGTGACGGCGCGGGTCACCAACGGCAAGGGTGTGATGCCGTCATTCAAAGGCCAGCTGAGTGACCAGCAGATCGCCGACGTCGCCGCGTTCGTCGTCAAGGCGACCGGCGGCACACCGCCGTAGCCGCGCTGCTCGAGCTTCCGGCCACCTTCCCCAAGCACGTCTCCGCGTTCGCGGTCGACCTGGACCGCACGCTCATCGCCTCCGATGCGGTACTGCGACCGCACACGCTCGAGGCGATCGCCCGCGTGCGCGCGGCAGGCACGCACGTGATCGTCGTCACCGGCCGCATGTTCCGCGCCGTGCTTCCGTACGTCCAAGAGGCCGGGATCGACGATCCCGTCATCTGCTACCAGGGCGCCGTCGTCGCCGATCCGACGACTGGCACGTTCCTCAGGCACGTACCCATCCCGAGGGCGGTCGCGCTCGAAGCAATCGACGCGGTCGTCGCTGCTCGGTTCCACGTCAACTGCTACGTCGACGACCAGCTGTACGTGGCAGAGGTGACGCCCGAGGCGCGCGCGTATGCGGACTTTCAGGGGCTCGAAATTCACGCGGTAGGGCCGCTTCACGAGTGGCTGCACGACGATCCGACGAAGCTCGTCGCGGTCGGCGATCCGCGAGCGCTCGACGAGCTCGAGGACGTGCTGAAGCCGCGCTTTGCCGGCAGGCTCTTCGTCTCGAAGTCGCTGCCCCACTTCCTCGAGTTCGCGCATCCCGACGTGAGCAAAGGCTCCGGGCTCCAGTTCGTCGCCGACCTCCTCGGCTTCACGCCCGCGCAGACTGTCGCCTGCGGCGACGGCGAGAACGACCGCGAGCTGCTCGACTGGGCCGGTTTCCGCGTCGCCGTCGCGAACGCGCACGACGAGATCCTCGCGCGCGCTGATCTCGTGGTGCCCGACGTCGAGCACGAAGGAGTCGCTCAATTGCTCGACGCCTTCGTAGACTCTCTGGGGTGATCGACCTTCGCGCCGCCCGAAGTGATCCGCAAGGATTCCGCACCGCGCTCGCCCGAAAGGGCGCCGCGGAGCTTTTCGACGAGCTGATGGCCGCTGACCGCGCCGTCCTCGACGTGCAGCCGCAGGCCGAGGAGCTCCGTGCGAAGCGAAAGCTGAAAGGCAAGCCGACGGCAGAGCAACTCGCCGAGCTCGAGCAGGTCAAGGTCGAGCTACAGCGGTTGGAGGAGGAGCTGGGCGCTGCGGAGGCACGGCGCAAGGAGCTGCTCGACCGCGTGCCGAACCCGCCGGCCGACGACACACCCGACGGCTTCACCGACGAGGACGCGGTGGAGATCCGCCGCATCGGCGACGCGCCGTCCTTCGACTTCCCGGTGAAGGATCACCTCGACCTCGCGCAAGCCCTCGGCTGGATCGACATGGAACGCGCGGCCAAAGTCTCCGGATCGCGCTTCGCATATCGCATCGGCGATGTCGCACTCCTCGAGCTTTCGTTGTACCGCTATGCGCTCGACCGGCTCGTGCAAAAAGGCTTCGTGCCGGTGTTGCCGCCCGTGCTCGTGCGGGAGGAAGCGATGTACGGCACCGGGTTCCTGCCGACCGACGAAGTGAACATCTACCGCGTCGAGCGTGACGAGCTCTATCTCACCGGCACCGCGGAGGTCGGACTCGCTGCGATGCACATGGGCGAGATCCTCGAGCAGGAGCTGCCTCTGCGTTATGCCGGCTACTCGACGAACTTCCGCCGCGAAGCCGGCGCCGCTGGCAAGGACACGCGCGGGATGTTCCGCGTACACCAGTTCGACAAGGTGGAGATGTACGTCTTCACGACGATCGATGTCGCACGCGACGAACACGAGCGCCTGCTCGCAATCGAGGAAGAGCTGATCGGCGATCTGGACATCCCCTATCGCGTCGTGAACATCGCAGCCGGCGATCTGGGCGCGTCCGCCGCGAAGAAGTACGACATCGAAGGCTGGTTCCCCGGCCAGGAGCGCTACCGCGAGCTGACGTCGACGTCGAACACGACGGACTTTCAGGCGCGGAGGCTCGACATTCGCACCCGCCGCGACGGCAAGCTCGAGCACGTCGCAACACTGAACGGCACTGCCGTAACCGCACGCACGCTCATCGCGCTGATGGAGAACTTTCAGGACGAGGGCGGCTCGGTGTCCGTGCCGGAGGCGCTGTGGGAATACGGTGCGCCGCGGAGGCTCGGCTCAGCTCCTGCGCTCACTCCGCCGGCACGATAGGAAACCGGAGCGCGCGGTAGCGCGAGCCACACATCCGCCCCGCCGTCCGGCCGGTTGGCGGCGCCCACGGATCCGCCGTGCGCCTGCGCGATCAGCGCGACGATCGAGAGCCCGAGCCCGCTCCCGCCTGTCGTGCGCGCCTCGTCCGCCCTGCTGAACCGGTCGAACGCGCGCTCGATGAACCCGGCGGGGAAGCCAGGCCCGGCGTCGGCGACGTGCAACTCGACGACGTCGTCCCGCTCCACCGCGAAGAGGTCGACCGGGCCTGCACCGTGCGCCAGCGCGTTGTCGACGAGATTCGCCAGGGCCTGTTCGACACGCGCCGGATCGGCGGCGACCGACGCGCTCGTGGGCCGCGCGTCAATCTCCTGTCCCAGCTCCTGCGCGCGTCGGGCAAAGCGTTCGGTCACGATCGAGAGAAGCTCGCCGACGCCCACGGGCTCCGTGCGAAGCGGAAGCGCTCCTTGATCGGCTCGAGCGATCAGGAGCAGATCTTCTGCGAGCTGCGACAGCCGGTTGGTCTCCTGCGCGGCCGACTGCACTGCATCGTGAAGCTCGTCGTGCGTGCGTGGCCGGCGCAGCGCGAGCTCGAGCTCGGTTCGCAGCATCGCGAGCGGCGTGCGCAGCTCGTGGCTTGCGTTCGCAACGAACTGCCGCTCGTGCTCGAACGCCGCTTCGAGGCGAGCGAGCATCTCGTTCAGCGTCGTGGCGAGGCGCGAGATCTCGTCGCGACTGGACGGGACCGGCAACCGGCCCGGTGTCGTCGCCGACACTGCGGCGGCGCGCCTGCGCATGGCTTCAACCGGTCGGAGGGCAGCAGCGGCGAGGCCGTAGCCGCCAAGCGCGGCGAGCAGAAGCGCGAGTGGCGAAGCAAAGAGCAGCTCCCTGAACAAGCGGTGCAGCGACTCCTCCCGCGGCTCGAGCGAGCGCGCAACGATCACCACGCCGCCCGGAGCTCGTACGGCGAGATACCTCCAGTCGCCGTTCGGACGCTCGATCGACCCGCGCATCGCGCGACCGCCCGCGATGCGCAGGATCTGCTGCTGCGAGAGGAGGAGCGGCAGGTTTGCCGGGGTCGAGCTCGTCACTGCGCCGGTCGGCGTCACGAACTCGGCGAGCGTCACCCCTCCCGTCGCGTCTGGATCGACCAAGTGCTTGCCCTCACTCGCGTGGCTCACCGCCTCGCGAGCCTGGAGATTGAGCGATTGGTCGACCGACGTGATGAGCGCGCCGCCGACACGGACGTAGACGAAGGAGCCCATCCCCGCGAGCACTGCTGCCATCACGACCGCGAACGCGAGCGTCAGGCGCACGCGGATCGGCAGCGACCTCATGCGTGTTCCTTGAGCCGATAGCCGACGCCGCGCACCGTCTCGATGGTGTCGCTCCCGAAGGGTCTGTCGATCTTCTCGCGCAGATGACGGATGTAGACGTCGACGATGTTCGAGCGGCGTTCGTATGCCATATCCCATGCGCCTTCGAGAAGTTGCCCGCGCGTCAGCACGTTGCCTGGCCGGCGCATGAGCAGCTCGAGCAGTGCGAACTCCTTCGCCGAGAGGTCGAGCTCCGTTTCGCCGCGCCACGCACGATGGGCCGCCGGATCGAGTCGCAGGTCACCGACCTCGACCGTCACCGGCCGCTCCGCAGGCGTGCGTCGGTTCAGCGCACGAAGCCGCGCAAGCAGTTCCTCGAACGAGAACGGCTTGGTGAGGTAATCGTCAGCGCCGGCGTCGAGACCGATTACCCGGTCGCCGACAGCGTCTCGCGCGGTCAGCATCAGCACCGGAGTCCAGACCCCGCCCAGCCGAAGCTGGCGACACGTCTCGAGGCCGTCGATGCCCGGCAGCATGATGTCGAGGACGATGGCGTCGTACCGCGCGGCGAGCGCCATCCAGGCGGCGTCCTCGCCGCGCTCGGCGATATCGGCCGCATGCCCCTCCTCGCGCAGCCCTCGAGCGAGCAGCGCAGCGAGCTTGGGCTGATCCTCGACGATGAGCACGCGCACATCCCAATTGTGCGTGCTGCGCGTGAGTCGACGATGAATTGCCGCTCATCGAAGGTTCATTTCCAGCTGGTGAACTGATTGCATGCGGACCGCAGGGCCTGAAGGCAACGCACGACTCACAGCGCTCACTGGTGTCGCGCTCATGGTGCTGCTTGCCATCGAGGGCATCACCCTGATCTCCCTCCGCAGCATGCTCTCGTGGCACATCTTCGTCGGCCTGCTCGTCGTTCCGGTGGTGGCGCTGAAGCTCGGAAGCACGGGCTACAAGATCTACCGCTATTACACGCAGCGCCCGGACTACGTCGAAGCGGGACCGCCGCATCTGCTGCTTCGCCTGCTGGGTCCCGTCGTCGCCTTGTCGACGATCGCCCTTCTCGCGACCGGGATCGTGTTGATCGTCGAAAAGCCCGGCCACGGGCTCACGCTCCTCCTGCACAAGGCGAGCTTCGTTGTCTGGGTCGGTGCGCTCGGCGTACACGTTCTCGCCCACCTGGCAACGGCTGCCCCGCGTCCTCCGCTCGGATCTGAGCGGTCGGAGTGACGGTCGGCGGATCGCGAGCTCGTCTACTGCTCGTCGCCGGCGCCGTCGTGATCGGCGCGATCGCCGCCGTCGCGCTGCTTGCCGCAAAGCGCGGCGTGGGTGCACTGGCTGCAGCTCGAGCACTAGCCCTTGACGCGCGTCCGCTGCGCTTTTATCCGTTGGATTGCAGCCTTTGCGACGGTCGGCATTGCGTGCTCCGGGAAGGCGAAGGTGGAGCTCGCGTTGATCTCACACAGCACATAGCTGTCGTCGCCTGAGCTCGTCCTCGGTCCGTGCAGGAAATCGGCGTCCCAGATGACGGGCAACGCGTGGGTGTCGAGGTTGAGGATTGCTTGCAGCTGCGGCAGCCACTCCAACTCCATCCTGCCGCGGAGGTCACCGTACGGAGCGGCCGACGGCAGCTCGAACGTTTTCGACGCTGACGCAGGCGAAGCCTCGGCCGGAGGCATCAGCCCACGCGGGTACTGGTGCGTAAACCCAACCACGACGTCGTGCGTCATGTAGACGCGGATCAGTCCTTCGCCGAGCCGTGCCTGATAGGGCTGATCGACCATCGACCCGCCTCTGTCGAAGTACGGCTCGCAGCCGGCTACGAACTCGTCCATGGACATCCGCTCCGGGACGGCGTCCCTCGCGTGGCTTGTTGTACATGCAGCATCGTGTCGCCGTCGCCGGTCGGATCGTCCGACTCAACCTTCCAGACACCGTTTCCTCCCATGCCGCGATGCTGCTTCAACACGAGCGGCCTTGCTCAGCAAGCCGCGCGAGGGAGAGCGTTTCGCAACTCCTCAGCTGTTCGATAAAGCTTCGTGTCGGTGCCCCAGCTCATCTGCCTGGTGTCTACGAGCACCTGCTTCGTGGCCATCTTCAGGATCACATCGGGATGCGCGCTCACCCACACGCCGGCGTCGGCGACCTCGCGCAGTAGAGGGTCGAGCTTCGAGCGATCAAGGCCTTGCTCGATCGGGTTCACCCAGACGAGCACACCGTCGAGGCCGAGCAGCTGTTCGCGCACTGCATCGACCGTGTCGTCGGAGTACACGACCGGTTCAGCGGTAACGCCGAGTGCCGAGAACGCACGAAACACCTCGCCCAACTTGCAGGACTCGATCACCGACCCGTCCGCCTCCGGCGGGTCCCACTCCGCTCGCCAGAGAAGCCCGACCTTCGGCATGGCCGGAAGTGTACGAACGGTCGTGGGAGGGCGCGCAGATCGTGCGCGCCCTCCCCACGATCGTTCGGTCAGCAGTACGTTGCGATGATCGTGCCGGTGCCCGGATGGCCCGGGTCGGATGCGTAGCCGGGGGCGTCACGACGACGACGATCTTGGTGATGTTCCCCGAGATCGTCGCGCCGTTCTTGGTGAACGAGCTCGAGACCACTGTCCCCATGTATGCCGGGATGGAGCCGACCGGCGGCGAGCTGTTGCCGGGCGAGCTCGTCCAGCGTCCGCCGCAGACGGTGGCTTGGAGGACGGCGTGTCGGCGAACCCCTTGAACGCAGACGGCCCGGCGCCACCGCTGAGGATGTTCTGACTCGCCCACTGTGCACCCCAGAAGGTCACGGTCGGAGGCCTGACCGCCGATCGTCTGGTCGCCGAGGACGAAGACGCCGCGACTCGGGAACGCGAAGACGATCACGTTCTTGCTCGCGTCCGCGGAAGGCAGGTAGTAGCCGTCACCGGCGAAAGCAGCCTTCACCGGGTTCAGACCCTGCACGACGGTGACGTTCGTCACCGTGCATTGGCCGTTGCCGGAGGCGTCGGTCGGGCCGGTGGTGCAGCTCTGGCTGCCGACACCGCTGCCGAGCGTGAGGGTGAGCGTTCGCCCGGCGATCGGGGTCACGCCGTCCTCGAGCAGACGCCCTGACAACGTCACGGGGTTGCCCTGGGCGATCACGGTCGGCCCGGTGTAGGTGGTGGTCGTTTCTTCCTGGGTCACGGTGAACGCCTTGCCGTCCGCGCTGGCGAGGTAGTTGCCGTCACCCGCGAAGGACGCCGCGACCGTGAATGGTCCGGCGGCCTCGCTCGGCGTGATGGTGCATGCCGCCTCGCCGTTCGCGTCGGTCAGCTGAGAACAGCTTTCAGCGCCCATGGTGAACGTGATGGTCTGGCCGACGATCGGAGCAGCGTTGTCCGCGCGGGTGAGCCGACCCGAAAGAACAACGGCGTCGTTGAAGTCTGCGCTCACGGCACCGTCGTAGCCGAGCACCGTGCGCGCCTTGTTGACGACCTGGCTCGTACTGCCGGTGCTGTTGTGGAAGTTCGAGCTGGAGCTCGTGAACACGGCGGTGATGGCGTGCGTGCCGACGGAGAGATCCGAGCGGCTGATCGAGGCATGACCACCTGCATTCAGCGGTTGCGGAGCACCGACGTCTGTGCCGTTGTCCCGGAACTGAATGGTTCCCGTTGCGGTCGCCAAGCTCGGGGAATCGGTCGTCGTTGTCGCGTCGAAGCTCACGCCGCCACCGAACTCCGAAGGATTCGGCGTGGACGAGACAGCAGTGGTCGTGTCGGCCGGCGTCACGATCTGCAGGCCGGCACCCAGAGAAGGGCCGCCCGAGAGCGACGCAGTGCTGCCAAGAACGTCCGGATTCGTGCTCGTGAACGTCGCAGTCATCGGATGCGCGCCGACCGCAAGGCTCGAGTCGAGGGTCGAAGCGTGACCACTCGCGTCGAGCGTCGTCGGGCCGCCGAGATTGGCGCCGTCCGCCTGCAGCTGAATCGAGCCTGCCACGGAACCGGCACACGAGCTCGACACCGCGGTGTCGAACGAGACGGGCTGCCCGTACACCGACGGGTTCGCCGACGACGAGAACGACATGGACGATGTCGCCGCCGTCACGTTCTGGACGAGCGGACCGCCGGCACTCGGGAGATCCGTCCCGAGGATGTAGTTCCCGGTGATGACGTGCGTTCCCTCCGACAGCCCAATCGTCAGCGTGCCCGAGCTGTGGTTCGTCGGGATGATGGGCTTCCCGAGGAACTTGTCGAAGTCCCACGTGAGGAACACCGTGCCCGATCGGAGAGCCGTTGTCAGCGAGCTCGACGAAACCGAGAGGAGAGGCGGGCCACGGCGCGCCACTCACGGTTGCGGTGAATGTCACGGACCCGCACGCGGCCGACGGATTCGGAGTCGAATCCAACGACGTGCTCGTCGGGAAACCCGTCGCGAACGCCGGCGCGGCGATGGCCCCGCCTCCGATCACAAGCGCACCGACAATTGCAGCACGCATCGTCCAGCTCCTCGCCTTCATCTCGATCCCTTCGTTCGGTAGGCCCGACTAGCCGCGGGGGACCCAAACTAGGCACCGGACGCCGAAGGCGAATCCAGGAAACTATGTAACCGTCTGCAACCCCTGCGCGAGTGGATCGCTGCTCAATCCATGAGCCAGGGCGTAGCGGGTGGCCCCGACGCGGTTGTTCACTCCGAGCTTTCGGTAGACGTTGGCCAGATGGCGTTCCACCGTCCCCGCCGACAGTACGAGCCGAACGGCGATGTCCCGATTCGAGAGCCCGGCTGAGACCAATCCCAGAATCTCGGCCTGTCTGCTCGTAAGCCCGCCGGGAAGGCTCGTGCCCGAAGGCGGCGACGAAGCCGCCAGAAGCGCGGCGCGGGCCTCGGAAAGCCGGAGCTCGTCGCCGAGCTGAGCAGCGAGCGTCTCGCTCTCCTGGAGCAGCGACAGACTCTCGACCCGCTCGCCTGCTCGGAGCAGGGCGCGGCCCAAGCTGCACAAAGCCAACGCGACGTCGCGCTCGTCGTGAACCAGCCGGAAGCGGTCGAGAGCCTTGCGGTAGTACGCGATGGACTCGCGTTCCTCGTCGAGCAGCGCGAGCACGTCGCCAAGGTTGTGGGCCACGAACGCCGCGAGTCGTTCATCGCTGAGCTCGGCGGCGATCGCTTCGGCTTCAGCGAGCACGACGCGAGCTTTGTCAGGCGCCTGCTCGCGTACGAGCAGATCGCCGAGGTTGATCAGGCCGTACGCGAGAGAACGCCGGTCGCCGATCTTTCGCTTCAGCGAGAGGCTCTCTTCCAGGACCTCTCGGCCGGCCGCGAGGTCACCGCCATCGAGGATGAGCGACGCCAGGTTCTGCAATGCCACTGCCGTCCCTCGTTCGTCGGCGATCGCCCGTTGGCTCGCCACGGCTTGGTTGAGATGCTCTCTTGCCGCCGCGAGGTCGACGCGATATTTCGCGATGTTCCCGAGCACGGTGCTCGATCGCGCCGCTCCGCGATGGTCACCGATGGCCACGAACGCGTTGTGAGCCGCCTTTCCATGTGCGACAGCAGTCGTGTAGTCGCCGTTCTCCGACGCCAGAACGGCGCTGACGTACAAGAGTCGCGCCTGGAGATCAGGCGCCGCCGTGCGACGGGACGCGAGGGCAACGGACGCCCAGCGACGTCCTTCGATCAACCGGCCCGTCGTGTACCACCAGCGCCAGAGCGCAGCGACAAGCCGCTGGGTGAGCTCGACGTGGTTGCCCTCGAATCCCCACACGAGAGCGGCGTCGAAGTCGCCCGCGGACTGCTCCATCCGGATTCGCCAACGAGACTGGTCGGGTCCGGCCAGCCCTTCTTCGGAGGCTTCGGCCATCGCAACGAACAACTCGACATGACGGATGCGAACCTCGTCTCCGTCGGAACTGCGATCCAAGAGCTCACGGCCGTAGGCGCGAAGCGTGTTGAGCATTGCGTAGGTGGTGTCGTCGTCGGCCAGCTCGGCGACAAGCCAGGAGGAGTCCACAAGCTGACGCAGAGGAAACACGACGTGACTCGGCTCCGTATCGGTCACGGCAGCAGCCTCGGCCGCGGTGAAGCGACCGCGGAACACCGACAGCTCCGACAGGGCACGGCGGTCAGCTGCGGGGAGGAGACCGTCGCTCCATTCGACCGCAGCGCGGAGCGTTCGATGCCGCCCAGCGTCACCGCTTGGAGCGTCGAGCAACGCGAATCCGTCGGCCAGGCGGCCGGCGAGCTCGGCCGGCGAGAGCACCCCTGACCACGCCGCGGCGAGCTCGATCGCCAAGGGGAGATCGTCGAGATACCGGCAGACGGTCGTGACGGCGTCCACGCTTCTTTCATTAAGCTTGAAGGCCGGTCGTCGCTGCTGTGCTCGTTCGACGAAGAGACGGACTGCATCGAGTCGCTCGAGCGGCGCGACCCGCCACACCCGCTCGTCGGTGACATCGAGAGGGCGCTGGCTCGTCGCCAGGATTCGCAGGTCCGGTGCGCGGGCGAGAGCAGTCTCCAAGAAACGCTTCACGCCAGGCTGAACGTGTTCGCAGTTGTCCAACACCAACAGGTGGCGCGACCGCGCGAGGTACGCAAGCAGCTGTTCGTGCGGCTGGACGCGCGCAGTGTCCCTCAGACCGAGTGCCACCGACACCGCTGCGTCAACCCGTTCGGAGTCGCCGACCTCTTCCAATGCGACCACCGTCACCGAGTCCAGCCGACCCGCTGCGCGGCGCAGCAACTCGACCGCGAGCCGCGTCTTGCCGCAACCGGCCGGTCCAACCAGGCTGAGTACACGGCTGGAGCCGAAAAGCTCGACCAGTTCCGTCAGTTCCGCTTCCCGGCCGACGAACGGCGTGCGCGGCACGATCAGGCTCGCGAACCGGGCGTCCTCAAGCGAGTCCTCGACCGAATCGGGCTCCGCCGCACCGGCAAGCGCTTCGAGCCGGCGGCGTGACGAGACAGACGGCAAGCGTTTTCCCGTCTCCCAACGGTTCACGGTCGCGAACGACACACCGAGGCGATGGGCCATCTGCTCTTGCGTGAGCCCGAGGGACGTCCGCAGCGCCCGGACGTCGAGTGACTCCATCAGGCACCTGTTATAGCAACGCTCCGGATTCGGCCGTGCTCGCGGTTACAGCGGCAGCGGAGGGTTGCGCCGTGGGATCGGTGAGGTGTTGATCAAAGAGGTCGTGGTCTCACCGTGCGCGAGAAAGCGATCGAGCAGCTCCCCCAGCTCCTCAATCGCGCGGAGATGCAAGGTGACGTAAAAGCAGTCTTCGCCTGTGATGCGGTGGCACTCGCCAACTTGCGGGATCGCGGCCGCGACTTCGGGGATTCGCTGGATCTGACCAGGCGCCGGCTTCACTCGGACGATCGCGGTGAGCGGATAGCCGAGCGCGCGATGGTCGAGCTCGGCGCGGTAGCCGGTGATGATGCCGCTTCGTTCGAGGCGTTGGACCCGCTCCGTGACGGACGGCGGCGAGAGGTTGACCCGCCGCCCCAGCTCGGCGAATGAGACGCGTGCGTTCTCGACCAGCTCGGCGACGATCTTTCGGTCGGTTTCGTCGAGTTGAGCCATTTCGAACAGCGTAGCGCCCGAACTCCGTCGATTGAAAGGAAATGTGATTGACATGCCTTCGGATGGCCATGGCGCTTCCGATGGAGCCCCGCGACACTTCGACGATGGTCAGCGCACTCCGCAGTCGTTCGCCGGTATCGGCAGCTGTTCCACCTCAGGCCTACTTCGCGGGGAGCGCCGTCTTCCACTATCTCGGCCCGTCGTTCGCGGTCCTCTTGTTCACGCGCGTCGACGTGCTGGGGGTTGCGTGGCTCCGGATCGCTTCTGCGGCAGTGGTTTTCGCCGCCTGGCGGAGGCCGTGGAAGACGTTTGCGAGGCTTGATCGCTCCGGGCAGTTGCTGATCATCGGTCTCGGTGCGGTGTTCGCCGCAATGAATGCCTGCTTCTACGTGGCGATCGACCGACTGCCGCTGGCGACCGTGGCCGCGATCGAGTTCATCGGCCCGATCCTTCTCGCGCTCGTCGGCGCACGCATCGGCCGGAACGTCGCCGCGCTCACGGCGGCGGCCGCAGGCGTCTACCTCTTGACGAACGCGCGCTTCACCGGACAGCCCGTCGGCTTGGCGTTTGCCTTCGCGAACGCGGTCCTCTTCACGGCCTACATCGTGCTCGCGCATCGCGTCGCGCGGCGTTCCACCATGGGAGGAATCGATGGCCTTGCCGCGGCAATGCTGGTCGCGTTCGTGTTCGTATCGCCGATCGGCCTTGCCGGCGCCGCACATGCATTTACAGACCCCGTTGCGCTGGCGGCGGGAGTCGGCGTCGGCGTGTCGTCGTCCGTCATCCCGTATGTGTTCGATCAGCTCGCCATGGCTCGACTGGCTCGTGCGACCTATGCGCTCTTCGTCGCGCTCCTACCGGCGACCGCGACCGTGATCGGCGTGATCGTCCTCACTCAGCTGCCTACGCTCGTCGACCTTGCCGGAATCGCCCTGGTGATGCTCGGCGTCGCCCTCCACCGACCTGAGCCGCAGTGACCGAGGAGCTCGAAGCTAGGCCGTTGCGCGGACCCAGGTGGCACTCAGGGCAGGAGTCGCGGCGATCGTCTGGTACACGACGCAGTACCGCTCAGTCAGTCGCAGGAGCGTGTCGATCTCGTCGTCGGTCGCATCGCTCTCGAGCTCGAAGCTGAGGCGGATCGAACGGAAGCCGACCGGCGCGTCCTTGCTGACGGCAAGTGTGCCGCGGAAGTCGAGATCGCCTTCGGCACGGACCGTCCCCGCTACGACGTCGAGACCGAGCGACGTCGCGACGGCACGCAGCGTTACCCCGGCACAGGCAGTGAGAGCTTCGAGGAGCATGTCGCCCGAGCAGAGGCTCATCCCGTCGCCGCCGGTCGCAGGATGGAGCCCCGCCTCGGCGATTGCACGGCCGGTCGCGACCGAACAGGTGACGCCCTCGCCCAGGGTGCCCGTCGCCCGCAACGTGACGAGCGCCGACTCCGGCTCGTGGCGATACCGTTCTTTGAGCGGCTCTTGCACCGCCTGCAGTTGCTCGCGGTTCATCACGATGTCCTGGTTCCTTTCGTCGGAGATTGGCCGATGTCCTGTACAACGCGTGCGCGGCGGGGTGCCGGAGCGGTCGAACGGGGCGGTCTTGAAAACCGCTAGCTCGCAAGGGCTCGTGAGTTCGAATCTCACCCCCGCCGCTTCTGCGCACGACGAAGCGCGTCGAGCCGCCGGCGATCGAGCTTCGTCGGGCGCGCGCCGAGATCTGCACCGACCGGCCGTGCGAGCCGCCGTTCGGCTGCTGCCTGCTCGCGCGAAGTGATCGACTCCGCGGTCTCGGCGTAGAGGGTGGCAGCGACGGTCGCGGAGCCGCGCCGATCGCTCAGCCCGGTAACGGAGACGATCCGCCGAACGGTTCGCACGCTAACGACGACGGTGTCGCCGACGCGGATCTCCTTCGACGGCTTCACACGCGCGTCGTTCACGTGTACCCGGCCGCCGAGAACGGCCTCCGTTGCCGCGCTCCGCGTCTTGAAGAACCGCGCCGCCCAAAGCCACTTGTCGACGCGAACACCCTCCACGGGCGCTCAGCGTAGTACGTCCCTAGTGGAGCAGCTCGCCCCGCGCGTCGGGGTTCACGGCCTCCCAGACCCGCAGATGGAGCAGAATCTCGTGCCGCTCCTGCTCCGGGGTCGGGGCATTCTCCCTGGCGACGTCGACCATGCCCCCGCCCACGGGCTCGACGCGGAAGCCCGAGCGCCGGTAATGGGCGCAGAGGTCATCCACCAGCGTGTTGTCGTCGAGACGTATGAGCATCGGATAGCGAAGATTGCGGTTTGAAAAAGGGCGAACCCGCCGCCAGGTCCGCCCCACACTGCTTGTCTTCGTTCGAATCCTCGGGCCCCCGCCGCATCGGGGCCCGCGGTAATTCCATCATCGGGACCGGCCCTCGCTTCTCTGATCACTTGGTCGGTGGTTCACTCGAACGGTTCACTCGGTTGAGGCTCCGGACCCGGAGCGCCCCGGCCGATCACGTTCTCACAGAGGGATGGGGGGCCGCAGCCCTTCCCCTTTGAAAGAGCCGATGGACAGGGAGCCGCAGCCTCGTCCGTCGGCTCTTTTCTTGGTCCGGGAAGATCCTCCCGTGGCCACCGAGCTGAGGACGCGGGAAGAAACTGTCGAGCGGAGATGGGAGGCCGCGCCGGCCGTCCTCGCCGTCATCGCGCTGCAGCTCTGCCTCGCGCTCGTGAGCATGGAACGCGACTGGAAGCTCTGGAAGTTCGACTGGTGGGTGTGGACGATGGCCGTCGTGCCGGAAGCGATCCTGCTCGTCTCGCTCGCCTGGGACTCGGCCCGGCGCTTCCTCGAGCGGATCGGGCACCGGCGAAACGTCGCACTCACGCTGCTCGGCGTGATCAGCCTCGACACCGGCGTGGCTCTGGTGGCGCTGATCGCGTCGCTCGTCGAAGGAAAGGAGACGAGCGGCGGCCAGTTGCTCCTGAAGGGCGTCACGATCTGGGGAACGAACGTGATCACCTACGGACTGTGGTTCTGGGCGATCGACCGCGGCGGTCCCGGTCAGACGCGGGCAGCCGAACCAGCCGCCTCCCGACTTCCAGTTTCCGCAGATGGAGAACCCCGACCTCGCTGCGCCGGGGTGGTATCCACAGCTCTTCGACTACATCTACATGTCCTTCACCAACTCGATCGCGTTCAGCCCGACAGACGTGATGCCGCTCACGCACCGGACGAAGATGCTGATGCTCTCCGAGTCGGCCGTTTCAGCGCTGACGATCCTGCTCGTGGCCGCCCGCGCGGTCAACATCTTCAAGTAGCCCCCTTCCCCTTCGGGGCCCGCCGTCGTAGGCTCGTAAAGAGTCCCGCCGTGGCTGAGAACCGCGACCTCAACGAGAGAGCCTTTGCGGACGCCGTGCTCGTTCGCTGCGCCTGGTGCGAGCGCGTCAAAGTGGACGACGAGTGGGTCGACGTCGCCGAGGTGCAGGCGATGCGGCTGACACCCGAAGCGCCCGAGCATCACAGCCACGGCATTTGCCCCGACTGCTTCGCGAAGCTGACGCCGCCGGACCGTCCATAGACTCGGAGCGTGACGAGCGGCGAAGACCTGCGCGCACTCATGCGGTTCGTGCCGCACAACGTCGCAGTCCTCGCGGTCGACTACGACGGCGACCGGATGGGCGTCACGATCTCCTCTCTCGTCTCACTTTCGCTCGAGCCGCCGCTCATCGGGATCTCGATCGGGAAGCAGGCCTCGCTCTACGAGCTGCTGCGACAGGCCGGCGCGTTCTCCGTGAGCGTGCTCGGTGGCGAGCAGGAGGAGATCGCGCTTCGCTTCGCTTCGGGCCGTCCACCGATCGTGCACTGGGACGGTGTCTCCTTCCGCGAAGGACAATTCGCGCCGTTGATCGACGACGCGCTCGGCTGGATCGAAGCGCGCACGAGAGGCTGAGCACGACGCGGGCGACCACACGTTCTTCATCGCCGACGCCGTGACGGTTGAGCGCGGACCTGCGCAGAGTGCGCTGATGTACCGCGATCGCAGCTACCACTCGCTGTGATCGACGCCGTCGTCTTCGACATGGACGGAGTGCTCATCCAGTCGGAAGAGGTGTGGGATGAGGTACGTGAGGGCTACGTGCGCGAGCGCGGCGGACGCTACGACGCCGAGATACAGCGCGCGATGATGGGGATGAGCTCGACCGAGTGGTCGCGATACCTGCACGAGACGGCAGGCGTGCCGGACGAGCCGGAGGCGATCAACGCGGAGATCGTCCGCAGAATGCTCGGCTCGTATCACGACCACCTACCGCTGATCGACGGCGCTGTCGACGCGGTGCGACGGCTGGCCGCGCGCTACCCGCTCGGGCTCGCGTCGTCGTCCAACCGGCAATTGATCGACGCGGCGCTCGAGCTTGCCGGCCTCGCGTCGTTCTTCACAGGCGACGGTCTCCTCCGAGGAAGTCGCGCGCGGCAAGCCTGCGCCTGACGTCTACCTCGAAGCGGCGCGCCGCCTTGGCGTCGACCCGGCCCGCTGCACCGCGGTCGAGGACTCGCACGGTGGCATCCGCTCGGCGAAGGCGGCGGGCATGCACGTGATCGCCTTCCCGAATCCGTCCTACCCGCCGGACGAGGAAGCGCTCGCGCAGGCGGACGTGATCGTCCGCTCGCTCGACGAGCTCACGCCGGAGCTAGTCGACGCGACCGACTAGGACGCAGCCGTTGTGGCCGCCGAGGCCCATCGCATTCGAGAGCGCAACGTCGATGCGCGCCTCACGAGCGGTGTTCGGCACGTAGTCGAGGTCGCACGCCGGATCGGGATGCTCGTAGTTGATCGTCGGCGGAAGCACGCCGTGATGGATCGCGAGGACGCACATCATGGCCTCGATCGCGCCGGCGGCCCCGAGGCAGTGGCCGGTAACGGACTTCGTCGAGGACACGGCGAGCTCGTAGGCGTGATCGCCGAAGACGTCCTTGATCGCCTTCGTCTCCGCGGCGTCGCCGAGAGGTGTCGAGGTTCCGTGCGCGTTGATGTAGCCGACGCGTTGCGGATCGATATCCGCGCGTCGCAAGGCCTGTTGCATCATCTCCGCCACGCCGACGGACTCGGGGTCGGGCTGCGCCATGTGGTGCGCATCGTTCGATGCGCCATACGAAAGGATCTCCGCGTAGATCGTCGCTCCCCGCTTGCGCGCGCCCTCGAGCTCCTCGAGAACGAGCACGCACGCGCCTTCACCCATCACGAAGCCTGCTCGCGTCGCGTCGAAGGGCCTCGACGCGCGCGGCGGATCCTTTTCCTCCGCGACGAGCCCGCGCATGGCGCAGAAGCCCGCCAGGATCAGCGGATGCATGCACGCCTCTGCTCCCCCGGCGAGCGCTGCATCGGCATCGCCGCGTTTGATCAGCTCGGCCGCTTCGCCGATCGCAGTCGAACCGGTTGCGCACGCTGATACCGGGGCGTAGTTCGGACCGCGGAAGCCGAACGAGATCGCGAGCTGTCCGCTCGCGGCGTCGACGAGAACGCTCGGGATGAACGTCGGCGTAACCCGGTCGGCGCCCCGCTCGCGGAGCACCTCCGCCTGCTCCATCACCCCGAGGAAGCCGCCGATTGCGCTGCCGAAGAGGATTCCGACGCGCGCCGGGTCGTACGCCCCGTCGAGCTTCGCGTCGGCGACGGCCTCCCGTGCCGCGCCGAGCGAGAGCAGGACGTACCGGTCGAGCTTGCGGGCTTCCTTGTGCGACGCGACGGTGCTCGGATCGAAGTCCTTGACCTCGGCGGCGATCCGAACGGGAAAGCCGCTGGCGTCGAAGGAGCGGATGAAATCGATGCCGCTCCGTCCCTCGACGGCGGCCTGCCAGGTCGACGTGGCATCGCCTCCGATCGGGGTCACCGCCCCGAGCCCTGTAACCGCCACCCTCCGCACCCAGTCAATTTAGACGGGGGCCACTTGGTGGGGTTGCGTGGCCTCTTCTTAAGCATTCCTGAGCAAAGCGGATGTTAGACCGATCGGTCTCTCGGGTAAGGAAATGTCCAAGTTCCCCCGCGACAAGGAGGTCAGTCATGTCCACCGCGGCTTCCACCATCGAGCAGCCTGGCCTGGTCTTCTTCTACTCGCCGGTTTCCGGCTCCTGTCGCCGCGTCGAGGGCTTCCTCGCGCAAGTTCTGCAGCGGAGGCGCAACCACGGAACCTTCAAGCTCTACCGCGTGGACGAGCAGGAGCGTCCCGATCTCGTCGAGCGCTTCGGCGTCGCCTCGATGCCGACCCTCGTCGTCGTCGAGGACAAGATCGTCCGCGCCCGCCTGGAGCGGCCGCGCGGTTGCCGGGAGATCGAGTCGTTTCTGGCGCCTTGGCTGAAGTGATCAGCCGAAGCTGACCGTCACCGTCGTGCCGTCCTTGGCAACGCGCAGCGGCAGTCGCCGCTCGAGTCCGATCGCCCAGGCCAGGTCGGCCTCGAAGTCGGAGCGTCTTCGCGGTCTCGAGCACGGGACCGGGGCCGCGGAGCCGCTTCGGGCCTGTATAGGTCGGGATCACCTGCTCGCCCTGCACGTCGGCCGAGGCTGCAGGGAAGAAATGGATCACGACATACGCCTTCCCCTTGAGCGGAACCGGCGCGCCGGAACCGGACTCGGCGATGCGCGCCTTCGGCTGGTACGACGCCTTCACGGTGCTCGGCGCGGACTTGAAGTCGAATGTGACGCTCGTGCCTTTCACGTGAATGCCCGTGAGCAGCGCGTTGGTCGGCGCTGTCTCGTGTTTTGACCCGCCGCAGCCGGCAAGGAGCGCCGTGCCCGCGACCGCGAGGGCGACCCGTCTCACGCCTATAGGCTCGCACGATCGTGTCCGACGCGCCAGGCCCTGCCGTCCCGTTCCCCCCGATGGAGGCCGAGCTCGTCTCCGAGCTCCCTGAGCAGGGCGGCTGGCGCTACGAGCCGAAATGGGACGGCTTCCGCGGCGTCCTCGAGAACGACGGCGGCGAGCTCGCACTCTGGTCGCGCAACGGCCGCCCGCTCCTGCGCTACTTCCCCGAGCTCCGCGAGGTCGGTGAGCTCCTGCCGCCGCACTCGGCCCTCGACGGCGAGATCGTGATCACGCGAGACGGAAAGCTCGACTTCGACGCGATGCAGACCCGGTTGCACCCGGCGGAGAGCCGGGTCCGCAAGCTGTCGGCTGAGATTCCCGCGACGTTCGTCGCCTTCGACCTGCTGCTCTGGAAAGGGAAGCCCGTGCACGAGCAACCGATTGAGAAGCGGCGCGCGCAGCTCGAGAAGGTTGCGAACGGAATCGCACTATCGCCCGTCAGCGAGGACATCGCGCAGGGTCGCGAATGGCTCGAGACGCTGCAAGCAGCCGGCTTCGACGGCGTGATCGCGAAGAAGCTCGGACTCCCCTACCTTCCCGGCTCGCGCGACGGCGTCGTGAAAGTGAAGCCCTACAAGACCGCCGACTGCGTCGTCGCCGGCGTGCGCTTCAAAAAGGGCGGCCGGAAGACGATTGCGACGCTTCTGCTCGGCCTCTATGGAGACGACGGTCATCTCGACTACGTCGGCTCCGCGGCAGTCGGCGCGAAGCGGCACGACGAGATCGCGGCACTCGTGCTGCCGCTCCTCGATACGAAGAGCGACCGCCACTTCTCGGAGCCGAACCGCTGGGGGACCGGTGAGCTCGAAGAGCAGGCCCTGAAGCCGAAGCTCGTGGTCGAAGTGCGCTTCGACAAGCTCGAGAAGCATCGCTTTCGGCACGGCACGAAGCTCGTGCGCTTCCGGAGCGACAAGGATCCCGATCAGTGCACGTGGCGCGAAGTGCGACCGCCGCGTAAGCCGGGCGACGTGTCGGTCGATCAGCTCCTGGTGCCAGGCACCGCGTAGCGGTGCCTGGCACCGCTTTCGTGTCGCCTATTTCGGCTTCTTCGCCCTGCTCGGCTGGACCCGCTTCGGCTCGCCCGGCATCTTCGGAAAGTTCGGCGGGTACGGCGCCTCGCCGGCGCCCTCCTTCTCTTCGCGCTCGACCCATTCGAGGAGCACACGTAGGTCGCACACCGCTTCGTCGATCCCCGCATGGAGATCGCCGACGTCGGCGAAGCGCGGAGGCATCGTCGCGATCGTGAAGTCCTCCATCTCGACGTCCGGGAGCTCGTCCCACCGCACCGGCGCCGACACCGTTGCATCGGGTCGGCCGCGCACAGAATAGGCGGAGAGGATCGTGCGGTCGCGGGCGTTCTGGTTGTAGTCGACGAACACGCGCTCGCCGCGCTCCTCCTTCCACCACGCGGTCGTGACGAGCTGCGGCGCCCGCCGTTCGATCTCGCGCGCGAACGCGAGCGCGCAGCGGCGCACGACGCCGAACTCCCAGTTCGGCTCGATGCGGCAGTAGACGTGCACGCCGCGGTTGCCGCTCGTCTTCGGCCAGCCGACGAATCCGATCTCGTCGAGCACCTCGTGCACGACCGCAGCGACCTGCTTCGCCTCGGCGAACCCCGTGCCCGGCTGAGGATCGATGTCAACCCGCAGCTCGTCGGGCTTCTCGGGATCACGACGCCGCGACGGCCACGCTCCGAACTCGAGCGTCGCGAGATTCGCAGCCCAGACGACGTGCGCGAGCTCCGTGACGCACAGCTCGTCTGCGTGCCGTCCCGAGGGGAACGTGACGCGCGCCGTCTCGATCCAGTCGGGGCGTTTCTCGGGCACGCGCTTCTGCCAGATCACCTCGCCGCCGACGCCCTCCGGTTGGCGCTTGAGCTGGCAGGGCCGCTCGAAGAGCGCGCGGACGATGCCGTCGCCGACGCTGATGAAGTACTGCACCAGATCGAGCTTCGTCTCGCCGCGGGCGGGAAAGTAGACCTTGTCCGGGTTCGTCACCTTCACGGTGCGGCCGCCAACCTCGAGCTCGACGAACGGGGAAGCCATTCCCGGAGTATCGTGAATGCGTGCTCGAAGACCCGCGCCCCATCCGACTCTCACTCGAGCCGCTGGACGACTTTCTCGTCGTCGAGACGACGGACGAGGAGGCGGAGACGCGCGCGGGGCTGATCGTGCCGGCGAGCGCCGAGACGCAGTGCAGCAGCGGCATCGTCATCGCCGCCGGACCAGATGCCGAGGGCATCGCGCCGGGCGACAAGGTGCTGTTCCAGAAGGAAGCCGGCTTCGACGTACGGCTGGCCGGTGCCGCGGTCAAGGTCGTGCGCAGGCACGAGCTGATCGCCCGCATTCACGACTGACGGCCCGCCGGTACCATCCGCGTTCGCGCGGAGGGGTGGCAGAGCGGTCGAATGCGGCGGTCTCGAAAACCGTTTCGGGCTTTTGGGTCCGACGAGGGTTCAAATCCCTCCCCCTCCGCCATTGACCTCGCCGGTCTTGGCTCCGCGGGGGGACGGTACTAGGATCGCCCCGTGAGTCTGCGCAAGAACGTGAAGATCGAATTGATCAAACGGGTGCCCCTGTTCTCGCGTTGTACGAAAAAGGAGCTTGCGGCAATCGCGGGCGAAGCCGACGAACTGGTCGTCCCGGAGGGCAAGACCCTCACACGACAGGGCGCGACCGGAAGTGAGTTCGTCGTCATCGTCGAGGGCTCCGCTGAGGTTCGCAAGAATGGCCGCAAGATCAACCGGCTCGGAGCAGGAGACTTCCTCGGCGAGATCGCCCTGATCTCGGGCGCAGCGCGCACCGCAACGGTGACGACGACATCCGAGGCACGGATACTGGTCCTCACCGATCGCGGCTTCAGACGCTTGACGAAAGAGATTCCGTCAGTGCAAGCGAGCGTCTTGAAAGCGCTCTCCGAGCGCCTCCAGGCCGACGCCCTCTAGGACCCCCGCCCAAAGGCCAGGGTGATGGCCTGAGCGTTGACACGCCGAGATCGACGCTGCATGCTTGATCCAGCACTCGGCCGGGGACATTGCGGAGCCGGGTGACACGACCTCTGGGGAGAGGGAGACAAGCATGACGAGTGTTACTGCGGCAATGCCGCCTCTCGAGGCGGAATCAAGACGGCCCGAGTCGCGTGAGCCGAATGGCCGAATTGTGCTGATCCACCTCGCGGCTGTGCAAGCGGTTTGGCTGGCAGCGATCGCGTTCGGGATCTACTCGGTCGCAAGCTAGACAGCGCTTACTTCGTGATCGTCATCGTGCCGATCGAGGCGCCGGTGTTCGGCGGAATCGGCGCCCCGACCGGCATGTTCTTGATCACCGGCAGCGGCTGGAACGTCGCGTTGTTGAACGTCGCATCGAAGTGGCCGATGCTGATCGGACCCTCGATCGTGACGCCGTTCTTCACGAACGTCATCACCGACGACGGCTGGCACCAGATGGATCCCTGAAACGTCTGACTGTTGTCCTGGAAGATAACGGACGTCGCACTCGACTTCAGTGCGACCAGCGTGAGCATCGAGGTGTTGCTGCTCGACCCCTGCCAGTTCGTGAAGCTGCAAGGGCTCGTCGCGCACAAGGTTGTTGCGTTGCCGTTGAACGTGATGGTGCCGGCGGCCTCGATCACACCGGTGCCCGTGTAGGTCCCGGACTGGGAGATCGTCAGGTTGCCGTCGAGGAAGACGCTCCCGTGCAACCGACAGTGTCTTCGTACTGTTGTTCCAGCTCATCTGACCCGTGGTCGCACCGCCGTTCTGCGAGACACACGTATAGCTCGAACCCGGCAGCAGCTCGAAGGACGCGTTCGTACCGTTCTGCGTCGTGTCGCCGTCGAACACCGTCGAGGCAAGGCCACCGGCCACGCATGGGTGCTTCGGTCCCGGATCGGAATTGGTGTAGTCGATCAAGATGTCAGCCGGCTGCATCTCCGGCGCCTCGGCCGGGACGAACGCATCTTTCGTTCCGACCCAGTAGTTGAAGCTTCCGCTGTCGCAGGCCGTCGTGATCGACGAGACGCTGACGGTCGTGCAGCCGCCGACGACGACGCCGCTCGTAAGCGGATGTTGCGCGTCGGTGCCCGCCTTCGTCCCAGAGCCGCTGAGCACGAGCTTGCCACCGACCATCAGGTCGATCGGCTGGCCGTTTACATTCTCCTGGACCGTCGTGTTCTGGCCGCTCATGCACACGTTCCCGATCGCATAGAGCGGACTCGTGATTGTCATGCCGTTGCCGCCGAAGTCGACGGCGCACACGTTTGCGCGCGAGCGGAGCCGTGAGGAACATGTGGTTCCAGACCGCCGCAACCGCACCGCTGTTCGAGTGCGGTGATGGTCACCTTCGCAGTCGTGGTCTTGATAACGGTCGCGCCCTGTGGGTTGCGTGCATAGCCGCTCGACATGAGCAGCCACGTGGACGCACCAACGGAGACACCGTTGAAGACCGTCGGGTTCGTGCCGCTGTAGTAGCCGTAGACCGATGAGCTGCCGGCGTCGCCGGACGCACAGCCGGTCGTCGTGACGCAGACGACCTTTGCGACCGGAATCGCGCAGTTGGAGGGACCGTTCGGATCGGCCGCGCCGCCCGACGCCGTTGCAACCGAGGAGATTGGCGGCCGTCGGATTGCCGCCCACCGTGACTTTCTGATTGACGAGGATCGAGTACGCCGTATTCAGACCGGCGTCGGCGTATTGCAACGCGGAGAGGCTGCTCGAGCTGAGGCGCGCCGCGCGTGAGTTCGACGTCGTGTAGTCGATCATCGACGCCACAAAGATGATGAGGACGCTGGTGATCCCGAGAGCCAGCACGAGCGCGATCCCGTCTTCCTGTTGCAGCCGCTTGATCGAGAACGCACGCATACTATTCAATGTCGGCGGCGCTCCGATCCGCCCGATCCGCGATTCGTCGTAGCGGCCATACACGCAAAACGTCGGCTCAGTTGCGGTTAGGAACCAACAATCGCTCTCCGCTCGAGTTCGTCGAATACTCTCTGGAGCGATGTCATCACGGCGCAAAGGCGCGCCACCGGCGGAGAACGCTCGCGAGCGCATCCTGCTGACCGCCTACGACCTCTTCGCTCGCCACGGGATCCGTGCAGTCGGCGTCGACCGGATCGTCGCGGAATCCGGTGTCGCAAAGACGACGCTGTACCGACACTTTGCCTCCAAGGACGATCTCGTTGTGGCTGCGCTCGCGCTGCGCGAGGAGCTCTGGTCACGCGATTGGCTTCAACACGAGGTCGAGCGGCGCGGCGGGCCGGCCCCAGCCCGACTGCTCGCTATCTTCGACGTCTTCGGCGACTGGTTCCGCAGGAAGGATTACGAGGGCTGCCTCTTCACGCGCGCACTGCTCGAGGCAGCCGACCGCACGACGCCGCCGGCAGCCGCGAGTATCGCCGCGCTCGCGCGCATCCGCACCTGGCTCGCCGGTCTCGCCACAGAGGCCGGCGTACGCGATCCCGCGCAATTCGCCGGCCGGTGGCAGCTGTTGATGCTCGGGTCGATCGTCCAGGCAACGGCCGGCGAGGCCGGCGCGGCCACCGACGCACGCTATGTCGCCTCGCTGATGCTCGAGCGCGAGTTGACCGGCGGCGCGGACGCACCCGAGAACGCAGTCCCGGGCGCGGCGCGACGTTACAGAGACGGAGAGGGCGGGATTTGAACCCGCGACGCACCTTTCAGCACGTACGCGATTTCCAGTCGCGCTCCTTAGGCCACTCGGACACCTCTCCGAGGCGAAGAGCGTACCGTCCTACGCGCCCGCTCAGGTGACTCCGGCGGCGGATGGCCGCCTGCTGTGGCCGTTCCCAGGCCGCATCGACCCATCTCTTGTGCAGGGAATCCTCGCCGTCCGAGTGGTGCGGACACCCAGGCGTCCTCGTAACGTATTTCGCGGCGTCGTGTGGCCGCATGCGACGCTGGCGGGGCGCCCCTGTCCACCCGAGGGGGCACCCGCCTTCCCGCCCGGTGCCGGGCAGCGGCAGAACTAGCCTTTTCTACGCCTTTTCAAGGATGTCGGACGGTGCCATCATCCCAATCGTCCGCCGCCGATGCGTATGGCGTTCGGAAGCTACTGCGGTATCTACATGGGAGAGTGGAAGATGGTCGGGAGAAGGCAACCCCGCGCGCGCCGGAGTTCGCGGTCGCGTGCGATTGCGACGTGCGCCCTACTGGCGCTGATCGCAGCAACGTTGATGGCAATAGGCGGAGGCTCTGCGGCCTCCGCGTCCACCGGTCCGAAACCGTCGGTTACCAAGGACAACGACGCCAACCACGACACGATCTTCAGCGACACGGAAAACGTGCCGAAGAACGTGTCGTATCCCTGGGTCGTCACCTACCGGCTGACGCTCGACGCCGGCACGTTCGGATCGCACAAGATTGCAGCGATCACCGACGACATGACGAGCAACTTGACCTCGGCTCTGTACGCGCCGAGTTGCGCGTCGTTGGTCGGCTCGACGATTCCCGTGAACACGAGCGAGACCTGCTATTACGACGTTTCCATGGCGCAGGCTGCGTCTGCGCCAGTGGTAAATACGGCCACGATCACGTGGGATAACGGCGGCGGAGACACGACAAGCAACACATCGACGGTGAACTTCCCGTCGTTGTCGTTGGACAAGTCGTCCTCGACGACGCTCGTCACGACAGCTGGACAGGTCGTGCCGTACAGCTATCTCGTCAAGAACACGGGCACGGTCGCAGTCAGCGGCATCGTCCTCTCGGACAACAACACTGACTCGACGCCATCGTGTCCGTCATCGACGCTTGCGGTGGGCGCGTCGATGACCTGCACGGCTCAGCACACGGTGACGGCGACCGAGCTGGTCGCGGGTTCCGTGAACAACATCGCAACGGCCACGTCGAACGAAGCGGCTGACGTGATGGACAGCCTGAGCATTCCGGCCGCGGTCTTCACTCTCGGCGGAACGTTCGTCGTAGGCGACCTCACCGTCGGGCCGCTCGGCCAGGCCATCGGCAAGAACGTGACGTTCTGGGGCGCACAATGGTGGAAGCTGAACTCGCTCTCTGGCGGATCCGCTCCGGCGGCCTTCAAGGGATTCGAGGACTCTCCGGCGATGCCGGGCTGTAACGTCAACTGGACGACGGATCCGGGCAACTCGACTCCGCCGCCTGCGACGATCCCGGCGTACATGGCGATCATCGTCTCGTCGCTGATCACGAAATCGGGGTCGACGATCAGCGGCAACACGCCGCATCTGGTCATCGTGAAAACCGACCCTGGCTATCAGGGCAACCCCGGCCATGCCGGAACTGGAACGATCGTAGGCGTTATCTGCTGATCGACCCTTCGGGAGGGGCCGGCTTCGGTCGGCCCCTCTTCGAATAGCTGGTCCGCTTAGCGGAGAAGGAGGGATTCGAACCCTCGATGGAGACATTCATCCCCATAACGCCTTAGCAGGGCGCCGCCTTCAGCCACTCGGCCACTTCTCCGGCGGAGTCCCGCGACAGGTTACCGCACTCGATTTCCCTTCCAGACACCGGGTCGACTCAGCCGACGGTGAGCGTCGCGCTCATGCCTGCGGCGCGATGCCCGGGCACGCTGCAGTACAGCGTGTAGCTTCCGGCGGCGAGCGTCACCGTCAACTTCGCGGTCTGGCCGGCGTTGAGGAGCGAGGTCTTGGCAGCACCCGTGACGCCCGGCCCGCTGACCACGAGATCGTGTTGGATCTTGCCGGCGTTCGTGACCGCGAACGTCACCTTGCCCGGCGCGAGCTTCGCTGCCGGGAGCGTGATCTTGAACTCCGTCTCGCTCACCGGGACCGTGTGTCCGGCAGGGGCAGGCGCGCCTGCCGGCGGCTCCGCACCCTTGGCCTCGCTCTTCTCGACGCCGAAGACGATGACGGAAGTGACCATCGCTGCGAAGAGCGACGAAACTCGCGAGGACGAACACGCTGAGGCCGTTGCGTCCGGGGAAGTCCGGGCGCCGCCTGGGTGCGATGAACGACGAGGTGAGTGCGAACAGAATGAACGTCCCGCCGACAACGGCGAGGCCGATCTTGTTGCCCGTCGAGAGCGCCGCCAGCAGCACGGCGCTATTTCATCAGATCGTCAGGCCGCCAGGAGCCGGTCCACGCTTCGGCGCCGCCAGAACCAGAGCAGTGCCGCGACGATCGCGAGCGGGCTGATGACGATCAGCGCGTAGAGCAGGATGATCCCCTCGAGCGCGAGAAAGCCGACGGCAGAGTGCACCATCCGTCCGATGCGGCCGCGCGGATGCGGCACGGGCGCGATCCCCTTCTTCGTGCGCGATCACGAGCGAGACGGTCGACGTCGTTCCCGCGGAGATCGTTCCCTTCTGCGCGTGGGTGCGCTGCGAGAGCGCGCGCTGCGACTCGGCGAGCCGGATGCGAAGCAGCACCTTCTGTGCGGCGGGAAGCGACGGGTCGTTGATCGCCGTCCGCAATGCGGCGATGCGGCGATGCAGCTGGGCGATCTGGGCGGACTCGTTCTTGAGCTGCTGCTCCAGGTCGGTCACGGACAACTCCTGCGAGACGAGCGTGCCGAGATCCGCAAGCCGCGTGAGCGCGGTCTTCACGTTCTGCGTCGGGATGCGGAGATCGAGGACCGAGGTTCCCTGCGAGCGATAGTTGACGGACTTCGCGTAGCCGCCGAGCGACGTCGCGACGCGCGTCGCGCGGGTCGTCGCCTGGGCGAGGTCGTCGGTGTTCTTCACGCTGAGCTGGATCGATGCGTCGGTGTGCTGCAGCCGCGCGACGAGCCGGTTGCCGGCGCGTAGGCGGGGCGGGCGTCCGTCACCGGGGCGAGCGCCCGAACGTGCAGAGACCCTGCACTGCCTGACGCGCTGCGCCAGGCCGGCGGCGACGCCAGATCCTTCTGCGCCTGCACCGTGACTCCTGCGACGAGGTGCAGCGGTCGGTTTCGATGAGCTCGAGCCGATGATGCCGTGGACGACGGCCACCGACACGGCGATCCCGAGCGCAGCCGGCAGCGCGACGAGCACCAGCCGCCGCGGCGGCAGGCTCAGCCGGCGCGGCTTCGGCTCGAGTGCAAGCACGCGCTCGCGCAACGACTCCGGTGCGTGCGGTGCGTGCGCGCGCAGCAGCCCTTCGACTGTCAGGTCATTCGCCGACATCGGTCATCCTCTCCTCGAGTCTTCGCAACGCGCGGCTCAGCCGCGTGGAGCAAGCTGTCTGGCTGATCCCGAGCACGCGCGCTGCACTCGGGCCGTCGAGCTCGAGCAGGACGCGCAACGCCACCACTTCCCGTTCGGCCGGTGACAGCTCGTGCAAGGCCGCTTCGAGCGGCCCCGGCAGTCCGTCGCCGAACTCCTCGACGAGCGGGATCTCACGGGCGTAGGTGTCTTCTCGACGCTTACGCCGGGACTCGGCCCGAAACCAGTCGACGGCGACGCTGCGCGCGATCCGGCACAACCACGTGCGCGGCGAGCCTCGGCGCGGGTCGAAGCGCCGCCACGACCGAAATGCCTTCTCGAATGTCTCGGCGGTGAGATCCTCTGCGGCTCCACGATCGCCCGTCAGATAGACGAGGTAGCGGTAGACGGCGTCGAGCTGCTCGGCGGCGACGTCGGCAAAGGTTGGGCGAGCGGTCATCAGCCGTGGGACGTCGAGCGAGGACGTAGCCGCGTTCACGCCCTTTGATACGGCGCCGGGGCCATCGATCGTCACATCCGCAGCGTAGAGCGGTTCAGCAGGGGCCGGGCTGCGGCGGCCCCGCCGGCCCAACCTCGTGCTCGGCGCCCGACTGGAGACAGAAGGACGTCGCGTCCGCCCGAACGACGGTGATCCCGTACACGGGCGGAAGAGTCACGCCTGCGTAGGTGCCGTGATCTGCGAACCAGCGCCTGGAGGTCGGGAAGCGCCGCGTTGAAATTCGTCGCCGACGCGGCCGCGGCGGCCTGTGTCTCGGCTTGCTGTGCGACGGACGAGGTGGGTCCGACGGTCTGCGACTGCTTCACGAAGAGGAACCCGCCGATGGCAAGCGTGACGATCAGCAACGGGAATCCGAAAGACCGGCTCATGCCGGCTTTATCGGCAGGCGCAATCGTTTTCCTGAGCATTGGTAGCGTGGCGTTGGTGCGCCGTCTGCTGCTGCTTGTCGCCGTGCTCGTGTTCGTCGACACGATGCTCTACGCGGCTCTTACGCCGTTGCTGCCCCACTTCGCGCACGACCTGCACTTCTCGAAGGCCCGTGCAGGAACGCTCGTGGCTGCATACGCGGCCGGGGCCCTCGTCGGCGGACTTCCAGGCGGCTGGGCTTCGGCACGGATGGGCGCGAGGCGCGCCGTGCTCGTCGGGCTCGTCGGCATGGGGCTCGCGAGCGTCGGCTTCGCGTTTGCGGATAGCTTCTCGACGTTGTTTCTCGCGCGGTTCCTGCAAGGACTCGGAAGCGCATTCACCTGGGCCGGCTCGTTCTCGTGGCTACTCGCTGCTGCGCCGCGCGAGCGGCGCGGAGAGCTGATCGGCAGCGCGATGGGCGCCGCCGTCTTCGGCGCACTGTTCGGTCCGGTGATCGGCGCGGCGGCCGCGCTCGCCGGACGAGCGGTGATCTTCTGTGCGCTCGCCGGGCTTGTCGGTCGTTCTCGTGGTCTGGACGCTCCGGCTCGGCTCCTCGCCGCCCGCGCAGGTCCCGTCGCTCGCGGCGCTCCGGCGAGCGCTTCGCAACCGGCAACTGGCCGGGGGCCTCGTGTTGATGTCGGTGCCCTCCCTGCTCTTCGGGGTCCTGGCGGTGCTCGGCCCGCTGCATCTCTCCCGTGCCGGTTGGGGTGCCGCGGCAATTGGAGCGGTGTGGCTCGTCGGAGCCGCGCCTCGAGACGGTGCAGGCACCGATTGTGGGCCGCATCAGCGATCGGCGCGGCCCGCTCGTGCCGGTTCGCGTTGCGCTTGCAGCGGGCGCCGTCGTGTCGCTCGGTCTTGCTACCGGTGCGCGTCCTCTCTTCTACGCACCGCTGATCGTGATCGCCGCGGTCTCGTACGGCGTCCTCTTCACTCCTGCGTTCGCGATGATCGCGGACGGCGCAGAGAGCACCGGCCTCGCACAGGGAATGGCGTTCGGCTTGATGAGCGCGGCGTGGGCGACGGGCGCCGTGGCCGGACCCTCAGCAGGCGGCGCGATCGCGAACGCGACCGGCGACTGGATTCCGTTCGTGCTCGGATCGGTGCTGTGTGCATCGATCCTGTTCGTCGTGCGACCGCGAGTCAGTCGCACCGGATTCTCGGATCGAGATACGCGACACAGAACGTCAGCCGGCCTCGGTCCGTGACTATGGCGCGCGCGGCAAGACCAAGGTTTGATGTCGTTGTCCGGGGTAGACGCGTCCACATGGGCGAGAGCCAAGAGGAGCATGTAGAGACCGCCGAATGGCGCTTGCTCGTCGTCCTCCAAGCGCTGAGCGAGACCATCGACGGAATTTCAGAGGCGGGCGACGATTGGGAAGGCGCGCGCACGAAGCTTTGCGGCCTGCGAATCGCCCTGCTCGATGAACTGGCGGGTCTAGGTCCCAGCCTCGTCAACTAGAGCGCCTCCGGTGTGAGTTGCCACGCGCACGAGTCGCTAAAGTGCTGGCTCTCGGGCGCGTAGCTCAGCGGGAGAGCACTCGCTTCACACGCGAGGGGTCGCTGGTTCGATCCCAGCCGCGCCCATCACGAAGCTCCTGCACAGCGAAGGGGGCAAAGCAAAGGCGTAGGTGCCATCTAACCCTCTCCTCTCCCAGAGGCCCCCGTGCCGGGCGATCGCGCATTTCGACCCGATTAGTCGAGTCCGTTGACGTAATGCGTAGCGGACTGCTACGAATGCCACGCGATGCGCGGCTACGGCCGCCGACAGCTCACCACCCTGGGGAGGGACAATGCGCGGAAGAGTTGCAGCTAGCGGCCTCGCGGTGGTGACGCTGGCTTTGGCGGTTCTCATCAGTGCGTCGGCTGGGTCTGGCGCGTCGAGCCCGAGCACGTGGACGTCGACCGTGGCTTTCACGAACCAGATCGCGAGCTCGCCGACGACGGGCGGCGGCTATCCGGTCGCCGCGGGCCAGACGGTCCCCGCTCCGGGGACGTGCACGACGGGGACGTTCACGAACCGTTCAGAGTCCTGGCTTGCCGTTAAGCCGGGCAGCGAGGATCTCGTCGGGGTGTCGAAGTTCTTCTTTGACCGCTATTCCGACGACTACATGTTCTACAACGGCGCGTACCAGATTCCGAACGGGAAGCCCGCGGGCAACAACCAGGTTCAGGGGTACGACTGCATCTCGACCGGAACGCAGGCGATGCCGCCAAGCTGGACGGACACGACCGACCCGAACGCAGCTTTCGACTCGAAGGGCCGTGTGTATCAGACGATGCTGCCGTTCAACGCCTTCTGGGGCGGCTCGAAGCTGCATCCGGACGGCGCCGTCTACCTGAGCTACTCCGACGACATGGGCAAGCATTGGACGACCGGTAACGGCGGCCAGGCGCTCCGTAACGGCTCGAACTCGAGCGCGAAGCAACTTGGCGACGTTGCCGACAAGCAGTGGGTCGCGGTCAACAACATCCCCGGCAGCCCGAACCAGGACCATGTCTACGCGATGTGGTCGGTGTTCGAGGACAACAACACGAAGATCGACCTAGCCGTCTCTCGCGACCGCGGTCTCACATTCTCGAAGGCGGTGACGATAACGGCGCCGTCCCAGACGGGTCCCTCGAACACGTATATCTACCCATCTGTCGACGCCGCCGGCGATCTGTACATCGCGTTCGCGTCGTTCCCGAAGAAAGGTGGGCAGGTGACGCTCTACGTCGCCCGGTCGGCAGACGACGGAAACACGTTCTCGCCGTTCGTTGCCGCCGCGACCCTCGGGTCCCTTCCGGCGACAAACCTGCCGAACACAACGTTCCGTGACGGAATCACCGAGAACTTCTCGGCGAGCCCGAGCTTCGCAGGGCATCTCTATCTCACCTACGAGGACTGGAACGGAACGCAATTCGACGTCAAGTTCACCCAATCGACGAATGGCGGCATCACCTGGTCGATGCCGGTCGTAGTAAACGACAATGTCGATGGGGCGGTGGCGACAGACCAGTTCCAGCCGTCGGTCGCCGCTGGACCGAAAGGCGCCGTCGCGGTCGCGTTCTACGACAGGCGGCTCGCCTGTCCAAACGATCCAGCTGTGCTCCCGCAAGACGTCGGGCGCACGAACTTCTGCATCGACGTCTCAATGCAGCCCTATCGCGACCTCGGCCTCGGTGCGGTTCCTTCCGGCGGAAACCTTCGCATCACCAAGGCGACCTGGGATCCAGAGCAGCCCGCACAGAGCGTCGGCGGCATCCCACAGGAGACCTGCGCCGACGCGAACTGCGCCTCGCAATTCATCGGCGACTACTTCGGCCTCGCCGTCTCCGCGGGCAACATCTACGCGCTCTTCGTCTCGACCCACTACCCATCGAACATCACGGCGGACAGCGGCGGCCCCGTTTACTACCAGCAACAGATACTCGCAACCGTACCCCGCAGCCAACTCGGCTACTAGATCCGCTGACGCGTGAAACCAGGCGATTAGTCGTTGAGACTGATCGTGGGAATTGGTTCGGGCAACGTATGGACACCCGTCGCTGGGCACGATCGCTGTTCCGACGGCGAAGAACTCGATCACGTGCGATCCCCAACCGTGCGAGCGCTCCTGTAGCTGCACGCCGACGATGCCTTCGGCTTGGAGCTCCTCGCCTTCTTTCTGCATCCGTTCCATCGCGAGCTCTCGTGCGTCGTAGAGGGCCTGCGTGAAGTTCGGCATCTCCACGTTTTGGCCCGCTTGCTTCATCGTCGCGAAGCATTCCCTGGTGCGCGACGTGGTAGACGCACGAGCCCATTACGAGCCCGACTGGGCGGTGCCCTGAGGCGAGCAGCGTCCAGAAGTCCTGGCCGGAAAGGTCGCTTGTAAACGGCCGCCCGTTCGGCGCCCGGTGCAGTTCGCCGTCGTGGTGCTTCACGGCCGTGCCGATCGCGATGAACTCGGCCAGGTGCTGTCCCCACTCGTAGCGGCCGATGTCGAGCCGCACGCCCACGATGCCGTCGGCGCCGAGTTGGTCGGCCTCCTCTTCCATCCGCGTCATCGCGAGCTCGCGCGCCTGGTACATCGCCTGCGAGAGCACCTCCATCTCCATCGACTGCTTCCAGCTCGATTGCTGGTAGCCGATGTGGTAGATCGAGCTGCCGATCACGAGGCCAAGCGGGTCGAAGCCTGCTTGCTTGACGAGCAGGAACTCGTTGACCGAGAGATCGGACGTGAAGAAACCGGCCTTCATCTGGGCGAGCCGCTCGCGTCCGTGTTCGGGCACGCCTTCCGTCGAGGTTGGGTCGTAGCTCATCTGTTGCCTCCTAGGACGTGCGGGGAAAGGGTGTCCTTGCGTAATTCGATGCGCGGCGACACGTCGAGGTCGCGTCCCTCGGCGCGTCGCTCGCCGATCGCCGTGCCGATCACGTGGAAGGTGACGACGAGATCGGTTCGCTGCGATCCGCCCGCGCCGGACTCCCGCTCCTGGACGTTGTGTTCGATCGAGACGCCGACGACGCCGGAGGCGCCGAGCTTGTGTGCTTCCGCAGTCATGCGGCCGAGCGCGGTTTCGCGGGCGTCGTAGACGCCGCGGGTGAAGTCTCGAAGCTCCTGGTTTGCCCAGCTCGACCAGTACCCGGACGCCTGCTGCGTCGACCAGCCCGCAACGACGTAGTGCACCGTCGACGCGCCGACAACCCCCAACGGTTGGTAGCCGGCTTGCCACAGCTTCCAGGTGTCCTGCCCGGAAAGGTCACTGACCGCGGGCCGCTCTAGCCTCTCGGCCCCGTCGGCGCGTACCGCTGTACCGACAGCGACGTACTCGATCGCACCAGCCGCCCAATCGTGCTGTCCCTTCGTCACGTGCACGCCAACGACCGCATCGGCGCCGACGAGCTTTGCCTCTTGCTCGAGCCGCGCGAACGCGCGCAGACGGGCCGTGTTCCACGCTTCAGAGACAACCGTCAGCTCTTGCGAGACCCCGCCCGGCTGCCAGCCGCCATACGAGCCAGGACGCTGCTGCCAGCCGACGTGGTAGACCGAGCTACCCATCACCTGCGAGATCGGCCGCAGCCCAACAGCGTGCACAAGCGCGAACTCGTCGACCGAGAGATCCGACGTGAAGAAACCTGACGCTGCTCTGCCGATCTCCCCGAGCCGCTGCTGGGCGCGCAACGGCAGCCCGCCGCGGGCAAGTGCATCCAGCGACGCAGCCTGTTCGGTCTGCGCGCGGGACCGCGCTTCGCGCTCGTCGTCGCTACCGCGGCGGAAGAAAGACATCCGCCTCTCTAACCCTCGAGAAGCTGCCCGAGCGCGAGCCTTGCCTGCTCGCTCGTCTGGGCTTCGTTCGCAAGTTCGCGCAGAAGCGCATCGATCCAGGCATCCAGCGAGACAGCCGCACTTTTCAACACGATCCCGCGCACCGCCGTCGCGCACCGCGTCTCGACCGCGCCGTCCTGCGCCGCGAGCATGTAGCGCGTCTCGCCGAGGTCGACCTCGATTGCGGTCACATGCTTCTGCTTCGACAGCAGCCGCGCTCCACGACGTTCGACATTGACGCGTCCGGGTAGCGCCTGGTCGAGCCTGTCCGCGAGCACATCGACGAACGTCCGCAGATCGCCGCTCGATGCACGCAGGGAGGCCGCCGACAGATCGAAGTCGCGCTCCTGACCAGGCAACTCGATGCCGCTACCACTCGGATCGGCCACACCAACAGAGTAGACGGCCGCGTCCGTGAGCTGACCAACGATGTGTAGATCCGCTCGGCCGGGTATTGACGTAAAGGGGATCCCTCGCTCAAACGCGCGCCGACCACGGTCGCGGTCGTAGCCGTACCAGAGTTCTTAGGTTCGCCACACGAGGTTCTCATGCTCGTCGGGTTTCCTTGCATCAGAACCGAAGCAGAGAGGAGGTGAACGCCATGAATCGGATGCGAGCAGCCCTTCTCACCCTGGGAAGCGCAGGGATCCTCGCGGGCGGCGGCGCCGCGATCGCGAACGCAGCGACCTCGACCTCGACGACCCCGAGCACAACGACCCCGAGCACCACGACACCAGGGGGCTCGTCGACGACACCGTCGCAAGGCAACGCGAACCCGAACTGCCCAGGCATGTAGCTCGACAGATGCGTGCGACGGCGCCTCTACCGGCGCCGTCGCAGGTGCCGTGATCCAAGGTTGGGTCCTTGCTGGCTAGTGGTTGGCACCATCGGCATCTCGCCGTCCGCTGCAGGCTCCGGCGGAACCGTATCCCGATCGACCACCGGCTCGCTGCGACGCACGACGACGCGCCGCAACTGCGCCGCCCCGGCCCGAGCGCCTAATTAAAGAAACTCGGCTGCGCTCGGGTCATAGGAAGGAGTGAACACCGACAACGGAGGACATCTCGTGAACATTCGCGTCTGGCTGGTGGCTGGGCTCGCCGTGACAGCGGCCGCCGGGACGATCTCGGCTCTCGCCGGCGCAGACTCCGGCGACACGATCGTCTTCGGACTGCACGTGCACGGCAAACCGGATCGGGTCGTGGTCGTACGCCCTGACGGAACCGGCCGTGTCTCTCTGCGACTGCCGCCACCGGGTTGCGCAGGTTGCCTTCAGGTGTCGTCGGACGGGACAGGCCTCTTGACCGCGGCGTACAAAGGAAAGCGGATCACGACGGCTGTCGAGAAGCTGGACGGAAGCGGCTACCGGGCATTTCGGCTTCCCGGGCGGACACTGAATCTCGGCCCCGGCGCATGGTCGACCGACGGCCGCCGGATCGCCTTCGAAGGATGGGCCGAGCGGGGCGCGCAGAACGGCATGTACACGGGCAGTGCCGTCGACGGGAGCGGGCTTCGGCGCGTGACCAACAGCAGGGGTCCGAGCCACGACATACCGCTCGTGTACTCGCCCGACGGGAGGTGGATCCTCTTTGCCCGCTCGACGACGGCTGACGACTCGACACCGGCCGATCTGTACGCAGTTCAGACAGACGGAAGGGCGTTGCAAAAGCTCAATCCGAGTGGCACCGGCGTGCGCTGGGGATCCTTCGGCACTCCGGCCACATGGTCGGCGGACAGCCGAACGATCGCGTTTGCCGCCTTCGCTCTGCGCTCGTCCGATGCTGGACGGAGTGCCGTCTTCACGATCACTCCGCAGGGTGCACGCATACATCGGATCACGCCGTGGGAGGAGTGGACGACGAGCGCGAGGTTCTCGCCGAACGGCGCGTGGATCGCCTTCGATCGTCTACCAGGTCACGATCTCCTACTCATGCGCCCCGACGGCACCGGCGTCCGAACGGTCGTCTCCGCAGCGCGTGACGGGCTCGGCTCGTGTTGCGCAGCCTGGTCTCCAGATGGCACCCATCTCGTCTTCCAGCGCGGCGACGCTTCAGCTGCCACGCTCTGGACGGTGAAGGCCGACGGCACCGCGCTGAAAGAGATCAGCAGTACCGCCGCCGAGTACGCGTTCTACGCATGGGTCCCGTAGAACAATCGAGGCCGTGCCCCACGTGGACTCTGAACGCTCAGCCGACGGAACGACACTCGCCACCCTCGCGGGCCTCTATGAGGACGGATACCGCAGATACCTGCGAGTCGCGGAGGCAATCGTCGGGGACACCGAGATCGCTCACGACGCGGTTCAAGACGCGTTCGCTCGCGCGCTCCGAAGCCGCTCCGGATATCGCGGCACGGGAAGCGTCGAGGGCTGGCTCTGGCGGACCGTTGTGAACACTGCCAAGTCCGCACGCCGCGATGCTCCGCCGCCGCACCTTCCGCTCGAGGCGGTCGGCGACGGTTTGCCGGCACGCGGCACCGAAGGCTCGCACAGCGAGCTCGGCTCACTCGTCGCAGTGCTGCCCGAACGTCAGCGGCTCGTCCTCTTCCTTCGCTACTACGCCGATCTCGATTACCAGCAGATCGCCGACACGCTCGAGATCAGCTCTGGGACGGTCGGAGCGACGCTGAACCAGGCGCACGCAGCACTCAGGCGACAACTCGAGGACGTGCCGGCATGACCGAGCGCGATCTCGTCGCTGTCGGGATGGACGCGCTCGTGCCGCTGCGGCTCGAACGCACGCCTGCCTGGGACGACGTCCTCGCGCGCGCGGGCGTTAGACCGACCGTCATGAGCGTCGCACGTGCTGCGCCTCGGCGACGTCGCTTGAGGCGCCTCGTACTAGCTCTGACGATTGCTGTCATGGCGCTCGCTATCGCGTCGGCTGTTGCCGCGGCACTCGGCCAGGATCTGTTCGGAGGGCTCAGCTCGTGGCTCGGCGGAGCGCCGGGCAAGCCCGCGCCACTGGCGCAGCAGAATGCATTTGCACAACGGAACGGCGCGTCATACGCGTCGTTCCCGATTCACACGAGACTTCGCCTGCTCGACACGCGACGCGTGGGAGGTAAGACCTTCACGCTCCTCGGCTTTCGCGACGGAGGGTCGCTCTGTCTGAGGCTCGTGCCGACCGATGCTCCTGCCCTAGGAGGCGTCAACGAGTGCGTGACGCTCCGCGAGCTGCAACGCTCGCCCGTACCTGCAGTCGTCGCCTCGACGGCGTATTACCCGAACGCAGGAGGTCGGGTCGCCGCCGTCTTCGGCTTTGCCGACGACACCGTGCACTCGGTGCGCGTCACCCATGCGATCGGTGGCCCGCAGACGGTGCCGGCAATCAACAACGTTTTCCTTGCGCTCCACGCGGGGCCGAGCGATCCGATTTATGACCCCGTCGTGCAGGTGACCGCCAGGCTGCGGACCGGCGCCTCGATCGTGCTGCCGTTCACAACTCTCGGTGCGTTAGTGCAATCCCAGGTGCCGAGCTACCTGCGGTACGAGGCAGTGCGTCTCCCTGGCCCCACGCGTCAAGAAGCGACCTTGCCGCGCGCGGAAATCGGCTGGCTCGACCGCCGCGAGCGACGAGGCCGCTCCTTCGTACCGTCGTTGAAGGCATACGGGCCAACGTCACGCCAGGTGGTATTCGCGCGCAGCGTCCAGCCCGATCCGGACGACGCGTACCGGATCGGGTTGGCGGTGATTCGGGTGAGACACGTCTCACAGCCATTCGAATTCACGTGGGTCAAACGCTCCGCCGACGCGCGCCCGCATCGCGTAAGGCTCCGCCCCGGGACGCTGCTGCTCTGCTCCGACGAACTGTTCCCCTTGCGTCCAGCGCCGACGTTCAACAACTGCGTGCTGCACGCCAAGTCGAGCGGGCTCTTCCCCGAGGGCCACGTCCTCACCGTCAACCGGATGTACCGCGAGGCGTTCACGCGCGTCTCCGGGCTGGCGGCCGACGGCGTCGGCGAGGTCGACCTCTACCTGGCGAGCGGCCGGGTGATACCGGCCGGCTTGCGTGACAACGCCTACACGGTGGAGGCGCCCAGCGCCCAGTGGCCCGCGAAACTCGTCGCCTTCGACCCCCACGGTCGGGCTCTCGGGGTCTATCCGATCGACAGTCAGAAATCCAGGGCGGTGATCGCACCCTGTCCGACTGCCGTCGCAACAGCAGCACCCGCTGGCGCGGCGCCGCCGTACGAGCGTCTGAACCTCACGACCGGAACGATCGACGGGCACGTCGTCCTGGGTCACAATGCCGCTTCGATCGCGAGCGCACTCGGCCGGCCGAACGCGTACCGCGGGCAGGACCTCCTTTACGGCCTCGCCTCGAACGGGGACGCGGCGGTGAGGATTCATCTCGCGCCGAGCGGGCCCGCGGCGAGGGCTGTCTGGCTCGAGGTGAGGGACCCCCGAGCGACCGACACGCGCATCGGACGCGTCCTCGGGATGCAGCCGATCGCGCTGCAGCAACGAATCGCCGCCGCGTATCCCGGCCCTGGAACATGCAGCTCCCTATGGCTCCGAGCCCGCACTCCTCGGATGTACCGGCACGTTCCGGAGCCGCCGCGAACCGCTCGAGGTCGCGTTCGGACTGGATCCGAGCAGCCCCGCGCGCACCTTCGTTCGTCTCTCCAAGACACGCTCCGCAGGCAGGGCGACCGCGGCCTCGGCGACGAGCAACACGATCGCGTTCTCCGAAGGAACCGAGCGGACAGGGTTCCGCATCGCTCTCGCCAGACCAGACGGTGTCGTACGGGTGGCACACCTCGCGTCCGCCTCGGCGGTGCCGCTCGCACCGGTCTGGGCGCCCGACGGCTCCCAGTTCCTCGCAGGCGACGATCGAGGCATCTTCGTCGTTTCCGCCACGGGTTCGACCACGATTCGCGTCACCGGTGTGACGTCGGGGTACGACGACGTTGCGTGGTCGCCCGACAGCCGGCGCATCGCGTTCCACGACAACAACATGCTGTACGTCGTGAACGCAGACGGCAGCGGCGACCTGAAGCGGCTAACGCGATATGCCGATCGCGGCTGGTCTTGGTCACCGGACGGCAAACGGATCGCCTATGTCGGGATTTCCGGCGACGGTCGAAAAGCACTGTTCATCGTCAACACGGTGGGCTCCCCGCAGTCAAGGCGCATCGACGTCTCGATCCCAGGCGGAGGACCCGCGCCGTCCTACTCCGCACCCACGTGGTCTCCCGACGGGACCCGACTCGCGTTCGAATGCTGCGCGAACGGCTACCAGCCGAACGGCAACTGGATCTATCTCGTACGTCCAGATGGCAGCGGCCTGACACGCGCCTACGAGGGCGACATTCGAGGCTGGTCTCCGGACGGCCGGTCGTTTCTCGTCAGCCGTGGATTCAACGCTCTCTGGAAACTCTTCCTCGTGCGAAGCGACGGCGCCTCCGTGCGGCGGGTGCCGGGCTGCTCGAGCGGTTGCGGGTACGTCACGTGGTTACCCGACAGCAAGAGGATCGTCTACAGCGAGCAACGTCGGATCTACGTCGCCCGGATCGATGGCTCAACGCGCCTAGCCGTCGCAGCCAGCCGTTGGGCGTTCCCCCAGTTTTCGGTCTCCGCGGACGGATCGACGATCGCCTACTCGGACGGCGAGTCTCCCCGCGGACGCACCAGGCGACTGTCGATTGTCAGGAACGACGGCTCGCATCGGCGGGTAGTCGTCGAGTCGTCCACGGTCGGGTTCTGGAACCCGGCGTGGCGCCCTCGCCCGCGCTGAAGTCGTTCGCCGCAGCCGTCACGGCGCCGAACGCACATTGCGCCTGCAGAGCTCATCAGCGTTCGATCCCAGCCGCGCGCCCATCCGAGGGCTTGGACGTCGGAGGCGCGACCGCAGGGCGAAACGCCGGGCAGCTGGCGAACAAATGCCAACCGCCCGGCGAGCCATCAGACCGGCCGTTATCTCACCACTGTCGCGTGGCGAACCAGTTCCACACCCACGGCGCGGTGGACCAGCCACCCGTGTTGTTCGATGCGATGCCGCAAGCCGGCTGCGGGGTGGTGTCGAGGGCACACCAGGTGTGGCCGCCGTTCGTAACAGCGACCGCCTCGAACTGGCTCGACTCCGGAACGTTCGTGCACGCGTAGTCGTTCACGTCGCTCAGCACGCCCGATCCGGCCATCCTGTGGACGGGGGTGGAGCAGCCGCCGAGGTAGCTCGACCACCAGGCGCGCGTGTTGTCGTAACCGAGAATCGCATGGTCGGTGCCGACATTGAACGTCGTGTAGGGGTCCTGCTGCGAGTTCTTGCCAACGATCTCGAGGTAGAACCTGTCCTTCACCGCGGCGGGACACGAGCCTGAGCCGGTCGTGCCGTATTTCGCGTTCGCGCCGCCACCGAGTGTTGCGACTCCGCGGAACGTGCTGGCGCTGCGCGAATCGCAGATCAGCTCGCGGGCCATGTTGGCGCCCGAGGAGCCGCCGACGTCGTAGAACCTGCTCGTATCGAGGTTCGGATATGCGTTCTTGACGGAGTTGACTGCCGCCATCACGTAGGGGACGTCACTCGGGCTCGTGCCGCTTGCGCCGCAGTTTCCGCCGCCGACAACTCCTGCCGCGCCACCACAGTCCGTCTGCGGGTGATGCCAGCCGGTGTGGCTGCCACCTGACGGAGGCGGCACGAGCATGACGATCACGAACCGATTCGCATCCGCGACCTGCATCAGCCCTGAACGCGCAAGAGTCGCGTTCGATGCACCCGCCATCACTCCCTGAGCGACGTCGGCGCCGCCGCCCGCTGTGAAGAACAGCGCGGCCGGCTTGTGCGCAGGGTCGTTCATCACGAGATGGGCCGGGATGTAGATCCCGTAATACCTCGTGTCCGTATTTACTCCATCGCTGATAGGCCCGAGATTGGTCGCGCCCGCGAACGTCGGGTTCACGCCGGCGGTGCATGGCGATGGCGAGCACGTCGCGAGCGAGGCGCCCGTCTGAACCGAGCCGGTCGGCGGCGGGACGATCGGGGGGACGATCGGGGGCGGCACGATCGGCGGCACGATCGGGGGCGGGACGATCGGGGGCGGGGCGATCGGGGGCGGCCCCGGCAGGAGGGATATTCCGTCGTCGTCTCCCGGCGATGAGTTGGCGAAGCGAGCGAGCCCATCGATGTCCGTCGAGGGCAGCCATGAGAGACCGGACGGGAGAATGCCTAGAAGCGGCGAGTTCGGAAGCAGGTGATAGCCATCAGGTGCATAGCCGAAGGCGAGCGCCTTGTAGTTGTTCTGGCAGATCGCCATTCCGGAGCAGGGGGTTGCAGCGCCGGTCGCGCCGGCGAGCAACATTCCCCCGCCGCAATATTGGCCGAGCGATGCATTGTCTTCGACGATCCACCCGTCCGAGAACTGCGAGCAGGTCGCGACACCGCCGACGTTGCCGCGGTATTCGCACCCGCCGCTGCCGCCCTGACCTGCACACACGTTCGGATGCTTGCTCGGAAACAGCGAGACGGGGCCTGTGAACGTGTTGTTGATGAGCTTGAGATTCCAGATGCCGAGGTTCGGCGTGGAGGGCATCCAGTCGTTCTGAATCTGCGACGGCTGCGCGCCTCGGCCGATGTCGCTGTTCTCGACCGTGACGTCGTGGACTTCGCCGAGGTACGGGTGGATGTAGAACGGCAGATCCTGGCAGTTGAACCAGTGGGTCCGGTTGAACACGAGGTTGTAGCCGGCGTTGACGGTCAGCGCGCAACCTTCATGGTGTGCTGAGAAGCAACCCGCCGGGACGTTGTTCTTGCACGCGGTCGTGTTGTAGAAGTCGTGGAACGACACGTCCTGAATCAGGATGTCGTGCGGGACAGCGGTACACGGGTTCGTCGAGCCGTTGCAGCCGAGGAGGCCGTGCTGATCCCACATCGCTCCGAAATCGGAGCTTTTGACGGTGACGTTGTAGACGCCGCCGGAGATGCTCAGCTCGCTCGACTGGATGTCGTCAAGGACGACGTCGTGCGCCCCGGTCGTCGCGTTTACGGCAGAAGATGCAACGGTGACCGACGGGCACGCCGGGACCGACACCGTCGCGCTGTCGACGCACGATGTCTGGTCCATCGCGAAGTGGTGGAACTCGACATGGCCTGACTGGATTTTCCAACCGACGTTCGGGAGCTTCGCGCACGATCGCACTCCGGTCGCGGAGCCGAATACGACATTGGAGGCAAAGCCGTCCTTCGACGGCGTATACGGAATGTTCGTGAACGCCGACGTGCGGCCGGAATAATCGCCGCAAGCTACAAGTACGTGATCGCCGGACTGTGCCGCGGCATAGGCTGCCGGCAGGGTCGAGCACGCCGCCGCGTCGACATAAGCAACGGGCGTCGCGCTGCGCGCGCAACTTCCGCCGTTCGCATCAACCCACGCATTGGCGAGGCTGGATGAGACCGGAGCGGTCACCGACCAGGCGAAACCAGCGGACGCCGAGAGGGCGCCGGACGCGGCGGTGATCTTGACCGTGTGAGCACCGGTGGTCAGCGCGGGATACGTGATCGATCCCGAGCAGGGCGTTGCCGCTGCGCCATCGAGGGCACACGAGATGGTCGTCGCGTTTGCCGTCGTGAAGGCGAATGTCGCCGACGTCGAGGTCGTGGGGTTCGCAGGGCCGGACGCGATGGTGACGGACGGCGGTGAAGACGCCGGAGGCGCGACAGTCGTGGTCCATGAGGCGAGCGCATGACCGGAACCGCCCGGGTTCGCGACGCGAATGGCGAGGGTATGCGCACCAACCGAAAGACCCGTCAGGATGACAGGCGAGGTGCAGGCGAACGCGGCCGTGCTGTCCTTCGAGCAGGTCGTCGTGACGCCTCCCTGGGACGTCCACGCGATCGTGGCGGACGTCGAGGACGTGGTCGCGGGCGGCTGTCCGACGAGCTGGACCGTCGGCGCCACGTTCGACAACGAGTTCAGCAGCAGAGTGCGGCTGGGTAGCGATGCCGAGTGCGCATTGTGGTTCGACTGGCTGCCTGCGTAAAACGGTGAAGCGGAGGCCACGGCGGCAGAAAAGCCGGCAACAATTGCGATTGCCGAGGCGGCGAGAAGACGGGATGCAAACACGAAGATCAACTCCGAACGTTGAGGACATCTGCGGCGGACGCTCGGCAAGAACCGAGCCACATGTGTCCTCGTCCTCCCGCCGTGCCACGCGGAGACTGCATTTGCGTAGAGAACGGCATGGGAAACGGGGCCGGCTATGCCCCTCTCGGGGCGTTTCGCTCCCCAAATTGGAAGCGCGACTCGGCGACAAGTGCCGCAGATCGGGCGGCGACTTCGCTTCGCAAGCGATGCGAAATTCATCTCGAGGAGACGCTAGGCGCGCTCTCTTCACGAGAATTGCGCAGCTGCGTGTCGCGTTCGTGCTCGCGTCACGGTGCAGAGATAACGACAGCGCTACGTCGACGGCCCACGCGAGGCCGCCGACGTCAGCTCGAACTCGGCGCCGTGTTCTCGGTCTAGCTGTCTTCGGTGTAGGCCTTGGTGAAGCCAGCGGTCTTCGCCCGCTGCAATACCACGAGTGCTGTTGCGCGCGACTTGAAGCCCGCGTTCGCCACCGAGTAGCCCATGCACTCCATCTCGACGTCGGCCTTGGTGAACCCTCGTGAGATCGCGAGCGCTTTCAATTTCTGAGCCTTCGCGAGTGTCGGCTCGAGCCCGAACACAACCTCCCAGCGTTTGTGGGCGTCGTGAAGGGCAGGGTGCTGACACTTCGGCACTGCACCGGCAGGCGCTGCGAGCGATGCATGAGCGGATCCCGCGGCAAACGCCAGCAGTCCAAACGCAGCGACAAGAACGAGAAACCTCGAAGAACCCCTTGACAGCATGTTCGACCCCTCCGCAGTAAGGCGCTGGTACGCGCGTCCACGAGTATAGGTCGCGGTCGGCTGTTGCAGAATCCCTCGATCGGGTGACGCTCACAGCCTCCCCAGCCGCATAGTGGCGCCGTCCCGCAGGACGGCGATACTCAGATGGGGATGGTGCGTATGGTGGCTATATCTGTGCTCCTGGTCGGGGCGGCGGTGACTGCACTGCTCTTTCGGGAACGGGTGCTGCCGCGCGAAGCGGGAGTGCAGCCGCTCCCGGTCGCTCCACTCGAACACGCACGCGGGCCGCGAGTCACGGCCACCGGGGCCTCGACGGCGAATGCGCATTCGATCTCGACGGGACACCGGAGGAGCGGCAGCGTGCAGGTCGTCCTTCCGTCGCTCGACTCGAGGCCCGCGGCCGTCGTTCCGCATACCCGTGTCTCAAAGCCTGTAACCCGTACGAAACCGCACGCGCCGAAGCCGGTGGCGCCGCGCAAGCATCCAAGACCGCCGACAAGGCCGCCAAGCCCGAAGACGCCAACGCCGGTGGTCGCGCCAGTGACGACTCCGGTCGCGACACCTGGCCCGACCGTGTCAGCCGCTCCCTCAACGCGAGAGCCCGCGGCCTCCGGTCCGCCGACCACGACGACCACGACGCCTCCGGTCACGCCTCCGGTCACGCCGCCTGTGACGCCACCACCCCCGCCCCCCGTCACGCCCCCGCCGGTGGACTCACGCCCCGGACACGGCTACGGCGACGACAACCACGAGCACACAGGCCCGCCGGGGCAGTCGAAGGACGGCGGCGGCGGAAATGACGATTCGAACGGCAACGGCAACCACGGCAACTCGAACAAGCACGGCGGTTAGGAGCGGCGCCGACGGGTCGGCCTGACGGCCCTACGCCGCCAGGCTTGCAAGGAGCTTCGATGCCTTTGCAAGCGAGCCTCCCCGCGAGAGCACCGGCTCGTAAAGATCCCCGAGCCGACGCACGCGCTCGAGGACGACGCTCATCGTGAAGTCGCGCGGTCGTCGCTCCTTGGTCAGCTCATCCCAGTGCAACGGAGTCGAGACAGGCGCTCCAGGCTTCGGCCGTACCGAGTAGACGGACGCGATCGTCTTCCCCCAGCCGTTCTGCCGATGATCGACGAGGACACCACTCCGCTTCGTCTTCAACCACTCCGTGGTGACAAGACCCGGATGACGCGCCTCCAGCAAGCGGGACGCCGCTTCTGCAAACGCGTACGTCTGCTCGTAGGACGCGCGCCGCTGAATCGGCGCCAGCACGTGGATGCCGTCGGCGCCACTCGTCTTGACGTATCCAGGAAGCTCGAGCTCTTCCAGAAGCCGGCCAACCAGGTGCGCCACTTCGATCGCCAATTCGAAGCCGTCGGCCTCGTCGGGCGGGTCGAGATCGAAGACGACGTAGTCCGGCCTCCCAGGGTTGTCCACGCGCGAGTACCACGCGTTCATGTCGATGCAGTGCATCTGCACCATCCAGAGCAGAGCTTCCTTCGAGTTGACGAGAGGGAAGTCGACCTCACGCGCGCCCCCGTCGCGCGGGTGGGTCGTGAACCGGCGGGTCGGGACCCACGACGGCATCCCTTTCGGCGCCTGCTTCTGGAAGAAACTGTTGCCGGCGATCCCCTCGCGGTAGCGCTTCATCGTGAACGGACGGTCGTGCAGGTGCGGGAGGATCGCGGGCGCCACGGCGTCGTAGTACGCGAAGAGATCGCCCTTCGTGATCCCGTCGTCGGGGAAGAGGATGCGGTCGGCGCTGCTGAGATTGACGGTCGCGATGCCGGAAGGCTATCCCGCCCAGGCGACGGGAAGGTCAGGGTTGGGCGACGTAGACGTGCACCTGGTACGGCCCAAACGAGTCGCGGAAGAAGACCTTCTTCACGGGCGTGATCGAACGACCTTCGTCGATCACCGTCAGCGTGCGACCTGCAAGCGAGTCGACGCGGAACGGAACTCGCGTCGGCCTGTCGCTCCCGTTCACGGCGATCACATAGAGCGCACCGTTCAGCGTCCGGCTGCTCGCGCGACTGTGCCGTCCCACGGGACGACGACGCTCCCGTAATCGGCGCAGAGTGCCGGCGCCAGGCGCTGCACTTCGGCAACGGTCGTTGCGATCTGTTGCTCGACCCCTGGATCGAAGTCCCAGCGGTTCCAGAGGTCGCCGGTCCAGCTGTTCGTGAAATACCCGATCCCGCAGGCACCGCCGGCGATCGCGAGCCACGTCTCCGCATTGACGATCTGCGGCGTGATCTGCATCGACGGGCACTCGCCGGTCATCTGGCTCGTCTCGATCCATTGGAACGTCGGCTTCCCGGGCGCGTAGATCGTCATCAACTCGCGCTGCGCGCGGAACATGTCGGTGAGCGGCACACGTCCACAGAACTTCACGATCGGATACATGTCGAAGCCGATGACGTCGGCGAGCGCCGCGAAGCGCTTGTAGTCGTTGCGGTCGAAGTGGTCGTTGATCGGCGCCTGCTTGCTGAAGAAATGCTGCGAGATGTTCAGAACCCTGAGGCGCCCGGTCTGCGCGGCAGGCGGCAGGTGCGGCATCTGCTCCGGGGTGATGCCCCAGCCGTCGGGCTCGTCGGGCAGGTACCAGCCCGATCCGTTCTCCGCGCCGTACTGATCGCTCAACACATAGGGCGGTGAGACCGCGACAGGTTGCGAGCAACCGGTGAACGGCACTTGAACGAACATATTCACGCCAAGCGCCAGCGCACGCCCCAAGGTGTCTGCGCACTGCTCGTACGAAAGCACCGGGAAGAACAGCGCGCCGTCGGCAGTGATGCGCGGGCCGTCGGTGCCGAACTGAACCGGCGCCGCACGTGCTGTCGTCGTTACCTCCCCCGTGACCGAGCCGACGCGGAACGAGTACGTCGTCGACGGGTTGAGGTCGTCGAGCGTGACCGAGTGCGCGATCGCAGCTGTGCTCTCCGCGCGCTGTACAGATAGAAGCCGCCGATGCCGTACGCGACGCGACCGCGCGTTGGTGCGGTTGTCTGCCAGGTCACTGTCGCGGACGACGACGACGCAGCAACTTGCACGTTGCCGACAGCCGCAGCTGCATTCCCCGCAACCGCGGCGAACAGAACGACGACGGCGAGCAAACGCACGCCAACAGGAAAGCAGGCCGCGCCCGGCATCGCCGGACGCGGCCTCGCTGAACTTGCTACCGGCCCTGGACGCGCGAGAGCGGCGGAGCGGCGGCCTTCGCCTTCGCAAGCGGCCGTGCCTTCACTGCGACGGATGCCGGCTTCGCGGAGATCGTGATCTCCTCGCCGGTCGCCGGGTTCCGGCCCGGGCGCTCCTGGGTCGCCGGACGCACGCGCACGTCGAGTTGCACGACGCCGCCGATCTTCACCTTTTCGGCGTTTCCGATCTCGTCGAGGATGACTTCCTCGAGAGCGGCGAGTGCCTTCTTCGCGTCTGCGCGCGAGAGACCAGCCTTCTCGGCGACCGCGTCGGCGAGCTGCGTCTGCGTCATTGGCATTCGAAAAACCTCCTGGGTTTACGTGTCAGCGGTGGATTCAAGCGTAGGCGTAGGACGGAGGGGGCGGGGAACCGTGCAAAACTGCCCCGAATGGACGACCTGAATCGCCTGCGGGAGGAGATCGGAGCGCTCGATCGGACCGTGCTCGAGACCCTGAACCGGCGCCTCGAGCTCGTCCGTCGTGTCACTCGGCACAAGCAGGATACGGGGACGCCGCTGATCGACGCCGAGCGGGAGGCCGAGCTGCTCCGGGAGCTCGCCGACGCCAACGCCGGACCCCTCTCAGAGCGCTCTGTGCAGGGAGTTTTCGCCGCTGTGCTCGACGTCATGAAGCAAGAGGTCCGGGGGGACGCCCCCGCCCCGGAGGCCCCGGTGCGGGCACGAAAGCCCGCCGTGGGCTCGCTCGCGATCGTCGGAACGGGCCTCCTCGGAGCCTCTGTCGCCCTCGCCGCCAAGCGGGCCGGAGTCGCCCGGGTGACCGGCTGGGACGCCGATTCGGAAACCCTGCAAGAAGCCGTCGGCGCGAAGGCCCTCGACGCCTCGGCAGGGTCTTTGGCCGAAGCCGTGGCCGGCGTGGAGCTCGTCGTCGTCGCCGTCCCTGTCGGTGTGCTGGTGGCGACGACCCGCGATGTGCTCGCCTCGGCGTCGCCGACACAACGGTGACCGACGTCGGTTCGACGAAGCGCGCGCTCGCGCAGGAGATCGACGACGCGCGCCTCGTTCCGGGGCATCCGCTCGCCGGCGGCGCGACCGGCGGCCCCGCTCGAGCGGCGGCCGACCTCTTCGACGGCGCGACGTGGTTCCTCACACCGGTCGCGTCGACAGATGCCGGTCGCATCGAGCTCGTCGAGCGGTTCGTCGCATCGCTCGGTGCCCGCACGATCAAGCTCGACGCCGAAACACACGACCGGCTACTCGCGCTCACGAGCCACCTCCCCCATGCTCTCGCGAACCTGCTCATGCAGAGCGTCGCGCAGGCCGGCGACGAAGCGCTCGGGTACGCCGGTGCGTCGCTGCGCGAGATGACGCGCGTCGCCGGTGCGAACCCCGCGGTCTGGGCGGACATCTTCGTCGAGAACGGAGATCTGATCGCCGACGCGCTCGCCGCCCACGGCGAAGCGCTCGGCGAGGTCGAGCGCGCGTTACGCGAGCGCGACCGCGCGTTCTTCGAGCGGTGGATCGCCGAGGCCGCGCAAACGCGCAGCCGCATGCTCGAGTACGCCTACCGCACGGAGGCGCGCATGCTGAACCGCATCCGCGTGCGGATCCCCGACCAGCCCGGCGTGCTCGCCCGCATCACGCAGACGCTCGGCGCCGCGGGCATCAACATCGAGGACTTCGAGCTGCGCCACGTCTCGCCGGAGTACGGCGCCGTGCTCGTCATCCTGATCTCCGGCGGCGACAACGCCGAGCTCGCGCGGACGCTGCTGCGCCGCGAGGGCTACTCCGCGGCCTAGAGTTCTAAGGAGGCCCGTAGCCGCCGCCGCCGTACCCGCCGCCGGGCGGCGGTGCGGTCGTCGTGCCGGGCGGCGTCGACGTCTTCGTGATCTTCTTCCCCGATGGTCCGAGCACCCACCACGTGCCGGCGGTGCCCTGGCCCGAGATCTGGCCCGCCTTCGTGTCCTGGCCGAAGAAGTAGAGCGGGTGGCCCGCGTACGTGACCTGCAGCGTCCCGTCCTTGCGTTTCGCCGTACCGAGGAGCGCCTGCTTCACCCCCGCTCCCGCGCGAGGCGTACCGGACGTGACGAACGGCGGCCACGCAGCAGCGCACGAGCCATAACACCTGCTCTTGCGCGATCCATCGATCGTGCGGAGATAGAGGCTGCGCCCACGCGCGTCCACGAGCACGTCCACCGACCGTCGTCGACCGAACGAGCACCTTCGCGCGTGGGGGAGCTGCGAACGCGGGCACCGCAACGAGGGCGGCGACGAGTGCGAATAGGGCGAGCAGGCGCATTTGACCAGTCCTACGCGGGCGAGGGCCGATCGGTTTCTCGAAGAGTTCCCGGAGGGACCTTCGCCGCGTCGGTCCCTCCGAGACTGGTGGGGCTGATGAGCCGCGAGATCGATCAGCCGATAACGGCTTCGCGCAGCGCGACCGCGACGGCCTGCGTGCGCGTGCGAGCGCCGAGCTTCAGCATCGCCCGCTGCGCATGTGCGCGCACCGTGTCGGGCGACAGGAAGAGAGATTCGCCGATCTCCGCATAGGAACCGCCTTCGGCAAGCAGACGCAGCACCTCTCGCTCGCGCTCCGAGAGCGGCTTGCGGTCGTCACCACGGCGGGTGGCAAGCGACGCGGCGAGGACCGGGTCGACATAGAGACCGCCGGACGCGACCGAGTCGAGCGCGCGGCCAAGATCGTCGAGCGGAGCATCTTTGAGCGCGAAGCCACGGGCGCCGGCGTCGAGCGCATCAGAGACGAGGCCGCGATCCGAAACGCCCGAATAGAGGAGCACCGCGGTCTCGGGAGCTTCGATCAAGGCTCGCCGGGCGAGCTCGAGCCCATCGATGTGTGGCATGCGAACATCGGCGATGCAGACCGTCGGACGGTGAGCAAGGATCTCGTTGAGCGCTGCTTGCCCATCCTGTGCCGTAGCGACCACCGTGAAGCCGGCGCCCGTCAGGTATCGCGAGAGGCAGTCGATGATCGGCGGGTGATCGTCCGCGATCACGCAGGTGGTCTCCGACCGGACATGGAGAGAGCGAACAGAAGCCATACCTCAGTTGTCGTCCCTCATCCGGCGCAGCCGGATCGACATCCCGACGTATCCCGTATCACCCTTTTCGGGGAGGGGTCTTGCTCTGAATCAGTGCCGTGAGCGCCGCGCGAAAGGCAGCCGGCGATACCTGCCCGCCTTCGTCGGTTGCGCTCGAGGGCTTCATGACGTTGTCTGGGCGACTGCCAGTAGGCCCACGCGAGCAGATCGGCGAAGCGCTCGCAGCCGAGCTGCGCGTGCTGGTCGATCGAGCCCCACCACGCAGCTGTCCTGGAGGAGCGGCTGGAGCTGCGCGCGCATCGGATCGCTCAGGAGCCCGAAGTCGACCTGGTGGGCGTACTCGTGCTGGACGACCCCCCAGGAGAAGCGACCGGTGTCGAGGAGAGCCTCCGTCGAGCCAGATCTGACCGGCCACGGCGTGGGAGGAGATCCCCTTGCCGATGTGGATCACGATCCGGCCGGGCACGAGGTTCCAGTCGAAGCTGCTGGCGCGCGAGCGCCGACGTCACCTGGCCGCGCTGCGCGCGTGTTCCGCCGTCGAAGACGTACCTGCCGCCGGCCGGCGTGCGCGGCCGGCGCGAGCGCGAAAGCGAGAACGAGCGGGAGGACGAGACGCTTCAGCATGTCCTCTAGACCTGTCGTTCATATGCGGCACGCGGACGTCACGCACTGCCGGGGAGACCTGGTGTCGCTGCAGCGAGCGATCGGACTGACCCGAAGAGACGCTGCAGCCACAAAACGCCGTAGAGCGGTCGACCGGTTGCGTCAATCGACAGCGGCGCTCGTCCTCGCGATGCTGAGACGGATGGCTGCTGCGGCTTCCTTCTTCGAACTTCCCCCCGTGACGACGCTTGCGCTCGTCCGCGACGACCTTGCGGATGCGCTCGCAGCCGCCGAGCAACTCGTCGCGACGAACCGTCACGACGAAGCAGTCGAAGCGCTCGAGGACCTCTGGAGCGGGGTGCGTTCGGATGCCGCGCTCGCCCTGCGACACCGCCTGGCGCTGTCCTGGAGCGAGATGTACCGCGGTGAGCTCGAGCACGCGGCCGAGCTGCTCGAGCACGCCGAGAGCGATCGTCAAGTCACCGAGGTTCGACGCCGGCGACCGCGCCGAGGTTCTCTACCGGCGCGGCTGTGTCGCGCTCAAGAGCGCACAGGTCGCGGACGCGACCTCGCTCTTCACTCGCGCGCTCGACCTGAACGAGCACGCACCGCGCCCGCGCACTCTGCTCGCCGCCAACATCTACGAGTGGCGCTCGCGCTGCCATCAGCTCCGCCGCGACTGGGATGCAGCGGCGACGCGACGCCGAATGGTCGCTCAAGCTTGCGACCCGCGCAGGCGACGAGCCGGCGCAGGCACACGCGCTCTTCCAGGCGTCCTGCATCGCCGAGCGCCGCAAGGATTGGCTCGTCGCTCGTTTCTACGGCGAGCGAGCGCTCGAGCTCTACCGCAAGCACGACGACACGCTCGCCACCGCGAAGATCCTCAACAACCTCGGCGGCATCGACTTCCTGCTCGGCGACGTCGCGGCGGCCGAAGAGAACCTGATCGACGCCGCGGAGACGGCGGCGAAGGCCGGCAGCGACCCGGATCTCGCGCAGGCTGTCAACACGCTCGCGCACGTCCTCCTGAAGACGGGACGCCCCGTCGAAGCCCGCGTACGCGCCGAGCGCGCCGTCGAGCTGCTCACCGGCCGGATCGACTTTCGCGACGAGCTCGGCAACGCCCAGCTCGTCGTCGCACGCTCACTCGCGGCCGAGGGCGACCACGCCCTCGCAGTCGAGTGGATCGACGCGGCCGAGCAGCACGTTCGACTGCGATCGGCTCGACGAGCCACCTCGCTTTGGCCTGGGTCGCGCGCGGCGACCTCGCGCGCGAGACCGGCGACCTCGACGCCGCCGCCGATCTCTATCGCCGCGCTGCAGATTCTCTCCAAGACGTCCATCTCTAGAAGGAGGTGAATGCACATGCGTTATTTCTCGATCATCACTCGCGTGGCCCTTCCGGCCATCGCGCTCGCATCGCTCGTCGGCGGCCTCAAGTGGGGCTACGGCTTCAGCGGCGGCCGCTAGTCGCCCACCCCTTTCTCTCGACTCAATGCGGAGGTACGTCATCAACGTTCGAACACTGTTCTCGCTGGTGGCGGTGACGGTCGCGCTCACAGCGACCGCCGCCGCGCAAGGCGTCATCGGCGGCAACCTGGACGCCGGGCAGCATCCGGCCGCGGGTGCGCTGCTCGTCCCTAGTCCGAACGGGCTCGTTCCGGAGTGCTCCGGCGTGCTCGTCGCGCCGCGTGTGTTCCTGACCGCCGGTCACTGCACGAACTACGCTCTCGCCGCAGGCGGCGCCTATGTCGTCTTCGGCGACGCCCTCGATCCCGGATCGTGGACGCCGATGCACGGCACCGCGGTCACCGATCCGGCCTTCGGTCACGACAGTTCCGACCCGCACGACCTCGGCGTGATCGTGCTCGACGAGAACGCTCCGGTCGCGCCCGCAACGCTCCCCACTGCCGGTGCCGCCGATCGCCTCGCCAAGGATGGAGTCGCGCCTCTCAGCGTCGGCTACGGCTACTCGGGGCTGCTCGGCAAGGGCTTCGCCTACGACGGACTCCGCCACGCGGCGGCGATGCCGGTCGTGTCTCAGACGGCGACGCTCCTGCGGATCAGCTCACAGACCGGAGCACAGCTCTGCTTCGGCGACTCCGGCGGCCCCCAGTACCTCCCCGGCAGCTCGACGGTCGTCTCCGTGACGAGCGGCGGCAACCCGGTGTGCAAGGGCAATGCAACCGCGACGCGGCTCGACAGTGCGTCCGCTCGCGGCTTCCTCAGCTCCTTCGTCAGTCGCTGAAGCTCTCTTCGCAGGGTCCCTGGTCGCTGCTAGCTGATCAGGGACTCGCGCAGGGCAATGGCGACAGCCTGCACGCGGGTCGTCGCGCCGAGCTTCTCCATCGCCTTCTGCACGTGCGTGCGCACCGTCTGAGGCGAGATCGTCAGCACTGCGCCGATCTGGTTGTTCGTGTTTCCCTCGGCGAGGAGGCGCAGGACATCCCGCTCGCGCTGCGTGAGCTCGCGGTTGCGGTTGCGCCGCCGTTGCTGGATGAGCGCAGCGGCCGCGATCGGATCCAGATACGTGCCACCCTCGGCGACGATCTTGATCGCGCGCACGAGATCGTCGGGCGGCGCCTCCTTGTCGAGCACGCCGGCAACGCCGGCGTCGAGCGCGTCGCTCAGCAATGCATCGTCGCCGTAACCGGTGTAGAGGATCACGCGCGTCGACGACTTCGACTCGGTCAGCGCACGCAGGACGTCGAGCCCGGACACGCGCGGCATGCGCGCATCGAGCACGGCGACCGTCGGCTTGGTCTCCACGATCTTCCGCAGCGCCTCGTCACCGTCCCGCGCGCTCGCCGTGATCGTGATCCCGTTGTTGCTGAGATAGCGCGAGAGAAACTGGAGAACCGGCGGATGGTCGTCCGCGATGACGCAGGTGATGCTCATGCGGCGACCAGGTCCATCGAGAGCACGAACGCCTCGACCACGTCCGGGTCGAACGCGGTGCCCGGAGCCGTCGAGGATCCAGGCCTGCGCCTCCTCGACCGAAAGCCGTGGGCGGTACGGACGATCGCTCGAGAGCGCGTCGAACACGTCCGCGACTGCGACGATGCGTCCTGCGAGCGGGATCTCGTCGCCCTTGAGACCGCGCGGGTAGCCGCTTCCGTCCCAGCGCTCGTGGTGCGTCCAGGCGATGGTCGCGGCCAGCTCGAGCAGCTCGCTGCCCGAGTCGCCGAGCAGATCGCGGCCGATCTCGGTGTGCTGCTCCATCAGGTCCCGCTCGTCGTCGGTCAGCATTCCGGTCTTGCGCAGGATTCGGTCGCCGACGGCGATCTTCCCCATGTCGTGCAGCGGCGCCGCCAAGCGCAGGAGCTCCACTTGCGCCTCCGGCAGCCCGAGTGCAGTCGCAATGTCGGCTGTAAAGGAGCCCACGCGCTCGAGATGCGCGCCGGTCGCCCCGTCGTGATACTCGACAGCGCGGCTGAGCCGGCTGAGGGTTCCCGCATACGCGCGTTGCAGCGCGGACTCTGCTGCTTCGCGGCGCTCGGCTTCGATCCGCCGGCGGTGAAGCGCGTTCGAGATGTCGATCATCAGGTCGTTGGGGGCGAACGGCTTCGTGATGTAGCCGAAGGCGCCGAGCTTCAGCGCTGCATCGACGATGCCGACGTGGTCGTGCCCGGTGACCATGATCGTCGCGATGTCCGGTCGTGTCCGTCCGAGCTCGTCGAGCAGCTCGAGTCCGGAGCTGCCAGGAAGACCGATGTCGCACAGCACAACGGAGAACTCCTCGTCCGCAAGCAATCGCCGCGCGTCGTCGACCGTGCCGGCCCCAATGCACTCGTATCCAGCGGCGACCACCACGCGCCTGATCAGCGCCCGTACCTGCTCATCGTCGTCGACGCACAGCACGCGTTCACGTGCTCATGCAATCTCCACCAGTCCGTTGTCGTCGAGCGCGGCGCGCACGGCGCGCGCGAGCTGCTCGGGCGCGAACGGCTTCTTGAGCAGCGGGCCCTTGACCTGCTGCACGCGAGGCGCATAGCCCGAGATGAAGAGCCGGCGCACATCCGGGCGCTGCGCGCCGATGCGCTCCGCAAGGTCGTAGCCGCTCATCTCCGGCATCACGATGTCCGTGAGCAGGAGGTCGACCTTGGCAGTCTCCTCGAGCAAGCGCTCCGCCTCGCTCGGCAGCCCCGCGGCGAGGACGACGTAGCCGAGGCTCTCGAGGACGCGGCGAACGAGCTCGCGCACCGGGGCCTCGTCCTCGACGAGCAGAATCGTCTCTGCGCCGCCCGCGAGGGATCCGGCCGTGGGTCCCCACGCCCCGTCCTCGAGCGGGCCCGTCGCCGCGGGCAGATAGATCGTGAATCGCGCGCCGCCCGACTCGGATGTGGACACCTCCATGCCGCCGCCACTCTGCGCAACGATTCCGTACACCGTCGAGAGCCCGAGGCCGGTACCGATTCCGTCCTGCTTCGTCGTGAAGAACGGCTCGAAGATGTGCGGCAGGACGTCCTCGGCGATGCCGGGGCCGTCGTCGGCAACCGAGAGCGTGACGTAGCGCCCCGGCGTGAGCGGAGGAGCGATTCCTTCCTCCGCACCGCTCACGGTCGTCTCGTCGACGGAGAGCGTGACCGTCCCGCCGCCCTCCAAGACGTCACGCGCGTTGAAAGCGAGGTTCAAGATCACGTCTTCGATCTGCGCAGGATCGGCGACGACCGGTGCGACGCCGTCCGCGACGGCGATCTCGACCGCGATGTCGCGCCGGCATCGTTCGGGCAAGCAGCTTCTGCATGCTGCCAACGACCTCGGCCAGGCTGAGCAGACGCGGCTCGAGGACAAGGCGACGGCCGAAGGCGAGCAACTGGCGCGTCAACTCGGCAGCGCGGTCGGCTGCCTTCGCGATCTCGTCGACGTCCGCGATGTGCTGCGGATCGGTGAGCGCGGAACGCAGGACGCTGCTGTAGCCGCGAATCACGAGCAGAACGTTGTTGAAATCGTGAGCCACCCCGCCGGCGAGCTGGCCGACCGCCTCGAGACGCTCGGATTGCTTGAGCCGCTCCTCGAGCGCGCGGCGCGCCGTGACGTCGCGGGCTGTGATGACCATGCCGAGCACCGCCGGGATCCGCGAGCAGGTTGAGCCCGACAGCGTCCATCAGCCGCCAGGTTCCGTCCTTGTGGCGCGCGCGGAACTGATCCGTCTGCATGACGCTCGGCTCGTCGAGCTCGCGGGTGAAGAGCTCGGCCGACCACTGCCGCATCCTCCGGATGAACGAAATCGAGCGAGGCCGAGCCCGTGATCTCGTCCGCCGAGTAGCCGAGTATGCGCGTCACCGACGGGCTGACGTACTGCACCCGCATGTCGGCATCGAGGATCGCCGTGACGTCGATCGAGTTCTCGATCAGCGCGCGAAAGCGCGCTTCGCTCTTCTGCAACGCAGCGACGAGCTCCGCCGTCCGCTCCGCGACGCGGCGCTCGAGCTCCTTTTCTGACAGCGAAACATCCATCGGGGGAAGCTTCGACGGAATCCGGGTGCTCGCGCTAGGCGCCGACCGTCATTTCGGCCTACGACGGATCGTTGCGTCTGCATCCTCCGAATCGGGGATGCCGGTCACCCTATTCGGATGCGTCGAGCACGCCCCGGACGGCATCGCGCAGGCGCTCCGGCGAGTACGGCTTCTGGAGTGTCAGCGCCCGCGCAGCGCCGAGCGACTCCGCCAGGGCGGCAGCACGCGTCTCGTCCAGCTCGGTGAGCACGAGGTCGATCGGACGGTCCAGATGCTCGGAGACCCGCATCGCATCGGTTGGAGTGGCCGTCGTGATGGCGCGATAGCCGGCGTCCGACAGAACTTCGAAGAGCACGTCGCGGACGGCAGGGTTGCTCTCGACGACGACGATCGTCTCACCCGCGCCGGCGGCAGGCTCTGTCATCCGCCCGCGCCGCGGACGCTTCCGGGAGGAACACCGCGAACGTCGACCCGACGCCGGCAGCCGTTGTGACGGAGATCGTGCCGCCGCTCTGCTTTGCGATCCCGTACGCGGTCGCGAGGCCGAGGCCGACGCCTCCGCCGACATCCTTCGTCGTGAAGAACGGCTCGAAGAGATGCTCGAGCGCTGACTCGTCGATGCCCGGCCCCGAATCCTGGACCGAGAGGACGGCGTAACGGCCCTCCGGCAGGTCGTCGAGCGAGGCCGCATCCGACGTCGCGGTGCGAACGACGATACGCCCGCCGGCAGGTGTGACGTCAGCGGCATTGACGACGAGGTTGACGAGCACCTGCTCGATCTGCCCCGCGTCGATGCGCACCGGGTTGACTCCCGGGTTCAGCTCGAACTCGAGCTCGACCTCGTCTCCGACGAGGCGGGAGAGCACGCCCTCGAGATTCTCGACCAGTCGCTTGAGCTCGGCCGGGCGAGCCTGCAGAACCTGGCGGCGGCCGAACGCGAGCAGCTGGGCCGTCAGCGCGGCGGCGCGATCTGCCGCGTGGTCGATCTCGCCTGCGTGGTGATGCTCGACGCTTCCCGGCTCGACCTGCGCGATCAGCAGCTGCGCGTAGCCGCGGATCGCCGTGAGGAGGTTGTTGAAGTCCTGCGCGACACCGCCCGCGAGGCGGCCGACGCTTTCGAGGCGCTGCGCGCGCCAGAGGTCGCGTTCGAGCTGCCTGCGCTCGGTGACGTCTCGCAAGCACTGCGATGTGCTTCCCGGGCAACGCATTCGCTCTCGCCGAGAACTCGACCTCGCGCACGACCCCGTCGGGCCGGGTGAACTCGTACTGCCCCTTCACCGAGCCGTCCTCTGAGCAGCGAGCGCCAGGCCTCCTCGACGTTCCCCTCCAACCCGCTCAGCGCTCCGAGCTTCAAGCCGAGCAGCTCGTCGCGCGTGCGACCGATGAGCTCGCAGGCGGCCGGGTTGACATCGACGTAGGTGCCTTCGTCGTTCGAGATGATCATCGCCTCGAAGGCTCCGTCGAAGACGGCCTGGAACAGGTTCGCGCTTTCCTTGCGCTCGGTGACGTCGACGAGGAAGCCTTGCTCGTAGAGCGGCGTGCCCTCGGCGTCGTACAGCGTGTGCATCTGATCGAGCACCCAGCGGACGGTGCCGTCCGCGCGGACGATCCGGTACTCGAGCTCGAACGGCTCGCCTCGATCGCGCGCCAGCTGCTCGCCACCGTCGACGAGCTCGAGGTCATCCGGGTGCAAGGTCGGATCCCAGAGCTCTGCGTTGTCGAGCCACAACTCGACCGGGTAGCCGAAGAGCTCCTCGATCTGCGGGCTCACATAGGTCGACCTCGCCTTCACGTCCGGCACGAGGGTGTTCACGTACGTGACGAGCGGCAGCTGTTCGATCAGGCGCCGGTACTGCTCCTGCTCGCGCTCGAGCTCCTTCTCGCGCGTCACATCGGTGAGGTAACCGTGGACGTAGAACTCGCCGTCATCGGCGCGATGGACGATGCCGACGTCGCGTACCCACACCTCGCGACCGGCTCGTGTCGTGACCCGGTATTCGACCGACATCTGCCCGTGCTTCTCGCGCAGCTCGGCGAAGGCGGTGAGGAAGCGCGGAAGATCCTCGGCGCCATGCGCCGTTCCCAGAAATCCGCCGCCTCGAAATCCTCCGTCGTGAAACCGAACACGGGCTCGATCTGAGGACTGACGAACACCGCACGCGACGGTGCCTCGAGACGGACCATGTACGTAACGAGCGGCAGGTGCTCGACGAGCGCTCGATGCGCCACTACGGTCGGGGCCATGCCTCTATCGTGCCGATCTCGGGTTGCGCATGCCGATTACGGCAAGGCGGACGCGGGCTCCATCAGCGCGCGAACCCGGGTCTCGAGCTCTTGCGGGCTGAAAGGCTTCGTGACGTACGCATTTGCTCCAGCTTCTTCACCTGCAGCAACATCCGCTTCGCGCGCGTGTGCGGTCAGCAAGATGACAGGAAACGTGGCCTGCCGCTCCCGAAGCGCCCGCGTCACCTCGACGCCGGAGAGGCCCGGCATGGACACGTCGAGAATGGCGAGATCGGGATCGCAGCCCGCCGCGAGCTCCAGGGCTTCCAGCCCGTCATTCGCAGCGATGACCGTGTAGCCGGACCGTTCGAGCCGCAGACGAACCAACATGCGAATGTCTGGATCGTCGTCCGCGATGAGAACGAGAGGGTTCGCATTGCTCATGCTCATAGCATCGACCCGGAAACCGCAAAGGTGATCCGCAGACCACCGTATGACGTCTCCCCTAGACGGGGGACATGCCGAGGGCGGCCTGAACCGTCGTCCGCATGACATCGACCGTGAAGGGCTTCTGGAGGTACCCGAGCGGGCCTTGCGTGAGGAAGTTTCCGGCGGCCGGGAGGGCGTTCAGGCAGAGCACCGGCAGGTCGGGGAAGTAGGCGCGAACGAGCCGCGCGTGGTCGAGACCAATGGTGGACTCGGGCTCGACGAGCAGGAGATCCGCACGTGGCGGAACCACGACGTCGGGGTCGAGCACGAGCGCCTCGTGCCCCAGGCGCTCGATCAGCACCACGAGCAGCCGTCGCACATCGGGGTCCACTTCACTCACGAGGATCGTCGCCGCCATGACCAGACCCTGGGCGGCCCCGGGACGAAGAGAGCGTAGGCCCGGGTATGAAACGGGGGGTGATCAGAATGAGGGCAAGACTCGGCCGCGGACCTCGCCGAGCTCGATCTCTCCGGCCGTGCCGCGGAGCACCACCTCGTCGCCGTCTTCGAGAAACGCGCCCTGGGTCAGCTCGATCAGCGATCCCTCCGATCCGGGCTCCGGGCCCGAAATCGTGCCCGTCGCCATCAGATCGCCGGTCCGGAGAGATGCACCGTTCGACGTGGCATGCGCGAGCTGCTGCGGCATCGTCCAGTAGAGGGTTCGAGAGTTTCCGCGCGAGATCACGTCGCCGTTCAGCACGATCTCCAGGTCGATGTCGAGCGCCCAGTCACGGCCGGCCGCCAGGTAGCCGAGCACAGGCGGATCCTGCGGCGGAGCCTCGACGCGGTGTACCTCGAGCACCGCGAGCGGCGTCACCCAGGCAGAGATCGACGTCTGGAACGACTTGCCGAGAAACGGCCCGAGCGGCACGTACTCCCAGGCCTGAATGTCACGTGCACTCCAATCGTTGACGAGCACGACGCCGAAGACGTGGTCGGCGAAGCGCTCCGCCGGCACGGGCTCGCCGAGCGCGCTCGGCACACCAACGACGAACCCGAGCTCGAGCTCGATGTCGAGCCGCTGCGAAGGCGCGTACACCGGAGCGTCCTCGCCGGGCGGCTTGAGCTGTCCTTGCGGGCGCCGCACATCCGTGCCGGTGACGACCACGGTGCCCGCGCGTCCGTGGTAGCCGACGGGAAGCCGGCGCCAGTTGGGAGGCAGTGGGTCTCCATCCGGACGGAAGAGCCGGCCCATGTTCGTCGCGTGCTCGAGTGACGAGTAGAAGTCGACGTAGTCCGCAACCTCGAACGGTCAGGTGCAAGGTCACTGCGTCGAGCCGCGCACGCGGACCATCGTGGACGCGGGCAGCAGCGAGCGCTTCGTCCCACGCCGCTCGGCCGAGCGCCATCAGCGGATTGAGCGACGGCTGCGCATAGACGTCGCCAAGCGCTGAAAGATCGACGACCTCGTCGCCGTCCCGCCAACCGATTCGCGCGCCGCCGCCGCTGGTGGAGAAGACGCCGTATCCGCTCACCACGGCGGGCAACGCTACACTGCCGCCGGGTCGGGCTCCGCGCAGTGGGAGCGTGCGAACCGTGTCAGATCCGGGAGGAAGCAGCACTAAGCATTCACTCCCAGGTGTGCGGTCAGCCCGGCCCGTAAGGTCTCCGCGGATGTTCCGCCCCGCCACACTCGGCGTCATCGCGATCGCCGCCATCGCCCTCGCCTGGGCGATGCCGCTGCAATCGGTCGGCTGCGCCCAGTCGGCGCACTACGCTGCGACGCGCTCGATCGCCGAGGGGCACCCGGACATCGACCGCTACAAGAACGAGACCTGCGACCTCGTCCGGATCAACGGTCACTACTACGCCGCCAAAGGCCCCGCGCTCGAGCTGTGGTCTGCGCCGATCTATCTGCTGCTGCGCTCGGTCGGCGCCGTGCCGGCGAATCCAAATGCCGGCCTGCGCTATCCGGATGCGATGGCGGGCGTGCCGCTCCGCGCGGTCTGGCAGATCGGCTTGTGGGCGGTCGTGTTGCCGGGAATCGGACTGCTGCTCCTCATCCGGCGGGCCGTCGAGTGGATCGAGCCCGGGCTCGGGACCGCGGTGGCGGCCATCCTGGGGCTCGGGACGCTCGTGCTTCCGTTTTCGACGCTGCTCTTCGCGCACGTGCCTGCCGCGGCACTCGCATTTCTCTCGTTCTGGCTCCTGTTCCGTAGCGACGGTGCACTATTGGCGGATCGCCGGCGCAGGCGCGGCCGCCGGACTCGCCGTCGCGGTCGACCTGCCACTCGCTCTGCCGGCTGTGCTGCTCGGGCTCTATGCAGCCACGCGAGGCCCGCGATTGCGACGACTGGCCGCATTCGCCGCGGGCGGTGTCGTCGGACTGCTCCCGCTCTTTGCCTTCGACACGTGGGCGTTCGGCAATCCGTTTCATCTGCCCTACTCGGGGACGGCCGGCCAGGGCGCCAGCGGCGGCTGGCAGGCGACGGGGTTCTTCGGCCAGGGCCTGCCGAGCTTTCGCATTCTCGTCGAGCTGCTGCTGAGCCAGCGCGGCTTGCTCGTCATGACACCGGTCGTCGCGGCCGGCGTGGTCGGCTGCGTGCTGCTCTGGCGTCGAGGTTTCCGCTCGGAGGCCGGCTTGATCGCCGCGCTCGTGCTCGTCGAGCTCATCTGGAACTCGGCGCGGCATCCCGTCGGTTTCGCGCTCGGCGGCTGGTCGCCCGGACCGCGGTTCCTGATCCCGCTGATGCCGTTTCTCTGCTTCGCGCTCGCGCCGGCGCTGAGGCGCGCGCCCGCGACGGTCGGCGCGCTCGCGCTGATCTCGACCGGAGCAATGGTGGTCGCGACGAGCGCCGAGCCGCTGCTGCAGAACGACGACACGCGCCACTGGCTGTCGCGGATCGTGCACGGCAACTTCGTCCCAACCGTCGTCAGCCTCGGCGGAGTCGGCCACGGCTGGCTCGCGATCGTGCCGTTCTATGCGCTCGTGCTGGTCGCGGTGGCTGCCGCGATCATGGCGACGCCCCTACCCCTCTCGCGGCGGGACCTGCTCATGGCCGGAGCGGCCGTGCTCGCGTGGATACTCGTCGAGCACGGTGCACCGGAGCTCCTGCGCGTCGACCGCCTCGTGCACGAGCGCTGGGGCCTGCTGGCGGCGATCGGGCTCGTCGTGGCAGCCGTCTGGGCCGTTCTCCGGCTCCGCCCTGAGGGCTTCCTGCTCGTGCCGTTCGCCACGGTTCACTTCGACGATCACACGAAATGGGCTCTCCTGCTGGCACTTCTCGCCGTTGCAGCCCTCGCGCTGCACGGCCGAGTGCGGCGCACCCTCGGTCCTGCTTGAATCGTTCCGTGGCTGCGCTCTACCGGAAATACCGCCCCCAGACGTTCGACGAGGTCGTCGGTCAGGAAGCGGTCGTCCGCACGCTGAAGAACGCGATCACGTCCGAGCAAGTGCGACAGGCCTATCTCTTTGCGGGTCCGCGCGGTACCGGCAAGACATCGATGGCTCGGATCCTCGCCAAGAGCCTCAACTGCGTGCAGGGACCGACGCCCAATCCCGACGGCACGTGCAGCGTCTGTCTCGGGATCGCAGCCGGCACGTCACTCGACGTGATCGAGATGGATGCGGCATCGCAGCGCGGCATCGACGACATCCGCGAGATGCGCGACCGAGTCGTCCTGCAGCCGGTCGAAGGTCGCTACAAGGTCTACATCCTCGACGAGGCACATCAGCTGACGGATGCCGCGTGGAATGCGCTGCTGAAGCTGATCGAGGAGCCGCCGCCCCATCTCGTCTTCGTCTTCTGCACGACCGATCTCTCGAAGGTGCTGCCGACCGTGCGCTCGCGATGCCAGACGTTCGTCTTCCAGCGGCCGCGGCTGCAGGATCTCGTCACCGTGCTGACCCGCGTCGCGGAGGGCGAGGGCATCGACGCACCGCCGCAGGCGCTGTCGCTCGTCGCGCGCGCGGCGCGGGGCTCCTTCCGCGACGCGACGTCGACGCTCGACCAGCTTGCATCGGCCACGGGGAAAGAGATCACGGTGCAGTCGGTGCTGCAATTGCTCGGCACCGTCGAGGAGGACGCACTCTTCCGGCTCTGTGATCTCGTCATCGATCGCGATACCGCCGGCGCACTGACGTTCGTCGAGGAGCTGTCGGAGCAGGGCAATGATCTCGGCCGGCTCGTCAGCGACCTGATCGAGCACCTGCGACACCTCATGCTCGTGCAGCACATGCACGAGGTGCCCGAGTCGCTGCCCGTTACCGAGGAGACGCGGGAGCGGCTGCGCGCACAGGCGAACCAGCTCGGCGAGCCGACGGTGGTGCGACTGATCGATCTGCTCGCGGTCGCCGTCGACGACATGCGCCAGGGCGGTGATCCGCGCCTGCCACTCGAGCTCGCGCTCGTCAAGGTGACGCGGCCGGCGGCGGATCTCTCGCGGGAGTCGACTGCGTACCGCCTCGAGCAGCTCGAGACGCGCGGCTCTGTCCTCCCGAGCCATGCCCCGGTGTCAGACACCAGGACAGGCCCCGAAGAGCCACAGGCCGCGGTGAAGGTGCCTGTCCCGGTCGGCGCGCCGCCGGACGTCGAGCTCGAGCAGCTCCAGGAGGCGTGGGCGCGCACGATCGTGCCGGCCGTCGCGGAGAAATCGATCCCGATCTCGACCGTGCTCGGCGAAGCGCGGCCCGCAGAGCTCGACGGCGACACGCTCACGATCGAGTTCCCGGCGAGCGCGTCCTTCCATCGCCAGCTTGCCGAGGAACCGAAGAACACGACCATGCTGCGCGATGCGCTCTACGAAGTGACAGGGCGCAAGCTGGCGATCACCTTCGCGGTCGGCGAAGGCGACGGCGAGGACGCGGAGCCCGAAGGGCCGGCCGGCGAGGAACATTTCCTCGAGCTGATGAAAGAGACCTTCGACGCACGGGAGCGAGACGAATGAACCGGCGTAGGCTTGACGGAGCCGGACAAGTAGCGGAGGCGGCGGCTTTGCCGCCGCTGGAGCGGACATGAATTTCGACATGAACAAGCTCATGCAGCAGGCGGCCGAGATGCAGGCGAAGGTGCAGCAGATGCAGGAGGAAGCGGAGAAGGAGACCGCCGAGGCGTCGGTCGGTGGCGGCCTTGTGAAGGTGACCGCGAACGGCGCAGGCGCCGTGCTCTCGATCGCGATCTCGCCCGACGCGATCGATCCGTCCGACCCCGAGGCGCTCGGCGACCTCGTGCTCGCGGGCGTGAACGAAGCGCTCCGCTCGGCGGCGGCGAAAGTCGAGGCGAAGGCGCAGCAGATGCAGGCCGATCTCCTCGGCGGCCTCGGCTTGCCCGGCATGGGCGCCTGAGCTAGCCACCCGCGAAGTCGAACGCCCAGCCCCAAACCACGATGCCGGTCAGGGCAAGGAAGACGAATGCCCAGACCCAGTTCGACGCCAGGTAACGACCTCGCACGCTGCAAACGGTAACCGCGAACGGCAGGGATGTCCGCAGTGGACGGCTACGCTCCGCAAATGCTGAGCCCCGCGGTCGAGAACCTCGTCGCCCAGCTGACACGGCTGCCGGGGATCGGCAGCCGGACGGCGCAGCGGCTCGCCTTCCACATCCTCCAAGCCTCGAAGCAAGAGGCGCAGGCGCTTGCGGAGGCGATCCAGGTCGTGAAAGAACGGGTGCGCTTCTGCCGCGAGTGCGGCAACCTCACCGAGGAGGAGGTCTGCGCGATCTGTCTCGATGCCCGCCGCGACCACTCGATCATCTGTGTCGTCGAGCAGCCGGTCGACCTGATCTCGCTCGAGCGCACGGCGGAGTTCCGCGGCCTCTACCACGTGCTCGGCGGGGCGCTCTCGCCCCTCGACGGCGTCGAACCGTCGAACCTCCGCATCGACGAGCTGATGCACCGCGTCGAGCGGAACGGCGTCCAGGAGGTCGTGCTGGCAACGAACCCGAACATGACGGGCGAGGCAACTGCGGCGTACCTCGCCGACCGGCTCCGCGGCCGGGTGCGGGTCACTCGCCTCGCCAGCGGGCTGCCCGTGGGCGGCGACCTCGAGTACGCGGACGAAGTGACCCTCGGGCGGGCCCTCGTCGGCCGCCGCGAGATGGTGTAGCTAGCCGAGATGGTGTAGCTAGCGCGGAAAAGCAGAAGGAATCGTCTTCGGCGGGCGGCCGATCACGACCGCGATCTCCGTGCGATCGGCGAGCAGAATCGTGCGCGGGTCGCCTCGATACCGGTGGCCGTTCACGTAAAACGCCACGTCCTTGCAATGTGTCGCCACGCAGGTGCGCGTCAGGCGGACGTTCCACTCGATGAAAAATTCACCAAGCCGATTCGGGATCGGCTTTGACGTCTCCGTGTGCAGCACGCCGGAGTCGTCATGCGTGTGCAAGGGCGAGATGCAGACGCGCTTGCACCTGACGATGCCGCCGTACGCCGTAGAGCCATCGGGCAGCTGACCGCTCTTGACCGCAGGGTCGGCGATGTTGATCCCGATGCCCGCCGGCACGCGCACGCGCTTGCCGGAGAGAAAGACGTCAAGGTGTGAGTGGACGTGGAACGTGAGGTGCTCGTTCACCTCGGGCACGAGCCCGGCGGCCCGCGCCAGAGCCATCGGGTTCTTCGGAGCCGGCCAGGGAACGAAGGCGGACGTGGGCGCTGCGACGAGCGCAGCGACGGCAAGCATCCGAAGCACGGCGTGAGTGTAACGCCCGTAACCGGCAGGTATACGCAGGCGTTACACGAGGCGACACCACCCCAAGAAGGGAGCTCTTCATGGGCATCAGCGTCAGTCTGATCTTGATCGCAGTCGGAGCGGTGATCGTCGCCGCGACCACCTTCAACACGATCGGCTGGATCCTGCTCGCCGTCGGCGCGCTCGGCATCCTGCTCTCGCTCGTCTTCTGGTCTGCCTGGGGCGGCTTCGGCGGCGCCCGCGCGGGCGGCCGGCGCACCACCGTCATCGAGGAATAACGCAGAACCGGGCGGGGCTCCGAACGGGGCCCCGCCTACACTTCGTTTGTGCCAGTCACGGCGGAGGAGAACTACGAGGTAGTACCCGAGGTTGCGGCGGACGCCGAGGTTCGCGGACGCGATCTCGTCGTGATGAAGTTCGGTGGCACATCCGTCGGCGACACCCAGAAGATCAAAGACGTCGCCCGCCGCCTCGTGACCGCACGCGAGACCGGCCAGCGCGTCGTCGGCGTGCTTTCGGCCATGGGAGATACGACGGACGAGCTGATCCGGCTCGCTCACGAGGTCTCGCCGCAACCGCACCCGCGCGAGTACGACATGCTCGTCTCGGTCGGCGAGCGCATCTCGAACGCGCTGTGCGCGATGGCGATCCGCGACCTCGGCCACGAAGCCGTGTCGCTCACGGGCTCGCAGGCGGGAATCGTCACCGACACGGTTCACGGCAAGGCGAAGATCGTGGAGGTTCGGGCCCGGCGTCTGAACGAGGAGCTCGATCGAGACCGCATCGTGCTCGTCGCCGGCTTCCAGGGCGTCTCGACGGATCTCGAGGTGACGACGCTCGGTCGCGGCGGATCCGATGCGACCGCGGTCGCGCTCGCATCTGCCCTTGGCGGCGCCTGCGAGATCTACACCGACGTCGAGGGCGTATTCACCGCGGACCCTCGCGTCGTCCCGGACGCGCTGAAGCTGCCGCGCATCTCGTACGAGGAGATGCTGGAGATGGCGACGAGCGGCGCTCGCGTGATGATGGCGCGTTCGATCGAGATCGCGCGCAGGTACCGTGTTCCGCTCCACGTCCGCGCCGCGCACGGCGAAACCGAAGGCACGTGGATCGTCGAGGAGGCCGGGCTCGTGCTCGAAAAAGCGATCATCTCGGGCGTCACACACGACACGACTGAGGCAAAGGCGTCGATCCTCGGCGTGCCTGACCTTCCAGGCGTCGCCGCGCTCGTCTTCCGCGCGCTCGCGGATGCGGGCGTCAACATCGACATGATCGTGCAGAACAGCTCTGCGGCCGGGTCGACCGACATCACGTTCACGCTGCCCAAGACCGATCTCCCCATTGCGGAGCCCATCCTCGAGCGGCTTGCGGCGGAGATCGCCGCCAGCGGAGTCGTGTACGACCGTGAGATCGCAAAGGTCTCGCTTGTCGGCGCGGGCATGAAAAGCCATCCCGGTGTCGCCGCGGACATGTTCGAGGCACTGGCGCAGGCGGGAATCAACATCGAGATCATCTCGACGTCGTCGATTCGCGTCTCGTGCGTCGTGCGCGCGTCGCAGGTCGAGGAGGCCGTGCGCGCCGTGCACGAGCGCTTCCGGCTGTTCGCGGAGCAGCGCGTCAATGGCTGAGTCGCGCATCGCGGTGATCGGCGCCACCGGTGCGGTTGGCGCGGTCACGCTGCGACTGCTGAGCGAACGCGGCTACGAGAACGTTCGTGCATTTGCCTCTTCGCGCTCCGCCGGGCAGACACTCGCCGGCGGCCACGTCGTCGAGGAGGCTACGCCGGATGCGCTTGCAGCCGGCGACATCGACCTCGCATTGTTCTCCGTGGGCACGTCGGCGTCGCTCGAGCTCGTGCCGCACGCCGTTCGCGGCGGTGCGGTTGCGGTCGACAAGTCGGCGGCGTACCGGCTCGAGCCGGGTATCCCACTCGTCGTCCCCGAGGTGAACGGGGCGAGCGCGCTCACCAACGACGGCATCGTCGCGAACCCGAATTGCTGCACCATCCCGCTCACGTGCGTGTTGAAGCCGCTGCACGACGCCGCAGGGTTGAAACGCGTGCGCGTCTCGACGTACCAGTCGGTGTCGGGTGCGGGTGCGCAGCGCATGGAGCAGCTCCGGTCGGAACCGCAGGAGCAGCACAACCTTGCGATGGACTGGAGCTGGGACGGCGACGAGACCGACGAGGAATCGAAGATCCGCGCCGAGACGCAGAAGATCCTCGAGTTGCCGGAGCTGCCGATCAGCGCGACGACCGTGCGCGTGCCGGTGCTCGTCGGGCATGCCGAGGCCGTCTGGATCGAGCTCGACGATGCGCTCACGGCCGGGCAGGCGACCGATCTCCTGTCCCACGCGCCGTCGGTTCGCGTGGTGGATGTGCCAACGCCGCGCGACGCAGCGCGGACCGACCAGGTACTCGTCGGCCGCATCCGTGCCGACCGCGCGGGGGATAACGGCCTCGTGCTCTTCCTCGCGTGCGACAACCTCGTCAAGGGCGCCGCGCTGAATGCAATTCAGATCGCCGAGCTGCTGCTCAAGCCACGAGCGGTGTCAGACACCCTTTTGACCCGTTAGGGCCGCGTAGGCGCAGGCGCCGGCACGAACGCCTCCCGCACGACCCGAAGCACGCGCTCGCGCGTCCCTTCGACGACCGGCACGAGCCCGCCAAGCTCGAGCCGCGACAGCTCGACCCGGCCTTGCACTCGTACGGTCTGGAACCCGAAGTCGGCCAGGAAGTCGCGCGGGAAGATCGTCTTGTGCACCTGGAAGCGCTCGAAGGTCGAGTCGCTCTCGCTGTAGCGATAGGAGAACGCCTCGAGCGCACGAGCTCCCTTGTCGCGGGCATCACCGATCGCGGTGAGGAAGAGGGACTGCATCACCCATGGCTTCGACGAGTCGACGAGGTAGGCGCACGTGACGAGGACCGCGTCCTCGTTCGGCGGTCCGGCCGGTAGCTCCGCGGCACGCGGAAAGAGATCCGACGGCCCGTACTGCATTGACCCGAGCAGGCGTCCGTCGTCGTCGTAGTAGACGGTTCCCCACGCTCCCCACTCCTCCTCGGTGCCTCGGATCCAACGGCGCTTGTCGACGGTGCGTCCAGCCGGCGACTGCCAGAAGACGCATTCGTGACAGACAGTCGGCACGGTCGCGAGCGTCGCCCCCGTCAGTCCGACGATCCGGGTCATGCCCCAGGCCCGATCAGGTCGACGATGACCTCGACCTCGGCCGGCTCGAGGTCGGCCATGTGCGCGAGATACTCGCCGACACGCGCCTGCACGTCGCGCCCGACATCGGGGATCGCCGCACCCCATTCCACCTCGAGGTGCAGCTCGACGCGCACGCTGCCGTTCTCGCCCTGGACCTTCACACCGCGGCGGCCCGCAAGCGCCCGGACGCCCTCGACCTCGATCGCCGCATCAGCGGCGTAGCGAGCGAGGATGTCGGCGGAAATCGAAGCCTGACCCTCCATCACGCCGAACGTAGCACCAGCTCTGTGGCTTCGGGACGCGCCGCAAAACGGAACGGAACGAACGTCGTCCCCAGCCCTGGAGAGACGTGCATCACCGCTGCGTCCGTCCCGTACACACCGTTCGCATACCGCGCACTCGGGTGCGCCAACCGCAGCTTGCCCCCCGGATACGGGATCGCGATCTGGCCGTTGTGCATGTGACCCGCCAGCACGAGCTCGAACCGGCCCGGCTCGAGGCGGTCGAGCGTGCGCGGAAAGTGAGCCATGAGAATGCGGAGGTCGGCATCGTGCGACAACGAATTCGGGTCGATCTTCGGACGGCCCCACGGATCGGCGCCTGCAATCCAGACGCTGCGCCCACGCACCTCGAGGAGCTCGCCCTCGGTCGAGCAAGAGCCGCGCCGGCTTGAGCTCGCGCAGGTTCGATGCCTTCGCCTGCGGATCACGCGCAATCGCGTAGTCGTGGTTCCCGAGCACCGCAAAGGTCGGCTGCGGCAAGCGCTCGACCAGTCGGCGGAGACGCGGCTCCCCGCGCGGGTGCGTCAGCAGGTCGCCGGTGATGCACACGAGATCGGGCCGGCGCTCCGCGACCCAGTCGACGCCGCGCTCGACCGCGACCGCTCCCGGTGACGGCACGCCGAGGTGGAAGTCCGACAGGTGCGCGATGCGCAGGCCGTCGAGCTCGGGGGGCAGGCCCGGCACGTCGAGCTCGAGCACGCGGAAGCGCGTCCAGCTTGCCTCGAAGAGCCCCCAACCCGTAAGCAAGCCAAGGAAGGCCCCTCCGTGTACTACACGCCGCGGCGAGGCGAGACCTGCGGTCGCTCTCAGACCTGGAGCTTGTCGAGCGCGGGGCGCGGATCGACGATGTGGCGCTTGAACATCAGCTCGGATGCCTCGAGCCCGGCCGCGACGCCGACGAGCTGCGAGAGGTGGAGGATCGGCATCGCGAACTTCCTGCCGGTCGCCGCCTCGAGCTTCTGCTGCCACGCGTCGAGCGAGAGATGGCACAGCGGGCACGGCGTCACCATCACGTCGGCGCCGGCCTCCATCGCCTGCTCGATGGGCTGGATCAGCTCGCCGAGCGCGGTCTCCTCGCGCGCCTGGATGATCGGGAACCCGCAGCACTTGATCTTCGCGGGATAGTCGATCGCCTCGCCGCCGCACGCTTCGATGATCCGCTCGAGCGACCACGGGCGGTCGGGATCCTCGAACTGCATGATCTTCGACGGGCGCAGGATCTGGCACCCGTAGAACGGCGCGACCTTCAGGCCTTTCAGCCCCTTGTGCGCCGCGACCTTCAGCTTCTCGTAGCCCTCGCCCTCCGCGATCTCCCAGAGCAGATGGCGCACATCGACGCCGCCGCTGTACTCCGGCACCCCGACCGTCTTCAGGTTCTCGTTGACGCGGTCGAGCAGGTTCGCGTCGCCTTGCAGCATGAAGTTCGCCTGGCGCAGATTGAGCGTGCAGACGTTGCAGACCGTCATCAGCGTGTCGCAGCCCGCTGCCTGCGCGTAGGAGAGGATGCGCGCGTTCAGGTGGAGGTAATAGTCGGGCTCCGCCTCGTGGATGTCGCCGGCGCCGCAGCACGTGACCGACTCGAGCTCGACGAGCTCCAGCCCGACCTGCGGCGCGAGCGCCTGCGTCGAGACGTCGAGCTCCTTCGCCGACAGCGACGCCAGGCACCCTTTGTAATACGCGACTCGTTTCACGCTGATCCCTCCTCGCCGGGCAGATAGGGGCGGGGGAACGAGCCCGGCCCGTAGGGATCGCGTCCTTCCTTGTAGCCATGCTCGAGCTTCGCGAGCGCGTGCTCGCCCTGAACATGGCCCTCGTACCCGGTGCGCCCCTGCGCGTGCACGATCTTGTGCAGCGCGCGCGCCTCGCCCACGTCGGCTGCGACATGCGGCGGGAAGGCAAGACCGGCCTTGTTGTGCTTGATCAGGTTCATCGCGAACTTCATCTGCTTCACGCTCGAGACGATGCCCTGCGTTTTCGGCACGAGCTCGGTCTCGCGCAGCCAGCCGGTCGTCTCCGACGAGCGGATGAACCACTTTGCGTGCTTCGCGCCCATGTCGCGGTCGATGCCTTCCTTGATCGCCTCGGCGCCGAGCTTCGCGATTGCGTCGCGCGGGTCGACGCCCTTCGGGCAGCGCTCGGTGCAGAAGAAGCAGCGCGTGCACTCCCAGATGCCGTGCTGCCCGCTGTACTCCTCGAGCCGCTCGACCTTCTCCCCGTCACGCGGGTCGCCGACGAAACGCATGCCTTTCGCGAGCGCCTGCGGCCCGAGGAACTCCGGGTCCGACTCCATCGCGTTGCACTCGGACACGCAGCAGCCGCAGTTGATGCAGAGCGACTCCTTGTGCACGGCGTCCATGCGCTCCTGCGAGATCCGGTACTCCTTCCCGTCCTCCGGACGCTCGAAGCCGGGCTGCAAGTACGGCTTCATCGCCTTGAACTTCTCCCAGAACGGCTCCATGTCGACGACGAGATCCTTGACGATCGGCAGGTTCCCCATCGCCGAGACCACCGGCACCTCGCCCGCCTGCGCGATGTCGTACATGCGCACCTTGCACGCGAGCACCGCTGCACCGTTCATCCGCATGCCGCACGAGCCGCAGATCATCATCCTGCAGCTCTTCCGGTACGCGAGCGATCCGTCGTGCCGGTCTTTGACGATGTCGAGGCAGTCGAGCAGCGTCGCCTCCTCCGGAGCGTCGATCTCGTACTCGCGCAGCGCGCGCTCGCCGCTCGACGCGTCGTACCGCCAGATCTTCAACGCTACCTGCACGTGTTCAGCCTCCCAGTCCCGGTATCGCTTGACCCGTCCCGTCGGCCGTTGCCGACGCGGCCGGAACCGACACGCTCACGCTCTTCCCGAAGTCGGAGAAGTCCACCGTCAGTGTGACCGACTGCGCGGACGCGTTCGCCGACTTGGTCGTGTACGTCGAGTGCAGGCGGTGGACGTACCCGTCGTCCTTCCCGATCCAGATGTCGAGCGGGCCGTAGGTCGCGTTGGCGAGTGCGGCGACCTTGGGCAGCTTCGCGACGTCGAGCTTCGCCCGGTACTGCGTCGTCGCGGTGCCATTGATCGTCTCGTCACCCACCTTCGTCACGTTCCGCGCAGCCTGCAGCAGGGCGAGCAGCTTCGTGGGGCTCTGCGCTCGTGAGCGCCGACAGGTCCAGGCCCTTCGGCGCGGCCTTCTGGAGGTCGAGCTTCAACCAGGTCTTCCCCTTGGGGAGGTTCGACGTGAGAAGCGGTGACTGCAGATAGATCGTCGTGCCGTTCAGCACCTCGTCGAGCGTACCGCTGAGCCCGCCGGCCGAGAAGTCCGCGTGCAGCGAGCCCCGCTTGCCCGGATTGTCGAAGTCGCCTCTCCCGTCGATCGTCACGAGCGTCGTTCCGAGCGTCACGGAGCCCTTCAGCGTGATGTGCTCGCTTGGTGTCTGTGCGGTCTTTGCCGCCGAGCTCTTGACGTACGCGACCGGTGTCATGTTCGACGGCTGCCCGCTCGACTTGCCGCCGCCGCCGCAGGCGGCGAGGGGCAGCACGAGCAGAACGAACAGAGCCTTGCGCATCAGTACGTTCGCTCCTGCGGCGTCCACTTCGTCATGGTCACGGGCTTCCAGTCGAGGTCCGGCCCGCCTCCGACCCAGCGAACGAGCGTGTGCTTGAGAAAGTTGTCGTCGTCGCGTTCCGGGTAGTCGTGCGGCCGCGCGTGCGCGCCGCGACTCTCCTTGCGCGCGAGTCCTGCGACCACCATGCATTCGGCTAGCTCGAGGAGATAGCCGAGCTCGAGCGCCTGCGTGAGATCGCTGTTGAAGATCTGTCCCTTGTCCTCGACGTAGACGCTGCGGTAACGCTCGCGCAGGCCCGCGATGATCTCGCCTTGCTGCTGCATCTGCGGCTCGCGTCGAAAGACGCCGAAGTTCTCGTGCATCGTCGTTGCCAGCTCGTCGCGAATCTTCCACGGCCGCTCGCCGGACTCGCGGTCGAGAAGCTCGCGGAGCTGGCGCTCGGCATCGCGCTCAACGGCCTCGGGAACATCGATCGTCGTATGCGAGAGCGCCCACTCGGCTGCGTGATGTCCAGCCCGTTTGCCGAACGTGATCGTCTCCATCAGCGCGTTTCCGCCGAGGCGGTTCGCGCCGTGGACGGAGACGCACGCGACCTCACCCGCGGCATAGAGACCCGTGAGCTCGGTCTGGCCCCAGACGTCGGTGTCCACGCCACCCATGTGGTAGTGAGCGCCAGGACGAACCGGGATCGGCTCGAAGATCGGGTCGATGCCCATGAACGTCATCGCCAGCTCCCGCGTGCCTGGCAGACGCTCGATGATCCGTTCCGCACCGAGATGGCGCAGGTCGAGCATCACGTTCCCGTTCAAGCCGCGACCCTCGTCGATCTCCGTCTGCTCCGATCGCGAGATCACGTCGCGCGATGCGAGCTCCATCGCGTTCGGCGCGTAGCGCTTGAGAAACCGCTCACCGTCCTTGTTGAGGAGAAACGCGCCCTCGCCGCGGCAGCCTTCGGTGATGAGCACGCCCGTCGGCGACAACGTCGTCGGATGGAACTGCATCATCTCCATGTCCTCGAGCGGCACGCCGACGCGGAGCGCCATCGCCATCCCGTCACCGGTGCACGAGTAGGCGTTCGTGGTGCCGACGTAGAGTCGGCCCGCGCCACCCGTTGCCAGGATCACGGTCTTGGCGCCGAGCGTCTTCAGACCGCCGTTCAAGAGATCCCAGCAGATGACGCCCTGGCAGCGGTCGTCGTTCACCACGAGCTGCCAGGCGAAGTACTCCTCGTACACCTTGATGTCGCGCCGGCACACCTGCTCGTAGAGCACCTGGACGAGGACGTGGCCGGTGATGTCGGCCGCGTAGGCGGTGCGCGGCGCACCCGCGGCCCCGAACGGCCGTTGGGCGATGCGGCCGTCGTCGGTGCGCGAGAAGACCGCACCCCAGTGCTCGAGTTGATAGACGTCGCCGGGAGCCTCCTCGCAGAGGATCTCGATCGCGTCCTGGTCGCCGAGGTAGTCGGAGCCCTTGACCGTGTCGTAGGCATGAATCTCGGGCGAGTCTTCCGACGCATTGCCGAGCGCCGCGTTGATGCCGCCCTCCGCCGCGCCGGAGTGGCTTCGAGTCGGGTGCAGCTTCGAGATCATCGCGACGTCCGCCCCCGCATCGAAGGCGGCAATGGCCGCGCGCATGCCTGCGCAGCCGGCGCCCACTACCAGGACGTCGTGCTCTCCGATCACCTCGACTGACGCTACCTCAAGCCGAGAAGGCCTTGCGTCAGAGCCGCGGCCCGGTGGCGGCGAGCTCCGGGGCGTCGAAACGCTCGAAGTTCTTCCGGAACATCGCTGCGAGTTCGCGCGCCTTCACGTCGTACACGGCCGGATCGCTCCAGGTCGAGCGTGGATCGAGGAGCGCAGACGGGACGCCGGGGACAGCCACCGGCACCTCGAAGCCGAAGACGTCGTCGACGCGGAACTTCGCGCCGGCGAGCTCGCCGGAGAGCGCGGCGCTCAGCATCGCTCGTGTCGCGGCGATCGGCATCCGCTTGCCCTCGCCGAACGGGCCACCCGTCCATCCGGTGTTCACGAGCCAGACGGCCGCACCGTGCTCGTCGAGCTTCGTCCCGAGCATCTGTGCGTAGACCGACGGACGCTGCGGTAGGAACGGGGCTCCGAAGCACGTCGAGAACGTCGGCTGCGGCTCCGTGACGCCGATCTCCGTGCCTGCGAGCTTCGCGGTGAAGCCGGAGAGGAAGTAGTACAGCGCCTGGTCGCGGCTCAGGCGCGCGATCGGCGGCAGGATGCCGAACGCGTCGGCGGTGAGCATCACGACGTTGCTCGGATGGCCGGCGCGCTTGTCCGGATGCGCATTCGTGATCTGCTCCAGCTTGTAGGCGGCGCGCGTGTTCTCCGTCTTCGAGTCGTCGTCGAGATCGACCTTGCCCTGCGCGTCGATCGCGACGTTCTCGAGAATCGTCCCGAACGTGTGCGTCGTCGTGTAGATCTCGGGCTCGGCCTCTGCAGAGAGACGGATCACCTTCGCGTAGCAGCCGCCTTCGAAGTTGAAGACGCCGCTCGATCCCCACCCGTGCTCGTCGTCGCCGATGAGCGCACGCTCGGGATCGGCGGAGAGCGTCGTCTTGCCCGTGCCGGAGAGCCCGAAGAAGATCGCCGCCCGGTCGTCGTCGCCGACGTTCGCCGAGCAGTGCATGGGCAGAACGCCTTCGAGCGGCAACCGGTCGTTCATCACCGTGAAGATCGACTTCTTGATCTCGCCCGCGTAGAACGTCCCGCCGATCAGCACCTCGGTGCGCGACGGGTGCAGCACGATGAATGTCGACGTGCGCGTCGCGTCCTCGGCAGGCACCGCCTCGAGCGCGGGCGCGTGCAAGACGAGCGCTTGCGGAGTGAAGCCGTTCAGCTCTTCCGGCGTCGGGTCGATGAACATCGTCTTCGCGAACAACGCGTGATACGGATGCGTCGTCACGACGCGAAGTGCGATCCGATGCGCCGGATCGGCGCCGGCGAACGCGTCGATGACGTACAGCGTCTCCTCGTTCCCGAGGAAGTCGGTGACCTTGTCGCGCAGGCGCTCGAAGGAGTCTTCGGCGAGCTCCTTGTTGCCGTCCCACCAGATCCGAGCCTCGGAGGCGGGCTCGCGAACGATGAACTTGTCCTGGGGCGAGCGGCCGGTGTGCTTGCCGGTGTCGACGGCCAGCGGGCCGCCGTCGGCGATCCGCGCTTCACCGCGCCGGATCGCGTGCTCGTAGAGAACAGGCGTCGACGGGTTCCACACGACGAGACCCGTCGGATTGATGCCGTGTGTGGAGAGATCCACACGCCCGCGGACGTCCATGGCCGTCATCGGATCATCTCCTTCCCCATGCGTCCGTATGGTACGCCCGATGGCCGAACTGCTGCTCACCGACGGCGTCGTGACGCTCCGCCCCTGGCGAAAAGCCGACGCGGCGGAGCTCGTCGAGTGCATCAACGGCGACCCGGAGATCACGCGCTGGCTCGATCAGGTTCCACAGCCCTATCGCGCCAAGGACGCACTCGCCTACATCCGCGGCATCGGCGAGAGCGCCTTTGCCGTCACCGACCCGGAGACCGGCCGCGTGCTCGGCTCGATCGGCGTCCGGTTCAGCGAGGCCGGCGACGTGGGCGAGATCGGCTACTGGCTCCGCGCCGATGCGCGCGGACGCGGCACGATCTGCGCGGGCGCTTCGCGTCGTCTCCGAATGGGCGTTCGGGCGCGGGGACGTCGAGCGCCTGCAGCTGCGCGCGGACGTCGACAATCTTCCTTCCCGACGCGCGCCGAGAAGGCGGGCTTCCAGCTCGAAGGTGTGCTGCGGAGCGTGTACTGGAATGCGCGGCTCGGCCGACGGCAGAACTGGGCGATGTACTCGCTGCTGCCGGACGAGCTCTAGCCTCTTACGCCGTTTCGGCGCAGGCGGGGCAGCACAGGCGTCGAATCCGTCCTCGTGGACGCCCATACGGCAGCTGCACGCTTTCTCGAGTCTCCGGCGCTCGCCGAAGGGACACGGCGTGCGTATCGCGTCGATGTCACGGAGTTCTGCCGCTGGCTCGAGTCGCAGGGAACCGCGCTCGACGACGTCGACGTGCGCACGCTCGTGGACTACGTCGGCCTGCTCGGCTCGGGACGCCGCCCCGGCGGCCGCCTCGCACCGGCGACGATCAGCCGCAAGCTCGCGGCCGTGCGTGCGTTCCTGCGCCATTCGCTCGGAGCAGCGCGCGTGCCCGATGCGCGCCTTGGGCCGCGCCGTGGCCGCCGGCTGCCCGATGCCCCGCGTCGCGACGCAGTCGACAAGGAGCTCGCCTCGCTCGAAGGTGAAGGTCCGCTCAAGTTGCGTAACCGCGCGCTCGTCGAGCTCGTGTACTCCGCCGGGCTGAGAAGCGCGGAAGCGGTCGGCCTCGATCTCGGTGACGTCGACTTCGAGCAGGAGCTCGTGCACGTGCGCAGTGGCAAGGGCGGAAAGGATCGCGTCGTGCCCCTCGGCGAGGAGGCGGCGCTCTGGGTCTCGCGCTATCTGCACGACGCGCGGCCCGGGCTCGCGCGCGGCGCGAACGACGCGCTGTTCCTATCGGCGACGGGGAAGCGGCTCGACACGAGCACGTTGCGCCGGCTCATCCCGCACCCGCATCGCCTCCGTCACGCGTTCGCGACGCACCTGCTCGAGGGCGGCGCCGACCTTCGCACGATCCAGGAGCTGCTGGGCCATTCGTCGCTCTCGACGACGCAGATCTACAGCCACGTCGACGCGCGGCGGCTCCGCAAGGTCTACGACAGCTCGCACCCGCGTTCCTGAACGGCGAGCGACCTGGTCGCGACGTAGTCGCGACCAGGTCGCATGACTTTGCACCGCGAGACCGAATGCAGAAGCTGGATGTCTTCGGCAATCGCTCGAGGGCGGCGCCGACCTGCGAGACCTCGAAGCGTGAACGGCGGAGCGACCTGGTCGCGACCAGGTCGCATGACTTTGCACCGTGAGAACGAATGCAGAAGCTGGATGTCTTCGGCAATCGACTCCTTTCTTGCGCTCTCCGCTGCGCGCCTTGCGCCGCGCACAGTCGAGGCGTACCAGCGCGACCTTCGCGACCTCGAAGCGTGGCTCGGCGGAGCTCCCGACGACGCGACCAACGACCAGCTCGCGGCCTACGTCGCACAGCTGCGCGCCGACGGGCTCGCTGCGACGACCATTGCTCGCCGCGTTGCCGCACTCCGCTCCTTCTACCGGCACCAGGTGCTGCTCGGCATCCGGCCCGACAACCCGGCCGCTGAGCTCGAGCTGCCGCGCCGGCGCCGTGCGCTGCCGAAGACGATGTCGCCCGGTGAGGTCGAGCGTCTGATCGATGCGGCCGCGGGAACGACGCCACGGTCGCTGCGCGACCGGGCGCTCGTCGAGCTGCTCTACGGCGCCGGCTTGCGCGTAAGCGAGGCCGTCGGGCTCGACCGGGCGTCAATCGACCTCGAGCGCCGCCTCGTGCGAACGATCGGCAAGGGATCCAAGGAACGCGTCGTTCCGATCGGCCGCGAGGCAGTCGACGCGCTGCGCCGCTACGACTCTCGTGGGCGCCCGTACCTCGACAAACGCCACCGACCCGAGCTGTTCCTGAACGCACAAGGAGGCCCGCTCACCCGCGCGGGCGCGTTCCTCATCCTGCGCCGGCTCGCCGAAGTGGCCGGGCTCGAGCCCGGACGGGTACACCCGCACCTTCTGCGTCACTCGTTCGCCACCCACCTGCTGGAGGGCGGCGCCGACCTCCGCTCGGTTCAGGAAATGCTCGGGCACGCGGATCTGGCGACCACCGAGCTCTATACGCACGTATCCGATCGGCGGCGTCGCGAGTTGTATTTCCAAGCTCACCCCCACGCTCGCACGAAGAAAAAGGTTTGACGAACTCGCTCCGCGAGAGAGGTACCAGAATGACCTTCGCGCCGCACCTGGCCATCCTGGCCGTCGCAACGCTCGCAGTCGGTTGGCTCATGACCATGGCCGGCCTGCAGAAGAGCGCACTCGAGCTCAAGAAGCGCCGCCGTGTCTGCCCGTCGTGCGGACGCCGCATCGATGCGCGCACCTGCGCGTCCTGCGTCTAGCGTGCCCGCTACTTCGGCTGCTTCGGCGCCCGCTGCTTGAGTTGCTGCGCGACGCTTGCCGCCGCACGTCGTAGCTCGGCGTCCGCCTCGTCGTCCTGCGCAAGACCTTCGAGCAGGACGATCGTCTCGCGTTGCGGGGAGCCGTTCTTCAGGCAGAGGATCGCGAGCCGGCGGACCGCAGCGTTGCCGTCTGCGGTCGCCATCGTGTGCAGCAGCGGGCGAACGGCATTGATCGTGCTCGGGTGGTCGCGCGAGAGCAGCTCGAGCGAAAGGAGCGCCGAGCCCCGCGCAGCAGGGCTCGCGTCGTCCAGCCCACGTCGCAGCAACTCCTCCTTCGCGCGCCAGCGGAACTGGCCGATCGCACGGTACGCCACGGCGCGCTCGCGGAAGTCGGCGCTGCGCGCGGACGCCTCGAGATCGTCGCCCCACTTCGCGCGAAGATCCGCGAGCTCGCGCTCCGACCCATCCTGTGCGAGGGCGTCCGCCTCGGCTGCAGCATCTGCGAGTTCGCTCATCGCCGCGACTCTAACGGGCGCATAGGTAGATTCGGCCCGTGGCACACCGCGTAGTCCTCATTCCGGGCGACGGAACCGGCCCCGAGCTCACGGAGGCGACACGCCGTGTCCTCGAGGCGACCGGCGTCGAGTTCGAGTGGGACGTGCAGGAAGCCGGCACCGACGTGATGGACCGTTACGGCGGAAACCCGCTTCCGCCCGCGGTGCTGGACGCCGTCCGCGAGGCCGGCGTCGCGCTGAAGGGCCCGATCACGACACCTGTCGGCGGCGGCTTCCGCTCCGTCAACGTCGCGCTCCGCAAGGAGCTCGACATGTACGCGCAGGTGCGGCCGTGCAAGAGCTACCCCGGCGTGCGCTCGCGGTTCGACGACGTCGACCTGATCATCGTCCGCGAGAACACCGAAGACCTGTACGCCGGAATCGAGTACGAGCAGGGCACCGAGGACGCCGAGGAGCTGATCAGGTGGATCGAGTCGAAGGGCGGCAAGCTCCGGCACAACGACGCCGGCATCTCGATCAAGCCGATCTCGGTCACAGGCACTCGCCGCATTTTCGACTTCGCCTTCGACTACGCGCGCAAGAACGGCCGGAAGAAGATCACCTGCGTGCACAAGGCGAACATCATGAAGTTCACCGACGGGCTCTGGCTTCACGTGGCGCGCGAGGTGGCTGCAGAGAACGACGACATCGAGTTCGACGACCGCATCGTGGACAACATGTGCATGCAGCTCGTGCAGCGGCCCGAGGAGTACGACGTCCTCGTGCTCCCGAACCTGTACGGCGACGTGCTCTCCGATCTTTGCGCCGGAATGATCGGCGGCCTCGGTGTCGCCCCGGGCGCGAACTACGGCGAGAGCGTCGCCGTGTTCGAGCCGACCCACGGATCGGCGCCGAAGTACGCCGGCCAGAACAAGGTCAACCCGATCGCTCAGCTGCTCTCCGGGATGCTGATGCTCCGCCATCTCGGCGAGCAGTCGGCCTCGGACCGCCTCGAGCGCGCGATCTCGGAGGTGATCGCCGAGGGCGCGAGCGTCACCTACGACATGAAGCCGTCCCGCGACGACCCGACTGCGGTCGGCACGAGCGAGGTCGCGGACGCGATCATCGAGAAGCTCGAGGCGGAAGTCGCCGGTATGAGCGCGAGGCGCAAGGTCACGGTCGTCGGTGCCGGGAATGTCGGAGCAACGTGCGCGCAGGTGCTCGCGACGCGCGACTACGCCGACGTCGTCCTCGTCGACATCAAGGAAGGCCTGCCGCAGGGCAAGGCGCTCGACATCAACCAGATGGGCGCAGTGCTCGGCTACGAGCCGAACGTCACCGGCTCGAACGGCTACGAGGAGTCCGCGGGCTCCGACGTCGTCGTCATCACCGCCGGCCTCCCTCGCTCGCCCGGGATGTCGCGCGACGATCTCGTCGCGACGAACGAGAAGATCGTCAAGGACGTCACCGAGAAGGTGATCGCGCAGAGCCCCGACGCGATCCTCATCGTCGTCTCGAATCCGCTCGACGCGATGTGCCACGTCGCGAAGAACGTCTCCGGCTGGCCGAAGGAGCGCGTGTTCGGCATGGCGGGCATCCTCGACACCGCGCGCTTCTCGACCTTCATCGCCTGGGAGACCGGAGCGTCGGTCAAGGACGTGCAGGCGATGGTGCTCGGCGGCCACGGCGACCAGATGGTCTCGATCGTCTCCGCCACGACCGTCGGCGGCGTCCCGCTGCGCAAGCTCGTCGAGGAGCCGCAGATCCAGGCGATGGTCGAGCGCACGGCCAAGGGCGGCGGCGAGCTCGTGAACCTGATGGGCACGTCGGCGTGGTACGCGCCGGGCGCCGCGGCCGCGCAGATGGTCGACTCGATCATGCTCGACGAGAAGCGCGTGCTCCCGTGCACCGCCTACCTCGAGGGCGAGTACGGCATCGACGGCCTGTACATGGGCGTGCCCGGTGAAGCTCGGGCCGAAGGGAATCGAGCAGATCATCGAGCTCGACCTCTCGGACGACGAGCAGAAGGCCATGCAGGCAAGCTCAGAGGCCGTGCGCGAAGTCGTCGGCGTCCTGACGACCTGAGTACCGGACAGGTGATCGATTCCGAGGGCGGCTTCCGCCGCTCCACGTAGGTACGCTCGGGCCGTCGTGGATCTCGGACTGAAAGGCCGCACGGCCCTCGTCTGCGGCGCATCGTCCGGGCTCGGCCTCGCGAGCGCCGAGGCGCTTGCCGCCGAGGGCGCAAACGTGACGATGTTCGCGCGCAGACGCGACGTGCTCGAGCGGGAGTCCGACCGGATCGGCGCACTCGCCGTCCGCGGTGACGTCACGCTCCCCCAGGATCTCGAGCGTGCGGTTGCGAAGACGATCGAAGCCTTCGGCGGGCTCGACATCGTCGTCTGGAACTCCGGTGGCCCACCCGCGGGCACCGGCACCGAGGTCACGCCGGACGCGCTCGAGCAGGCGCTCGAGCTGATGCTGCAGCCGGCCGTGCGGCTCGTGCACCTCGCGCTGCCCGCACCTCGAGCAAAGCCCGGCCGCTCGCATCGTGGCGATCACGTCGCTTGCAGCGAAAGAGCCGACGCGCCACCTCGCGCTCTCGAACACATTCCGCCCTGCGCTGACCGGTTGGCTGAAGACGCTCGCCGATGAGCTCGGTCCGCGCGGGATCACCGTCAACTGCGTCGCACCCGGCCGCATCGCGACGCCTCGCCTCGAGTACCTCTATCCGGACGGTCCGACGGAGGAAGCACCTGCAGGACATACCGCTGCGCCGCTGGGGTGACCCGCGCGAGTTCGGCGACGTCGTCTGCTTCGTCGCGTCCGACCGGGCGCGCTACGTCACGGGACAGACGATCGTCGTCGACGGCGGGCTGCAGAGAGGCGCTCTTCTAGTGGGCGGCGTCGTCGCCGCGAAAGTCGTGGGAGTACTCGATAGGGCTCGCCGCCCTTGTCGCAGTCGTCCTCTACGTGATCCCGTCGAGCGACTACCTGCTGCTTCCCGATGTTGCGCACCCGGTCGCACCCCTCGTGACGGTGCAGGGCGGCCACGACCCGCACAGGTCCGGGAGGCATCTACTTCGTCGACGTCATCGAGCGGAAGGCGAGCGTCTTCGAGTCGATCTTTCCCTCGATCCACGGCGACGCGACGCTCGTACCCGCGAACGAGATCGTGCCGCCCGGCGTCAGCGACAAGGCGGCGCGGCAAGCCGACCTGCGCGCGATGACGATCTCGCAGAAGATCGCCGCCGCAGTCGCGCTCCGCCACCTGGGATACAAGATCGTCGCGAAGCCGACGCGGCGTCATCGTGGCTGCTCTTTCCAAGAGCAGCCACGCCGTCGGCAAGCTCCAACCGTCCGACTTGATCGTCGCCGTCAACGGCGTGTCGACGCTATCGCTCGCGCGGCTGCGTGCGCAGCTCGCGAAATCAAGCCAGGCGGGACGGTCGCGCTCTCGATCAATCGCGGCGGTGAGCGTCTCACCGTTCACGTCCAGACGATCACCGACCCGCAAAACAAGAAGCACGCGATCATCGGCTTTGCGCCGGCGCAGGCCGTGGATGTCACGTTGCCGCTGAAGGTCCGGATCAACGCGCGCAACGTCGGCGGACCATCCGCCGGGCTCGCGTTCGCGCTCGAGGTGCTGGAGAAGCTCGGCCACAACGTCGATCGCGGCTATCGCGTGGCCGTGACGGGTCAGATCGAGCTGAACGGGGCAGTCGATCCGATCGGCGGCGTGAAGCAGAAGACGTTCGGCGCGCGCCGAGGCAAAAGCGGACGTCTTCCTCGTTCCCGCTGGGGATAACGCGCAGGAGGCGAGGCGCTATGCGAATGGCCTCCGCATCATCCCTGTGAAGAGTTTTCCCCAGGCGTTGCAGGCGCTGGCAACGCTGCCCCTGAAGCACTAGAAAACGCCATTTTTCGGCAGCCTGGAAACTGCCGGAAATTCGTCAGTTTTCGTCTGCGGCAACGCTTGCTTCGCGCGGATTCGGCCCTAGTATCGCCGCGTAGTCCACGTCCGATCCCCCAGACCGTAAGGACAAATGAGCAAACGACCCAAAGCAACCTGCAGTGATTGCTACTTCCGCCGCGCGGGCCTTTGCGCCCTTCCCGGCGAGGAGACCTGCCCCACCTTCCGCCTCCACAGCGCCGGCCGCATGGCTCGCCCGCAGCAGCCGCGGCTCGTGCCTCGCACCGTCCCTGCGCACGTCGCCGCGTAAGATCTGCGCGTGCGTTTCAGGCGCCGCCCCTCCATCGACACCGAAGAGCTCCAGGAGAACTGGCAGCCGAAGCTGTACGCCCGGCTGATCGCGCTCCTTCTGCTCGCCGCGTATGCGGTCGCGTTCGTGCTCGAGAACAAGAAGTCGGTGCATCTGCACTTCGTCTTCGCGACCGCGAACGTCTCGCTCGTCTGGCTGATCCTGCTCAGCCTCGCGGTCGGCTTCGTCGTCGGGATCTTGCTGTCGCAGCTAGAGCGCAGACGCCGGCGACGGCGCACCGCGAAGTAGTCCCGCGAGCTTCTCGATTCCGTCGGCGATCTCCTCCGGCGAGACGAAGCTGAACGCAAGCCGCAGCGACTTCGTGCCGCCGCCGTCCGCGAAGAAGTCCGTGCCCGGCACGAACGTGACGCCTGCCGCCTCGGCACGCGCAAGCAGATCGCCGGTCTCCTCCGGCAGGTCGAGCCAGATGAAGTAGCCGCCGTCGGGATGGCTCCAGCGCGCGCCGTCCGGCATGTGGCGCTCGAGCGCATCGAGCATCGCGTCGCGCCGCGCTTTCAGCAGCCCGCTCACCCGCTCGAGATTGGGCTCGAAGTTGCCGCGACGCAGGAACTCGTGCACCGTCGCCTGCGTCATGAACGGCGGCGAGATGTACGTCGAGACGGCAAGAGCCTCGATCTGCGCTGCGAGCGCCGGCGGCAGGACGAAGTAGCCGACGCGCACGCCCGGCGCGATCGTCTTGGAGAACGACGACGCGTAGGCGACGTTCGTGCCGCCCTCCAGCTCGAAGATCGTCGGCAGCGCATCGCCCTCGTAGCGCACGAGTCCGTACGGATCGTCCTCGAGGACGAGCAGCTCGTGCTCGCGTGCGAGCTCGGCGATGCGCGCGCGGCGCTCCTGCGTGAGCGTCCGTCCGCTCGGATTCTGGAACGTGGCGATCGTGTAGAGGAAGGCCGGCTTCTCGCCATCGGCAAGGGCGCGCTCGAGCTGGTCGATCTGCAGGCCCGTCGTCGTCCATCGGCAGGCCGACGATGTCGGCGCCGAGACGGCGTGAGGATCTTGAGCGGCCGGTCGTAGGTCGGCGCCTCCACGAGCACGCGCGATCCCTTCTGGACGAGCTGCTCCGCGAGGAAGACGAAGCCCTGCAGCGACCCGCTCGTGATGACGACGCGGGCGGGCTCGACGCCGTGGCGAGCCGCGATCCACTCCCGCAGCGGCGCGTAGCCGCCACCGGGCCCGTAGGAGAGAACCGAGGTGCCGTCCGCCTCGATCGCTGCTCTGCGCGCAGTCGGCGAGCTCCGAGACCGGGAGACATTCCGGCGCGGGAACTCCGCGCGCAAAGGAGATGACAGCCACGCCTTGAGGTTACCGCGTCGGCCGAAAGGCGTAGAGGTTGCCGCTCCAGTCGCCGCCGATCAACTCACCGCCGGCCTCGATCAGAGGCGAGAGGGTCGGAGCTGTCGTCGGGTAGCGCCAGACGACGACCCCCGTCGCGGCCCGTTCGACGACGAATCCGCCGGTCGAGCCGCCCGCATCCGCAACGAGGTCGCCCGCGATGAGCGGCTGCGGTTGCGTTCCGTCGCCGGTGGCGGTGAACCAGCGCTTGGTGAACCCGCACTTCGCCGTGGCCTTCAACGCGAGCGTGCCTACGAGACGCGTACTCCCACTCTGAGCCGTCGCCGTCGAGTCGTAGAGCATCTGCGTGCGCGGGGACCAGCTCGGTGCGCCGACGAATGCGCTCAACCCGTCGCTGAGCGGAATGCGCGCGTACAACCCCTGGTCGAGAGCGTCCTGTCGCCAGATCAGGAGGTCACCGGACTTGTCGTTCGCCGCGAGCAGAGCCGGACACCCGATCGGCTTGAAGAGCATCGGTGCGGCGCCAAGGTCTGTGTCCATCCCGTCGACCGATTCGATCGGCCGGTTCACCCCAATGGTCTTTGACAGATCCGCGGAGAGCTCGACCATGCTGTCGCTGAAGCCGGTGTCGACATCGGGCTCGGCGTTGCCGATCCCGGTGTAGAGGACGTCACCGTCGAGCGAGACGGATACGCCGCCCCACCCCCAGATTCCGCCGAGGTTGTCAGCGCCGGGAACCGGGTCGAAGATCGCCGCAGGAGCCGACGGCTGCGTGACGTCGTACGCGACGAGTCGACCTTCCGCCGGCACCCCGCGTCGATCGGGAGCGTCGCAATACGAGGCGACCGGGACGTAGAGCGTCCCGCCGACGAGGCGCAGGCCGCCCCAGATGTACTCGGTGCGCCGCCGCGACACGACCTGGACCGGATATCCCGGCGCCTCGGTTCCGTCCGTCAGACTCAGAGCGTGGAGCGCGCCGGAGGCGCCGGCGACGTACAGCAGGCCGCGCGCCGTGTCGACGACTCCTGTCGAGCTCACGCCATACGTGCCGCAGTTGCCGTTGGCGCTGACCGTGCCGATCGACTTCTGCCAGAGCACGGTGCCCTGGTCCCCGATCGCGTAGACGTTTCCGCCCTCGGTGGCGGCGAAGATGACGAGTCCCTCCGCCGAGGTGCGCGCCGCGAGCGGGGAGGCGACGATCGCTCCCGAGAGCGCGGCCTTCCAGGCCAGCGTGAAGCCCTTCACCTGAGACGTGAACGCGGGCGCGTCGGTGAACGCGGTGAGCTGCTGGTCGTGGCCGTACGACGTCCACGATGCGTCGGCCTCAGGCTTTGCGCCGGCCCTCGCAGTGAAGATCAGTACCGCGGTCGCCGCCGCGACCAGCGTGAGAGCTTCGAGGCGGCGCACGTGTGAAGACACTACGGCAAGGCAGCTAAGGCTGCGATGAGAGAACTACTTCATGCGGTCGGCGACCATCTGGGCAACCTCGGTCGGCGTCGTGCCGACCTCGATGCCGCGCGCCTCGAGCGCTTCCTTCTTGCCCTGCGCGGTCCCCGACGAGCCCGAGATGATGGCGCCGGCATGGCCCATGGTCTTGCCGGGCGGAGCCGAGAAGCCGGCGATGTAGGAGAGCACCGGCTTCTTCACGTGCTCGCTGATGAACGCGGCGGCCTTCTCCTCTTCGTCGCCGCCGATCTCGCCGACCATGACGATCAACTCTGTTTCCGGATCGTCCTCGAACTTTGCGAGTCACGTCGATGAACGACGAGCCGACGACCGGATCGCCGCCGATGCCCGACGATCGTCGAGTTCCCGAGTCCGAGCTGCGTCAACTCGTGGCCGATCTGGTACGTGAGCGTGCCGGAGCGCGACACGAGCCCGACCGATCCCTCGCTGAAGATCTCGGCGGGGATGATCCCGACGTTCGCCTTGCCCGGCGAGAGCACGCCCGGGCAGTTCGGGCCGATCATCGTGATGCCCTTCGGACGGAAGTACGTGTACGCGCGCAGCATCTCGTGCACCGGGACGTGCTCGGTGATGCAGATGACGGTCGCGATGCCCGCGTCCACGGCCTCGTAGATCGCGTCGGCGGCAAAGCGCGCAGGCACGAAGATGAGCGACGCGTTCGCGCCGGCCTTGTCGACCGCGTCCGCGACCGTGTCGAACACCGGAATGCCTTCGACGTCCTGGCCGCCCTTGCCCGGCGTGACGCCCGCGACGACATTCGTGCCGTAGTCCCGGTTGCGCAGACCGTGGAACCGGCCCTCGCTCCCGGTGAGCCCCTGGATGACGAGGCGCGTGTCGTTGTCGACGATGATCGCCATTACTTGACGCCTTTGATGACGAGCGTCGGCAGCGGCATGACGCCGTCGACGACGCGGTCTCCGAGCAGCTCTCGCACGCGAGCCGCGTCTTCGCCGGTGCAGCTCGACGCGGGCGAGCCACGGCTCGATCTCGAGCGGCCGCTCGAGGTAGCGCTCGTCCGCAACCTCGAGGCCCGCGAGCTCGAAGAAGCTGTGCCACTCGGGCTGCGAGTAGTTGCGCACGTGACTCGGGTCGCGCACGCGGTCGGCTTCCTCCGAGGACTCGCTGACGAACGTGTTGTCGCAGATCACGACGCGGTGCTTCGCGACGCGCGCCATCTCCTTCACCGCGGCGATCACGTCGGCGAAGTGATGCGCGGCGAGGCGGCAAGCGACGGCGTCGAAGCTGCCGTCGGCAAAGGGAAGATGCTCCGCAGTCGCGGTCGTGTCGGCCTGCATGCCGGGAGCCGGATCGACCGTGACGACCGTTGCGCCGGCCTCGCGCAGACGACGTGCGACGTGGCCGCCGCCGGTTGCGACGTCGAGGACGGTCACACCCGGCCCGGGCTCGCACCAGTCGACGACGAGGTCGAGGTCCTCGCCCGCCGCATGGATCGGGCTCTGCCGGTACTGCTCCGCACGGTCGCTCCAGAGATCGGTCATGCCGTCTTCGCCAACTCCACCGCGCGCTTTGCCCCGTCGAGCATCGTCGCCTCGGGATAGATGTTCGGCTTGCCGGCGTCGGCGAGGATCTTCCGGCCTTCCTCGGCATTCGTGCCGTCGAGGCGCACGACGATCGGGTACTTCGACATGTCGAGCCGCTCGAGCGCCTCGAGAATCCCGCGCGCGACCTCGTCGCCGCGCGTGATGCCGCCGAAGACGTTGAAGAAGATCGACTTCACCTGCGGATCGCGCGTGATCACCTCGAGCGCATCGACGACGCCTTGCGCGTTGCCGCCGCCGCCGAGATCGCAGAAGTTCGCCGGCCTGCCGCCGACGTGTGCGACGACGTCGACCGTCGACATCGAGAGGCCCGCGCCGTTGCCGCAGATGCCGACGTCGCCGTCGAGCTTGACGTACGTCACGCCCTTCTCGCGTGCGAATGCCTCGAGCGGGTCGGCCGCCGCGGTGTCGCGCATCTCCGAGACGTCCGGATGCCGGAAGAGCGCGTTGTCGTCGACGGTGAACTTCGAGTCGAGCGCCTTCACCTCGCCGTCCGGCGTCACGATCAGCGGGTTGATCTCGCAGAGCATCGCGTCGAACTCGACGAAAGCCCTGTAGAGCTTCTCGATGATCGACGCGATCTGCTTCTGCTCGCTCGCGTCCTCGACGCCTGCGCCGTAGATGAGCCGGCGCGCGACCCACGGCTGAAAGCCTTCCGAGGGGTCGACGTGAAGGCGGATCAGCGCGTCCGGGTTCTCCTCCACGACCTGCTCGATCTCGACGCCGCCCTGCGTCGTGAACATGAAGAGCGGCTTCTTCTCGCCACGGTCGAACGTGATCGAGAGGTAGTACTCCTTCGCGATATCGGACGCTTTCTCGATCCAGAGCTTGCGGACGATGTGGCCGTTGATGTCGAGCCCGAGGATGCCGCGCGCCTTCTGCTCGGCGTCGGCCGGATCGTCGGCGAGCTTCACGCCACCCGCCTTGCCGCGGCCGCCGGTGAGCACCTGCGCCTTGACGACGACCGGGCCGCCGAGCGAAGACGCTGCAGCGCGGGCTTCCTCCGGCGAGACGGCGAGGCGGCCGTCGGACACCGGGATGCCGACGCGGCGGAAGAGCTCCTTGCCCTGGTACTCGTACAGATCCACGGCGGCGGACTCTAACGATCCGCCGGCTAGGTGCCGATTACTCCGGGCATGGGACGTTCTGCAATCGGTCTTTGCGGCGGCTTCGGCATGTTCGTCGGCGGCTACGTGCCCGTGCTCTGGGGCGCAAGCTCGTTCTCGCTCTCGTCGTTCCTCTTCGGCGTGATCGGTGCGATCGCGGGCATCTGGGCCGGCGTGCGAATTTCCGAGTCGTAGGGCTGCAGACCACGTTGCGTGACTACTGTTGGCGGCCGTGGACGCGATCGTCGCCGAAGACCTGTACAAGCGCTACAAGGACGTGCAGGCCCTCGACGGCCTCTCGTTCTCCGTGCGCGACGGCGAGGTGTTCGGGCTGCTCGGCCCGAACGGCGCCGGCAAATCGACGGCGGTGCGCACGCTCGCGACGCTGACGCAGCCGGACTCCGGGCGCGCGATCGTCGCCGGTGAAGACGTCACGCGCCACCCGAACCGCGTGCGCCGCGCCATCGGCTACGTCGCGCAGGACTCGGGCGTCGACTGGGAGGCGACCGGCCGCGAGAACCTCCTGCTGCAGGGCCGGATCCACGGGATGGCGGGTGCGCCGCTGCGATCGCGCGTCGACGAGGTGCTCGAGCTCGTCGGCCTGCGCGACGCCGCCGAACGCGTGGCGCGCGGCTACTCCGGCGGGATGAAGCGGCGGCTCGACATCGCCATCGGCCTCGTCCACCGGCCGCGCGTGCTCTTCCTCGACGAGCCGACCACCGGGCTCGACCCGGAAGCACGGGCGGCGATGTGGGTCGAGGTCGAGCGGCTCGCGGAGCAGGAGAGCCTGACGATCCTGCTCACGACGCACTACCTCGAAGAGGCCGACCGGCTCGCGGAGCGCGTCGCCATCGTGAGCCGCGGGAAAGTCGTCATCGAGGGAACGCCCGAGGAGCTGAAGGCGAACCTGCGCGGCGAGCTCGTGACCGTCGAGCTCGGGGATCCCAACGGGCGCGTCGAGGACGCAGCAGAGATCGTGCGCTCGATCGACGGCGCAAGCGAGGTCGGCGTCGACGGCCGCCTCGTGCGTGCGCGCGTTCCGAACGGCGCGCAGGCGATCCCGACGATTCTCTCCACCCTCGACGGCCGCGGCTTCCAGGTCGCGTCGGTCACGACGGCAAGGCCGTCGCTCGACGACGTCTATCTCCACTACACCGGCCGCGACTTCGCGTCGGAAGATGCCGCGGCGGGCAAGAGCTGATGCAGCTTCTCCGCCAAACCGGTTGGATGATCGTGCGGCAGCTGCGCAACCTGATGCGCGAGCCGATCTGGATCGCGTTGATGGTGATCCAGCCGCTGATCTGGCTGCTGCTCTACGGGCAGCTCTTCTCGCGCGTCGGAGCACTGCGCGGCGGCGCGTCGACGTACATCGAGTTCCTGGCGCCCGGGATCATCTGCATGAACGCGTTCTTCGGTGGCAGCTGGTCCGGCATGGCGATGATCAGCCGACCTCAACCGGCACGTGCTCGACCGCTTCCTCGCCGCGCCCGCATCGCGCTTCGCGATCGTCCTCTCGCAGGTCGTGCGTTCCGGCATCATCGCCGTGATTCAGGCGCTGCTCCTGCTCCTCGTCGGGCTCGCGCTCGGCGTGCGCGTCCACGGCGGCGTGCGTCGGCTGGCTCGTCGTGCTCGCCGCAGCTGCGCTCCTCGCGATGACCTTCGCCGGTCTGTCGCACGGGATCGCGCTGACGGTCCGCAAGGAGGCGTCGATGATCGCCGCCGCGAACTTCGTCGGCCTGCCGTTGATGTTCCTCTCCGCGATCCTGATCCCGCAGCGGCAGATGCCGAACTGGATCGCACAGCTCTCGCGATTCAACCCGGTGAACTGGGGCGTCCACGCCGCTCGCAACGCGATCGTCACCGGCGGCCACTGGGGTCGAGCGGCCTCTACCTCCTCTTCCTGCTCGCGGCGACCGCCGTCACGTCATTGTTCGCGACGTGGTGCTTCCGCGCGTATCAGCGCTCTATCTGACGATCGCAGCCGCGAACGGCTGAACTAGCGAACGCTCACGTTGAACGTCGCGGAGGCGTACGCCTTACGCGTCTCGCCACGGGTCAGGCCGTAGCGGACGCTGACGCTCCCGCGCCCGACTGCGCGGTAGACGACGACAACGGCGCTGCCGACATTCGCCTCCGACACCTCGACGAGCACATGCGCGTTGACGGCCCGGGCAAGCCGCCAGGACTTGCCTGCGCGCGACGGCAGCGCGACGGAGACGAGCGAGTCCTTGGCGGTGGAGATCGACGTCACGGGACCCTTCGGAAGCGGTCCAACCGGCGGCGCAGACGCGAGAGCAGAGACCGAGAACACGAGCGCCGCAAGGAGCGACGCAGCAACGCGTGATGCGAAGCATGGGACCCCCCAGTAATTGGCCAGTCAGGTGAGGCTACCGGCGAGGACACAGATGACCTGCCCTGCCCCAACCGGCTCGCCTGCCGCGACCGACAGCTCCGCGACGACACCGCCGTGCGGCGCGCGCACCTCGTTCTCCATCTTCATCGCCTCGACGATGCAGAGCACCTGGCCGGTCTCGACCGTGTCGCCATCGGCGACGGCCACGGACAGCACCGTCCCCTGCATCGGCGAGACGATCGCGTCGTTGCCTCCCGCGCCGCCCGCGTGCACGCGTTCCTTGCGCCTGCGCGCGAGCGCTCGCCACGGCTGCTCGGGCTCGAGCACGCGCACCTCGAAACGGCGACCGTCGACCTCGACGGTGCGCGAACGCTCAACGGTACGACCCGGTAACGGACCGCTACGGAGCAACGGCTCCGTCGAGCTCGGCGGCGCGCGCTGCCAGCTCATCCGACTCGACAAGTCCGTGGCACGTCTCTCCACGCACGAAGCACTGGTGCTCGAGCAGCGCCTTGTGAAAGCCGAGCAGCGTCTTCGGGCCTTCGATCACGAACTCGTCGAGCGCGCGGAGCATGCGCCTGCGCGCGTGCTCGCGGTCGACGCCGTGGACGATCAGCTTCGCGATCATCGGGTCGTACACGCCGGAGATCTCGCTTCCGGCAGCGACGCCCGAGTCGACGCGCACGCCAGGCCCGGACGGCTCGCGGTACGCCGTCACAACCCCGGGCGACGGGAGGAAGCCGTGCGCGGCGTCCTCGGCGTTGATTCGGCACTCGATCGCGTGACCGCGCAGCTCCACCTGCTCCTGGGTGAGCGACAGTGGCTCGCCGAGCGCGATCCGGACTTGCTCGCGAACGAGATCGAGCCCGGTCACCTCTTCGGTGACCGTGTGCTCGACCTGGATGCGCGTGTTCATCTCCATGAAGAAGTACTCGCCGTCCTGCGTGAGCAGCCCCTCGATCGTTCCGGCCGACCGGTAGCCGGCGGCGCGCGCCGCATCGACGCCGATCTGGCCGATTCGGGCGCGCAAGTCCGCGCCGACTGCAGGCGACGGCGTTTCCTCGACGAGCTTCTGGTGGCGGCGCTGAATCGTGCAGTCGCGCTCGCCGAGGTGGATGACGTTGCCGTGCGCGTCGGCGAGCACCTGCACCTCGACGTGGCGCGGGTCGACGATCAGCTTCTCGACGTACACGTCCGGGCTCGCGAAGTACGACTGGCCCTGGCGCTGCGCCGTCGCAAACGCGCGCTCGGCCCCGTCCGGGCTGTGGACCTCCTCCATGCCCTTGCCGCCGCCGCCCGCGGCCGCCTTGATCAGCAGCGGATAGCCGAGCTCGTCGCCGAGGGCGAGCAGCTCGTCGACGGAGCCGACGGGGTCGGTCGTGCCCGGAATGATCGGAACGCCTGCGGCCTGCATCGCCTGACGAGCGCGCGTCTTCGAGCCCATCAGCTCGATCGCGTCGGGCGGCGGCCCGATCCAGGTGAGGCCGGCCGCCTCGACGGCTCGCGCGAACGCCGCGTTCTCGGCGAGGAAGCCGTAGCCCGGGTGGACGGCACCGGCGCCGGCGCGCTGCGCCGTCTCGACGATCGTCTCGATCCTGAGATAGCTCTCTGCCGCCGGCGGCGGTCCGATCAGGTAGGCCTCATCCGCGTAGGAGACGTGGAGCGCGGCGCGATCGGCCTCCGAATAGACGGCGACCGAGCCGAGCCCGAGCTCTCGAAGAGTGCGGAAGACGCGGATCGCAATCTCTCCGCGGTTGGCGACCAGAACCTTGTCGAACATGAGTGAGTCGTATTCTCCCCACTCGATGTCCCCAGCCGACCAGTTGACCGTCGCGCGCGCCCTGTCGGTCCCGATCGTGGTCGTCCTGTACGCCTGGGACTTCCACGGTCACGCGTACTGGGCGACCGCCGTCTTCTGCCTCGCGATGACGACCGACTTCTTCGACGGGAAGCTCGCACGGAGGCACGGACGCTCGTCGCCGCTCGGCTCGCTGCTCGACCCGATCGCGGACAAGGTGCTCGTGCTCGGGACGATGGTGATGCTCGTCGGCCTGCACGTCGTCCCCGGCGTGGATGATCGCCACGATCGTCGTGCGCGAGGTGCTGATCACCGGACTGCGACAGGCGGCGATCGAGCGCGGCATCGTGATCGCCGCGCGCGACCTCGGCAAGCTCAAGACATGGGCGCAGGCGATCGCCGCCGGGGTCGCCGGCTTCGCGGCCGCCGGCGCCTGGACCGACCGTGTCGCCTGGTGGGCGATGCTCGTCGCGGTCGTTCTGACCTGCGTGTCGGGCCTCGACTACGCGCGGAGCGCGCCGGCGCTCTTCAAACGGCGGGGAGTGCCTGCCTGAACTAGCACGGGTGCCGAGCCCGTGGGCGTCGCACCAGTCGGTGAAGCGCGCCCAGGAGCTCAGGTACTCGCGCAGCTGGTAGAAGCCCTCCTCGATCTCCGCCCGGACGGCCCAGTGGCAATGGCCGCAATAGCCGAGCTCGTCGACAGCCGGAGCCTCGCTGCAGCGGATGCAGTCCTCGAACATATGGGGAAAACGTCCGGGCGGGCGCCGGAGTTACGGCTCGGGCAGGTCGTCCCGCTCGGGGAGGACCGTCTCGGGCCACGCAGAAGCGGGCTGTTCCGCTTCCTGCGCCAGGGCCGCCACGATGGCGGCGCGCTCGTCCTCGGAGGGCTCCGGCGTGATCTCGAGCTTCACGACCAAGCAGGCTAAAGCCGACCGGGGCCAGGGGTCGATGTCAACTGACGATGGATCGCCGCCTCCTCGTCGTTGCGCTGGTCCCGGTGCTCGCTCTCGCGGGCGCGGCTGCCGCGTCCTCGTCGACAACCCGTGTCCTGGGCCGCGCCGCAGATCCGGGTCGTCACTGCCGCAGGGCTGATGGACGCGAAAGACGTGGCGTCCTTTCGCCCAGCCGACCCGCTGACCGCGCAGTCGCTCGAGAATCTCGCCTTCGGCCTCAAGCAACGGCTGACGCCGCCCCTCGTGCCGCCACCGGCGGTCGTTCCCCCGGTCGTCCCGACCGTCCCGACCGTGACCACGACGCAGCCGACGACGACGACCACCGCCGACCACCACCGACCACCACCGACGACCACGACCGAGCCTTCGCCGACCGTCCCGGCGCCCGCGCCGCTGCCGCCCGCAGTCCCGAAGCAGGTGCCGAACCCGGACCGCCCGGTGACGATCGCGCAGCTCGACCTTCGCCTCGTACAGTCGCTCGGCCTCGGGAAGGCCGCGAACGAGTTCTCGGCCGGCGCCCGTGCTGCGGGGCTCAAGGTTCCGGGCCGCTTCGGCACCGAAGTCGTCGCGCGCCTGCTCGGGCTACGCCTCAACCACCCGGCGAGCGAGGACTCGCTCGAGCTGCTGCCGCAGAACCCCGCCACCCGCGCCGAGGCCGCGTATTCGGCCGCGCAGATCCTCCAGTTCCACGGCTGGGAGACGCTGGGCGTCCAGAGCCTCGCCGACTCCTTCGTGCTGCCCGAGCTCACGGACTGGCAGAAGCAGATCCTGACCACGGCGTTCGCCCGCGTCGGGATGCCCTACATCTGGGGCGGGACGAGCGACGGGCCGGAGACGGAGTTCGGCGTCTCGTCGCGGGGCGGCTACGACTGCTCCGGCTTCGTCTGGCGCGTCTACAAGCTCGAGACCTATCCCGACGAAGGCAACCTCGCCTCGGTGCTCCGCGGCCGGACGACGTTCCAGATGAGCGGCGAGGTTCCGCGCTCGCAGCGGATCGGCCTCGCGAAGCTCCAGCCCGCCGACGTGATCTTCTTCGGCGACCACGGTCCGCGCTCACAGCCGTCGCAGGTCGGCCACATGGGCATCTACGTCGGCAACGGTTGGTTCGTCCACTCCTCGGAGTACGGAGTCGCGCTTGCGAGGCTCGACGGCTGGTATGCGCGGGAGTTCGCGTGGGCCCGCCGGCCGCTCGCCGAGGCAGGCCTGACCCTTCAGTAGTCACATCGAGGGATAAATGCGCTTTTCAGCACGATCACCCCTTCGGGTGATTCACCGGGACGCTCGAAAATCGCAAGATCCTTACGTCTGGCGTCCTAGTGCTCTGGAGGGAAACGATGTTGGAGTGGAAGCCTCGTCTGATCGTCCTGGTGGTTGGCCTTGCGGCAGTGGCCTCCTCCATGGGAATCGTGTTCTGGCCGATCAACTTCGGTTGGGGCGCCTGGTAGTCACTCCGCTTCACCGGGGTGGAAGGGGAGATGATGGTGAATCGAGCGAAAGCTCACCGCAGCTTCCTCGAGGTGCGCGTCCGCCCCTGAACCTCGGCCTGCGGCGGCCGTGGCGGGGCGGTGAACACACCAAGCTCCGTACCTCCTAGAGTTCTCGCGATCGTGGCCCCCGTCTGTGTGGCGGGGGTCGCGACGATTGTGGCGGCCTGCGTGTCGTACGCGCAGACGTCGCACTCGAGCGCCGACGGGCTGGCGGTCGCAGGACTCTTCCTCGGCATGGTTCTTGCCGAGCGTTTTCCCGTGCCCGTGGAAGGTGTCGACGCCGGCGGCGTAACGCTGGGCTTCGTCTTCGCCGTCGCAGCGATCGTGCTGTTCGGGTGGCAGGCGGGTGTGATCGTCGCGGCCGGGGGGCCGACGGTCACGCACCTCATCGGCCACCGCCCGCCGCTTCGGGTCGCGTACAACGGCTCGATGTTCGCGCTGTCGGCGCTCGCCGGCGGCCTCGTGATCGAGCAGATCCCGGAAAGCTCGGTCGGGATGCTGATCGTGCGCGTCGCGGTCTGCGCGTTCCTCTACAACTGGGTCGTCAACCTCGTCCTGATCAGCGCCGTGCTGGCTGCGAGCTCAGGCAAGCCGTTCTTCAAGCTGATCTGGGACAACGCGAAGCAGACGACGGCGCCGTTCGCGCTGATGGCGTCGGCGGCGCTCATGCTCGTCGTCCTGTGGGAGCGCTCGCCGGCGCTCTCGATGGCGCTCATCGGCCCGCTGCTCGCGATCGCCCTCTATCAGCGCTCCACGTTCGCGGCGCTCAAGGCGATGCGCCTGGCGTTGACCGATCCGCTGACCGGCCTCGGCAACCACCGCCACTTCCACGAGCGTCTGCAGCGCGAGCTCGCGCAGGCCGAGCAGGACGGCAACGCGCTCACGCTCTGTCTCGTGGACATCGACGATTTCAAGCACATCAACGACAGCTACGGACATCCGGTCGGCGATCGCGTGCTCGGCCAGGTTGCAGCGCGCCTGCGTCAAGGCGGAGAGAGCTTCCGGCTGGGAGGCGACGAGTTCGCCGTCCTCCTCCCCGGCCTCGACGCGCACGACGGTGTCGCCGTCGCGCGGTCGATCGTGGAGCGGGTCGGCGCCGCGCAGCTCGAGCTGGTCGGCGAGATGACGGTCAGCGCCGGCGTTGCGACGTATCCCGTGCAAGGTGTCGGGCGCGACGAGCTGATCCGCCTCGCGGACAGTGCGTTGTACTGGGCGAAGGAAGACGGCAAGAACCGGGCGCGTGCATACGAGCCGGCGTACATCGAGCTCAAGCAGTTGCAGCAGCTCGCCGAAGGAACGGACCGCGCGGCGCGCTATCGCGCAGCGGCGAGTCTCGCCAAGGCGGTCGACGCGCGTGACGTGTACACGGGCAGCCACTCGGAGCGTGTCGGCGAGCTCGCCGCACGGATCGCCCGCAGGCTCGGCCTCGAGGACTCGCAGATCGAGCTCACACGTCTCGCCGCGAGCCTCCACGACCTCGGCAAGCTCGCGATCCCCGAGGAGATCCTGCGCAAGCCGGGCGCGCTCAACGAGTCGGAGCGGCTCGTGCTGCAGCGCCATCCGCAGATCGGCCACCGCATGCTCGAGAGTCTCGGCGTCGAGCCGATCGCCGAGTGGGTTCTGCACCATCACGAGCGCTGGGACGGCGACGGCTACCCCGACCGTCTGCGCGGCGAAGAGATTCCGCTCGGCGCACGCATCATCTTCGTCGCCGACGCGTACGACGCAATGACGTCGGAGCGCGTGTACCGCAAGCCGCTCTCACCGCGTGAGGCGCTCGAAGAGCTCGAGCGCTGCAGCGGCTCCCAGTTCGATCCCGCGATCGTCGATGCGTTCAGCGAAGAGCTCGGCGTTCGCATCGCGCGCGATCGAGCTCGCTTCTTAGGCAATCTCGCTTCGCTCGCAACGTGGTTCGGGGGAGAGGAACGTCGCGCAGACACCTATCAGCCTCGGCGACTTCTAAGGGCCAGGAATGCGGCGGGACGGAGCCAGATCAGAACCGCACAGACGAGGATCACGGCCCCGGCCAACATGTGGCCGGATGCGAAGCATCCAGCGATCACTGCGAGATAGATAACCGCCAGCACGACGTTCCAGCGATGCCTGGCAGTTGCGATTACGTAATCGCGGTATGTGATTGGACTCCGCTGATCGTTCACGTGCACTGTCTACCCGAAAATCTGCGACCTGACCTGTCGCGCTCGGGGGACGGTAAGACTCGTCGGGTTGGTCTGTCTGGGGTGGTTGCCAGCCTGGTTGTCGCCGTGCCGCGTGTGACTCGTCGGGTGACTGGCCGCTTCGTGCGTGCCTTAGCAATGATCTGTCTGCGTGTGTGCGGCGGCGCCGGTCTGGCGCCCGCTGCTGGCTTGATCAGGAGCTTGTCCGCCCTCGCGGGCGTGACTCATTACCGTCCTGCCGCCGCGGTTTCCCTTGCATCAGACCGGCACCACCGGACCCTACGAGTGAGTCGGAGGATCGAGTCGGATGCTTGCAGACGAGCTGGACTACGTGATCGGTGTCGACACCCATCGCGACGAGCATGTGCTGGCGGTGCTGACCGCAGCAGCCGGTGCGGTCGTGGCTGGGGAGGCGCTCCCTGCCAATGCGCGCGGCTATCGGGAAACGCTTCGCTTCGCCGGGCGCTACGCGGCCGGTAGGCGCGCCTGGGCGATCGAGGGCACGGGCAGTTACGGCGCGGGCCTGGCTCGTTTCCTGGCCGGCCGTGGCGAGACAGTGCTCGAGGTCAGCCGCACGCCAAAGGCCGAGCGGCGGCTACGCGGCAAAGACGACACGCTCGACGCAGCCCGGACAGCGCGTGCGGCACTCTCCAGCGACACGCTCGCGCTGCCGCGCACCGGCGAGCGGCGGGAGGCGCTGCGGCTGCTGCTCGTCGCTCGTCGCAGCGCCGTTGACGTCCGCCGCGAAGCACTCACGCAGCTGCGCGGTGTGATCGTGACCGCTCCCGAGCGGCTGCGCGAAGAGTTGCGCGGACTACCAACCGGGAAGCTGCTTCACCGCTGCAGCCGTCTGCGCCGCAGCAGCACAGCAAGCGTCGACGAGCTCGCAACCAAGCTCGTGCTGCGCAGCCTTGCGCGCCGCATCGAAGCAGCAACACTCGAAGCCGACGAGCTCGAACGCGACCTCCTCGGCCACATACGCGCCCTCGCGCCCGCGCTGCTCGACGAGCCTGGCATCGGCCCGATTGTCGCCGCGCAACTGATTGTCGCCTGGTCACACCGCGGCCGCCTGCGCTCCGAAGCCTGCTTCGCACGGCTCGCCGGCGTGGCACCCGTGCCCGCATCAAGCGGCCAGACAGTCCGGCATCGCCTCAGCCGAGGCGGCGACAGACAACTCAACCGCGCAATACACACGATCGTGCTCCACCGCCGCTTACACGACGCAGCGACAAAGGACTACATCGAACGCCGCGTCGCTGAAGGTAAAACACGCCGCGACGCCACACGCCTACTCAAGCGCTACCTCGCACGCCACCTCTACCGCGTACTCAACAACCAGGCGCCGCTGATGGCTTGACAAGTCATAGGAGCATCATTCGCGAACACTGGCGCAGGCGAGTGTCGAGAGAATCGGCGGGCGTTAGAGCTGATCGAGCCAGGCGAGCACCTCGGGGACGGCGTCGTTGATGTGGGTCAGCATGCCCTCGTGGTCGTAGCCGGGGAATGAGACGTGTTGTAGGCCGTGGCGGTCGAGGCCGGAGGCGAGTTGCTCTTTGCCGCCAGGGCCCATCTCCTCATCCTGGTCGCCCCAGAACGCGAACAACGGGCACGGCAGGTCACTGACCAGCGAGTCTGCAGGCAGTTCTGAGAGTTCTCGGTAGAAGGCGAGCGCGGCTCGGTTGTCGAAATGCGGCGTCTACGCGGGCCCAGGCAGCGGGATCGGACTTCGCGGCCTCACTTTGACGTTGGATTTCCGGGTAGAGATAGGCGTAATCGCCGACGATGGGAAAGCCACCCGAGACGACCGCGTCTGCTCTGCCTGTGAGGTGCGCGATCCAGGGGGCGAACGCGCCGGTGAACGAGTAGCCGAGAACGAAGAATCGGTCGAACCCGACCGCCTGTACGACCGCGATCAGATCGTCGGCCAGGTCGCGGACCCGATAGGGAGCATCGGCGTCGAGTCGGCTGCTGGCAGCGAAGCCGCGTGGGCTTGCGGTGATCACCGTGAAGCGCTCGGTGAACGGGCTGAGATCGAGGTAATCCGGCCAGGAGAAGTTCAAGTGCGGCAGCAGCAGCGCCGGGCGTGATCCGCCACGCACCTCGTAGCGCAGCTCCAGGCCGTCGCGGACTAGCGTCGTCACCGGGCCGCGAGTCTACTCTCGGGTGAGCAGCCACCCCATCGCTCAGGCGTCATTTACAGACTCTGGCCCAGGCAAAGGCCAATACGCCCACGGGCCGGTGCGTGACTCCTTAAAGGGGATGTTGCCCATCGCTCCTATTCGGACTCGACCGGTAGCGTGCGGCGCCTTGCGTCTCTACGTTGCCGGCCCGCTGTTCTCCGAAGCCGAGCGCTCGTGGCTCGACATGCTCGCCGCGCGGCTGCGCTCGGAAGGCTTCGACTGCTTCGTCCCACACGAGCAATTCTCGGAACTCGCCGACGTCACCGTCGAGGAGGTCTACCGGATCGATACTGAGGGTCTCCGCTCGGCCAACGCGCTCGTCGCATGGCTCGACGGAGCCATGGTCGACGACGGCACTGCGTGCGAGATTGGGATGTTCGCAGAGCTCGTGCGAAGCGACGCCGAGAGTTACCGCGGCATCGTCGCGATCGCGACCGACCTCCGACTTGAACGTCGTCGACAGCAGGGCGTGGTCGGAGGCGGCATGAATCTGTTCGTTGGCGGCGCGATCGAGTCGTGCGGCAAGATCGTGCACGCAGTCGACGACGTTGTCGCTGCGTTGCGCGAGCTGTAAGGGCTTCGTGACTTCGCCACGAGTTCAGGTCGGCTTCGCGCGAAACGTATCGAGAACCCGGAGGACTGTGACCCGCGTGGCCTTGCTCGCTCGGCGGCCGAGAGCAACGTGGATTTGGAAGAACCTTCCGGCTTGGCGGAAGCGAAGCATGAAGCTCGGCCCAAGGCACTCATAGCGTGCGTAGTTCTTCAGCCTGAAGTGCTTCGGCCGTAGCGGGAAATCGCTCTTGCGCGCACCCGACCCTGCGCCGTATTCCCAGCCGAAGATGAACGCTCCGCCCGGTGGCATTCGATCAAGGGCTTCCTTCGGCTCGCACCCGTCGGCGCCGCTACTTCCGGCCGGAAGGTGAAACGTGGCCACTGCCAGGATTTGCGCCGGTGCAGTGACCGGCGTTAGATCCCGAGCACTCGCGAACCAGTTCGGCGGGTACCGAACGCTGATGCCGTGTGCACGAAATGTGTGCCAGCTCCCGCCGCTCAAAGCAAGCAGGCTGACAAGCACGGCTATGAGTCGCACACTCGACGATACGTTCTACCCCGCACGACAGGTCCGTGGTCATAATCGCGTGTGCAATGAAGATGCTCGCAGTGCTGGGGCTGGCGGCAATTGTCGCCGCCGGCGCAGCAGGGTCAAACGGTAGGCCGCTCGTGTCGGTCACCGGCGGCGGCGTGTCGCCTGGAGCCAAGATCGTCGTCCGCGTCTCAGGTGCGGCCCCTGGAAAGCGGCTTCGGCTGTACTTGCGTCGATGGCCGCTCTTCATGACGGCTACGCCGATACCAGTCGGCAGCGTGATACCGAATCGGCGCGGAAAAGCACAGCTGACGTTTCGTCTCCCACAGCTCGACGCCAACGTGTACACGCCGGCCGCCTGCTGCAGCCGCGGGGAGTTCATCGCCGGGCACGGCCTGCTGAGCGTGCCCGCGCGACTGCCTGCCGGCTTTGGGCCGTTTGGCGCTTCCGGATGCAGTCCCGCCTCCCCGCGCAACCGTGACGGCACGGGTCTTGCGCAGACGGAGGTCGTTGGCACGGCTAGAGGTGCGCAGCTCTGGGCGCTGGGCGCTACCGCGCCGGACGGCGATTCAGCGGCCCTCGACAACGTGATCGGAGACCAGAAGAAGATCATCTTCCGGATGACGAGCGGCGTACCGAAGAACTTCTACGCCATTGCCCCTGACGGCAACCGAGTGCCACCGGTCTGGGGTCCCGACGCGCACACGGGATCCAACTGGAACCGTCCAGGCTCGGAGTGGGGCGCCGGTTTCGTCTTTACGCAACCTGGTTGCTGGCAGATCCACGCCGGCTCACCGCCTGCGCAAGGGGATGTCTGGCTCCTAATCCGCTCGTAGCTCTCGACGGAGCCGTCACGACGCGTAGACGTAGAGCTTCTGGCCTTCGAGCACGAAGACGTTGCCGCCGGCGACGGTCATAGACGCGTCGCAGTAGCTGCGGTTCCGTAGGAACTGCCCAACCGGCGTCGGCGCCCCGCTGTCGGGGTCGACGCGCAGCAGGTGCTCCTTCTCGCCGCACGTCAGCTCCCACAGCTTGCCGTCGCCGTAGGCGCCCTGGAAGCTGATCGCCCTCGGCCGCGCGAGGAGGCGCACGGTCGTGCGGTCGATGCGCCAGATCGAGACGCTCGAACGGCCGGCGATCTGCTCGAACCAGACGGTGTGCGCGGAGGCGGTCATCCACATTGCGGCGCGACCGCCCCGATGGACGACGACGGGCTTCGAGGCGCCGAAGGCGACATGGAAGACCTGGGCGATGTCGACGCTGTCGACGCCGCCGTTCGTCGCCGGGTCGAGCCAGAGGCCGTCGCCGTTTGCGACCATCACCGGCCGAAACAGGCGCGGCATCACCGTCCGCTGCAGGAGCGCGCCCGTGTGTGCGTCGAAGCGAAGCACCTCCGGCCCTTCGCTCGTGGCGACGTCGTAGAGCCAGAGCGAGCGCCCGTAGGTCGCCCACTGTGGGCGCGTGTCGGAGGCGTCCTGGTAGTGCATGACGACCTTGCCTGCGACGGTCACCGGGTCGTACTGGCTCGTGCGGGAGTACACGACCGTTGGGCACGAGCCGATGCGTCGAGACGGGAGGCTTGTCGCAGCTCCGCCGGTACGGGCCGCGCCCCTTCAGCGTCGCCGTGTCGACGACGAAGAACTCGCACAGAGTTCCGGTCGGTGGCGAGCCCGTGACGAGGAGCGAGCGCCCTGCGGGCGTAACGCTCCACCACTGCACACCGCCGGCGGGCAGTGTGAGCGAGGCGATGAGCGCCGCGAGGACGCGCACGCGAAGAGTGTATGCGGGCGGCTAAGCGCGCGTAGCAGCCGGAGGCTGTCGTCGCGTAGGGTGCCTCTGCATGGAGATGAAGCTCGAGGTCGTCCCGCTTCCCGTTGTGGACGTGGACGCAAGCATTGCGTTCTATGTCGATCAAGGTCGGCTTCGTTCTCGACCACGATGTGAGCCCTGGCAACGGGATGCGCGTCGTTCAAGTCACTCCTCGCGGCTCGGCCTGCTCGATCGTGTTCGGCACCGGCATGAGCGACCCGAACCGATCGGCACGCGTCGAGAACCTTCACCTCGTCGTGGCCGACATCGCGGCGGCTCGCAAGGAGCTCACCGGGCGTGGCGTCGACGTCAGCGAGATCAAAGACCTCGGCGGCGTCAAATACGCCTACTTCGGAGATCCGGACGGCAACTCGTGGGCCCTCCAGGAGATTCCAAAGCGCTGAACGCGCGGGCCGCGAGCGGCGTTGAAAAGCCCGTACGCGTCGCTAACGGACTGCACATGATCGAGGCGTACGTTCAGCACGGAAGCACGGCGACAACGGGGGATCGATGAAGCGTCTGCTCGTGGTATCCGCGCTCTGCGTACTGGCGCTCCCCGCGGTCGGAGCGCAGGCGACACGGAGCCATACGGTCGAGCTCGCCAGCGGTCGCGTCGACGGCCGCTCCGTTCTCGGGCGAACCGTCGCGCAGGTAACGGCCGCACTCGGGCGTCCCGATTTCAGCGTCGGCCCGCGCTTGCGCCACCGCATCGGTTACGGGACTCCGAGCAATTTCTCGACCGAGGTGATCTTCCGCCGCAACGCCGGCGTCGACCGCGCTTGGTCGATCGTCTTCGAACGCGGCTCCGTGCGTGACGTGAAGATCGGCGATCTGCTCCAGCGGTCGGGCGACCTGCAAGACGCGATCCTGGCCCACTACGGGACGACGTTCAGGCTCGCCCGCCCGTATGCGTGCAAAAACACGAGAGAGTGTTCCGGCGAGTTCGCCGCGCGCAACGGCCTCATCCACCTGACGTTCGGCACACAGCCCGTCACCCGCACCTGGCTGACGATCTGGAAGTAACGCCGCGCTAGCGGGGCGGACACGACGAGTGCTCCCACCCCATCCCTCGGGCGCACATCGGCCAATGTCTCAGAGAACGTCCACTGGTGCCCCGCCGGGTCCTCTGCCGTGTACTGCCGCTCGCCGTATTCGAAATCGGTCGGCTCCGTGAGAATGCGCGCGCCGTGCTCCCTCGCACGCGTGCAATGTGCATCTGCATGCTCGACGCGCACCATGACCGAGTGCGTGACCTCGCCGGGCCGGGGCGGTGTGCGGTCGTTGCGCACATCGGCGACGACAATCGCGCCGTCGCCGAACGTGAGCTGCGAGCGATGGTTCTCGCCGATCTGTAGTCGCTCGACAAACCCGAACGCCGTGCGTCAGCCACGCGACCGCCTCCCGCACGTCGGGATAGATGAGGACAGGGATGACGGCAGGTGCCGGCATCGAGCGATTCGTCTTCATGACTCGTCAGCGTAGATCTGCATGGATCAGGTCGAGCGCTCTAGCGCTTCCCGACCGCCTGTAGCGCATAGCCGCCCTCGAGCATCGCGGGCGCCCGCTGGGTGAGGGCATCCCACTCCGGCACGTCCCAGCCGAGCGAGTCGGCGAGGCGGACGATCATGCTGAAAAGCGCGCACACCGTCGTCGCGTCACGCAACGCTTCGTCGGAGACGCCGGCGGCGCGCACCGCGTCGGCATCGGCCGGCCCGATCTCGTCCGGGCGAAGCGTCAGCTTCTCGAGGAAGACGAGCGTCGCCGCAAGCTCGGGGCGGAGCGGCGCAGTCCGCCAGTCGGCGACGACTGCCTGCCAGACTTCCTCACCGAGCGCATACGACGCAACTGCGCCGTGGGAGTTCGTTCAGAATGGACACTGGTTGAGGAGCGACGTGAAGCCCGCGAACAGCTCACGTTCGCCCGCACTCCACGCCGACGGGCCGCGCATGACACGGTCGAGCGCTTGCGAAAACGGAAGCCCGAACAGCTCCGGGCGGTAGAGCAGCGTCTTCACGACGCCAAGCGGCTCGCGACCGGTTCGCTCGCGAATCTGATCGAGCACGGCCGCTTCGTCGGGCGCGTGACCGAAGTCGACGACCGCGAGCCTCATCCGATTGCTCCGAGCCCGGCGTCGAGTCGGCGGAGACCCTCGGCGACCGCGACCGCCGCCGTGTGCTGGAAGATCTCTTCCTCGGAGTGACGCCGGCCGCGACCAGTTCCGTCACGTCTGCATCGGTCACTGCGTAGGCGCGGCTGCGCACCTTGTCCAGGTACGGCGCCAGCGCAGGCGGCTCCGGCTCAGCCGCGGCGGCTATCGCTCGGAGCTCGCTCGATCGGCTCGCGCACACCGTTCAGATTACTTGCGCGCCTGGCGCACGTCGTGCTTCACGATCGCGCCGGCGCGCGTCGCGATCGTCTCCGGGAGGCGGCGCTGGGCGGGCCGTCTTCCCACCGCTCGTGATCCGCAAGCCGACGGCGCCGACGACGAGCGCGATCGCTGCCGCGTAGAGCAGCGCGAGACTGTCCGTGCCCGTGAGCACGCCGTGTAGCGTCGACCCGATCCACACCGCAAAGTTCAGGTAGTGCGCGCGACGCCAGAAGCGGTACGAGAGCTTGTCGCGCAGGCGGTTCACGATTGCGAGCGCGAGCAGCAACTCCGTCGCGACGATGCCGAGACCCAACCCGAGATGAGCGGTAGCTCGACGCGAACGGCACGACGATGTCTGCGATCGAGAGGCTGACGTACGAGTCGACCGCCGTCGTGAGGATATGAACGCCGAGAAAGACCCAGAAGAGCGTGCCGAGGTAGCGGTGCAGCGCGTCGACCGTGAAGCGCGGCCAGCGCGCCAGCCGGACCTTGCCGGCCAGGCCGACGCCCACGAGCACCGTGCAGGTCAGGAGGACGAACGCGAGGACGCCCGAGGCGCGGATCGCGTACCAGAGTGCCGGATTCGAGCTCAGATGCATGCCGGAGCTCCGGCCTGCACACTGTCGCTCCACGCAGCGTTGCGCACGACGGCGCCGTTCGCTGCAACGAATCGCCCGGCCAGCGCGCGCTCGTCGAGCCAGTCCGGTCCATTCGCGTCGAGCAGGTACGCAGCTTTGGCAGCGACGTCGGCTCCGACGCAGTCACCGGCGGCGACCGTGACGTACGACCAACGCGAGCTCGAGGGCTTACCCGTCCGCGGATCGATCAGGTGGTGGTGCCACTGTCCGCCGCGCAACCAGCGGCGCGTCGCGGGACCGCTCGTTGCGATGCCGCCGCTCTGGAGCGTGACAACGGCGCCGCCCGGAAGCGCGACGATGCACGCGCCTTGGGTCGCAACGTCGCCGCCGGCGCTGACGAAGCCACCGCGCGCGAGGAGACGCACCGCATCGTCGGCGGCAAGGCTCTTGACGACGCCGTTGAGGTCGAGCGTCGTTCCAAGCGGGCGATTGACGAACCCACCCGCGACGCGCAACGAGCGCGCACCGGGAACTGAAGCCGGTGCAGCCGGTACCGGGGACGGCACGAGCACGTCGAAGTCGCGGTCGTAACCGGCCGCTTCAACCGCGCCCCCGACCGTAGGATCGACGAGCCCATCGGTCGCGACCGCCGCGGCGAAAGCGACCGCGAGCGTGCGCGCGAACTCCGGAGAGAGCGAAGCAACCTGTACGGCGTTGACGCGGTTCAGCTCGCTGTCGGCGCGAAAGCGACTGAACATCCGGTCGCGCGCGTCGAAGAGCTCGCGAATCTGCGTCAGCTCCGAGGCGGTGGCGCCGCCCACGACGACCTCGCAGCCCATGCTGCGAAAGCGAGAGGTGCTCATGACGTCGAACTGCTCACGCTGGGCGCCGTCCCGGAGGAAGAGCCGACGCTGCTGTTGCCGAAGAAGCTCTGTTGGCTCGAAGGCGTGGTTTCAGCGTCGTCCGAGGTCGATGTCGTCGAAGTCGGCGCCGTGTTCGATGTCGCCGCACCGCCGCTGCGGATCGCAACGAAGGTCGTGCCGAATGCGACAGCCGCGACGGCGGCGGTCAATCTCTTGGCGACCATGAGGCGGTGCTTGGCGCCCGCGATGCGCGAGTTCTCCATGCACCCAGTTCAGCCGCGCCGCATGAACTCTCCGTGAGTCCAGGATGTGAGCGACTTAAGAGTTGACCGTTAGAGCGGGATGTTTCCGTGCTTGCGCTTGGGCCGGGGCTCGGCCTTCGTGAGCGCCGTCTCGAGCGCATCGATCAAAACCGGTCGCGTCCGCCTCGGCTCGATCACGTCGTCGACGTAGCCGCGTTCCGCGGCGGTGTACGGATTGGCGAAGCGCTCCTTGTAATCCGCGATCAGCTCCGCCCGGCGCGCTTCCGCATCCTTCGCGTCGTCGAGCTCTCGGCGGAAGACGATGTTGACCGCGCCCTCGGGACCCATCACGGCGACCTCCGCGGTCGGCCACGCAAAGTTGAAGTCGGCGCGGATGTGCTTCGAGCTCATGACGTCGTACGCGCCGCCGTACGCCTTGCGCGTGATCACCGTGAGCTTCGGCACTGTCGCCTCCGCGTACGCGTACAGCAGCTTCGCGCCGTGACGGATGATCCCGCCCCACTCCTGCTCGGTGCCGGGCAGGAAGCCCGGCACGTCGACGAACGTCACGAGCGGGATGTTGAACGCGTCGCAGGTGCGCACGAAACGGGCCGCCTTGTTCGATGCGTCGATGTCGAGCACGCCGGCGAGGACGCTCGGCTGGTTGCCGACGACGCCGACGGCGGTGCCGCCGAGCCGTGCGAACCCGCAGACGATGTTTCCCGCCCAGCGCTCGTGCACCTCGAGAAACTCGCCGTCGTCGATCACGCGGCGGATCACGTCGTGCATGTCGTACGGCTTGTTCGGGTTGTCCGGGATGAGCGTGTCGAGCTCCGCATCCTCACGATCGCTCGCGATCCGTCGCGACCGTCCGCGGCAGCCTGTCGACGTTGTTCTGCGGGAGAAACGAGAGCAGGTATCGCGCGTCCTCGAGGCAGGCCTCCTCGTCGGCTGCCGTGAACTGCGCGACGCCCGACTTCGCCGCGTGCGTCGCCGCGCCGCCGAGCTCCTCGAACGTCACCTCCTCGCCCGTCACCGTCTTCACGACGTCGGGCCCGGTGATGAACATGTACGACGAGCCTTCGACCATGAAGACGAAGTCGGTGATCGCGGGCGAGTACACGGCGCCGCCGGCGCACGGCCCCATGACGAGCGAGATCTGCGGGACGACGCCGGACGCCTGCACGTTCCGCCAGAAGATCTCGGCGTAGCCGGCGAGCGAGACGACGCCTTCCTGAATCCGCGCGCCGCCCGAGTCGTTGATCCCGATCACCGGGCAGCCGTACTTCACGGCGAGATCCATGACCTTGCAGATCTTCTCGGCGAAGACCTCGCTCAACGAGCCGCCGAAGACGGTGAAGTCCTGCGAGAAGACGAAGACCTTGCGGCCCGAACACCGTGCCGTAGCCGGTGACGACCGCGTCGCCGTACGGGCGGCGATCCATCATCCCGAAGTTCGACTCGCGGTGGCGGACGTAGCGGTCGAGCTCGACGAACGAGCCCGGATCGCAGAGCTTCTCGGCGCGCTCGCGCGCGAGCAGGCGACCCTCGTCCCTCCGCTTCTGCACCGCGCGCTCGCTGCCGTGCGTGCAGCGCCTCGTCGCGTAGCTCGCGCAGCCACTCGAGCTTCGCCTGCGTGGTCTCGTGCGCGTCGGCCATGCGCCGGAGCCTAACCTCCCACGGATGAGGCGACGCCTTCCTCCCGCGCTGCGGATCCGGGACTTCGCGCTCCTCTGGGCGGCGCTCCTCTCGAACGGGCTCGCCTCGCAGATGCTCGCGGTCGCGATCGGCTGGCAGGTCTACTCGATCCACCGCAACCCGCTCGACCTCGGCCTCGTCGGGCTGATGGAGTTCCTGCCGCTGCCGCTGCTCGCGCTTCCGGCGGGGCAGATCGCGGACCGGCTGCCGCGGCGCGCGGTGACCGCCGGCGCGCTTCGCGCTCAACATCGCGATCGCGGTGCTGCTCGTCTTCGTGACCCTCGCCGGCGCGACGGTCGCTGTGGCCGTTCCTCGCGATCGCCGCGGTGGCCGGAGTCGCGAGCGTCGTCGGCAACCCCGCGCATGCGGGCGCTCACGCCGGAGCTCGTCCCGCACGAGCTGCTGCCCGGAGCGCTCGCGCTGCGCGGCGTCGCAGGGCAGATCGGCGTGATCACCGGTCCGGCGCTCGGCGGCATCATCTTCGCCGTCGAGCCCGTGGCGGTCTATGCCACGGCCGCCGGCCTGCTGACGCTGTCGCTCGTCGCCGTCCTTGCCATGCGGCCGGTCGTGCGCTCGCTCGTCACGACCGAGCCGCCGGGCTGGGACAGCCTCGTCGCCGGCGTTCGCTTCATCTTGCGCGCGCGCATGCTGCTCGGCGCGATCGGGCTCGACCTGTTCGGCGTGCTCCTCGGCGACTCGATCGCGCTCGCCCCGGTATTCGCGCACTCGATCCTGCACATCGGCCCGGTCGGGCTCGGTCGTGCTGCGGACCGCACCGTCTGTCGGAGCGCTCGTCGCAGCGGTGCTGCTCGCGCGCAAGCCGCTCCGCACACCGGCCGGACCGACGTTGCTCGTCGTCGTCGCAGCCTTCGGCGCCGGGATGATCGTGTTCGGCCTGTCGAAGTGGCTGCCGCTCTCGCTCGCCGCGCTCGTGCTTCACCGGCTTCGTCGACATGATCAGCGTCAACATCCGGCAGACGACCGTGACGATGCTCACACCGCCGCAGCTGCAGGGACGGGTGAGCGCCGTCGAGTGGGTGTTCATCAGCGCCTCGAACGAGCTCGGCGCATTCGAGTCCGGCGCGGTCGCCTCCCTGGTCGGCGCCGTGCCCGCCGTCGTCGCCGGCGGCGTCGTGATGATCGGCATCGCGGCGATCTGGACGAAGGCTCTTCCCGGCGCTCGCGCGCCTCGGCCAGCTCGCGGATCTCCGCCGAGCCTGCGAGCCTGTGTAGGCTCGCACGCATGGAGCCGCTCGACCGCGCCGACGATCTGGCCGTACGACGAACGCGGCGAGCCGCGCGAGTTCTACTACTCGCGCTACGGCAGCCCGACCGTCGCCGACGCGGAAGCGCGCGCTCGGCGAGCTCGAGGGCGGCGAGGCAGTGCTCTTCCCGTCCGGGCAGCGGCGCGACGACGGCGCTCGTCCTGTCGCTGCTGAAGCCGGGCGACACGATCGCGCTCGCGGCGGGCTGCTACTTCGGCACCGGCGTGACCTTCCAGGCGCTCGCCAAGTGGGGCCTCGACTACGTCGAGTTCGACCAGACCGGCCCGCCGCCGGACGGCGTGCAGCTCGTCTGGCTCGAGGCGCCGTCCAATCCGTTCCTGACGATGCCCGACCTCGAGGCCGCCGCCGCGCATCCGGCGCCGGTCGTCGTCGACTCCACCGTCGCGACGCCGATTCATCTGCGGCCGCTCGAGCACGGCGCCGACTTCGCGCTGCACAGCGCGACGAAGTACCTCGCCGGTCACGACGACGCGCTCCTCGGCGCGGTCGTCGGCCGCAACGCTCGACGACCTGCGCACGTTCCGCTCGCAAACCGGAATCTCGCCCGCCGCCGATCCGGCGTGGCTCCTGCTGCGCGGGCTGAAGACGCTCGAGGTGCGCGTCCGCCGCCAGACGGAGACGGCGACCGACCTCGCCGAGCGCCTCCGGGCGCACCCGAAGGTGCTCGATGGTGCGCTACCCGGGCCTCGGCGGCCTGCTCTCGTTCGACGTGGCCGACGGCGACGCCGCCCGCCGGGTCGAGACGTCGACGAGGCTCGATCGTGAACGCCACCTCGCTCGGCGGCGTCACGAGCGTGATGGAGAGCCGCCACCGCTGGGAAGGCGACCGCGTCCCGGCGGGCCTCCTGCGGCTTCAGCGCCGGGCTCGAGGACGCCGACGCGCTCTGGGCCGATCTCGCCCAGGCGCTCGACGTCGGCCTCGACTAGGACCCGGGTCTTGCGACAGGTAGGCCGATGTGGCCTATCCTTTGACCGCTTCTTGCCTAGGCGTTGGTCGAGACGCACTTTCAAAGCGTAATTACAGGCTGAAACTGCGGCTCAGTTTCTCGAGGAAATTCCGCGCGGAATAGGGAAGTCCCAGCGCGGGACGTGACTTGTGACCCACTCGAGCGAGATCGGGGGCACCACGTGGCGGTCGGACATGAAGCGGAGCGGAGCAAGGCAGCGCAGGCCGCGCAAGCGCCCGAGCCGCAGGCGCAGAACGGCGCGAAGGCGTCGAAGAACGGCGCCGACGCCAGGTCCCGCAGACCGAGCTCGAGCAGCTGCTCGCCGCGCTCCAGGCCGCCCGCGACGGTGACTTCCGCGTCCGCCTGCCCGTTCGCCGGCAAGGGCATCGCCGCCGACCTCCACCGCGCGTTCAACGAGCTCGCCGACCGCCGCGAGGCGTTCAGCAAGGAGATCGCACGCGTCGGCCGCGCCATCGGCCGCGAGGGCCGGCTGACCGAGCGCGCGCACGCGCCGGCCGCCAGCGGGCACTGGGCCGACACGACCGCCGCGCTCAACACGCTGATCGACGACCTCGTCCGCCCCACCACCGAGGTCGCGCGCGTCATCGACGCGGTCGCCGACGGCGATCTCTCCCAGAAGATGCAGCTGACGATCGAGGGGCAGCCCGTGAAGGGCGAGTTCCGGCGCATCGGCACGACCGTCGAACGCGATGGTCGACCAGCTCTCGTCGTTCGCCGACGAGGTGACGCGCGTCGCGCGCGAGGTCGGCACCGACGGCAAGCTCGGCGGCCAGGCGCGCGTGAAGGGCGTCTCCGGCGTCTGGAAGGACCTCACCGACAACGTCAACACGCTCGCCGGCAACCTCACGACGCAGGTGCGCAACATCGCGCGAGGTCACGACCGCGGTCGCGAACGGCGACCTCTCGAAGAAGATCACCGTCGACGTGCGCGGCGAGGTCGCGGAGCTGAAGAACACGATCAACACGATGGTCGACCAGCTCTCCTCGTTCGCCGACGAGGTCACGCGCGTCGCGCGCGAGGTCGGCGAAGAAGGCAAGCTCGGCGGCCAGGCTCAGGTCAAGGGCGTCAGCGGCACGTGGAAGGACCTGACCGAGTCGGTGAACGGGCTCGCGTCGAACCTGACGACGCAGGTGCGGAACATCGCCGCCGTCACGACCGCGGTCGCGAACGGCGACCTCTCGAAGAAGATCACCGTCGACGTCAAGGGCGAGGTGCTCGAGCTGAAGGAGACCGTCAACACGATGGTCGACCAGCTGCGCGCGTTCTCCGCCGAGGTGACGCGCGTCGCGAAGGAAGTCGGAACCGAGGGCAAGCTCGGCGGCCAGGCGAACGTCGAAGGCGTCAGCGGCGTGTGGAAGGACCTCACCGACAACGTCAACACGCTCGCCGGCAACCTCACCGACCAGGTCCGCAACATCGCCGACGTCACGACCGCCGTCGCAACGGGCGACCTCTCGAAGAAGATCACCGTCGACGTCCGCGGCGAGGTGCTGCAGCTCAAGGACACGATCAACACGATGGTCGACCAGCTGCGCGCGTTCTCCGCCGAGGTGACGCGCGTCGCGCGCGAGGTCGGCACCGAAGGCCGCCTCGGCGGCCAGGCGAACGTCGAAGGCGTCAGCGGCGTGTGGAAGGACCTCACCGACAACGTCAACACGCTCGCCGGCAACCTCACGACCCAGGTGCGCAACATCGCGCAGGTCACGACCGCGGTCGCGAACGGCGACCTGACGAAGAAGATCACGGTCGACGTCCAGGGCGAGATCGCAGAGCTCAAGGACACGATCAACACGATGGTCGACCAGCTCTCCGCGTTCGCCGCGGAGGTCACGCGCGTCGCGCGCGAGGTCGGCACCGAGGGCAAGCTCGGCGGCCAGGCTCAGGTCGAAGGCGTCAGCGGCACCTGGCGCGGCCTCACCGAGTCCGTGAACGGCATGGCGCTCTCGCTCACCGAGCAGGTGCGCAACATCGCCGACGTCACGACCGCGGTCGCGAGCGGCGACCTCTCGAAGAAGGTGACCGTCGACGTCAAGGGCGAGGTGCTCGAGCTCAAGAACACGATGAACACGATGGTCGACCAGCTCTCGTCGTTCGCCGACGAGGTCACGCGCGTCGCGCGCGAGGTCGGCACCGAAGGCCGCCTCGGCGGCCTGGCCGAGGTCGAGGACGTCAGCGGCACCTGGCGCGACCTGACCGAGTCGGTGAACGGCATGGCGTCGAACCTGACCGACCAGGTGCGCAACATCGCCGAGGTCGCGACCGCGGTCGCGAAGGGCGACCTGACGCAGAAGATCACGGTCGACGCGCGCGGCGAGATCCTCGAGCTCAAGAACACGCTGAACACGATGGTCGACCAGCTCTCGACCTTCGCCGACGAGGTCACGCGCGTCGCGCGCGAGGTCGGCACCGAAGGCCGCCTCGGCGGCCAGGCCGAGGTCGAGGGCGTCAGCGGCACGTGGCGCCGGCTGACCGAGAACGTGAACCACATGGCGAACAACCTGACGAACCAGGTGCGCAACATCGCCCAGGTCGCGACCGCCGTCGCCACGGCGACCTCTCGCAGAAGATCACCGTCGACGCGCGCGGCGAGATCCTCGAGCTGAAGACGACGCTCAACACGATGGTCGACCAGCTCTCCTCGTTCGCCGACGAGGTCACGCGCGTCGCGCGCGAGGTCGGCTCCGAGGGCCGCCTCGGCGGCCAGGCTCAGGTCGAAGGCGTCAGCGGCACGTGGCGCGGCCTGACCGAGTCGGTCAACTTCATGGCGACCTCGCTCACCGAGCAGGTGCGCAACATCGCCGACGTCACGACGGCCGTCGCGAACGGCGACCTCTCGAAGAAGGTCACCGTCGACGTGCGCGGCGAGATCGCCGAGCTCAAGAACACGATCAACACGATGGTCGACCAGCTCTCCTCGTTCGCCGACGAGGTCACGCGCGTCGCGCGCGAGGTCGGCACCGAGGGCAAGCTCGGCGGCCAGGCCGAGGTGAAGGGCGTCTCCGGCGTCTGGAAGGACCTGACGGAGAACGTGAACACGCTCGCCGACAACCTCACCGACCAGGTGCGCAACATCGCCGACGTCACGACCGCGGTCGCGAACGGCGACCTGACGCAGAAGATCACCGTCGACGCGCGCGGCGAGGTGCTGCAGCTCAAGGACACGATCAACACGATGGTCGACCAGCTCTCCTCGTTCGCCGACGAGGTCACGCGCGTCGCGCGCGAGGTCGGCACCGAAGGCGTGCTCGGCGGCCAGGCGGAGGTCGAGGGCGTCAGCGGCACGTGGCGCGACCTGACCGAGAACGTGAACCAGATGGCGGACAACCTGACGAACCAGGTGCGCAACATCGCCGACGTCACGACCGCCGTCGCGCAGGGCGACCTCTCGAAGAAGATCACCGTCGACGTCAAGGGCGAGGTGCTCGAGCTGAAGGAGACCATCAACACGATGGTCGACCAGCTGCGCGCGTTCTCCGCCGAGGTGACGCGCGTCGCGCGCGAGGTCGGCACCGAGGGCCGCCTCGGCGGCCAGGCGTCGGTCGAAGGCGTCAGCGGCGTGTGGCGCGACCTCACCGACAACGTGAACTTCATGGCGCTCTCGCTCACCGAGCAGGTGCGCAACATCGCGCAGGTGACGACCGCCGTCGCGAACGGCGACCTCTCGAAGAAGATCACCGTCGACGTGCGCGGCGAGATCGCCGAGCTGAAGAACACGATCAACACGATGGTCGACCAGCTCTCCTCGTTCGCCGACGAGGTCACGCGCGTCGCGCGCGAGGTCGGCACCGAGGGCAAGCTCGGCGGCCAGGCGAACGTCAAGGGCGTCAGCGGCACGTGGAAGGACCTGACCGACTCGGTGAACGGGCTCGCGTCGAACCTGACCGATCAGGTCCGCAACATCGCCGAGGTGACGACCGCGGTCGCGAAGGGCGATCTCTCGCAGAAGATCACCGTCGACGCGCGCGGCGAGATCCTCCAGCTCAAGAGCACCGTCAACATCATGGTCGACCAGCTGTCGTCCTTCGCGGGCGAGCTGACGCGCGTCGCGCGCGAGGTCGGCACCGAAGGCATGCTCGGCGGCCAGGCGAACGTCGAAGGCGTCAGCGGCGTCTGGAAGGAGCTGACCGACAACTTCAACCAGCTCGCGACGTCGCTCACCACGCAGGTGCGCGCGATCGCGGACGTGTCGACCGCCGTGACCGAGGGCGACCTCACCCGCCAGGTCACGGTCGAGGCGAAGGGCGAGGTCGACGCGCTCAAGCAGAACGTCAACCAGATGATCGCGAACCTGCGCGAGACGACGGAGCGCAACGCCGAGCAGGACTGGCTCAACTCGAACCTCGCGCGCTTCAGCGGCCTCATGCAGGGCCAGCGCGACCTGCAGACGGTCTCGCGCCTGATCATGTCCGAGCTGACGCCGCTCGTCGGCGCCGGCTACGGCGCCTTCTTCCTCACCGAAGAAGTGGAGGACGACGAGCCCGTCCTGCAGCTGATCGCGAGCTACGGCTACAAGACGCGCAAGAAGGTCTCGAACCGCTTCAAGCTCGGCGAGTCGCTCGTCGGCCAGGCCGCGCTCGAGAAGCAGTCGATTCTGATCACCGAGCCGCCGGCCGACTACATCAAGGTCACGTCGGCGCTCGGCGAGGCGACGCCGAAGAACATCATCGTCATGCCCGTCCTCTTCGAGGACCAGGTGATGGCCGTGATCGAGCTCGCGTCGTTCCAGCCGTTCGGCGAAGTGCAGCGCGCATTCCTCGACCAGCTCGGCGAGACGATCGGCATCGTGATCAACACGATCCAGGCGACGATGCGGACGGAGGAGCTGCTCCGCCAGTCGCAGGGCCTGACGATGGAGCTACAGGAGCGCTCCGAGGAGCTTCAGTCGCAGCAGGAAGAGCTGAAGCGTGCGAACACGGAGCTCGAGCAGCAGGCGCAGACGCTCAAGGCGTCCGAAGAGCTCCTGCAGACGCAGCAGGAAGAGCTGCAGCAGACGAACGAGGAGCTCGAGGAGAAGGCGCAGCTGCTCGAGGAGCAGAACCGCCGCATCGAGATCAAGAACCGCGAGATCGAGCTCGCGCGCGCGGCGCTGCAGGAGACGCGCAGAGCAGCTCGCGCTCTCGTCGAAGTACAAGAGCGAGTTCCTCGCGAACATGAGCCACGAGCTGCGCACGCCGCTCAACTCGCTGCTCATCCTCGCGAAGCTGCTCGCCGAGAACGCCGACCAGAACCTGACGGACAAGCAGGTCGAGTTCGCCGGGACGATCCATCGGGCCGGCGCGGATCTGCTCGAGCTGATCAACGACATCCTCGACCTCTCGAAGGTCGAGGCCGGAAAGATGGAGGTGCACGCCGGCGACGTCACGCTCGGCGACGTCCGCGACTACGTCGAGCGCACGTTCCAGCCGCTGGCGCAGGAGAAGGGTCTCGAGCTCACGGTCGAGGTCTTCGGCGCGAACGTGCCGCCGTCGATCCTCACGGACGAGCAGCGCCTCCAGCAGGTGCTGAAGAACCTGCTCTCGAATGCGGTCAAGTTCACCGAGGAGGGCGGCGTGACGATGCGCATCGAGGAGGCGCGCGAACGACGTGCAGTTCGCGCTCCCGAGCCTCGTCTCGGCCGACACCGTGCTCGCCTTCTCGGTGATCGACACCGGCATCGGCATTCCCGAAGACAAGCTGCGCATCATCTTCGAGGCGTTCCAGCAGGCCGACGGAACGACGTCGCGCAAGTTCGGCGGCACCGGTCTCGGCCTCTCGATCAGCCGCGAGATCGCACGCCTGCTCGGCGGCGAGATCCGCGTCGTCTCGGAGCCGGGCAAGGGCAGCACGTTCACGCTCTATCTGCCGGCGGCGTTCGTCGCGACGGGGCTCGGCACGACCGAGGTGGCCGAGCTCGAGTCGCGGCTCGAGGATCTGATGCGCGAAGGCCGCGAGCTCGTCGACGAGGGCACCATCGCTCCTCGACCTGCCGCCGATGGCGCCGGATCTCGACTCCGTCGCTGCTGCTGCGGAGCGAGGTTCCCGACGACCGCGACGACGTCCAGCAGGGCGACCGCGTCGTGCTCGTCATCGAAGACGACGCGACTTCGCCGCGCACGGTGCTCGACACCGCTCGGGAGCGCGGCTTCAAGGGCATCGTCGCGCTTCGCGGCGACTCGGGCCTTGCGCTCGCGCACGAGTTCCGGCCCGACGCGATCGTCCTCGACATGGAGCTGCCGGTGATGGACGGCTGGACCGTGCTCGACCATCTCAAGCACCACCCGGCGACGCGGCACATCCCGGTGCACATCGTGTCCGCCGGCGACGACGGCAGGACGAACGCGTTGCGCGCAGGCGCGGTCGCATATCTGCGAGAAGCCGCTCGAGAAGGAAGGGCTCGACACGATGCTCGCCGAGATCGCGTCGTTCATCGACCGCGACGTCCGCCAGCTGCTCGTCGTCGAGGACGACGACGACCAGCGCAACTCGATCGTCGAGCTCGTCGGCTCGGGCGACGATGTCGACGTCACCGCCGTCGGCTCGGCCGAAGAGGCGATCGCAGGCGCTCCGAGGCCGGGACTTCGACTGCATGGTGCTCGACCTCAAGCTGCCCGAGACGACCGGCTTCAAGCTGCTCGAGCAGCTGAAGAAGGACGAGCGCTTCGCGTCGCTGCCGGTGATCGTCTACACGGGCAAGGAGCTGACGCGCCGCGAGGAGACGCGGCTGAAGAAGTACGCGGAGACGATCATCGTCAAGGACGCGCGCTCACCGGAGCGCCTGCTCGACGAGACGTCGCTCTTCCTGCACCGCGTCGAGGCGCGGCTGCCGCAAGCGAAGCGCCGCATGCTCGAGCAGCTGCACTCGACCGAGGGCGTCTTCAACGGCAAGAAGGTGCTGATCGTCGACGACGACGTACGCAACGTGTTCGCGCTCACCGTCGGTGCTCGAGGCGAACGGCATGGACGTCGTCTTCGCCGAGAACGGCAGGGACGGCATCGAGACGCTGCGCGCAGAACCCGGACGTCGACCTCGTCCTGATGGACATCATGATGCCGGAGATGGACGGCTACGAGACGATGCAGGCCGTTCGTCAGATGCCCGAGTTCCGCCAGCTGCCGATCATCTCGCTCACCGCGAAGGCGATGAAGGGCGATCGCGAGAAGTCGATCGCGTCGGGTGCGTCCGACTACATCACGAAGCCGGTCGACACGGATCAGCTCCTCTCCCTGATGCGCGTGTGGCTGTACCACTGAGCACGTCGTCCGAGTCGGAGGCGGCGCTGGCGCCCCCGGAGCGCGACCTGGAGCAGCTGGAGATCGAGCTGCTGCTCGAGGCCGTCTACCGGCGCTACGGACTCGACTTCCGGCAGTACGCGCAGGCGTCGCTGAAGCGGCGGCTGTACCGGCGCGTGCACGCGGAAGGGCTCGAGACGCTGTCGCAGCTGCAGGACCGGCTGCTGCACGACCCGCCGTGCATGGAGCGGCTGCTCGTCGACCTCTCGATCAACGTCACCTCGATGTTCCGCGACCCGTCGTTCTATGTCGCATTCCGCAAGAAGATCGTGCCCGCACTGCACACCTACCCCTTCACGCGCATCTGGTGCGCCGGCTGCTCGACCGGCGAGGAGGTCTACTCGCTCGCGATCCTCCTCCATGAGGAAGGCCTCTACGAGAAGACGCGCATCTACGCCACGGACATCAACGAGCATGTGCTGCAGACGGCGCTCGAAGGCGTCTTCCCGCTCGAGCGGATGAAGCAGTACACGCAGAACTACATTCGCGGCGGCGGGAAGCGGCGACTTCTCGGAGTACTACGTCGCGGCCTACGACAGCGTGCGCTTCGCGCGATCGCTGACCGAGAACGTCGTCTTCGCGCAGCACAACCTCGCCATGGACCGCAGCTTCAACGAATTCAACGCGATCGTCTGCCGCAACGTGATGATCTATTTCGACAAGGACGCTGCAGAATCACGTGCACGGGCTGTTCTACGAGAGCCTGGCCACGTTCGGAATCCTGGCGCTTGGGCACAAGGAGTCCATTGGCTTCACGCGGTTCGCAGACCGCTACGAAGAGATCGACTCGGACGAGCGGATCTACCGCAAAGTCGCGTGAGGTGTACGAGCTCATCGTGATCGGAACTTCTTGGGGAGGATTGGAAGCTGTCAGCCGTCTGCTGGACGGCTTGCACGACGACGTCCATCAGCCGATCATCGTCGCGCAGCATCGCGCGGTGGACTCGGAAGAAGGCGGCCTTGCGGCGCTGCTCGCTCTGCACACGCGCCGCCTCGTCTCCGACCCCGACGACAAGACGCCGCTCGAGCGCGACCACGTCTACGTCTCCCCGCCCGACTACCACGTGCTCGTGGAGGACGGGCACCTGGCGCTCTCGACCGACGCACCGGTGCAGTACGCGCGGCCGTCGATCGACGTGCTGTTCGAATCGGTCGCCGACGAGTACGGCCGGAGCGCGGTCGGCATCGTGCTCACGGGCGCGAACGCCGACGGCGCGGCGGGTCTCGCCCGCATCAAGGAGCGAGGCGGCGTCGCGATCGTGCAGGAGCCCGACGACCTCGCTTCGCCGCACGATGCCGGATGCCGCGATCGCCGCCACGACGGCGGACGCGATCCTGCCGCTCGAAGAGATCCCCGCCTTCCTCTACGGGCTTTGCGCATGAGCGCGCAGCGCGCGAACCTCCTGCTCGTCGACGACCGCCGGGAGAACCTCCTCGCGCTGGAGGCGATCCTCGAGCCGCTCGGCCACCGGCTCGTCTCGGTCACGTCCGGCATCGCGGCGCTGAAAGAGCTGCTGCTCGACGACTTCGCCTGCATCCTGCTCGACGTTCAGATGCCGGAGATCGACGGGTTCGAGCTCGCGACGCTGATCAAGCAGCGCAAGCGCTCGCAGCACATTCCGATCATCTTCCTGACCGCGCTCTCGAAGGACGAGAAGCACGTCTACCAGGGCTACTCGGCCGGCGCGGTCGACTACATCCTCAAGCCGATCGACTCGGACGTCCTCCGCTCCAAGGTGTCGGTCTTCGTCGAGCTGTGGGAGAAGGGCGAGCAGATCCAGCAGCAGGCGGAGCAGATCCACGAGCAGAAGCTCGACGCGCTCGAGCGTGCGAGCGAGGAGCGCTACCGACAGCTCGCGGATGCGATGCCGCAGATCGTGTGGACAGCCGATGCCACCGGAGCCGCCACCTACTTCAACCGGCGCTGGTTCGAGTACACCGGCATGACGCCGGAGGAGGTCGGGCCGAACGCGTGGCATCAGATCGTCCATCCCGACGACCTGCCGGCCGCGATCGCACGGCGCGAGCAGACGCTCAGAAGCGGCGAGAACTTCGAGGTCGAATACCGCTTCCGCGGCGCCGACGGCCGCTACCGCTGGCACCTCGGACGCGCCTTGCCGGTGCGGGACGCCGACGGGCGGCATCGGGTTCTGGATCGGGACGGCGACCGACATCCACGACCGCAAGCGGATCGAGGATCAGCGCGCCTTCATCGTCTCCGCCGGCGACACGCTGTCGCGCTCGCTCGACTACCGCGAGACCCTGCGTCAGGTGGCGGAGCTCGCCGCCGGCGACATCGCCGACTGGTGCTCCGTACACATCGTCGAGCCCGACGGAACGATTGCCGAGCTCGCGATCGCGCACGGCGATCCGGCGAAGGTGACGTTCGCGCGAGAGCTGCAGGAGCGCTATCCAGCCGAAGCCGACGGCGGCGACCGGCGCGCCCGCCGTGATCCGAACCGGGCGAGCCGGAGCTCGTGCCCGAGATCACGGAGGAGATGCTCGCGACTCGCGGCGCGCGACGATCTACACCTCGAGCTCCTGCAAGCAGCTCGGGCTCTCGTCGTACATGTGCGTGCCGTTGAAGGGCCGCGAGGCGGTGCTCGGCGCGATCACGCTCGTCGCGTCGGAGTCCGGCCGCCACTTCGGAGCGGAAGATCTGAGCCTCGCGGAGGAGCTCGCGCGCCGCGCGGCGACTGCGATCGAGAACGCGCGGCTCTATCGCGAGGCCGAGGCGCGTGCGCAGGCGGCACGCGTGCTCGCGACGATCGGCGACGGCGTCTTCCTCGTCGACCGGACGCGGCCGGATCCGTCTCTGGAACAGCGCCGCGCAGTGGATCACCGGCCTGCGCGGAAGACGACGTGCTCGGCAGGCCGGCGGCCACCGCGATCCCCGGCTGGGACGACGGTCGCAGCCTCGCATTCCGGTCGCGAGCGCCGGCGAGGCGGCGCGGGCGGAGAGCATTCCGCTGCAGTTCGACGACCGCGAGCTGTGGCTGTCGATCTCCGCCGTCGGGCTACGAGGACGGAACGGTCTACGCGTTCCGCGACCTGACGGAAGAGCGGGCGCTCGAGTCGATGCGACAGGACCTCGTCGCGACCGTGTCGCACGAGCTGCGCACGCCGCTCGCCGCGATCTACGGCGCCGCGCTGACGCTGCGCCGCGACGACATCGACCTCGAGGCGGAACTGCACGACAAGCTGCTCGACGTGATCGCCGAGGAGTCCGACCGTCTCGCCGACATCGTCAACGACCTCCTGCTCGCGAGCCAGCTCGACTCCGGCAGGTTGAAGGCCAACATCGAGCGCTGCGATCCGCGCGAGATCGTGCAGCTCGAGATCGATGCGGTGCGCATCCATCTGCCGGAGCACGTGCAGCTGAACCTCGACGCGCCGGACGAGCTGCCCGCGGTCGCCGCCGACTCCGGGCAGCTGCGGCAGGTGATCTCGAACCTGATCGAGAACGCGATCAAGTACTCGCCCGACGGCGGCACGATCAACGTCGCGCTCGAGCCGAACGATCGCCACGTCCGCTTCGCGATCACCGACTCCGGCCTCGGCATCCCGCCGGGCGAGCAGCGGCGGATCTTCGAGAAGTTCTATCGCCTCGATCCGCACATGAGCCGCGGCATCGGCGGCACCGGGCTCGGCCTCTACATCTGCCGGGAGCTCGTGCGCCGCGTCGACGGCCGGATCTGGGTCGAATCCGACGGCAACTCCGGCTCGACCTTCATCGTGGAGATCCCGCAGGAGGCGCCGGCGCCGGCCGTGGCGGCCAGCGCCGGGTCTCCAGCGCCGCCTGAAGCGGCCTTTTGGCGAGCGCCGCGGGCCGGCCGGATCGGGGATACGTTGGAGCTCGTCTCTGGGGGGTCTCGACACGTATCGAATCCTCGTCGCCGAAGACGACGAGGACTTCCTCGCCGCGCTCGAAACCGTGCTCGAAGCAGATGGGCGGTTCGCGGTGGCTGGACGCGCGCGCAACGGGCGCGAGGCCGTCGAGATCGCCGGTCGCCTGCAGATCGACGCGATCGTGATGGACATCGAGATGCCGGAGCTCGACGGCGTCGAGGCGACCCGGCAGCTCCAGGAGCAGCAGCCCGAGGTGCCGGTGATCGCGATCAGCGGCACCGACTACGAGGAGCGCGTGCTCGAGATCCGGGACGCCGGGGCGGTCGACTACGTCCGGAAGTCTCGGGTCGACGAGGACCTTGCGGACGCGCTGATCGCGGCTATTCCGGCGAGAGTCGTCACGCCGAAATAAAGCCGGAGGGGGGAATCGAACCCTCGTCCTCCGGCTTACAAGGCAGATGCTCTACCACTGAGCTACTCCGGCGGGCGCCCAATAGTACCGTCCGACGCGTATGCAATCCTGACAACGTGGAACACCCTAAAGACATCGGCGACCGCTCGACGCTTGCTGTCATGGCCGCTCTACAGCTGCTTGGGTATGGGCTCTACGTCCCCTTCGGCGAGAACACGCGCTGCGATCTCATCTTGGAACGCGATGGGGAGTTGAGCCGTGTTCAGTGCAAGACGGGTCGCTTGCGCAAAGGTGCCGTCGTGTTCAGTCTCTGCAGCCATTACGGACACCACGCGAATCCCGAAGACTGCGCGCCGCACGTACCACGGCGAGATCGACTTCTTCGCCGTGTACTGCCCCGAGACGAACGGCGTTTATCTCCTGCCGATTGAGGACGTGCCCGGCAAGAGACAAGCGTGGCTTCGTGTCGACCCGGCTCGGAACCAACAGAACAAGCGGATCAGGCCCGCCGCGCGACTACGAGATCGCGAAGGTGACTACTGAAGGACTTCGCGCGTCTTCTGGTGCGTGATGATCTTGCGCTTCACCCGCTGGAGCGCGTTGTCGATCGTCTTCGTGTCGCAGCCCAGCCGCTCGGCCATGTCCTCGTAGGACGAGCCTTCGAGGTAGAGCCGTAGCGCGTCCGCCTCGAGGCCGGAGAGCCCGCTGCCGAGGCAGCCGATGAGGCTCTGCAGCTCCTCGGTCGAGATGACCATCACCGACGGCTCGTGCACGGCAGGGCCGGGCAGCGCGTCGCCGAGCGTGCACTCCCCGTCGTGTCCTGGCCGGCGGGGGTGTGGCTGAACGAGACATAGGTGTTGAGCGGGGCGTGCTTGAAGCGGGTGGCGGTCTTGATCGCCGTGATGATCTGCCGGGTCACGCACAGCTCGGCGAAGCTGCGGAACGACGTCTCCTTGTCGGCGCGGAAATCGCGCACGGCCTTGTAGAGGCCGACGAGGCCTTCCTGGATCAGATCTTCCGAGTCGCCGCCGGCGAGGAAGTACGAGCTCGCCTTCAGCCGGACGAAGCCGGTGTAGCGGCGGATGAGGGCGTCCATCGCCAGGCTGTCGCCGTTCGCAGGCCCGCAGAACGAGCTGCAGATCCTCAAGCTCGCGTTGAGCTTTCTGCGGCGAATAGGCATGTGCGGTGCGTGCGGCCACGGCGTCCCCCCATTGGTAATGCCGATGTCGATGGGTGAAGTCTCACCCTAAGGTTGAGGCCGAACATAGCAAGGGGTCCAAGGAATTACAAGTCGACTTGCAATGGACCCAACATAATGCGAACACATGTTCGCTTGCAATGTTGCGCGGAATGCGCGCGGAATGCCGGATCAAATGCCGCGGCGGAGACGCTCGAGCCGTTCGAGCGTCTCGGGGTCGAGCTTGTCGCGCAGGTCGCCGCGCGTGCGGTCGATGTGCTCGGGGCGCGCCAGCTCGCCGAGGAACATGCGCGACGACATCTTCCGCACCTCGGCGCCGGAGGTCCCCCGCACCGCCTCGTCCGACGAGACGACCGCGACCTGCTCGTTGCCGCGGTGCTCGGCGGCGAGCCGCTCGATCATCGCGTCCGCGTCCGGCGCCCAGCGCACGGCCAGCGGGCCGTGCTCCTCGTCGGCGCCGTGCCCGTCGAACACGAGCACTCCCCGCGCGCCCTTCGCAGCCACCCAGCTCGCAAGCAGATCGCGCACCTGGTCCGGCGATCCGAATCCACCTTCGTGCAAGAGGTTGAAGCCGTCGAAGAGGTAGAGCGTCGGCTCAGCCACCGCGCTGCCGCCGCGCCTCGTAGAGGAGCACCGCTGCGGCGACGCTGACGTTCAGCGACTCCACGTGCCCGAGCTGCGGGATCGACACCTCGAGGTCGCACGAGCGGCGAACGAGAGGACGGAGCCCTTTGCCTTCCGCGCCGAACACGAACGCGAGGGAGCCGGAGAGATCGCTCTGCCACATCGGCGTGCCCGTCTCGCCGGCGGCACCGGCGATCCAGAGGCCGTCGTTGCGCTTGATCTCCTCGAGGTAGCGGGCGAGGTTCGTCACGACCGCGACCGGCAGATGCTCCACCGCGCCAGCCGACGCGCGGCAGACCGCCGGCGGTCACGAGCGCAGAGCCGTGCGAGGGCACGACCACGCCCGTCGCTCCCGCTCCTTCGGCGCTCCGGCACACGGCGCCGAGGTTCCGGGGATCGCTCACCTGGTCGAGGCAGGCGAGCAGCGGGCGGTCGGTCGCGGCCAGCTCGTAGGCGTCCGCGTACTTGTACGGCTCGCACCACGCGAGCACCCCCTGGTGGTCGCGCGTGCCGGCAGCCTCGGAGATGTCCCGCTCGAGCTTGACGTGCACGCGCGGCTGAACCGTCTCGCGCAGCCAGGACTCGGCCTTGACCGCCCGCTCGGTCGCCCAGAGCTCGAGCACCTCGCGCCGGCCGCGCAGCGCCTCGCGCACGGGCCGGCGACCGTAGACCTGCTCACGGGTCATTTCGGGACGAGGGTCGAGCCCTCGGGACCGTCCTGCACGATCCACCCGAGCTCGGCGATGCGGTCGCGCAGCTCGTCGGAGCGCTGCCAGTCGCGCTGCGCCCGGGCATCCTCGCGCTCCTTGGCGAGCACCACGTACCGCCTCGGCGCGTCCGTGGCCACGAAGCCGAGCCCGAAGATCGTCAGGCCCCGATGCAGCAGATCGAGCTGGCTCGCTCGCCGCCACTCGTGCAGAACGGCCAACGCCTCGGGCGTATTGAAGTCGTCGTCGAGCGCAGCCTCGAAGGCCTCCCACCCAACGGTGGGACGCGGAGGCTTGTTCTCGTAAATCGCCTGTCCGAAGCTCTGCCACTGGGCTTTCGCCTGCTCGAGCGTGACGTCGGTGAAATCGATCGGCTTGCGCCAGTGCGCCGTCATGAAGAAGAGCAGCGTCACCTCTCTCCCCCACGTGTCGAGCACGTTGCGGATCGAGACGTCGTTGCCGAGCGACTTCGACATCTTCTCGCCGCCGAACTCGAGCATCCCGTTGTGCGTCCAGATGCGCGCGAACTCGTGCCCGAGCGCGCGCGACTGCGCGAGCTCGTTCTCGTGATGCGGGAAGACGAGGTCGAGCCCGCCGCCGTGGATCTCGAACACCGGCCCGAACTGCTTCCTCGGCCATCACCGAGCACTCGATGTGCCAGCCTGGCCGGCCGCGTCCCCAGGGCGACTCCCAGGCGAGTGTCCTCGCCGGGCTTGTTCGCCTTCCAGAGCGCGAAGTCGCGCGGATCCTCCTTGAGCGGGTTCGGCTCCTGCTCCTCCATCTGATCGGGGCGCTGGCCGGAAAGGCGCCCGTACTCCGGGATCGCGCGCAACCCGGAAGTAGACGTCGCCCTCGACCGCGTACGCGTGTCCGTCGCTCGATCGAGCCGCTCGATGAAGGAAACGATGCTGCGGGATGTGCTCGGTTGCCTTCGGCAGCGCATCGGGAAGCCCGAGCTCGAAGTCGCCGATGTCCTGGAGATACCACTCGGTCGCCTCTGAAGCGAGCTTCCGCGCTCGGACGCGAGCGGCCGTCGAGATCTTGTCGTTGACGTCGGTGATGTTGTGGACGAGGGTCGCGTCGTAGCCGCGGTGGCGTAGCCAGTTGCGCAGCCACATGCCGAGCAGGAACGGTCGCGCGTTTCCGATGTGTGCGCGCTGGTAGACGGTCGGTCCGCAGAAGTACATCCGGATCGGGCCGTGCGGCGCGGGCAGCTCCTCGAGCTGCCGCGACAACGTGTTGTAGAGACGCATCGCGACTAGCCTAGACGGTGCGACGCAGCAGCTCGTCGCGCGGCAGCGCGGCGATCACGGCCGCGAGCTCCGGCCCGCGCTCCCGTCCAGTCAGCGCGAGCCGGACCGCCTTCAGGTTGCCGCCGACTGCCTTGAGCTCGCGTACGACGCTGCGCGCATCGACGCCGCTCTCGACGAGCTCGCGGAAGCGCTGCAGCGTCTCGGGCGCGTCGACCTCGACCTGCACGGGCTCGAGCACCTGCTGCGCGTACTCGCGCGCCTCGCGGAGGTCGCGCGCGCCGCGCAGCACCGGCGCGACCGACACGGGGACGCCGACACGTTCGGCGAGCTCCTCGTCCGAGAGCGCCGCGAGAGCCTCGATCGACAGCCGCCGCAGGCGGCTCAGGTCGAGGTGCACGTCGTGCTTCGGCAGGCCGAGCTCTTCGAGATACGCGCGCACCGCCTCCGGCGGGATCCCCTCGTCGCGCAGGTCTGCGAGCGACGACGCACCGTGGCGCTTCGACAACTTCGTTCCGTCCTCGCCGAGCAACAGCCCGTGGTGGATGTACTCGGGCGGCTCCGCACCGAGCGCGCGGATGAGCGCGGCCTGCAGCTCCGCGTTCGCGCGATGATCGGAGCCGCGGATCACGTGCGTGATCTCGAAGTCCGCGTCGTCGACCGCCGAGGCGAGCTGATACGTGGGCGTTCCGTCGGCGCGCAGGAGCGTCGTCTGGCCGAAGCGCAGCGCTCCCTCCGAGTCGGGCTCGCCGATCAGGTGTGCCGCCTCCCGGTGGCGCACGTGGCGCTCGCTCTGCCGCAGCGGGCCTTCGTCCCACGGCACGCCAAGCCACTCGAGGTCGGACACGATCGCGTCGGCCCCACCTTCGACGTTGCGTGCCGGATCGGTGTCGTCGATCCGGAGGAGAAAGGAGCCACCGTGCTCGTCGGCGAACCGGCGGTTCGCGACCGCGCTCAGAGCGCCGCCGAGGTGCAGCGAGCCCGTGGGACTGGGTGCAAAGCGCACGCGAACCATGTCACGGGCAACGCTATGCGATCAAGCGACCGGCACGACGTCCGCCTGGATCACGGCTGCCTGAATCCGCTCGACGTCACGGCGGCGCAGGAGCACGACGAGCAGCACGAGCCCGGCGAGCACGAAGCCGGCGCCGCCCGCGAACGCCCAGTGGAAGCCGTGCACGAGCGACGCCTTGTCGGCGCCGCCCGATTGGCCAGCCGCAAGCGTGCTCAGAACCGCCAGTCCGAGCGCACCGCCGATCTGCTGTGACGTATTGAAGAGGCCGGAGGCAAGGCCCTGGTCGGAGTCCTCGAGCCCGGTCGTCGCGACGAGCGTGAGCGGCACGAACACGGCCCCCATGCCGAGCGAGGTGAGGAGGATCGACGGCATGACGTCGGTGACGTACGAGCCGTGCACCGGGATCCGCGCGAGCAGCAAGAGGCCGACCATCGTGACGAGCATCCCAACGACGGCGACAGGGCGCACACCGATCCTGGGCGCGAACTGCGACGCGAGACCGGCAGACACCATGATCCCCGCGGTGAACGGCAGGAACGCGAGGCCGGCCTTGAGCGGCCCGTAGAGCAGCACCTTCTGGAGGTACAGCGAGTTGAAGAAGAACATCGCGAAGAGACCCGACGCGACGAGGAACATGACGACATTCGCAGCCGTCAGCGATCGCACTCGGAAGATGTTGAGCCGGACGAGTGGCGCGGTTGCGCGCAACTCGATGAGGATGAACGCGGTGAGCAGGATCGCCGCGGCCGCGAACGTGCCGAGTGTTCGTCCCGAAGTCCAACCGTCTGTCTGCGCCTTGACGATCGCGTAGACGAGCGCCATCAGGCCGCCCGTCGCCGTGACTGCGCCGGCCACATCGAAGTTCCGCTCGGCGTGCTCGTCGATCGACTCCGGAATCAAGCGCATCGAGAGAACGAAGGCGACGGCGCCGATCGGCACGTTGATGTAGAAGATCCACGGCCACGAGAACGCCTGCGTGAGGACGCCGCCGAGCACGAGGCCGACGGCCGACCCGCCGGACGCGATCGCGGCCCAGACGCCGAGCGCCTTACCGCGCTCCTTGCCCTCCGAGAACGTCGTGCTGATGATCGCGAGAGCAGCCGGCGAGATGAACGCCGCCCCGAGCCCCTGGAGCGCGCGCGTGCTGATCAGCCAGGTCGAGCTCGTGGCCAGGCCGTTGAGGAGCGAGGCGACGGTGAAGACGACGACGCCGGCGAGGAACAGCCGCTTGCGACCGAGGAGATCGCCTGCGCGGCCACCGAGCAGGAGGAACCCGCCGAAGACGAGCGCGTAGGCATTCACGATCCACTGGAGGTTGGCCTCGCTGAGCCCGAGATCCTTCTGGATCGAGGGCAGCGCGACGTTCACGACGGTCGCATCGAGAATGACCATGAACTGCGCGAGGCAGACCAGGACGAGAATTACCCAGGGATTCGTCGAGGGGCGCATAGATCTGACCGTACCTAACGGCTCCCGCGCTGCGTCGGCCCAGGCTCGGCGACGGAGACTCTCAGGTTCCTCTCAGGTTTCTCTCAGATAATAGGGAGATGACGACGCACCGCGTGCTGATCGTTGACGACGAGGCGAACATCGCCGAGCTCGTCGCGACTGCTCTGCGCTACGAGGGCTTCGATGTTCGAACGGCGGCGGACGGCGCGGGCGCGCTCGCCGGAGTGCGGGATTTTGCGCCCGACCTCGTCGTGCTCGATGTGATGCTGCCGGACGCCGACGGTTTCGAGTTGCAGGCGCGGATCCGCCGCGACGGGCAGCACGTGCCGGTGCTGTTCTTGACGGCGCGTGATGCGGTCGAGGACCGCGTACGCGGTCTGACCCTGGGCGCGGACGACTACATGACGAAGCCGTTCAGTCTCGAGGAGCTCGTCGCCCGCGTGCATGCGGTGCTCCGTCGCACCTCAGGAAAGACAACGAAGTCTCACCGTCTGTCGTTTGCCGACTTGGAGTTGGACGAGGAGACACGTGAGGTGCGCCGTGGCCCTCGTCGCATCAAGCTCAGTCCGACGGAGTTCTCGCTCCTGCGGTACTTGCTGTTGAACTCGCGCCGGGTGCTGTCCAAGGCACAGATCCTCGACCACGTCTGGCAGTACGACTTCGGTGGCGACGGACGAATCGTCGAGACCTACATCAGCTACCTCCGCAAGAAAGTAGACGGCGACGGGCCGGCGCTCATCCACACGCTCCGCGGAGTGGGCTACTCGCTCCGATTGCCGGAAGAGTAGCGGTGTCGATTCGCCTCAAAGTGACGCTTGCGACCGTGGCGATTGCCACGCTGGGGATTGGTGCGACGGGTGCGACGACCTTCGTACTCCTACGCGGATACTTCGACAGTCGGGCCGCCACAAGCGTGCGAGAGGTGGCAAAGACCGCGGTCGAGGCGTTGCGCAGCGGACACCGCTTGACGCTTGACACGTTCGCCGGCACGGATCGACTTGTGCTCGTCGAGGTTGTGAGCCCGCAGGGGAAGGTGTTGCAGCGCCTCGGCACCTCAGAAGCCGCTGACGTGCGGATTCCGTCCGATCTCGTCTCGCACCCGGGCGCGCTCGGTCGATCGAGGTCCCCAACCACCGCGGTCCGGCGTTTGAACTGATCGCCGTACCGGCACGCGGCGGAACCGTCATCGCCGCCGTGTCACTGAAGAACGAGGTGAACACGCTCGCGCACCTCTTCCGGCTCAACTTCATCGTGGGCGGCATCGTGCTGGGACTGCTTGCATTCGTTGCACTGGTGGTGCTCACGAGGAGCCTGCGGCCTTTGCGAAAGATTGCAGCGACAGCAGATGCGATCGCGGCGGGCGACCTGGCAGCGCGAGTCCCCTCTGCGCCAAAGCGCAGCGAAATTGGACGTGTCGCGACTGCGCTCAACCGGATGCTTGCCGAGAACGAGGCAGCTTTTGCACAGCGTGACGCAACTGAGGAGCGACTCCGACAATTCCTCGCCGACGCTTCGCACGAACTACGTACGCCACTGACGTCAATACGCGGGTACGCCGAGTTGTTCCGGCGCGGCGCTGACACGCGGCCCGACGACCTCGCGAAAGCGATGCGCGCGATCGAGGACGAAGCGGCCCGGATGTCGTTGCTCGTTGAGGACCTACTCCTCCTGGCGCGGCTGGACGACGCGCGTCCACTCGAGCGACATCGGGTCTTGCTCGACGATGTCGCCGAGCGCGCAATCGAAGCGGCACGAGCTGCAGAACCTGAGCGTCTCATCCAATTCGAGTTCGCAGAGCGGCCGCTTGTGATCGAGGGCGACAAGAGCCGGCTGCGTCAAGTGATCGACAATCTCCTGGCCAACGTCCGCCAGCACACTCCGCTCGAAGCCCCCGCCTATGTCTCGTTGCGCGCTGAAGGAGATCAGGTCGTCTTGACGGTCGAAGATACCGGGCCTGGAATCGCGGGAGCAGATCGAGAGCTGGTGTTCGGGCGGTTCGCGCGCCCCGACGGTGCGCGAGGACGCAAAGAGGGCGGTGCAGGACTGGGCCTCTCGATCGCTCGCTCGATCGTGACCGCGCACGGTGGCGCGATCAGCGTTCGGGCAGCAGTTCCGCACGGCGCGATCTTCGAAGTCCGGCTTCCCGTCCACGCCGACTCTCGGGTAACTCCCAGCTAGCGCTCACCTTGGTTTCAGCCTCGGCTGGTTCTCTGTGACTGAGGCGCCTCATGCGCCGCAGTCAAAGGAGAAAGCCGATGATCGAAGCACGGAACCTCACGAAGCGCTACGGCGACACGATTGCCGTCAACGATCTCACGTTCACCGTCAAGCCCGGCATCGTGACTGGATTCCTAGGCCCCAACGGTTCGGGCAAGTCCACCACGATGCGGCTCATCCTCGGGCTCGACGCTCCGAGTGAGGGCGAAGTGAAAGTCAACGGCAAGCACTACGCCGAGTTTCCGGCGCCGCTGCACGAAGTCGGCGCCCTGCTCGAGGCGCGGTCGGTGCATACCGGCCGCTCCGCGTACAACCATCTGCTCGCCCAGGCACAGACGCACGGGATTCCCCGCAGCCGCGTCGACGAGTTGATCGAGCTCGTCGGGCTGCGAATCGGTGGCGAAGAAGCGCGCCGGCCAGTTCTCGCTCGGCATGGGCCAGCGGCTCGGGATCGCCTCTGCCCTCATCGGCGACCCCGAGGTCGTGATGCTCGACGAGCCGGTCAATGGACTCGACCCGGACGGCATCCGCTGGATCCGCGATCTGATGAAGACGCTAGCCGCGGAAGGCCGCACCGTGTTCCTCTCGTCGCACCTGATGAGCGAGATGGCGCTTACGGCCGACCACTTGATCGTGATCGGGCGCGGCCGACTCATCGCCGACGTATCCGTCGACGAGTTCATCCGCCGGCACTCAAAGCGCATCGTCGTCGTCCGCTCGCCGCAAGCGACGCAGCTCGCCGAGCTCCTCGCCGGCCCCGACGTGACGACCAAGGCGGTCGAGCGCGAGTTGCTCGAAATCGAAGGTCTGACTGCAGAGCAGATCGGAACCGAAGCTGCAGCCCACGACATCGTCCTCCATGAACTCGCACCCCAGCAGGCATCGCTCGAGGAAGCGTTCATGGTCCTCACGCGCGACGAGGTCGAGTTCCAAGCCAGCACAACTACCCACGCCGACGACCACGAAGGAGCACTCGCAGCATGAGCGCCATAACTGCATTTCCAATCCCGAGAACTCGGACTCACACCGGCCGCGTCACCCAGGTGCGTGTCGCATTGTCGGAGTGGACAAAACTGCGTACGCTCCGCTCGACCCGCTACGGACTGCTGGCGGGCGTCGCGATGACAATCGGGTTCGCGGTCATTCCGGCCCTCGTCAACGCGAATCGCTGGAGCAGCATGAGCTTCATCGACAAGATCAGCTTCCGTCCGCTGGAGACGAGCTTGATCGGTGTCACGGTTGCCCAACTCGCGATCGGCGTGCTTGGTGTGATGCTGATCAGCGGCGAGTACTCGACCGGCATGATCCGGTCGACGTTCGCCGCCGTTCCCAAGAGACTGCCGGTGCTCTGGGGGAAGGCAGGCGTCTTCGCCGTGGTCACGTTCGCGCTGGCTCTTCCCTCGACGGTGATCGCGTTCTTCGCCGCGCAAGCGATCCTCAAGGGGCACAGCCTGAACGGACACGACATCGCGCTGTCCTTCTCAGATCCCGGCGTTTCGCGCGCGGTGATCGGTGGCGCGCTCTACCTCACGCTCATCGGGCTCTTCGGTCTCGGGCTCGGAGCAATCCTTCGCAGCACTGCAGGCGGCATCTCAGCCTTCGCGGGAATCCTGTTCGTGATTCCGCCGCTCATGAACGTCCTCCCCGCAAGCTGGAGCAACGCCATCTCGCCGTACCTTCCGAGCAACGCGGGCCAGGCGATCATGCAGACCGGCTCTCCCGCCCACACACTCGCACCATGGACGGGGCTCGGCGTCTTCGCTGCCTACACGGCCATCCTCATCGCGTTCGCAGCGATCCAGCTACGGCGGCGTGACGTCTAATGACCGCCTACGCTAACGAGCGTGCAAAAGGCGCTCTTGGCCTGGTACCGCACGAACGGGCGTGACCTGCCGTGGCGGAAGACCACCGATCCGTACGCGATCCTCGTCAGCGAGGTGATGGCGCAGCAAACGCAAGTCGACCGCGTCGTGCCGCGCTGGGAGCGCTGGCTCGAGCGCTGGCCGACGATCGAGACGCTCGCGGAGGCGTCGCCGGCCGACGTCATCCGCGAGTGGCAAGGGCTCGGGTACAACCGCCGCGCGCTCAGCCTGCATCGCGCGGCACAGCACGTTGCCGCGCACGGCTGGCCGGACGACTCTGACGGAGCTGCCGGGCGTCGGGCGCTACACGGCCGACGCCGTCGCGTGCTTCGCACTCGGCCGCGACGTGCTGCCTGTCGACGTCAACGTGCGCCGCGTGCAGGAGCGCACGGGTCACACCTTCACGGCGGCAGCCGCGCAGGCGCTGATGGATCTCGGTGCGACCGTCTGTCTCGCGCGCATTCCGCGCTGCGACGTCTGCCCGCTCGCCGAAGGCTGCCCCTCGCGCGGCAACCGCTACGAGCCGCTGCGCAAGCAGGGGCCGTTCGAGGGCTCGTTCCGGCAGCGGCGGGCAGCGACGCTCCGGCTCGTGGCGGATGCGGAGCGGGCCGTCGCCGACCTCGATCCGGACGCCGTCGAGTCGCTTGCTCGGGACGGGCTCGTGCTCGTCACGGACGGCACCGTCTCGCTACCCGGCTAGTACCATGGCGCCCGATGCTCGTCGCTGACATCGTCACGCTGCTGATTCCGGTCTGGATCCTGCTCGGCCTGATCGCTGCTGCTCGGCGTCCTCGCGCTCCTCGGCCGGATTCAGAACGGCCGCTTCCTGCGGCCGATCATCGGCCTGATCTCGAAGGTGCCGATCCTGCGCAAGTGGCTGCAGAAGGCCTCGAACGCCGCCCTCGAGCGGTCGAACCCGGAGCTCGCCAGCGCGATGAAGAAGATGCAGCGAACCGGCGCGCTCCGCGACCCGATGAAGGCGCAGGCGGCGATGTCACAGCTCACGCGCGACGAGCGGCGAGCGCTGCTCGACATGCAGGACCAGCAAGGACTCGGCGTCGCTCCCGAGGCGACGAACCGGCAGATGCGGCGGCGCCTCGAGAAGGCGCAGAAGAACGCGCGTCGCCGCTAAGCGGCTTCGGCGAAGCGTTCCGCGTACAGCGTCAGCCACATCTGGATCAGGCGTTCGCGGTCGAGGGGCCCGAGCTCCTGCCCGGCCTTGCGCTCGTGGATCGCCAGCTCGTCTTCGACCATCTCCTGCGTGAACGTCTCGTCCCACGCGAGTCCCCGCACCCAGTTCTCACATGAGCGGACGACGTCGATGCGTCCCTTTCCGGGCGACGCCGCCACAGCCGTGGCCGCGCGTCGCGCGAGCTCCTCGGTCAGCCGAGAGATCTCGAACCGCAAGTCGTCCGGCGTCCACTCTTCGAGCGGCTTGGCCATGCTCGAACGGTACGGGTGAGGCCGGACGGTGTAGCGTGCCAGGCACCGCGTAGCGATGCCTGGCACCTACACCGGATGCCGCATCCAGACGTTGGGTTCCACATACGTCCCGCGGCCGCCCTCGAACTGCACCGGCGCGAGTGCGCCCGGGACGATGTAGTCCCCGTCCTCCGGGAACTGCAGCTCCGTCCACTCCTCCCACTCATCGCGCGTGCCTCTGACGGTCATCGACTTCGGCGCCGGCGAGAGGATCTCGGCGCCGAGGCGCTCGTGCGTACGAATCCAGGGGTCGTAGTGATACCCGTCTTCCCGGCGCCACAGGACGTAGCTCTCGATCGGCGTGAGCGGATAACGCTCCTTCCACGTCGGCCGCACGGGTGCGATCAGGCAGTCGAGACCGTGCGCACGCGCGAGGCCACCCATGCGTTCCAGAATCTCGGATGCGACGCCGGTGCCGCGATAAGAAGGCAGGACACCGGCGACGACTGCGCAGAGCGTTGTCGGATCACCGGCGACACCGTTGCTCATCGCCCACTCGAGGCCCCGCTGCTCGGGAATCCCGTCCCACTTGACGGGCAGGGTGCACGCGTACCCGATCGTCTCCTTGTCGTCGACGACCCACAGCTGGAAATCTGCATAGACGTCGTAGAGCCGCGGCCAGAACGTCGCGATCACCTGGTCGTGGTGCATGAATGCCGGCCAGAGATCCGGCAGCTTGCCGCTCAGGTCGCGCTCCGCATGGGTGTAGATGCGGAGCTTCATCGCCGCAACAGCGCGACGGCCTGCGCAGCGAGTCCCTCGCCGCGGCCGGTAAAGCCGAGCTTGTCCGTCGTCGTCGCGCGCACCGCAACGCGCTCGCGATCGACGCCCAAAGCGTCGGCCAGCTTCGCGCGCATCGCATCCCGGTGCGGGGCGAGTCGCGGCTCCTCGCCGATCAGTACGACGTCCGCGTTCGCGAGCTCCCAGCCACCCTCACGCACGCGTCGCCACGCTTCGCGCAGCAGCTCGACGGAGTCGGCTCCCTCGAGTGCAGGGTCACCCGATGGGAACAGTGCGCCGATGTCCTCGAGGCCGGCGGCACCGAGCACCGCGTCCGTGAGGGCGTGTGCGAGAACGTCACCGTCGGAGTGACCGGCGAGGCCGCGCGGATGATCGATGCGCACACCGCCGAGGACGAGCGGCACGCCAGCTTGCAGCGCATGCGCATCGAAGCCGGTTCCGACGCGATACTCGCTCACAGCCACGACGCGATCTTCGCGAGGTCGTCGGCCGTCGTCACCTTCGAGAAGGCGCGGATCGCCCTCCACCACCTTCACGCGGCCGCCTGCCGCCTCGACGAGCCCGGCGCAGTCGGTCGCCTCGGCGCTCTGCGGCCGCGGCCCGCCGGAAGACGTCCGCCGCGAATGCCTGCGGCGTCTGCACGGCGTAGAGCGAGTCGCGGGAGACCGTCTCCTCGACCGCCCCGTCGCGGCCGACGCGTTTGAGCGTGTCGGAGACGCGGAGGCCCGGGACGACACCGTCCCAGCCCTCCGACAGAGGCGCGAGCACCCGTTCGATCACCTCGTCGGTGATCAGCGGCCGAGCGGCGTCGTGCACGAGGACGACGAGGGCGTCGGCAGGCACCTCGGCGAGGCCGGCGCGAACGGAGTCGGCGCGGGTTGCCCCGCCGGCAACGCACGCGACGGCCTTGCCGCAGCCGAGCTCCTCGGCGAGCAGGATCGCGGGCTCCTCCCACTCCGGCGGTGCGACGACGACGATCCCGTCGATCCAGTCGGAGTCTTCGAGTCGGCGCAGAGGCTCGGCGAGGAGTGGATCCTCGCCGAGCTTCGCGAACGCTTTGGGGTGTTCCAGCCCGAGCCTCTCGCCGCGTCCCGCCGCGACGAGGATCGCCCAGACCGTCACCTATACCGCGGGCCGCGGTTACGCGGTCGCGGCGACGGCCTTCTTCTTCGATGCCGTCGCCTTCTTCTTGCCGTTGCCGCCGGTGGAGAGCACTTCCTCCAGCCACTCGGCGCACTCGTCCTCGTCCATCGTCTTGGCGTACATGAGCTCGGAGGCGAGAATCTTCTTCGCCTTCACGAACATCTGCTTCTCGCCCGTGGAGAGACCTTTCTCGTGATCGCGCAGGGAGAGGTTCCGCACGACCTCGGCAAGCTCGAGGACGTCGCCCGTCTTCATCTTGTCGCGGTTGTGCTTGAAGCGACGGTTCCAGTTCTTCGGCATCTCGGTCGATCCGCCGGTCAGTGCCTTCAGCACGACGGCGACTTCCTTCTCGCCGATCACCCGGCGGAGGCCGACCGCGTCGGCGTTTTCGGACGGCACCTGCACCGTCATGTCGTTGTGCAGGATCTTGATCGTCAGGTACTCGCGCTTCGTCCCCAGAACCTCGCGAGACTCCTTCTTGACGACCGTCCCGGCACCGTGGTGCGGGTATACGACCTTGTCGCCGATCTTGTACAAGCCTTGCTCCCCTCTCGTCGCCGCGTTTCCGCCAAAAGAGCCGGCGCTTAAGGACGCCGGCCCGAGATTGACCAGTTTAGCAAAAATCCCTGCGAAAAGCCACGTTTTCTGGCTTTTCGGGCTAGAGCTGGAGGTAGCGGTCGACGAGATTGTGCTCCTGGAGCCGTCTCAGCCCTTCTCGGATCTCGCGGGCGCGGACCGCGCCGACCCCCTCGACCGCCTCCAGATCCCGCTGGGAGGCCCGTACGACGGTGTCGAGGGTCTGGAAGTCGCTTACCACCCGTCCGATCACCTGCTCGGGCACCCGAGGGATGTGCGAGAGCACCCGATAGCCGCGGGGCTGGACCGACGTGTCGAGCGGGCTCGTACCCCGCGGATAGCCCAGCAGCTCGATGAGGCGGTCGAAGTCGAGCAGGCCCTGATACGGAACCGCGCGGAGAGCCTCGAGCGCGACGGTCGCCACGGCGCCATGGCCGGTGGCGTGGTAATCGCGCACGATCGAATCGCGCTCGCCTGGCACGTTCCCCACGAGCTCTTCGAGCTGGAGCCGGATCAGCCGGCCCTCGCTCCCCAGTTCGACGCAATCGCGCTTGATTCGCTCCGCCATGCGCGAGGTCATCTCCGCGCGCTGCAAGGTGACGAGCACGTCGTCGAGGACAACGGCGTTCTGGAACTCGAGCGCGGTCAGACGGGTGAGCACCTGCTCGAGCCGGAGCCGGTAGGTCTCCAGGGTTCCGAGCGCCTGGTTCGTCTTCGCGAGCACGTCGGGAACCGGATCGAGCTGGTAGCGAGCCTGGACCGACGAAGAGCGTGACTGTCTCACGCTGCTGGGAGACGGAGACAACGAGCGCTCCGGTCTGCTTCGCCACACGCTCGGCCGTGCGGTGGCGCGTGCCTGTCTCGTCCGAGGGAATGGTGGGGTCGGGCATCAGCTGAACGTTCGCCCACGCGAGCCGCTTGATGGCGGAGTCGACGATGATCGCGCCGTCCATCTTCGCGAGCTCGTAGAGGAGCTGGGGCCGGAAGGGCGCGTCGAGTCGAATGCCGCCCGAGTAGAGGAAGGAAAGCTCTTGCGGATCCCCGACCACGATCAGCGCCCCCTCACGCGAGCGGATGACGTCGTCGATGGCGTGCCGGATCGGGGTGCCGGGCGCGATCGTCTCGACTGCCGCGAGCAGATTCGGATCGCGCCGCGGATCGTCGTCGGACGGCGTGCGCGTGAAGCCGAGATCGCTCAGGCGCTCAGGCTTCGTCGTCTCCTTCGGCTCGTTCGGCATCGAGTCCCGCTTTGATCGCCTGGCGCAACGTTTCCGCCTGGGTGACCCGGATCTTGCCATGCGACGGCGTGCCGCTCGGAGCTACGACGGCTTCGAGCCCGAGCTTCGTGCACTCCTCGAGGCGCCTGTCGGCCTGCGTGACTTCACGGAGGCGGCCGGTGAGGCCGATCTCGCCGAAAGTCGCGGTCGAGGCGCGGACGGGGGTGCGGCGAGCTGCGGAGGCGATTGCCAGCGCAACCGCGAGATCGGCCCCAGGCTCGTCGATGCGCACGCCGCCTGCGACGTTGACGAAGACATCGGCCTGCCCGAGGCCGATGCCGGCATGGCGCGCGAGTACGGCAACGATCATCGCAAGCCGTTTCGGATCGACGCCGGTGGCGACGCGCCGCGGCATCGCAAGGTCGCTCTGCGCGACGAGCGCCTGCACCTCGAGCAGGATGGGCCGTGTGCCTTCGAGCGCACACGCAACGGCCGCCCCGGGCTCACCGTCGACCGTCCGTCCGAACACCTCCGACGGATCGGGTACGCCGACGAGGCCGATTCCCGTCATCTCGAAGACGCCGATCTCGTTCGTCGAGCCGAAGCGGTTCTTCACTGCGCGCAGGACGCGGTGCGCGCGATACCGGTCTCCCTCGAACTGCAGCACGCAGTCGACGAGGTGCTCGAGCACGCGAGGCCCGGCGACCGAGCCGTCCTTCGTCACGTGGCCGACCAGGATCGTCGCGACGCCGTTCTGCTTGGAGACGCGAAGAAGCCGGCCGGCCGCCTCGCGCACCTGTGCGACCGACCCCGGGGCGGATCCGAGCTCGGCCGAGTAGAGCGTCTGCACCGAGTCGATCACGCAGACGTCGGGGCGCTCCGTCTCGAGGGTCTCGCAGACGACGTCGAGCTCGGTCTCGGCCAGGATCTCGACATTCGCGGCGCCGCCGAGCCGCTCGGCGCGTAACTTCACCTGGGCGACCGACTCCTCGCCGGTGATCAGGAGGGTGCGGCGGTCGTTGCTCATCAGCTGCAGGGCGGTGAGGAGAAGCGTCGACTTGCCCACCCCGGGCTCGCCACCGACGAGCACGAGAGAGGCCGGCACGAGACCGCCCCCCAGCACGCGGTCGAGCTCTGGAACGCCGGTGGACATCCGTTTCGCTTCCTCGACCTCGACGTCGACGAGGCGCAGCAGCGGCTTCGGCGGTGCCTTGCCGGCTACGACCTTCCCGACGATCTCCTCCACGAGAGTCCCGAAGGAGTTGCATCCCGGGCACTTCCCGAACCAGCGCCCAGCCGAGTAACCACACTCGGTGCACGCATACTGAACGGCCGCTTTCGCCATGCAATCAACCCTACGGACGCTTCCGGACGGGAATGTCGCAGCTCCGTCACGGCAAAGAAAAAGCGGCCCCGCCGCTGGGGCCGCTTCGTCTCTTGAGGGGTGTTACAGGGGGGGTGTTACAGGGGGGAGTTGGAAGCACCTGGCCCCCGCCGCATCGGGGCCAGAGGGGATGTGCCGTCTGATCTGCATCCTGGAAGATGCCCCTCGGTTGATTCCTCCCCTTTCGGGTGGTTCAGCGCCTTACTTCACCTTCCCGGGGGAAGCGGCCCTCCGACGGTGCATGCACCCTTTGGGTGCGGAGAGGGGCGAGGAGGCCGCAGCCCTGCCCCCTCCGCACCTTCAACGGGCAGGCGAAGCGCGAGAGAGCGTCTGACCCCGCTTACGCGGGGTCAGACCCTAGTTCGTCGGAGTCGGACGTCGTCGCGGCCGGCTCTTCGGGCGGAACCGTGACCTTCTCGGGCGTGACATCGCCCGGGATGAAGGTGATGTCGGCCTCTTCGGTCGGCTCGCCGTCTTCATTCACCTTGCGGCTGACGAGGATCGTGGAGCCCGGCTCGATCGCCCGGCCGAGGACGTAGTCCGCGAGCGGGTCCTCGATGAGGCGCTGAATCGCGCGGCGCAGCGGCCGCGCACCCATTGCCGGGTCGTAGCCCTTGTCGACGAGCAGCTCCTTCGCGTCGTCCGTGAGTTCGATCGTGACGCTGTGCAGCGCCATCTGTTCGCGCAGCCTGCGCATGTTGAGGTCGATGATCACCGTGATCTCTTCCTTCGAGAGCTTGTGGAACACGATGATCTCGTCGATGCGGTTGAGCAGCTCGGGACGGAACACCTTCTTGAGCTCGCCCATGACGCGCGACTTCATCTCCTCGTAGGAGAGACCTTGCTCGTCGCCGACGGAGAAGCCGAAGCCCTGGTTCTTCGAGATCTGGCTGGCGCCGATGTTCGACGTCATGATCACGATCGTGTTCCGGAAGTCGACACGGCGCCCCTGGGCGTCGGTCAGCTTCCCCTCCTCCAGGATCTGGAGCAGGATGTTGAACACGTCGGGGTGCGCCTTCTCGATCTCGTCGAGCAGAAGCACGGAGTACGGCTTGCGGCGGACCGCCTCGGTGAGCTGACCGCCTTCGTCGTACCCGATGTAGCCCGGAGGCGAGCCGACGAGCCGCGACACGGAGTGCTTCTCCATGTACTCCGACATGTCGACCTGGATCATCGCGTCCTCGTCGCCGAACAGGAACTCGGCGAGCGTGCGTGCCAGCTCCGTCTTGCCGACGCCGGACGGGCCGAGGAAGATGAACGAGCCGGTGGGTCGCTTCGGATCCTTGATGCCCGCGCGTGCGCGGCGGATCGACTTCGCGACGGCGACGATCGCCTCTTCCTGGCCGACGACGCGCTTGTGCAGCTCTTCTTCCATGCGTACGAGCCGCGCCGACTCTGCCTCGGTCAGCTTGAAAACCGGAATGCCCGTCCACATCGAGACGATGTCGGCGATCTCCTCCTCGCCGACTTCCGGCTGCTCCTCCGAGTCCTCGGAGTTGCGCCAGTCGTCTTCGAGCTCGCGCTTCTTCTGCGTGAGCTTCCGCTCCTTGTCGCGGAGGGACGCGGCCTTCTCGAACTCCTGTGCCTCGATCGACTCTTCCTTCTCTTTGCGGACGCGCTCGATCTCCTCTTCCAGCTCGCGGTAGCGCGGCGGCGCGCTCATCGAGCGGATGCGGATGCGCGAGGCGGCCTCGTCGATGAGGTCGATCGCCTTGTCCGGCAGATGCCGGTCCTGGATGTAGCGGTCGGCGAGCTCGGCGGACGCCTTGAGCGCCTCGTCCGTGATCTTCACGCGGTGATGCGCCTCGTAGCGGTCGCGCAGGCCGCGCAGGATCTGCACGGTGTCGTCGACCGTCGGCTCCTCGACGCGCACCTGCTGGAAGCGCCGCTCGAGCGCTGCGTCACGCTCGAGGTACTTCCGGTACTCGTCGAGCGTCGTCGCACCGATCGTCTGCAGCTCTCCACGCGCGAGCGCCGGCTTCAAGATCGACGCTGCGTCGATTGCGCCTTCTGCAGCGCCCGCGCCGACGAGATTGTGCAGCTCGTCGATGAACAGGATGATGTCGCCCCGCTGCATGATCTCTTTCATGACCTTCTTCAGGCGCTCTTCGAACTCACCGCGGTACTTCGAGCCTGCGACGAGCGCAGCGAGGTCGAGCGTGTAGATCTGCTTGTTCTTCAAGAGCTCCGGAACCTGGTTCGTTGCGATGCGCGCGGCCAGGCCTTCCACGACGGCTGTCTTGCCGACGCCCGGCTCGCCGATCAGCACGGGGTTGTTCTTCGTGCGACGCGACAGGATCTGCATGAGGCGCTCGATCTCCGTCTGACGTCCGACGACGGGATCGAGCTTGCCCTCCGTCGACATCTTCGTCAGATTGCGGCCGAACTGGTCGAGGAGCTTCGAGCTCTTCGACTTCTCACCCGCCGGGCCGCCGGCGCCGCTGCCGCCCTGGCGGCGGCCCGGGCCGGAGAGCATCCGGATGATCTCGTTGCGAATCTTTTCGGCGTCCGCGTCGAAGTCGAGCAGGATGCGCGCGGCAACCCCCTCGTTCTCGCGGACGAGACCGAGCAGGATGTGCTCGGTGCCGATGTAGTTGTGGCCAAGGGAAAGCGCTTCCCGCAGCGCGAGCTCCAGCACCTTCTTCGCGCGCGGCGTGAACGGGATTTGTCCGGTCGTGACTTCGTCGCCCTGGCCGACGATGCGAGCGACCTGCGCACGCACCTCTTCGACCGTGATGTCGAGGGATTCGAGCACCCGCGCCGCGAGACCCTCTTCCTCACGGAGCAGCCCGAGCAAGATGTGCTCGGTGCCGATGTAGTTGTGCTTGAGCGCCCGCGCCTCGTCCTGCGCGAGAACAACGACCTGGCGAGCCCGTTCAGTAAACCGTTCGAACAAAGTCCCTCGACTCCCCTTTCAATGACCCTAAGAGTCCGACCATCGTAGCCGAGGGTCCCGTTGCCACAGAGTCGTCGCCGGGGATCCCATCACGCCGATTATCGGCAGTTTGCCACCCATAGTTGATGCAAACGGCTTCCTTACAAAACGTCGGCGAATGTGTCGGAGATGAGCGCGTCGAAGCTGTCGGGGAGCGTGCCGTCCGGGGCCGCGTAATCTCGCAGAAAATAGAGGTACGACGTCCACTCCTCGGCCCGGTCGGGGAACTCGCGGCCGTGCTGCTCGGCCAGGCCCTCGAGGGTGACGAGGTTGTAATGACCGTTCCGGTGCGACTCGACGACCGCCGGGCGTGGTTCGGCGACCGGTGCCGGTTCCGGCTCCGGTTCCGGCTCGGGTTCGGGTTCCGGCTGCGGTTCCGGCTCTGCCTCTGCCTCGACTCGTGCCTCGAACTCCCGTTCGCGCATTGCGAGGGCGGCGGCGCGGCGCGCCAGCTCGACCTCGCGCGCCGTCACCCGGCCAATCCGCTCGACGAGCTTCTGCTCGCGGCGCGTGAGCTCTGAATCGTCGGCCGCGGCAGGTGCTGCTTCGGCCGCCGGCTCGGCTTGCGCGGCTCGAAGCTCCTCGAGCGCGGCCTGCAGCTCGCGCTCCCGTGCAGCGAGCGCCGATTCGCGCGCCTCGAGCTTTGCTTCGATCCGCTCGACCAGCCGGTCGAGCGCCCGATCGGAGGCTTGGCCGGACACGGAGCGATCGTACTGCTCGCCCCGGCCGCGGCGACCGCGTCGAACGCCAAGCGCGATGAGTGCCACGAGTACCCCCGCGACAGCTCCGGCTCCGGCGCCGAGCCCGACCAGTTTGGGGAGCTTCGGCCAGAACGCATGCGTCGGCGTCGCAGCTTGCGAGGCGACTCGCACGGTGGGATCCTGCTGGCCGGCGAGGCCGCGCAGGGTCGTGAGTCGACGGGTGATCGCCCCACCCTCGCCCGTCGAACGCTGCGCGGGCGGGATCCCGGCGAGCAGCCGCTCGTCCCGCCGGATCGCCGTGGACAGCTCGCTCTGGAAGGTCGCGCTCCGCTGCGTGATCAAGGCGTTCGCGAAGGTGTTGGCGAGCTGGGTCGCGCCATCCGCAGACGTATCTTCGGCCGTGACCGCAACCACGTCACTCGAATCGATGACGTGTGCGTGCAACGCATTCTCCAGCGACGTCCTCGAACGCTTCAGTGCCAGCTGCGCAGCGACTGCGTCGGCGATCTGCGGAGCACGCAGCAGTGCCGCGACGTCGGCCGCCGCAGTCTGCTTGCCGCCTGTATCTCGAAGGACGCCGATGCCCGCGAATGTCGGGTCGCCGGGCGTGACCGGGGCGACGAGCAGCTGTGCCGTCGCGCGATAGCGCTTCGGCGCCGTCGAGCCCATAGCCGCCGGCGGCCGCGGCACCGGCGGCAGTGAGTGTCAAGACAGCCAGCCAAGGCAAACGCGAGCGCATGAATAGAGGGTATTCGCCGCCAACCCGGGTTTTTCCCCCGCGCCGGCCGCACCCGTTCGTAACAGGCTGCAACTAGGATCGAGCGACATGAATGCCCAAAAGAGCGCCTTGATCACGGGTGGAGCAGGCTTTATCGGGTCCCACCTTGCCGAGCGGCTGCTTGCCGACGGCTGGGAGGTCTTTGCGCTCGACGACCTCTCGACGGGGTCAGAGCGGAACGTCGCGCACTTGCGGGAACGCCGCGATTTCCATCTGGTCGTGGATTCGGTGCTGAAGTCATCGGTCGTCAACGAGCTCGTCCACCGCTGCGATGTCGTGTTTCACCTCGCGGCCGCCGTGGGTGTCCGGCTGATCGTCGAAGAGCCTGTCCGCACGCTCGTCACCAACATCCAGGGGACTGAGACGGTCCTCGACTACTGCAACGAATTCGGCAAGCGCGTCCTCGTAGCCTCGACCTCCGAGGTGTACGGCGACCGGCGCGAGCCCGAGCCGCTCCTCGAGGACGGCAAGCGGATGTACGGCCCTACCACCTCCAGGCGCTGGGCATACGCCGAGTCAAAGGCGCTGGACGAGTTTCTCGCGCTCGCGTATCACCAGGAGCGCGGGCTCGACTGCGTCATCGTGCGCTTGTTCAACACGGTCGGCCCGAGACAAAGCGGACAGTACGGAATGGTCGTCCCCCGCTTCGTTTCGGCCGCGCTCGCGGGCAGGACGCTCGAGATCCATGGTGACGGCACGCAGACGCGGTGCTTCTGTCACGTGCAGGACACGATTCGCGCCCTGACGAGCTTGATGGCAGCGGACGACGTCTCCGGAGAGATCTTCAATGTTGGGTCGACGGAGAGCGTGACGATCAACGAGCTTGCGCAGCGCGTCATCGAACGCACCGGTTCACGCTCGAAGACGATCGGCCTTCCGTACGACGAGGTCTACGGCCAGGGAATCGAGGACATGCTTCACCGCCAGCCTTCGATCGACAAGATCACGAGGGCCGTCGGTTGGGAGCCGACGTTCGCGCTGGACGGAATCCTCGAGGACGTCATCCGGCACGTCCGCGCCGAGCCCGTCCTCGTCGAGCGCTAATCGACCTGCCGCAGCGGCGGAAAGAGCACGACGTCGCGAATCGACTCGCGGCCGGTGAACAGCATTGCCAGCCGGTCGATACCGAGTCCGATCCCGCTCGTTGGAGGCATGCCGTATGACAGCGCCTCGACGTAGTCGGGGTCGCCTTCCTCCGCCTCGACATCCCCGGCCGCGCGTTCGACCTGTTGCAGCGCGAATCGCTCCGCCTGTTCCTCTGAGTCGTTGATCTCGGTGAACGCGTTGCCGAGCTCGATGCCGCCGGCGAAATACTCGAACCGCTCGACGATCGCCGGATCGTCGTCTGTCGTGCGGGCGAACGGCGACAGCTCGATCGGATAGTCGTAGAGGATCGTCGGCTGGATGAGCGACGGCTCGACGAACGCCGAATGTGCGTGATCGACGAGCTTCGACCAGGTCGGGTCGTGCGACACGTCGACGTTGCGCTCCTCGAGACGCTTGCGAAGTTCGTCTTCGTCGCGCGTCCACAGGCCGTGCTCGGCGAGCGCATCGACGAACTTCACGCGACGCCAGGGCACGGTGAAGTCGATCTCCTCCTCTCTGAAGGAGACCTTCGTCGTTCCCAGCACTTCCTGCGCGGTCAGCGACACCAGCTGCTCGATGCGCTCCATCGTGTCGTTGTAATCCGCGTACGCCTCGTACCACTCGAGCATCGTGAACTCGTTTGTGTGTTTGAACGTGACGCCTTCGTTCCGAAAGTCCTTGCCGATCTCGTACACCTTCTCGAGTCCACCAACGATCAGCCGCTTCAAATAGAGCTCGGTTGCGATGCGAAGGTAGTAGTCGGCGTCGAGCGAGTTCCAGTGCGTGACGAACGGTTCCGCAAACGCTCCGCCGTATCGAGGCTGGAGGATGGGCGTCTCGACCTCGACGAAACCCCACTCGTCGAGGGTGCGGCGGATCGTCGCGACGATCCGCGAGCGAATCAGCGCGACCTCGCGCGAGTCCTCGTTCATCAGCAGGTCGAGGTACCGCTTGCGGTAGCGCTGCTCGACGTCGGTGAGGCCGTGGAACGTGTCGGGCAGCGGCGTGTGGATGTGGGCCAGCACTTCGAGCGAATCGACCTGCAGCGATGGCTCACCTCGGCGCGACTTCGCCGGAGAGCCGACGACACCGACGATGTCACCGAGATGCACGTCGATCTCGCCGGTGCGCTCGACGGGGCAGAGCAGCTGGATCCGGCCGCTGCGATCGACGAGGTCGAGGAAGACGAGCTTGCCCATGTCTCGCCGCGCCATCACGCGACCGGCGAGGCGGCGCTTCGTCTCGGCGCTTGCGCCGTCCTCGAGCAGCTCAGCCTCGGCCCGCACCGACGCGATCTCGTCCCGATCGGGAAAGCGCTTCGGCGCGGTCATGGAGCGCGAGTCTAGTGGCGCCAGGGGAGGCGCAGTCTGCCCTTGGCACGAGCGGGACGTTGTGGCGGCGCTTCACCCGCGAGCAGCGCCTCGGGCACCTCGTGCGTGAGCCACCACGCCAGCCGTTCGTCGCCAACAGCTTCCGCTGCAGCGCCCATGCCGATCGCACGGATCGCAGGCGCGTGCGCGTCGCTCGCAATCAGATGAGCAAGTCCTGCGTCAAGCAGTGCTCTCGCCCCCGCCGCATTGCGCCGTCCGAGCCGGCCGTCAACCGACGCGGCAGTCAGCTGCACCCAGACTCCGGCGTCAACGAGCTCGCGCAGGCGCTTCGGGACGGTCCTGCGCCTCCGTATTTCGCTCAGGATGCGCGAGCACGATGGAATAGCCTCGAACACGAAGCCGAAAGACGAGATCGTGCAAGCCAACAGGCCAGCCGACGTACGGAAACTCGAGCAGCAGCAGGTTCGGGTTCCCGCCGAGCCCGAAGCGGCGCAAGTCGTCGTCGCCGAGCGAGTCGGCGTACGCGAGATCGAGCTCGCCCCCGGGTAGTACCTCGACCGCGATGTCGCTCGCGCGCGCGGCGTCCTGCACTTGCGCGACGAGCAGCTCCATCTGTGCGGGGGTCGTCGGCCAGTCGTGGCGCACGTGCGGCGTCGCCGCAATGCGCGCGATGCCGTCCGCCTGTGCGGCGCGCAGAATGTCGAGGCTTCCTTCGATCGTCGCCGCGCCGTCGTCGATGCCGGGCAGGACGTGCGAGTGGAGATCGATCATCCGTCGCCGACGATGTACGGGCCGTCCGTGCGCGGCCTGACCTCGTCGGTCTCGGCCGCGGCCGGCGCGTAGCCCGACGCCTCGGCCGACGGATCGGTGAACCCCATCGTCGCGAACAGGCGCTCAGCGATTGCCGCAGGTTGTAGCCCTGCATCGGCAAGGAACCGCACGGCGCGTGACGATGGATCGGCGACGAGGCCCGCGAGCAGGTGTTCCGTCCCGATCATTCCGTGATTCCAGCGCACGCTGGTTCGCAGCGCGTTCTCGAGAGCGTGACGCGCATGCCTCGTGAACGGGATCTGACCCGTTTCCTTGCGCTCGCCGCCGGCAGAACCGATGCGCGCGCGCATGTCTTCACACGTCACTCCGAGCTCGCGCAGCGTACGGGCCGCCAGACCTTCGTTTTCGCGCAGGAGACCGAGCAGAAGATGCTCCGTGCCGATGTAGTCGTACGTCAACTCGCGTGCGTCGTCCTGCGCGAGCACGACCACCTGGTGCGCACGCGGGGTGAAGCGGTCGAACATCGAGAGCGGCTTACGCCGCCTTGATGTCCATGATCTTGAACTTGAGCTTGCCGCGCGGTGCGGCGACCTCGACCGTCTCGCCCTTCTTGCGGCCCATGATCGCTTTGCCGACCGGCGACTCGTTCGAGAGCTTGTTCTCGGATGGATCCGCCTCGGCAGAGCCGACGATGTGGTACTCGACGGTCTTCCCTGCCTTGACGTCGCGCAGGCGCACCTTGGTGCCGACCGACACCTCGCCCGACTTGATCTCCTTCTTCGTCACGACGCGAGCGCTCTTCAGCCGCTCTTCGAGCAGCGCGATGCGCGCCTCGAGGTGGGCCTGCTCGTTCTTCGCCGAGTCGTACTCAGCGTTCTCGGCGATGTCGCCGAACTCGCGTGCTTCACGAATGCGATTCGCGATGTCGCGCCGCTTGTCTGTCGACAGGAACTCGATCTCTTCCTGAAGCTTCTTGAACCCGTCCGGGGTGAGGATTACTTCCTTCAAAGCGCTGTCCTTCCTTGCACGAAAGGCCGGCGGCTCCATTTCCGGCCGTCCGGCGGGGGCGGATGGTACCTCCAGCCTCGGATGAACGTCAACCAGACCCGAGTACGATTCTCCGCTTATGCAGGCGCAGCTCCAGGAGTCGTGGTGGATCCGCGACGTCGAGATCCCGACCCGTGTCGTTCTCGCGCCGATGGCGGGCGTCAGCGTCCAGGCGTTCCGGCGCCAGGGACGCCGCCACGGAGCCGGGCTCGTGTGCTCGGAGATGGTCTCCTGCGCAGGCATCGAGCACCGAAACGAGCGGACGCTCGGCTATCTCCGGGTCTCCTCCGACGAGCACCCGCTCGCGATCCAGATCTTCGGGTCCGAGCCGGCCGCGATGGCGGAGGCGGCGCGCATCGTCGAGGCCGCCGGGGCGGACATCGTCGACATGAACTTCGGCTGCCCCGTCCGGAAGGTGACGAAGACCGGGGCCGGGGCGCACCTGCTCGAGCACCCTGACCTCGCCTGCCGCATCGCCGAGGCGGTCGCCAGTGCCGTGTCGGTGCCGCTGTCGGTGAAGATGCGGCGCGGCGTCGAGGACGGTTCACGCGCCTGTCTCGAGCTCGGACCGCGGCTCGTCGACGCCGGTGCCGCGACGCTGACGCTGCACCCCCGCTCGGCCAAGCAGATGTACACCGGCTACGCCGATCACACGCTCACGGCGGAGCTCGTCGATCTCGTCGACGTGCCCGTGATCGCTTCCGGGCGACGTGACGTCGCACGCGAAGGCGCAAGCCGTGCTCGCCGCGACCGGTGCGAGCGCGGTCATGGTCGGCCGTGGCGCGCAGGGCAATCCGTGGGCGATCCGCGAGATCGTGTTCGGTCAGACGCGAGCAGCCGTCGCGCGAAGAGGTCGCCGCCGAGCTGATCCACTTCATCCGCGAGACGGTGCGCGAGCTTGGTGAGCGCCGCGGGTCGAGCTTCCTGAAGAAGTTCTACGGCTGGTACCTCGGCCACGGCCGCTTCCCGAAGCCGTTCAAGAACGAGCTGATGCAGCTCGAATCGACCGAAGAGGTCGTCACGCGGTTGCTCGCCGCGGCGCCCGGTGCTGCCGAGCTACTGGCCGAGCTCGAAGCCGACGTCCCCGAGAACGAGGTCCTCCTCGAGGGCATGCCGATCTCGCTCTACGGCGGCGGCTGACGCTCCCAGACGATCCGCAGGCCGTCGAGCGTCAGGAACGGATCGACCTTCGAGATCGTGCGCGAGTGCGGCGCGATCAGGTCGACGAGGCCGCCCGTGCCGATCGCCGTCGCGTCGACGCCGAGCTCGCCGCGGATCGCGTCGACGATGCCGTCCACCTGACCGGCGAATCCGTAGACGAGGCCCGACTGCAGCGCCGTCGCGGTCGACTTGCCGATCGGCGCGGGCGGCTCGACGAAGTCGATCTTCACGAGCCGCGCCGCGCGCGCGAAGAGCGCGTCCATCGAGACCTCGACGCCCGGCGCGAGCACGCCGCCGACGTAGTCGCCTTCGGGTGAGACGACGTCGAAGTTCGTCGACGTGCCGAAGTCGACGACGATCGCCGGCGCGCCGTAGCGCTCCTTCGCCGCGACCGCGTTCACGATCCGGTCGGGCCCGATCTCGTGCGGCGCGTCGTGCTGGATCCGGATGCCGGTCTTGACGCCCGGGCCGATCACGAGCAGCGGCACCTTCGCCCAGCGCTCGGCGAGGTGCTCGTACTCGCGGATCAGCCGCGGCACCGTCGACGAGAGCGAGATGCCGTCGAGGGCGCCGAAGTCGAGGAAGTCGCCGAGCAGGGCGCCGAGCTCGTCGCCGGTGCGCTCCGCCTCGGTGGCGATCCGCCAGCGCTCGCCGAGCTCGGGCCCGTCGTACAGCCCGAACACCGTCTGCGTGTTGCCGACGTCGACCGCGAGCAGCATGCGGCACGATATGCACGCGGTGCCTGGCACCGCCAGCGGTGCCAGGCACCAGCGCTTGTTAGAAGTCTTCGTCCCTGCGGCGAGGGGTCGCCGCCGAGCCGCTCGGCGAGCGCCTCCGGCGTCAGCGCCGGCTCGTCGCCTTCGCCGCGCAGCTCCTCGATCGTGACGTCGCCCGTCGTGATGAGGATCTCGGCGCGCGGGATGATGCGCGTCGGGCGGTTCTTGTCCCAGACCCAGACGTCCTCGAGCTTCAGGCGAATGAACGGGTACGCCGGCTGCGGCGCATAGGTGCGCTCGAGCTTGTTGCAGAGGTACGTCGCGTCGGGCGTGAGCACGCAGTAGCGGAAGAGGCCGAAGACGGCCTGGTACTCCCGCTTCAGCCGCAGCTCGAGCTCGGCCTCGTACTCGTCCAGGTCGTCGAGGTGGGACATCTCCCTCAGTCTAGCCCCGCCAGGAGGGTCTGAATCGGGCCCTTTCCGGGCACCTCGAGGCCGGGCTCGAGCTCGGCCAGGGGCCGAGGACGAAGGCCCGCTCGTGGAGCCGCGGGTGGGGGATTCGCAGCCCCGGCTCGTCGATCTCCGCGTTTTCGTAGAGCAGGAGGTCGAGATCGAGCGTTCTCGGGCCCTGGGCCGGTACGGCCGCACGGTCGCGCCCGAAGTGGGCCTCGACGGCGAGGAGCAGGTCGAGGAGCTCCCTCGGCGAGCGCTTCCGTCTCGAGCGCTGCCACGCCGTTCAGGAAGCGCGGCTGATCGAGATAGCCGACCGGCTCCGTATCGACGAGTGTGGAGACGGCTACGACCTCGACGCCCTGCGCGGCCCCGAGCTCCGCCACCGCCGAGCGGATGGTCGACTCGCGGTCGCCGAGGTTCGAGCCGAGCCCGACATACGCGCGGGGCACGGCCGCGAGCCTAGCTGCTACCCTCGCTACGCTGGCCCGACCCGTGGGTCGCCGTTTCCTCGCCGTGTGCCTGCTCGCTCTGTGCATCTGCGGCACCGCGACCGCGGCCTCCGTGCGTGGCGCAGCCGACCCGCTCGAGCCGCAGGAGTGGTGGCTCGTCGCACATCGGCGCCGACCCTGCCGCCGCGCCGGGTCCCGGCGTGCCGATCACGATCGTCGACAGCGGCACCGATCCGACGCACCCGGACTTCGCGGGCCGCCCGAACACGACGTTCCTGAACGACCAGACGACGTTCGGCGCAGACGAGTTCCACGGGACGATGGTCGCCTCGATCGCGGCCGCGCCGGAGAACGGCGTCGGCATCGTCGGCGTCTATCCGACCGCCGCCCTGCAGCTCTTCGATGCGAGCCCCGACGGGATCGGCATCAGCAACCTCGCGGTGACTCGCCGGTATCGAGCGGCATCCGCGCACTGCCCCGGCGTGATCAACCTCAGCTTCGGGAGCACGAGCCCGCGATCCGCAAATGCAAGACGCCATCCTCACACGCGGTGCACAACGGCTGCCTCGTCGTTGCGTCCGCCGGCAACAACGGCCAAGACGGGCAGTCCCCCGAGCTATCCCGCCTCGTGGCCGCACGTCTTCACTGTCGCAGCAACCGACGAGAACGACGCGGTCGCCTCGTTCTCGACGCATCTCGCCCGCGAATCGACATTGCGGCGCCAGGTATCGACATGACCGGTGCCGTTCCGCTGACGCACAACCCGAGCGGTTACGACGAGCGGGTCGAGGCACGAGCTTCTCCGCGCCGATCGTCAGCGCCGCAGCGGCGTGGATCTGGACGCTGCGGCCGACCTGACCGTCGTCGCAGCTCGCCGGCGTGCTGCGCGCGGGCGCGCGCGACATCGGGCCGCCCGGATTCGACAACGCGAGCGGTTGGGGGATCGTGAACATCCCGGCATCGCTCGCGGCGCCGGCACCTCCGCCGGATCCCGGCGAGCCGAACGACGACATCAGCCAGGTGAAGCCGGGTCAACTGTTCCAGCTCGGCGAGCCGGCGCTGACCACGACGACGAAGCCGTCCACCCGCATCGCAGCGACGCTCGACGCAGCCGAGGACCCGCAGGACCTGTACCGGATCTGGGTGCCGGCGCACAAGACCGTTCGCGTGTCAGTCTCCTCCGGCGGTCGTGCGGCGGCGCGGATCTGGGGCTCGCAGACCGTCTCCGTGAACGAAGGGCTCGCTGCCCGGCGGCGCGATCTCAAGGGACAGAGCATCCGGGCCGCCAAGAAAGGATTCGTCGCCTACGTCGAGGTCTTGCTGACCGGCCGCAGCACCGACGCGAGCTACGTCCTTGAGCGTCACGGCCGCGAAACGCTGACGCCTGCGGTGCCGTCGAGGCCGCCGGGCTTCACCGCCGGCTTCACGACGCGCACGACGCACGCGCTCGCGCGGCGAACCGCGCGAGCAACTCGTCGGCGACAGCGCTCGCGAGCGCCTCCAGCAGGTCGTACGAGCGCGCATCCGACACCTCCTGCACGGCGAGCGCGACCTCGCGATAGTCGACGGCGTCCTCGAGCCGGTCCGAGACGCCGCGCTCGCCGACCTCGAGGTCGACGTCGAAGAGGAAGTCCTGTCCGTTCTCCTTCTCGTGCGCATGAACTCCGTGGCGGCCGAAGAGACGCAGCCCGCGTAGCTCGACCGTAACGCTCATGCGAGCGCCTGCGCGACGGCGAGCGCGTCGACGTGCTCGCGCACGTCGTGCACGCGGAGGATCGTTGCGCCGCGTTCGTACGCCGCCACGGCAGCCGCGACGCTCGCGCCGAGTGGGCCGGTCGTCGCTGTCGGATCGCCGGCGAGCTTGCCGAGCGAGCTCTTGCGCGAGAACCCGATCAGCACCGGCCGGCCAAGCGCGAGCAGCACGTCGAGCCGGCGCAGGAGCTCGACGTTGTGCTCGACGGTCTTGCCGAACCCGATGCCGGGGTCGAGGCAGATGCGCTCTTCACGCACACCTTGTGCGACGGCGAACGCCATCCGCTCCTCGAGGAACGACGCAACCTCCGCCGCAACGTCGTCGTAGCGAGGATCGACCTGCATCGTGCGCGGCTCCCCCTGCATGTGCATCAGGCAAACGTACGCATCGTGCGCAGCGCACACCTCTGCGAGCGCGGGGTCCGACCGGAACGCCGTCACGTCGTTCACCATCTCGGCGCCGAGCTCGAGCGCGCGGCGTGCCACCTCGGCCTTCGCGGTGTCGATCGAGACGGGCACGTCACCCTGCAGCCGCTCGAGGACGGGAACGATGCGCCGCAGCTCTTCGTCGAGCGTCACCCCGTCCGAGCCGGGGCGAGTCGACTCGCCGCCGATGTCGACGATCGCCGCGCCCTCGACGATCATCCGCCGCGCGGCATCGGCCGCGACGTCAGGCTCGAAGTGCACGCCGCCGTCGGAGAACGAATCGGGCGTCACGTTGACGACGCCCATCACGGACGGGCGCACAAATCTTTCAGCCAAAGGAATCACGAAACCAACTCTAGGACGGAGCTAAGCCGAAGGCTTAGCGAAGGCCGAACTCAGTCGAGCCGGGATGGCGCAGCCACCACGGCACGACCGGGGCAGGCAACCCGTCCAGAGCATCGAAGCGAAAACAGCACGGAGCGCTGCCGAGACCGCGCTCTCGGCAGCGCGGAGTTCGGTCTCATCCGGCGAAAAGCGCTAGCTTTTTGCCGGATCAGGCGGAGGCTGCATGGTCGCGCCCGGCAAGGGGAACGGCCTGGTGCGCGGCTGGCGCTCGCGCTTCGGCTCCTCGGCCGGCTTCGGCGTCTCGGGCGCGGCCTCGACGGGCTCGGGGAACACCGTGCCCTCGTCCTCGCCGGCAAGCAGGCGCTGGAACTGATCGCTGTCGATCGTCTCGCGCTCGATGAGGATCATCGAGATCTTGTGCAGATCGTCCATGTGCTCCCGGAGCGTCGTGAGCGCGAGCTCGTGCGATTCCTCGATGACGCGACGAATCTCGTCGTCGATCTCGCGAGCGATCTCTTCGGAGTAGTCGGCCTGAGCGCCGTAGTCGCGGCCGAGGAACGGCATGTCGTTGCTGTGCCCGAGCACGCGCGGGCCGAGCTTCTCGCTCATGCCGAAGCGCATGATCATCGACTTCGACGTCGCGGTGACCTTCTCGAGGTCGTTCGCCGCGCCGGTCGTGACCTCGTGGAAGACGATCTCCTCCGCGGCGCGGCCGCCGAGGGTCATCGCCATCTGGTGCATGAGTGCAGTCTTCGTCGTCAGGTAGCGATCCTCGGTCGGCAGCGAAATGGTCAGGCCGAGCGCCTGGCCGCGCGACACGATCGTGATCTTGTGCACCGGATCGGTGTGCTCGAGGAAATGGCCGACGAGCGCGTGGCCCATCTCGTGGTACGCCGTGATCTTCCGCTCGTGCTCGGAGAGCAGGCGCGCCTTCTTCTCCGGGCCGGCGATCACGCGCATGATTCCTTCCTCGAGCTCTTCCTGCTCGATGATCTTCTTGCCGCGGCGCGCAGCGAGGAGCGCAGCCTCGTTGACGAGGTTCGCGAGGTCGGCGCCGGTGAAGCCCGGCGTGCCGGAGGCGAGCGTCTCGAGATCGATCTCCGGCGCGAGCGGCTTGCCCTTCGTGTGCACCTCGAGGATCTTGCGGCGGCCGACGCGATCGGGACGGTCGACGACGATCTGCCGGTCGAAGCGTCCGGGCCGCAGCAGCGCAGGATCGAGGATGTCGGGCCGGTTCGTCGCGGCGATCAGGATGATGTTGTCCTTCATCTCGAAGCCGTCCATCTCGACGAGCAGCTGGTTGAGCGTCTGCTCGCGCTCGTCATGGCCGCCGCCGAGGCCGGCGCCGCGATGGCGGCCGACTGCGTCGATCTCGTCCATGAAGACGATGCACGGAGCAGCCTGCTTCGCCTGCTCGAACAGGTCGCGCACACGCGATGCGCCGACGCCGACGAACATCTCGACGAAGTCGGAGCCGGAGATGGAGAAGAACGGCACGCCGGCTTCGCCCGCGACAGCGCGCGCGAGCAGCGTCTTACCGGTACCTGGCGGCCCGTACAGCAGCACACCCTTCGGGATGCGCGCGCCGAGCGCCTGGAACTTCTTCGGGTTCTCGAGGAACTCCTTGATCTCTCCGAGCTCTTCCACCGCTTCGTCGACGCCGGCGACGTCCTTGAAGCCGATCTTCGGCGAGTCCGGTGTCATGCGCTTCGCGCGCGACTTGCCGAAGCTCATCACCTTCGAGCCGCCGCCCTGCACCTGGTTCATCAGGAAGATCCAGAAACCGAACAACAGGACGAACGGCAGGAGCGAGGTGAGGATCGACCACCACGGCGACGACCCGACGCCCTTCGAGTCGAAGTTGACGTTGTTGTTCAGAAGCAGGTTCTGGATCTGCGCCTGCGACTGATCGCCCGCGTAGTGAACGACGATCTTCTTCCCGCCGGCCGCCTGGGTCTCGTAGACGTCGAGCTCCTGCTTGCTGGGGACGAAGATGGCGTGGTCGATCGTGGTCGGCTTGGACTTGATCGTGGTCAAAACCTGGTAGAGCGTCGCCGGCTGCGTCTTCGTCCCGTGGGCGCCCAGGGTCTGCAAGGCCAGCCAGACGAGCGCTGCGATGATGATCAGCGGGAAGAGCGCGCTGCGGAAGAAACGATTCACTAGACCTCGATCTGAGGGTACCTGACGCCTACGCAGTTAACCCTGATTCGCGGGGCCTCGGTTACGCCCCTTCCGGGGGAATTAAGGTCGGATCGAGAACGCCCACATACGGCAGGTTCCGGTAGCGCTCCCCGAAGTCCAGGCCGTAGCCGATCACGAAGCGGTTCGGGATCTCGAACCCGACGTACTTGACCGGCACCTCGATCTCGCGCCGGTCCGGCTTCGTCAAGAGCGCACAGATCTCGAGACTCGCCGGCTCCCGTGCCTCGAGGTTGCGCATCAGATAGGACAACGTGAGTCCGGAGTCGATGATGTCCTCGACGACGAGGACGTCGCGCCCCTCGATGTTGATGTCGAGATCCTTGAGAATGCGGACGACGCCCGACGAGTCGGTCGAGTCGCCGTAGCTCGAGATCGCCATGAAGTCGATCTCGCACGGGATCGAGAGGCCGCGCATGAGATCGGCCATGAAGAACACGGCGCCCTTGAGGACGCCGATGAGCAGGAGGTCACGACCCGTGTAGTCGGCTGAGATCTCCTCGCCGATCTCCGCGATGCGGCGCTGCAATGTGTCCTCGTCGATGAGGACCTCGGTGACGGCGCGCTCGAGCTCCGTAGCGCTCATGTTTGTTGCTCCGGCGGCGGCAAAGCCGCCACCTCCGCTTGCTGGCCCGCTCCGTCGAGCCTACGCGGGCGGCTAATGCTCGCCATGCCGAGCTTCCTCTCGCTCGATCGTCACGTCGGGGTGCTCGACGATTCCGGGCACGGCGATCACGTCGTCGCCGCGCACCACCAGCGGCCAGGCTTCACGCTCTGACCTCGGGACCTTCGCGTCGACGAATACGTCTTGAATTTTCTTCTTCCGCCCGGCGAGCCGGTCGCCGGGCCTCCAGCCTCGTACCTTAAGCCCTTCGAGCTTGGAGCGGATCCGCCACTCGCCCCACCGGATCTCGCCGTCGAGATCGACGGGGCCGCGCTCGAGCCACATTCGGTCGTATTCACGCACCGCCTGCAGCCCGCCGCCGAGGTCGACGCGCTTCGAGCCAACTGCCGACGTCAGCAGGTCGGCGAGCGCCGGCGGTAACGTCGCGCGGGCGTCCAGTGCCTTCAGGATGTTCTCGTCGGCTGCAGGGTGCAGCTCCCGCAACAGCGGCAGGATCTGCTCACGGATCAGGCCGCGCTTCGTCTCGGGGTTGGTGGCATCGACCCGGAAGGTGAGCCCTTCCGCCTCGCAGTACGCAACCGTCTCGTCGCGCCACACCGGCAGGAGCGGATGCACGACTCCGTCGTCGCGACGGGGTGTCATCCCGGTCGCGTTGCCGCGCGAGACGAGCCGGTAGAGAATCGTCTCGACCTGGTCCGAGGCGGTGTGCCCGGTTGCGCGCAGGCGGTCGCGGGCGACGGAATAGCGCTGCTCGCGCCACGCGGCCTCCCCCAGTCCTCGTCCGTCGGCGACGACGATCTCGGCGCCGAGGACCTCGCGGCAGAAGGCCGCGTCTGCCGTGGAGTCGTCACCGCGCAACTGATGGTTCACGTGCACGGCCGAGACCCGGTAGCCGAGTGCGCCGAGCGCGTGCCAGAGGCAGGTCGAGTCGGCGCCGCCGGAGACGAGACAGCAGACATCGCCGCCCGGTTCGATCAGGTCGTACCGGCGGATGTGCTCTTCGATCCGTGCGCGCAGCACGGTCGCAATTGTCGCCTACGCCGGAAGAAGCGGCGAAACGTCGCAACCCTGCGCTGCGAGGCCGCTCTTGGCGCCGGCGAGCAACTTGTGCGAGGCGTTCGCGAGCCGCCAGGCGTTTTGCATGTGATGGGCTGCATCGCGGCCCTTCACGGTCGTCGCGATTGCCTTCGAGTACTCGAGAAACATCGAGGCCATCAGGTCGCGTGTGGCGTGCAGGGTGCGATCTTCCGGATCGGTCGCCGAGATCTGGCCGGACTCGGAAGCCGGCCTGCTGGATGACAACAGAGGGCTCGGCATCGTCGTGCTGGAGCGCGTCCGACCAGTAGCCGAGCTGAGTCATGTTGGTGCTGGCGGTCGCGATGAACTGCTTGTCCACGGCGGAGCAGACGTACGAGACTTGCGCCCCGGACGCAGCTCGGCTGTTGCCGGCCAGCACCGAGCCCCCAAAGACGAGAGCACAGCAGGCAAGCGTTGCCGCAGACAGACGCTTCGTTGCCACTGCGCTGATCATCGTCGTGCCTCGCGCCGTTCGTCCATCACTCGATCGAGGCTTCACCGGACCGCTTGACGGCCATTTCACCCGCGTTGGGTGACATGAGGTCAACCACCGCGCGGGAGCCGGTTCAGGTGCCGCAGTGGATCGAGCCGGCGGCCGCAGCCTGCAGAGCCTGCGCGTACGCCGAGAAGGCGGGCTTCGGGCTCCAATCGGGGCGTACGAGGCCAGACTGCCAGCCGTCGAGCGTCGCGTCGTCGCGCAGCTCGAAGTTGAAGAAGCCGCCTACGAAAGGCTGGCAATAGGCGAGTTCCACCGCGGCGGTGAGCTGCGCCGCTTGCTGATCCTCGGAGACGGGCCGCTTCTCGTTCTCCGTACCGCTGTAGAGGGGCAGAGCAGACGTCGTTTGAAAGCCGTCCTCGAGGTACCAGACCGTGACCCCTCCGGTGCCGGGCAGCGGCTGCGCCGTGCCTCGGAAGCCCGTGCGGAGCGCCGCGAGGAGCCGTTCCAGGTCGCCCTCGTCGATCGAGCGAGAGTGCTTGCCGTGTCGGGCCCCGGGCGCCTCGGCGGACGTCTCCGGATAGGCGTTGTGGCCGACGGTGTCGAAGACCGGGAGCGTGCGGCCGCTCGCCTTGTACGCGTGGCCGACGTCTTCGTACCAGTGTCCGGGGTTTGCGTGCGGAGCGCTCGTCGCGATGACGTTGGCGGTGGGCTCTGCAGCGTGGAGCGAGTCCCAGCAGGTTGCGAGGAGTGCCTCGTAGGCGGCTGCGGCACCCTTGCGAGGCTGCCAGAACCGCGCGGAGTTCGGCTCCGTCCAGATCGCGACGTCGCGGATCCATGGGTACCGGCGCAGGACGTTCGCGATGAACCCGCAGTAGTCGGCGCGCGACGCCTCGTCGAGCGGCGGCTGCTGTGCCGGGCCGGTCACGGCGAGCACGACGCGGATGCTGTGCCCGGCGCCGGCTGCGCGCTGCAACTCGGTGCGCGCGGTTCCCGAAGGAAACGACTGGCCGGGCGTCCAGTCGAGGGTGACCCGCACGGCGCCGAGCCCGAGTGTGCGGTAGATCGAGAGCAACGACGATGTATGCCCGTACCACTTGAGCGAATCGTCGTCCACGCCGAACAGCAGCCCCGGCGCAGCACCGGCTGCGTGGGGAAGGAGAGAGACGGAGGCGCACAGGGCCGCTGCCGCAAGAGCGAGGCGTCGCTTCACTTGCTGACGTTGGGTCGGTTGCGTAATGCCAGTACGGCTGCTCTGTAAGCCGGCGGTAAAAGCGGTGTCAGACACCAGAGGTGTCAGACACCAAGCAACCGCTTCTAAAAGATCAGCGAGCGATACAAGATCGTCCGGCGCATGCCGATCCCCTCGTACACGCGGATCGCAGCAGCGTTCTCCGGCCGCACGAACAGGCACACGGCCGGCACGTGCTCCAGCAGGCGTCGCGAGAGATCGCGCATCGCACGCTTCGCATAGCCCCGGTCGCGAAGCTTCGGATCGACCCACACCTGCTGCAGCTGCACTGCCGAAGGCGTCCAAGCCGACGCCTCCGCCTTGAACGCGATCACGCCCTCCTCGAGCCAGATCCAGGATCGCCGCTCCTCGATCTGCGCGCGCGTCCGCCAGCGAAAACCTTCAGGGTCGCGGCGTAGCGGGTCGATTCCGATCTCCTCGCAGTGTGCGGCCGCGCACGCCGGCACGAGCAGCTCGAGATCGTTGAGGGTCGCTGCGCGCAGTCCCGTCTCACCCGGCTCTGGTGCCTCGTCGAGCACGTAGACAGGCTGTCCCGGACGATCGTCACGCGGAATCGGCATCCGTCGCCGCGCTCCGGCCCACAGCTCGCCGACTGCCCCTTCCTCGCCGATGATCATGCGTGCCTGCCCGCGTGCGGTCGCATCGGCGAACGACCCGCAACTCTCACCCGACGGAACGACGTTCGCGCCGATGTGGCAGAGCGCGACCAAACGCTCCTCGCGTTCGAGCCCGGAGAAGCGACCGAGCCCGCGTCGCGCGATGTCTTCCAGGAAGACGCGCTCGATCGGCTCCTCTCCACAGAAGTCGAGGATCTGCTCGAGCGTCGGACTGACGAACCGTACGGCCGCGATGAGGCGAGGCTATAGGGTGCGCGCCATGCCCATCCACGTCCGCGCCGAGCCCGGCGACTACGCCGACGCGGTCCTCCTCCCCGGCGATCCGCTCCGCGCGAAGTACATCGCCGACACGTATCTCGACGACGTCAAGCAGACGAACTCCGAGCGCGGGATGCTCGGCTTCCGCGGCACCTGGGAAGGCAAGGACGTTTCCGTGCAGTCGACCGGAATGGGCTGCCCCTCTGCAGCGATCGTGGTCGAGGAGCTGGTGATGCTCGGGTGCACGAAGCTGCTGCGCGTCGGAACGTGCGGCGGTCTCCAGCCGCACCACAAGCTCGGGGACATGATCATCGCGCTCACCGCGGTTCCGCAGGACCGCACAGTCGACACCTACGTCAAGGAGCCCCACTGCCCCACGGCGGACTGGGGGCTTGTCCACGGCGCCGTGCACGCCGCGAAGGAGATGGGCCAGCCCGTTCACGTCGGGCCGATCGTGTCGAGCGATGTCTTCTACAACCCTGACGGCGGGCAGTACCAGCGCTGGTCGGACCGCGGCATCCTCGCGGTCGAGATGGAGGCTGCAGTGCTCTTCACCATCGGCGCGCTGAAGAAGGTTCACGCCGGCTGTCTCCTCACGGTCAGCGACATCGTCGTCGAGGGCGAGTTCACGCGGATCACCGACGAAGAGCTGCGCGCGGCGGTCGACCGGATGACGCGCGTCGCGCTCGCGACCGTAACGGATCCAAAAGCGGTGTCAGGCACCTCAAAAGCGGTGTCAGGCACCTAAAGGTGCCTGACACCAGGACCATCTTTCTCGTCAATCCGGCGTCCGGCAACGGCAGCACGGGCAAGCGCTGGCCCGAGCTCGCTCACCGTGCGGCACAACTCGGCCTCGAGGGCACGACGCATTTCTCCGAGCGCCCCGGTCATCTGATCGAGCTCGCCGAGCAAGCCGCACGCAACGGCGCAGAGCTCATCGTCTCCGTCGGCGGAGACGGGACGTTGAACGAGGTCGTCAACGGACTCGTTCGCGCAGGCGCCTCGACAGAGCTCGCGACGATTCCGCTCGGCACCGGAATGGACTTCGTCCGGACCTACGGGATCCCGACGCGCTTCGACGATGCCGTACGTACCGCGCTCGAGGGGACGGCCAGGACGATCGACGTCGGCCGCGTGTCGTTTCGCGAGTGGAGCGGCTCCGAAACCGAGCGCTACGTCGCGAATGTCGGCAGCGTCGGCATGAGCGCCGCGGTCGCACAGCGCGCGAACGGCATGTCGAAGGCGCTGGGCGGCAAGGCAACGTTCTTCTACGCGCTCGCTCGAGTCTTCTTCGAGTGGAACAACACGCTCGTGTCCGTACAGCTCGACGACGAACGCCGTGAAGCACGAATGCACGACGTGATCGTCGCCAATGGGCAGTGGCACGGTGGCGCGATGCACCTCGCACCGGGAGCCCAGCCGGACGATGGCTTGTTCGACGTCGTGTTGATCGGCGACGTGACGAAGCGCGACTTCGTCACAACGGCGCCGAAGCTCTACAAGGGGACGTACCTCGCACACCCGAAGATCGAGCTGCTTCGCTCGCGCACCGTCGCCGTCGATGCGCCGGAACGCCTGCCGATCGAGCTCGACGGCGAGCAGGTTGGAACGACACCCGTCCGCTTCGAGATCGTCCCCGCCGCGCTGCGCGTGCGTGTCCCGGCGTAACACCGCGCTGCTCGTCAGCGCCTTCGCAGCGCTTGCCGCCCTCGTCGCCGAGGGCGCGTTCACGCGGATCGACCAGTGGGCGGTCGACCACCTGATGCCGGAGGCGAACCTCCGCCACCAGGGCGGTGGCTTGCTCGAAGGCCTCGTGCCGCTCCTGCACTCCCACTGGAGCTCGACCTATGGGACCGCGGCGAACATCGTGACGCTGCCGGCTTCCTTTCTCATCTCGCTCGCGATCGCATACGCGTGCTCGCGTGCGGTTGCTGCCGCGCTGATCGCAGCCGTCGCCGTCGAGGTGCTGTGCAAGGAGGTCCTCACACGCCCCGCTCTGTACGACGGCTCGTTCCACGTCACCGCCTTCGACTCGTCCTTCCCGAGCGGGCACGCGCTGCGAACGGTGGTCGTTGCTGCCGCCGTCGGCTGGAGATGGCCCCGTGCGCGCCCGATCGCCGTCGCCTGGGCGATCGCGTCGCTCGTCCTGATTCAGCTGGCGGGGTGGCACACGCCGACGGACATCGCCGGCGGCGTGCTGCTGGCCGCCTTAGCTCTTCTTGGCGCGCGAGGCGCCGGAGCTCTTGGTCGTCGGCGTCTTGCTGCTCGAAGGTGAGCTGGTGCCTGCCGACGTCGAGCCCTTCGCGAGCTTGTCGACCTTGCGCTCGAGGGCGGAGAGGCGCTTCTCGAGGTCTTCGAGCCCGCGCACGCGCTTCTGCAGCTCGTCCACCCGCTCGCGCGTCGCGTTCAGCGCTCCAACCAACCGGTCCGCGCCCGGCGCGTCGCTCAGCCGCTGGATCGCCTCCTCGCTGAAGTCAGCGAGCTTCCCGAGCAAATCGTTTCTCCGTGCTCCCGCCATAGGTGCAACATACCCGCCCGCGATCGGCTCGACACATAGCAGCGGTGGGCACCCAATGTCCTACCGCCTGATCAGCACGGGCGTCCCGGCGAGCGCCTCCGCGAAGACGCGCCGCAGAACGGTGTTCGGCAGACGGATGCAGCCGTTCGACACGGCGTGCCCGATCGACGACGGCTCGTTCGTGCCGTGGATCGCGATCGGGCCGCCCTGTGTCCAGCCGGTCAGCACATCCGAGAAGGCCGAGATGCCGACGGCGCCTGGGCCGAAGGGGCCGTTCGGGTCGTCCGGCGATCAGCCGCTGGTTCACGTAGTACCGGCCAAGCGGCGTGGGCGTCGCGCTCGAGCCGATCGCGGCAGCGGAGCTCAGCACGAGCTTGCCCTTCTTGTAGAGCCACACGCGGCGCTCGGAGAGGTCGACTGTGATCCGCGTGCGCACCGGTAACTGCTGCACATCCCCGGCGCGGACCCAACCCGTCGCACCGTTCGGACGGATCGGCAGCGCGACGTGCAGCCAGGCGGCCCGGCAGCGCGCGTCGAGCTCTTTGCCGAGAACACCGAAGACCGTCGCCGCGCCGTTGACGTTCGCGAGGCCGAAGCGCCGGATCGCCGCACCACCCGGCGAGCGGTACGCGGTCGTCGGACGACGCGCCGCCGCTGCCCACGCGAGCTCGCTCGACCCGACCGGCTGGCGCGTCCCGCGAGCGCAGTGCCGGACGGTCGGCGAGCGGGTCTCCGCCGCGCGGTGCGAGCCGCCGCCGCAGCCCGAAGCCGCGAGCGCAACGAGCGCAACCGACACCACACTGACTCTTAACATCACCCTTCCTGACATTTCCATCCGACGGCCGTCGTATACGTTGAGTAGCAATGAGTGTTCCGTTTCGCATCCTGAGGTTCCCACACCGGCACCATGCCGTCAGCACCCACGTCGTCGTGCAGCGGTCGGGGATTCCCTATGAGCTCGAGCGCACGGTTTGCAGCGGCTGCGCGAGGGTTCTCACGGAGCGTCCCCTCCGGCGCGCCGCGGCGTAGCCCCTCGCGGTCCAGCCCGAGGGCACTCACGCTATCGACGGTACTCTGGGCAGCCGCGGTGCGCCGACTGGCCCTTCTCTTCCTGTTGCTGCTGTTCGCGTCGACCGCAACGGCGGCGACGATTCGTGGCACGAAGACCGCGAACGTGATCATCGGCACGCCGACCCCCGACCGGATCGTCGCGGGTGCCGGAAACGATCTCGTGCAGGCCTCGTTCGGCGGCACCGACAGCGTCGACTGCGGAGCCGGGATCGACATCGTCAGCGCGGATGCCGCTGACAAAGTCGCATCGAACTGCGAGATCGTCTCACGGCGGCTTTCGGTCGACCCGTACAAGAACACGGACAGTCAGCACGAGACGGCAGTCGAGCCGGACAGCTTCGCGTGGGGCGACACCGTGGTAGCGGTGTTCCAGGTGGGACGCCGCGCGGACGGCGCCGCCGCGAACATCGGCACCGCGATGTCCCGGGACGACGGCCGCACGTGGACGCGCGCAGTCCTGCCGGGCACGACTGTGAACGCCGTCCCGCCCGGCAGCCAGGTCGCCGTATCCGATCCGAGCATCGCCTACGACGCGGTGCACGCCATGTGGATCGTGAGCACGTTGACGATCGAGAGCAACGACCTCTCGCACGTCTATACGGCTCGCTCGGCTGACGGTGTGCACTGGTCTACGCCTGTCGACGCCGCCGACGGCCCCATCCTCGACAAGGAGTGGATCGCGTGCGACAACGGGACGGCGAGCCCGTTCCATGGCCGCTGCTATCTCGAGTACACGGACGACCAGAAGAACAGTGTTGAGAGCCAGTTCTCGACCGACGGCGGACTGACGTGGTCACCGCCGGTTCGATCGGGCGCGGTTCTGGTCGGCACGCAGCCGGTCGTACAGCCGGACGGCACGCTCGTCGTCGTCGCGGGCGACTACGGCGACGACCGGGCGCTGACCGGGTCGATGATCGCCTACCGCTCGACGGACGGCGGCCTTACGTTCACACGCTTCGTCGTCTCGGATCTACAGGCCGCGGACAACCAGCCCATGCGGGCGATCTCGCTGCCCTCGGTCGAAGCCGACTCGAACGGGACGATCTATGCGACGTGGCCCGACTGCCGGTTCCGTGCAGGCTGCTCGCAGAACGACCTCGTGCTTTCGACGTCGACTGACGGCATGACGTGGACCGCCCCGACGCGGGTGACATCGGGCACGAATGCGTTCATCCCCGGACTCGCGGCCGATCCGGCCCATCCCGGCCGGCTCGCGGTCGTGTACGCACACTATTACGGCCCGTGCAGCCGTGGCCCATGCCGGCTCGGGATGAGCCTCGTGCAGTCGCGAGACGGGGGCAAGACCTGGAGCGCAGCTCAGCATCTCGATGCGCAGCCGTTCTCGACCAACTGGGTGCCGCGCGCGGAGGGCGGACGCATGGTCGGCGATTACTTCTCGACGTCCTACGCCGGTTCGCGCGTCGTGCCCGTGTTCGCTCTTGCGGCGTCGCCGCTCAACGGCCGCTTCCGTCAGGCGATCTTCGCCGCATCGCTACGGTCGCTCGGCTAGCGCACGCGCGAGCGCACGCAGCGTCTCGCCGGCGCCAGCGTCGATCGTCACGGATGCCCTGCTGTCGAACGGCGTCGAGCCGCGATTGACGATTGCGAGCGAGCCGCCGGCGCCAAGCGTCTCGCGCGGCAGACCCGCGACCGGGTACACCTCGAGGGACGAGCCGACCACGAGCAGCAGCCCGGCCGTCGCTGCGAGCTGCAGCGCCCGCCCGATCGCCGCCTCGGGCAGCAGCTCGCCGAACATGACCACGTCGGGCTTGAGGATCCGTCCGCAGGCCGGACAGCCGGGAACGGGAAGGAGTGCGACGACCTCCGCGAACGGCACCACCGTTCCGCATGCCAGGCAGCTCGAAGTCCGGATCGATCCGTGCACCTCGACGAGCGCGCGGGAACCCGCCCGCTCGTGCAGCCGATCGATGTTCTGCGTGACGACCGCGCGCACCCAGCCGCGATCCTCGAGCTCGGCGAGCGCGCGATGGCCGTCGTTCGGTTGAGCGTCGTCGAGCATGGCGAGGCGCTTGCCGTAGAAGTCCCACACCTTCGCGGGGTCCTCGAGGAACGCGTCGATCGTCGCGTACTCCATCGGGTCGTACTGCGCCCACACACCGGTTGGCGAACGGAAGTCGGGGATGCCCGATTCGGTGCTGATGCCGGCGCCCGTCAGCACGACGCACGGACGACGCGCTTCCATCAGCTCGGCAAGCCGTTCGATGCTCATGCCGCGCATCGTAGAGTTGGCCCGTGGAGGGCTACACATTCGCAACGTCGGTTCGCGTCCGCTTCGCTGATACCGACGCCCAGGGGATCGCGCACAACGCCTCCTACCTCGTCTGGTACGAGGTCGCGCGCGTCGAGTACCTGCGCGAGTACGCGGGCGGCTACCAGGCGCTACGCGACCACGGAATCGAGGCGCTCGTCCTCGAGTCGCACTGCCGGTACGTCGTTCCCGCCGTGTTCGACGACCTCCTGCACGTGCATACGCGCTGCGTTGGCCTGCGCGGGGCTCGGTTTCGCTACGAATACGCGATCGTCCGCGACGATGGCACGCTGATGGCCGACGGCTACACCGCTCACGCTTGCGTCGATTCGGCGACGCTCAAGCCGACGCGCGTGCCGGACTGGCTTCGCGATGCTATTGGCCGGGTTGAGTCGTCGTCGTCGTGGTCGTCGACGTCGTCGTCGTAACCGGCTTGTGCTTCTTCTTCTTGGCCGGTCCGATCCGCACGAGCTTCGGTAGCGCGCGGTAGGACGAGTACCAGGTGTCGTGGTAGAGCAGCTTGCCGCCCGCCGCGTAGACATCCCTCGTGACGCTCGTCGTCATAGCCGGCAAACCGGGGTCGTCGACGACCTTTTCGCCCGGCTTGAGCGTGGGATCGATCGTCTTCTTCACCGGCGGGACGCCGTGGGAGACGAGCGGGCTCGTCGTGCTCGTGACCCTTCGATCCACCGGCGTTCCGTACAGGCCCACAGTGAGCGAAGACGAGCTGACGAACGTGCGCAGGAGCAGCCAATTGCCGGTGTCGTTCACGAACTGCAGATCGACGTCGGGATAGTTCACGGTCGCATCGCGTCCTTGCGGGTAGTGGCTGATATAGAGCGCGTGGTTCGTGCGCTCGGTGATCTTCAAGCCGGCCTCGAACGCCGCGTTGAAGACGGTGGTCGAGACCTGGCACACGCCGCCGCCGAGGCCGGTCGTCACCTCTCCGTTCACGATCACGGGCGCGACGAGGAAGCCCTTCTCGGCATTCCGCTCGCCGGTGGTCTTGTTGAAGGAGAACGTCGCATCGGGCGCGATCAGCTTCTGGTCGACGAGATGCGCCACGAGCTCGACGTTGTGGATGCGATTCGGCACGCCACCGAACACCGTCGTGTAGCCGGACACTTGCGCGCTGATGTGCATCGCCTGGGCCGCAGCGGTGGTGAGCTTCGCGGGCTGTTCCTCGACCGGGAGCTGCGCGACGCGCAGGTCGGACCGGCGCTTGAGAGCGGCGTGCAGTACCGCACGTGAGGCTGCAAACGCGGCGAGCTGAGTGCCCGGTCGCGCAGGCACGACATGCACGTGCTTGCCGTCGACAGCGAAGGTCGCGTCGTGCGGAGGCTTCTCGACGCGCTTGCCGAGCCGACGGAGCCACTCGTTGGCCGCCAGTCCGCCCACCGCCAGCTGCGTTCGGCCGTCGGCGGGCAGATCGATCAGGCGAGCGAGCTTCGCGCGCGACAAGAGCCAGCGGGTCTTGCCGAGCTGCAGATGAACCGGGGCGGAGAGCACGAGCCGCGCCTGGCGCGCAGCGTTTGCGAGCGCGCCGGCGCGTACGAGAGGCGGCCGGAAACGGAACGGCAGCTCGACGCTCGCGGAGCTTCGATCGAGCGCACCAAGCTCCTTGACGATCGTTCGCGCTGCAGCGACCCGGTCGAGGACGCGCCCAGCCTGCGCCGGCTGGACCGCGATCCGCAGGCCGTGACGGACGACGGCAGCGTTCACCGGAACGCGGTTCACCTCCTTGGCGATCAGGCCGAGCTTGTACTGCAAGGCGCCGTTGAGGACCGTTGTCGGCGGCGTCACATCAGCGCCGAAGACCTGCACGTCGAGGCGCTTGAAGCCTCGAATCGGGCCGAAACCGTCCCCCTGGCGCTGCGCGGCGGCGATGGCCGCCTTCCAGTCCGGCTCGACGCCGAGCTCGTTCGGGCGGATCGAGAAGCGCTTGCCGCCGGCGAGGAACACGACCGGCTTGCTTGCCACCGCGTCGGAGCGACGCTGCAGCAGGGCGCGCGCATCCTTCGCGTTCATCCCCCCGACGTCGATGCCGTCGATCGTCACGCCGCTCGCGAGGGTCGTCGCCGAACCGGCGAAGACAAAACCCAGCACGATGGCGGTGGCAATGATCGAGAGCAGCAGAAAGACGAGGCGCCGGCGCACGCCACCAATGTAGCGAGGTCTGCCGAGGGCGCTAGAAAACGAAAAGCTCGACGCCGCCGGAGACGTTGAGCTCGATGCCGGTGATGTATGCGGCCAGGTCGGAGCAGAGAAACGCGATCGCATTCGCAATCTCTTGCGGCTCGCCGGGCCTCTTCAGCGCGGTCCGCTTGACGATGCGATCGTTCATCTCGGCGTTGGCCATGTTGAAGGCCTCTGTGCCGATGACGCCGGGGACGATCGCGTTGCAGGTGATCCCGTGGCGTGCGCCCTCCATCGCGAGCGTCCTTGTCAAGCCGAGCAGTCCCGCCTTCGTCGTCGAATAGCTCGCCTGCCCGAAGCCGCCGAGCGTTCCCGCGACCGACGCCATGTTGATGACGCGACCCCAGCCTGCGTTCGCGCATGTGCGGCCAGACCGCCTGCGCGCAGTTGAAGGCGCCCGTCAGGTTGACCCGGAGGTCCCGCTCCCACAGCTCCGGCGACTGCTGCTGGAACTGTGCCGCGTGGTCGAGCGTCCCGGCATTGTTCACGAGGATGTCGACCGAGCCGAATTCCCCGACGGCGCGGGCAACCGCCACATCGACCTCCGCACGTTCCGTGACGTCGCAGCGGACGGCGATCGCACGACGGCCCATGCCGCGTATCTCCTCGACGGTCTCCTCGGTGTGCACGAGACCCTGCGTGCGCGCAACGGTCGCGAGCGGGCCGTAGCGGTCGGTGTCCTCCGACAGCTCCGATTCGACGAGCAGGTCGGCAACGACGACATCCGCGCCGGCTCTGGCGAGCGTCAGCGCGTCCGCCCGTCCAAGTCCTCGCGATCCTCCGGTGACGAGTGCCACTCGGCCGGAGAGATCGATCTCAATCGTCACGCGGCAAGAATATTTCCTTTGCGATCACGAGCCGCTGGATCTGGCTGGTCCCCTCATAAATCTGAAACAGCTTCGCGTCGCGCATGAGCTTCTCGACCGGATATTCCTTGATGTAGCCGTAGCCGCCGAACACCTGCACGGCGTCGGTCGCGACCTTCATCGCGGTGTCCGCCGCGAAGCGCTTGGCGAATGAGGAGTAGAGCGTCGCCTTCCGGCCGTAGCCCTGGTCGAGCATCCACGCTGCCTGCCAGGTGAGCAGGCGCGCAGCCTCGATCTCGGTCGCCATGTCGGCGATCATGAAGTTGATGCCCTGGTGCATCGCGATCGGCACGTCGAACGTGACGCGCTGCTTCGCGTAGTCGACCGCGTGCTCGTAGGCCGCCTGCGCCACGCCGACGGCGCCGACCGCGGTGCCGGGACGCGTGAAGTCGAGCGTCGCCATCGCGATCTTGAACCCGTCACCCTCCTCTCCGAGGCGGTTCTCGGCGGGGACGCGTACGTCCTGGAGCGCGAAGGCCGACGTATCCGTGGCGCGCTGCCCCATCTTGTCGAGATGCTTCTCGATCGATGACCCCCGCGGCGTCCATCGGGACGATGAACGCAGACATCCCCTTCGAGCCGGCTTTCGGGTCGGTCTTCGCGAACACAACCGTCCAGGCGGCGTAGCCGGCGTTCGTGATGAACGTCTTCGAGCCGTTGATGACGTACTCGTCGCCGTCACGCACCGCGGTCGTCTTCAGCGAGGCGACGTCGGAGCCGGCGCCGGGCTCGGTGAGGCCGAACGAGCAGAGGATCGGCTCCTCGAGCAACGGCTTCAGCCACATCGTCTTCTGCTCGTCGCTGCCGGCGATGATCACCGGGCCGGAGCCGAGGCCGTTGGCAGAGACCGAGGTGCCGATTCCGGCACAGCCCCAGTAGAGCTCCTCGCCGACGAGCATCCCGTCGAAGCAGCCGAGGCCGAGGCCGCCGTACTCCTCGGGGACGTGGAGGTTCATGAGCCCGAGCTCGTGCGCCTTCGCGATCACCTCGACCGGGTGCTGCATCTTCTCGTCGTACTCGGCCTCTTTCGGCCGGATCTCCTTGGCCGAGAACTCGTGGGCCAGGTCGCGCAGAGCCTTCTGCTCGTCCGTCAGCGCGAACGAGACGCCCGTCGCCGCACCCTGCTCGATCGTCGCCATGGATCTCCTCGAACGTTCGTTGACTGACTAGTCAATCGAAATTGTAGCGACGGGCCCTGCGGCGTCAATCGGCGGCCTGCTGAGCGCGGCTGCGCCGATCAGGACGAGCACGAAGGCAGCCACGCGAGCGGTGCCGCTGAAGCCGCCCGGAAGCGATTCGCCGAAGACGATCGTGCCCGCGACGATCGGCAGGGCGTTCGTCCAGAGCACCGCGAGACCCGCCGTGCCGAGGCGGCCGCCCCGCTGGAACGCGAGCTGCATGCAAACGAAGGCGGCCCCATGGCACGCGAGGATGGCCGGGATGAACCAGAGCCTCGCGCCGCCTCCGACGGCCGCCTTCGTCCCGACGTCGCCGGCCGCATAGAGCACCCCGGCGGCGGTGCCGAAGCCGGCGCCCGGCGGCAGCACCCGGACGACGAGCGCGGCGGCGCCCGCCGACGCGACGAGCCAGAGCACGACCGCGCCAACCGTTCCTCGATTGGACGGCGGATGCGACCCGAGCGACAGCCCGAGCAGCAGCAGCCCGCCGAGTGCCGCGCCGACGCCGATCCGCTCGGCCGGCCGGAGCCGCCCTCCGCCGAGCGCAAGAACGCCGATGCCACCGGCCGCGGCCGCCTGGACGAGCGAGAGCGGCGCGAGCCGTAGCGCCGCGACGTAGAGCACCCAGCCGCCGATACCGCCGAGGAAGCCGACGATCCAGCGGCGATTGCCGAAGAGCGCCAGGAGCGACTGCAAGCGGCCGGCGCAGGCTGAGCGGAGGCAGACGCGACGCGGAGGCATGCTGCAGCGAGTAGCCGCCGTTGATCGCGACCGCCGATGCGACCGAGAGCAAGAGCCCGGCTGCGATCACTGAAACGGAAGGTACGCCTCGGCGGCGAGCGCCGCCACGCCGACGCGCGGGCAGATCGCGCCGCCGTTCGTACACGACGAAGCGGCGCTGCCACTCCGGAAAGAACTTGCGGTTGAAGTGCAGCAGATTGTCGAGCTGGAACCGTCCCTTGAGCCGTCGAAGCGTCGCGGCCTGCAGCTGCTCGGCGCGCGTGAGCTCTCCGTCGGGCGCGAGGAGCGCGGCGAAGGGGGCGAAGTTCAACGACACGCGCCGGTACCCGTGCTCGCGCGCCCAACCGATCGACTCGCAGATCAGCCACTCGTTGAAGCCGTTCGGCACCTCGCGCAGGCGCGGCATGCTCGAGAGCGAGAGGGCGCCGCCGGCGTTGCGAGATCGCGAAGTGGAGAAATCCCATCGGCTCCCGCGTGCAGTCGAAGCCGACGATGAAGATCGCGTCATCGTCGCCGAGCGCGAAGAGCGCGTCGAGCGCCATCGTGAAGCCGCGCTCGGGCGCGTTTCCACGCCACGTGCGAGCAACGTCCTCGAGGCGCTCGCGCATGGCGGAGTCGAGCTCGCTCGGACGCAGTGCGACTGCTTCGAAGCCCGCATCGTGCAAGCGATGAACGGACTGCCGCACCTTGCGGATCGGCCTGCCCTCGAGCGAGAACGTCGCGGTGTTCACGACGGCTTCGTCCCCGTGGTAGAGCGCGCGTAAGCCGAGCGAGCGGTAGAGCTCGAGCGACGCCTCCGACACGCCGAGCACTGCGACTCGCCAGCCGCGTGCATGCGCGAAATCGATGAAGCGGCGGACGAGCTCGCAATGGGCGTCCTGCGGCCCGATCGGATCGCCGGCGACGATCGCAACGCCTCCCGAGACGCGGTAGGCGAGGAACGCCGTTTGATCGTCGGAGAAGAAATACGACTTGTCGGCGCGGAGCGCAAACGGCGCGATCGTGTCCGCTCCGTAGCGCGACACGAGGTCATGCACCTGCTCCCGCTCGCGGTCGACGTGCCGCTGCCGGTAGCGCCAGGGCGCCAAGCCATTCGACGAGCAGCAGTGCAACGGCGCCCCACGCCAGGAGAAAGACGGAGACGGGGAACCAGTCGGCCAGCGGTCCGTTCAGATCATCGGCACCGCGGAAGCTCAGGCCCGCGAGAGCGCGGCCGGTGACGCGGAGCGCGAACGAGAGCGAGTAGGGGCCGTCCGCCATCATGCGGTTCACCCAGAGCGTCGCGACCCCGTACACGACGACCGCGAGCGCAGCGAGCACGGCGTGCACGAAGATGCGTGGCTTCGATTCCGGATCGCCGCGCCGACCGAAGTCACCGCGTCGAGCGACGAGCGCGACAACGGCGATGCCGGTGACGATCGCGCCTTCGTCGAAACGCCGTCCGATATGAAGGACGAGCAGCACGGTCATCAGGCAGCCCGCGACCTGCCAGGCGCGGCGATTTCCGCGTGCAAGCCCGCGTGCCGAGACGGCGAGCCCTGCCGCGAGCGGGGCGACGAGCGCCTTTGCAAGCCCGTGAACATGCGCCGGATCGAGAGTCGTGATGAGCGAGCGCCGGTGCTCGGGGAACACGGCGTCGAACGCCGCCAGCAACGCGACACCAGCGACGAGCCAGGCAAGCACGATCCGCGCCCGTGGCTCCGAGTGCGATTTCGAACGGCCGAGCAGTGCACCGCCGATTCCGGCAAGTGCTGCGGGAATGACGACGGCTTGTTCCGCGGCAGCTGCGCGGAACGCTTCATGCGCGGGGATCTGGCGGACGACGAGGATCGAGACGCCGTTGAGCACGTAGAGCCACGCCCCGGTGCCGAGTGCGAGCAGCAAGCCCGCGGTCAACCGTTCGGCGTGCGCGGAGCGGGCGACGAGACCCAGGATCGCGGCGGCGACGCCCCACACGGCGAGGAAGAGAACGATCGAGACGCCGCCATGCTTCGAAAGCTCGTCGAGCGCGAGCGCGTCGCGCACGGGAACACCGGGAACGTGCACCACCGGTCGCGCGAGATAGAGCCATCCGGTCGTTGCGACGAGCACGCCGAGCGACAGCACGACGGCGCCGATGCTGCGGGCGACCCTAACCATGCGCGAGCCTTCCAGCCGCCGCGAGATAGGCAACGCGCGCGTTGTCCCGCCAGATCGCCCAGTTGTGTCCGCCGTAGACGAGCCGGTACTTGTGCGAGACATGGAGCGCCGAGAGCTCGTGCGCGAACGCGGCGTTCTGCAAGCGGAACCCGTCGGTCGAGCCCGAGTAGAACCAGAAGTACGTCCCGATCTTGCGCAGGTTCGGCGCTGCCCGCCGCACGAGGAGCCGCGGATCGTTGGCAGGCAGGAGCTGCAGACTGGGCCCGAAGATCGAGTGCAGCTTGTCCGGCCGCATATAACCCGACCAGCTCTCGACGACGCCGAACTCTCGCGGGTGATGCACCGCGATGTTGATCGCGCCGTATCCGCCTTCCGACAGCCCCGCGATCCCGCGCCCGCGGGCCGTTGCAATCGTTCGGTAGTGCGCGTCGACGTAGTGGACGACATCGCGGGAGACGAAGGTCGACCAGCCGCTGCCGGTTCCGATGCCGTTCACCCACTCCTGGTCGTCGAAGGTTCCCGTCGAGCCGAACGGCATGACGAGGATCAGCGGCTGCGCTCGATGGGTCGTGGTCAGGACGTCGTCGACAATCCCCATCTGGACCGTCTGAAGGAACGCGAGCGGCCGGCCCGGAAAGCCGTGGAGGAGATAGAGCACCGAGTAGCGCCGGTGGGGATGCAGCGCGTAGCCGGATGGCAGGTACACATACGCCTCCTGCGCGCGTCCGCCGAGCGCCGGGCTCGGCACGGTCAGACGCTGAACCGTGCCCGGGCGGGTGACGAAGGCAGGCTCGCGGGGCGGCGCGAAGCCGCGATACGAGAGATAGTTGTCGAGATAGCCGCGCGCGCCGAAGAGCCCCACGCCCAGAAACGCGCAAAGAGCGGCAGCCAACGCCGCGTACAGCCCGACTGGCCGCGCCAGCGTCACAACTTGTATGTAGCGTGGTTGCGTTAATCGGGCGTTGAGCCCGGATTACGTCTTCCGATGAAACGAGCCGGGATCATCGTCCTGGCAGGCGCTCTTCTCTCGGCTGCGATAGCAGCCGCGGGACCTGATCGATCGCGGGTGCAGGACGAGTCATTTCCACTCGTTCGCGCTCGACGGGACGCTCCATTACGAGGTTTACCTCCCGGCCGACTACGCGACGACGGCCCTCCGGTATCCGGTCGTCTACTTCCTGCACGGGCTCCCGTCGGGCGCCACCGCGTATCAGGGCGTCGGCTTCGTCGAGCAGGCGCTCGACCAGGTCGGACGGTCTGCGATCCTCGTCGCGCCGCAGGGCGCCCGCTGGAACGAGCCCGATCCAGAATATGTCGACCACGGCCCCGGCGACCGGTGGGAGACCGCAATCGCCCGCGAGCTGCCTCTGATCGTCGACTCGCTCTACCGCACGATCCCGACGCGCGCGGCCCGCGCGATCGTCGGCATCTCGGCAGGCGGCTTCGGAGCGATGCACATCGGCTTTGCACATCTCGGCACCTTCTCGGTCGTCCAGTCTTGGAGCGGGTACTTCCATCCCACCGACCCGACGGGAACGAAGGCGATCGACCTCGGACCGGACAACGACGTCCACCGGCAATTGCTCGCAACGCGTGCTCAGCTCCTGCGCCTCCACACCGGCGTCGCCTTCTACGTCGGCAGCGGCGACTCTCGCTTCCTTGCCGAGAATCGGCAGCTGAACCTCGAGCTTTCGCGTGCCGCCATCCCGCACATCTTCCGGGTCTATGCGGGCGGCCACGAGCAGCGCCTCTGGCAGCGGTACGCCACAGCATGGCTGGCGCTGGCGCTGGCGCACCTCGCACCGGCGCAGTAGTCCTGCTCTACGATTCAAGGGTGGCGACCACGGCCAAGCCGACCGCACTCGATCCTCGCGACTTCCTCGCGATCGACGCCCTGCTCGACGACGAGGAGAAGGCGATTCGCGACACGGTCCGCAAGTTCGTGCGCGACCGGATCGTTCCCGAGGTGGGCGAGTGGTTCGAGCAGGGCATCCTGCCGCGCGAGCTCGCCAAGGAAGTCGCCCAGCTCGGTCTCTTCGGGATGCACCTCGAGGGTTACGGCCTGCCCGGAGCGAGCTCCGTCGCCTACGGGCTGACGTGCCTCGAGCTCGAGGCCGGCGATTCGGGCATCCGGTCGCTCGTGTCGGTGCAGGGCTCGCTGGCGATGTTCGCGATCTGGCGCTGGGGCTCCGAGGAGCAGAAGCAGCGCTGGCTCCCGCCGATGCACGAAGGCGATGCGATCGGCTGCTTCGGCCTCACGGAGCCTGACGCAGGGTCGGACCCGGGCTCGATGCGCACGACCGCGCGACGTGACGGCTCCGACTGGGTGTTGAACGGAACGAAGATGTGGATCACGAACGGCACGATCGCCGACGTCGCCGTGGTCTGGGCGCGCACGGACGACGGCGCGATCAACGGCTTCCTCGTCGAGAAGGGGATGCCAGGCTTCGAAGCTCCGGAGATGAAGCACAAGCTGTCGCTGCGCGCCTCCGTCACGTCGGAGCTCGTGCTGAAGGATGTGCGCGTGCCAGACGAGAACCGCTTCCCCGAGGTGTCGTCGCTCCGCGGGCCGCTGTCGTGCCTGAACGAGGCGCGCTACGGGATCGTGTGGGGCTCCGTCGGTGCTGCGCGTGCGTGCTTCGAGTCGGCGCTCGACTACTCGAAGGAACGCATGGTCTTCGGCAAGCCAATCGCCGGGTACCAGCTGACACAGCAGAAGCTCGCCGAGATGGCGCTCGAGATCAACCGCGCAACGCTCGTCGCGCTGCACCTCGGCCGGATGAAGGACGACGGCACGTTGAGGCCCGAACACGTCAGCATGGGCAAGATGGGCAACGTCCGCGGCGCGATCGAAGTCGCTCGCAGCGCGCGCACGATTCTCGGCGGCAACGGCATCACGCTCGAGTACCCGGTGATCCGCCACATGAACAACCTCGAGTCCGTACTGACGTACGAAGGCACGCACGAAGTCCACACGCTCGTCGTCGGCCAGGCCCTGACCGGAGAGAACGCATTCAGATAGATCCGCGGATCGCGGCGCTCTTCACCGAAGGACGGAACTTCGTGCACCTGGCGACGGCGCTTCCCGACGGCGCGCCGCATTCGATCCCGCTCTGGGCGATCTTCGAGGATGGACGCATCGCGTTTTTCACGCAGTCGACGTCCCGCAAGGCGCGAAACCTCGCGAGCGACACGCGCGTGGCACTGTCACTCGTCGACGGCGACAACCCGTACTGCAATGCGCAGATCCGCGGCCGAGTCGTGGAAGTCGTCGAGGGAGAGCCGGCGCTCGAAGTGATCGACCGGATCTCGCAGTACTACATCGGTAAGCCGTTCCCGATGCGCACCGGCACGGTCTACTGGATCGAGCCTGAGACGGCGCACTTCACCGAGTTACCGTTCGAGCACTAATCCGTGAGGACTCGATAAACCGATCACCGAACGCGCACGGCGTCGCTAAGTCCCGACGGTTCCGTTACTGGGGAGTGTCCCCGGCGGAAAGCCTCCGACGGCAGGAGCCGGCACTGCGCCGGTCAACTATCCGGTGCAGCGAAGACCCGTGACGGTTCCGTGAAAGGGGAGTGTCCCCGGTCACGGAACGCCGGTTCGTCGTTGGCGATGAAGAGCGCCAAGCGAGCAATCTGCTCGGCGCCGGTGGCACACTCTGCGTCATGAACGGCGCGTCTCGGATGATCGGCCACCGCGTTCTCGTCGACGGGATGATGGGGTCCGGGAAGAGCACGTTCGCACGTGCGCTCGCTGCAAGGACTGGTTTGCCGTTGATTCACCTCGACGTCCACTACTGGAACCCAGGCTGGGTGCGACCGTCGGGCGACGAATGGCGATACCGGCAACGCGCGCTGCTCGCTGGCGAGGCTTGGATCATCGACGGTAACTACAACGAGACGCTTGCCCTCCGGCTCGAACGCGCGGAAACCATCGTCTTTCTCGATACTCCTTGGTGGTTGTGCGCGAGTCGCGCGTTTGTGCGGGGGCTTCGCAAGCCCGTTGGCGAGATGCCCGAGGGTTGCGAGGATTCGGTCAACCGACGCTTGCGCGACGAATGGGGTGGCATTGGGAGGATTTGGCGCAACCGCCGTACAGAACCTGAGTACGCACGATCCGAGATCTTGCGGCACGGGTCTCACACGACGGGGCACGTGCTCCGCTCGCGGCGGGAGGCGAGGGCGCTTCTCGATGCCGTCTGCCGCTAGAGAGCACTTCCAACACGTTTTCCGCTCTCGGCCGAACAGCCTCCCACGCACGGAGGCGAGACCGCGCTCTCGCCGCAGCGCACGCCAGCTCACACGTTCCGACGGACGAAGGAGGGGTCACACGGGGGAACCGTGGGTTCCCCTGCGATTAGAAGCCTGCGGCATCAGGCGGCGGCAACGGGCTCTGCGGGAGCCCCGGACGGGCGGGACCCTCGTTGTACTCGGCCGGGGCGACGTCGTTCGGTCCATCCGCGTAGAACACGGACGCGAGCCGCTGGATCTGACGTCGGCCGGGGCCGAGCTCGAACTGCCCGCCGCCGTACATGCGGATTCCACGCTCGTCGCACTCCTCGATGCACTCGAGGAGCCGGGCCAGCGTTCCGAACCGCGACGGCTTGATGTTGAGCCAGAGCGGCTTGACCGGCAGCTTGCCCACGTCGGCCCACGAGTGGATCGGCGCGTCGAAGCTCAGGCGATCCTCCGCTCCCGCGAGCGCCTCACGGCATCCATCCTCGAGCCATGCGTCCTCGATCACCACGTCCGGAAAACACTCGACCACCAGTCGGTACTGGTCGGGGTCGGGGACGAGATCGACCGACGTCCCGCGGTAGTACGCCTTCAGGTCGAGGACGCGCACGCGATCGGCCGCAGCAAGTCGCTCCATGAGCTCCCGGTCCCAGTCCTTCCCCACGTCCAGCTTGAACTCGAGCTCGGGGTACAGCTCGCGATACGGCCCGATCTCGGCGCGCGTCGATGCGACGAAGCTCACGGGTAGGTACTCACGCCCGAGGACGTCGGCGAGCGAGCGCCCGGCCTGCCGCAACGCGAGGTCGAGCGCGGCGCTCTCGAACGCCCAGCGTCGGTAGTCGCGTGACGCCTCCATCTGCGGCTCAGCGTCGAAGAGCTCGAGCTCGTTGAGCCGCACCGAATATTCGTGCAGCGACCAGGTGCCGGCGAGCATCTCGTCGACGGGAAAGTCGTCGTGATCCGGCGCGGTGTAGGTGACGTCCTCCCCCTCGCCGGTCTGCTCGTCACCGTGCAAAATCACCGTCGTCGTCACGCGTGTGAACGAGTCGGAGACCACCTGCTCGCGTCGCTCGATGGAGTAGTCATCGATACGCACGCGCAGGTCGGCGAGCGAGCTCCAGAGCGACGGCATAGTCCGATCCTAAGCAGCCCGGTACTCTGCGTGCGGTGCGGGCGACGCCGGAGAACCTCGACGGTGAATCCGTCATCGACGCCCTGCGGCACGGCTGGGACTTCGATGCGTTCACTGCCGACTACGTCGCCGTCGGCGCAGGGAGCTATCACTGGGAGGTTCGAGACACGGCCGGCCGCCGCGCCTTCGCCACCGTCGACGACCTCGGCATGAAGACCTGGCTCGGAGACACGTGTGACGCCGCGTTCCACGGCTTGCGAGCCGCCTTCGACACGTCCGTGGCTCTCCGCGACGGTGGCTTGCAGTTCGTGGTCGCGGCGATCCCCGCTCGCGGGGGCGAATCTCTGCGCCGATTCGATCCGCAGTACACCATCGCACTCTTCCCATTCGTCGAAGGCAAGGCGGGCGAGTTCGGCGTCTACGAAGACGGCGACCGGGAGGCCATCCTTGCAGTGCTCGCGGAGCTGCACCAGGCGCCGGCCCCGCCCGCCGTCCCCCGCGTCGGCTTGACCATCCCCGGGCGTCGGCATCTCGAGGCCGCACTCCTCGACCTGGACGAGATGTGGACTGGTGGACCGCTTTCCGAGCCGGCGCGGGCCGCGGTCAAAGCCTCCGCCGCCGAGTTGGCCGCGCTGCTCTCGCTGGCCGACCGGTTTGCTGCGGAGGCAGAGGAGCGCGGAGCCCCGTGGGTCGTGACCCACGGAGAGCCGCACGCCGCCAACGTCATGCGAACGAAGGACGGCCGGGTCTTGGTCGACTGGGACACCGTGGCGCTCGCCCCGCCGGAGCGAGACCTCTGGATGCTCGTCGACGACGATCGGCATGACGCTGCACTCGACTTCTTCAGGCTCACCTGGGATCTCAAAGACATTGCCGAGTACCTCAATGTCCTTCGCTCCCCGCACGGGGAGAATGAGGACACCGTGAGGCAGCATGGAGCCTTGACAAACTGCGCCGCAATTCGCGATGCCTGGAGCTCGGCCCTATGAGGACTCTCGCCTTGTGCGCGGCACTACTCGTCTTTGCCGGCTCCGCGATCGCCGGCCTCCCGCGCAGCGGTGTCTTTCTGCCCGGACGCTCGCTCGCCGGCATCCGCCTAGGCGAGAGCGTTGCCGCTGTTCGCGCAGCACTCGGCCCGCACGGCGTCTGCACGCGGTGCGCCACGACGACGTGGTACTTCAACTACAAGCCGTTCGACCAGCGCGGCCTCGCCGTCGAGTTCACCCGCGACCAGGTCTCAGCCGTGTACACGCTGTGGCAGCCCGGAGGGTGGCGTGCAGCGAATGGCTTGGCGCTCGGCGTGGTCGAAGCGCAGCTCACGACCTCGACCGGACCGCTCGTCAATGTCGTCTGCCCCGGCTACGACGCTCGCGTTGCCGACGGGCCGCGGGCACGCTCGGTCTACTACGTCGTCCAGGGGAAGCTCTGGGGGTTCGGACTTCTCCGCGCCCACGCAAATCCGTGCCGGTGATCGAGCTCGGAGACGTGCAGGTCGCGGCCCAGCGTCTGCACGGGGTCGCGCATCGCACGCCGGTACTGACGTCACACACACTCGACGGCCTCGCCGGTGCATCCGTGTACGTGAAAGCCGAGTGCTTCCAGCGTGGCGGCGCGTTCAAGTTTCGCGGCGCGTACAACAAGATCGCGTCACTGCCCGATGACGAGCGCCAACGCGGCGTTCTGGCGTATTCATCGGGCAATCACGCGCAGGCCGTCGCTATTGCCGCACGACTGCTCGGCACGAGCGCGACGATCGTGATGCCCGAGGACGCGCCGGACGCCAAGCTCGAGGCCACGCGCGGCTATGGAGCCGAGATCGTGCTGTACGACCGCTTCGCCGAGAACCGCGAGGAGATCGGCGCGCAGCTGGCGGAGGAACGCGGCCTGGCCCTCGTCAAGCCGTATGACGATCCGCTCGTGATGGCAGGCCAGGGCACCGTGGCGCTCGAGCTGCTCGTCGAGGTCCCCGAGCTCGATCTGCTCGTGACGCCGGTCGGCGGCGGTGGCCTGATCGCGGGTTGCGCGACCGTCGCGAAGACGCTTCACCCTGCGATCCGCGTCGCGGGAGTCGAGCCAGAGAGGGGCAACGACACCGCGCAGTCGCTCGCCGCCGGTAAACGCGTGAACGTGGGAGTGCCGCGCACGATCGCCGACGGACTGCAGGCGGCGGAGCCCGGCGAGCTCACCTTCGACGTCAACCGGGAGCTCGTCGATGAGATCGTGACCGTGAGCGATGCGGAGATCATCGACGCAATGACGTTCCTCTTCGATCGCCTGAAGCTTGTCGTCGAGCCGAGCGGCGCCGTCGGGATCGCGGCCCTCTTGAACGGCCGCTTGCGCGGCAAGACCGTCGGCGTCGTGATCTCCGGCGGCAACGTCGGCGTGCAGCGCTTCGCCGAGCTAGTCGGCAGCGGGCGCTAACGACGCCGAGAAGCCGGCGCCCAGCACCTCGAGGACCGTGTGCTCGGCAGCCTCGACCTCTGCGTCCCCGCTCGGCAGTTGGCCGAGCACCCAGCCGGTGAGCAACTCGTCGATGCCTCCGTAGAACACGACGGCCGCGAGCGTCGGGTCGAGATCCGCGCGAAACTCTCCGCTCGCCTGCCCGCGCTCGATGATGCGGCGAATCGCCTCGATCGGCTTCACGAGGTCGCTGATCCGGTCCTGCATTTCCGGGCTACGCCCGATCTCGCGCACGAGAACACGTACGACGTCTGGCTGATGCCGCCAGGTGCGCAGGACGATCGCGGCGACGTGGCGCAGCTGGTCCTGCGCGGACTCGCCGGACTGCTCGACCGCGTTGATGCGCTCGACGAGCACGCCCCAGTTCTCCCGGAAGATCGTCTCGAGCACTTCGTCCTTCGACGCGAAGTAGTGGTAGAGCAGGCCGTGTGCGACGCCGGCCTCTTCGGCGATGTCGCCGACGCGGGACGTGTGGAATCCCTTTCGCGCGAAGACGCGGACGGCCGCGTCGAGGATCAGACGCCGTTTCTCTTCCGCACCGGCTGCGCGCTCGGCCAAGGCTGTCGCAGGGTAGTGGTAGGTTCGGGTGCGATGCAAGCGCTCGGGGGGACGCTCGTCGTCGACTTCACCCGCTTACTCCCGGGTGCGTTTGCTTCGAGGGAATTCCAGCAGCACGGCGCGAGGGTGATTCGCGTCGAGCAGCCGGGCGGCGATCCCATGCGACTGACCGCGCCCGAGTGGTACGACACGCTGAACGCCGGCAAGGAGTCGGTCGTCTGCGACCTGCCCGGTGACGGCGATTTCGCGCGCGCGCTCATCGAGCGCGCCGACGTGATCCTCGAGTCGTTCCGGCCGGGTGTCGCCGCACGTCTGGGCGTGGGCCCAGAGGCTGCACCCGCGCGCGCCGTCTACTGCTCGCTTACCGGCTTTGGCCTGGGCGGCGCGCACGAGCAGCGCGCAGGTCACGATCTGAACTACGTCGGCTGGGCGGGACTGCTCGAGGACACAGCGCCGGCGCTCCCGCCTGTCCAGGCAGCCGATCTCGCAGCAGGCGCGCTCGGCGTCGTGACCGAGGTGCTCGCGGCGCTGCTCGAACGCGAACGGACGGGCCGGGGCGCGCACATCGTCGTATCGATGACCCATGGCGCGCAACGACTCACTCCGGGGTCGCCGGTGCTCACCAACGGCTTCGCTTGCTACTCGATCTATGCCTGCGCAGACGGACGGCAGCTCACGGTCGCTGCACTCGAGCCGAAATTCTTCCAGCGGCTGTGCGAGCTCGTCGGCCGGCCCGAGCTCGCGGAAAGGCAGTACGACGCACATCAGTCCGATCTCAAGAATGCTCTGGCGAAGGTTCTCTCGACCCGATCTCTGGGCGAATGGTTGGGACTGTTCGACGGCGAGGACGTCTGCGTCGGCCCGGTCGCGACGCGCGCCGAAGCCGCCGCCGAATTCGGTGCGTCAACCAGTGATCACGCGCCCGCCGCCGGCGAGCACACTGCCGACTGGCAGCTGGAACTCGGCCTGTGATCGCAGCGTACGTCGCCGCTGCGGCGATCCGGCCGGAACCTCGCGATGCACGACTGCTCGTGACTCAGGGGGGTGGACTCGTTTCGGTCACGCCCGACGGAACGCGCAAAAGGCTGATCGAGAACGCGCAGGACGGCGCCTATTCGCCAGATGGAACACTCATCGCCTTCGCGCGAAACGGCAACCTCTGGGTCGCCAACGCTGACGGGAGCGGTGAACGCCGACTCACTGCCACGCCGAACGTCGACGAGTGGGGGCCGTCATGGGTTCCCAGCGGCACCTCGATCGTCTACACGGCGAATGTTGCGGGCGCGAGGCAGATCCGGATCGTGCAGCTGCCAACCGGGCCGTCGCTGCGCGTCGCTGCGAGCAACGCAGAGGAATACGGCGCCGCGGTATCGCGGAGCGGCAAGCTCGCCTTCGTCTCGACCCGCAGCGGCTTGCCGACGATTTACGTCGCCCAGTCGAACGGACATGACGCGACCGCTTTCGACACAACGCCGCCGGCGACGCCGTTCACCTCGGTGCACGACCTCGCGTGGTCGCCAGACGAGACGAAGCTCGCATACGCCGCGGGACTCGCCGACGGCACGAGCGCGCTCGTGGTCGACGACGGAACGACGCAGACACTTCTCCCGAGCGGCGTTCTCCCCGTCTGGTCACCAGGAGGCACGCGCATTGCTTTCGCCAGCGGCGTGAATCTCATGTCCGTCGCGCCCGACGGCACGGACGTGCGACTCCTCGGCATTGGCGCTCCACTCGACTGGCGCGTCGTCCCTCTCGGAGTGCCGAAGTTCCCGAACCTCGTCCAGCGACCGCCAAGCGAGCTCGTTCTGGAAGAGGGAAGCCGCGGGCACTGGCTGCTCGGGTTCACGTCGATGGTTGACAATCGAGGTCCGGGAATCCTGTGGATCCGAGGAACACGGGCGCCGAACGCGAACGTGATGCAGGTGCGCCAGCTCGTGCAGTTGGCGGGCGGTAACGCACGAGTCGACGCATCGTCGGGGGAGTTGCGCTATGTCGTTGCACCCCCGCACTACCACTGGCATTTCCTCGGCTTCGACCACTACGAGCTGCACAGCGCCTCCGACTTCAAGCTCCGCATGCGGGACTACAAGAGCGGATTTTGCATCGCCGACCATTGGGGCCACGCAATCGGCGTCCCGCATGGGCCACCCCGGTTTCTCGGGAACTGCGAGCAGTTTCACCGGGAAGCGCGGTACGTCGAGGAGGGCTCGTCCGTCGGCTACACCGACCGCTACCCCGCGTTCTTCCACGGCCAGCAGCTCGACATCACGAAGCTTCCAGCGGGGCGCTATTGGCTCGTCCACCGCGCCAACGAGGATTTCCACCTGCGGGAGACGAGCTACAACGACAACGTGGCGTCACTCCTCATCCGCTTGACCTGGCGGCACGGAGAACCCAGCGTCATCACACTGCGAACATGCTCGCGCGAGCGCTGCTGATCGCACTACTCGGGGCGGCCGTTGCCGGCCCGGCGGCGGCTGCCGTCCGCACGCGCGACCTTGGCGACTCCGCGCAGGGCCGCGAGATTCTTGCTGTCGAGGTCGCGGGCGCGAATCCGCGCACCGCGGTGCTCGTCGTCGGCTGCATCCATGGCAACGAACCCGCCGGAATCGCGATCGCGCGCGCATTGATGCGCGTCGAGCCGCCGAAGGGCGTTGCGCTTTGGATCGTGCCCGACCTGAATCCAGATGGTGTGGTGGCCGACACGCGGCAGAACGCGAACGGTGTCGATCTGAACCGCAACTTCCCGACACGGTGGCAGCCGCAGGGTGGCACGTTCGCTTCCGGGCCGCGCCCGCTCTCCGAGCGCGAGTCCCGGCTCGCCTACCGGTTGATCCTGCGGGTGCGCCCGGCTGTGTCGATCTGGTTTCACCAACACGCGAATCTCGTCGACGACTCGTCGGGAAACCACGCGCTCGAGCAGCGTTTCGCGACGATCGCGGGGCTGTCTTTGCGCTCACTGCCGCGCTACGGCGGTAGCGCGGTGACGTGGGAAAGCGCGCGCTTTCCCGGCACGTCGCCGTTCGTCGTCGAGTTGCCCGCCGGAGCCCTGTCACCTGCATCGGTGCAGCGGTATGTGCGGGCAGTGCTCGCGGTCTCCTGAGCCGGGGACGGCGCGAGCGCTGCTAGGACGCGTCCTTGTCCTCGGTCCGGCCGATCTGACCGAGTGCCCGCTGGAACTCGGCCGGAATGATCCACACCTTGTTCGAGGCACCCTGCGCGATCTGTGGCAGCGCTTGCACGTACTGGTACGCGAGCAGCTGCGGGTCGGGGTTGCCGGCATGGATCGCTTCGAAGACGGTCCCGATCGCCTTCGCCTGGCCTTCCGCCTCGAGGATCGTTGCTTCGCGCTGGCCCTGTGCGCGTAGCACCGCCGCCTGCTTCTCGCCCTCGGCCGTGAGGATCGCCGCCTGCTTCATGCCCTCCGCCTGAAGGATCGCGGCGCGCTTCTCGCGGTCGGCGCGCATCTGCTTCTCCATCGTGTCCTTGATCGACGCCGGCGGATCGATCGCCTTCAGCTCGACACGGTTGACGCGGATCCCCCACTTCCCGGTTGCCTCGTCGAGCACGCCGCGCAGTTGATTGTTGATCTCGTCACGCGACGTCAGCGTCTTCTCGAGAGCCATGCCGCCGATCACGTTGCGCAGCGTCGTCACGGTCAGCTGCTCGATCGCCTGGATGTAGTTCTGAATCTCGTACGACGCGGCCTTCGCGTCGGTGACCTGGAAGTAGATGACCGAGTCGATGTTGACGACGAGGTTGTCCTCCGTGATGACAGGCTGCGGCGGGAACGACACCACTTGCTCGCGCAGGTCGATCTGCGGCCGCAGCCGGTCGATGAACGGCACGACGAGCGCGAGGCCCGGATTGAGTGTCCGGTGATAGCGGCCAAGGCGCTCGACGACACGCGCACGCGCCTGCGGGACAATGCGAACCGTGCGCGCAAAGACTGCAAGCACGATGACGGCGACGACCAACACGATGATGAGAGGCACCACGGGTGAGCTCCTTTATTCGTAGACGAGCGCCGTCGCGCCCTCGATCTGGACTACCTCGACCTCGGTGCCCGCCTCGAGCACCTGGTCGGGCATGTACGCGCGAGCGGACCATTCCTCGCCGCCGATCTTCACGCGACCGCCGTTCTTGTCGACGCGTTGCAGCACGGTCGCGCGTGCGCCTTGAAGCGCCGCTGTGCCCGTGCGGAGCGCCGGCGGCATGCGCAAGTGTGCGCGCGCGATCGGGCGCAGGAATGCGAGCGAGACGAGAGCTGCGCCGGCAAAGATCACGACCTGCAGCCACGCAGCCGGGCCGGCGAGCGACACGAAGGCCGCAACCACCGCGCCGACCGCGATCGGCCCGAGGAAGAAGAGACCGGGCGTGAAGATCTCGCCCACGGCGAGCAGCAACGCTGCAATTGCCCAGGCGAGCCATGCGGCCACGCTCAAAGTGTAGGTAGACCGAGCAAGGCTGGGAGCGCGTAGAGGTCGTCGATGCGCGGCTGGTAGTCCTCGTGGAGGCCGAGACGGTCGACCAGCACCGCCTGCATTCCCAGCGCGAGCGCCCCTTCGATGTCGTCCTCGACGGTGTCGCCGACCATCGCGGCGTCCGCCGGTTCGACCTCGAGCAGGTCGAGCACGGCCTTGAAGATCGACCTGTGCGGCTTCGTCTTGCCGTGATGGAACGAGCTGATTCCGGCGTCGATCTCGAGCGCGTGATGCCGCGCGAAGTCGCGCACGTCTCGCGCGGAGTTCGAAACGAGGCCGATCTTCAGGCCGGCCCGCCGCAACTCGTCGAGCACAGGCATGACGTCCTCGTAGAGCTCGAAGTTCTCATGACGTTGCCACCGGCTCGTGAGCTCCACCGCGACCACGTGCGACAGCGGTTCCGTGCCGCCCATGCCGACGACGATCCGCTCGGTGAACGCGACCCAGATCTCCTCGTCGTGATCGAGGTCGGGATGCCGCTTGAGATCGATGAGCGCCGCGTCCCGCGCGTCCTCGTATCGCGCCGCTTCGAGCGCGAGACCGTGCCGCTCGCCGCAGCGAACGTACCCTTCGGGCATCAGCTCCGGTCCGGGCTTTGCGAGCGTGAAGTCGACGTCGAAGAGCACTGCGCGCAGGTTGCTCATGCGTCCTCGAGCAGCCAGCGCACCGTGTCGAGCCTCGTATCGTCACCGTCAGACCAGGCCATTGTCTGCGCGATCGTCCAGCCAAGCGCGCGGTCGCGGTCGAGCTCGAGCTCCGAGCACAGCCTGTCGAGCCGGCTCAATGCGTGGCGCTTTGAGTGCCCAAGCTCGGATGAGCGGACGATCGATGCAACGGAGAACTCACGCTCGCCGGCAAGCGGTTTTGGATCGATGACGAGCCACGGCTCGCGCTGCGCGGCGAGAACGTTCTCACCGTGCAAGTCCTGATGCACGAGCACCTGCTCTCCCTGCGTCGGCACGAGCTCGCGCAAGTAGCCCACCGCCGCATCGCGGAGCCGCTTGTCGGCAACGTCGACCAGTTCGTGCTCGAGCCACCACTCCGACTCCTGCGCGAGCGGACGGAAGCCTTCGCCGCTGCGCCAGAGGCGTGGCAGCAGATCGATGAGCACACCGAGCGGATCGTCATACGTCGAGAGAAACGAACCGGGTTCACAGCGCTCGAGCAGCAGCGCGTTGCGCTCGTCGTCGCGCGCGAGCAGCTTCACCGCGCCATCGCCGTCCCAGCGCTCGAGCGCATCAGCTTCCTGCTCGGCCTCGCGATGCGGCCAAAAGACTTTGAGCACCGCAGGCGTCCCGTCGGAACGTTCGACTCGCACGACATGACCGCACACGCCGGGCACGTACGGCTCGCCGGCGTGCAAGTCCCAGCGCTCGCAACAGTCTGTTACAAGCTCGGCGGCGCCGGCACGCCACTTCGCGATCTGTGCACGCTCGTCGGCCACCCGGGGGCGGAGGATAGTCTCGCGAAGTGAGGACGCCTGAGGAAATCCTCCGGTCAGCGCAGACAATCGCGGTCGTCGGGGCCTCGCCCGATCCGTTGCGCACCAGCCACCGCGTCATGCGCTATCTCCAGCGGGTCGGCTACCGGTGCATCCCCGTCAATCCGAACGCGGACGACGTGCTGGGAGAGCGCTGTTACCCCTCGCTTGCGGACCTACCCGGGCCGGTCGACCTCGTCGACGTGTTCCGTCGAGCCGAGTACTGCGCCGACGTCGCCCGCGAAGCCGCGGCGATCGGAGCGCCCGCGCTCTGGCTCCAGCTCGGCCTTCGCTCCGCCGAAGCGCGGGACGTGGCCGACGAGGCGGGCATGGAGTACGTCGAAGACGCCTGCACCGCGGTCGTCCACCGCCGCGTCTGAGTCCCGCTACGCTTGCCGCTCCGGGGTGTGGCGCAGCCTGGTAGCGCGCTCCGTTCGGGTCGGAGAGGTCCCCAGTTCGAATCTGGGCACCCCGATGTGAGAAGCCGCGGCTCGCCGCGGCTTCTTGCTATCCGAAGCCGTACAGGCCGGGGAAACGGTCGGCGAGCAGTTGGACGAGGAGCGACGCCGGCAACCCGACGACATTGAGGTAGTCGCCCTCGACGCGCCGTACGAGCGCACCGCCACGACCCTGGATCGCGTAGGCGCCCGCGCGCCCCTCCCACTCCCCCGACGCAACATACGCCGCAAGGTCGCGTGGCGTCAGCTTGCGGAACGTGACCCGCGTCGCAATCGCGGAGACGACTTCCCACGCGGGCGTTGCGAGACAGAGGCCCGAGACGACCGCGTGAGTCCGTCCCGACAGCTCCTCGAGCATTCGCTCCGCGTCTCCGGCGTCCTTCGGCTTCGCGTACAAGCGCCCGCCAAGCACAACCGTCGTGTCGACACCGAGGACCGGCCGGTCGTCCGCCTGAGCAAGGACGGAGCGCGCCTTCCCGACTGCGTGCTCGCAGACGAGCTGCTCCGCGTCGGCCTCGGGAGGATCGTGCTCTGCATAGAGCGGCGCCACGGCGTCGAACGGAATACCGAGTTGGTGGAGGATCGCGCGCCGCTGCGGCGACGTTGACGCGAGCAGGAGCGGCGGTGCAGGCGGAACGCTCACGCGGCGATCTCGGCGACGCCGAACTCCGTCAGAACGGCCTCTGCGTCGGCGGTCAACTCGCGCGCCTGGAAGATCACGTGCAGCGACACACGGTCGGCCGCGGCGCGAAGCGCGGCGACAAGAGGCGCGAGCGCATCCGTCTCGTCCATCAGCAAGCGATCGGCATCGAGGACGAGCAGCGCGAGCTCACCGTCACCTTCGACGGCAGCCGGTAGATCGCCGAATCCGCCCAGCGGGACCTCCAGCTCGAACGCCTGCCCCAGCTCTTGCAGTGCGCCGGTCGCAGTGCGCGCGGCGCGGCCGTCGAGAAAACGGCACTCGAGCTCCGGCACGGACTCGGCCTCTCCGCGCATGAGCCACGCCCCGGTGCCGCCCGAACGCAGGCGCAGAGCCCACGGCCCGCGCAGAACCTCGCCCCACGACGGCAGCCGGATCGCGGTCACGTCTTGCGCGCTACCCAGATTTCCTCGGCAGGCCACTTCTTGGCCCACTCGACGGTGACGTAGTCGTAGTAGTTGGGATCGACCGCCGTCTCGTGAGGTCGCAGCTCGTGCAGCGCCTCGATCTCGAAGCCATGCTGGCGCAGCAATGCGATCCACGTGCCGTGAGACAGGTGATATTCGATGCCTGTCGCGCCCTCCCACTGGATGCGATACATGCCGAACTGATCGCGCAGGAGCTCTTCTCCGACCATCTCATCGGGGTCGGTCGGCGCACAGAGGTAGACGAGCGTCGCGTTCGTGAGGAACACGAGCCGGCCACCCGGCCGGAGGAGCCTCGCGGCCTCGGGAATCCACTTGTACGGGTCGGCCCAGAGCGAGGCGCCGTACTCCGAGACGGCGAGGTCGAACGCTGCGTCCGGCAGCGGCACCGATTCGGCTGCCGCCTCGACGAGCGGGAACTCGAGCTCCTTGCGCTGCATCATCCGTCGCGCCGTCGCGAGCTGCGCAGGCGTCGGATCGACGCCGGTAACGCGCGCGCCGCGGCGAGCGAGCCATGAGCCGAAGTACGCGGTGCCGCAGCCGAGCTCGACGACGTCGAGGCCGTTCACATCGGGGAGCGCACCCACTTGCTCTTCCGGAATCGCAAAGACGCCCCAGAGGATCCCTTCGTGATCCCATGGTCGATGGGCGGTCGCATCGAGGTGCTCCGCGTTTGTCTGAGTCCACTCGGCAACGTTCGCGGCGATCGAGTCTTGAATATTCAACGCAGGTGGGCCTCCCAGAGCTCTTCGCCGGGCCAGCGACGGGCCCACTCCACGGGGATCGTGTAGTAGTAGTGATGCGTCTGCGCGTCGTCGCCGGGTCGCAGTTCGTGCATCGCGTCGAGAACGAAACCGTTCTCGCGCAAGATGCGAATCCAGTGGCCGTGCGAGATGTGGTACTCGATGCCCGGATACTCCGGCCATTTCGTTCGGTACTGATCGAACAGCGGCCGGACGAGCTCGTTCGTGATCGCGTCGTCATCCGAATCCGGCGTGCAGAGGTGGGCGAGCATCGAGTTCGTGAGAAAGACGAGGCGTCCGCCAGGGCGAAGCAGCCGCGCAGCCTCGGCAATCCACTTCTGCGGATCCGCCCACAGCGATGCTCCGTACTCCGAGAACGCCAGGTCGAACGATGCGTCGGGCAACGGCACGTCTTCGCCCGGTGCCTCCACGAGCGGGAACACGATTCCCGTCTCCGCCTGCATCCGGCGCGCGGTCTCGAGTTGCGCGGGCGTCGGGTCGACGCCCACCACGCGTGCGCCGCGGCGCGCGAGCTTTGCCGAGAAGTACGCGGTACCGCAACCCAACTCCACGACGTCGATGCCCGCTACGTCGCCGAGCGCCCCGAACTCGGGAATGCCGAACACGCCCCACTTGAGCTCGGGGTCGTTCCAGCTGCGTTCGGCGGCGCCGTCGGTGAACTCGGCGTTTGTCGCCGTCCACTGCGCGACATTCGCCGCGATGGAGTCCTGCTCAGCCGAGTTCATCGGCGGAAAACCAGAGTGCGACCTCGCGCTCGGCCGACTCCGGAGAGTCGGACCCGTGGACCAGATTGTCAGGCATCGACATCGCAAGGTCGCCGCGAATCGTTCCCGGGTCGGCGTCGGTGGGATTCGTCGCGCCGATCGTCTTGCGCATCGTCGCAATCGCATTCTCGCCCTCGACCACGAGCGCCCAGGTAGGGCCAGACGTGATGAAGTCGACAAGCTCGCCGTAGAACGGCTTTTCGCTGTGCTCGGCGTAGTGTGTCTCGCCGAGGTTCCGGCTCGCAGTCAGGAGCTTGCCGGCGCGGACAGTGAAGCCGCGCGCCTCGATGCGGCCGAGTATCTCCGCGGCAAGCCTGCGCCGTACGGCATCGGGCTTGATCAGGATGAGTGTCTGCTCCACGGCCATCGCCGCGGACTGTAACTACTCCGCGCGGCGGCGACGACGGGACTCGAACTGCGGCAACGTCGCCGCAGTCGGCTCGACCGGCGTCTCGCAGTACGGACAGAGCTGCCACAGCGCCTCGAGCGGCTGCTTGCAGTTCAGGCACGCTTGCTTCAGCTTCGTGGTGCAGATCGGACAGACGAGGAACGTCGAGTCGACCTCGGAGCGGCACACCGGGCAGTGCAGGTCGCGCTTCGACAGGCGGTCTTCCATCGCCCTGATCTCGAGCTCGCGCTCACGCACGTCGTCGAGGTATTCCGGCGGCCGGAACAGCATGTAGATGAACGGGCCGAAGAAGGGCACGACGACGCCGATCAGCACCGACACCCCGACGACCCACGGATCCTCGATGCGCCGCTTCGCGTCCTTGTAGATCCAGTAGAGCGTGGCGAGCCAGACCACCACCGCAAAGAAGATCAGCAGGTTCCGGATGACGAGCCACGTCCCCGAGCTGAAGAAGTTGCTCGCTGTGCTCGCAATCACAAAAGGATTCTGCCTATCAAATAGCCCGCGGCAAATGCTCCGCCGACGATGACCGCGAGAACGCCCAGGGCGAATGCGAAGACGCTGAGCTTGTCGCTCAGCCTATGGGCGGGTGCCGTGGCCATTGAGCTCAGAGAGAAGATAGAGGGAGCCCGTGACGGCAACGGCCCCATGGCGCCCTGCGAGCTCGAGCGCGCGGCTCCGGGCCTGGAAAGGATCGGGAATCGGCTCGACATGCTGGAAATACGGTTCGGCACGGGCAGCGAGGTCCCCTGCCCGGATTGCCCGCGAATTCGAGGATTCCGTGGCGATCAGGGTGCTGCCGAGGACGGAGAGGGCCTCGAGCATGAGCTCGGGCCGCTTGTCGGCGAGGATCGAGCAGACCAGGACGTACTCGCGGCTCGGAAGGCGCGGCAGCAGGTAGCCGACGCCGGCGAGGTTGTGGGCCCCGTCCCAGATCTCGAGTGGCTCTTCGCTCCTCGTCTCGAGGCGGCCCGGGAGCTCGACGGCCTCGGCGGCGTGCGGGTCGACCTCGGCGCCGAGGAAGGCCTCCGCGGCGGCGATCGCCAGCGCGAGGTTGCTACTGCCTGCGACGACCACGGTTCCCGCCCCGTTTGTCCGGGCGAGCTCCTCCCACTCGGGATCGCCGAGCACGACCGTGCAGCCGGGCTGCACGACGGCGAGCTTCTCGGCGGCGATGGACTCGCGCGTCTCACCGAGCACGTCCATGTGATCGAGCGCGACGTTCGTGAGCACGACGACCCTCGTGCGGAGAACGTTCGTCGCGTCGTGGCGTCCGCCCAACCCGGCTTCGATCACGGCGACGTCGACCTCAGCGTCGGCGAACGCGAGCAGTGCCGCCGCGGTCACAACCTCGAACTGGGTGGCGCCGCCGGCATACGGTTTTACCCGCGCAGCGGCCGCTTCGAAGTCCGCCTCAGCTCCACCCACGCGAATGCGCTCGCTCCAGCCCCGAACGTGCGGTGAGAGATACGCCCCGACGCGGAGCCCGGCGTCGACGAGCAGCTCTTCGGTCATCCGCGTCGTCGTCGATTTGCCGTTCGTGCCGACGACGTGTACGGCCTCGTACCGGAGCTCCGGATCGCCAAGCTCCGCGAGCAGCGCGCGCATCCGCTCCGTCCCGAAGCCATCAGTCGGCCACGGGCTGAGCGATGCGACCCAGTCAGTCGCCGAGCGCGTCAAGCTCGGCCTTGAACTGCGCGAGCTTCAGTCGTTCGCCCTCGACAACGTCCGGCGCGGCGTTCGCGACGAATTTCTCGTTCGCGAGCATCTTCTCCGCGCGCGCGATCTCCTTCGAGAGCCGCGCGCGCTCGCCCTCCACGTCGCCCTGGCCGTTCGCGGCCGGACGCACGACGGCTTCGAAGATCCGCTCTGCATCGCCCGGCACGTTGATGCGCACCCCGCTGCGGCGGTAGATGCGTGCCGCAGTCTGGGCCTGATCGAGTGCGTTCAGCTCCGCCTGGTAATCGGGCTCAGCCTCGGGCCACGGCGCGACGATCAGCCGTGTGTCGCGGGCGGGCAGGTGCGACCAGATCTCCTCGGTCACGTGCGGCAGCACCGGATGCAGCAGCTTCAATAGGCGCTCGAGCGCGGCGAGCGCCGTCGCTTTCACGCCCGGCTCACCGAGGCGCGGCTTGATTGCCTCGAGATACCAGTCGCAGAAGTCGTCGAAGGTGAGGTGGTACAGCCGCTCGACGGCGTGCGAGAACTCGTAGGCGTCGAAGTCACGCTCAACCTCGGCTCGCGTCGCATCGATCCGCGCGAGGATCCAGCGCTCCTCGAGCGACGACGGGCGCTCCTCGACCTCGTCGGCGCCGGACATCAGCAGCAGGCGGCTCGCGTTCCAGAGCTTGTTCGCGAGACGGCGACCTTCCTCGATCGGCCCCGCCGAGAAGCGGACGTCCTGCGTCGACGACATCTTCAGCAGGCCGTAGCGCATCGCATCGGCACCGTGTGCGTCGATCAGCTCCACCGGGTCGATGCCGTTGCCCTTGCTCTTCGACATCCGCTGGCCCTCGGGATCGAGGATCACCGAGTGGATCACGACGTCATGGAACGGGATATCGCCCATCAACTCGATCCCCGACATGAGCATCCGGTTCACCCATAGGAAGATGATGTCTCGCGCGGTCGAGTCGACGTCGCCGGGGTAGAACGCGCGCAACTCGGGCGTGTCGTCAGGCCACCCAAGCGTCGCGAACGGCCAGAGCGCCGACGAGAACCACGTGTCGAGCACATCCTCGTCGCGCGTCAGCTCGTGCCTCCCGCACTCCGCGCAGGCGTCTGGTGCGGTCTCCGCGCACGTGACGTGGCCATCCGGGCAGTACCAGATCGGCAGCTGATGCCCCCACCACAGCTGGCGCGAGACGTTCCACGGCCGGATCGCCTTCAGCCAGTCGGACGCGACGCGGCCGTGCACCGGCGGATGAAACGTGACGCGACCCGAGTCGATCGCCTCGATCGCCGGCTTCGCCATCGTCTCCATGTCGCACCACCACTGCAGCGACAGAAGCGGCTGTATACGGGTGCCCGAGCGCTCGCAGAAGCCGACCGCGTGCCGGTAGCTCTCGCGCTTCTCGAGCTGATCGCGCTCGCGCAGCCACGCCACGACGCGTTCGGCCGCCTCGTCCTCGGTGAGACCGATGTACTCGGGCGGAACGGGTCCGGTCATCCTGCCCTCGAAGTCGATCACGGTCAGCTCCGGAAGATCGTGGTCGCGCCCGATGTCGAAGTCCATCGGATCGTGCCCGGGTGTGACCTTCAAGGCGCCCGTGCCAAAGCCGGTCTCGACCCGCTCGTCGGCGATGACAGGCACGCGCCGCTCGACGACCGGCACGATCACCTCTTTGCCGATCAGCTGCGTGTACCGCTCGTCATTCGGGTGCACGGCGACTGCGACGTCGCCGAGCATCGTCGCCGGGCGAACTGTTGCGATCGTCACCGATCCTTCGCCGTCAGCGATCGGGTAGCGAGCGTACGTCAGCGCATCGTCGACGTCGATGTGCTCCACCTCGAGATCGGAGATCGAGGTGTGACACTCGGTGCACCAGTTGATGATCCGGTTGGCGCGATACATCCAGCCCCGCTCGTACAGATGCACGAAGAACCGCATCACGGCGCGCACGTAGCCGTCGTCCATCGTGAAGCGCTCGCGCTCATAGTCGAGCGAGCAACCCATGCGCCGGAACTGGCTCATGATCACGCCGCCGTACTCGCGCAGCCATTCCCAGACGCGCTCGACGAACGCCTCGCGGCCGAGCTCCTCTCGCGAGGTTCCCTGCCGGCGCAGCTCCTGCTCCACCACCACCTGCGTCGCGATGCCGGCGTGGTCGAAGCCGGGCTGCCAGAGCGCGTTGAAGCCGCGCATGCGATGCCAGCGGATGAGCGCATCCTGAAGCGTCCCGTTCAGCGCGTGGCCCATGTGCAGAACGCCCGTCACGTTCGGGGGCGGCACCGCGATCACGTACGGCGTGCGCGGATCGTCGGCCTCTGCGTGGTAGAGGCGCTCCTCTTCCCAGATGCGCTGCCAGCGTTCCTCGACGCCGTGCGGCTTGTAGAGCGGCTCCAGTTCCATCAGGCGCCGATCCTAGCCGGGGTGAAACGGGTGTCAGCAGGCAGGAACTATGCGCGAATTCTAGCGCCTGGCAGCACGCCCGCGCTGCCAGTCGCGGGGCTGCGCGCCGACCTGCTCGAGAATCGTCTCGAGCAAGACGAAGGACGACAGCACGTGCTCGCGCGCGAGCGCGCGGGCACCGGCCGCGCTGCCGGCCACGAGCGCTTGCTTGATCGCGCGGTGCTGCTCGGCGTTTTTCACGTAGAGGCCGTCGAGCGAGTGGTCGCCTGGCGCCCACACCGCGGGACCTGAGAACGAGCGGCGTGCGCTCTTCGCCAGCTGTTCGACGAGCGGCAGGTCGGCGACGCGGTAGATCACGTCGTGGAACCCGTGGTTCGCGCGTACCCAGTCGCCCATGATCGACCGCCGTTCCTCGCCAGGCTCACGCGACCGCAGCTCTCGCGAGATCTCCGCAAACCGCTTCTCGGCGGCGTCGAGCTCTTCGAGGTCCTCGGGCGTGGCCTTCTGCGCGGCAATCTCTGTCGCGAGCGACTCGAGCTCCGCGCGGACCATGAATGCCTCGTGCAGCTCTTCCCGCGAGATCGTGCGGACGCGTACGCCGCGGTTCGGGACGAACGAGACGAGACCGAGCGCGGCCAGGCGCCGCAGCGCTTCGCGGACGGGCGTCCGCGAGACGTTGAACTGCTCGGACAACTGCTCCTGCCGAAGGACGGTCCCGGGTGCGAGCTCCCCGGAGACGATCGCCTCCTCGATCACAAGGGCAATGTCGTCGGCCTTGGTGCTGTCGAGGCTCACGCCCGAAATTGTACGCCAGCCCTATGAGCTGGTGAATTGCGCCTCTTCGGTCGAGCCCTTGAGCGCGAGCGTCGAAGCGTCGGGAGACACCGCCTGCGTGACGAGATCGAAGTACCCGGCACCGACTTCGCGCTGGTGGCGCGTTGCGGTGTACCCGAACTCCTCGAGTGCGAACTCGTGCTCCTGGAGCTCGACGTACGCGGTCATCGAGTTGGTCGCGTAGCCGCGGGCGAGCTCGAACATCGCGGCGTTCGACGAGTGGAAGCCGGCGAGCGTGATGAACTGGAACCGGTAACCCCAGTCGTTCAGTGTCTCCTGGAACCCGGCGATCGTGTCGTCGTCCAGATGCTTGCGCCAGTTGAACGACGGCGAGCAGTTGTACGCGAGGAGCTTGCCCGGGAAGCGCTCGTGGATCGCGTCCGCGAACTCCTTGGCCTCGTCCAGGTCCGGCGTCGAGGTCTCGAACCAGATCAGGTCGGCATACGGCGCGTATGCGAGCCCGCGGGCGATCGCCGCGCCGATGCCGTCGCGGACTCGATAGAAGCCCTCCGCCGTCCGCTCGCCGGTCAGGAACTCACGGTCGTACTCATCGACGTCGCTCGTCAGCAAGGCAGCCGACAGCGCGTCGGTGCGAGCGACGAGGATCGTCGGCACGTCGAGCACGTCGGCGGCAAGGCGCGCCGCGTTCAGCGTGCGGACGAACTGCGACGTCGGGCACGAGCACCTTGCCGCCGAGATGCCCACACTTCTTCTCCGACGAGAGTTGATCCTCGAAGTGGACGCCGGCAGCCCCTGCCTCGATCATCGAGCGCATCAGCTCGTACGCGTTCAGCGGTCCACCGAACCCGGCTTCCGCGTCGGCAACGATCGGCGCGAACCAATACGTGCCGTTCCGCGACTCGGACCAGTCGATCTGGTCGGCCCGCTGCAGCGCGTTGTTCAGCCGCTTCACGAGCGCCGGGACGCTGTTGGCCGGATAAAGGCTCTGGTCGGGGTAGGTGCTCGCGCCGAGGTTCGCGTCGGCGGCGACCTGCCAGCCCGAAAGGTAGATCGCATCGAGCCCCGCCTTGACCATCTGCACCGCCTGGCCGCCGGTCAGCGCGCCGAGCGCGCGCGTCGGCTCGTCACGACGGAGCAGCGTCCACAGGCGCTCCGCCCCGAGCCGCGCCAGCGTGCTCTCGGGAACGACGGAGCCGCGCAAGCGCACGACGTCCTCTGGGCCGTAGGAGCGCTCGATCCCGTCCCAGCGCGGGTCGTCGCGCCAGCCGGCCCCGAGCTGGTCTGCCTGTGCCTGGATCCGAGCGTGCGGTGTCATCTGGACGTCTCCCCGGTCGATGCCTGTATTTCGGATCCTAAATCAGCCCGTGAGGAAGCGCAACTGCCAAAAAGGGTCAACCCTGGATCCGAAGGAAGCTAGGGCTTAGCGGTAGTAGCGGAAGACAAGCTCGGCGACGCAGACGGGCTTGTCGCCGCCCTCTCGCTCGATCGTCGCGGTCATCGTGGCCTGGAAGCCCCAGTCGGCCTCGTCGACGTCGACCACGCGAAACGTCGCGCGCAGCCTTGAGCCCGACGGCACCGGCGCCGGAAACCGCACCTTGTTGAGACCGTAGTTGACCGACATGCCGCCGCCCTGCTTCGGCACAACCTCGTACGACATCGCAGGCAGGAGCGAGAGCGTCAGGTAGCCGTGACCGATGGTTGTGCCGAACGGCCCTTGCGCGGCACGCTCGGGATCGACGTGGATCCACTGGTGGTCGCCGGTCGCGTCCGCGAACGCCTTGATCCGCTCCTGCGGCACCTCGACCCACGACGAAGGCCCGAACTCCGCTCCGGGCTTCAGCTCACTCGTCATCGCAGCGCGATGCCGCGGTCAGGCGGTCTGCTCGACGGGCTCGTCGGGCTCGTCGTCGGCGGCCGCACCGCCACTCGTCACGAGCGTCGGCCGGATCCCCTGGGAGATCGTCTCCTTGGTGATCACGCATTTCGTCACGTCGCGGCGCGACGGCAGCTCGAACATCACGTCGAGTAGCGCGCCTTCAATGATCGAGCGCAGCCCACGAGCGCCGGTTTCGCGGTCCAACGCCTTGTCGGCGATCTCCCAGAGCGCGTCATCGGTGAAGACGAGCTCGATGCCGTCGTACCCGAAGAACCGGTGGTACTGCTTCGACAGAGCGTTCTTCGGCTCGGTGAGGATCTGCACCAGGTCTTCCTTCCGCAACTGGTGCACGGCGGAGATGACCGGTAGCCGCCCGATGAACTCGGGGATCAGGCCGAAGTTCAGAAGATCCTCCGGCATCACGCCTGCCAGGAGCTCGCTCGCCTCGACGGAGTGCTTCGAGCGCACCTCGGCGCCGAAACCAACCGCGTTCTTGCCGATGCGGCGCGCGATGATCTTGTCGAGGCCGGCGAACGCACCGCCGCAGATGAAGAGGATGTTCGTCGTGTCGATCGAGAGGAATTCCTGGTGGGGATGCTTCCGCCCACCCTGGGGCGGGACCGACGCGACCGTTCCCTCGAGGATCTTCAGCAGCGCCTGCTGGACACCCTCGCCCGACACGTCGCGCGTGATCGAGGGGTTATCCGCCTTGCGCGCAATCTTGTCGACCTCGTCGATGTAGATGATTCCGGTCTCGGCCTTCTTGATGTCGAAGTCCGCGGCCTGAATCAGCTTGAGGAGGATGTTCTCGACGTCCTCACCGACGTAGCCCGCCTCGGTCAAGGCCGTGGCATCGGCGATCGCGAACGGCACGTTGAGGATTCGAGCGAGCGTCTGTGCGAGCAGCGTCTTGCCGCAACCGGTCGGGCCGAGGAGGAGGATGTTCGACTTCTGGAGCTCGACCTCGCCTTCGTCGGTTCCCATCTGGACGCGCTTGTAGTGGTTGTAGACGGCGACCGCGAGCGTCCGCTTGGCCTCTTCCTGGGACACGACGTAGTCGTTCAGCACCGCGTAGATGTCCCGCGGGCGCGGCAGATTGTCGAGGTCGAGCTGGGTCGGAGTGGTCAGCTCCTCGTCGATGATCTCGTTGCAGAGATCGATGCATTCGTCACAAATGTAGACGCCGGGGCCGGCGATCAGCTTTTTGACCTGTCGCTGACTCTTCCCGCAGAAGCTGCAGAGGAGTTGCTCGTTACCTTCGCTTGCCCTGGCCACTTCGTCTCCTTGTACCTCGGTCCGGCCGTTTCGTCTACCGGTGCGCGATGACCTGGTCGACGATCCCATACGTCTGGGCCTCGTCGGCATTCATGTAGTAGTCGCGCTCCATGTCCTTCGAAACCTTCTCCATCGGCTGATTTGTGTGATGGGCGATGATCTCCTCCAGGCGCCGCTTGAGATTGATCGTTTCCCGGGCCTGGATCTCGATATCGGTGCCTTGGCCCTGGAAGCCGCCGGACACTTGGTGGATAAGGATCTTGGAGTTCGGCAGCGCGGTGCGCTTTCCCTCTGTGCCGGCTGCAAGAAGGAGTGCACCCATCGACATCGCGATCCCGACGCAGGTTGTCGCGACGTCGGGCCGGATGAACTGCATCGTGTCGTAGATCGCGAGCCCGGCATAGACGGACCCGCCAGGCGAGTTCACGTAGATGCTGATGTCCTTGTCGGGATCCTCGGACTCGAGATGGATCATCTGCGCGACGATCAGGTTCGCGACGTTGTCGTCGATCGGCGTGCCGAGGAAGATGATGCGCTCGTTGAGGAGCCGCGAGTAGATGTCGAAGAACCGCTCGCCTCGCGACGTCTGCTCGATGACGGACGGGATGATGAGATTCGACGGGTCGTTCATGTGGCTCCTTCGCTGCCGGGGATCCAGAGTTTCGTGTCGGTCTGCTGTTTTTCCTTGTCGGGAGTCCAAATTGCTTCGCGTGCGTCCGCGAGCTCGCGCGGGATGCGCTTCACTTCGCCGGCGACGCGGTCGAGAGCGTTGCGCAGACGGAGATCGTCGCGCAGGGCCTCGAAACGGCCGGTCTCACGCAGCCGGAGCAGGGTGTCGTCCACGTCGTCGTCGACCGCGTCTCCTTGCTCGCGCACCAGGGCCTCGATCTCCTCGTCGGTGACCTGGATGTCGAGCTGCTCGGCGACGGCATCGAGCACGAGCTCGCGCGCGACCGAGCGCGCCGCCTCCTCGCCAAGCCTCTCGAGCAGCTGTTCGGGCTGCTGACCCGTCATCGCGAGGTACGTGTCGAGCGGGATTCCGCGCGCCTCCACTTGCCGAGCAAGGCCGCGCAACAACTCGCGGGTGCGCGCCTCGACGAGCGGGCCTGACGCATCCACCTTCGACGCGCCGACGAGCGCATCGACGACGTCCGAGCGGAACTGTGCCTCCGCCTCCTCGGCGATCTGGCCGTGGAGGCGCGACTCGATGTCGGCGCGCAGCTCGGCGAGCGTGTCGAACTCGCTCGCGGAACGCGCGAGCTCGTCGTCGAGCTCGGGCAGCACCTTCTCCTTGATCTCCTTGACGGTAACGCTGACCGCTTGCTTCGAGTCGTCCGCGAGATCGAACTCGATCTCCTTCGTCTCGCCCGCGTTGAGCCCGATCACGCCTTGCTCGACCTCATCGACGACTGCGCCGCGGCCCAGCTCGACAACGTAGTCGCGACGCGTCTCGCCGCCAGGCGAGACGAGGTCGACGACGACCGTGTCAGCCGGGTTGACCGCACGCCCTTCGACCGGAACGAGCTCGGCGACCGTGGAGCGCAGCGCGTCGAGCTCCTGCTGCACGAGATCTTCCGGAACCTCCGGCTCGATTGCGCCGACTTCGAGCGTCGTCCAATCCGGCAGCTCCGGCTTCGCGGGTACGGGAAACGTCGCTCTGAACTCCCAGTCCTGGTCGTCCGCCGTCGGAAGCTCGAACTCGAACTCCGGCTGCGCGATCGGCCGCACGCGAGTCCGGGCGGCGGCGTTCCAGAACCAGCCGCCGATGTGGCTCTCGATCGCCTCCGTCATCAGGCGCTCCTTGCCGACCTTCTGCACGAGCACCTGGCGCGGGACCTTGCCCTTGCGGAAGCCCGGGATCTTGGTGGACTGCGCGAGATCGGTCGCCGCGTGCTCGACCGCGTGGTGCACGTCGTGCGACGGCACTTGCACCGTCAGGCGTACGCGATTTTCCGGCAGTTCCTCGATCTGGGCTTGCATCTGGCCATTCAAGCAGACCCTTTCCGGGCTAGGTCGCGGCGTAGGCTCGGCCGCCGTGCGGCTCTTCGTGCTCACTCGCCACGCCCATTCGACGCTCAACGTTGCGAGCCGGGTCAACGGCGATCCGAGCGTGCCGGTCCCGCTCACGGCCGCTGGAAAGGCCGAGGCGGAGCAACTCGGTCACGAGTTGGCCGGAATACCTCTCGACCTCTGCGTCCACACGAGGTTCGGCCGGACGCGAGAAACCGCCGAGGAGGCACTGCGCGGGCGCGACGTGCCCCGCGTCGAAGAGCCCCTCCTGGACGACATCGACGTCGGTGACCTCGAAGGAGTGACGGTCGAGGAGTACCGCGCTTGGAAGCGCAACCACACGCGCGAAGGATCCCTTTCCCGGCGGTGAGAGCCTCGACGCTGCCGCTCTGCGGTATGCGCGCGCGTTCGAACGGCTCCTCGAACGGTCCGAGCAGACACTGCTCGTCGTCTGCCACGAGGTCCCGGTGCGCTACGCAGTCAATGCAGCTGCAGGGTCCGACGACCTCGACGGCCCGGAGCACTCCATTCCGAACGCGACGCCCTACCTGTTCGACGAGTCCGCCCTCGCGCGCGCCGCCGTCCGAATCCGAGAGCTCGCCGGCTAGATCGGTCGGCACACCCGGACGAGTGATTCGCGCATTCGTCAGAAGGTGCCCGGGCGCCGATATCGAAAGACGACGTCCCTGCGATGACGAACTGGACATTGTTTCTGATGTTGGGCGTCACCACGATCTGGATCGTGATGCTCTCGGCCGTCGCCTATCTCGTCGCACAGGCGCCCGCTCGGCGCTAGCCCCCGAGCCCAGGACGAAATGCGGGTGAGAGGACTTGAACCTCCAAGGGCCGCGAGGCCCAACGGGACCTAAACCCGTCGCGTCTACCAGTTCCGCCACACCCGCAGGCGTTCGACGCAGGATAGAGGCACCGCCGCCCGACGTTTGCCCGGCGCGCCACCGGAAACGAGAGCCGCATGCTCTGGCTCGTGCTCCTCACGACCGGCTCCCTGGCCGGAGCGGCCGTGTCCCTTTTGATCGCCCTCGCGAGGCACTGACCGATTTCACTAGAGTCCCGCCCCGTGGCTGGGATGCTGCCGGAAGACATCTACGAGCTCGTCAACGCCGGCGACCCGCGCATCTCGCCGGACGGCTCGCGCGTCGCGTTCGTCGTCACCTCGATCGAACGCGAAGCGAACGAGTACCGGGGCGCCATCTGGGTCGCTCCGCTCGACGGATCGGCAGAGCCCCGGCAGTTCACCTCGGGCGAGCGCAGAGACACGACACCGCGCTGGTCGCCCGACGGAAACTGGCTGGCGTTCGCCTCCAACCGCGGGGACGAGAAGACGCCGATGAACCTCTTCGTGATCCCGGCCGTGGGCGGGGAGGCGCGCAAGCTGACCGACCAGAAGGAGAGCGTCGAAGAGATCGCTTGGTCGCCGGACTCGAAGCGCATCGCGTTCGGCGCGCGCGTCCGTGACGAGGCCTATGAAGAGGAAGACGACAAGAAGCGCGCCCCACGGCGATTCACGCGCGTCTTCCACAAGCTTGACAGCGTCGGCTTCACGGGCGACCGGCGGAAGCACCTCTTTGTCGTCGACCTCGAGGGCGGCGAGGCGCAACAGCTGACGAGCGGCGACTTCGAGCACGGCAACCCGGCGTGGTCGCCCGACGGCAAGCGCATCGTGTTCGATGGCCTGCGCGACGACCGGTGGGACGTTGAGCTCGTGAACCGCCTCTACTCGGTCGAGGTCGACGGACAAAGCGAGCCCAAGGCGCTCACGGGCGACGACGGCTCCTACGGCGAGCCGGCATTTTCACCGGACGGCGGGCGCATCGCGTATCGCATGACGCCCGAGGACGGTACGTTTCCGCGTCACAGCCAGATCGGCGTCATGAACGCGGACGGCGGCGACAGCAAGCTGCTCACCACCTCGCTGGACCGCCAGTGCGGTCCGTACCCCGACTATCGAGAACCGGTTTGGGACGGCGAACGGATCGTCTTCACGATCGAGGACGGCGGCAACCTGCACCTCTACGCCGTCGCAGCCGACGGCTCGTCGGCGCCCGAGCTCATCGTCGGCGGCGAGCAAGTGATCAGCGCGTTCGACATCCGTAATGGAAAAGCTCGCGTACGTCGCGTCTACGCACACCACCTTGCGCGAGCTGTACGTCGGCGACGACAGCCGGCGCGTTACGCACCTTGGCGGCGATTTCGAGAAGGGTCGCGCGCTCGCCGACGCCGAGCGCTTCACGGCAATCTCGGCAGACGGCTACGAGGTCGACGCGTGGATCGTGCGTCCCGCGGGCTTCGAGGCCGGCAAGCGCTACCCGGCTCTGCTGAACATTCACGGCGGCCCGTTCTCGCAGTACGGCACGGGCTTCTTCGACGAGAACCAGGTCTACGCCGGAGGCGGCTATGTCGTTCTCTTCTCGAATCCGCGCGGCGGCTCCGGGTATTCGGAGGAGCATGGCCGCGCCATTCGCGGACCGCTGAACAACGCCGGCCCAGGCTGGGGCACGCGCGACTACGAAGACGTGATGGCGGTCGTCGACACGGCGCTCGAGAAGTTCGACTTCATCGATCCGGAGCGTCTCGGCGTGATCGGCGGCTCGTATGGCGGCTTCATGACCTCGTGGATCATCGGCCACACGAACCGCTTCAAGGCTGCGATCTCCGAACGGGCCGTCAACAACCTCGTCAGCATGTTCGGCTCGAGCGATCTCTTCTGGGTGTTCGAGCGCCAGTTCGGCGGACCGATGTGGGAGAACGTCGACGCCTATCTCGACCGGTCGCCTTCGACGTACGCGCAGCACATGGAGACGCCGGTGCTCGTACTGCACTCCGAGCAGGACTTGCGCTGCAACGTCGAGCAGGGCGAGCATCTGTTCACGCTGCTGCGCTTGCTCGGCAAGGACGTCGAAATGGTTCGGTTCCCGGCGGAGAGCCACGAGCTGTCCCGCGGCGGCTCGCCGATCCACCGCGTGATGCGCTTCGAGACGATCCTCGAGTACTTCGGGCGCTACCTCACGCCCGGCGCCTGAGCGACTACCAGCTCTCCCAGTGAATCATCGAGTCGAGTGGCTTGCGCTTGCCCGCCTTGAAGTCGGTGCCGATCGTGTACGCGACCGGGATGAGCGCGACTTGCGTCACATCGTCGTACGGGATCCCAAGGATCTTGGCGACTTCCTCTTCGTGCATCAGATGGAACGTCGTCCACACGGTGCCGAGCCCGCGCGAGCGCGCGGCGAGCATGAATGACCACGCCGCCGGGATGATCGAGCCGAACATCGACGCAACGAGAGCGTTCGGCTTCCCTTCGTAGCGGCCCTGCACACACGGGATCACGAACACCGGGACTTCGTGAATGTGCTCGGCGAGGTGCACGACGGCTTCGCTGATGCGTAGCAGCTGCCCTTCGCGCGCGCCGCCGCCGCGCTGGAGATACGGAAGCGCAACCTGGCGCCACAGCTCACCGATCGCGGCGCGCTTCTCCGCGTCGGTGACGACGACGAAGTGCCAGGTCTGCGAGTACCCCGCGGTCGGCGCCTGCTGCGCGAGCTCGAAGCACTCCTCGAGCACGTCGCGCTCAACCGGCCGGCTCAGGTCGAGCCGCTTCCGCACCGCCCGAGTAGTGGAAAGCAATTCGTCGGGCGTCAGCTCGAGCTTCACGAGACGATCCTACCGAGGCCCATTCGCCGCGCCCGACCTGGCGGGCGCGGCGAGTAATGCGAGCCGGAAAGCGGAGCGAAGCGGAGCGGGGCGAGCGACCCAGAAATATGGCCCCGGGTGGAGTCGAACCACCGCGCGCAGCTTCGAAGGCTGCCGCTCTATCCACTGAGCTACGGGGCCGTGCGGGCTAAGGGTAGCCCTGCGGTCAGGCGGCGACGGGCGCGCCGTACTTCCGCTTCAGGTACGCCAGATAGGGCTTCGCGTCGATGGCGGAGCCTGTCGACGCGTTGCAGCAGCTCCGGCGGCGTGTACTTCCGGCCCTGCGAGTGGATGTTCTCGCCAAGCCAGGTCGCGCAGCGGCGTGAACTCGCCTCGCTCGACCTGATCGTCGAGGTCGCCGAGCTCCTCTTCCGCCTTCTCCCAGATCTGCACGGACATCACCGTGCCGAGGAGGTAGGTCGAGAAGTAGCCGATCAGGCCCGACGACCAGTGCATGTCCTGCAGCACGCCGTGCGCATGGTCGGGAACCTCGATGCCGAGATAGTCGTGCATCTTCTGGGCCCAGAGCTCCGGCAGGTCCTTCAGCTCGATGCGGCCGTTGATGATGTCCTGCTCGAGCTCGAACCGCAGGATGACGTGCATCCCGTAGGTCACCTCGTCCGCTTCGATGCGGATCAGCGACGGCTGCGACTTGTTGATCGCCGCGTAGAACTGCTCGACGTCGACGCCGCGGAACTGCTTCGGGAAGCGCTCCTGCAGGCGCGGATAGAAGAACCGCCAGAACGGAAGGCTCCGACCGACGAGATTCTCCCAGAGCCGGCTCTGCGACTCGTGCATGCCGAGGCCGGTCGCCTGTCCGACGGGCAGATGCGCCCATTCGCGCGGCAGCTGGTGCTGGTAGAGGCCGTGTCCGTACTCGTGCATCGTCGAGAACAGGGACTTCAGCTCGTCGCGGTAGTAGTGCGTCGTGATCCGGATGTCGTCGATGCCCGAGCCGGACGCAAAGGGATGCTCCGTCGGATCGATTCGCCACGTGTGCGGACGATGGCCGAACAGGTCGACGACCTCGTAGTCGAGCGCGACCTGCTCGTCGAGGTCGAAGTCGCCGGTGAGAAAGGAGTCGTCGACGTCGCGATCGCGAAGCTCCGAGATCAGCTGCACGAGCTCGGGCTTGATCTCGGCGAAGATGCGCGACACCTCGGCCGTCTTCATCTCCGGCTCGAAGTCGTCGAGGAGCACGTCGTACGGCTCGGTCTGCGGACCGAAGCACTCGACGTACCGGTGACGGAGCTCGACGTTGCGCTCCAGCAGCGGAAGAAAGAGGTCGAAGTTCGACGTCGCCTTCGCCTCGAGCCAGCCCGGAGCGGACTCCGCGGCTGCGCGCGCCATCTCCGAGCTCAGCTCGACCGGCACCTGCACGGCCTTCTGGTAGTCGCGCCGTGCGACGCGCACGAGCGCGCCGTCCCACGAGTCCGGATCGAGGTCGCGCGACTCGAGCTCGTCGAGCAGGCGGCCGACCTCCGGATCGATCAGCGTCTGATGCGTGAGGCGCTGCAGCAGCGCGATGTGGTCGGCCCGATGCTGGAAGCCGCCGGGCGGCATCACCGTCCGCTGGTCCCACGCGAGGAGATACGCGAGCGCATCGAGCGACTGGTGGTCGCCGAGGCGGGACTTCAGCTGCTCCAGGGCGTCGGCCAAGTCGCAAAGCGTACCGACGCCTAGTACAAGAGGCCTCGAGCCTGCCTGTCACGAGAAACGAGCGTAAAGGGTGGCGAACGGGACTCGAACCCGCGACCACCGGGACCACAACCCGGGGCTCTACCAACTGAGCTACCGCCACCGCGAAGCCGGTACAGCGTAGCCGTTCACAGCCAAAAAACGGCAGACGGCCGCGGTACCCTCCGCACACGCGCCCGTAGCTCAGTGGACAGAGCGGCGGACTTCTAATCCGCGGGTCGCAGGTTCGAATCCTGCCGGGCGCATCCGCAATCCCCTGCGAGCTGGTCTAGGGCGCTGCCGTACTCGCCTGGGCGTCTCCTGGCCGAACGAGGCCGCTTTCGTAGGCGAGGACGACGGCTTGTGTTCGGTCGCGTACGTCAAGCTTCGTGAGGATGCGGCTGACATGGGTGCGGATGGTTGCTTCGCTCAGAAAAAGCGTTGCGGCAATCTCGGCGTTCGAGAGACCACGCGCGAGCAGCTTGAGCACGTCGAGCTCGCGCTCTGTCAGTTCGTCGAGCGCACGCGGCCGCGCCCGTCCTGGAGCAGGCCGACGGACGAGTTCCTCCACCATGCGCTGCACGATCGCCGGTGCGAGCTGAGCGTCGCCGGCGGCGGTGGCGCGAACGGCGGTGACCAGTTGCGCCGGTGGCGCGTTCTTGAGTAGGAAGCCGCTCGCGCCCGCCTTCATCGCCTCGTAGACGTGTTCGTCCGCGTCGAAGGTGGTCAGCATCAACACCCGTGCAGGCGAGCCTGTAGCGACCAGCAGCCGGGTTGCTTCGATCCCGTCGGTGTCGGGCATGCGCACGTCCATGAGCACGACATCCGGGTCGAGTGCGCGCGCCATCGTGACGGCATCAGCGCCGTCTCCAGCCTCGCCGACGACTTCGATGTCGTCTTGCAGTTCGAGGATCATCCGGAAACCGGCTCGAACAAGCTCTTGGTCATCGACGATCAGGACACGAATCATGAGGGAGCGGTCTCGAATGGGATCTCGGCGAGTACGCGATACGTGCCTTCGGCCGTCACGCCGGCGTTGAGGCTGCCGCCGTACAGGGAGACACGTTCGTTCATTCCAAGCATGCCGTGGCCGCTTCCGTTGCCGTTGCCACCGCCCAAGACCCCGTCGTTCCGGACGAGTACGTCGAGCTGCGCCGGTTCGTAGCGGATGACGACCTCGACCTGTGAGGGGGACGCATGCTTGAGCGCGTTTGTGAGCGACTCCTGGACGACGCGGTACGCGGTGAGCTCGACTCCCGCGGGCAGGGGACGTCGTGTCCCTTCGATCTGCAGCGCGACCGGCAGTCCAGCCTCGGCCATGCGCATGACGAGAGCATTCAGTTGGTCGAGGCTCGGCTGCGGCGCTCGATCCGGTTCTAGCTCCTCAGCACGCAGCATCCCAAGCAGCCTGCGCAGCTCCGCGACTGAGTCGCGCGAAATTTGCTGGATCGATCGAAGCACGGGGCGTGCGCGTTCGGGATCACTCGCGAGCACCTGCTCGGCGGCGCCGGCCTGCACGCCCATCAGGCTGACGCTGTGGGCGAGGATGTCATGTAACTCGCGGGCCATCCGCCCGCGCTCCTGCTCGAGCGCAACCAGCCGTTGCTGCTCGCGCTCACGCTCGAGGCGAACGGTCTCCGCGACTACTGCCGCCTGTCGCCGACGGCGACGCATGTGCCAGCCGGCCAGCCAAGCACCCGTAGGCAGTAGCAGCCAAACAAGGGCACCGACAACGGCGTTGAACGAGCCGCCAAGCCCACCCTGCGCGTTGAGGTAGATGACGTCGTAGGCGACCGCGAGCGCCGCCAACGCCGCAAAGGAACGCCCCGACCAGGCCGCGTGCGCGCCAACCGAGTAGGCACCAAGCAGAATAGGACCGGCGTACAGAAGACCTGATGGCGGGTGTCCGGCGACGAGCAGGGCCTGTGCGGCGATTGCAACCGCGATCACCGCTCAGGGCCTCCGATGGCCACCACCTTCGCCAGGCAAGCGGCAGTGCCACCAATGGAAGCAACAGCGCGTTCTCCCAACGTCCGCCGGGCACCGTCCCGCGCACCCATACGTCGAGCTCCGCCACGGTCGCGAACGCCGCGGCCAGCGCACCATCACCCAGATCTGAGCGGGAAATACGCCGAGCACGGATGGCCCGCATGTCCTGAAGGTAACTCCGGTCGCGTCAAAACGCATCATCCGCGACGCTGATCCAGGTCAGCCGCGACGCTGACCGCACCTCGTGCGGGATCAACCGGAGCGCCGATCCGGTCGCGACACGCGACCGACGACGCGCGCGCGCACGCCTCCTACCGTCTCGTCGAGCCCGCATCCACGGGCCCCGACTCGGAAGGAGAAAAGTCATGCAGCCTCGCATCACCCGCCTCGTCATGGTTTTTTCGGCCGTCTGCACAGCGGCCGCTACCACGGTGGCCTACGCCAAGCCGGCGGCGAGCACACAACGTTTCACGCTCACCGCCAGGACCATGCACGGCAAGGACAGCCCGACCCGGGTCACCGCCGCCGGACCAATCAACGGCGTCGGCATCGTCCAGATCAAGTCCAGCAAAGACACCCGTGTCGACCACATGACGCTCCAGCTTGCGAACGGCACCGTCTCGCTCGTAGCCACCGAGAAGTCGTACGAAGTGCACCCCAACCTCCGCAAATGCCTCGCCAAAACCGTCGGCCACGGAGTCTTCACGATCGACGGCGGCACCAACGCCTTCCACGGCGCAAGCGGCAAAGGCACGTACGAACGCAGCGGAATCCTGATCGGTGCTCGGAGCGCAAGCGGCGCCTGCCTCGCGAGGCACGCGCAACCGGCAGCAAGCTCCGTGACAGTCGTCATGACCGGCACGGCCGCACTTGGCTCCGCCTGATCCCACCGCCACGCAACGAAGAGGGCCGGCCCAATCCGGGCCGGCCCGCCCCTGGCTGACCTTGGTCACGTCATCGGTCTCGATCGTCTTCCGACGGGCGGCTGGAAGACCGTGAAGCTCACGCATTTGGAGGCGGTGCGTTTTAGTTTTCGTCGTCGAGCCAACTGAAGTCGTGTGAAGCTGTCTCTTCCGGCTCTGCTTCGACTCGCAGTCGCGGCCGCCACCCTCGGCGTCGCTGTGTCGGCTGCAACTGCGGCCGAACGCGGCGCCGGCTCGATCGTCGTGCGTCTCCTCACGGATCCGACACCGCCGGGTGCGTCATGGTCATACGCCGGCGTCGACCAGGCTTTCCAACTGCACGCCTCCGGGAGCTCGAAGACGATCACGGGCCTCGCCGACGGAACGTATCGGCTGGCGGAAACGGGCGCCGTAGCCGGACAGGCCAAGACGTTGACCGCGCTCGCCTGCGCCGATCCTTCCGGTGGCACCACCACCGATACCGCCTCGGCCACCGCGACGATCGCGCTCAGCTCAGGCGAGACGGTCACGTGCACGTTTACGCACCGCGCGCTGCGGTCCGCGCCCGGCGGCCGGCGCCGTGCAGCTCGCAACGAGATACGCGCCGGTCCTCCGCCGCAGTGCAGGCGAGCGCTACCGCCCGCTACGGCTCGAGGACTACCTGTCGACAACCGTCCTCCGCAGCGGCTCGCCCTCGCACGGCACGCTCAACCAGTCACAGCCGACGCTCTTCTCCCTGCCTGTTACATCCGCGCCGACATACCTCGACATCCGCGGCGCCGAGCCCAACCGGCACGCAGCGAGCTACCCGGCCATCGAGCGGCAACTCGAGCTGGCGCGGACGCGGCCGACGGTCTACTTCCATCTCGCCTACCAGCCCGCGCTGGGGCGCGTCGCCATCGAGTACTGGCTCCTCTACCTCTACAACGACTTCTACGACGAGCACGAGGCCGACTGGGAGGGCCTCACCGTCGTCCTCGAGAACGGCACCCCACTCGGAGCGACCTACTCGCAACATCAAGGCCGCAAGTGGATCGCCTGGCAGGCGCTCTCGACAACCGCCGGGCATCCCATCGTCTACGCCGCGCTCGGTTCCCACGCGGAGTACCCGCAAGCCGGCCGCTATTCGATCCGCGTTTGCTGGACGCGCTACGGACGCCACTGCTCGCCGACGCCCAGAGTCGACGACGCGCGCGGCAGCGGATCGACCCTGACGCCAACGGCGTACGACCTCCTACCGTTCGCCGGAACCGGCTACACCGGCTCCTGGGGATCCGGCAACTACATTCTCGGAATCGGACTGACGAAAGACCGGATCACCGATCCCCGCCGCCGATCCGAATACACCAACCCCTTCGCGGCCGTCCCGCATTAACGCACGGTGTCAGCCTGCATGCTCAGCGGCTTGTTCATCATTCGCAGCATGCTGACGCCGCCGCCGCGTCGGAAGTAGCGCGACACGAACACTGCCGCCACGACCAGGAAGACGATATTGAGCACGGTCGTGTAGTTCCACGTCACTGAAGCCATCTCGACCTTGGCATGCCGGCTGTGCGGAATGAGCCCCGCTCCCTGGAAGACGAACTCGACGATCAGGCCGGCAGTAGCCATCGTCGCGTAGAAGGTCGCGAGCAGGAACCACATCATCCGCCAGCCGTAGTAGCGGCGGTAGATGTCGAGGATCGGCAGGATGATGAGGTCGGCGAAGATAAATGCGAGCACCCCGCCGAACGAGATACCGCCGTTCCAGAGGACAGCGGCGAGCGGGACGTTCCCGATCGAGCAGACGAAACTCAACACTGCGACGAGCGGCCCGATCAGCGGCCCCCAGAACTTGGCGACGGTCGGGTGCCCGTGGAAGAAGATCGCCTGCCACCACGAGTTCGGTACCCAGGCCGCGAGTGCACCGGCGATCAGCAAGCCGCCGACGAGGTCGCGCAGGATTGCCGCCCACTCCATCACGAACACGTTCGACGTCGCGGTGAAGCCCTCCGGCGTCGCGAGCCGGTGCCGGATCGAGCCGCGCTTGGCGATCGACATGTCCATCGCGGCATGGCCTTCCATCGAGCCGCGTCGGCCTTTCTCGGCTTCGACGCGCGCCTCGTCGACGAGCCGCTGCTTCAAGAAAATCCGGAAGAGCACGGCGAGGAGCACAATCATGATCGGCCCGCCAACGAACTCGCCGAGCGTGAACCGCCAACCCAGGATCAGCGCCATGATGACGCCGAGCTCGACAACGAGGTTCGTGGAGGCGATCTCGAACGCCATCGCCGCCGTGAAGTTCGCGCCCTTGACAAAGAGCGAGCGGGCGAGCGCAACCGCTGCGTACGAGCACGACGAGGAGGCCGCACCGAGGCCCGAAGCAACGACGAGCGTGGGAGGCGAATCGTCGGGCAGCAGGCGTCGCATCTCCTGCTTGGACACGAGCGCCTGCACGATCGCGCTGATCAGAAAGCCAAGGATGAGCGCCCAGAGGATCTCCCAGGTCATCCCGCCGGCGAACGAGAGCGCACGGCCCAGCTGGTGAACGACGGCGACGGCGAGCATCAGGCGACCGCTAGCGCATCTTGGCGAACCGCTGCACCGCTTCGAGCAGCTCCTGGGTCTTCGTCTCAGCCTCCCTCGCGTCACCGGAGGAGAGCGCGTCGGCGACGCAGTGGTTCACGTGGCTGTCGAGGATCTGGAAGGCGAGCGCGTCGAGAGCGGTCGAGACCGCACTGACCTGAGTGAGGATGTCGATGCAGTAGCGGTCTTCGTCGACCATGCGCTCGATCCCGCGCACCTGGCCTTCGATTCGGTGCAGGCGCTTCACGAGCGCCTCCTTGTCGTCGTGGTATCCGTAGGTGGGCTTTTTCTGTGCGGTCTGGCTCACGTTGGGCTCCTTTCGGTGCGTGCGCTGCGGAAGCGGCGCAGGCGCAAGCTGTTGGTGACGACGAACACACTCGAGAAGGCCATCGCTCCGGCGGCGATCATCGGGTTCAGCAAGCCGGCAACGGCGAGCGGGATCGCCGCGACGTTGTAGGCAAAAGCCCAGAACAAGTTGCCCTTGATCGTTGCGAGCGTTCGGCGTGCCAGCCGAATCGCGTCGGGGGCGGCGCGCAGATCGCCGGAAACGAGCGTGAGATCAGAAGCCTCGATCGCGACGTCCGTGCCTGTGCCGATCGCGAGCCCGAGGTCCGCCTGAGCGAGCGCAGGCGCGTCGTTCACTCCGTCGCCGACCATCGCCACGACCTCGCCCTGCTCCTGCAGCCGCCGGATCTCCGCGACCTTGTCGGCCGGGTAGACCTCGGCCACGACTCGCTCGATCCCGACCTCGGCGGCGACCTGCTCGGCAGTCGCGCGCGCGTCGCCGGTCAGCAGCACCGGCGTCAGACCGAGCTGCTTCAGCTCTTCGATCGCTTCCGCGCTGGTCGGCCTCACCGTGTCCCGCACCGTGAGCTGGGCCCGCTCGACTCCATCCCAGCTGACCGTGATCGCGCCGCCGCTGCGGCACGACCTGAACCGCGTGCCCTGAGACGTGACCGAGCACGCCGATGCCGGGCACGTTCGTGAAATCCGTGACCGGCGGCAGCACGCCGAGCTCCGCTTTCGCGGTTGCCGCGACCGCCCAGGCGATCGGATGCTCCGAGGCTGACTCGACTGCGCCCGCCAACCTCAACACCTCTGCGCGAGAGGCTCCATTCAGGAGAACGACATCCGCCAGCTCCATCCGGCCCTCAGTAACGGTGCCGGTCTTGTCGAGCACGATGGTTGTGATCCGGCGTGTCTTCTCCAGGATCTCGGGGCCTTTGATCAGAATTCCGAGCTGCGCGCCTCGACCTGTACCGACCATCAACGCCGTCGGCGTCGCAAGGCCGAGCGCGCACGGGCAGGCGATGATCAGCACGGCCACCGCCGCCGTGAACGCCGTCGCTGCAGTGGCCCCGGCTAGAAGCCAGCCCGCTAGCGTGGCAAGCGCGATCGCGATCACGAGCGGAACGAACACGGCCGAGATGCGGTCAGCCAGCCGCTGCACCGGAGCCTTGCCGGTCTGCGCCTGTTCAATCAGGTGCGCGATCTGCGCAAGCGCCGTTTCCGAGCCGACACGAGTGACGCGCAAAACGAGACGCCCGTACGTGTTGATGGTCGCGCCGGTCACACCATCGTCAACCGCGACGTCAACCGGGACGGACTCGCCGGTGAGCATCGATTGATCGACCGCCGATGCACCCTCGACAACGACGCCGTCGGTCGCGATCTTCTCGCCCGGACGAACGACGACGAGATCTCCCACCTCCAGCGCGTCAACCGGCATGAGCACCTCCGCGCCGTCGAGCAGGACGCGCGCCTCTTTCGCGCCGAGCTCGAGCAAGACACGGATTGCCGCGCCGGACCGCCGGCGGGCGCCTGCTTCGAAGTAGCGGCCGAGCAGGACCAGCGTCGTGGTAACGCCCGCGACCTCGAAGTACGCGTCACCACCGAGCCCGCCGAACAGGACGACCGTCGACCACAGCCAGGCCGCGATCGTCCCCACGGAGATAAGCGTGTCCATCGTCGCCGCGAGGTGCCGTGCGTTCACCAGTGTCGCGCGATGGAACTGCTCGCCGGCCCAAAACACAACCGGCGTCGCCAACGCGAACGCAAGCCAGCGCCAATGCGCAAAGTGCGCCGCCGACACCGCGCTCACCACGATGAGCGGCGCCGTCAAAAGCACTGCGCCAACCAGCCTTCGGAAGAGAACATCCGTCGCCGGCTGTTCCTCCAGAGCTCCCATCCGCAGCAACGACGCGCCGTAGCCTGTCTGTTCGACCGTACGAATCAGCCGCTCGACATCGACGGAAGCCGGGTCGAACGCAACCGACGCGCGCTCAGTGGCGAAGTTGACGGTTGCCTCGACACCGTCGAGCTTGTTCAGCTTCCGCTCGATCCGCGCGGCACACGAGGCGCACGTCATTCCCTCGAGCGCGAGGTCGATCCGCTCCTGCTCAGTGTCAACGAGCGCGCTCACGGGGACACGTCGTAGCCCGCCTCATCGATCGCGGCACGCAACGTGTGGTCGTCCAGCCCGCTGCCGCTGACCGCGACCTTCTTTGCTTCCAGGTCCACCTCGACTTGGTCGACACCCTCGACGGCGCCCAGTTCGTTTTTGATTGCCGCCTCGCAATGGGCGCAGTGAACGCCCGGAACCTCATACGTGATCGTCTCAGCCATCCGCTGCTCCTCAAGCCGTGGACGAACCGCACTATACCCTAGGTGGGTATTACACCTCGGGGAGCCAGCCGGCCTGGTATGCGGTCGGCGCGCGGCGCGGCAACGGGGCGTACACGGCATCGGGATTCGTCGTGTCCTCCTCGACACTCGCGCCGTGACGCTTCGCTGCTTCGTCGACGGTGAAGCCGATCCAGTCAGGCCCGGTTGACCTTTCGCGAGCGCCGATCGCGATCACGAGACACGGACCGTTCCCAGCCCCGACGATCACGTGCCTTGTCTTCGGCGGGCAGTGCACGAAGTCCCACGGACCCAGGCGCCGCTCCTCGCCCTCGATGATCAAGATGGCTTCTCCTGCGACGACGAGAAAGTCCTCTTGGTCGGCTTCCCAGTGGTACACGGACATCGGTTCGCCCGGCCTGAGCACGAACGGATTGACGCCGAGCTGCTCGAATCGCCGGTCGCCTTCGAAGTCGTCGCCGACGACGCACACGGCGCCTCGTCCGTCGACGTGACGCCACTCGGCGTCACGCATGCCGAGCACGAACCATCCCTCGCCCTTCGGCACGAGCCCGTGCTCCGTTTTCTCGAGTTTCGACTCGGGAACCATGAGCTCAGAGACTGCCGCAGCCAGCCCCGCCGCGCAACACTGCTTGCGCTAGTGGCGGACGCCGAAGTCCGTCGTCACGATCGTGACGTCCCGACCGTGATACACGCCGGGGGCGTGCGCCACGTGAACTGCGGACACGCCGATCTCGCGCCAGGTCGGATCCACGAGGTTCTTGCGGTGCTCCGGGCTCGCCAGCCAGAGCTTGAGTGCTCGGCCCCATCGATGCCCGGCGACGACCAGAGCAGATTCTCGCCCACCGACCAGGAGTGCGCCGACGCGTAAAAGCCGTGCAGGCGCTTCCAGAAGACGGAGCCGTCTGCCGACTCGTGCGCGAAGTAGCCCATCTGCGCCATCTGTTGCGAATGTGCGCGCGCGGCCGTGGTGAGCTGCGTGTTGAGACGGAGCGTGGCGAGTCCGTGCTGCGCCCGGAACGCGTTGATGTCGACGAGGACGCTCGATTCGAGCTGGGAAAGCGACGAGCCCTGGGAGCGAGGCGAGGCAAGGGCACCAGAGGTCAGAGCCGCTGCCACAGCGGCGATCGCGGCAGCTCCCAGGACCATGCGGCGAACGATTCCCACGCACTAGGTGAATCGGCCGTTCATGGAGCCCCGGCATCATCCGAAAGGAGGATTAGGCGTACCCCATTTGCCCGATATCCGCCAAGATGGTGCCCGTGAGCCTGCGCGGCGCCCCGCTCGAAGCGGATGTGACCATCCCCGATGGGAGGATCGTCCGCGTCCAGATTGGTGTGCCGGACGACTCGTACATTTCGAAACGGGAGCTCGACACGGTGACGGTCGAGCTCTACGCGAACGGGGAGCACATCGCCGCGGTCAACACCGTGCTCGACGTCGATCAGACTGACGAGGCCCGCGAGTTGCTGCAGGAGATCGTCACCGGACTCCGGTCGGGCGACCTGCTGCCTACCGCCGGCGCGATCGAGCCGCTCGCGGATAGGCTCCGCTGACATGACAACGGCGACGCTGCACACAAACCATGGCGCGATTGCGATCGAGCTGTTCGACGACGACGCACCGAAGACGGTCGAGAACTTCTTGAAGCTCGCCCGCGACGGCTTCTACAACGGCGTCATCTTCCACCGCGTGATTCCGGACTTCATGGTTCAGGGCGGCGACCCGACCGGCACCGGCAGCGGCGGTCCCGGCTATCAGTTCGAGGACGAGTTCAACGACAACAAGGTCGTGCGCGGCGCACTCGCCATGGCAAATGCCGGCCCGAATACGAACGGCAGTCAGTTCTTCATCGTCACGACCGAAGCGGCGTCGTGGCTCGACGGCAAGCACACCGTGTTCGGACGCGTGGCCGACGGCATGGATGTCGTCGACACGATCTCCGCGCTCGACACGGACGCACGCGATCGACCGCGAGAAGACGTCGTGATCGAACGCGTCGACGTGGGCTAGGACCGGGCTCGGCCGACGAGCGGCAAGACCAACCAGAAGAGGACGAACATCGCTGCGATTCCGGCTGTCGTCGCAATCGCGGTCGACTTGTTGAAGGTGTAGTCCGTCACGAGCAGCACGACGGCAGCCATCGAGACTGCGAGAAAGAGAAGTCCAGCGATCGCAAGCTTGTTCGATGCCGCGACGATGCGCCCTTTGTCCTCGGCGCGCCACCCGAGCCGGTGATAGGCAGTCGGTGCGATCAAGAGCACGGAGCTCACGGCCGTTGCGAGAAACGCAACGAGGAACACGTCCTTCTGGAACGCGGTGACGCGTTTCCATCCTTGCGCGAACGGAACGGCCAGGAGGAATGCGAACAACACCTGCACACCGGGGAGGGCAACACGGAGCTCGTTGAGGAGCTCGATCAACTCGCGATCGTGGCGCTGCTTCGGGCTTCTCTCCCCCTCCTCCACCTGCGGCACGGTACACCGCTACCCTGAAGCGCGCCGTGCGCTTCGCCGCCGTCTTCGCCGCTGCCGCCGCATTCGTCGTGCCTGCTGCACACGCCGGCCTGATCCTTGGCGTTCACGGAAACGCTGCACGCTTCGCAGCGCAGACCGGACAGCAGAGTCAGATCCACCACACGTTCATGACGTACGGGAACGGCAGCTCGCTGCTCAAGATCGTCTCGACCATGGGTCCCGTCCCGCTTCTCGCCTTGAACGCCACGTCCGACACGCCGCGGGCGATCGCGCAAGGACAGACGGATCAGTTCCTCGTCCAGCTCAACGCGACGATCTCGACCTGGCCGGGAAACCGCTTCTACGTGCGTCCTTTCCCCGAGATGAACGCCTACTGGGTCCCGAGCTCTGCCTACAACCAGAACGGGACCCGGCGCGACTCCGCGCACTCGACGCTCTGGAATCGCAAGGCGCTCGCGCGAATCGCCGTTGTCCTACGCGGCGGCGCGCGCGACGCGATGAACGCGACGCTTGCACACCTCGGGCTCCCTGGAGTTGGAGCCGACCTGCCCGTGACGACGCCGAAGCTCCGCATCGTCTGGAACCCGCAGGGCTTCGGTGCGCCGGACGTGGCAGGGAACTCGGCGCAGGCGTACTACCCGGGCGACGCATTCGTCGACGTGATCGGCGACGACCTCTACGACATTCGCGGACACGGTGCGACGTGGGCGGCCGCGGAGACGTTGTACAAGGCACATCCTTCGAAACCGTTCGCCTTCCCCGAATGGGGGCTCTGGGGGTTCGACGACGCGCAGTACGTGCGTGACATGGCGAAGTGGGTGCGGCAGCATCACCGCATGGAGTTCATCGCCTACTTCTCGGGCCGGTCGGGGTCGATCTGGGACCTCGCCTCGAAACCGCTCTCCCGCGCGGCGTACCGGGCTCTCATCACTCCGCTCGGAACGCTGCCGTGATCGGCTGGGACGAGCTCGTCGCGCTTGCCCGCGAGCTGCCCGAGTTCGAGGAGTCGACGTCGTACGGCCGCCCGGCGCTGAAGGTGCGCGGCAAGTTCTTCGCGGCGCTGCGTACGGACCCGGATGCGGTCGTCGTCAAGTGCGACCTGGAGGAGAAGCCGCTGCTCCTCGACGCGCATCCCAACGTGCTCTTCGAGACGCCGCACTACCACGGTTACGGAGCCATGCTGATCAGACTCGACGCACCGCTCGACGACGTGCGCGAGTTCTTGTTCGACTCCTGGTTGCTAGCGGCGCCGAAGCGCCTCGCGGCGCAGTTCCAGCCCGAGTAGAGCCGGGTCGCGTTCCTCTTCTCGCAGGAAGCGGAAGAGATACACGGTGAAGAGCGCGAAGAAGACGACGGCCTGCTCGACCGCCATCGTCACGCCCGCGATCTGTTGATCTCCCAGCGGCCCGGGACCCCACGTGCGCCGCGCGTGCTCGTAGAAGGAATAGAGCGGACGCGGCACGAGCGCCAGCATCAGCCCGATCGGCGACGCGAGGACGAACGCTCCGAAGAGATACGCGGCCTTGACGCCGGCCGAGTGCGAACCGTGGACGACCGGCCACCAGAGCGCGACTCCCGCGACGAGATACATCGCGTGCTCGACGAGCAGCAACGAGTGCGGGTGCCGAAGGGCGTAGTCATAGGCCCAGGGCAGGTGCCAGGCCGTGTAGGTCACGATCCAGAGCGGCAGCGCAACCGCCGGCCGCAGCACTGTCCAGCGCGCGGCCCGCCGGCCGAGCGCCGGCGGGATTGCGACGACGAGCAGAGCGGGCGCCCACTCGGCGAGGACGACGTTCTGCAGCAGGTGCGCCCAGAGAAATGTGTGCAGCGCGAGCGGCTGCAGCTCGGTGGCGAAAGCGGCGAAGATCAGCGCCAGGCCGGCGAGCTGCAGCACCGACCCGCAACCGGCCTGGCGGCTCCGCGCGCGCCACGAGCGCGTAGCCGAGCGCGAGCGCCGGGACGAACCCGACGGCCTCCGCCGAGAGGTGCATCCCGCTACGCTAGCCGCGCCTCGCGGGTGTAGCTCAATGGTAGAGCCCCTGCCTTCCAAGCAGGATACGCGGGTTCGATTCCCGCCACCCGCTCTCACCCTTCGCGCAACTCGCGGCTGCGCTCGACCTCGGCGTTGATCTCCGCGCCGAGCAGCAACGCCATCCCGCTGATCCACAGCCACGTGAGCATCACGATCACCGCCGAGAGCGCGCCCCACGTCTTGTTGTACGAGGAGAACGTCGAGGTGTAGACGGCGAAGAGACCTGATGCGGCGATCCAGAGCACCGCGGCGACGAGCGAGCCCGGCGTCAAGAACTGCCACTTCCGCTGCTCGACGTCCGGCCCGAGATAGAGGAGTGTCGCGAAGGCGACGAGCAGGCCGGCGAGCAGGATCGGCCACTGCGCGATCCACCAGACGATGTTGAGCACGCCGCCGGCCGCGCCGATGCGCGACGCGATCGCATGCTCGACCACGGGGCCGAAGATCGTCAGCACGGCAACGAGCGCAAACGCGACGCTGATCACCGCGGCCATCTTGAGGGCGACGATTCGCTTCCTCACGAACGAGCGCTTGTCCTTCCGCCCGTACGCGATGTTGACCGCGAGCATGTACGAGTTCATCGCGCCGGTCACCGACCACACGGCGAGGATGAAGCCGATGATCGTCAACACGATGCTCGAGCCGGGATGCGCGTCCGCGCGCAGCAGCGATTGCTTCGAGCAGCGAAGTCGCCTGCGAAGGAATGACACCGTGCAGCTGCTGCATGAGGTGCGTGATCGTCTGCGGGCCGGCGATCAAGGTGAAGAGCCCGGTGGCGACGATCAGGACGGACGGAATCGCAAAGAACGAGCTGTAGGCGAGCGCAGACGCGAGCATCATCGCGTTGTTCTCCATGAACTTCTTGAAGGCGCGAATGACGATCGCCTTCCAATCGGCGAAGGAGAAGTCGCGCAGGCTGGGGTCGGGCACCTTCGGCTCGTTGCTCGGGCTGCGGCGTCGGGGTCGGCGTCGTCGGGCCGGCGCTCATCTCGCGACGGCCGGGTCAGCCCGGCGCGAGCGTCGCAGTCGCAGCGCATCGTCGTTAACGGGCAAGCCCTCGATCGAGTTGCGCGCGATGGTAGGACTCCGGCGTGGAAACGCGCGACATCGTGATCGTCGGGGGCGGATCGGCCGGTCTCGCCACCGCCGCGCTGCTGCGGCAGCAGGGCCTCGAGCCGCTCGTGCTCGAGTCCGGCCCCGAGCCGGGCGCCGCGTGGCGGAGCCGCTACGACCGGCTGCGGCTCCACACGCCGCGGCTGCTCTCCGGCCTACCGGGCATGCGCATCCCGCGCCGCTTCGGCCGTTGGGTCGCGCGCGACGACCTGATCGAGTACTTCCGGCGGTACGTCGAGCGGCACGACCTCGAGGTGCGTACCGGCACGCACGGTGGCGCGTATCGAGCCGGACGGCGCGGACTGGCGGCTCGAGACGGCGCAGGGGCCGATCCGCGCGGAGAACGTGATCGTCGCGACCGGCTACAACGGCGCTCCGTTCATCCCCGCTTGGCCCGGACGTGAAGGCTTCGCAGGCGAGCTGATCCACTCGTCGCAGTACCTGAATCCCGCACCGTTTCGCGACCGCGACGTACTCGTCGTCGGCGCGGGGAACTCCGGCGCGGAGATCGCGCACGACGTGATCGACGGCGGTGCGAAGCGGTCGCGCCTGTCCGTGCGCACGCCGCCGCAGATCGTCCGCCGCGCAACTGCAGGCATTCCGGCGCAGCTCATCGGCATGGCGATCAAGCACACTCCGCCGCACTGGGTCGATCCGATCTCGAAGGCTCAGCGGAAGCTCTCGATCCCCGACCTCGCGGCGCAGGGACTGCCGCGTCCCGAGCAGGGCATCCGCTCGTCGTTCATCGCGACCGGCACGACGCCGATCCTCGACGTGGGCATCGTGAACGCGGTGCGCAGAGGACGCGTCGAGGTCGTTGCGGCTGTCGAAGGCTTCGACGGCGCCGACGTCCTGCTCGCCGACGGCTCGCGGATCCAGCCCGACGCGATCATTGCCGCCACAGGCTTTCGCACGGGGCTCGACGAGCTCGTGGGTCACCTCGGCGTTCTCACGCCGCGCGGTCTCCCGACGACAGACCGACGGGGAACCGGCGCTTCCCGGCCTCTGGTTTGTCGGCTTCACGCCGACGCTCGGCGGCCAGCTTCGCGAGGGCAGCATCGCCGCGCGCAAGGTGGCCGCGGGCATCACCCGGTAGTCGGGACGGACAGATTCGAACTGTCGGCCTCTGCGTCCCAAACGCAGCGCTCTAACCAAGCTGAGCTACGTCCCGTGAGCGGAAGTGTAGGCGTAGGCTTCGCGGTCGCCTGGGGGCGGCGCCGAGTGTAAAACCTTGTCGGCTGCAAGATAGATTTATATGGGTTTCGAAGGAGGTTTCAGTAGGCTTCTGCCGGGGATTCTTCTCCCGTGCATCGCTCCTCCCGCGGATTCCCCCAAAAGGGGGACTGACGATGTCCGGATCGGTTGAAAGACTCGTCGGCTTGCCACGGAAGAACCACCTTTTTGCGCTTTTTGCAGCAATTTTCGTTCTCTTCGCGGCCCCAGCCGCACTCGGGGCGAGGGGCAGCTCCAGCTCCGAGTTGAACGTGCTGGCCGCGGTGAACTCCACCCGAGCTGCCTACGGCCTGCAGCCGCTGCACCTCGACTCGACGCTGCGGAACGCCGCGCGGTCGCACTCGATCGACATGCTCCGGCGGGACTACTTCGCCCACGGCGACTTTGCCGCGCGCATGGCGGCCTTCCACGTCCACGGCCCCACCGCCGGCGAGAACCTCGCCTGGGGCACCGGCCCCTTCGGGAGGCCCGGCACGATCGTCGAGGAGTGGCTCGCGAGCCCGGAGCATCGTGCCAACCTCCTTCGCCCCGGCTACGCGCGAATCGGCATCGGCCTCGTCCGTGGCAGCTTCCTCGGTACCGGCGGCGCAACGGTCGTGACCGCGGACTTCGCCGGGCGGTAGCTCGAAAAGCAGTGCCAGGCACCTTTGGTGCCTGGCACTTGGTGCGCGCTGTTTAGTCCATCTCCATGAGCGATCGAAGCTCGGCGAGCTTCTCGCCGCGCAGCTCATCGCGCTCGCCACGCTCGATCCGCTCGAGGAGGTCGCGCACCGAGGGCGCGAGCTCCAGCGGATTGAACGGCTTCGTCACGTAGTCGACGCCACCGATGTCGAGGCCGCGCGCGCGGTCGCGGAACTCCGCGCGCGCCGTGAGGAAGATGATCGGGATCTCGCTCGTACGGTCGTCCTGCAGGAGCTGCTCTGCGACCCGCCAGCCGTCGAGGCCGGGCATCATCACGTCGAGCAGGACGACGTCCGGCGTGTGCTCGCGTGCCTGCTCGAGACCCGTCGGGCCGTCGGCGGCCTCGAACACCTTCATGCCCTCGGCCTCGAGGTTGACCCGACAGAGGAGCCTGATCGGCGCCTCGTCGTCGATTACCAGCACGTTCGTCACAACGCTCCTGTTTCCCTAGTGAACCTTGGTCATTCCTGCAGCGGGCAGCTCGAAGGCAAAGGTCGATCCTTCGCCTTCGCGTGACTCGACCCAGATCCTGCCGCCCATGGCAGTCACGAGGCCGCGGGCGATGAACAAACCGAGCCCTGTCCCGCTCGCTCCGACGCGCGTTTCCGCATCGGCGCCGCGGTAGAACTTGCGAAAGATCTGATCCTGGTCGGCCTGCGGGATGCCGATCCCCTCGTCGGCGACGCTGACCTCGACCGTGTCGCGCTTCAGCTCGACGCCGACCGTCACCTTGCCGCCCTCGCGCGAGTACTTGAGCGCGTTGTCGAGCAGGATCGAGAACACCTGACGGAGCTTGTCGCGGTCCGCGTTCGCCGCGAGCGGTTCCGCGGGCAGATCGACGACGAAACGATGTCCGTCGGTCGCTCCGTCTTGCGCGCTCTGCACGACCTCGTCGACAACGCCTCGCACATCCGTCGGCGCAAGATTCACCTTGAGGTCGCCGGTGTCGAGCCGCGCGACGTTGAGCAACGCGTCGACGATCGCCGTCAGCCGCTGCGACTCTGAGGCGATGTAGCCGAGGAACGTCTGCCGCTCCTCGTCGCCGAAGAGAACGTCTTGACGAAGCAGGGTCTCCGCGAAACCGTAGATCGACGTGAGCGGCGTGCGCAGCTCGTGCGAGACGGTGGAGACGAAGTCGGACTTCATCTGCTCGACGAGCCGATCCGACGAGATGTCGCGGAACGCGAAGATGCGGCCCGAGACGGCTCCTGACGGATCTCGCATGACCGCCTCGGTGACGGAGAGCCACACCTCTTCGCGGCCGCGCGACACGGAAACGAGCCGGTCTCCGAGCGGCGTGTCGCTCCCGGAATCGAGCCTGCGCTGCAGGACGTCTTCCGGTGCACGCCCGAGTGCATCCGTCGCGGGGACGCCGGTGATCTTCTCGGCCGCCTCGTTCCAGAGAACGACCTGCCCCTCGCGGTCGACGGCGACGATGCCGTCGGCGATGTTGGCGAGGATCGCGAAGCTGCGCTCCTTCTCCATCGCGACTCGCTGGTACAGCTCGGCGCTCGAGAGCGCGGCCGACGTGCTCGCTGCGAGCGCGAGCAGGGCGTCGACCTCTTCTTCGCGCCACGGTCGCGGCTCCTTGCAGTAGACGGCCAGCACACCGAGTGGCGCTCCTTCGGGCCCTGCGAGCGGCACGCCGAGGTACGCAGCATTCCCGGCAGCCAGCATCGGATCGAGCTCGCGCATGCGCGCGTCGGCACCCGCGTTCTCGAGCACGACCGGAGCGCGCGACTGCACGACGTCGCCCGACAGCCACGCGGAGGCCGAGCTACGTGACCCGAGCGCAGCGTCGGAGCCGTGACCGACCGCTGCGTTGACGACGAGCTCGTCGTCCTGCAGTACGCGGATCGCACAGGCGTCGGCATGCACGAGGTCTGGAGCCTGCTGCACGACCTCGTCGAGAACCGCTGCCGGGTCGAGCTCGGTGGTGAGCAGCCGACCCGTGCGCGCCAGCTGCTGAGCGAGGGCTCGCGCCGTGCGCTCGGCCTCGAAGAGCTCGCTGCGCTCGAGCGCGCCGCGCGTCGCATCCGCGAGATGGCGCGCGAGCTCGAGATCGTCCTCGGTGAACACGCGCTCCTCTTCGAAGAAGACGACGACGAGGCCACCGGCTTCCTCGCGGGGCGTCTCGACCGGCACGGCGAGCAGCGCGCGATAGCCGTCGGCTGCGGCGGCCTCGCGCCAGCCCTCGCGGCAGCCGCTCGTCCTGCGCGAGCGCCGGCGCAGCGATCACCCGGCCCTGCACCGCCGCCCTCGCGAGTGGACCGTCGCCTTCCTCGATGCCGTCCTCGAGCACGGCGATGAACCCCGTTGGGCAGCTCGATAGCTGCCGGCGAGCGACAGACGCCGCTCCGTGCAGCATGAGCACGGCCGCCGAGGCGGCGCCGAGCGCTTCCGCAGCGGCCTGCGCGACCGCTTCGAGCGTTGCCGAACGCGAGAGAGACTGCCCCAGCACGGAAGCGATGCGATAGAAGCCCCGCTGAACGCGTGCCTGCCGCGAGCTCGTCGTGAACGTCTCCGCGTTGCGCAGAGCGAGCGACGCGAGACCGGCGAATGCATCGAGCACGTCGGCGTCGCGCGGGCTGAACGGCCGGCCGCTCCGCCGCCCGACGCCGAGCACGCCCTGCACGCCCTCGCTCCAGCGCATCGGCGCGACGATCGCGTCGGTGAAGCCGTCATATGCCTCGTGCGGCACGGGATCGCTCAACTCGTCGTAGTCGCTGCCGATCACTGCGCGACCTTCGCGGATCGCGATGCCGGCGAGGCCGCGAGTCGCGCCGAACTCGAACGGGATCGGCGACGGATCGAGCCCGTGCACGGCGGCGCACTGCAGCACGCCGCGCTCGGCGTCGTAGAGGTAGCAGTCGGCACCGTCGGCGTGCAGCAGCTGCGCCAGCTCGTCGACGAGCCGCTGCAACACCGTTTCGAGATCGAGCTCGCCGCTCAGCACCTGGGCGGCGCGGAGAAGCGCGGTCTGCTGGCCGAGCCGCTCGCGATTCTCCGCGAGGAGCCGGCCGAGTCGGATTGCGAGGCCGCACTCTGCCGCAGCCGCTTCGAGCAGAGCGATATCCCCCTGACTCCAGGCGCGCGGCTCGTCGCGATGCACCGTCAGCACGCCGATCGACCGGCCCTGGACGGCGATCGGCGTCGATGCCGCGGCCCGCGTGCCGAGCGAGCGAAGCTGCTCGAGGCCGCCGAGCATCGGCTCCGTCAGCTCCGGCGCATCCTTGATGTCGGTGATCGCGACCGTTCGATCCTCACGGGCAGCGAGGTTCGACACCGGGAGGCGCGCCGCGTCGTCTCCAAGCGGAGTGACGCCCTCTCTCGTCCACTCGGCGACCACGGGCAGCTCTCCCGCGGCGTCGCCGACCCGGACGAAGCACCGCGCAGCCTCGAGAGCGCTCCCGACCTCCTCGACCGCGGCTGTGAGCGCAGAGTCGAGGTCGAGCTCCATCCGGAGCCGCCGCCCGATCGAGGCGAGCATGCGCTCCCGTGCCAGCGCCTCGCCGAGGGCGATCGCCGTGCGCGTGCGCTCGAGCGCAATGGTCGCCTCCGACGCGAGGGTCTGCATGACGGCCAGGTCGTCGGCCGAGAACGCGCGATAGTCGTCGGTGGTCGCGACCGAGATCACGGCGATGACGCGGTCGTTGCTGATCAGCGGCACGAAGGCCACGCTCTTCGCACCCACCTCGGCCGCGAGGCGCGAGCTCACGCGAGTCGAGCCGCTCACGTCGTAGACGGCGAAGCTCGACGCTTCGTAGGCGGCGCTCGCGATGCCGGACGGCTCGCGGACGAGGTCGACCCGGACGTCGGGCCACCAGGCCACGTCCTTGCCGTTTGCGCGAGCGAGGAAGCCCGAGGCCTCGCGTCCGTCCTCGGACACGAAGGCGAGAGAGACGAACCCGACGGAGAAGAGCGAGCCGATCTCGTCGAGGAGGGCTCGTGCGACGCCTTCGACGTCGGACGTGCGCGCGAGCTCGGCGGCGATCCGGCGCAGGCTCTCGAGCTCCCGCTCTCGCTCCGGCGAGATCGCGGCCTCCGGCCGCCGCCGCGCCGACCGCGACCGGGCAGCGAGGCCGATCGACGAGGCCGAGCGCGAGCACGCCGAGCAGAACGGCGACGCTCTCCCAGGCAAGCGTAAGGCCGTTCAGGCCGACGGGAAACGACTGGATCCAGGTCATGCTGGGCGTCGGGATTCTACGGAGCGGAGAACGCTCCCGAGCAGTGTTTTCAGGCTGCAGAGAGGGATCCCTCCGCGTTCAAAAGATGGGTCTACTGGCCCATTGTGGGCCCAGAGAGGGCGGGATAGCGTCCCTCGCACTGGGCGATGCGAACCGCGGGCGCGTACCTGGCCTTGCAATCCGCGGTGAGCAACTTGAGAGAGCCCGTCGCACCGACCCCCCCGAGCGGCGGGCTTTCTCATTTCCGGGCCGTAGTCACACGGTCTTCATCAAACCGGGGCTATCCTGGCCCGCGGTGTGGTAAAGCAGGTCCTTCTGGCCTCTCCCCGCGGCTATTGCGCCGGGGTCGAGCGGGCCGTCGACACGGTCGAGCGCGCGCTTCTGCACTACGGGAAGCCCGTCTACGTGCGCAAGCAGATCGTCCACAACTCGCACGTTGTCCGCGAGCTCGAGGAGCGAGGCGCGATCTTCGTCGACTCGGTCGACGAGATTCCGGAGGGCTCGACCGTCGTGTTCTCCGCGCACGGCGTCGCCCCGGCCGTCCGTGAGGCGGCAGACCTCCGGCAGCTCACGTCGATCGACGCAACGTGCCCGCTCGTAACGAAGGTGCACACCCAGGCTCGCCGCTACGCGGAGGCGGGGTACACCATCGTGCTGATCGGCCACGCCGGCCACGAGGAAGTCGAGGGCACGATGGGCGAGGCGCTGGACGCGACCGTGATCGTCGAGTCGGTCGCCGACGCAGAAGCGCTCGAGCTTCCTGCCGGAACGCGGCTCGCCTACATCACGCAGACGACGCTCTCGGTTGACGAGACGCGCGAGATCATCGACGAGCTGCGCCGCCGTTTCCCGCAGATCGAAGGACCCGCGCGCGAGGACATCTGCTACGCAACGTCCAATAGGCAGTGGGCCGTCAAGGAACTCCTCGACCAGGTTGGCCTGCTGCTCGTCGTCGGCTCCCGCAACTCGTCGAACTCCGTGCGGCTCGTCGAGGTCTCGAGCGCGGCGGGCGTACCCGCATATCTCGTAGACGACGCCGGGGAGATCGACGAAGCGTGGCTCGAGGACGTCGACGTGGTCGGCGTGACATCAGGTGCGTCCGTTCCGGAGCGGCTCGTGCGCGAGGTGTGCGACTGGTTCCGCGTTCACGGTGTCACCGACATCAGCGAGTACCGATCCGTCTTCGAGGACGTCGCGTTCAAGCTTCCGGTCGAGCTGCGCCGCGCCGAGCGCTCGGCAGCGTAGGTTTCCCCGGGCGTGCGCGCCCGTCCTCAGCGACTCGACCGTCTGCCGGAGCAATACTTCGCGGCGCTTGCTCGCACGCGTGGCTGCGGCCGCTGCGCAGGACGGCGAGGAACTCATCGATCTCGGTCGCGGCAATCCCGACATCGGCCCGCCGCCGCATGTCGCCGAGGCACTTTGTGCTGCTGCCCGCCGCCCCGACACGCACGGTTACGCCCCATTCGCAGGCCTGCCGGCGCTGAAGGAGGCAATCGCCGCACGGTATCGCGACGTGTACGCGCGTCGAAGTCGACCCGGAACGCGAGGTCGCCGTCCTGCCGGGCGCGAAGACCGGGCTGATGGAGTTCGCGCAGGTCTGCGTCGAGCGCGGCGACGCAATCGTTCTGCCCGATCCGGGCTATCCGGACTACCGGTCGGCCGTTGCGCTCGCGGCCGCGCAACACGTGCCGTTGCCGCTCCTCGCCGACGCACGCCCGGACTGGGACGCCGCACCGAGCGAGGCGGCGGCGCTCTACCTCAACTATCCGTCGAATCCCGTGGCGGCGTATGCACCCGACGGCGTCTTCGAAGAGGCAATCGCCTGGGCGGAGCGCGCCGGCGCGTGGGTGATGCACGACTTCGCCTACGGCGATCTCGTCTTCGACGGCCGTGAGCCTGCGAGCTTCCTCTCGGTCGACGGTGCACGCGACGTCGGCTTCGAGCTCTTCTCGATGTCGAAGTCGTACGGCATGGCGGGTTGGCGGCTCGGCTTTGCCGTGGGCAACGCCGAGATCGTCGCGAGGATCGAGAACCTGCAGAGCCACCAGTTCGCCGGGATCTTCATGGCGACGCAAGAGGCCGGAGTCGCAGCGCTCACCGGGCCGCAGGACAGCGTTGAGCAGCGACGCAGGCTCTACGAGACGCGTCGCGACCGCGCGATCGCAGCGCTCGCCGGACACGACGCGCGCAGTGAGGGCACGTTCTTCGTCTGGTTCCGGCTGCCGGACGGATTGACCGCAGAGCGGCTGCTCGAGGAGCATCGCGTCGCCGTGGCGCCGGGCGAAGGCTTCGGCGATCGAGGTCGCGGCTGGGCGCGCCTGTCGCTCGCCACCGACGACGACAGGCTCGACCGCGGTCTAGAGCGTCTCCGCGGTGTCTGACACCGCGGATCGGTGTCTGACACCGCTTTCGGTTCGTGACACGAAGTCAGCGAGCCGGCGCGCCTCGTCCTCGTCGAGCGACACCGCTGCTTTCGCGACCCCGTCATCCCACACGCTGAACCGAACCTGGGGCTCGTCGCCGAAGTAGCGCGACACGCGCAGCGCACGACCTGCGCTGTTCGGATGCGGCCAGAAGAACTCGACGGCCTTGCGGCGCTGCGCGACGCCGCACAGCGGACAGAAGCGGAACCTCGCTTCGAGCTCCTCCCCACACGACGGGCAGGCCAGCATGCCGTGGAGCTTATTCCCCCTGATCGACCTTTTCGATCCGCAGACCGCCGTCGAGCCGGATCTCGACCGCCAGCACCTCGTCCTTGATCCAGTCGCCGTGCCGTTCGACCAGCTCGGACTCCGTCTTCGGGAGAGTGAGCAGGATGCGGTCGGTCAGGTCGTAGCCCTCCTCCCGCCGCAGCGCGTTCACCTGGCGGATCAGGTCGTAGCCGCGGCCTTCGAGCAAGAGGTCGTCGTCGAGCGTCGTGTCGAGCGAGACCGTGACGCCGTCCGTCGAGGCGACGGCGGAACCGTCACGGCCGCCGCGCTCGACGATCACCTCGTCCGGCTCGAGCTCGTGGCCCGCAGCGCGGAAGCGGCCGCCGCCGAGGTCTTCGAACTCGCCCGCCTGCAGTGCCTGCTGCACCGTGCGCAGCTCCTTGCCGAGCCGCGGCCCGAGCGCGGGGAAGGTTCGGCTTCACGCGCAACTCGGCGTCGACGCGGTCGAACGTCACGTCCTTCACGCGCACCTCGTCGGCGATCTCGTCGGCGTGCGACTTCGCGCCGCTAGCGCCCTCGACGACAAGTCGCCGCAGCGGCTGTCGCAGCTTCAGGCCCGAGGTCGCTCGCGCCTGATGCGCGAGCGTGACGACGCGGCGCACGTCGGCGATCTCGTCGAGCAACGCGCGATCGGGCTCCTCGACCTCGGGCCACTCTGCGAGATGGACGGACTCCGGGCCGTCTTGCACGAGCACGCGCCACAGGTGATCGGTGACGAGCGGCATGACCGGTGACAGCACGCGCAGCGTCTGCACCAGCGCGTACCACAGCGTGTGGAACGCGGCCTGGTCCTCCCCCGCCCAGAAGCGGCGCCTCGAACGTCGGATGTACCAGTTCGAGAGATCGTCCGCGTACGCGTCGTAGGCGCGCATGACGGTCGCGGTGTCGAAGCGCTCGTATGCGGCCTCGGAGCTGAGCACGAACTCGTGCGTCCGCGCGACGAGCCAGCGGTCGAGCGGGGCGAGCTCGCCGTCGGCGTTCAGTGCGGACCACGACGGTTGGAAGCCTTCGATGTTCGCGTAGTCGACGAAGAACTTGACCGAGTTCCAGAAAGTCAGGAAGCGGCGCTTGACGTCGTCCGCGAGCGCGTAGCCGAAGCGCAACGGCTCGCTCGGCGTCTGCGCGCAGTAGAGCCAGCGCATAACGTCGGCGCCCATGCGGTCGAGCGCCTCGTCCAGCTCGATCGCGTTGCCGGTCGACTTGTGCATCGCCTTCCCGTGCTCGTCGAACACCTTCTCGTACGTGAGCACCTGCCGATACGGCGATACCCCCGTCAACGTCACGGCCATGAACGACTGCGAGTAGAACCAGAGCCGGATCTGCTCGCGCATCTCCGTCACCCAATCGGCCGGATACCACTTCTCCCAGTAGGCGTGATCGGGTAGGTCTGCTCCGGAGAGGCCTGCCGACGCGCCGGTCGCGTACCCGTGCTCGATCCACGTCGGGTTGCGCCAGCCGAGCGTCGAGAAGTGGACGATGCCGGCGTCGAGCCAGGCGTCGCCCACCTCGACGATGCGTTCCACTTCGCGGTCGCAGGCAGCGCAACGGATGCGCACGCCGTCGATCCAGGGACGGTGCAGCTCCTGCAGCTGGTCGAGGCCCGAGACGGCACGCTCCTCCAGCTCCGCGCGCGAGCCGATCACGTTCAGCATGCCCGCATTCGCACGGATAGAAAGGCAGCGGCAGACCGAAGTAGCGCTTGCGCGAGATGTTCCAGTCGCCCATGTTGCGCAGCCAGTCGTCCATCCGCTTCTTGTACTGCGGCGGCGTCCACTCGACGGTGGCATTGGCGTCGAGCATCGGCTGCCGGATCTCCGCGGCCGAGATGAACCAGTCGTCGACGACGCGGAAGACGAGCGGCGTCTTGCAGCGCCAGCAGATCGGATAGCGGTGGACGATCGTTCCTTCCGAGACGAGGATGCCGCGCTCGCGCAGCGCTTCCGTCACGCGCGTCGCCACCTCGGTCGTCGTGAAGCCGGCGAACTCGCCGTACGGCGGCAGCATGCGCCCGGCCTCATCGATCGGCGCGAGCACCGGCAGGTCGTGGACGCGCGAGAGCTCGAAGTCCTCGGAGCCCGCGCCCGGCGCGATGTGGACGATGCCTGTTCCCTCGTCGAGTGAGACCTCGTCCCACGGGATCACGCGGTGCACGACCCCGACCTGGGCCTCGAGCTCGTCGAACGGCCCTGAGTACTCGAGTCCGACGAGCTCTTCTCCGCAGGACTTTGCGCACGAACTTTTCGTCGGGCTCGCGAGCGACGGCGATCCAGCGGCCGTCGGTCGTCAGGCCGTACTCCGCATCCGGCTTCACAGCCGCCGCGACGTTCGCCGGCAGCGTCCACGGCGTCGTCGTCCAGATCACGAGCGCCTCGTCCTTGCGATCGACGAGCGGGAAACGGACGTAGAGGGAGGGGTGCTCCATCTCGACGTAGTTCTCCTCGCCGGCCTGTTCGTGTTGCGAGAGCGACGTACCGCATCTCGGACACCACTGCGTCGAGCGATGGCCTTTGTAGAGCCAGCCGCGCTCGTCGACCGTCTTGAGGAAGCCCCAGATGTACTCGATGTTCGTGTCGCTGAAGGTGTAGTAGTCGTTGTCCCAGTCCATCCACTGGCCGAGACGCCGGAACTGGTCGGTCATCACGTCGCTGTAGTGCGCGACGCGCTCACGGCACTTCGCCGCGAACTCCGCGAGCCCGTACTCCTCGATCTCCCGCTTCGAGCCGAGGCCGAGCGACTTCTCGACCTCGACCTCGACCCACAGGCCCTGCGAGTCGAAGCCGTTCTGGTAGCGCTGGTCGAAGCCGCGGAGGGCCTTGTAGCGCTGGAAGACGTCCTTCAGCGTGCGGCCGTGGCCGTGGTGGACGCCGGCCGGGTTGTTGGCCGTGATCGGCCCGTCCATGAAGGAGAAAGTCGGGCCGCCCGCGTTCTGCGCGCGCAGCTTCTCGAAGGTTCCCTGCCGCTCCCACCAGGCGAGAATCGCTTCCTCGAGCGCCGGGTGGTCGGGCACCGTCGGGAGGCTCTGGAAGACGGGAGTCTGGCTCATGATGAGACCTGTCGATCCTGGCGCGATGGGCGAGCGCGAGGCAAGGACGCAGGGAGTCCCGCTAGCGGTGCTAGCGGGGCGACCGAGGACGCCGCATCACGCCGCCCAGCGCGGCAGGGCGACACCGTCCTCATCGTGAGTCAGACTCCAACGCGCTCATCGGGAAGCGAAGTGTAGAGAGCGACGTTCTTTCCTTTGGAGGATCGGGTACCGGTCCTCCAACGAGAAAACGAAAGGAACGCTGAATGGCAACCGAAGTCACCGACGCGACGTTCGAGAACGAGGTGCTCCAGTCCGGCGAGCCAGTGCTCGTCGACTTCTGGGCCGAATGGTGTGGCCCCTGCCACGCCGTCGCTCCCGTGCTCGAGCGGATTGCCGAGGAGAAGAACCTGAAGCTCGTCAAGGTCAACATCGACGAGAATCAGGACCTGGCGGTGCGCTACGGGATCCAGTCGATCCCGAACATGATCCTCTTCGAGGGCGGCCAGCCGAAGGCGAATGCCGTCGGCGCCATGCCCAAGGGGATGCTCGAGCGCTCCCTCGGCCTCGGCGAGTGAGGATTCAGGGCAGGGGGCCGAGTGGCCCTCTGCCTGATCTTCTTCTAGGAGTCTTCCGGCTCGAGAAAGCTCAGGAAGGCCGCATGCTTGGTGAGGAAATCCTCGATCTCGGCGACGCCTGCCCCGGCCCAGTCCTCGAGCCAGGTCTCGGCGAGGTCGTCCTCGATGCGATGGAGGCCGCGTTCGCTCATGCCGAAATGATCGACACGTGCCCGGGCGCCCGCCATGGGCCGTTCGGCTCAACTTGCCGCACATGAGGACCCAGTCCTTTCTGGTGATCAACCCCCGTTCCGGCAAGGGCTCGCCGGACGCCGCCGAGCTCGTGGACGCCGCCCGCAAGCTCGGAATCGAGCCGCACGTGCTGGCGGAAGGCGAGATTCCGGACGAGGCCGCTCGGGCCTCGGGCGCCGAGATTCTCGGCATGGCGGGCGGAGATGGGTCACTTGCGCCGGTCGCGCGCGTCGCGCTCGATAGCGGCGCCGCGTTCGTCTGCATCCCGTTCGGCACCCGCAACCATTTCGCCCACGATCTCGGCCTCGACCGGAACGACCCGTTCGCAGCGCTCCGAGCGTTCAACGGCGGAACCGAACGCCGGGTCGACGTCGGATGGGTCTGCGACCGGATCTTCCTCAACAACGTCTCGCTCGGCGTCTACGCCGGTCTCGTCCATGAGCGCGAACACCATCGCCGTCGCGGCGAGGCGCTCGCACGAGCGCGCGCCCTGCTCCAGGTCGCACGGCACCGCCACAGCCTGCACGCTCGCGTCGACGGCGAGGATGTCCGCGCCCGCGTGCTCCTGATCGGCAACAACCGCTACGACGTCGACCTCTTCACGCTCGGCGCACGCGAGCGGCTCGACGAGGGCGTGCTGCAGTTCCGGGCCGCAGCCGGCTGGCTCCCGACGACCTGGGAGGAGCAGGTGGGTGCGAGCTTCCGCATCGAGATGCCGGGCGGACGCGTGCGCGCCGCGATCGACGGCGAGCCCGTGGAGCTCGACTCGCCGCTCGAGCTCGAATCGGTACCGCAGGGGCTACGCGTGCTCGTTCCGGCAAGGTAGGGGCGTGCCTCGCGCATCCGCAACCCAGCACGAGCTCGCGCGCGTCGAGCTTCTTGCCGGTCTTCCCGGCGAGACCCTGATGAAGCTCGCGAAGCGGATGGAACGCGAAGAGGTCCCGCCGGGGACGGCAATCGTGCGGGAGGGCGACCCCGGCGATCGCTTCTACGTTCTCTTCGCCGGGAATGCTCTCCGTGTCGAACACCGCGATGGGACGACGCGACGTGCTTCGTCCGGGCGACTACTTCGGCGAGGTGGCTCTCGCGATGGACGTGCCGCGCACGGCGACAGTGACCGCGATCACGCCCGCCGTCCTGGCGAGCTGCGATCGCGCGACGTTCGACGAGTTCCTACGCCCGCTGTTCGCAGATGACTGAATCGTTGAAGCGGGGCCACCTCTCCACAGCCCACTCGCCGAACTCCTTGTCCGTCAGAACACCGCACGCGACTCCGAGCTCCGGATCGACCCAGAGAAACGTGCCCGCCGCCCCGAAGTGGCCGAACGTCCGCGGCGAGTTGTGCGCACTCGTCCAGTGCGGCGTCTTGCCGTCGCGCAGCTCGAACGTCAGGCCCCAGTCGTTCGGGTCCATCCTCCCCCAGCCCGGCAGCACTCCCGCGAGTCCCGGGAACTGGACCGAGATTGCCTCGTCGAGGGTCTCCTGCGAAACGAGCCGCGGTGCCAGCAGCTCCCGCCCGAGCTTCAGCAGATCGTCGAGCGGGCCGCGGTACCCCCACGCCGGCGAGCCGTGCAACGCACCGGCGAGCGCGAGCGGCTCGACGACGGACGCCTGGAAGTAGTCGGCGAAAGGCATACCCGAGCGCTCGGCGACGAGCTCGGCCGCGAGCTCGATGCCGTAGTTCGAGTAGATGCGCTTCCGGCCGGGCGCCATGAGCGGCGGCCCTTCGTCGGGAGGCAGTCCGGATGCATGCGAGAGCAGGTGGCGAAGCGTGGAGCCCGGCGGGCCGGCCGGCTCGTCGAGCTCGACCGTTCCCTCCTCGAGCGCGACGAGGAGCGCAACGCCCGTGAGCAGCTTCGTGACCGACGCCCAGCGCAGCTCGACGTCGCGAGGCCCGTGCACGCCGATTTCCTCGTCGGCACGTGTCACGCCGGCCGTCGCCGTCCGTGCGCCCCACTCGTCGATGATTCGCAATGCGTCCACGGCGGGAGATACTAGGCCTGTGGACCGCCGAGTCATCTCGTCGGGCTCGTCCCTCGAGGAACGCTGGGGGTACAGCCGCGCGGTTGTCGTGGGCGATCGCGTGCTCGTGGCCGGCACGGCGCCGATCATGCCCGGGGACGCCGACCCGCCGTCAGAGCCGTACGACCAGATGCGACGCTGCCTCGAGATCGTCGGGAAGGCACTCTCCGAAGCCGGCGCCACGCTGGACGACGTCGTGCGCACCCGGGTCTACATGACCGACGCCGAACACGTCTCCGAGGTGATGCGCGCGCACGGCGAGGCCTTCGGTTCCGCGCGCCCAGCGTGCACCGGTGTGGTCTGTGCGCTGCTCGACGAGCGCTGGGTCTGCGAGCTCGAAGTGGAGGCCGTGCTCCGATGAAGCAGATCTATCCGGCGTCGATCACCGGAAAGGGCAGCCGGTTCGCAGAGGGAGGCAGCGTTCTCGACCATGCCTTCGGGAAGAGCGACGCGTACACGCTCGGTGCAGAAGAGGAGTACATGCTGCTCGACGCCGAAACCTTCGACCTCGTCCAGCACATCGACACCGTCCTTGCGGCAGTCTCCGGACACGAGCTCGAGCCGCGGATCAACCCCGAGCTGATGCAGTCCGTCCTCGAGGTGACGACGCCCGTCTGCCGAACGCCGGCCGATGTCGCCGAGCAGCTGCGCACGTTGCGAGGCTTCGTGTGCGAAGTCGCGCGCGCGCGCGGAATGCGGGTCGGCTCTGCGGGCACTCATCCCTTCTCGCTCTTCGAACGTCAGCGCATCACGGCCAAGGACCGCTACCAGGCGATGGTCGACCGCATGCAGTACATAGCCCGCCGCGAGCTGATCTTCGGCCTGCACATTCATGTCGCCGTCGACGATCCGGAGAAGGCGATCCAGGTCGTGAACGGCCTCATCGGTCATCTCGCCGAGCTCGTCGCACTTTCGGCGAGCTCGCCGTTCTGGCGCGGAGAAGCGACCGGACTGCACTCGTCCCGCCACATGGTCTACGCGGCACTGCCGCGGTCCGGGCCGCCTCCGCGCTTTCGCAACTACGCCGATTACGCCGAGGTCGTCGGACAGCTCGAGCGCACGGGTTGCATCGCGGACTACACGCACATCTGGTGGGACATCCGCCTGCATCCTCGCCTTGGCACGATCGAGATCCGGATCTGCGACGCCGTCACGCAGCTCGAGGATGTGATCGCGATCACCGCTTTCTGTCAGGCCCTCGTCAAGTACTACTCCGAGCGCTTCGAGGCGGGCGAAGAGATCGATTCGTACCACCGAATCCTCACCGCGGAGAACAAGTGGCTGGCTGCGCGCTACGGCCTCGAGGCGCCGCTCATGGATCTCCTCACCGGCCGCCGCAATCGTGTGCCGGTCGCGCAGCTCATCCGGCGCACGCTGAAGCTCGTAGCGCCGCATGCGCGTGAGCTCGGTTCGGAGCGGGAGCTGGCCGGCATCGAGGACATCCTCCGCCGCGGCAACGGCGCCGATCGCCAGCTGCGCGTCTTCAACGCGAACCGCGACATCGTCGAGGTCGTGCGCGAGATCGCGAACGTCACCGAAGTCGCGGCCGAGACCGCCGCCGCGTAGGCTTCGTCCATGCTGGCCTCGGGCGACCGCATCCCGGACGCGCGCGTCTGGACGACGCCGCAGGAAAACGCGACGATCGCGGAGATCGTCGCCGACGGGCCGATTCTGCTCCTCTTCTATTTGTTCGACTGGTCGTCGACCTGAACGAGCGAGATGGAGCTCCTGCGTGACAGGAGTGAAGAGTTCCGCGCCCTCGGGGTGCAGCCGTACGCCATCTCGCGGGACTCGCCGTGGACGCACGTCGCCTGGATGCAGGCGCTCGACCTCGACTTTCCACTCTTGTCCGACTGGAACGCCGAGGCGACTCGCGGCTTCGGCGTCGCATTCGACTTCCGCGGAATGAGAGACGTCTCCGAAAGGTCGGCCTTCCTCGTCGACGGCGAGGGAGTCATCCGCGGCGCGTGGCCGTACGGCACCTCCGAGCTGCCCGACTTCGACGTGCTGCTCGAGGCTGCGCGAGCGTTGTAGTCGTCCGGCCGATCGCCTTTACTGGCTGGCATGGAAACCTCTGCCGCACCTCAAGCCGAAGCCCGCTCGTCGGGGCCGCTCACGGCGGTCCTCGCGGGCATCGTGCTCGTCGTCGCCGTCCTCTTCATCAGCCAAGCCAGTTGGACGAACGCCTGGTACTCGGCCTTCAAGGCCGTGCACGTGATCGCCGCACTCATCTGGATCGGCGGCGGTGCGCTGCTGATGATCCTCGGCATCGCGGCGGAGCGGAAGCGTGATCCTGTCGAGCTCGCCACCGTCGTGCGTCAAGCCGCGATGGTCGGCGAGAAGCTCTTCGCGCCGGCGGGCATCGTCGTCGTTGCAATGGGCGTCGCGATGATGGTCAACACCAACTGGGGATGGGGCAAGTTCTGGGTGATCGCAGGACTCGTGGGCTACGCGATCACGTTCCTGACCGGCGTCGCCGTGCTCTCCCCGATGACGAAAAGGATCGCCGCTCTCACCGAAGAGAAAGGTGCGAACCATCCGGAGACCACCGCGGCGATCACGCGCGTGCTCCAGATCGTGCGCATCGACATCTCGATGCTGCTGCTCGTCGTCGTCGACATGGTCGTCAAGCCGTTTAGCTAAACCAAAGAGCGGCCAAGGCCGAAGGCTAAGACGCCGCGAAGCGCGTCTTAGCCGGAGGCGAACGAAGCGTGGCGGGGATGCCGAAGGCACCACCACCCGCGCGGGGTGGGCAACCCATCAACAGCGCCACACGGTCGAGCGACCTTCCGCGCGTGGAGGCGAGACCGCGCTCTCGCCGGAGCGCACGCGCGGTCACGACTTGCGACGGGCGAAGGAGGGGGCTCGTGGGGGAACCATGGGTTCCCCCACGGTTTACATGCCCATCGCGTGGTAGCCGCTGTCGACGTAGAGCGTCGTCCCGGTCACGTTCTTCGCGCCGTCGCCGAGCAGATAGCCGGCGGCCGCGCCGACGTCTTCGGCATCGACGTGGCGGTGCAGTGGTGAGCGCTCTTCGACGATCGCCTCCATCGTCGGAAAGCCGGCGATCGATCGGGCGGCCAGGGTGCGCACCGGGCCGGCGGAGATCGCGTTCACGCGAATGTTCTTCTCGCCGAGGTCCCAGGCGAGGTACTTGACGGAGGCGTCCAACGTCGCCTTGGCGACGCCCATGACGTTGTAGTGCGGTACGGCGCGCTCGCCGCCGAGGTAGGTCATCGTCACGACCGAGCCGCCCCCGGCCTTCTCCATCAAGGGCTCGGCGGCGCGTACGCACGCGACGAGCGAGTACGCGCTCACGTCCACTGCGAGCCAGAAACGGTCGCGGGGAGTGTCGGTGAACCGGCCCTCGAGATCCTCGGCCGCTGCGAAGGCCACGGAGTGCACGAGGAGGTCGAGCTCGCCGCCGAATGCCTCGCCCACCTCCGAGAACACGCGCGCGATCTCCTCGTCCGAGCGCACGTCGCACTCGGTAACGAGGGCGGTGTCGACGGTCGCTGCGAGGTCGCGGACGCTCTTCTCGATCCGTTCCCCCTGATAGGTGAAGGCGAGCTTGGCGCCCCCTTCTGCCAGCACTTGCGCGATCGCCCAGGCGATCGAGCGCTTGTTCGCGACGCCGAGGATGAGCGCTCGCCTACCCTCGAATGCTCCGGCCATTCGCGCGATCCTACGGTACCCTCCACAGCCTTGCGCCGCGTCATCTCGCTCCTGGCCTGTTGCGCGGCGCTCGTCAGCGTCGCTCCCGCTGCGGCACGGTTCGTACCTGTGCGACGCATCGGACCACGCGTCACAGTGGGCACCGTGCCGAAGCTGGCCGGAGGCGCCGCGCGCGTTCGCGTCATCGTCCGCCTCGCCCTGCCGCCGCTCGCACTGCGCGGAGGCCGCGGACTCGCGTCCTTCTCTGCGCGCACGAAGCTCGACGTGGCGTCGTCTTCGTCTCGCGCGTATCTGCGCCGTCTCGAACAGCAGCAGTCGCACGCCGCAGCGCAGATCCGCGCAGCCATCCCACAAGCCCGCATCGGCCGCCGCTTCGAGGTGGTGATCGACGCGATGACCGTGTCGCTGCCGGCGTCGAAGCTGCCGGCGCTCATGCGCCAGAAGTTCGTGACGAAGGTCTATCCGAGCGTCGCCTACTCGCTCGCGCTCGATCATTCGCCGTCCGTGATCGGCGCCGACGTCCTGCAGCGGACCACGGGCGCCGACGGCACCGGCATGAAGATCGCAATCGTCGACGACGGTATCGACCAGTCCAACTCCTTCTTCAATCCCGCGGGCTTCTCGTACCCCGCCGGCTTCCCGCGCGGCAGCACGAGGTGGACGACGCCGAAGGTGATCGTCGCACGCGTCTTCCCTGGTCCGAACTCCGGCGCCGGCGGACGCCTTGCCGTCGACCCGAGCGCGTCGTTCCACGGGACTCATGTCGCGGGCATCGCAGCAGGCGTCGCGGGAACGACCGCTCCTGCGGGCGAGGATCATCCGACCGTCACGGGCCTGACGGGCGTTGCCCCGCGGGCGTGGCTCGGCAACTACCGCGTGTTCACCGTGCCGACGCCGCTCGGTCATGTCGCCAACACGCCCGAGATCATCGCGGCCTTCGAGTCCGCAGTCACAGACGGCATGGACGTGATCAACTTCTCCGGCGGCGGACCCCAGATCGACCCGGCGAACGATGCACTGATCGAGGCCGTACACGGCACGGTTGCCGCCGGTGTCGTCACCGTGATCGCGGCGGGGAACGACCGCGACGACTTCGGACTCGGCTCCGCCGGCTCGCCGGGCACTGCACCGGACGCGATCTCGGTCGCGGCGACCTCGAACACGCACGTCTTCGCGCCGGCGCTCGACGTGACCGCGCCGGGCGCGCCCGATTCGCTCAAAGGCATCCCGTTCATCGGTGCAGGCGGTTCGAAAGCCCCGGTCACGTGGGGCGCGGTCGACCAGCAGCTCGTCGACGTCGGCTCGATCGTCGGCACGGACGGCAACCCTGTCGAGCGCCACCTGTGCGGGCCGCCGGGCGCGCTCGACAGCTCCTCAGGGGAAGCTGCCACCCGGCTCGCTCAACGGCGCGATCGCCCTCGTGCAGCGAGGCCTCTGCCCCCTCTTCATCAAGGCCGTGCAGGCGCGGCTCGCGGGCGCGGTCGGCATCGTCCTCTCGGACAACCGGCAAGGCGAGGCAAACGGGCTTCCCGTGAACTTCGTCGTCCCGGGCGGCTCGATCGCGAACCTCGACGGCGACCGGTTGCGGGCCTACATGGCTTCGCACGGCGGCCGCACGACCGTACGGATCGGCCGCAGCCCGCTCGAGCTCGAAACCGGGCGAAGCGGCGTGATCACGAGCTTCTCGTCCGCCGGGCCGACGGCGTTCGGGCACGACCTGAAGCCGGACATCTCCGCGCCGGGCGGTCAGATCCTCTCCGCGACGCTGCCGAACACGAGCGCCGTGCGATTCGCAGTCTTCGACGGTACGTCGATGGCAACGCCGCACGTCGCAGGAGCGGCCGCTCTCCTGCTGGAGCTGCACCCCTCGTGGACGCCGGAGCAGGTCAAGTCGGCGCTCGTCTCGACGGCGGGCCCGGCGTGGGGCGACACAGCGCGCACGCCAGGAAGCGGCGGTCACGCTCGAGGGCGGCGGCCTCGTCGCGCTGCCGCGCGCCACCGATCCCGCGATCTTCACGCAGCCGTCCTCGCTTTCCTTCGAGGACCTGAGCGTCCTGCACGGCTCCGCGAGCCGAGGGCTGCTCGTTCGCCTCTCCGATGCGGGCGATGGCGCAGGCACCTGGCAGGTGCAGATCGAGCCACAAGCCGCGACCGCCGGCACGGCCGTCGACGTGGTCGGAAGCGTCGACGTCCCACCGGGAGGCGAGGCGGAGCTCGGAGTCGTCGCGCGCGCGAATGCGGGAGCGCCCGCAGGCGAGAACTACGGCTTCGTCGTCCTGCGCAAGGGCAACGTCACGCGACGGGTGCCGTATCTCTTCCTGATCAGCGATCCGAAGCTCGCCGGCGCGACCGTGGTCCCGCTCGTTCGCACGCAGCTCGGCGCCACGAACACGGGCGTCGACCGTGTCGAGACCTACCGCTATCCCGCCGCGCCGTTCGGCAACAACCCCGACCAGCCTCCCATGCAAGAGGACGGCGCCGAAACGGTCTACGTGACCTTCCTCGACCGGCCTGCCGTGAACATCGGCGTCTCGGTTCTCGCGCAGACGACCGGCGCACTGATCGACCCGTGGTATCTCGGCTCGCTCGACGAGAACACGGTTCAGGGTGACGCCGGTACGCCGGTCGACGTCAATGCGCTCACCTTCGACTACCTCGGCGCGATCGGTGCTGCCGGGTCGTCCTTCCCGCGCCAGGGTCGGTTCTACGTCGCCGTCGACTCCGCTCGCACACGGTTCACCGACACGAGCGCAGCGGGCCGCTACATCCTGCGCTCGTGGGTGAACGACGTGACGCCTCCGTCGCTTCAACTCCTGACGACGCGCGTGTCCGCCGGCCGGCCGACCCTCGTCTTTCGCACGCTCGACGCGCAGTCCGGAGTCGATCCAGGCTCGCTCGCGATCGGCTACAAGGGCGCGCTCGTCGGCGCCAGCTCATTCGATCGCGCTTCAGGTCTCGCCATCTTCGCGCTGCCGTCTCAGGTGAGTCGCCTTGCATGCGGGCAACGTGACCGACCGGCATGGTCTCCTCCGACTATCAGGAGGCGAAGAACATCGACACGATCGGGCCGAACATCATGCCGAACACGCGCGCGCTGGTAGCGAAGCTGCACGTCGTCGCCGGTGCCGCTGTCGACTGGCTGCTGCCGACGGCGGGAGTCTGCGGGCAGCCAAAGCAGCCGCTCATCGTGGCAGCGAGCGGTCCCGGCGGGGTCTCGTCAGTGCGTTTCTTCGTCGATGGGAAGCGACGAGCCGTCGTCCACCGCGGCGTCGCGGGCCTGTGGTTCACGAACGTTTCCCTGTCGAAGGGGAAGCACACCATCGTCGCGACAGCGATCGCCGCGAAGGGCAAGAACGCTTCCGCACGGCGTACGCTTCGCACGTGTCGCAAATAGCAGTCGTCACCGGCGCATCGTCCGGCATCGGCGCAGAGATCGCACGTCTGCTTGCGCGTCGCGGCTGGCGGTGCGTGCTACTCGCCCGCCGGGAGGATCGCTTGCGCGCGCTCGCCGAAGAGATCGGCGAGCGAGTACGAGGTGTGCGACATCACCGACCGGGAAGCGGTCGAGCGCGTCGGCAGCCCGCATCCTCGAACGCCATCCGAGCGTTCACCTGCTGGTGAACAACGCCGGCATCCCGGCGCGAACGAACTTTCTCGAAGGCGATCCCGAGGCAGTCATGCGGACGAACTACCTCGGCGGCATCTGGTGTCTCCGCGCCTTTCTGCCCGGGCTCGAGGCTGCGGCGCCGTCGCATGTCGTCAACGTCGTCTCGATCGCCGGGCGCGGTGGCGTTCCCGCCGTCCGGGCCATACTCCGCGTCGAAGCATGCGCAGCTTGCGTTCTCACGCGCGACGGCGGCACAGCTGCGTGGTCGAGGCATCCGCGTGCACACGATCAAGCCCGGCTTCGTCGAAACCGAGGGCTTCCCGCAGAGCTGGCTGCCGCGGCCGCTGCGGCGCCTCGTGATCGGCCCCGAGAGGATCGCCGAGCACGTCGTGACCTCCGTCGAACGCGGACGCGGCGAGACCACGGTGCCTCGCTACTACGCGATCGCGAGCGTGGTGCAGGCGCTATTCCCGAATCTGCTGGCGCGGCTCCTGGCCCGTCTCGCCAAACCCTCGTAGAATCCAGCGCTAGTGGCGGCTATAACGACCTCCGACATCGTCGCGGTCGCGGAGTTCCGCGCAGCCCTGCGCAGCTTCCTACGGCGCAGCGAGCGGATCGCACGTCAATCCGGCCTGACTCCTCAGCGCTACCTGCTCCTGCTGATGGTGAAGGGAGCCCCCGACGGCAGCGAGCAGTCGACCGTCACCGAGCTCTCCGAGCGCCTGCAGCTCGCGCAGAGCACCGTAACGGAGCTCGTGAGCCGCGCGGAAGAGACGGGGCTGATCGAACGCGAGCAGTCGCACACCGACGCCCGCGTCGCCCATCTGCGACTGACCGAGGAAGGCGAGCGCCGGCTCCTGCAGGCCTTCACGGGGCTTGGCGACCGAACGCTCCAACCTGCGCAGCGCGTTCGCGCACCTCGACGCCGAGGTTCCAGACAATTCCTAAGGCGACGACGGGGTCACGACGACCTCGCAGTTGATCGTCTTGTCGACCGAGTCGACGACCGCGCGATCGTTGCCGGCCCCGCAGTCGATGATGTCCCGCTCGCCGTCGACGGCGAAGATCGTGTCGGAGCCGCGCGCCGCCGTACAGATGGTCTGCTCCTGAGCCGCCGGTGATCACGTCGTTGCCGGGTCCGCCGTAGATCCGGTCGTCGCCGGCGCCGCCGAGCAGCGTGTCGTTGCCTCCGAGCCCGAAGATCACGTCGTCGTGACCGCCCCCGGCGAGGTACTCGCCCTTGCTCGTTCCCGACGATGCGGCGGCCGCGCACATGCGGCGGAGCTGCGGATACTGCGTCGCTCGAAGCCGAGAGCACGACTGACTTGCCGTAGGCGTTCGTGACGGTGACCGCGAGCCGCATCGTGTAACCGACGTCCGCCACGGTCGGGAAGTACACGACTTTCTTCGCGTTGGCGATCACGTGGCAGTTTGCGCCTGTGGCATCGCAGCGTTGCCACACGAACGTCTTCGTGATCGGCAAGTCGCCGCTGTAGGTGCCGACGTCTGCCGTTAATTGACGCCCCGTCGTCATCGTGCCGGCGACCGACGGCGCCGTCACGACGCTCGGACTGAAGTGCTGCTTGTCGACGATCGGAAACGTGTGGTTCGTGATCGCGACGTCGGACCCCGCCACGTTCGTGCCGGTGATCCAGACACGGATCGAGAACCCGATGTCTTGCACGGTCGGTGTGTATGTAGTCGTCGTCGCTCCCGGGATCTGGACGCAGGTCGCCAGGTCGCCGACCGGGTTACAGCGTCGCCACGAATAGGTGAAAGCAATCGGGGTCGAGCCGTCCCAGGTTCCGGCGGTGAGCGACAACGGCGTGTCGACGACGTTCCCGCCGAGAATCTGCGGGGTGACGCGAAGCTTCACGGGGAGTGCGATGACCGGCGCGCTCGACTCGGAGTTCTGCGCGGCCGAGCCCTGCCCGTTCGTTGCGGTCACCTGGACGCGCAGGCGCATCCCGGCGTCGGCCTCAACCGGCGTGTAGAAGCTCGAGGTAGCGCCGCCGATGTTCACGCACGGGCCGTTGAGCGGATCGGCCGCGTCGCAGCGCTTCCACTGGTACTGCGTAGGTGATCGGGAACGCTCCGTTCCAGATGCCGACGCTCGCCGTCAGGAAGTGGCCGACGATCGGCTGAGAGTCGCCTGATGGGAGGTTGATCGTCGGATAGCTCACGTTGGTCGGCGGTCCCGTTCCCGACGACGTGCCGGACGTGACCTCCTGCCAATCGGGTTGCGCGTCGGTCGTGCCCGTATCGATGATCTGTGGCAGTGCCTGTCCCATTCGAGTTGACGACCGCGAGCTGGCCTGCAGCGTTGATGTACGCAATCTTCGTCCCATCGGGCGAATATGCGGGTGCCGTTCCTGCAACGAGCAGGTCGCTCGGCGTCGAGCTTGCAGCTGCAGCGACTTTGAAGAGCTCGCCGGCGGAGGAGTAGACCAGTGTCGACCCGTCCGGAGACCAGGAGGGGTTACGCTCGTTCCCGGCGATCGAGGTCACCTGAAATGAGATACCGGTGGCCACGGTGACGATCCGGAGGTCGTAGGTCCCGCCGGCTCCGGTGTTCGACGCGTACGCGATCTTGGCGCCGTCGGGCGAATACGCGGGATCAGCCTCGAGAGCTGCGGTGGCCGTCAGCTGCTGATCGTTCCCGGTGGTGTCGGCGTTGATCGTGAAGATGTCGCCGGCCTTGATGTAGGCCACCTTGAAGCCGTTGAACGAGAACGTCGGCTGCGTCCCTCCTGCCGCTCCGCTCGAGGCGAGCGACGCCGGGAAGGAGCCGTCACTATCCGCGACCGAGATCCCGGCGGCATCCGTGTAGGCGATCGCCGTCCCGTCCCCCGAGAACGACGGATCGCTCGCGCCGCTGACGATCGGCGCGCGGCCGGTCCCGTCTGGATTGATCGTGCAGATGTTCGCGCCGCATGTGAACGCGATCATGCCGTTTGCGCCGGCAAACGTGCCGCCCTGGGCAGCTGCGAGCAGCGCCAGAGCAGCAGCCACGATGGCCAGCCAGGTCAGACCTCTCAGAATCGGGCGCCGCACCACCCGGGTGTTGTATCGCTTGCCTTCCGTGCCCGCTAGGTCTTACCGTCGCTCGAGGAGGTACCAGCCCAGGGTCGCGGTGTAGGCGTCCCGGCCTTGGGGTGCGAGACGGAGCGCAGATTCCCGCGCCTCGCCCTCACAGCCGGCCAGATCGAGATACCCACCGAGCTCGCGCTGTTCCTCGTCCTGACGCGAGCGCAGGAGGTGGAGATCGTTCGCCTCGAACAACTGGCGGAGATCGATGTCGGGCAGCAGGCGGGCGTGGCTCGGGTCACGGGCGCGCTCGAAACGGTCGACGGGGTATGCCTCGAGCGGGTCGATCGGCGCGAGCTGGTCGATCACGAGCACCCGGCCGCCCGGTCGGGCAACGCGCGCGAGCTCTGCGATCACGAGCTCCGGCCGGTGCACGTGATGGAGCGTCCGGAGCGTGCCGGCAAGGTCGAAGGACGCCGCATCGAACGGCAAGGTCGTCGCGTCCCCTTCGACGAACTCGGCGTTCTCGGGTGCGCGCTCCCGCGCGAGCTGGAGCAGCTCGGGGACGCGATCGACGCCCACGACTTCGCGCACGAGGGGGGCCAGAGCCAGAGCGAGCGCGCCCGCGCCGCAGCCCACGTCGATCGCACGCTCACTCCCGTCGGGAAGCACGAACGCCTGCACGCGCTCTGCCAGCTCCACGGCGCGTTCGTCCTGATGTGCAGCGACCTGCTGCGCGGTTCGGGCAAAACGGTCTTCAGCCATCGACGACGACGCGCCGCGCGCGCGTGGAATCGCTCGAGATGCCGCAGACGAGCTCGTACGGGATCGTGTCCGCTACGCGGGCATGATCCTCTGCGAGCATGCCTCGGCCGATGAGCACGACCGGAGTGCCGATCGGCAACTCCCGATCGAGCTCAACCGCGAAAGCATCCATCGAGATTGTCCCGACGACCGGTCGCAGCTCCCCGGCGACGCGCACCTGCGTTCCGGTGAGATCGCGACGGAAGCCGTCGGCGTAGCCGACCGGAACGATGCCGATCCACGTATCGGCCGTCGCGATGAAGCGGCGGCCGTAGCCGGTGCTCTCTCCGGCGCGAAGCAGACGGGATTGCGCAAGATACGACGTCCACGAGAGCACGGGCTCGAGCCCGTCTTCCGCCGGATCCGTGCCGAATGGAGAGATTCCGTAGAGCGCGATGCCACAGCGCGCAGCGTCGAACCGCGACGAGGGATAGCGAAGCGCGGCGGCGCTGTTCGCGATATGGCGCGTCAAATGCGTGTAGTCGGCTGTAGCGCTGCGGAAGCGGTCGATCTGCCATTCGGCGTATGCAGCATCGGTGTCGGCGGTCGCGAGATGGCTCATCAGGCCGACGACCTCGAACGGCGGCGCATTGAGCTCCGACAGCCCCCAGCGTCCCATCCCTGTGTCGAGCTTCAGGTGGACGCGGACGTCCGTGGGAATCTCGTCGGACGAGACGACGAGCTCGAGCGCCGCGTCGCGTGCCTGGCCGACCTCGCGATTGCTCCCCGCAGGGCCCATGACGACGATCCGCGCCGTCGAGAACTCCCTGCGCAGTTCGAGCGCTTCCGGGACGGTCGCGACGCACAAACCGGTCGCGCCTGCGCCGAGCGCAGCACCGGCGACCTGCGTAGCCCCATGGCCGTAGCCGTTCGCCTTCACGACCGCCCACAGCTCCGTACCCGCGAGTGCGCCCAGGAGCGTGTGCACGTTGCGTCTCACGGCGGCGAGGTCGATGGTCAACTCCGAGCGGTGCATCTAAGCGAGCACCCGGGGTAGCGCGTCGATCAGATCGCTTGCGACGAGTCCAGAACGCTGCGGCGCTTCGACCGAGGCGCGCTGCTGGGCCACCGCCCCAGCTGCTGCCGCAAGCTGGGGATCCATTCCCTTCGCGAGGAACGCGGCCACGATTCCCGTGAGAACGTCGCCGGTGCCTGCGGTCGCGAGCGACGGCAGCCCGAGCGCGCAGACGATCGGCCCGCGATCCGGAGCAGCGACGATCGTGTCAGGCCCCTTCAAGACAACGACGCAGCCGAAGCGCTCGACCGCCTCGCGGACGCTCGCCACGCGATGCGCGGCGACCTCCTCGGAGGTCGTGCCCAGCAGACGCGCCAACTCGCCCTCGTGCGGCGTCAACACGCGCGGGCCCGCCCAGTCCGCCGGCTCGAGCTCGAAGAGGGCGTCGGCGTCGACAACGATCGGCAGCTCGATCTCCGCGAGCACGCGCCGCACGAGCTCCTGCGGCCCTTGTCCGCGACCGAGGCCCGGCCCGAGGGCGAGCGCAGAGGCTCTCGCGGCGAGCTCGAGCACGACGTCCGCGCTTCGTACGGCGACGAGCCCCGCATCGTCGGGCAGCGGCCGCTTCACCGCCTCGAGCAGACGCTGCTCGAACACCGGCAAGGTCGACTGCGGCGCGGCCACCGTGACGTAGCCCGCGTCTGCGCGCATTGCGGCGAGCGCCGAGAGACATGGAGCGCCCGTGAAGCCGCGCGAGCCGCCGACGACGAGCACGTGACCGGCTGTGTATTTGTTGTCACCATCGGATCGCCGTGGAACCGATCGCAGCAGTTCGGCCGTCGCGAGCCGCGCCGGCGTTTCGCCGGGATCGAGGCCGATGTCGGCGACGTGCACGGTCCCGGCGTGAAAGCGGCCGGGAGCGACGACGAGTCCCACCTTGCGCCCGTGGAACGTCACGGTCTCGTCCGCGCGGATCGCAGCGCCCCGAATCTCGCCCGTCGACGCGTCGACGCCGGATGGGAGATCGATCGCGAGCACACGCGCGTCGCTGCCGTTGATTCGCTCGATCAGCGCTGCGGCATCGGGGCGAGGCTCGCCGGAGAAGCCGGTGCCGAAGAGCGCGTCGACAATGACGTCTGGGTCGCCGAGCTCGGTCGCTCCGGCCGTGGCGTCGACAACCAGCACGTGCTTGCCTGCCTCCTCGAGATGCCGTGCCGCGATGCGGCCGTCACCACCGTTCGCACCGCCTCCGCAAACAACGGTCCAGCGCGTAGCGCCGGCGAAGACCTGGAGCGCGATCTGCGCAGTCGCCGCACCCGCACGCTCCATGAGGACGGCGGTGTCGTGACCATGCTCGGCCGCACGCATCTCGTCCGAGGTGTAGAGCGGCTCGAACTCAGGCATCGCTCGCGACGGCGACGGCTTGCGCGAGCTCGCGCGAATGCGTCATCGAGAGGTCGATCGCGCGCACCCCACTTCGTTCGGCGACGGCAGCGAGGCGGCCGGAGAGGCGCACGGACGGCTTCGGCCGCCCGACGATCTCGATCTCCTTCCAGGCAAAGGCGCGCGCGACGCCGAAGCCAAGCGCCTTGCCCACGGCCTCCTTGCCGGCGAAGCGCCCGGCATAGCTCTGCGCCGGGTTCGGCCGCGATTCGCAGTACTCCTGCTCGGCCGGAGTGAAACAGCGGTCGCGGAACCCTGTGTAGCGCTCGAGCGAGCGCCGGATGCGCCCGATCTCGATCAGGTCGGTGCCGACGCGAATCACAGATGCTCCTCGAGCCACTCCGGTAGGTGGGCGATCGAGGAGACGATCCCGTCCGGCTGTGCCCGCGCGCGCTCGACCGCATCCGGCCGGAACTTCCCGGTTCGAACGAGCACGCTGTGCATGCCGACGCCCTGCGCGCCGGCGACGTCGCTCTCGAGATCGTCCCCGACCATCCACGCCATCTTCGGATCGGCGTCGAGCGCCTCCAACGCCGCGGCGAAGTAGGCGGAGCTCGGCTTGCCGAGCACGACAGCCTCGACCTGCGCGGCGTATTCGAGGCCCGCAACGAAAGCACCGGAATCGAGCAACGGGCCGCGCTTCGTCTGCCACCAGCGGTTGCGGTGCAGGCAATAGAGCTGCGCGCCGAGCTCGAGCTCGGCGAACGCGCGCGCCAGGTTCATGTAGGAGAAGACGAGATTCGTCTCCGGCGTGTCGTCGGCGCCACCGATCAAGACGGCGTCGGCGCCCTCGCCGACGAGGTCGAGACCGTCGAGGTCCCCGACGAGCGCGTGCATCGTCAGCGCGAGAACGCGCTTGCCTCGAAGTGCCGTCACGGCCGCATCCGCCGTCACCTGGACCTCGGCGTCTTCGACCTGGATGCCGTGCGATCGAAGCGCCTCGGCCAGCTGAGCGCGCGACCGCGTCGTCGTGTTCGTCACGAATCGGAGCCGGTGGCCGTTGGCCCGCAGGCGGCGAACGGCGTCCGGCGCGCCCTCAATAGGCTCACCGGAGACGAGCAGCACACCGTCGACGTCGAGGAGAATTGCCGCCATGACCGATTCCGAGTCTATTCGGGTCACGAGGAGCGTCGTTCTACCCCGCTCCGAGATCGAGCTGCGCACGTCGCGGTCGAGCGGACCCGGCGGCCAGCACGCGCAGAAATCGGAAACGCGCGTGGAGGCCGTATTCGACGTCGAGGCCTCGAGCGCACTGTCCGACGCACAGAAGCGCCGGGTCGTCGCGAAGGCAGGTCCCGTCCTGCGCGCTATCGCACAGGACGAGCGCAGCCAGCTGCGCAACAAGGATCTCGCGACCGAGCGGCTCGTCGAGTCTCTTCGAGAGGCGCTACGAGTTCCGCGACGCCGGGTACCAACGAAGCCGAGCGCAGCGTCGCGCGAGCGAAGGCTCGAGCAGAAGAAGCGCCGGAGTCAGGTCAAACGGCTCCGCCAGCCGCCGAACTAGCTATTCCACAGTGACGGTCTTGGCGAGGTTGCGCGGCTGATCGACATTGAAGCCGCGCAGCCGTGCGATGCGGTATGCGAGCAACTGCAAGGGAACGACTGCGAGCGCAGCCTGCAGGAACGCCGGCGTTCGCGGAACGTAGATGACGTCATCCGCGTGATGCTGAATGTCCTCGTCGCCTTCCGTCGCGATCGCGATGATGTGAGCCCCCCGCGCGCGCGTCTCCTGAATGTTGGAGATGATCTTCTCGTACACGTGGATGTCGGTAGCGACAACGACGACCGGTGTGCCTTCCTCGAGCATTGCGATCGGCCCGTGCTTCATCTCGCCCGCGGAATACGCGTCGGCCGGGATGTACGAGATCTCCTTCAGCTTCAGCGCACCCTCGAGCGCGACCGGCAAACCGATGTGCCGGCCGAGGTAGAGGAAGAACGGCTTCTCGTGGAATTGCTGCGCGATCTCGTCGATTCGATGGCGCCCGGCATCGACGTCGTTCAGGAACTCGGCCAGCTTGTCCGGAAGTGAGTGGAGCTGGTCGAGGATGAACTCGATCTCCTCCTGCGGCAGGCAACCGCGGATCTCCGCCAGCTTCAGCGCGAGCAGGCTGAGGAGTGCGACTTGCGCAGTGAAGGTCTTCGTGGCGGCGACACCGATTTCGATGCCACAGCGCGTGTACAGCGTGGCATCGACCTCGCGCGTGATCTGCGTTCCCATCATGTTGGTGATGGCGAGCGTCCGCGCGCCAAGCTCGTGGGCGAGCTTGACGGCATTGACGGTGTCGCGTGACTCGCCTGATTGCGAGATCCCGATCACAAGCGTGTCCTTCGAAAGCACGGGGTTGCGGTAGATCCACTCGCTCGCGATGTCGGGCTCGACCGGTATGCGCGCCCACTCCTCGATGATGTAGCGACCGACCACGCCGGCGTGGTACGAGGTGCCGGCGGCCACGATCACGATGCGACGCAGATTGCGAACCTCGAGCTCGGTGAGCCCGAGCGCGTCGAGCACGAGCTGATGGCCGCGCACACGATCTCCGATCGTCTCGCGCACGGCCTCGGGCTGCTCGTAGATCTCCTTGAGCATGAAAGTCTCATAGCCGCCCTTCTCTGCTGCCTCGTCGTCCCAATCGAGCTCCTCGACCGCGGGGTGCTCGATCTCGGCGCCGTCATGGAAGAAGCGCGCACCTGCCGGCGTGATCTCGACGATCTCGCCGTCGTCAGGAAAAACTGCGCGCCGCGTTTCCGAGAGGAACGCCGCCACGTTCGACGCGAGGAAGTTCTCGCCCTGGCCGAGTCCGACGACGAGCGGCGTCTGGTGCCGGACGCCGACGAGCACATCGGGCTGCTCGTGGTGGATCGCGACGATCGTGAAATGGCCCTCGAGCTGCGGATATACGCGCATCAGGGCTTGCACGAGATCTCCGTCGTATTCGCGCTCGAGCATGTGCACGACGACTTCGGCGTCGGTCTCGGACCTGAAGTGATGGCCGTCCGCGATCAGGTTGTCGCGCAGCTCGCGGTAGTTCTCGACGATGCCGTTGAGCACGATTGCAAGCTTGCTCGCGTCACAGCCCGTCAGTGGGTGCGCGTTCAACTCGGTGACGCTGCCGTGCGTCGCCCAGCGCGTGTGACCTAGACCGTGTCGCGTGGTCGAGCCGTTCGGTCCCGCCGCATCGACGAGGTTCTGAAGGTTGCCGACCGCGCGGACATAGTCGAGGCCGCTCTCCTCGCGGAGCGCGATGCCGGCCGAGTCGTAGCCGCGGTACTCGAGTCGGCGAAGGCCGCTGAGCAACAGCGGCTTGGCCTCCCTTGCGCCTACGTATCCGATAATCCCGCACATCTCGCTGCCTGCCCTCTTTCCGCCGAAGACCCTGAAAAAACGCGTCGAGCCCGGCTATGCGTCCGTCCCGCTGCGTCGCGGGAAGGTCAGCCGAGCTCCTGGGTCACGAGCGAGGCGATCCTAGCACAGAGGCTTTCGGCCTCCTCGTCCGTTGGGGCTTCCGCAAGAACTCGCACCACCGGCTCCGTGCCCGACGGTCGCACGAGCACGCGTCCGCTGCCGTCGAGCTCCAGATTCACGGCCTCGACCTGCTCGCGCACGCTCTCGGGAAGTGGGCCACGGCCCACGCGCGGCAGGTTCTGCTTGACCTGCGGATAGCGCTCCATTTGCGCGGCGGCCTCCGACAGTCGCCGCCCGCCGAGTGCACCGCACAACTGCAACGCCGAGGCAAGACCGTCGCCCGTGACGTGGTCCTGCAGAAAGATGATGTGTCCCGACTGCTCGCCGCCGAGGACGCCGCCCTCGCGGTACAGCGCCTCGAGGACGTAACGATCGCCGACGTCGGTGGTGATGACACGGACACCACGCTCCTCCATCAGGCGGTGGAAGCCGAGGTTCGTCATCTTCGTGACTGCAACCAGGTCGACGCCGAGAGCGAGCGCCAGGATGGCAACGATCTGGTCGCCGTCGAGCGCTTCGCCGTTCTCGTCGACCGCCAGCATGCGGTCTCCGTCGCCGTCGAACGCGATGCCGAGATCGAACTTCCCGGATGTAACGCGATGCTGCAGCGCGGCGAGGTCGGTCGCGCCGCAACCGACGTTGATGTTGTTGCCGTCGGGCTTGTTCCCGATCGCCTCGACGTGCGCGCCCATCTGTTCGAACGCGCTCGGTGCGATCTCGGAGTACGAGCCGTTCGCACAGTCGACCACGATCCGCAAGCCGGAGAGGTCGCGGCCGAAACGCTCGAGCACGTGTTCGAGATAACTGTCGACGGCGACGCCGACATGATCGATCTCGCCGCCGCCAGGTGCAGGCGCGTCGAGCAGCGCCTCGATCTCTTCCTCCGCCGCGTCGCTCAGCTTGCGTCCGTCGCGGTCGAAGAACTTGACGCCGTTGTACTCGGGCGGGTTGTGCGACGCGGTGATGATCACGCCGAGGTCGAGCCGGAGCAGGGCGACCGCCGGCGTCGGCACGACGCCTGCGAGCACCGCGGAGCCCCCTGCCGCTGCCACACCGCGCGCGAACGCATCCTCGAGCTCTTCGCCGGAGGCGCGCGTATCGCGGCCCATGAAGACGCGGCCTCGCCCGGACCAGAGCGCCGACGCCTTTCCGAGCTGCTCGAAGAGCTCCGGCGTCACGAACTCGCCCACGATGCCGCGAACCCCATCGGTTCCGAAGTAGCTCCGCGCCACGGCGCGGGACTCTAGCTGTCGCCTCGTTGAACTGGACATCGCCGAGCTTCCCTCCAATCTCCCGGACCGGTCCGGGCGATCCCTCTCGGACGTCTAGCGCTTCGAGAACTGCGGGGCCTTGCGTGCCTTGTGCAGGCCGGCCTTCTTGCGCTCGACCTGGCGCGCGTCACGCGTCAGGAAGCCTTCCCGCTTCAGCGCAATTCGCAACTCCGGATTGGCCTCCACGAGCGCGCGGGCGATGCCATGACGAACCGCGCCGGCCTGGCCGGTCAACCCGCCGCCGTGAACGCGAACACGCAGGTCGTACTGGCCCTCGACGCCCGCAACCTTGAGCGGCGAGATCGCGATCGTGCGCCAGATGTTGCGCGGGAAATAGTCGTCGAGCGTCCGGCCGTTGACCCACGTCGTGCCGTCGCCTGGACGAAGGATTACGCGTGCGACCGACGTCTTTCGCTTGCCGGTGCCGCGGTACTGCGCGATCTGATTCAAATTACTGCTCCCCCTGCAAAGGCTTTGGGTTTTGCGGGCCGTGCGGATGCTCGGGTCCCGCATAGATCTTGAGCTTCGTGAGCTGCTGCCGCGCCAGGCGGTTCTTCGGAAGCATTCCCTTCACCGCTGAGCGCAGAACCTCGGTCGGGCGGCGGTCGAGCTGCTCGCGCAGCGTGCGGCTCTTGAGCCCGCCCGGATAGCCGGAGTGGCGGTAGTACCGCTTCTGGTCGAGCTTGTTGCCCGTCACCTGGATCTTCTCCGCGTTCACGACGATCACGAAGTCGCCCGTATCGACGTGCGGCGTGTACTGCGGCTTCAATTTGCCGCGCAAGCGTGTCCGCAATCAGGGTCGCGAGCCGGCCGAGCGTCAGCCCGTCGGCATCGACGAGATACCACTCGCGTGTGATCTCACCTGGCTTGGCGGAATACGTCTTCATCACAGAAAAGAGGCGGACAGGACGTCCGCCGACGCGGGATTGTAGCGAAAAACGGGAAATCCTAGGCGACGACGGGCTTCGGCCTGGCGGCGAGCCAGACGGCTGGGCCGGCTGCGAGCGCGGCCGCCGCCAGGGCCAGTGCGGTGACGCCTGCGCCGCTGTAGACGAGGCCGCCGAGGAGGGCGAGCCCAGCGGCCACGAAGCTCGCGCAGAGGTCGGAGAAGCCGACGAGGCGGCCCCGCTCCGACGGCGCCGTCAGCGAGACGAGCTCGGTCGTGGCAGCGACATACGAGACATTCCAGCCGAGACCGAGACCGAGGAGGGCGAGGCTCATCCCGCGCAACCCCGCCGAGCCAGACGAGAGCGGCGTTCGAGACAGCCATCACGAGGAGGCCCGCGACGAGCGCGCGCCTCGACCCGAATCGATCGATCAGCCCTCCGACGACGAGGACGAGTCCGTACATCCCGACGATATGGACGCTGATCATGGTGAAGACGTCGCCCTCGTGGTGGCCACGCCCGACTGCGACATAGCCCGAGAGATTCATGACGCTCGCCATGACCGAGAAGCTCGCGACAACGGCGACAATCGCAGCGACGGCTCCCGGCCGCTTGAGGATCTCGCGCAGCGGAGCCGCCGTTCCGGTGTCGTTGCGCTCTGCCGGATAGCTCGCTGCGATCTCCTTCGGATCGGGACGCACGAACGAAGCAACGACGAAGCCCGCGGCCATGAATGGGATGCCGAGGAGCCACGGGCCGACGAGACCGCCGGCGTCGATCGAGCGGTGTGCGAAGAGCGGGCCGAAGACGACCGGCCCCCAGATCGCGCCGGAGACCGCACCGAAGAGCACGAACGACATCCCGCGCGCGCGGCGCTCCGGCGGGAACATCTCCGCGGCGGCAGCTCGCGCGAGGAGGACGACCGATCCCGCCCCGCCGACAAGCGCGAGTCCGAGACAGACGAGGAAGGCCGACGTCGCGGCGCAGCCTCCCGCCACCGTGCCGCAACCGATGCCGCCGAGCACGAAGCCGCCACGGATCACCGGCATGCGACCCGTGCGATCCATCAACCTGCCGGCCGGCCCGACGGCGATCGCGCCGGCAGCGAGGAAGATCGCAGGCCCGAGCCCGAGGATGCCCTTGACACCGGTGACGGCGACGAGCGTCAGAGAGCTGAGCGCAGCCGCGAGCTGAAAGGCGCCGGAGTTGCAGACGAGCGAGCCGGCGAGCAGAAAGGCGTTCCGCCGTACGTCCGCTCTCACACGGCGAGTGTACGCCGCAGATCCGCGGCGAACTTCGTGGCGCCGCCGTGCGAGGGGTGGCGGACGTACGGCGCTGCCAGCACCTCTGCTGCGAGCCGCCCGACGGCGACGACCCGCCGCACGCGCGTCAACTCGTCGAGGAACGGGCGGGCGACCTGCACCTCGGCACGGGTCGGGCGCCGGTTCGACGTCGCCGTGCCGGGATGCGTCGGCACGACATTCCAGAGCAGCACATCGTCAGCGACACCAAGCTCCCGCAGGACGCGCTGCACGATCGTCGCACTGGCCTCGGCGCTGCCTGCGCCGGTCAACTGCCGCTCCGACGTGAACGGGATGCCGCTGATGCGTGCGCCGCGGTATCCCGCGGCCTCGCCGACGAGAATCACGTCTGCGTGCGCGCGCAACGCGAGGTAATCGCGCAGCCGGCCGCGACGCAGCTCAGACCGCGTGTACTGGTTGTGCGTCGCGCCGATGCGAGCGCCAGCCAGCCGTTCTACGAAGTCCTCCATCACAAACATTGTCTCGCACCGCGGCGCGCTCCTTCCAGAGCCCGGTCGCGACGCCAGAGCGAACGCGAAGCGTTAGCGAGGGCGGAACTCAGTCGCGCCGGGATGGCGAAGCCACCACGGTGCGACCGGGGAAGGCAACCCGTCCCGAGCATCGGAGCGAAAACAGCACGGAGCGCGCCGGAGACCGCGCTCTCCGGTGCGCGCAGTTCCTTCTCCACACGGGTGAGCGCGAAGCGCTCACCCGTAAACGATCAGTTCGAGCAGCGAGCCGTCGGGATCGCGGAAGTACACGCTCGTCCCGGAACCACGCGCACCCGTTCGCTCGACGGGACCAAGCTCGACGTCTACACCGTGCGAACGGAGATGCTCGACCGCCTCGTCCGGCGTGCCGTCCCAGGCAAAGCAGAGGTCGCTGTTACCCGGGCGCACAGGATCGGCGGCTCGCGGTTCCGGCGTCGCGCCGGGGCCGTGGACGTTCAGCTGCTGCTCGCCGGGGAGCCGGTACGCATACCTCCCACGATCGAGCTCGATCACCTCGACGCCGAGCACGTCGCGGTAGAACGCGTTCGACCGCTCCCAGTCCGAGACAGCGATCACAACGTGGTCGAGACGGGGCGGCACGGTGAAAACCGTACCGCCCCGACATTGGGCGCGTTCTATGGGATGTAGGCGAGGTCCTCAGGAACCATGGAGGTCGGCGTCTCGAAGAACGGCGCCGCGCCGTCAGGATCCGTCGTGATCGAACCGTCGCTGGCGAAGAACGTCGCGATCTGCTGCTGGGCCTGAAGTGCAAACGGTCTGCCCGCATCGAACAAGTTCGTCAGGAACGTATGCGGGTTGTGGTTCACCGGTATGCCGGCCGCAATCACCAGGTCGTTGCGGAACAGAGTCGCCCGCGATTGGAGGTTGCCGGCGCGGATGATCGCCGACGCCGTCGGGTTTGGCACCGTTTCGTCGCCGCGTGCGAACTGGATGATCACCGGCGCGGTGATGAAGGGTGCGTACGCCGCCGGATTCGCCGACTGCTGCGCCCACTCGGTGTTGTCGATCAGGGTCTGGATTGCCGAGGCGCCGGGGACGGTGTCCGTCTCGATCGGCAGGTTCCTCAGCGGCATGTTCTCGTTGAAGTTCGTGAGGAACGGATCCGGTGCGGGATTGTTGTACAGCGACGGTGACCGGAAGAGAAGCGAGATCCCGACGAGCGGCCTGAAGCTGGGGCTGAGCCGCGCGATCTCGATGATCGGTCCGCCCGGCACGTTCGGAACGCCTGCGCGGATGTCCGGCTCGAGGCCGAGCAGCTGCACGCCGTAGATGCCGCCGAACGACTGCCCCGCGTAGTAGATCCGAGACGTACTGAGATCGGGGGTTCCGTCCCCGTTCGCGTCGACGCCGCCCTTCAGGACCTTGACGAGCTGCATCAGGTCGATCGTCGTCTGACGCAAGCCGTCGCGGTTACCGATCAGCGACTGTGCGCCGACAGCGCTGACACCCTCTGTCGAGTCGATCGCGCCGTCGCCGTTCTGATCGAACCCCCGGCCGCCCAGTGGCAGCGTCACCGCCGGCGACTCTCGGCGCGACACCGTGTACGTGCCGAGAGGCCCGCCCCCGTGGCCGACGACGTTGATCGCGATCGTCGCGATCCCATTGCTGGCGAGGGTGCCCGCAACCGCGGTCGGCGCGCCGTCCTTCGTATCGGTGAAGCCATGACCGAAGATCGCGACAGGCCAACCGCCCGCCGGAGCGGTACCGGCCGGCTCCCACAGGGTGAACTGCACCCGGTTGATGGATTGCACGGCGGGAACGCCCGTCTTCGTGCCGACAGCAGGGATGACCTCGGCGTCCGTCTCATAATTCGGGGACGCGTACGTGCCGAACGCGACCGTGCCGACGCCCGTGAAGAGCGGTAGGAACCAGCCGCCGGGGGCGAACGTCGGGGCGGTCCCTGTCTGCCGCTGGAAAGTCACGGCCGAGATGCTCGAGAGCGGGAACACAGTTCGCTCGCCGTTCGTCCCCAGATTGAAATTCACCGGGCCGCCCCTGAGCTGCGCGCGGATCTTCTTCGAGATGGCGTTGATGCTCTGCGTCGTGAAGAGGCTGACCGCGGCGATGCCGTCCTCGCCTACCCCACCCACCATCGCCATCGGCAGTGCGTCGATGAGCGCCTTCCGGTAGGCCTTCGCGGCCGACTCGTTCGCCTGGCCGAAGCTCAGATCGTGCTGGAACGTCGTTCGAGCCAGCGGGTGACCACTCGCGTCATGCACGCGCCGCGTCACGACGAGGAGATAGGTCGTGTCTTGCGCGAGCTCCTGGTCGCTTTCAACGTGCAGCGTGTTCGCGGCGGGCTCCCAAACGGCCTGGTTGATCCCGACAACGTGGCCACCCGGCCCGACGAGAAAGATGTTCGAGCTCGTGACCGTCGAGAGATCGATCGGTCCCGAGAAGGGGATCGAGATTCGCGGCTGGATGTTGAAGCCGTCCAGCGTGTCGAGCACGGCAATGTCCGCGCAGTCCGACGGACGGGCAGCGCAGTTGGGCTTCGGAAGATCGACGTGCAGACCCGTGATCTGTGTGGAATCCGGCGTCGTGTAGAGGTTCGACGGAAACGGCTGGCCGGCCGAGGTCGCCGCAAGGGCTCCTCCCGGCAACGCGAGTGCGAGCGCGAAGACTGCGAGCGACGCACGGAGGACTGCGAGCATCGGTCTCCCCTTTCTTCCGCGGGCGGCGAATAGCTGGACGAGCCGACGCTACTCCGTCGTTGAACCGCTAGTCAACCGGCGAGGCTATTCCCACTCGATCGTGGCCGGCGGCTTCGACGTGACGTCGAGGACGACGCGGTTCACGCCGGGGATCTCGTTGATGATGCGACTCGAGATGACCTCGATCAGATCGTAGGGAAGGCGCGCCCAATCGGCGGTCATCGCGTCATCTGACGTGACGGCGCGGATGGCGATCGGATAGCCGTATGTCCGCTCGTCGCCCTGCACGCCGACCGAGCGGATCGCCGGGAGGACGGCGAACGACTGCCAGAGCTCGCGGTAGAGACCGGCACGACGCACCTCCTCCTGGAGGATCGAGTCGGCATCGCGGAGGATCTCGAGGCGCTCGCGCGTGACCGCTCCGATGATGCGGATCGCGAGGCCCGGCCCCGGGAACGGCTGCCGCCAGACCATGCGCTCCGCCATGCCGAGCTCCTCGCCGACGCGCCGCACCTCGTCCTTGAACAGCAGGCGCAGCGGCTCGACGAGCTTCATCTTCATGTCGTCCGGGAGTCCGCCGACGTTGTGATGCGACTTGATCGTCGCAGCAACGCCCTCCGTGCCGCCGGACTCGATTACGTCGCTGTACAGCGTTCCCTGCACGAGCCAGCGCACATCGCCGAGCTTTCGCGCCTCATCCTCGAACACTCTGATGAACTCGCGGCCGATGATCTTGCGCTTCTGCTCCGGATCCTCGACTCCGTCGAGCAGGTCGATGAAACGGTCCTGCGCCTGCACGTGCACAAGGGGGATGCCGTAGTGCTCGCCGAATGCTTCGACGACCTGCGCCGCCTCGTCCTTGCGCATCAAGCCGTGATCGACGAAGACGCAGGTCAGCTGATCGCCGACCGCCTTGTGCACCAGCATCGCGGCGACGGCGGAGTCGACCCCGCCCGACAATGCGCACAGCACGCGCTCTCTCCCCACCTGCGCGCGGATGCGTTCGACCTGCTCCTCGATCACCGCCGCAGGAGTCCAAGCGGGCGGGGCGGCTGCGATCTCGTAGAGGAAGTTCTTGAGGACGGCCATGCCGTGCGGCGTGTGGACGACCTCCGGGTGGAACTGCACGCCGTACAACGCGCGGTCGGGCGCCTCGAACGCTGCGATCGGAGTCGACGGCGAGCCGGCGACGACACGCGCGCCCTCGGGCGGCGCCACGACGGAGTCGCGGTGCGACATCCAGACCGTCTGCTCGCTCGGGGTGTCCTTCAACAGAGCCGACTCCTCGACGTGCAGCTCGGTCTTCCCGAACTCCGACACGCCCGTGCGATCGACGCGGCCGCCGAGGTCGAGCGCCATCAACTGCATGCCGTAGCAGATGCCCAGCGTTGGAATGCCGAGCTCGAAGATGCCGGGATCGACCTGCGGTGCATCGTCCGCATACACCGACGCGGGGCCGCCGCTCAAGATGACCGCGTACGGGTTGCGGGCGCGCACCGCTTCCGGCGAGATCGTGTGACCCACGAGCTCGGAGTACACACGGCACTCGCGCACGCGCCGCGCGATCAGCTGCGAGTACTGCCCACCCAAGTCGATTACGAGTACCGGCCGGTCTTCGACCGTCGGGAAGGGAACGACGTTCGACGGCTCAGCGGCGATAGTTCGGAGCCTCTTTCGTAATCGTCACGTCGTGCGGGTGGGACTCTCGCAGTCCGGCGCCGGTGATGCGCACGAAGCGCGCGGCCTTCATCTCATCGATGGTCGCTGCGCCGCAGTAGCCCATCGACTGGCGCAATCCACCGATCAGCTGATGCAGGACCGGCGCCAGCGGGCCCTTGTAGGGAACACGCCCTTCGATTCCCTCGGGGACAAGCTTGTCGACATCCTCGACGTCACCCTGGAAGTAGCGGTCCTTCGAAAAGGAGCGTGCCTTCATCGCGCCGATCGAGCCCATGCCGCGGTACTCCTTGTACCGCTCACCCTGGTGGACGATGATCTCGCCCGGCGCCTCGTCCGTTCCTGCGAGGAGTGAGCCGGCCATGATCGTGTCTGCGCCGGCGGCCATCGCTTTCGCAACGTCGCCGGACGACGTGATCCCGCCGTCGGCGATCACCGGAACGCCAGCGGCGATGGCGGCTTGCGAGACGTCGTAAACGGCGGTGACTTGCGGTACGCCGACGCCCGCGACAATGCGTGTCGTACAGGCCGCGCCAGGGCCTACACCGCACTTCACGCCGTCGACGCCGACATCGATCAGCGCTTCTGCGCCCTCAGTCGTGGCGACATTGCCGGCGATCACGTCGACCGAGACGGAGTTCTTGATCATCCTCACCATCTCGAGCACGCCTTGCGAGTGACCGTGCGCTGTATCGACCACGAGAAGATCCGCACCGCCGGCAACGAGTGCCTGCGCACGTTCCACCGCATCAGGCCCGACACCGACGGCGGCACCGACACGCAGGCGCCCGCGCTCGTCCTTGGTGGCGTCCGGGTATTGCACCTTCTTCTGGATGTCCTTGACGGTGATGAGCCCGCGCAGCTTTCCGTCCGCATCGACGACGGGCAGCTTCTCGATCTTGTGCCGGCCGAGGATCTTCTCGGCTTCTTGCAGCGTCGTGCCGACAGGCGCCGTGACGAGATCGCGCGCCGTCATGAGCGCCGATACGGGCTGCCCGTGGTCGGTCTCGAAGCGCAGGTCGCGGTTCGTGAGGATTCCGACGAGCACACCGTGGGCATCGGTGATCGGCACGCCGGAGACCTTGTAGTGCGCCATCAACTCGAGCGCGTCGCGAACCAGCGCGTCCGGTGGCAGCGTCACCGGCTCGACGATCATTCCCGCCTCGGAGCGCTTCACCTTGTCGACCTCGGCCACTTGGTCCTCGATCGAGAGGTTGCGGTGGACGATGCCGATACCTCCCTCGCGGGCAAGCGCGATCGCGAGGCGCGCTTCCGTGACCGTGTCCATCGCCGCCGAGATGATCGGGATGGCGAGCTCGATCGTCCGCGTGAGCCTCGTGCGGGTGGAGACGTCGTTCGGGAGGACGCGCGATTCCGCCGGCACGAGCAGGACATCGTCGAACGTGAGGCCTTCCTTGGCGAATTTCCGGTCCAGGGCAACGAGCCGTTGCAGCTCGTCCTGGCGGAGTTCGACGCTCAAGGGATCCCAGGGTACCACCCCGCCTGGACGTCCCAACACGCTCCTAACAGGCCGAAGCTACCGTGAGCGGGATGCGCGCGCTGCTCGCAGCCGCGGTCTCGCTTGCGGCCGCAGCCGCCTCCTCGGCCGGCGCGACGGCCCCCCGCACCGAGACCCTCGTTCCTCTGACACGGGGAACGATCTCCGCTTTCGCGCAGGACGACAAGCTGATCGCCTGGTTCACGCCTAACGCCAAGGGCTGCAACGCGGTGCACGTGCGCTCGGTGTTCAACGGCCTGAAGGTTGACCTGCCGAAGCAGCTCGACTCGCACAACGTCACGTGTCGCTGGAACATCGGCAGCTCTCCCGTGACACTCGCCATCGCGGGGAAGACGTCGAACCTCCTCTGGACGTTGCACGAGGACTCCCCGCTCCAGTTCGACTACCTCATCGGCGCCGGAGCGGGGGACCCGCGTGAGCGCCGTCTGCAAGAGCTCGCCCACACGAACCGCGGCAACGGGCTCTGGTTCGGCGGCGTCGCTGGAGACGGGACGACGCTCGCGTACGCCGTCACGTCCGTCGACTACGCGGACGAGGCCGGATGCCTCGCCGGGACCGGTTCGTGTCGGATGAAGATCGCGGGCGGCGGTGTCTACCGGGTCGTCGGCAGGCAGCGACCGAAGCTCGTGCCGGGAACGAAGCGCGGCGCGGTGGCGATCGCCGCCGGAGGCGGCAGGATCGCGTACGTCGGAACCGGGTCGATCACGAAGCGCGGCAAGCCGATCGCGGGAGCCGACCTGCCGATCCAGGTCGTCGACGCCGCCAACGGTCACGTGGTCTCGAGTGTCCAGCCGCAAGGCACGCCGGTCGCAATCGCTCTCTCGGCACATGTGCTCGCCGCGCTCGAGCGGACCCCGCTTGGGCTACGGCTCGCCTGGTACTCGCCGTCGAGCGGCCTGCCGATCGGGTCGGCACCGGTCGCGATCGCGGCGAGCCCGACCCTGGCGGTCAGCGACCGGCTCGTCGTCTTCCACGTCGGCCGGTCGATCCGAGCCGTCGAGGTCGCCACGGGCCGGGTCAAGACGCTCATCACGGCAGCCGCGCCGCCGATCGGCCTGTCCATCGAAGGAGGCCGGCTCGCGTGGGCCGAGAACCTGAAGCACGGCGCGCGCATCCGCGCGCTCCACGTCAGCTAAGACAACTAGGCCGAGATCGGCTGGAGCTCTTCGAGCTCCACGCTCGACGCAAGCCGAAGCGCCTCACGCGGGTCGAACCGGCCCGGGCCGAGTTCGACGACGGAGGCTGCGGCGCAGCCGATCGCTTGTCGCAGCGCCTCGTCGAACGGCCGGCCGTTGAAGCGAGCCGCGAGGAAGCCGGCCAACAGCACGTCACCGGCGCCGACGGGCGCGACCGGCTCGACGCGCGGAATCGACGCACGGAACCGGCGAAGCGTCCGCTCCTCGCGGAACAGTCCGAAGCATGACGTCTCCTGCGTGATCAACACATTGCGCGCGCCGAGATCCGCGATCGCGTCCAGCGCCACGAGAAAGTCTTCGTCCTCGGAGAACTCCTGGCCGACGAGGCTCTCCGCCTCACGCTGGTTCGGCGAGACGAGGAACGGCTCGGCCTCGACGCCGACGCGGAGAGGCTCGCCTTCCGTATCGAGCACGCACTGGACGCCGCGCCGGTTGAGATCTCGAATCGCCTCCGCGTAGAAGTCGTCGGCCACGTCGCGAGGCAGCGAGCCCGAGAACACGACGTACGACGCGACGCGCGAGAGGTAGTGCAGCTTGTCGAGGAGCGTCTCGAGCTCGTCCGGACGCACAGCAGGGCCCCACTCGTAGATCTCGCTGAGCATTCCCGCCGTGGGATCGACGAGCGCCGTCGACGTGCGCGACTCGTCGGAGATGCGCACGAAGTCGTTCAGGATCGCCTCGGTCGCGAGCTCGTCGATGATGCGGTCGCCCGTACGCCCACCCGCAAGTCCGGTTGCGATTACCGGACAGTCGAGGCGCTTCAGCGCACGCGCGACGTTGATGCCTTTTCCGCCGGCGGAGGTGAGGCTGGCGCTCGCACGATGACGATGCCCGGTCTGGAAGTTCGGCACCGTGAGCGTGCGATCGACTGCCGCGTTGAGGGTGACGGTGACGATCATGAGAAGAGGCCCAAACAGGTTGTGCACGGTTCGAGTCGAGTACCACCGTAGCCGCCCGCCGACACCGGGCCGCGGGACGGATCGTCCGGCAAGCAACGGACGGGATCCCAGGAGCTTTCCCCGGCTCCACACCTCGATCCGGCCGAGGCGCTGACCGCGCTCGACCGGAAGCGCGACAGCGGTCGGTGCGACGATCTTCGTCGTGACCGGATACCCCACTCGCACGACTCGCGTGAGCGGCTTGCCGTGCAACGAGCGCCACCGCGTGCTTCCGAACGGCGCCGCCGCCCACGCATACGTCTGCGTGTCGATCAGTCGCAGCGTGCGGTATTGCGAGACACCCCACGCGAGCAGTGCCTGGAGGTCAGTGTTGCGCTGCGCACGCGTCGGGCTGCCCAGGATCACCGCATAGATCGTGTATCCCGAGCGCCTGGCAGCAGCGACCTGGCACCAGCCGGCGTCGTTCGTGTGGCCGGTCTTGACGCCGATCAATCCGGGGAAGACGCCGAGCAAGTCGTTCCAGGTGTGTGTGGTGAACGTCCCGTCTTCGATGGTGTCGCGTTCGACGGCTCACGAGATCGCGCACGATGGGCGAGTGCATCGCGACCTGGGCGAGCACGGCGACGTCTCTCGCGCTCGAGACGTGGCCCGGCGCGTCCAAGCCGTCGGGTCGGGCGAAATGTGTGTCGCGCAAGCCCAGTGCGCGCGCTCGCGCATTCATCCAGCCGACGAAGCGCTTGATGTCGCCGTGCGATGCCGCCGACGCGAGCGCGTCCGCTGCATTGTTCGCACTCTGGATCAGCGCGCCGGCGAGCAGATCGGCGACCGTGACCCGCTCGCCCCGTTTGAGCGGGATGCGGGACTCGCCGACCTGAGCGGCTTCACGGCTCACCGTCACGACATCGGTCGGCTTCAGATGCTTCAGGGCGATGAGCACGGTCATGAGCTTCGTGATGCTCGCGATCGGCATCGACTCGTCCGCATTGTCGCGAGGCGAGCACCTCGCCGTTGGCTGCGTTCATGACGAGGAACGCGCGCGCGTCGGGGGTCGGCACGGCCGCTCGCGCCGAGCCTGTGAACCCGAGCGCGACGACGGTTACGAGAACCAGCCGGCGCATGCGGCGGAGGCTACTTCACACGAAGCTTCTGTCCGACCTGCAGCGAGGTCGTGCTGACTCCCGGGTTGAGCTGCTCGATCTGCGAGATCGGGACACCCGTCTTCGCGGAGATCGAACCGAACGTGTCGCCCGCGGCGACGGTGTAGAACTGCCCGGCCGTCGTCGTGTACGCCCTTCCGGGTCGTGCCTGGCGGCGGCGTCTTTGCAGTTGACGGATGGGTCACCGGACCGCTCCGCGTCGTCGTCTGCGAGCTCGCACCGCCGCCGAGCCCCGAGCGGATCAACAGGACGGCAATCGTCACCGCGACGAGAAACAACACCGGTGCCGCATAGCGGGCGTACGACGCACGCGGACCAGGGCGGCGCGCCGGCGCCCTACCGGCCGGAGGCACTCCAAACCTCGCGCGCGAGGCGTTCAGCCTCGGCACCGGCGGCGGACTGCCAGTCGCCGCCCCTTTCCGTGTAGGCGTAGATGACCGAGCGCGACGCGGAGACGAGCGCGCTCGCCGGGCCGGCGGCGAACGCCGCTGCGACGTCAGCCGGCTTGGCGCCCTGCGCACCGATCCCGGGCAGCAGCAACACCGAATGTGGCAGCAGCTCTCGCGCCTCTGCGACGTCGCTCGGGAACGTCGCACCGACGACCGCGCCGACCGCCGACAGACCGCGCTCGCCGACGAGCTCCTCGCCCCAGCCGCGAACGAGATCGGCGACGTGCTGCCAGAGCTTGCGCCCGTCGGCGAGCGCCACGTCCTGCACATCGCTGCTGCCCGGGTTCGACGTCTTCACGAGGCAGAAGATGCCGGCGCCCTCCCGCCGGCAGGCCTCGAGGAACGGCTCCACGGAGTCGCCCCCGAGATACGGATTGACGGTGACGGCGTCGGCGAGCGGGAGAAAAGCCTTCGCGTACGCGCGAGCAGTGGAGCCGATGTCGCCCGCGCTTCGCGTCCGCGATGACGATCAAGCCCGCAGCGCGCGCGTACTCGCAAACTCTGCGCAAAGGCTCGGACGCCGTCGGCGCCGTGCGCTTCGAAGAACGCCGACTGCGGTTTCACCGCCACTGCGTACGGCGCGACCGCGTCGACGATGCCCGAGCAGAACGCGAAGAGATCGCCGTCCACCTCGGCGGGCATCTGCTCGACGACAGGGTCTAGACCGACGACGAGCTGGCTGCTCTTGCGCTCGACGGCATCGGCGAGCCGGTCGGAGAAGTGCGTACCGCGACGGTCGCCATCCTCCGAAATCTACTTCCGGAGTCGGACCTCCCTCAGCCGCCCTTGACGGCCGACTTGAGAGCGCTGCCGGCGGAGAACTTCGGGACGCGCGCCGCCGGGATGTGCACCTTCTCCGTCGGGTTGCGAGGGTTGACTCCCATGCGCGCCTTGCGTTCCTGCGTCTGAAACTTTCCGAATCCTGTGAACGCCACGTCGCCGCCGCCTCTGAGCGTGTCGGTGACCGTCTCCAGAAATGCATCGACAGCCTTGCCGGCGTCACGCGCCGTGAGCTGGCTCCGCCGGGCCACCTCCGTCACGAACTCCTGCTTGGTCACGTGCCTCTCCTCCTGTCCTTGATCGCTTTGCCCAGGACCTGCTCGACCCTAACAGGGCTATTTCACGTGCGCGAGCAACTCGCTCACCCGGAAGAGCGGTCGGAGCCGAACGGCCTCGCGCGCAAGCGCATCGGCTCCCCCCTCTTCGCGGTCGACGACGCAGACCGCGGTCTGCACGACCAGACCTGCTCCACGCAGCGCCTCGATCGACTCGAGGAGTGCACCGCCGGAAGTGACGACGTCCTCGACCAGGCAAACACATTCGCCGTCGCCGTACGGACCCTCGAGGCGATTCCCGGTCCCGTACTCCTTCGCTTCCTTGCGAACGATCAGGAACGGCAATCCGGAATCGAGCGACGCGGCGGCGGCGAGCGCGACGGCGCCGAGCTCGGGCGCGGCAAGACGCGTTGCGTCGGGCGCGTGCTCGTGCACCGTCGCGGCGATCCGCTCGCCGAGCGGGCGCAGCAGCTCCGGTCGCGTCTCGAAGCGGTACTTGTCGAGGTAGTAGCGGCTGCGCTTCCCCGACCGCAGGAGAAAGTCGCCCTCGAGATACGCGTGCTCGACGAGCGCCGCGGCCAGCGGATCGGTGGCGTTCATCGTCGCGCGGCGGCGAGCACGTCGCCGGCGACGGGCAGGAGCTTGTCCGCCTCGGGCGAGCCGTCCACGAACGAGACCATCGAACCGTCGTCGAAGTAGATGTCGACGCGCTCACGCGGCTTCGCGAACGAGCGGCGGAAGATCACGCTGCCGGCGAAGATGCCCGTCGCAAAGCCGACGGCGGCCAGAAACTTACGCTTCATCATCCGCCTTCTTTCGACGTGCTCGCTTCGGCTTCGCAGGTTCGGCGTCGGTGTTCCGCAGGGCGCTCTTCAGGTCGTAGAAGACGAGACCGACCGTGGGCGCCGGGCCCGTCGTCGCCGCGATCCGCCGCGCGTCGTCGCGCACGACGAACACGCTGCCGTCGGCGGTCGAGGCCTCGAGCTGCGTGATCGAGCCCTCGGAACGGAACCCGCCGGCGCGCTCCAGCAGCTGGCCCGCCGCCTGCGCGACCCCCTGGGCCGCCTCCTCGTTCGCGAGCGTCGAGCCCAGCACGGCTCCGCCCTCGTCGAAGAGCACGGCCGCCTCGATCTGGGAGAGAGATCTCGCGTCGAGAGACTCGGCGAGGACGCTGGCCGTCAGCCGCACGCCCCGGCCGCGTCCCGTGCGCCGTCACAGAGCGCTAACACGCCATGCACAAACTGCGCCCGTGCGCCTGCGCAAACGAGCCATCGCCGCGAAGTTCTTCGCCGACCGCGGCACCCACCTCGCCGCGATGGTCGCCTACTTCGCGTTGCTCTCGTTCGTGCCGCTCGTCTTCCTCTCGCTCGCGCTGCTCGGCCTCGTCCACCGAGCGGACGCGTCGGACTTCCTCGTGCGGGAGCTCGGCCGCGCCTTTCCCACCACCTCGGTGAAGAGCATCGTCACGCTCGTCCACCGGGTCCAGGACAACGCGGCGACGCTCGGGATCATCGGCGGTGTCGCGCTGCTGTGGTCGTCCACCTCACTGTTCAGCGCACTCGAGTCCGCGTTCAACATCGTCTACGGCCGTCCGAACCGGGCGTTCCTCAAGGCAAGGCCATCGCGGCGATCGTCATGTTCGCGACGATCACGACACTGTTCGCGAGCCTCGTCATCGGCGCGCTCGGAGTCGAGGTCGTGAAGCGCTACGCCCCCGGCTTCGCCGGCAACAGCATCGCTGCCTACGTGTTGTCGATCGCCGTCTCGCTCCTCGGCGTGTTCGTCTTCGTGCTCGCCGCCTACCGGCTCTTGACGAACGCCGAGGTGACGGTACGCGATGTGCTGCCCGGTGCCGTCATGGCGGCGATCGTGCTCGAGGCGTCGTTCCAGGTCGTCCCGGTCTTCGTGCGGCTCGCGGGAGTCAATCCCACGCTGCGCGTGCTCGGCGGCCCGGTCATCCTGCTCCTCTGGCTGTACGTGATGGCGAACGTGATCGTCTTTGGCGCCGAGCTGAACTGGTGGCGCGCCGAAGCGGCGCGCGCTAGGCAAGCCGCCGGTGCCGGTCGACGACCTCGCGTAACGCGTGCGCCGAGCGCGCGCGATGCGAGTTGCGCGCCTTCCAGGCATCGCCGAGCTCGGCGACCGTTCGTTCTTCGCCGTCCGGAACGAAGATCGGGTCGTAGCCGAAGCCCTCGCTGCCGCGCGGCTCCGCCGCAATGCGGCCGGTGACGATGCCCGTGCCACGGAACTCCTCGCCGTCGGGCGCGATCGCAACGAGCTCGGACACGTAACGCGCACGCCGATCCTCGACGCCCTCGAGCTCGCCGAGCAGCTTGGCGATCGCCGGAGCGCCTTCCGGCGCGTAACGCGCGGACTCGATGCCCGGCCGTCCTCCGAGCGCCGCCACTTCGATGCCCGAGTCCTCGCCGATCGTCCACGCGTCCGGAACGCGCGTGCGCCCGAACGCCGCCTTGATGCCTTGCGTTCGCGTAATAGGAGTCGCCGGTCTCGGGCGGATAGTCATCCGCGTCGAGCGGCTCGATCGTCCAACCGGGCAACAGCACCTCGAGCTCGCGCGCCTTGTGCGCGTTGCGCGAGCAGAGCACCGCTCTCATTCGGTCCAGCGCACCTCGAGCACGCCGTCGATGTCACCGACGGCCGCGACGATCGTCGGGCGCCGCTACCCCGTGCAGCTCGACGTCGACTGCGACCGAGCGTCGGTCGCCTTCCTGCGCGATCTCGAGCGAGACGACTCGTCCGCCGCGCTGCTCGATCACTTCGAGGATCGGCACCGGACTGCCGCCCGCAGGAATGTCGACGATCAGGCGGTCGACCTCGGGCCGGTAGCGGCGCACCAGCTTGTACGCGTAGATGCGAAGCGGGCCGAGCGTCAGCAGCCCGGCCGCCGTCGCGATCAGCGCGGCGCTGTAGTAGCCGGCGCCGGACGCCATGCCGATCGCAGCGACGAGCCACAAGCGTCGCGGCGGTCGTGAGCCCGCGCACGGAGAGCCCCTGCCGGATGATCGCGCCCGCCCCGAGGAAGCCGATACCGCTCACGATCTGCGCGGCGATGCGCGTTGGGTCGGCACGCACGACAGAGCCGCCGTGCACGAGGAACTCGCGGAAGCCGTAGGCCGAGACGACGGTGAAGAGTGCGGAGCCGAGGCAGACAACCAGATGCGTCCGCAGCCCCGCCTGGCGCTCGCGCAGCTCGCGCTCCAGCCCGATCGCGCCGCCGAGCAAAGCCGCGAGCACGAGCCGCAGCAGGAGATGCGGCCACGTCAGCGCCGGGATTGCCGCGAGCTCAAGGAAGTGCAACGGCCACCGCCTCCGCCTGCACGTCGCCGATCTCCGCAATGCCGCCTTCTGCAAGTGCGAGCAACTCGTCGAGCGTCGCGCGCGTGAACGGATCGCGCTCCGCGGTCGCCTGCACCTCGATCAATCTCCCGTCGCCGGTCATGACGACGTTCATGTCCGTGTCGGCATTCGAGTCCTCGGAGTAGTCGAGGTCGAGCAACGACACACCATCGACAACGCCGACGGACACCGCAGCAACCGAGTCGGCGAATGCGCGCGACAGGCCGAAACGGTCGAGTGCGCGCTTGCCCGCCACGTACGCACCGCAGATCGCAGCGCACCGCGTGCCACCGTCGGCCTGGAGCACATCGCAGTCCAGCCAAATCGTGCGCTCGCCGAGCGCCTTGAAATCGACGACGGCACGCAGCGCGCGGCCGATCAACCTCTGGATCTCCACCGTGCGGCCCTGCTGCTTGCCGCGGGACGCCTCGCGTTCCACGCGGTCGCCGGTCGACGCCGGGAGCAACGAGTACTCCGCCGTCATCCACCCGCGGCCCTGGTTACGCATCCATCGCGGAACCTCTTCCTGCACCATCGCCGTGCAGAGCACCTTCGTCTTCCCCTGCGTGATGAGCGCCGAGCCGTGCGGATTCTCGAGATAGTCGACCTCGATCGTCAGCGGACGCAGCTGGTCGGGCTTGCGTCCGTCGTCGCGGCTCACGCGGCCGCGCCTTCGAGTTGCGCGAGCGTGACGCGCTCGACTTGGCCGATCGGAAGCTGCAAGAACCGCCGGCCCATCTCGCGAAACGCAATGGGATCGCCCGTTGTGAGAAAGCGGTAGACACCCTCCCGAGCGCTGTCGTTCTCGATTCCCTTGCGCGCGAGCGTCTCGGCGACGTCGCGCGCCGTCTCCTCTGCAGAGAACACGAGCGTCACGTCACGACCGAACACGCGCTGGAAGATCGGGCGGATCAACGGGATAGTGCGTGCAGCCGAGGATGACCGTGTCGACGGCTGCCTCCTTCAACGTTGCCGCATACTCGCGCACTGCTTCCTCCGTCTGCTCGCCGTACGGGTCGTCGCCTTCGATCAGCGGCACGAGACGCGGGCACGCTACCGGGAAGAACTGCACTCCTGCGTCGAGGGCATGCACGAGCTCCCCGTACCGTCCGGAGTCGACGGTCCCCTGCGTCGCAAGGAGGCCGATCCTCCGGTTCCGCGTCGCTTGCACCGCAGCGTGCACTTCCGGCGTCAGCACCGCGACCACGGGCACGGCGAGCGTCTCCTGCAATTGCGGCAGCGCAGCCGAGGTCGCGGTGTTACACGCGACGACGATGAGCTTCACATCCTGCGTCTCGAGGTACAGGCCGATCTCGCGGGCGAACCCGCGCACCTCGCCGAGGGCCCGGGGGCCGTAGGGAAGTCGCGCATGGTCGCCGAGGTAGACAAAGTCCTCGTGCGGCATCGTCACGAGACATTCGTGCAACACCGTGAGCCCGCCCACGCCCGAGTCGAACACCCCGATCGGCCGTGTGTCCATGGCGATGATCGTAGAGCAGGGATACCCTGACGCCGGTCGTGGGCCGCGCGGTCGTCCTTCTTGTGTCAGCTCTCGCTGCACTCGTGTTCGGCGGGTCGGCGTTCGCCGTCACGCCGCAGCAGCTGAGCTTCGTGACCTCGGACGGCGTCAGCCTCGCCTGCTCCCTCGTCGAGCCCGATGGCGCTGCGCCGGCCGGCGGCTGGCCCGCGGTGATGCTCTTCCACGGCCTCGGCGGCAAGCATCAGGACATGGAGCCGATCGCGACGCAGTTCCTCGCGCCGGCGGGCTACGCGTCGCTCGAGTGCGATGCACGCGGGCACGGCGTCTCCGAAGGCCTCTTCGGGCTCGACGGCGCGCGCGACGTGCAGGACACTCGCGAGCTCTTCGACTGGCTCACAGCCCGTCCCGAGATCTCGGACACACAGATCGGCGCGCTCGGCATCTCGCTCGGCGGCGGTGCTGTCTGGAACGCCCTCACGAGCGGCGTCCCGTTCAAGGCCGCAGTTCCGATCATCACGTGGACGAATCTGCTGACAGCGCTTGCACCGCACGGCCTGTCGAAGTCCGGCCTCGTGCAGTTGCTGGCCGGGCTCGTCCCCACGAGCCGCTGGGACCCGCAGCTCCTCGCAGCGGCGCCCGGCCTCACGACGAGCGCCGATCTCACGGCAGCCGCCGCACTCGCCGCCTCGCGCTCGCCGGTGTCGAAGCTCCCCACGATCACGACCCCGACGTTGCTGATCCAGGGTCGCCACGACTTCCTCTTCGATATCGACCAAGCGCTCGCTGCGTACAAGTCACTGCACGGGCCGAAGCGCTTGTACATCGGTGACCTCGGTCACTCGCCGGCGTCGAGCCCGCCCGCCGAACTGCCGACGTACGTCGGTGAGGCCGTGAAGTGGTTCGACCGCTATTTGCGGAACGTGTCGAACGGCGTCGAGAGCGAGCCTTCGATCGTGCTCGCCCACGACCCGTGGGACGGGAAGCCCACGTCGTACAAGACGCTGCCCCCGACGAAGACGATCTCCGTGACGCTGCCGGGTTCGACGACGATGAGCGGCGCGACCGGAAAGGTCGTGCGCAGCGCACGCATCACGGGCGGACCGCACGAGACCTTCGGAGACTCGACCGTCGTCGTGCGCTACTCGGGCGCGAAGAACTGGGATCGCCTTGTCGCAGTTCTCGCGGTCGCGGGCAACTCGACTCCGATCACGGCGGGCGGCGTCAAGCTCACCGCGGCGAGCGGCAAGGTGACGATCAAGCTGATGAACGAGGCGATTCGCGTTGCCGCCGGCAAGAAGCTCGTCCTCTATCTCAGCTCGACCTCGATCGCCCAGGATCCCGGCGACACCCTTTACCTCGCGGCGGTGCAGCCCGGAGCCGAGATCACGATCGGCCGCGTGACGCTCAACGTGTCAGTCCTGACGAAGGCCGTCTCCCGATGACCCCGGTTCGCATCGGAACGTGCTCGTGGGCCGACGAGGCCCTGTCGAAGTACTTCTATCCACCGAAGTTCCCGGCGAAGGAACGCCTCGCGTACTACGCCGAGCACTTCGACACCGTGGAGGTCGATTCGACCTACTACAGGTTGCCGTCGGAGTCGATGGTGCAGGGCTGGGCCGACCGCACGCCGGACGATTTCACGATGCACATCAAGGCGTTCGGGCTGATGACGCGCCACCCCGTGAAGATCGAGGTTCTGCCGGAGGATCTGCGCGACGCGATGCCGGTGGACGACCGCGGCCGGGTCGACCGGCCGCCGCGCGAGCTGCGCGGCGAGGTGTTCCGCCGGTTCCTCTCGGCACTCGAGCCGCTTCGTTCGACGCGGCAAGCTCGGCGGCATCCTTTTTCAATTCCCGCCGTATGTCGTCTACAAGGACCGGTCGCTCGAGTATCTCGAGTGGGCGCGAGAACAGGTGGGAGGCGACGAAATGCTCGTCGAGTTCCGACATCGCTCGTGGCTCGACGACGAGAACCGCGCAGACACGCTGTCGTTCCTCGAAAGCATCGGCGCCGCATACGTGACCGTCGACGCGCCGAAGTCGGAGACGGCAAAGAACCTCGTCCCCACCGTTCCCGCGGTGACGAACGGAACCGCGTACGTCCGCTTCCACGGACGCAACATGGGTACGTGGAACAAGCGGGGCGGTTCGGCCGCAGAGCGTTTCGACTATCTCTACTCCGACGAAGAGCTCGAGGAGTGGGTGCCCACGTTGAACGAGCTCGCTCACCAGTCGGAGCGGGCGTATGCGTTCTTCAACAACAACTCGACCTCGGAAGATCCCCAGAATCCGCTCGGCCGGATCTCCCAGGCGGCGGCCAACGCGCAACAGTTGCGGCGGTTGCTCGACATGAACCGGATTCCCGCCACCGGCGGGACGTAGAGTCGGCTCGTGGACGTTCTCTCGGTCATTCACGGCGCGGAAGCGCGGGCTGAGCTCTTCGCTCCCGTCGTCGAAGAGGCCGGGCACCGGATCGACGAGTGGTCGTTCGGCTGGGGCACGCCCCCGCCGCGCCCGCTCGACGCGTACGACGCGGTACTCGTGTTCGGCGGCGCGATGCACGCCGACCAGGACGCGCACCATCCCTGGCTACGCGAGGAGACGCTGTGGCTGCAGCAGCTGCTCGTCCGCCACACACCGGTGCTCGGTGTCTGTCTCGGCGTGCAGCTGCTCGCGCGCGCCGCCGGTGCGTGGGTCGGGCGGATGCCAGACGGTCCCGAGATTGGTTGGTACACCGTCGAGCTGACGGACGAAGGAGCAGCGGATCCGGTCCTCGGCGCGCTTCCCCGTTCCTTCGACGCGATGCAATGGCATCACTACACGTACGGCTTGCCGGGCGGCGCAGTCGAGCTTGCGCGGAGCGCCGCTTGCACGCAGGCGTTCCGCCTCGGCGACGCCTGCTGGGGTGTGCAGTTCCATCCCGAGGTCACCGCGGCGCAGGTCGAGGGCTGGGCCGCGGATGCGAACGACCCGCCGCCTGACCCTGCGCGCCTGCGCGGGGAGACGTTCGAGCACATCGAGCGCTGGAACGAGCTCGGACGCTCGCTCTGCGCGTCGTTTCTGGAAACCGCGAGCGTCTAGCGCTCGAGCGGAAGCTCCGGGTACCGGCTCCACTCGTGCCAGGAGCCGGCGTAGTTGCGCGCGTCGTAGCCGGCGCTGCGCAATGCGAGCGTCGCGAGCGCCGAGCGCGAGCCCGAGTGGCAATACGCGACGACCTCGGCTCCGTCAGGCGCTCCGACGAGGTCGCGGATCGTCTCGGGCGGGAGCGGCTGCCCGGGCGCGGCGAAAAGCTCGCCGACCTCGACGCGCTTCGCGCCCGGGATGTGACCCTGCCGCGGGTCGCACGGGTTCCCCCGCTTCCCCGTGTACTCCTCTTCCCGCCGGACGTCGAGCAGCGTCAGCGTCGGATCGCCGAGCCGCGACTCGATCTCGTTCCGGGTCGGCAGCGCGCGCGGATTCGCTTCGAGCGCCGCTTCACGCACAGGCTCGAGCTCGACGGGCCCTTCGACGAGCTCGCCCGGCCACGCAGCCATGCCGCCGAGGAGAATCGCGACTCGCGGATGACCCGCGAGCTCTGCCATCTGAGCCGCGGGCATTGCACCGACGCCGTCGCCACGATCGACGAGCACGAGCCGCTCGTTGCCGGTGATGCCGTGCCGGCGCAAACGCAGCGCAACCTCCTTCGCGAGCTCTGCTACCGCGGCGGCGTCGGCTGCCGGCGGCGGCGAGCCGAGAACGAGCGGACGCGAGCCGGCGATGTGTCCGCGCATGTGCGCGTTCGGACCGCGCACATCGCCGACGACGAGATCGTCCGCGCCGAGCTCCCGCACGAGCCAGTCGGCGTCGACGACGCGTGGAAACTCAGAGTGCTGCAATGACGTCGGCCTCCATCGCGATCGACGGTCGTTCGACGAGGTGCTCGAGCCATGCAGCCACCGTGGGGAACTGCTCGAGCGAGACCCCGAGCATGTCGCGGGCGCGAAGCACCCACGGAACGTAGGCAATGTCGGCGAGCCCGTACTCGGATCCGCCCAGCCATGCACGCTGTGTGAGCGCGGCGTCGAGCTTGCCGAGCTCAGCGTCGAAGCGCACCGCCGCGCCGTCCTCGCCGCGGCGCAACGCGTAGTACGGCTTCGTGAAGTCGTCGTGCCGGAAGATCCAGAGTCGAGCAAGCGCGCGATCTGCGGCGTCGGCTGCGAGCAACGCCGGCTCGGGATACCGGTCTTCGAGAAACTCCATGATCACAGCGGACTCCGGCAGGAGCCAGCCGTCCTCCTCGAGCACCGGCACCCGTCCCGTCGAGTTCTTCTCGTAGATCCAGGCAGGACGATCGGCGAGGTCGATCTCGATCGGCTCGTACTCGACATCTTTCTCGGCGAGCACAATGCGTACGCGCGCGCAGTATGGGCAGCGCGCGGCGTCGTAGAGCGTGAGCATCAGACCTGCACGCCCATCAGCTCGGCGATCTGCTGATGCAGCTCGAGCGCGGGCGGTAAGTCGGCCGGCGACGAGGCAGTGCGCGCAACCTCGCGCACGCGGGCGGGTTCCGCGCCTGTCAGGCGTGCGACGACCGTGGGGTTCGCACCAAGCGCGATCACCTCACCGGGCGGCAGCGGTCCGCGGTACTCCGGCAACGACGCATACTCGTCCACCGCTGCACCGCGGTCGTACAGCGTGTAACGGACAAGCGCTCCCTCCTCGACGCCGAGCGCAAGCACGACCCCGCCGCTCGTGTACGAGAGCTCCTTGGCGAGCCGCTGCAGCACGCTCGGGTCGCGGTCCGCCAGCTCGTCGCGCACTGTCACCCAACCGTTGTGCGCATCGCTCACCATCGTCTGCTCCGAATGTCCCATGCGAGGCAGGGCCTTGCGGACGGCGCGCTCGACGGAGCTCGTGTCGTCTGTCTGCACGTGGACCGAGCCGAAGGTCGGCCCAGCAGCGCTACGGCTGAGCCGCTGAACGACTGCTTCGACCGGCGAGGCGAGCGTGAGCTCGACGGGCGCGAAGCCCCAGCGCTCGTACACCGCGCGAGCATCGCCGTTCGATGCGAGCACTTCGAGCTCGAGCATCTCGATCCCGCGCGCCTGCAGCTGCTCGGCAACCTCGCGGACGAGCTCGTGCGCAATCCCTTTCCCGCGTGCCTTGGGCCGCACGTAGAGCATGTCGAGCATTCCGGCACGCTCACCGAGCGTCACCGCGACCGCGAGTCCGACATCGTCGGCGAGCAGGACGATCTCCTTGCCGATCGCCTCCTCCACGTCACGCAGGTCGGCTTCGGAATCGGTCTCGCGCCAGTCCGGTTCGGGCATCTCCGCGTCGAACGCACGCCAGAGCTCGCGCACGAGCGTGAGATCGTCAGTGGTTGCGGTGCGAATCAAGGGATGCGGTGCGCGAGCAACAGATAGTGGGCGGAGAGATTCTCGAACGGGTGGAAGCGATCGCGCGCTTCCCGTACGTCCAGCCCACCATAGAGATCGGCCACTGCCTTGCGGAGCGCGAGGTCGCCCCACGGCCAGGCGTTCGGCCGCGCGAGATGGCGTGCGAGGAACCAGTCCGCGGTCCACTCGCCGACGCCGCGCAGCGCCACGAGCCGTTGCTTGACCTCGAGGTCCGGCAGCGCCGCGAGGTCGTGCAGGTCGACGTCGGAGCGTGCGAGTCCGACGGTGTACTCCGCCTTCCTGTGCGAGAAGCCGAGGGCAACCAACTCGTCCTCATTTGCGGCTGCAATTCGGTCGCGCAAGGGAAACGCCCAAACGTTTCCGACCCGCGTCCCGAAGCGCTCGATGAAGCGGTTCCGGATCGCGACCGCGGAGAAGAGCGATACCTGCTGAGACGTGATCGCGCCGACGAGCATCTCGAAGGGATCGGGCGCGAGCGACGGGCGAAAGCCGTGGAGCCTTCGAGTCGCGGGGCCGAGCACGACATCGGCAGCCGCCCAGGCGTAGAACGAGTCGAGGTCGAATGCGAGCCCAAGCACCGCGCCAACGACCGGCTCCGTCTCTGCCGTCGAGCGGCTCGACGTCGACTCCACCGGGTGCCGGCTCGATCCGAACCTCTTTGCCGCCGACCGCGCGATAGAGGCCGCCTTCGTGCCATACCGTCGCGTTGTCGACGCCGAACGCGCGAAAGCGCTCAGTCGTGAGCGCGAGATCGAATGGTCCGGGCACGGCGAGGAACGCGATGCCCGGACCGTATCGGGGGAGCTTCAGCCGTTCGATCCGGCTGCGGCCTGACCCAGGCTCGATGCAGCCTGGTCGAGTGCCGAGTCGCTGCTCGGCGAGCTCGGGTCGCTCGAGCTCTTGCCGCTCAGCCAGTCCTGCAGCTTCTGGATCACGTTCTGCAGGTGCGTGTCGACCCTCGTGAGAACGACGATCTTCTTGTCGGCGTTCTTGCACTTCGGGTCGGTGCTGTCGGGCGTGCATGCCTTCAGCTCCGCGAGCTTGGCCTGCACCTTGCCGTCGAGCGTCGTCAGGTGATCCACGACCTTCTGGGCGAACGCGACGCACCGCTCGTGCGAGGCGTTGCCGTTCGGGCCGCAGTGGAGCCGGAAGCGGAGCTGGACGATCTGCATCCGCAGGCGCAGGATCTCGACGCGCATCTGGATGCCGGGGCGACCGGCGTTCTGCCGAGCCGGCCGAGTCGCCGGCGTCGCCGGCTGCGTGGCGGGCGCAGCGGTCGGCGGCGTCGGCGCTGGAGTCGTGTCGTCCGCGAACGCCGCCGGAACAACGGCGAGCGCAAGGACGATCAGTGCGAGGGGGGCGAAACGCTTCATCGACTTCCTCCAAGGGACGGGGGTGGGTTGCGCATCGCACCGTGGGTCGATTCCGTAAAGCACGCACACCGCCCGCGTAACGTGTTCGTAAAGCTCCGTGGCAGTGGCCCCTGCCGACACGTCTGGTGCCTGCCACCGTGACGGATGTGTCGCAACTTCCAAAAGGACACTGGCGGCGACGATGCCGACGCTGCATCTTGACTCGATGCCACGCCCACCGCGCGACGCTAGAGCCGGCACCTTTCATGTCTTCACGCACTGCGTCTGGGCCGCGCCTGCCTTATTTCGCGACGACCTCGGCCGAACAATGTTCCTGCGTGAACTCGCTCGCGTGACTCGAACCTTCGAGTGGACGTGCATCGCGTTCTGCCTGTTGGGGACGCACTACCACCTGATCGTGGATGTTCCGGACCGGGCGCTGCCACTCGGCATGCAGTCACTCAACTTCCGATACGCCAGGGATTTCAACCAGCGCCACGGAATGCGAGGCCACGTCCAATTCGCGCGATACGGGGCGGTTCGTATTACAAACGACGCGCAGCTTCAGACCGTCTTCAGGTACGTCGCCCGAAACCCCGTCGAAGCGCGGCTCTGCGGCACCTGCGAGGACTGGCCCTGGAGCAGCTACGCGGCTGCGATCGGCCTCGGGGAGCCGCACTCATTCGTTGATCCGATGCGAATTCTTGCGTCCTTCGATCCGGTCAGAGAACTGGCGGCCGCGCGGCTTCGAGCGTTCGTCGAGGAGTCGTGACGAAGACGTCACGGTGCCTGGCACCGGACGTGTCCCTGGCTCCGTGTGCCAACGCTCCGACGCCCAGCCGCAGAGCCTCCGGGAGGCAAGCCGGAGCTGGCCCATGCACGCAAATTGTTCGTTACACACTTGACGTAGAGGCCTGGATGCGGGAGCGTTGAACGGTCAAGAAGTTCCGCCGGAACGTATCGCGACGCGACCCACTGCTTCTGCGTGCTCGATCGCCGGCCAGCCAAGCAAACAGAAGGAGATTCGAAGTGAAGAAGATTTCCCGTAGGTCGCTTGTCCTGCTCCTGGTTCTGGCCGCCGTTGGAGCACTCGTCACTACTGGAGCTTTTGCGAGCTCCGGTACGAAGAAAGCGAGCATCCAGGTCTGCGTCTTGCTGCCGGACACGAAGTCGTCCGTCCGCTGGGTGCAGTTCGACGCTCCGGACTTCGCCAAGGCGCTCAAGGCAGCGGGTGTCACCTACTCGATCAACAACGCCTTGAATGACCCGCAGAAGCAGAAGGCTCAGGCCCAGGCGTGCCTGGCCGCCGGCGCCACCGTCGTCGTCGAGACCTCGCTGGACAACGGCTCGGCCGCGTCGATCGAGAAGCTCTTCACGTCGAAGGGCGGCAAGGCGATCGATTACGACCGCCAGGTCACCGGCGGCAGCGCATCCGTCTACGTCACCTTCGACGGCAAGGCCGTCGGGGCGGCACAGGCGAACGGCATCCTGGCCAAGCTCAAGGGCAAGTCGAAGCCGGTCGTCGCCGAGCTCTGGGGCGGCCAGACCGACCAGAACGCGTTCTGGTTCAAGAGCGGCAACGACGCCGTCCTGAACCCGCTCTTCAAGAGCGGCAAGCTGTCGAAGGGGCCGCAGCAGTTCGTGCCCGACTGGCTCGCGACGAACGCGGGCCCGATCTTCGCGCAGATGCTGGTCAAGACGGGCAACAAGATCGACGGAGCAATCGCGGCGAACGACAACATCGCCGGCGCCGTGATCGCTGACCTCAAGGCCCGCCATCTCAAGCCGATCCCGCTCAGCGGGCAGGACGCGAGCCCACAGGGTGTCCAGTACATCCTCGCCGGCTGGCAGACGGGCACCGTCTACAAGTACGTGCCTGACGAGGCGAACGCTGCTGCTGCAGCCGCCGTCGCGCTGATCAAGGGCACGACTCCGAAGACGAACGGGACCCGGAAGAACGGCTCGAAGAGCGAGCCGACGCTGGCGCTTCCCGTGGTCTGGATCACGAAGGCGAACTACAAGCGGCTCTTCACGGATCACTTCCTGAAGAAGAGCGACGTCTGCATCGGCGTCTACAAGCAGTACTGCAAGTAGGTCGATCTGAACGCGGTGGAGGCGCCCGACCGGGGCGCCTCCACCGGCTTTTGTGGTAGGAAACGCGCCTACGGTGGACGAGACTCCGCTCCTTCAACTCCGAGACATCACGAAGTCGTTCGGGTCGGTCCAGGCGCTGACCGACGTCGACTTCGAGGTGAAGCGCGGCGAGGTCATGGCCCTCGTCGGCGACAACGGAGCCGGAAAGTCGACCCTGATCAAGTGCGTCGCGGGTGTGCAGGCCGCCGACAGCGGCCAGATCCTGTTCGAAGGCCAGGAAGTGCACATCCACGGGCCGAAGGACTCTGCGAAGCTCGGCATCGAGGTCGTCTACCAAGATCTCGCGCTCGCCGACAACCTCGACGTCGTGCAGAACATGTTTCTCGGCCGCGAGGTTCACGACTGGCTCCAGCGTCTGAAGGAGCCGATCATGGAGCAGCAGACGGCCGAGACGCTGAAGTCGCTCGCCGTCACGACCATCCACTCGATCCGCCAACCGGTCGCGTCACTGTCCGGCGGTCAGCGGCAGTCGGTCGCGGTTGCCAAGGCCGTGCAGTGGAACTCGAAGCTCGTGATCCTGGATGAGCCGACCGCAGCGCTCGGCGTCGCCCAGACCGAGCAGGTGCTGGCCCTCGTCCGGCGCCTCGCCGAGCAGGGCCTCGCGGTCGTGATCATCTCGCACAACCTGCACGACATCTTCGAGACCGCCTCGCGCATCACGGTTCTGCGCCTCGGCCGGACCGTCGGAATCTTCGAGCGCGCAAAGACGACCCAGCAGGAGGTCGTCGAGGCGATCACCGCAGGCGTGCCGACGAAGGTCTCCGGCATCGCGCAAACGGTCGGAGGGACCGCCTCGTGAGCGCCGCCGAAGCCGACGTCGTCGGGCAGAACCCGGTCCCGCCGGCCGAGCCCGAGCTCACCGGTCTCATGGGGCTCTACCAGCGCGGCATCGACAACCTCAAGTCGGGCAACCTCGGCGTCCTCCCGATCGCTCTCGGAATCGTGTTCATCGTCGTCTTCTTCAGCTTCAAGGCGACGAACTTCTTCACCGCGAACAACTTCGACAACGTCATCATCCAGATGGCCGGCACGGCGATGCTCGCGTATGGCGTCGTGTTCATTCTCCTGCTCGGCGAGATCGACCTTTCGATCAGCTACGTGGCCGGGATCGGCGCCATCACGGTCGCGGAACTGCAGCTTGCGGGAAGTGGACATGTCGTCAACGGGCTGCTCGCAATGGTCATCGCGGTCGTGGTATGCGCGGTGATCGGCGGTGTCCAGGGCTCGATCGTGGCGTTCGTGGGCGTCCCGTCGTTCGTGGTCACCCTCGCGGGATTCCTGATCTGGCAGGGCGTGATCCTGCAGGTACTCGAACAGAAGGGCTCGATCATCATCCAGGACCGGTGGATCAACTACACCGCCAGCTACTTCTTCTCGAACCTGGCCGGCTGGCTCATCGCCGGGATCATCACGCTCATCTATGCCGTCACCGTCGTCGGCGGCGTGCTCGGCAAGCGCCGCGCGAAAGTCTCCGTCCAGAAGCCGGGCCTCGTCATCGCCAAGCTGGTCGGTGTCGGCGTCGCGGCGTTCGGCGTCGTCGCCATTTCCAACCACGCTGCCGTCCCGCACGGCCTGCCGCTCGCGGGCGTTCTCGTCGTCATCTTCCTCGTCGTGCTGACGTTCCTTGCGAAGCGCACGACCTTCGGCCGCCACGTCTATGCGGTCGGCGGCAACGCCGAGGCCGCGCGGCGCGCCGGCATCAACGTCCCCCGCATTCGCATCATCGTGTTCATGATCTCGGGCGCGATGGCGGCAATCGGCGGCATCATCCTCGCCGCCAACGTGAACTCGGTCGACCTCAACTTCGGCGGCGGCACGCTGCTCCTCAACGCGATCGCCTCAGCGGTGATCGGCGGCGTCAGCCTCTTCGGCGGCCGCGGCGAGGTGCGCGCCGCGTTCCTCGGCGCGCTCGTGATCGCAACGGTCTCGAACGGCCTCAACACGGCCGGGTACAAGAACGGGACAATCTACGTCGTCACCGGTGCCATCCTCCTGCTCGCGGTCACACTCGACACGATCGCGCGCAGGCTGCAGGTCCGCTCCGGCCGCTAGCGCGGCGCCTGTGCGAGCGCCCGCTCTCCGACGGCCTTGCCGAGTGCCCGCCCCGCCGCCACATCGGCGGGAGTGTCGATCCCGCCGGCGATGCCTTCTCGGCTCAGCTGCTCAGCCTGCCGCTCAAAAGATCGGCCCAACACCGTGGCGGCGGCATAGGCGAACGCGCTTCGCTCCGACACCCAGCCCGGGGAGGCCGGCGTCGCTGCCGGTGGCGTCCAGCCGGCGCCCAGAACCCAGCGCCCCTGCAAGCGCACCTCGACTTTGCCGTCTCTCGACTCGATCAGCCCCGGGACGAGCGGGAGCTGCCCTTCGAACGCGAGGTAGCGGATCATCGAGATCGGTCGTGGCGACTGATATTTGCGTTTCGCACCGTACGCCGCGATCGCTGCGTCGTTCAGCGCTCCGTTGAGCGTGACGTAGAGCTTGACGTCTCGCTGCAGCGATGAATCGTGCACGGTGTTTGCCCGAGCGTTCCAATCCGCGGGAGACGAGCCGGCAATCGCGGTTCCCTTGCCGCTGGTCGCCCGGATGACCTCGACCGCGGCTTGCTTGTACGACGCAGCCGTCGGATCGCCGAACGGCGGCGGCCCGGGATCGATCGGGACGCCCTTCGCGAAGCCGCGCACGCGGCCCCACTGTGCGCCGACGAAGCTCTGGATCTTCGCCGGAATCGGAGCAAGCCCGTTCGCCGCGACTTGCCCGAGCGCGAGCGGCTGCCAGAACGTCGGGTCGTGGACGGTCGAGCCCGCCTCGCTCACGACGAGCGGCCCGTTCATCGGCGTATAGCTCGCGTCCACGTAGTGGAGCGCCTCGAGCGAGCCGTCGCGCCGCCCGGCGGCGATCGCTGCCGCCGCGATGCGGTTCCCGACCGCGGCCGGCGAGTCACCGGCGGTTTCCGTGAAGTCGGGCGAATAGCAGAGCGAACGAAGCCGATCGGTGAGCAGCGCGAACGTCCTGCTCAGATTCGAGCCGAACGAGGCGCGCCAGACGAGAAGCCGATAGGCCGCGTAACTGATCGCAGCCTCCCGGTCCGCGGCGCGCGCAGTCTGGCTGTAGGCGTCCCACATCGCGACGGAGAGGTCGAACAGATCACGCGCCTGAACCGGCGCCGTAGCACCGCCGTCCTGGAGCGCCACGACGGCAGTCTCGTCCCAGAGCCTTGCGACCGACTGCCCGTGCGCACCGGTCCGTGAGCAGCCGGGGACGGCGGAGGCCGCCGGCGCCGGCGTCAGCACCGGTCGGGGTGGAGGCGGCGCAATCTCGACGATCCGGTCGGCCCGGACGTTGGTGAAGCGGCTCTCGCCCCCCCACGCGTAGCTCACCGTCAACTCGCGCACCCGGTTGACGGAGCCGAGACCGAGATGGACGCGAGGATCCTCCGAGGAGAGGTAGCTGCTGCCTGCTGGAATCTCACGAGTGAGCGTCCGCCCGTCGGCAAGGACCGCAGTGACCACGGCACCGGGCGAGAACCGCGTGAGCTTCACGTCGAGCCAGTGCCCGCTCGCACCCTGCGGCGAGAGGAGCACGAGCTTGCCGCCGATCGTGTTGATCGCGATGTCCATACGGCCGTCATTGCCCGCGTCCGCCGCAGCGAGGCCGCGTCCGTTCAGCCGCAGCCCGCTGGATCCAAGGACTCCGCGGGCATCGCCATAGCGCTGGAGGGTCCTCCCGCTCCCGACCGGTGCCAGGACGCGAACCGGTTGCGCATCGTCGGCCAGGCTCGTGACCGGGATCGCACCCGCCGTGAGAACGAGCGCCGGGTTGCCGGAGTTCAAGAGGTCGACGAAGGAAGCGCCCCAGCCTGCGAAAGCACTACCGAGCGCGGGAATGACGAGCGCCCGCGCGTCTGAGAATGCGGGCACGCTCCCTGGCTGTAGCACGCGGTAAGCGGCCGAGGGCTCGTGCCGCGAGTTCGTCACGAACAGGTTCACTGCCCGTCCGTTGAGGTCGGCCGCGACGCCCATGCCCGCAAAGGGATCGGCCACGCCTTCGGCCGCGCCGCGCTCCTCGAAGCGGAAGCCGAGCCCTGCCGGATCGGCCTTGGCGCCACCGGGCCACGCCACGTTCTCATAGAGCTGATTCGGGTCCTCGTCGTTTGCGACGTAGAGATCCGGCCGACCGTCGAAGTTGTAGTCGATGAACTGCGCACCGAGCCCGTGGCGCGGCTTCGCCGCCTCGAGCCCTGCCTGAATCCCGACCTCGCGGAACTTGCCGTGTCCCTCGTTGAGGTACAGCAGATCCCGGACACCCGCGATGTTCGTCGGGAACCCGGCAAGCGAGCCCGCAACGGGAGTGTTCGGGTCGGAGTAGCCGGCGACGAAGATGTCCGGCCGCCCGTCGCCGTTCACATCGGTGACAGCCGCTCCCGTGTACCAGCCCGACGCACGCAGGCCGGCCTCGCGGAACGTGCCGTGTCCGGTATTCCAGAGCAGCTCCACGCCCGAGGTCGTCGTGACGACGAGATCGGACTTCCCGTCGCCGTTGAGGTCGGCCGCGACGCAGCCGTCGCCCTGCACCGGCAAATCGGCATGCGTCGCCCCGCTCACGTTGCGAAACTTCCCGTACACGTTCTCGTAAAGGGCGGTGCGTGGCAGGCCGCCGTGCGCCTCGAACCGAGCGGTGTCGGCGCTCGCGTAGGAGTTGACGGCGAAGAGATCGAGCCAGCCGTCGTCGTTGTAGTCGATCCAGCAGACCCCGCCGCCCATCATCGCCTTGTAATCGTTCGACATGCCGTAGCGGAACGAGCTCTGCCGGAAGTCGAGTCCCACTTGCGAGGCGATGTTCTTCAGGCGGTACCCCTTGACGACGGGCCCGGCCGGTGCGGTCTCGACCTGCTGCGGCTGCGTGTCCGATCCGAGCGCCCAGCGCCCACCGGCGACCTGGTGCAGGCGGTAGGTCGCGCCGCCCGTATGCGCGACCGCAAGCGGAGGACCCTGGTCGGTGCCGGGCACGAGCCACATCCGGATCGGTCCCGCGCCGGCCGCGGGTACGGACTGGACGAGCCCCGTTGCGATGATCCGCGCAGTCGCCGGATCGAGTTGCGACTGCACGCCGCTCGAGGCCACGATCTGGATCGGAGGCAGCTCGCCCGCCGCGAGCGCGGAAGCCGCGGCGGTCGACGGCGCCGAGGTCGTGGCGAGCAGAAGCACACCGGCGTAGAGAGCGAACCCGATCGGCAGGGCATACGCGAGGCGGCGCCGCCAAACGAGACGCGACGGCAGCGCACGCAACACCGGCATGGCGACACAGACGATCGCGAGCGAGCTGAGGAGCGCGACCTTGCTCGCAAACTCGGTCGTCGTCGGCGCGATCAGCAGGGCTCCGAGCAGACCCAGCGACACGGCGTAGACGAGCCGCGCGCGCGGGCTACGCGGCGCAGTCTTCGGGTCGGTGATCATGAAGAAGAGAAAGACGAGTACCTCCGGCGAGGTTACGAGCACCGACCAGAAGTGGAAACCCGTGATCGGCCCGAGGTGCCAGCGTGCGCTCATCGCGTGTCCGGCAGCCGCGAGGACCGCGAGGCCGGCCGCGAACGAGACCCAGAAGCCGAGCGCCACCCGCAACAGGCCAAGTCGCAGCAGGATCGCGAAGCCACCGAGGACGATGAGGGCCAGTGCGAGCACGAGCCACAGCGACATCGGGCCCCACCAGAAGTCGAGCGGCACAGCGCGCGTGCGCCCGAGAGCGAGGAAGCAGATGACGAGTCCGATGTTCGACGGGTTGAAGAGGTGCGAGCCGCGCCAGACGAGCACGTACTTGGAGAGAAGCGCGACGGCTGCCGTTCCGGCGAAGATCCACCAGCCGCGCACGCTCCACCAGTCCCCGTGCAGGGTGCCGGGCACGCGCAGGACGAAGGCCACTCCGTTGCCGGTCAAGAGTGCACTGGCGGGCCAGAGCAGGACGTGCCGTCGGCGTGCGGCGATCGCAACTTCGAGCACGCCGCACGTGCCGAGCGAGATGAGAATCTGTGCGATCGAGAGTTGGAAGTGGAAGCCGACCTGCCCGATCACCTGCAGCGAGGTGATCGTGGCCGCGAGGTGGAGGCGCGGGTCGCTCAACTTCGGCAGCACGACCGGATACGCAGTGCCTCGAACGGTAAGCGTCAGGCCGCCGGAGGCCGGTGCGGCGTGTGCGCTCACACAACCGATGCTAGACGGCAAGCGCGAGCGTTACGAGCGAGGGAGAATGGCGGGGTGAGACTCGAGCGCGCGCGCGCCATCGTCGATTTCGTCGTTTCGGAGGCGCCCGGCCCGGTGTCGGTGTTCGTCGCCGACGACCACGGCGAGCTTGTTGCAGCCGCCACGATGGACGGTGCGGCGCCCGACACCCGGCTCAATGCGCAGCGGAAGGCCTACACAGCGGCACGCTCCGACGCCCGCACGACGCGTGAGCTCGCTGTGAAGGCGCTCGACGACCCCGTCGAGCGGGCGAGCTTCGATCCGTTCTTCACCTTCTTCCTCGGCGGCGTCGCAGTCTTCGACGGCGAGGTCCGCATCGGCGCCGTCGGGGTCAGCGGGCTCCCGGGCGAGATCGACGAGCAGCTTGCGCTGCGGGCGATCGACGCAAGCTCGTAGCGGTCACAGTGAAACCGGCTTGCCGCTTGTCGCCGACTCGTGCAGCGCCTCGAGCGTCCGCGCCTGACCGATCGCGTCGTCGCGGCTGAGGAGGAGCTCCGCCTCGCCGCGAATCGCGTCACTGACGTTCTCGAGCTCGAGCCGGTAGGAGTCGACGGGCTCGAGCTCCATCCGCTCGACCTTCTCCTCACGTCGCAGCTCGATCAGCGGCTGGAAACAGTGCCACGGGTCGTCGAGGAAGAGGGAGCCCTCGCTGCCGATCGCCTCGAGCTCGTCGCGGTTCGGCATCGCCGTCCCGCAGTCGAACATCGCGATCACGTCATCCGGGAAGCGAAGCGTCCCACCGAAGACCCAGTCCGTACCAGAAGGTCCGAACCACGCTTCCCCGTACGCCCGCACGGGCTCGCCGCCAAAGAGGCGCGATCCGCTGATGGTGTAACACCCGACGTCCATCAACGCACCGCCCTCGAGGTCGGTTCGCAAGCGGATGTTGTCCTCCTCGTACAACGAGTAGCTGAACGTGGAGCGGACAAGCCGAAGCTCGCCGATCGCGCCTTCGTCGACGAGCTCCTTCGCCCGCTTGGTCTGTGGGTTGTGGCGGTACATGAACGCCTCGCTCAGGAGCCGGCCGGTGCGATCGGCTGCATCGAACGCAGCCTCGACCTCTGCCGGGTGCCGCGACAACGGCTTCTCGCACAGAACGTGCTTGCCGGCTTCGAGTGCCTTGATCGACCAGTCGCAGTGCATCGTGTTGGGCAGCGAGATATAGACCGCCTCGATCTCGGCGTCCGCGAGCAACGCGTCGTACGACCCATACGCGCGCTCGATCTCCCACGTCTTCGCGTACTCCTCGGCGCGCGCCTGGCCGCGACTCGCGACCGCGACGAGGTCGACCTTCGGCGACGCGTGCGCGCCCGGGATCACCTTCCGGTTGATGTGGGCCGTCGAGATGATCCCCCACTTGACTGCGTTCGCCACTTGGACTCCTTCGCGTTGAACGGACTTGCGTAGTATCGCGTCCTGATGACCGAGATCGGCGTCGGCATGCTGGGCTATGCGTTCATGGGCAAGGCCCACTCGAACGCGTTCAAGAAGATCGCGTACATCACGTGGCCGCCTCCGCTCGAGCCGAAGCTCATCGGCATCGCGGGCCGCGACGAGGACGCCGTCGGCGAAGCGGCGAGGCGCTACGGCTACGAGTACGCAACCGGCGACTGGCGCGAGCTCGTCGCCGACGACCGGATCGGGCTCTTCGACAACGGCGGCCCCAATGCGCTGCACGGGGAGGCCGACGATCGCAGCGGCCGAAGCGGGCAAGCACGTGATCTGCGAGAAGCCGCTGGGGCGCGACGGCGACGAGAGCTACGAGATCTGGAGCAAGGTCGCTGCCACGGGCGTCAAGCATCTCTGCGGGTTCAACTATCGCTTCGTGCCGGCCGTCCGCCTGGCGCGAGAGATGATCGAGGCAGGAGAGCTCGGTGAGATCCGCCATTTTCGCGGCCGCTACCTCCAGGACTGGGGCGACGACCCGACGCTCGACACGTGGCGATTCGACCCGAACGCAGCCGGCTCGGGTGCGCTAGGCGACCTGGGGACGCACGTGATCGACCTCGCGCGGTTCCTGAACGGCGAGATCGCCACGGTCTCCGGCCTGGTGAAGACTTTCCTACCGGGGCGCAAGGTCGACGACGCCATCGAAGCGGCCGTCGAGTTCGAGAACGGCTCCGTCGGCACCGTCGAGTCGACGCGGCTCGCCCTCGGTCGCCGCAACGCGTTGCAGTGGGAGATCAACGGGGCGAAGGGATCGCTCGCGTTCGACATGGAGCGGCTGAACGAGCTCCAGGTCTTCCGCGCCGACGGCGACCGCGCGCGCGGATTCAAGACGGTGCTCGTCAGCGAAGCGGACCATCCGTTCTGGCAGTACTGGTGGCCGCCGGGCCACATCATCGGCTGGGGCGACACGTTCGTGCACGAGCTGCACCACATGTTGCAGGCAATCGCCTCTGACGGTGACGTCGGACCGTATGGCGCCACGTTCGAGGACGGCTACCGCGCTTCCGAAGTAGGCGACGCGATCGTGCGCTCCGCACAGGGCGGGCAGCGCGAAACGGTCTCGTACCGCTCGCTCTAACGCTCAGGGGCTAAAGGTGAGACGTGAGGCCGGCGCCGCTGGCGTCACCGTCGGCCGATGTGTCGGCGCCTTCCGGCGCGTTCTCGTACCACGACCGCCAATACACGCCGTCGTCGAGATCCTTCGCGAACTTCGTCAGCCTCAGCGGGTTGAACGTGTCGCACATCACGGCCAGCTCATGCGTCTCGTGCAAACCGATGGCCTTCTCCGCGAGACCCGGCTGCGGCCCGTGCGGTATCCCGGACGGGTGCAAGGTGATCGACCCGACCTCGACACCCTTGCGCGAGCCGAAGTTGCCGGAGACGTAATAGATCATCTCCTCCGACTGCAGATTCGAGTGGTGGTACGGAATCGGAACCGCCAGCGGGTCGAAGTCGAGCTTGCGCGGACAGAACGAGCAGATGACGAAGTTCTGGCCGGCAAACGTCTGGTGCGACGGCGGCGGCTGGTGGATGCGGCCGGTGATCGGCTCGAAGTCGTGGATCGAGAACGTCCACGGATAGAGGTAACCGTCCCAGCCGACGACGTCGAACGGGTGGTAATCGACGACATAGGTCTGGTACCCGCCGCGCACGCGCACCTTGACCGGGAACTCGCCCTTCTCGCGCACCGTGTGCAGCTCCGTGGGCGGATGGATGTCGCGGTGGTAATACGGCGCGCCCTCGATGATCTGTCCGTAGTGGTTCCGATAGCGCTTCGGGATCTCGATCAGGCCCGGCGTCTCGAACACGAGATAGCGCTGTGGTCCCTTCGGCTGGAAGCGATACGTCGTGCCGCGCGGAATGACGACGTAGTCGCCTTCCTTGTAGGGGACGTTGCCGAAGATCGTCTCGAGCACGCCGCTTCCCTCGTGCACGAACACGACCTCGTCACCCTCGCCGTTTCGGAAGAAGTAGTCCATCGTCCCCGTCGGGCGACAGAGCGATATCTCGACGTCGTTGTTCCACATCAACAGGCGACGACCGCTGATCTCGTCGCCCTCCGGCTTGATGTCGAACGTCTTGAAATGCAGATGCGCGTGCTGGTCGGGCACCCACTCCTTGCGCTCGATCGGCTGGAAGCCGTCGAGCTTCATGACGCGGCACGGCGACTGCAGGTGGTAGAGGATCGACTCGTTGCCGGTGAAGCCCTCGAGCCCCATCACCTCTTCGGTGAGGAGCGTCCCGTTCTCGCGGAACTGGATGTGCCGCTTGCGGGGAACATCGCCTAGACGCTGATAGAAGGGCATTGGCGGAAGCCTAACCCAGCGCTAGATCCGCGAGCCGCCGCCCCACAGCCGGCGCGAACTTGAAGCCGTGGCCCGAGCACGCCGACCCGATGACGAGGCGGCCACGCCGCTCGAGCACGAACGATTCGTCCTCGGTGCTCGTGTAGAGGCAGGACTCCGTCGCGACCGGGTTCGGATCGATGTCCGGAAATCGTTCGCGCACCCAGCCGGAGATCCGGTCGACGAGCGCAGGGTCGGCAGGCTCCTCGACGTCGGGATCGGCCACGTGGCCGCCGCGATGCGCACCGGCCTTCATCCCGTACAGCGGATCGTGCAGTGCGTACATCGCGTGATGCCGCGTCTCGTCGTGGAGCTCGACAACCGACGGCATCGGCTCGCCGTCGCGCTCGAAGTACGCGACCGTCTCGCGCGTGACGGTGAGCGGCAAATCGGGGACGAGCTTCGTAACCCAGGCGCCTGCGGTGACGACCACGACCTCGGCGTCGACGTCGTCGAGCGACTCGACACGGTGCTGCGTCTCCCAGTGGGGCTGCGCCACATCGAGGAAGGCGCGTCGGGCGTCGTCCGCGAGCACTACACCGCCATCCGGTTGCCAGAGTGCGACCCAGCCTTCCGGCATCTCGACACGACGCGCGCGCAGCTCGTCTCGTCTTGAGCAAGCGGTGCTCGATGCCGCGAGCCGCGAGCACGTCGCTCGACGACACCTCGGCGCTCGTGCAGAGCTCGACGAGCCCGTGCAGGGCGAGCAGCTCGCGCCCAGCGCGCTGCCCTAGCTCGCGCCAGCCGGCAAGCGCCTCCTCGGCGAGCTCCACCCACTGCGGCTCGGGATAGGCGAGCCGGAAGATGCGTGTCCGACCATGGCTCGACCCGCGTGTGTGCCCGGTGTCGAACTGCTCATAGATCGTGACCTCGGCTCCGCGCTCGGCGAGCGCCCACGCAGCCGCACAGCCCATCACGCCTCCCCCGACGACTGCGACCTTCGTCATGGCCGGGCGACGACCGTGTTCCGGAGCACGCCGATCTCCTCGAGCTTCACCTCGACAGTGTCGCCTGCGCTGTAAGGCCCGTCGCGCATGCTTCCGGCGGCGAGGATGTCGCCGGGCAGAAGCCGCGTATTCCGTGCGGCGTGCTCGACGAGCGCGGTCCAGTCGCCGCGCGACGGAAAGTCGTCGGGCGTCACGACCACCGGGCCGAGCGAGATCGCGAAGTCGCGCGCCTTGGCTCCAGCAAGCTCCGGCACGACCCAGTCGTTCATGAGCGTGAAGCCGCCGATGGCGCCCTCGGCTCCGATCACGGCGGCGATCCGCAGGTCCGACTCCACCTGGTCGACACCTTCGGGCAGCGGAACCGCGTCCTCGGGCCCGTAGATGGCTGCGGAGTTCGCAAACGAGAATTCGCCGTCCTGACCGAAGATCCGCACGGTCGGCGGGTGCGAGACCGGCGAGCGCAGCACGACATCGTCGAGCGCGTACACCGCGTGCTCGCGCGCCTCGCCGCCGCCGGTGAAGAACGCCTGCAATGTCTGTGCCGCGAGCTGGACGACGCGGTCGCCGTCGATTCGGCCTGGCCAGCCGCGCGGAAGGTCGCGGTCGCGCGGCGAGAACATGCACAGCTTCACGGGAGCGGCTCCGTGTGCACGATCACGTCGGCGATCTCGGGGCGCTCGCGCCGGATCGTCTCCTCGATCTGGCTCGCCCGCGCATGCGCGTCAGCGAGCGCGGTATCGCCGCCGAGCCGAACGGTGAGATAGACGACGAGCCCGTCGTCGGTGTTGACGAAGCGCAGATCCTCCGGGATCCGCTCCCGGTGGCTTCGCGCACGATTCGCGCCACCGTCTCGCGATCGGTCGCAACTGCGGCCGCCGGCGGCCGTCTCCCCGGCGTTTCCTCGGCCAGCGGCTCGAGGTGCGTCTGCACCGCGGAGATCTCGGGTACCGCGTCGAGGATCGCGTGCTCGACCTGCTCGGCAACCTCGTGCGCCTCCTCGAGCGAGAGATCGCCCGGAAGCTTGAGGTGCAGCGACAGCTCGTTTCCCGAGCCGACCGCGAGGACGCTCACGTTGTGCACCTCGCGTACGCGCGGCACACCGAGTGCAGCCGCGAGCGCGCGCTCGCGCACTGCTGCGTCGCTCTCCATCGGCTCCACGTGCACGACGACGTCGGCTTCGGGTAGTGCCGACTCGAGCGCGCGCTCGACGGCGTCCGCTGCAGCGTGGCCCTGCCCGATCGCAGCGTCGTACGGGACGCCGATCACGACGTCGGCGAACACCCTGCCCCCGGCCTGCCGCATGCGGAGGCGCCGCAGCTCGACCGCAGGCTCGAGTCCGGCGATCGCCTGCGCGTGCAGCCGTCTCCGCATCGGTCGGCACGCGGTCCATCAGGACGTCGACGTTGCCGCGCATCAGGCGAACGGCGGCGGCGAGCACGATGCACGCGACGAAGAGCGCTGCGATCGAGTCCGCTTTCGGATAGCCCTCGCGCACGAGCACCAGCCCGATGAGAACGGCGATCGAGCCGCCGAGGTCGGTCGCGAAATGCAGTGCGTTCGAGGAGAGCGCGGCGCTGTGATAACGCTTCGCTGCGCGGGCGGAAGCGACGGTGCGCGCGACATCGAGAGCAATCACGATCGCCGATCACGACGAGCGCGTACCACGCAGCGTCGACCGGATGGATGCGCCGCCTCCGGCAAGCCGCACGATCGCCGCCAGACGATCGCGAGGCTCGCGAGCACGAGAATCGCGCCTTCTCCGAGCGCCGAGAGATGCTCGGCCTTGCCGTGCCCGTACTGATGGCCGACGTCGGCCGGCCGAGCCGCGACGCCGACGGCGAAGAACGTCAGCAGCGCTGCAACGAGGTCGGTGCCCGAGTGCGCGGCCTCCGAGAGGAGCCCGAGGCTGTGCGTCGCGAGCCCCGTCCCGAGCTTCAGCCCGATGAGAGCAACCGCGACCAGCACGGAGACAAGCGCAGTCCGCCGCTGCGGAGTCACCGGTGCAGACTATTCAGGCGACAGGCTTGAGCGGCCGGACATCGGGTGGAAAACGTTTCGGGGTCCCGAGCGGATGAAGCACGGCCGGTGCCTGCCACCGTGACGGAAGCGCAACGAATGCGTCACGAGCCGCTTGGTTGCGCGGCGATTTCGGTGACATTGCCGTCACGGTGCCTGGCACCGGACATGGCCTGGCACCGCAGATGCCCAGGCGCACCGGCAACCTGCTGCAGCCGGTCTAGAGGTTGCCGCGGAGCGCCTGCTCGCGCTCGATCGCCTCGAACAGCGCCTTGAAGTTGCCGTCGCCGAAGCCGCGCGCGCCGTGCCGTTCGATCACCTCGAAGAAGACGGTCGGTCGGTCCTGCGCGGTCTTCGTGAAGATCTGCAGCAGGTAGCCGTCGTCGTCGCGGTCGGCGAGGATGCCGTGCTCTTTCAGATCCTCATACGATTCCGCGATCTCGCCGACGCGATCCGGCACCTCGTCGTAATACGAGTCGGGCGTGTTGAGGAAGAGGATGCCGCGCTCCTTGAGCTGCTCGACGGTCGCCACGATGTTCGTCGACGCGAGCGCGATGTGCTGCGCGCCAGGACCGCCGTAGAACTCGAGGTACTCCTCGATCTGGCTCTTGCGCTTGCCCTCGGCCGGTTCGTTGATCGGAAACTTGATCTTGCCCTTCGCCGTCCGACATCACCTTGGACATCAATGCCGAGTACTCGGTCGAGATGTCGTCGTCGGAGAAATGGATCATCTCGGTCATCCCGAAGACGCGCTCGTAGTACTCGACCCAGTCGTTCATGCGGCCGAGCTCGACGTTGCCGACGACGTGGTCGATGTTCGTCAAGCCGACGCCCGCCATCTGACCGTTCGACGACACCGACACGTAACCGGGCTTGAACGGTCCCGCGTAGTCGCTGCGGTTCACGAACGTGTGCACGGTGTCGCCGTACGTCGCGATCGCCGACGTCTCGAGCGACCCGAACTCGTCCTCGGCGTGGACCGGCTCGACGACGCCGCGCGCTCCCCGCTGCACCGCTTGACGATACGCGTCCGTCGCGTCCGGCACCGTCAGCGCGATGTCCCTGACGCCGTCACCGTGGCGGACGTTGTGCTTCGCAATCTCGTGATCCTCGCGCAACGGCGAGGTGACGACGAGGCGAATGTCGCCTTGCTCGAGCACGTAGGAGGCGCGATCGCGGACGCCCGTCTCAGGGCCTGCATACGCGGTGCGCGTGAATCCGAAGCCGTGCTCGTAGAAGTACGCAGCCTGTTTCGCGTTGCCGACCCACAGCTCGATGTAGTCCCAGCCGCTCAGCGGCATGAAATCTTCAGACATGGCCCAGAGTATGCCTGGCGCTGTGTCAACGGACATGAAGCGTGCCGCGACCACGTCACTCCCGCCCAACCGCTTCGCGGATGTCGGCCTCGGCCGCATGTCCGCCGGCAGGCACCGCATCCGCCGCTGACGGACGCCGCGCGATTCGCTCGAACGCGATCCCGGCGAAGATCAGCACGCCGCCGGCGATCTCGAGCGTGTGCAGCGACTCCGACAGCAGGATCAGCGCGAACAACACCGCGAAGAACGGCTGCAGGTTCGCGAAGAGCGACGCCCGCGACGCGCCGACACGGTCGATCGCCGTGAACCAAAGGATGTTCGTCAGGAACAACGGGCCGACGATCGCGTAGCCGAATCCGAGCCACACCTTCCAGCCGAATGAGAAGTGCTGCTCGCTGACCTGCGGGATGCTGACGAGCGCGAGTGGCACCCAGCCGATCGCGAGGACGAGCGCGCTGATCCGAAACGGCGAGTAGCGGCGCATCAGCGGCGCAATCGTGACCGTGTAGAACGCCCAGGTCAGAGCGGTCGCGATCGCGATCAACGTTCCGTTCAAGCTCGACCCGACGCTGCCGTTTGCGATCGCGATCAGCGCAACGCCGCCGAACGTGATCGCCGCGCCGATCCAGAACGCCTTCGCCAGCCGCTCGAGCCGGAGAGCGAGCGAGATGAGTCCGATGAAGATCGGCGTCGTCCCGAGGAGCAGCGCCACGGTCGAGGCATGCGCGAGCTTGATGCTGTAGACGAAGCAGAGCTGGTTCAGGAAGATCATCAGGGCGGCCACCAGCACGAGCCAGATGTCGCTCCGGGCGATCCGGAAGGACCGCTCGCGGTAGTAGGTGAAGCCCCAGAAGAGGGCGATCGCCATGAAGTACCGGATCGTCCCGTACGCGAGCGGCTTCCAGCCGTGCTCGAACATGTACTTCGTGACGGTGATATTCAGCGACCAGAGGAGCACCGTCCCGAGCAACATCGCGTCCACGGGAGAGGCTCGGCGCACGACTCGCACGCTACCGTCGGTTAGGGTTCCCGCGATGGCAGAGCCCACCTTCGCCGACATCGACGCCCTCGTCGGGCCCGCGACCCCGCACTTCGCGTATCAGCTGCGCGCGCGCATCGAGGAGCTCGTGCTCGACCTGCCGGAGGACCATCCGGTGCGCCGCTACGCGGACGAGAAGATGGAGATGCTCGACCGCCTCGGCTACGCGTCGTCGAAGGCCAACGACGGCGGCCGTGAGCCGCGCTCGCGACCCGGCTGGTCGGGCCTGCCGAGCACTGCGCCGGTGGACGAGCCGCTCCCACACCGGCGATGAGCCTCGAGGGATCGTCGGTTCTCGTGACCGGCGGCACGCGGGGGATCGGCCTGGCGATCGCGCTTCGGCTCGTCCGCGACGGCGCCTCGCGTGCGGTGCTCGGCTATATGCGCAACGACGCCGCCGCCGAGGAGGCTGCCGCGAAGATCCGCGCGGCCGGCGCCGAGCCCGTGCTCGTGCGCGGCGAAGTCTCGAAGGAGACCGTGATCGCCGAGCTCGCGTCGCACGGGCCGTACCGGGTTGTCGTGCACAACGCTGCGACCGGCGTGATCCGGCCGGCGCTCGAGACGACCGACCACCACTGGGACTGGACGCTGAACGCGAACGCCCGCGCGCTGCTCGCGCTGGCGCGCGCTACGGCCCCCTCGATGCCGGAGGGCTCGTCGATCGTCGCCATCTCGAGCCTCGGTTCGCAGCGCGTCCTCGAGAACTACGTGCTCGTCGGGACCTCGAAGGCGGCGCTCGAAGCGGTCGTGCGCTATCTCGGCGTCGAGCTCGCGCCCGCGATCAGGGTCAACGCGGTCTCAGGCGGCGTCGTCGACACCGGCGCGCTCGAGCACTTCCCGAATCGCGACGAGATGCTCCGCTCGGCCGAGCGCACGCCGGCCGGCCGGCTCGTCGAGGCAGACGACATCGCCGGCGCGGTCTCGTTTCTCTGCTCGACCGACGCCGCGATGGTGTGCGGGCAGACAATCATCGTCGACGGCGGTTTCTCGCTTCCGGCCTGATGGAACCGACCGACCACAACCGGCGCGCGTTCGACGACGCGCACACGCGCAGGCGGGGCGCCAAGCCCGGGCTGCCGGCGATCGTCAAGGCGACACTCGGCGACCTCTCGGAGAAACGAGTTCTCCATCTGCAATGCGGAACGGGCGAGGCGAGCGCCGAGCTCGCCGAGCAGGGAGCCGTCGTCACCGCAGTCGACCCGTCCGAGCAGCTGCTCGACGAGGCACGCGAGCGCTGGCCCAAGATCCTGTGGATCCGGGCGGACGTGCAGGCACTGCCGGGCGAGGTGCGCCGCGGGCGCTTCGATCTCGTCTACTCGCCTGAAGGCGTGATCGGGCACGTGACCGACCTCGACGCCTGGGCACGCGGCATCGTCGGGGCGCTTCACGATCGCGGCGAGCTGCTCGTGTACGACGACCACCCCGTCGCGCTCTGCGTCGATGCGTTCCAGCGGTGGCAGTACGACTACTTCGAGGACGGCTTCTGGCGGCTCGGCAAGATCGTGACCGCACTCGCGCGTGCGGGCTTCCATGTCGAGGCGCTCGAGGAATACCCCGGCGACAAGCGGGTGCCGGGCACCTTTCTTCTGTACGCGCGCCGCGAGAGCTAGCTTCGGCCGACCAGCGCGGCCGACCGTCGCCTTCGCGATCGTGCCCGCCATCGCGGGATTCTCCTGGAGGCGGCGCAGCGAGTACTGGTACCAGTGCTCGCCGAACGGCACGTACACGCGCAGGCGGTGGCCGGCCGCGACGAGCTCGTCGGCGCGCTTCTCCCGCACACCGAGCAGCATCTGGAACTCGTAGTCGCTCGCAGGCATGCCTTCGACGCGCTCTCAACGCCTCGCCGATCAGCCATTCGTCGTGCGTCGCGACGCCGACGTACGAGCCGGCCTCGAGCAGTGCGTCGAGCGACCGAACGTAGTTCGTGCGCACGGCGTCGTAGTCGGCGAACGCGATCGACGGCGGCTCGACGTAGATGCCCTTGCAGAGGCGGACGTTCGGCTTCAAGTCCGAAAGGGCGCGGACGTCGTCGAGCGTGCGGCGAAGGTAGGCCTGCAACACGACACCGACGTTGTCGAAGCCGCTCTCCCGAAGCTCGCGATACATGCGCAGCGTGTCGGAGGTCGTCGATGAGTCCTCCATGTCGATACGGACGAAGTTGCCGTAGCGCGCCGCCTCGCGCAGCACGGTCTCGAGGTTCTCACGGCAGCGGTCATACGACAGGTTGAGCCCGAATGCGGTCGGCTTGACGCTGACGTTCGAGTCGAGGTGCTCGTGTTCGATCGCAGTGAGGGCATCGCAGTAGGCCTGAGCGATCGCCTCTGCCTCGCTCCCCCGCGTGATCTCCTCGCCGAGGACGTCGATCGTCGCCATCTTCCCGCCGCGATTGAGCGCCGCCACGACTTCGATCGCTTCATCGAGCGTCGATCCCGCGATGTAGTGCGACGAGAAGAGCTGTACGACCGGCTTCGGGACGACCGGAAGCATGCGGACGATGGCCTTGTCGAGCAGCGTCACGGGCTGCGCGATTCTATGACTCGCGCATGAAGCCCTGACGCGCCGCACTGACGAGTGCAACCGCCTCAGGGAAGAGGACGCGCATTGCGTCCCGGATGGCGGTCGCCTGCTCGTCGACGCCGCCGGTGGGCTGGATCTGCGCCAGCGCCGCGGAGGTGAGCTCGACTGCGGTGTTCAGCGTGAGCGTCGCGAACTGCTCCCGCTGCGCTTCCTGCACGGTCTCGGCCTGCTGCTCCGCGAACTCGCGCAGGCCGCGCATCAGATCCTCGGGATCGCCCCCGAACGGGAATCCGAAACCGCCACCACCGCCGCCTTCCATGACCCTAGGCTAGCGGTCCCTTGTAGCGTCGCTCGACTTCAGCCGCCACCTCGTCCACGGCAGGCAGGGCCTGCTGCAGCGCGGCGGCGAACGGAGAGCCCGCATCGTCGCCGAGCGCCTGCTCGAGCCGCCGAACCGCGGCGCCCACGCGGTCGAGATAGTCCGTCGTCGCGAGCCGAGGCTCTGCTTCCAGGGTCTCCGCCAGCTCGGCGGCGGCGTGCTCGGCCGCTTCGATTCCCTCCGGCGCCTCGGTCTCGCGGATCTCGCGCAGCCGCCGGCGCAGCTGCGGCAGGTCGCCCCCACCCGCGCTCTCCTCGGCGACCTCGCAAAGTGCGGCGAGCTTCGCGGCTTCGCGTACCACCGAGAGGCTCGCAACCGGTGCGCCGGCGGCGTCGAGCGCGAGCCAGGCGGGCCGTTCATCGCCCGCCTCGTACGCGCAGAGGAAAACGCGGCCGAAATGGAGCGGCTGTGCCGCAAGGATCCCCGTCACGCGCTCGCCCGGCGCCGCGAACCCCGCCGCCGCCTGCGCGATCTGCTCGAGGTCGTCGCTCAGCGCCATCCGCCAAGCGTATGCTCGGACGCGTGGCCGAGGTCTCTGCGAGGACGCGCCACGCGCGCGAGTTGTTCGCGCCGCTCGGCCCGACCTACGACCGCTACGCGCGGCTGCTCTCGTTCGGACAAGACCCGCGTTGGCGCTCCTTCCTCGTCTCCCGCATCCCGGCTGACGCGACGCGCGTGCTCGACGTCGCCTCCGGCACTGCGGCCGTCGCCATCGAGCTCGCGCAGAGAGCGCCCTCGCGCGCGGTCATCGGCGTCGACCAGAGCTCGGAGATGCTTGCTGCCGGCCGTGCGCGCGTGCTGGCTGCCGGCCTCGGCGAGCGGATCGACCTCCGAGAGGGGCGGGCCGAGTCGCTGCCGTTCGCGGACGCGGAGTTCGACGCGCTCACGTTCACCTATCTCTTGCGCTACGTCGACGATCCAGCCGCAACCATGCGCGAGCTCGCCCGAGTCGTCAGGCCCGGCGGAACGCTCGCGATGCTCGAGTTCGGCGTTCCGAGCGGGATCTGGCGTCCGCTCTGGGACCTGTACGTCCGGGTCGGGCTGCCAGCCGCAGGCGCAGTCGTTTCGCCGGCGTGGCGCGAGGTCGGCAGCTTCCTCGGGCCGAGCATTCGCGAGTTCTACGATCGGTATCCGATCGGCGACCTGATCGAGCTCTGGCGCGAGGCGGGGATGCGCGACGTGCACGTGCGGCGGCTGAGCCTCGGCGGCGGAGTCGTCATGTGGGGCACACGGGCGTGAGCAGTGAAGCGCGGCCTGCGTTCTACGCGTTGCGGCCGGGCGGCTGGCGCGACTATCTGACGCTGCTGCACCCGCCGTACACGCTTTGGCACCTCTCGTATGTCGCGATCGGCGGGGCGCTCGCACCGCAGATGAAGTGGGGCACGCTCGGGTTGACCGAGCTCGCGTTCTTCCTCGCACTGGGCGTCGGCGCGCACGCGCTCGACGAGCTGAGCGGCCGCCCATTGCAAACGCAGATCCCGCGCGGGCTGCTCGTCGTGCTCGCGGCCGTGTCGATCGGCGCGGCGTGTGCGATCGGAATCGTCGTCGCCTCGCGCTCCACCTGGTGGCTGCTCGTGTTCGTCGCAGTGGGCGCGTTCATCGTCGTCGCCTACAACCTCGAGCTCTTCGGCGGCACCTTCCACTCCGATCTCTGGTTCGGGCTCGCCTGGGGCGCATTCCCGGTCCTCACCGCGTATTTCGCCTCGGCCGAGCGCTTGCGCGGCGAGGCATTCCTCGCCGCTGCATTCGCGGTTTTCGCGAGCCTGGCGCAGCGGACGCTTTCAACGCAGGTGCGCTTCGCGCGACGGCAGGCAGGGGACCCGGCGCCCGCACGACCGGCAGAAATGGCGCTCCAAATGCTCGCCGCCGCGCTCCCTCTGCTGGCCGGCGCGCTCCTGCTGGCCCGGTCCGGCTGAGCCCCTACCATTGGGGCAATGCCGCTGACCAACGCCTTCGACATCGTCTTCGCCGCCGGAGTCGGTGTCGCCGCTTTCGCGCTCGTCGGCGCCGGCGATGCGCTTTCTGCCGCGCCTCGCACTGATCGCGGTGACCTCGCTCGAGTTTGCGCTGCCGTGAGCGCGTGGCTCTTCTTCGCGCTCCGCCATTCGCACCCGCGCGAGCTCGCCGTCGCCGCCGGCGGTCTCACGGGCTGCCTGCTTGCCGCTGTGGCCGCGATCGCGTTGCGCCACACGCTTGTCCACGGCGAGCAGATCGATGCGCATCTCGCCGAGACGCAGGCGCGGCTGCGCGCGCTCGTCGAGCAAGAGGCCGAGGATCGCGCCGCCGAGCTCGAGCGCACGCTCGCTCGCGCACGCGCCGACTCGGTGTCCCTGCTCGTCGAGGAAGAGCACAAGCTCGCCGAGGATCATCGCCGCGAGTTTGCGGAGCGCGAGCGCGCCGCCGCGACCTCACTCACCCAAGCTCTGACAGCCACCCAAACGCAAGTCGAACAGCGCCTCGCCGGCTGGGCGCAAGATCTCGACCGCGCAGCAGAGACGACCAAACTCCACATCGCCGACCTTGCTCACCGCCAGAAGCAGCTGGTCTCCGAAGCCGAGGTGCGGATCGCTGCGGACGCTGACCGGCTCGCTGCCGAGAGCGAGGAGTTGCGCGCGGGACTCCAGCGTCTCCGTACCGAGCTCGAGAAGTCGCTCGAGGAGGCTCTCGCCGTGGCGCGCGGAGAGGTGGAGGCACACGCCGCCGAACGACGCCGCGCGTTGCACGAGCTCGACGAGCGCTTGCGTCGGCGCGAGCGCGAGCTGATGGAGCGCATCGAGCGCGAAGAGCTCGAAGCGACCCAACGAATCCACGCGGGCTTCGAGGACGTCGGACGCAAGCAAGTCGAGCAGCTCCAGCGCATCGTCGAGCGTGCGACGGTCACATACTCCGACGACGCCGCGCAACAGTTCGCCGGTCTCGTGAAGTCGAGCCGAGAGGACGCTGCGCGGCGTTTGTCTCGTGAGCTCGACCGCGCGGTCGAGGTATTTGCACGCGAAGCGGAGGCGGTGCTCGCCGAGCGGCTTGCCCACGTCGGCGACGCGGGAGCGCAGCGTCTCGAGCGGCGGCTGGCCGATGCGACGAGCGCACTCGAACGCCAGCGCGACGAGCGGCTGGGTGCGCTCGACTCGAGGATGGTGGAGCTCGAAGCCGAGATTCGGCGGCGTTTGGCGGATCTCGGCGCCGATGCCGAGGCCGAGCGGGCAGTGATCGAGGCGCGGCTCCAAGAGCTTCTGCGGCGCGTCGAATCCGCGGGTGCCCTCCAGAGCACCTGATTACGGATTCCAAACGTTTCCCTGCCAACAAACGCATGGAGGGTTCGTCGTAGGGAGCACGAACCTACGGAGCCATGAGCGAGATGACAGAAGTCGCAGAGCCTGAAATCAGCGAGCGCTCGAAAGTCGAGAGCTGGCGGCTTCACGTCCTCATCGAGGCGGGGTACCCGCTCGGCCTCGCCGAACGGCTCGCCGCGAGCGAGGCCGATCTGCACGTCGCCGTCAAGCTCGTGACGGACGGCTGCGAGCACGCAACGGCCGCCGAGATCCTGCTCTAGCCCCTCCAAGTACGCTGGCGGGCGTGAGCAAGGTCGCGCCGCTCCCCTACGACGACCGCACCGTCTACTCCGTCGCGAGCTTCAATCGCGGTGTCGCGCAGTGGCTTGGCCGCCTGCCGACCGTGTGGGTGGAGGGCGAGGTCACGGAGCTGAAACGCCACGTGCGGTGGGCAAGCGTCTTCTTCACGCTCAAGGATCCGGCCGACGGCTCGTGCGTCTCGGTACAGATGCCGCGCGGGCAGTTCGACGCGCTGCGTCTCGAGCTCGTGGACGGCGAACGCGTACACGTCTACGGGCGGCCAGAGCTCTTCGCGCAGAAGGGCGACTTCCGCCTCCGGGCGCTGACGGTCGAGCGCTTCGGCATCGGCGCGCATCTCGCGGCCCTCGAGCGATTGAAGACGAAGCTCGCCGGCGAGGGACTCTTCGCGGCGGAGCGCAAGCGCCCGCTCCCGCTGCTGCCGCGCCGGATCGGGCTCGTCACGGGCAACGACGCCGCCGCGAAGCGCGACGTGGTCACGACGATCCACAGCCGGTTCCCCGCGGCGAGCATTCTCGTCGCCGAGACCTACGTGCAGGGTCCGCGCGCAGCTCTCGAGATCATCGATGCGCTACGCGAGCTCTGCGCGCAGCCGGACGTCGACGTCATCGTGCTGACCCGCGGCGGCGGCAGCTTCGAGGATCTGCTCGCGTTCAGCGACGAGCGGCTCGTCCGAGCCGTTGCGGCCTGCCCGGTGCCGGTCGTCTCCGCGGTCGGGCACGAGCAGGACACACCGCTCTGCGATCTCGCCGCCGACGTGCGCGCGTCGACGCCCACGATGGCCGGCAAGCTCGTGGTCCCCGAGCTCTCTGAGTTGTCGGGCAAGCTCGACCGCGCGCGCGAATCGCTCGCACGCTGCGCGCGACGCACGCTCGAGCGGGACGCGCAGCGGCTGGAACGGTCGCTGGAGCGGCTGCGGGCCGCGCCGAGACTCGTCCTGGAACGCCAGGGCCAGCGCGTCGAGCGTGCGCACGAACGCCTCAGGCGGGCGCCGGCGCTCGCGGTCGAGCGCAAGCGGGCGGCGCTCGAATCGACCGCGGGTAGACTCCGTGTGTTGTCCCCACAGAAAACACTTCAACGAGGGTACGCGATCGTTCGGACGGAGTCGAAGGTCGTCACGGCAAGCGCCCACGTCGCGCCGGGCACGCGCGTCGATGTCCGGGTCGCGGAGGGCATATTCGGTGCGCGCGTCGAGGACGTCGACCCTTGACCGAGACCGAGCTCACGTTCGAACAGGCGCAGACCGAGCTCGAGAAGATCGTCGAACGGCTCGAGCAAGGACAAGCCTCGCTCGATGAGGCGCTCGCGCTGTGGGAGCGTGGCGAGCAGCTCTACGCGTTCTGCCGTGACAAGCTCGACGGCGCACAGGGCAAGGTCGAGGAGCTAGCCCGCCGCGTCGAGCAGGCGCGTCCCGAGCCGCAGTCCTAGCTCGACGAGATCCTCCGCAGCTCGCGCGGGATCGCCCGAGAGCGGAACCGTCTCGACGCCGGCGAGTGGCTCGGTGACGATCCCGCCGAAGAGGATGCACGGCGCGCCGGACTCGTTGCAGCGTCGCACAACCTCGGCCGGCGCCTTGCCTTCCGCAGTCGTCTTGTCGACACGCCCCTCGCCCGTGACAACGAGGTCGTAGGCGTGCGGATCGAAGCCGAGCAGGTCGAGAATCGTCGCCGCCCCGGGCACGAGCTCCGCACCGAGCGAGGCAAGCGCCGCACCGAGGCCACCCGCCGCGCCGGAGCCCGGCAGCGCGGCGAACGGTGCGAGCGCGTCGAGCGACCGAAAGCGCCGCTCGAGCTCGACCACCTGCTCAGGTGTCGCCCCCTTCTGAGGACCGAAGAGCCGCGGCGCGTCGTACAGCGTCGTCTGCACGTCGCAGAGCACCGTCGTCGGCGCCGGCAATGCGTCGAGCACCTCGAGCAGGCCAACCCCCGCGTCCATCGTCGATGTTCCGCCGACTCCGACGAGCAGCCGCTCCGCCTCGAGGTCCGCAAGCAGCTCGCCGAACGGGCGGCTCGAGGCAGCCATGACGTCGAGCCGCTTGGGGTCGAGCGGAATCGCCTGCGCTGCCTCGACGACGGTCGCTCCATCCCGGTGCGCACCGAGTGCGTCGACCGTTCCCTCCCCGCCGTCTGCGAGCGGCAACTGCACGCATTCGACTCCCGCCCGCTCGAAACCGTCTGCGAGAGCGGACGCTGCCGCGCGCGCGGAGAGAACGCCCTTGAGGCTAGCCGGGCACGCGAGCGCGCGAGGTCTCGGCATCCGGCTCTTCCTCGGTGTTGTCTTGGTCGCTCATCTCTGCCTGATCGGCGGACGGCATCACCTGCAGCATCGCGAACGACAGACCCTCGCGCGCGAGGAACAGCAATCCCACGCCGATGCCGACCGACGCCTCGATCGCCTGGAGGCCGAAGCCGTACGCAACACCTTGCGCGTAGGCGATGCCGTAGCTGCTGCGCAGCGGCGTCGCGATTGCGATCTGCGTGAGTCCGACGTTGCCCGGCCAGAGGGGAAACACCGTCGCGACGTTCATCAACAGCAGCACGACACCCGCGGCAGCGAGCGGCGAGTGGATGTGGAAAGCACGCATCGCCGCCCACACGGCGAGGAGCTGACACATCCAGCCAAGGCACTGGAAGAGAATTGCGATCGTCGTTCCAAGGGGTGAGCGCATCACGCCGAGGCCCTGCCGCGCCATGGTCACGATGCGACGCAAGCCACCCATGTGGTCGACCTTCGCGATGTGCGGCCGGCGCGCGCTCACAAACGCAAACGTGAAGAGCAACGAGCCGACGCCGACGAAGATCACGAGGCTCGTGATCGCCCAGGAGGGGATCTTGGCCGTCACGACGACGTAGCCGATCAGAAGTACGACCGGAACGAGGTCGAAGACGCGATGCGCGAACACCGTACCGACGAGGGTCGCCCAGAGGCCCCTGCGCTTCGGCAGCTTGCGTGCGAGCACTGCGACCCGTGCGAGCTCGCCGACCCTACCTGGGAGGAGCGCGTTCGCGAAGAGCCCGACGGAGAACGCCGAGAACACGAGCAGGTTGCCCGGATGCGGCGGCGGGATCGCCTGGCGGATGACCGTCCGCCACGCGATCGCGCGTGCGACGACCGAGGCGAGATTGAGGCCGACCGCCGCCGCCACCCACTGCCAGCGGACGGTGGTGAACGCATCGCCGATCGCACTCCAGCTCGGCCCGCGCCACCAGAGCAGCACCGCGACAACTCCCATGAAGATGATTGCCACCGCGAAGCGAGTCGCGTTCGATGTGGGCAGACGCCTGAGCAGGCGCTTGATCTTCATGCAGCGACCTTGTTGTAGATGTCGATGAGGCGGCGGCCGATCGCATCCCAGGCATACCGCTCCTGCGCGAGCCCGCGGCCTGCGACACCCATCGCCTGCCGGCGCGGCTCGTCGGCGAGCAGGGCCACGACGGCGTTTGCGAGCGCCTGTTCGTCGGCCGCGGGAAACGACACCGCGGTGTCAGCCGTCATGACGTCACGGTACCCAGGGATGTCGGAAGCAACCACCGGAGTTGCGCAGGCCATCGCGCGGACGAGCACGATCCCGAAGCTCTCGCCGCCGAGCGAGGGCGCGACCAGCGCTTTTGCGGAGAGCAGCTCCGTCCGTGAACTCCTCCTGCGGCACGAAGCCGAGCACCTCGACGCCGTCCTCGGGGGTGCGAAGCCGTGTCATCAGAAGGCGGACGGCGAGCGGGTCGGCGCCGCAGATTCGCAGCGTCGCGCCGGTGCGCGCGTGGATCTCGGGCCAGGCGCGCAGGAGGACGTGCAGTCCTTTGCGCCCCTCGTGCCGGCCGGCGAAGACGACGCGGTTCTGCCTGCCCGCGGGCTCGGCGTCGCGGCGGGATCAACACGCCGTTCGGAACGATCTCGTAGTCGCCGGGCAGCCAGCGGTCGGCGGACTCGCGGGCGCGCTCCGAGACGGCGATGCGATGGTCGAGCCGCTCTGCGAGGAAGCCCCACATCGGCTTCGCGAATCGCATCCAGCCGAGGTCGCCGTTCGCGTGGAACGTGCCGACCATCGGCGCGGTTGACATCGCGAGCGTCGCGATGCACGGCGTCGGCGTCATCGGCTCGTGCAGATGCAACACATCGAAGCGCTCACGCTCGAGCGCGTGCTTGATCCGAAGCACCGAGCGCGGGCTGAGAATGATGTTGGGGAGCGTCCCGTTCGCCGGGACGATCACCGAGCGTCCGATCGGGATCACCTCGGGCGGCGGCGTACCGTGACGCCCGTGCCGGGGATGCAGCACGCGCGTGAACTGGCCCGGCGGATCGTTGCCCATGATCGTGCGCACCTCACAGCCGAGCTTCGTGAGCGCCTCGGCCTGAAGCTCCGCGTGCTCGACGACGCCGCCCCAGAAGGACCACGAGTACGGGACGATGATGCCCACCTTCATCGGGGCCATTATCGTCGCGCGGTGCGCCTACGCTCCCCGCACGACCGCGAGATCCTCCGCCTCGCCCTCCCCGCACTCGGGGCACTGGCCGCGGAGCCTCTATACGTATTGGTCGATACGGCGATCGTCGGCCACCTGGGTCGGCCGCAGATCGCGGCGCTCGGGCTGGCCGGCACCGTGCTCGCGGGCGCCTTCACGATCTTCAACTTCCTCACGTACGGGACGACGGCGGTCGTGGCGCGAGCCTCGGGCGCGGGCCAGCACGAGCGCGCAGCGCGACTTGCGGCGCAGGCGCTGTGGGTCTCGCTCGGGATCGGCGTCGTGCTCGTCGTGGTGTGCGAGGCGCTCGCGGGGCCGCTGCTGCGCGGGCTCGGCGGCCACGGCCGCTCGGGCGCATACGCGTTGACCTACTTCCGGATCGCGGCCGTCGGCCTGCCGGCAGCGCTTGTCGCACTCGCGGGGCAGGGATACCTGCGCGGCGTCTCGAGCCTGCGACGCCCGCTCGAGATCGTCGTTGCCGCAAACGTCGTGAACGTCGCGCTCGAGCTGCTCTTCGTGTACGGGTTCCACTGGGGTATCGCGGGTTCGGCAGCAGGAACGGCGATCGCGCAGGCGGGAATGGGTATCGCATTCGTCGTGGAGTTGCTGCGCCCGCACGCCGATTCGAAGCGGCCGAGCCTGCGCGAGATGAAGCCGATGCTGCGCGTCGGGCGGCAGATCTTCGTGCGCACGGCGGCGCTCTATGCCTCGTTTTTGGTTGCGGCGTCGGTGTGCGCACGCATGGGCGACGCCGAGCTCGGTGCGCACCAGATCGCGTCACAGCTCTTCTTCCTGCTTGCGCTGATTCTCGACTCGGTCGCGATCGCAGGACAGGTGATCGTCGGCCGAATGCTCGGCTCCGGCGACGCAGAAGGCGCATACGCTTCGGCGGTGCGGATGATTGCGTGGTCGGTCGTCGTCGGCGCCGCGTTCTCGATTCTGCTGCTGCCTCTGGCGCACGTCGTTCCGCGCGCGTTCACGGGCGATCATGCGGTGCTGCACCAAGCCGCGTCGCTGTGGCCGTACTTCGTGCTGATGCAGCCGCTCGGCGGCGCGGTATTCGCACTGGACGGGATCCTGATCGGCGCGAGTGATACGCGCTATCTCATGTGGTCGATGCTTGCTGCCAGTGCGGTGTTCATCGCGCTCGCGTCGCTTGCCCTTGCGTTCGGCTGGGGCATCGTTGGTGTGTGGGCAGCGCTCGACGTGCTGATCGCGGCACGGCTCGCGCTCCTCGCCGTTCGGTTCGCGAGCCGGCGGTGGGCCGTCACCGGCTGGGGCTAGAATCGCTCGATGGAAGGTCTTGCCGAGCTTCACACGCATCTTGGAGGCTCGGTGTCCTCCGACATCCTGTGGACGCTCGCGCACGAGCAGGGCATCGCGCTCCCCGTCAAGGACTACTGGGACTTCGACCGGCTCGTGACGGTGAGCGACCCGCGCGGCGTCCCCGACCTGAACGCGCTCGACGCGATCTACCACTGGACGGAGCTGATCCAGTCGAGTCCGCTCGCGGTCGAGGTGTCGGTGCATGCGGCGATCGGCGGCGCGTACCGCTCGCAGGGGATCACGACCCTCGAATTGCGCTTCAACCCGATGAAGCGGAACCGCGGCGGCGAGCGCGACCTCGACCACATCATCCTCGCCGCGATGCGCGGCCTCGACCGCGCGAGCCTCGAGTATCCGCAGGTGACCGCCGGGCTGATCCTGATGATGGATCGCACCTTCACCGCGCGGCAGAACGAGATCATCGTCGAGAAGGCGATCAGCTGGGCGTCGCGCGGTGTCGTCGGTGTCGACATCGCAGGCCCGCGGCCGAACGGCGAGCGTTACGACTACCGCCAGGTACAGCCGATGGTCGAGACCGCGCGCGAGGCCGGGCTCGGCGTGACGATCCACGTCGGTGAAGAGGGCGGCGACATGGGTCGCGACGAGATCGCGGAAGTGCTCGAGGTCCTGCGTCCCGATCGGATCGGCCACGGGATCCTGGCGGCCGGCGACGACGATCTCATGCGCACGCTGCGCGAGGCGGAGGTTGTGCTCGAGATCTGTCCGACATCGAACCTCTTGACGAAGGCGCTGGCCGACGAAGCCGCCATCCACGACGTGTTCCGTGCCTTCGTCGAGAACGGCGTCCGCTTCACGATCGCGACGGATGGCCCGGAGATGATGCGGACGCACCTGCGCGACGAGCTCGACCTGCTTCTGCGGATCGAGGCCCTCACGCCGGACGAGCTGGCAGAGGCAAATGCCCGCGGGCATGACGCGAGTTTCGTGCGCGGCCAGTTTCGCGCAGCTCGGGTCTAGAACCGCTCGAATACTCCGATCGACCGATGGTTGGCGTGGGACGCGCGGCGTAGCGTCGCGTCCATGAGAAGCACCTCCAACGGAACGGATGTCTCGCTGACCCAACGGCAGCGCCAGGTCGTCGAGTTGATCGCGCTGGGCTGCTCGAACGAAGAGGTCGGGCGAGCGGCTCGGCATCTCGCCGCGAACGGCGAAGGCGCATTGCGATGTCCTTCGCCAGAAGCTCGGGGTGCCGCGGCGGCGGCAAATCCCTGCCGCTTTCAGGACGCTCACAGGTGAAGACCCCCTTGCTTGTGAGCTTGCGCCGGCGGCGATAGCCGGCGTTGGGGGCTGACGGCAACCGCGCCCGGCGCTTGTGCCCCGGGCGCGGCCCCCCTTCTCAGAGTTCGTATCGGGGTTCACAATAGGAGGACGCAAGGGGAATCCGGGCGCGGCGCCAGCCCGGCAGGCGAAATGGGTGAGGCAGGCATGGTCACCACTCGGCCGGCGGCGCAGAGCTACATCATCAAGCGCCCCCGTTTGACGAAGCTCCTCGACGAATCCGAGGCTCGGATCATCCTTCTCTGCGCGCCGGCGGGGTACGGCAAGACGACGTTGGCTCGCGAGTGGGTTGAGACGCGAACTGAACGCGTGGCCTGGTATCGGGGCGGAATCGAAATGCTTGACGCCGCTGCCGTGGCGCGGGCTCTCGCCGAGGCGCTTCGCGAGGTGGGGCTCTCGGAACCAGACGCCGCACGTCTCGTAGCCCTCGCATCACGCGGAGTTCCCCCGGTGGACTTAGGCCGCGCACTCGCATCGGCAGTCCCGAAGCCATCGGCGGCGCTCTTGATCATCGACGACTACCACCACGCGGAGTCTTCGGACTCGGAGTCCTTGATTGGTGTGTTCGCCGCAGAAACCGACCTTCGCATTGTCTTGACAAGCCGGATTCGACCTGTGTGGCTCACGCCGCGGATGCATGTGTACGGGGAGGCATTCGTCGTGGGGTCAAACCAACTGGCATTCACCGAGGATGAAGCACGCTCTGTGATGGCAGGTGACGCTGACGCCGAGAACAACAGTCTCGTCGCTCAAGCAAGGGGGTGGCCAGCAGTCATTGGGCTTGCCGCAAGGCAGACAGAGGCGGGCCACACCGGTACCGACTCGCTGCTGCCCACCGAGCTCTACGAGTACTTCGCCGAAGACCTGCTGCGTAGATCCCCAACGTATCTGCATAACAGCCTTCTCATGCTTGCTCTCATCGGTGGTTCGGACGCAGGCGTCACGCAAGACCTCTTAGGTGACAAGTGCGAACTTCATCTCGCCGAGGCCGCCGAGCGTGGGTTCATCTCCCGAAGTTCGGCATCGCAATTTGAGATTCATCCGCTCCTCCGAGCCTTTCTCCTGACGAAGCTTCATGAACTGAATGACGCCCAAATCGAAGAATTTGTACTTCGCGCGCTGCGCCCGCTCGGTATGGCGCATCGGTGGGACGACTGCCTGGCGGTGCTCGCCGAATTTCCGGGGACAGTGATGGCCGTTGCCTTGCTCCAAGACGCTCTGCAAGAGCTTCTCGCATCCGGAAGACTCGCCACGATCAAGCGGTGGTTGTCGCTTGCTCCGCGAGGAGGACCAGGGGACGCAGTGCTTCTTCTTGCAGAGGCCGAAGTGGCAATCAGAGAAGGTCTCGACGCTCACGCGCAGATGCTGGCCGAACAAGCGGCCGAACTCTCTCCCGTCGACGAGCTAGCGGCTCAAGCGCATCTCGTCGCGGCACGAGCCGCGCACATGCGTTGCAACGACCTCGGCACACGGACAAATGCTCAGCGCGCAGCTGCCCTCACGACGGTGAACCAGACTCGAGTTGAAGCTCAGTGGATCGAGTTCCTGAACGCATTTGAAGCAGAGAACGGGCGGGCGCGGGAACTCTTAGAGGTACTGCGGAAGGAACGCGACGGGACGCCCGAACAGTCGCTGCGTCTCCGACACGCGGACGGCTTTCTCAGGCTGGAAGCTGACGGCGACGTTCGCCAGACGCTGCACGACCTCGAGCCAGCGATGGGCTTGTTGCAGCACGTCCCCGACCCTCTTGCGAGAACGTCCTTTTTGAATCTCTTTTCCACTGCTTGTCTTTACCTCGGTGAGTACGAACGCGCCCTGGAATCGGTAGCCCTTCAGGTCGAGCACGCCCAAGCAAGTGGACTCGACTTCGCCGCAGACCATGCACTGATCACAAGAGCTGGCGCTCTCATTGGCCTCCGAAAACTCGGCTCCGCTCGACGGGTCCTTCAGGACATCGAGTCTCGAGACGCTCGCTCATCGAGGTTCCTGATGAGTCAGGTTCGACTCAAAACTGCTCGCATCAGGGCAAGCGTAGGAGATCTCGAACGTGCAGAGATCCTCCTCCGAGTCCCCGCACCGCAGGATGTCTCTCGAGCGTGCAGTGGAGAATTGCTTGCCTCTCGGGCTCTTTACTTGGCGGCGATGGGAGACCTGCCGTCAGCTCGCTCAGCTGCACGCGACGCCCAAAAGATCTCCAGCTACATCGACACGCAAAGTCTTAGCCAGCTCGCACTGGTCATCGTCAGTCTTCAGGAGCGACCGGAAAGTCGTTTGACTGAAGCTAACCGCAAGGCTGTCGCACGCATCCTTAGGCTCGGTCAACTCGATGCTCTCGTTCTTGCTTGCCGGGCGTACCCACAGCTCGCGATGTACGCGGCGTCGGAGACAGGATTCGTCGCTGACCTGACTAAGGCATTCGCGGGCTCACAAGATGTGGACATCGGGCGTGCCGCAGGGCTAGAGATGCCTCGCGAACTCCGAAGACATCCAGGCCTGTCAACACGGGAGCGGGAGGTCTTGGAGTTACTCGCCCAAGGACGGACAAATCGCGAGATAGCGAAGGCGTTGTTCATCAGCGAGTCAACAACGAAGGTGCACGTCCGCCATATCTACGAGAAGCTCGGAATACATACGCGTGCGGAAGCGACGGCAGCGGCGAACAGTCTTGAAGATACCTAAGCAAGGGCCGCTATAACAGCGACCGGTGCGAGATCATCCACGAGTTGGCTGATGGGCCTTTCTGCCGTTTCTTGCGAGCTTAGGACGAAGTCCGTTCGAGAAGCCATTCGATAGTCCTCAGAAGCGGCGGTAAGGACTGCTTCGAACGCTGCGACAACCGCCGTATCGAACTGGCTCTCGACCGCCTGGGCCAGCCTAAGACGCGCGACTCGACTAGGCATTGCATCTCGATACGGACGATCTGAGGTCATCGCGTTATACGCATCGGCAACTGCGATGATTCGTGCCAGCAACGGAATCTCGTCGCCCTCTAGACGATCTGGGTAGCCGTTACCGTCGATTCGTTCATGGTGGTGGCGAACGATCGCTGCAATCTCTTCGTAGTCGGCGACGTTTCTGAGGATTCGCTCGCCGATAACTGGATGCTGCTCCATCTGGCGCCTTTCATCCAGGGACAACGCTCCTGGCTTTTCGAGAAGCCCAGCAGTCAACCCAATTTTTCCAACGTCATGTACGAGGCCGCACAGGTGAACGAGTTCCTGCTCATCGTCGGTCAGACCCATCCTCTTCGCGATGTCACGTGCATAGATCGCGACCGCCGCTGAGTGACCAGCGGTGTACCGATCCCGCGCATCCAGCGTTGCAACGAGCGCGGTAGCGAACGACAGGTTGGCGCCTGCGAGGCGCTCATTCGCATTGGTCAGAGCTGCTGCACTCTCCCGCTGTTGGCGGTAAAGAAGAAGGAGTCGTTGTGCCGCGACGGCCGGAATCGCGAATAGGGCCACGCTCCAGGGCGAGATCATCTCGTACGAATAGGCCAAGATCGCGACCACTGGTGCGTGAAGCGGGACACTTGCCACTAGCGCGGGACCGAGGACGCGAATGGCGCCTCCCACCGTGTTCGAGCCACGAATTGCAGGAGCGACGGCTCCGAGCCCCAGGTCAATCGTCGTTTCGACCACGAAGGCAGCGGTTACGGCCCCGAACAAACCCCAGAAAGTCTCCGGCCGCCGCGCTCGTCACTGCCGCAGCGGCGAGACCGGCACCTGCCGTCGCGATGAATCGGATGGATGTCCAGGTCGTCCACCGGAGGATCGGCTGAGCAGCATCCCGTCGTGGCAGATCGGCGAGAACACCTGCAGCCCCAACCACCGCGCCGGCAAGCGGTCCGAGGACGACGGCTGCAAAAACGCATACCAGCGAGGCCACCGAAACCTCGGCATGTGGCGTCAATTTGATGCTCTCGTGCTCCGCTCCGATCGCCAATACCGCTAAGGCCACTAAGGCGACAGGATGCTGGAGGCCGTAACCGGCGCCGATCAGGGACGCCGCCATGCCGCCGGCGCCAATGGCCAGGAGGGCTACCCAGGCGCGCAAGAGACGTTTCACGCTTCAAGTGCATCTTGAGATTCTGAGCAAATGTGATGTCCAAGGTCTTGAAATCTCCCCCTAAAGGGGTATACCGTCGAATTTGCCGTTAGTCCCCTACGGGAGGAGATCCCGGTGCAGAAGCGAATTGCCTCGATCGTTGCTCGCGCGACCATCGTCGGTTCCACTAAGCAGTGGTAGGAGCCGACACACTCTCCGTTTTCCACAGGATCGTGGGCATCCCTCGACAGGGGGATTTCCACAGATTGTGGACAACGGCCCACCGCCTCTAGCCATACGGCTTTCGGGTGCTCGGTCCGCCCGTTAGCCGGTGGCTTTGGGACAAGGCTTGTCCAGGGTTCTATCCACAGCGCGGCCGATGGCCGGCGTTGGCGTGCCTGGATTCCCGGGCCGAGTGAGCTAGCCGACGATGCCGCGGCGGAAGCCGACGGCTACGGCATGGGCGCGCGAGCGCGCCTGGAGCTTCGCGAGCAGGTGGCGGACGTGAGACTTGACCGTCTCCTCCGACAGGAACAGCCGCTGGCCGATCTCGCGATTCACGAGGCCTTCCGAGATCAGCTGCAGCACCTCGACTTCCCGCATGGTCGGCTCCTGCTCCAGCTCCCGGAGCGGGCCCTGGAACGGAATCACCTCGCCGCCGGGAGTCGTGCGCCGGCGCGCGGCGACCTCCTCGAAGCGACGCGAATGATCCGCGTAGCGGGTCATGATTTCCTTACGCTCGGCAGCGTCCACGCCCCAGGTATCGGCGGAACGCGGTACCCCCTTTAGCCGTGGGTCCTACCTCTATCCAGGGATAAGGCCTAGGGCCGGGTGCCGCGATCGGGCTCGTCTGCCCCGGCCTCGACCGGATGGGACTCGCCCGAGGAGTCTTTCGGCAGGGCGGCCTCATCCGACCTCTGCCGGGGTTTCCGCGGCCACGTGGACGGAGGCAAGGGTCGCCGCATCGACGTTGAGAGGGTGGTGGCACGCCGCCAGGTGCCCATTCCCGTAGTCGACGAGGGGCGGCTCGACCTCGTGGCAGATCTGGCTCGCATAGCGGCAGCGCGGGTGGAACCGGCAGCCGCTCGGCGGATTGATCGGGCTCGGCACGTCGCCCTGGAGCACGATTCGCTTCCGCTTCCGCGCCAGGTCGGGATCGGGGATCGGGACGGCGGAGAGGAGCGCCTCGGTGTACGGCATGATCGGCCGCTGGTAGAGCTCCTCCGCCGGCGAGAGCTCGACGAGCTTGCCGAGGTACATCACAGCGATCCGGTCGCTCACGTGACGCACGACCCCGAGGTCGTGCGCGATGAAGATGTACGTGAGCTGGAACTCCTTCTGGAGGTCGACCAGCAGGTTCAGCATCTGCGACTGGATCGAGACGTCGAGCGCCGAGACCGGCTCGTCCGCCACCACGAGCTTCGGCCGAAGAGCGAGCGCCCGGGCGATGCCGATCCGCTGGCGCTGGCCGCCCGAGAACTCGTGCGGGAAGCGGTTGTAGTGCTCGGGCGAGAGCCCGACCGTCTCGAGCAGCTCCTCGACCTGCGCCTTCCGCGAGGCCTTGTCGCCGATCGAGTGGATCTTGAGCGGGTCGCCGATGATCGCGCCAACCCGCTTTCGCGGATTGAGCGACGCGTACGGGTCCTGGAAGACCATCTGCATCTCGCGGCGCAACGGCCGCAGCGCGCGTGCGCCGAGCGTTCCGATCTCCTGCCCGCGAAAGATCACGTTGCCGGCGGTCGGCTCGAGCAGGCGCACGATCGTCCGGCCCAGCGTCGACTTGCCGCAGCCCGACTCGCCCACGAGCCCGAGCGTCTCCCCTTCCTTCACTTCGAAGCTCACGTCGTCGACCGCGTGCACCCGCGCCACCTCGCGCTGCAGCAGCCCTTTCCGGATCGGGAAGTACTTCTTCACGTGCCGGACCTCGATCAGAGGCCCGTCGCTCGCGCTCACGCCGCCTCCGGCTGATCGCCGCGAATTGTGGCCTCGCGGAGCGACCGCTTCTTGTCGACGTCGAGCCAGCAGCGATCGAGATGGCCAGGCGTCTCGACGCGGTTCTCGAGCCCCGGCTCCTGCATGCACTTGTCGAACGCGTGCGGGCAGCGCGGCCGGAACTTGCAGCCCTGCGGCAGCTGGATCAGCGACGGCGGCGCGCCCTCGATCGAGTGCAACCGCTCCGGCTTCGGACGGTCGAGCCGGGGGATCGAGCCGAGCAGGCCCCAGGTGTACGGCATCTGCGGGTCGTAGAACAGCTCCCGCGTCGGCGCGCGCTCCACGACGCGGCCCGCGTACATGACGACGATCTCGTCCGCGATGTCGGCGACCACGCCGAGGTCGTGCGTGATCATGATCACCGCGGAGTTGAAGTCGTCCTTCAGCTGCGAGATCAGCTCCACGATCTGCGCCTGAATCGTCACGTCGAGCGCCGTCGTCGGCTCGTCCGCAATGAGAATCGCCGGGTTGCACGAGAGCGCCATCGCGATCATCGCGCGCTGGCGCATGCCGCCGGAGAACTGATGCGGGAAGTCGTCGACGCGCGACTCCGGGTTCGGGATCCCCACCTGGCGCAAAAGCTCGACCGCGCGTCGTTGCGCTGTTTGCTTGTCGACCGGGTCGTGCGCCCGGATCGCCTCGACGATCTGCTCGCCGATGCGATACACCGGATTCAGCGACGTCATCGGATCCTGGAAGATCATCCCGATCTCGTTGCCGCGGAAGTTCTGCATCTCCGTATCCGAGATCTCGAGCAGATTTCGGCCCTGGTAGTTCACCTCGCCGCGGAACCTCGCGTTGATGTCGCGCGTGAGCCCCATGATCGTCATCGCGGTCACGCTCTTGCCCGAGCCGGACTCGCCGACGATGCCGAGCACCTTGCCGCGTTCGAGCTCGAACGACACGCCGTCGACGGCGCGCACGATGCCGTCTTCGGTCGTGAAGTCCACGCCGAGATCCTTGACCTCCAGCAGCCGCTCCGCCATTACGTCGGCCGGATCCGCGGGTCGAGGTACGCGTAGAAGAGATCGACGAACACGCTGAACACAGTGATGAAGAACGCGCCGTACAGCGTGACGCCCATGATGGGCGGCAGGTCGAAGTTGTTGATCGACTGCGCTGCGTACTGACCGACGCCGTGCAGATCGAACACGGTCTCGGTGAGGATCGCGCCGCCGCCGAGCACCGACGCGAAGTCGAGGCCGAAGAGCGTGACGACCGGAATCAGCGAGGTACGCAACACGTGGCGGATGAGGATCGTCCGCTGCGGCAGGCCCTTCGCGCGCGCAGTGCGCACGTAATCCTCGTTGATCGTGTCGAGGATGTTCCCGCGCAGCACGCGCCCGTAGAAGCCGATGAAGAGCACGGCGAGGACGAGCCACGGCAGGATCAGGTGGTAGAACCATTGCAGCGGGCTCCCCGTGATCGACGCGTACTCGCCGTCGGGGAAGATGGTCGCCCAACCACCCTCGGCCAAGTAGTAGCGGCAGACGATCCCGAGCCAGAACACCGGCATCGAAATGCCGATGAGCGCAAGGACCGTGATCAGGCGATCCGACCACCTGCCTGCCCGAACGGCAGATATCACCCCCACGAGAATCCCGAAGAAGAGCCAGATGATGCCGGCGCCGATCGTCAACGAAAACGTCGCCGGAATTCCCTGCACGATTTGAGAGACGACGTTCTGCTGGCTCGTGTAGGAGACGAGTGAGCCGCTGAACATCTTCTGCAGCATCACGTAGTACTGCTCGTAGAACGGCTTGTCGAACTTCCAGTCGTGGCGGATGTTGATGATGTTCTGCGGCGTCGCGTTCTTGCCGGCGATCCGCTGAGCGGTGTCGCCGCCGGGCACGACGATGAAGATCACGAACACGATGAACGTGACGGCGACCATCACGAGGATCGCGCCGATGATGCGACGCACGAAGAACGTCAGCATTAGTGCTCCACCCGCACCTTCGCGCGCGGGTCGAGCGCGTCACGCAGGCCGTCGCCGAAGATGTTGAGCGAAAGCACCGTGAGGATGATCGCGATGCCCGGCGCGAGCGCGAGCACCGGCCGCGTCACGATCAACTGCTGGCCGAGGGCGATGAGCTTTCCCCAGGACGGCGTCGGATCCTGCACCCCCGCGCCGAGGAACGACAACGCGGCCTCGAGCACGATGTTGTTCGCGATGATCAGCGTGAAGAAGACGAGGACCGAGCTCATGATGTTCGGCAGCAGGTCGGAGAACATCACGCGCAGCGGCGTCGCGCCCTGCGAGATCGAGGCTTCGACGAACTCCTTCTCGCGCAGCGACAGCACCTGTCCGCGCAGGGGACGGCCGACATACGGAATCAGCACGTAGGAGATGACGAGCAACGGAATCCAGAGGCTCCCGCTCTGGATGTTCAGGCCGAAATGGTGGAAGCCGTTGACCGCGAGCGCCGAGCCGAGCGCGATCCCGAGCAAGCACGACCGGAAACGCGTAGAAGAGGTCGAAGAACCGCGAGATCACGAAGTCGATCCAGCCGCCGAAATAGCCGGCGAGCAGCGCCAGCACGACGGCGAAGAAGACGCAGATCGCCGAAGAGCCGATCCCGACGAGCAGCGAGTTGCGGCCGCCGTAGAGAAGCCGCACCGCGACGTCCCGGCCGAGCGTGTCGGCGCCGAGGACGTACTTGCCGCCGGCGCTGAACCACGTCGGGCCGATCGGGATCGACCCGATGAGCTTGCACCCGGTTTCACCGAACGCGCAGGGCTTGCCCGGGTGCTTTGTGCTGAAGTTGCCGCCGACCGAGACGATGTTGGTCAAGACACCGTTGACCTTCACCTTGCCGACGACATGCTCGTCGTTCGGCCCTGTGTGCGCGATGTGCGACGCGTAGAGCGGCGCAGCCGCGCAGACGGCTACGACAAGGATGAAGAGAGCGAGCGCAGCGAACGCAAAGTAGTTCCGGCGCAGGCGACGCCAGGCGAGGTACCACGGACTGCGGCCGCGGATCGCCCCAGGCTCCGCCTCGGCGAGCTCAGCCGCCGTATCGAGGGTGAACTCGGTCTCACCCTGCTGGACCACGCACCACCTTCCCCTCGAGATGCAGTGGGGGCGCCGTGCGAACGGCGCCCCCACCATTGATCCGACATTCGACTACTTGTGACAGATCGTCGCGAAGTCGAACTGATAGTTCACGTGGAACACGTAGCAACTCAGATCGATGTCGCTGTTGAACGTGTCGATCCCCTGCTGATTGAGATAGGGAGCCCAGGCTGCCTTCTCCATCGTCATCTTGTCGACTTGCGCCCACTGCGAGTTCACCGAGCTCGTGAGCGTCGGCTGCTTCTTCAGCGCTTCGATCTTCGCGTTCACAGCTGGGTCGTCGAAGTTCGCGTAGTTGTTGTTGTGCGTGTCCGTGATGCGGTTGCCGTTGAGCAACACGTCGAACCAGTCGAGCGGATGCGGATAGTCCTGGAACCAGTCCGCGAATCCGATCTGCGACTTCGTCGACTGGTTGCCGACCGTCGTCCAGTAGACCGCGGCGTTGATCTCCTTCAGCTTCGCGTTCAAGCCGATCGACTTGAGCACGCCCTGGAGATACTGGCCCGCTTCCGGAGCGCGACGTGACTCGTTGTTGCTCGTCCAGACGGTGACTGCAGCACCCGTTGCCCCGGCGGACTTGATCAGCGACTTCGCCTTGGCAAGGTTGTACGGGTACAGGTTGAGCTTCTTGTACTGCGGATACGTCGGCGGAAGGACGTTCTCCGTCGGCGTCGCGAGCCCGCCGTAGATGCGCACGAGCGCCTCACGGTTGATCGCGTAGTTGACCGCCTGCCGCACCTTGACGTTGTCGAACGGCGCGACGCGATTGTTCATGAAGTAATAGAACGTGTTCGCCGGCGTGTAGACCTTGATCTGGCTCGCGTACTTGCTCTGCAGCTCGGCGAGACGATCGTTCGGGGGCTGGAAGAAGTCGTAGTCCTCCTGCCCCTGAAGCGTGCGCGTCAGAGCGATTCCCGCATCGCCGAAGATGCTGATCGTCATCTTGTCCGGGTTGCCTGCGGGAACGTTGCCGCCGAAGTTGGCCGCATCGAAGTTCGGATTGCGAACGACGATCGCCGACTTGTTCGGCTTGTAGCTCTGGATCACGTATGGGCCTGTCGACGGCAGTGGGGTCGTCGACGAGTCCTTCGCGGGCGAGTTGGCCGGCACGGGGGCCGCAAACTCGGTCGCGAGGATGTACTCGAAGTCACCCTGCGGCGACTTCAACTTGATCGTGATCGTCCCGGCGGTGTCGTCGGCCGTGATGCCGCTGATGTGTCCCTTCTTCGTCTTCGCGATCGTGTCGGTTCCCACGATGTTCCCGAAGAAGCCGACGCCCGGCGAGTCGATCTTGTAGTCACGCTCGATCGTGGCGGGAAAGTCGCTCGCCTTGACCGGCGTGCCATCCGAGTACTTGAGGTTCTTGCGCAGCGTGATCGTGTACGTCAAGCCGTCGGACGAGACCTTCGGCATGTCCGCCGCGAGATACGGGACGAGCGTCGCTCCGTCCGGCCCGTTCACGTGCTTGTACCCGAGCAACGGCAGGTAGACGTTCCACATGATCGCCCAGCCCTGCACCGTGTAGGACAGGCCCGGGTCGAGGAAGTCGATGCCCGTGTCGTAGGCGATGCGGAAGTTCGCGAACGATTTTCCGCTCGAACTGCCGCCCGAAGCGGCCGTCGTGGTGCTCTTACTGCCTCCGCCGCCGCCGCATCCCGCCGCGACCACTGCGATGCAGGCGATGAGGGATGTGGCGCCAAGCCACTTCCACACGATTCTGCGAGTCAAGTCGTACCTCCCGGTCTTTCGTTTCGCTGTCGCGGCGCAGAGACGACCCCGACGCCCCAGCGCGCGCTGCATTCTTCCAGACGTTCGCAAGCCAGAGTGAGTTAGTGGCATACGAACGTATGTTCGTCTAGGCTCCCGCTGTGCAGCTGAGGCTAGACGCCGCCGACCGACTCGTGGAGCTCGTCGAGGAACGGCGCGGACCCGTCGTCGCCGATGAGGCGGCCCGCCGGCTCTTCGCGCTGCGCCAAGCGCCGGTCGCTCTCGCTCGCACACTCCTTGCCGAGGTGGTCGAAGCCGACGCGCGACTCGCGTGGAACGGCGACGCGGTCGGGCTCGCACGTCCGCTTGGCGTCGATCTCTTGCTCGAGGACGCGACGTACGTCGTCGTCGACCTCGAGACGACCGGACTGCGGCCCGGTTCGTCCCAGATCTGCGAGATCGGGGCGGTCAAAGTGGTCGGCTTCGAGATCGTCGACGAGTTCGAGACGCTCGTCGATCCGCACGTGCCGCTTGGCGCCGTGATCACGTCCCTGACCGGGCTGACCGACCGGCTCCTGCGGGGCGCGCCGTCGGCGCCCGCCGCGGTGCGCGACTTCCTCGCCTTCGCGGGCGACGCGGTGCTCGTCGCGCACAACGCGCGCTTCGACCTCGCCTTTCTGGATCGCGAGACCGAGCGCCTGACGGGTTCGCGGCTCGCCGCGCCGGTCATCGACACGGTCCCGCTCGCTCGACGGCTGCTTGCCGGGCGCGTGCCCCGCGCGAGCCTCGGGCAGCTCTCCTATTTCTTTGGCACGTCCGTCCAGCCATGCCATCGCGCTCTGCCGGACGCGCAGGCGACGGCCGAGGTGCTCCTTGCGCTCATCGGCCTCGCGCAGGAGCGGGGCGCACGCACGGTCGCCGAGCTCGTAGCGCTTGTCGGCGACGCGCACGCGGCGCGTGTTCGACAAGCGTCAGCTCGCCTATGGGGCGCCACCCCGCCCGGGCGTCTACCTCTTTCGCGACTGCAATGACCAGGTGCTCTACGTCGGCCGCGCCCGCGATCTGCGCGCCCGCTTGCGCTCGTACTTCCGCTCCGAGCGGCAGCGCCCGCAGGTCGAGGCGGCGCTCGGTGCGGTCGAGCGGATCGAGTGGCGCGTGCTCGGGTCGGAGCTCGAGGCTGCGCTCGAGGAGCTGCGTCTGATCCGAGAGCTGCGACCTCCGGCGAATGCGCGCGTCGCGCGTCCCGATCGCCACGTCTGGCTGCGCGCACGCGGCGACGGTGTCGTCGCATCTCCAAAACCACCGAGCACCAGTCGGCTACAAGGGCCGATCCGCTCGCGCCGGCGCGCACAGCTCGCGGCACGCGCGTTACAGGCGGACGAGCTCGAGCGTCCGTCGCTGGCGCTGCCGCGAATACGGCGACGACTCGCCGAGCTTGCGGAAGCGCGCCGCTACGAAGACGCCGCCCGGCTACGCGACCGGCTGCAGGCGCTCGAGCAGGTCTGTCGCGAGCTCGAGCGGCTCGCGCGGTTGCGGGCCGTCGCGCGCTGCCTCGTCGTGCCCGCCGCGGAGCCGGGACATGCGCGCGCGTTCTTCATCGCCGGCGGCCGGGTCGCAGCCGAGCGCACGCTGCCGCCCGGCGGCGGCGCACATCTCGAGATCGAGGCCGGTCTCGCCGCGGCCAGACATGCCCTGGTGTCAGACACCGCTTTTGACCTCGACGAGCTGTTTCTGATCGGGACGTTCCTGCGGAAGCCGCCGGCGGAGCTGCAGATCGTTCCGCTCGAGAAGGACAGGATCCTTCGGGCCGCGGCCCGGTGTCAGACACCGGGGCATGTCCGGAAAAGCCAAGGCGGGGTCAAAAGCGGTGCCAGGCACCGCGACGCGGTGCCTGGCACCGAAGCGCTGTTCTAGGCGGCGACGTGGATCAGGTCGCGCAGCGCGCCGAGGCGCGCGAGCGCCTGGCCTTCGAGCTGGCGGACGCGCTCGCGCGTCAGGTCGAGCTCGTGGCCGATCGCCTCGAGCGTCCACGGCTCGCCTTCGAAGCCGAAGCGCAGCTCGAGGATCCGCCGTTCGCGCTCGGGGAGCGCATCGAGTGCGCGCCGCACGCCCTGGCGGCGGAGCGACTCTTCGGCTTCCTCGAACGGATCGGCCGCCTCGCGGTCGGCGAACAGGTCGCCGAGCTCGCCCTCGTCATCGGCGCCGACCGTCTGGTTCAACGAGACGGACGCGTGCGCGGCGCTGAGTGCCTCGTCGACGTGCTGCATCGGGAGACCCGTCGCCTCGGCGAGCTCTTCCTTCGTCGCCTCGCGGCCCAGCTCGACCTCGAGCCGGCGTGCGGCGCGCGACAGCTTCTGCTGGCGCTCGACGACGTGCACCGGAACGCGGATCGTGCGCGCGTGATTCGCGACGGCGCGCTGCACCGACTGGCGAATCCACCAGGTCGCATACGTCGAGAACTTGAAGCCGCGGCGCCAGTCGAACTTCTCGACCGCGCGGTTCAGCCCGAGCGTCCCCTCCTGGATCAGGTCGAGGAACGGGACGCCGAGACCGCGATAGCCCTTGGCGATCGACACGACCAGGCGCAGGTTGGATTCGATCATCCGGCGCTTCGCCCGCGGGTCGCCGCGCTCGATCGCCTTGGCGAGCATGACCTCGTCCGCAGCGGTGAGCAGCTTGTGCTTGCCGACGTCGGCGAGGAAGAGCTGCAGGCTGTCGGCCGCGCCGCTGGCCGACGCTGCGGCCTCGGCGGCGGCGAGCTCCGCTTCTTTCTCCTTTTCCTTCTCCGCCTCTGCGGCCGCCGCGGCGGCAGGCGTCGAGATCTCGAGACCCTTGCGCTCGAGCTCGGCGGTCAGCTCCTCGACCTCTTCGTCGTTCAGGTCGAGCTCGACGGCGAACGCCTCGAGCTCAGCGGGCTCCAGATAGCCCCGCTCCTGCGCGGTCTCGACCATGGCGCGGGCCTGATCGGTCTCGAGCAATTCATGCAGCTGATTCTGCGTCAGGGTCTACTCAGTCCTTTCGGTCCTGCCTTGGAGACCGTCACGATGCCTTACTGACTCTAGGAGTCGAATCCTGCGCTTGCCAGGGGAAACGAGCGTCGCACCTCGGTGTATTCCGGTTGACCGGAATTGCGGTTTTGGGCGCGCGCCGGCGAGTCCCGACCTCCACAGTCTACGACGCCCGGCGGCTCGGGGAAAGTTGGAACCTCAGGACGCGCGCTTGCGGGACGTGGCCTTCTTCGGCGCGGCCCTCTTCTTCTTGGCCGGGCCGCGGGCGCGGCGGTCGGCGAGCAGCTCGATCGCGCGGTCGAGCGTGATCTCCTCGGGGTCGTCGCCGCTGCGCAGACTCGCGTTCGTCTCGCCGTCGGTGACGTACGGCCCGAAGCGGCCGGACTTCACCGTGATCGCCTTGCCGCTGACCGGATCGTCGCCGACCTCCTTCAGAGGCGCCGCAGGCTGGCGGCCGCCCCGGCGCTGGCGCGGTGTCGCGAGCAACGCGAGCGCATCGTCGAGCGAGATGGTGAACAGCTGCTCCTCCGTCTCGAGCGAGCGCGACTCCTTCCCCTTCTGGACGTACGGGCCGTACCGGCCGTTCCGTGCCGTCACCTCTTCGCCGTCGGACTCGCCGACGACGCGTGGAAGCGACAGCAGCTGGAGCGCCTCCTCGAGCGTGATCGTGTCGAGGGACATCGCCTTGAAGAGCGACGCCGTGCGCGGCTTCTCCTTCGAGCCGTCCTCGAGCGTCTCCGTCACGTACGGGCCGTAGCGACCGGTGCGCGCGACGATCTCGCGGCCGGTCTCAGGATCGGAACCGAGCTCGCGGTCACCCGACGGCATCGCGAGCAGCTCTTCCGCCTTCTCGACGGTCAGCTCGTCGGGGACGATGTCCTCGGGGACGTTTGCGCGCTGGCCGTCACGCTCGAGGTACGGGCCGTAACGGCCGACGCGCAGAACGATGCCGTTGCCGAGCTCGATCGAGTTGATCTCGCGCGCATCGATCGCGCCGAGGTCCGACACGAGCTCCTGCAGTCCCTTGTCGTCGTTCGCACCGAAGTAGAAGTCGTTCAGCCAGGCAAGCCGGTCCTGGTCGCCCGACGCGATTCGGTCGAGGTCGTCTTCCATGCTCGCCGTGAAGCCATAGTCGACCAGGCGGCCGAAGTGCTCCTTCAACAGGTTCACGACGGAGAACGCGAGGAACGACGGCACGAGCGCAGTGCCCTTCTTGAAGACGTAGCCGCGGTCGAGGATCGTGCCGAGAATCGAGGCGTACGTCGACGGGCGGCCGATGCCGAGCTCCTCGAGCGTGCGCACGAGTGTCGCCTCCGTATAGCGCGGCGGCGGGTTCGTCTCGTGGCCTTGCGGCTCGAGCTTCTTCAGCTCGAGCACGTCGCCCTCGTTCACGTTCGGCAGGCGGCGCTCCTCGTCGTCGGACTCATCGGTGTCGCGACCCTCCTCGTACGCAGCGAGAAAGCCGCGGAACGTGATCACGGTTCCTGATGAGCCGAACTCGGCCTTCTCGCCCGCCGACGACGTGCCTCCGATGCGAAGCGAGACGGTCTGCCCTGCGGCGTCCTTCATCTGCGACGCGATCGTGCGCATCCAGATCAACTCGTACAGCGCGCCCTCGTCGCGGTTCAGCTCTCTCGCCACGTCCTTCGGCATCCGGAACGTGTCGCCCGCCGGACGGATCGCCTCGTGCGCCTCTTGCGCGTTCTTCACCTTGCGCTCGTACTGCCGCGGCTGATCGGGCACGTAGTCGTCGCCGTACAGCTGGCGTGCCTGGTTCCGTGCGGCGGTGAGCGCGGACTCGGACAGCGTCGTCGAGTCCGTGCGCATGTACGTGATGTACCCGTTCTCGTAGAGGCGTTGCGCGACGCGCATCGTCGTCTGGGCGGTGTAGCGGAGCTTGCGGCTTGCCTCCTGCTGGAGCGTCGACGTCATGAACGGCGGGCTTGGGCGGCGCGAGTACGGCTTTCGCTCGACGCGCGTGACGCTGAAGGGCGACTGCTCGAGTCGTTGTGCAAGACCGCGCGCGCCTTCCTCGTCGAGCTGGAGCGCATCCTCGGTCTTCAACTTGCCGTCGTTGCCGAAGTCGCGGCCGAGCGCGAGGCGCTTGCCGTCGACGGAGACGAGGCGCGCCTGGAACGACTCCGGATCGAAGACGGCCTCGATGTCCCACCAGCTCGCCGCGCGGAACGCCATCCGCTCGAGCTCGCGCTCGACCACGAGCCGCGTCGCCACCGACTGCACGCGTCCGGCCGAGAGCCCTCGCGTGATCTTCTTCCAGAGAACGGGCGAGACTTCGTAGCCGTAGAGCCGGTCGAGGATCCGGCGCGTCTCCTGCGCGTCGACCAGGCGCTCGTCGATCTCGCGCGTCTCGCCGAGCGCGCGGTTGATCGCGTCCTTCGTGATCTCGTGGAAGACCATGCGGCGCACCGGGATCGTCGGCTTCAGCACTTCGAGCAGGTGCCAGGCGATCGCCTCGCCCTCGCGGTCTTCGTCTGTTGCGAGCAAGAGCTCGTCCGCATTCTTCAGGAGCTTCTTCAGCTCGTTGACCCGCTTCTTCTTGTCCGGGTCGATGATGTAGAGCGGACGGAACTCATCCTCGACGTTCACGCCGAGACGGGCCCACTTCTCCTTCTTGTATTCCTCCGGAATGTCTGCAGCGCGCTCGGGCAGGTCGCGGATGTGGCCGACGCTCGACTCGACGACGAAATCGTCGCCCAGATAGCCCTTGATCGTCCGCGCCTTGGCCGGCGATTCGACGATCACCAGACGCTTGTGTTTTCCGTTGGCAGGCACCGGCGGGTCACGATAGCGTCGCCGAACAAGCTTGAATACTCCGGGCATGCGGCCAACGCCCCTCTACAACCTGATCGGAATCCTCTCCGCACCCGTGCTTTACGGCCTTTACCGGCTACGGGCGAGGGGCAAGGAGAATCTTCCGGACGGCGGCTTCGTCCTCGCCTGCAACCACGTTTCGAGCTTCGACCCGTGGGTGCTCGGGATGCCGCTTGTGGCCCAAGCGCTTCCTCCGTTTCATGGCGAAGTCCGAGCTCTACTGGCCGCCGCTCAAGTACGTCCTGAACGGGGTCGGTGCGTTTCCGGTGCGAAGGGGACAGCGTGACGTCCAGGCGATCGAGACGGCAGTGCAACTCGCGCGCGACGGTCACGTCGTCACGATGTTCCCGGAGGGGACGCGCCGGACGAAAGGGCTCGTGAAGCGCTTCGAGGCGAGGCCCCGCTCGGGCGCTGCGCGCATCGCACTCGAGGCGGGCGTGCCGCTCGTTCCCGCGGCCGTGAAGGGAACGGACAAGCTGCTGCGCCTCGGGCGGTTGAGCGTCGTCTACGGCACGCCGGTCGAGATCGACGATCTGCGCGGACGCGACGTCGCCGAAGCCGCGCACGAAGCGACCGAGCGCTTGATGGCGCGCATCGCCGAGCTGGAAGCGATCTCTATGAGCGTGCTGCTCGCAGTCGACGGCGACTCGTTCGCGCACCGGGCGTACCACGGGTTGCCGAAGTCGATCCGGCTGAACGCGATCGTCGGTTTCACGAACATGCTCACCGGCCTCTGGCAGGCGGAGCGGCCCGACGCCGTGGTCGTCGGCTGGGACACGCTCGAGACTCCGACGTATCGCCATACCGCGTACGAGGCCTACCAATCCGGTCGCGTGTTCGAGGACTCGTTGCTCGAGCAGCTCGCGCTGATGCCGGCGCTCACGCAGGCGTTCGGCTTCACCGTCGGGAAAGCGCCGGGCTACGAAGCCGACGACTTCCTCGCGGCCGCCGCGCAGGTCTGGCCCGGCGACGTGCTCGTTGCGACCTCCGACCGCGACGCGTACCAGCTCGTAAGCGACCGCGTGACGATCCTCGCGCCCGCGCGCGGCGTGAGCGAGATCAACCGCATCGGCCCCGCGGAGGTGCGCGAGCGCTACGGCGTCGAGCCGGAGCAGGTGCCGGATCTGATCGCGCTCCGCGGCGACCCCTCCGACAAGCTGCCCGGCGCACGCGGCATCGGGCCGAAGAAGGCGGCGGAGCTACTCGCCCAGTACGGCACGCTCGAGGACGTGCTCGCGGCCGGCCGCTTCGCCGCAGAGGCGGAGGATTTGCGCCTCTTCCGGCGAATCGCGCAAATGGACGCCTCTGCCCCTCTTCCTCCCCTCAAGCCCCAGACACCCAACTGGGTGGAGGCGTCCTCCTTTGTCAGCGACCTCGGCCTCCGGCAGTCGGCCGAGCGTCTAGCCTCCTTCGCGTGAACGACTGGCTGGCCGCACGCGCGGACGCACTCGCGGAGCGAAGCGGCGTCGACCGCGCTGCCCTCGAGCTGACCGAACAGGAGGTCGACGGGCTGCTGGAGCTCGCCGGTCATGCCGCGCACGACAGCGGCGCACGGACGAACGCACCGCTCCTCTGCTACCTCGTCGGACTCGCACGTGCCGGCGGCGTGTCGCTCGATGAGCTCGACGAGACCGTCCGATCGACATCCTGACCCACCCGGCGCTCGCGCACCTCCACCCCACGGGCGCACATCCCGAAACGGAGGAGCGGCTCGTCGTCCTGCTCGAGCAATTCACCGACGTGGACCGAGGGTCGTCGCGGCAACCGACGATGAGCTGCTGCTCTGCCACAGCGCAGAGCACGTCGCGCGCATCCGCGGGCTCGACGGCTTCACGTGGCTCACGGCCGACACCGTTGGCGTCGGACACGACGTTCGAGGCTGCGTCGCTCGCGGCCGGCACGGCGATCGAAGCCGCGCTGCAGGGCGGCTTCGCACTCGTTCGTCCGCCTGGACATCACGCGTTGCGCGATCGCGCGATGGGCTTCTGCTTCTTCGACAACATCGCGATCGCGGCGCGTGTCGCGCAGCGCGAGCTCGGCCTCGAGCGCGTCGCGATCGTCGACTACGACGTCCATCACGGCAACGGAACCGATGCCATCTTTCGAGACGACGACAGCGTCCTCTTCGTGTCGCTCCACCAGTGGCCGTTCTATCCCGGGAGCGGCGGACCCGATGACCAGGCAAAGACGACGCTGAACATCCCGCTGGCGGCGGGCTCGGGCGACGACGAGTACTTCGAGGCCTTCGAGCGAGCTCGTCGAGCCCGCGGTCGCGGCGTTCGAGCCCGAGCTCGTGCTCGTCTCCGCCGGGTTCGACGCCCACGTGGACGACCCGCTCGCCTCGATGCTCGTCACCGAGGACGGGTTCCGCGAGCTCTCGCGGCGGTGCTCCGCGATGGCGCCCCGGTGCGCGGCGGTGCTCGAGGGCGGCTACGAGCTCGGGACGCTGCCGGGACTCGTGGCGGCGGCGCTCGACGGGTTCAGCTCCTAGAAAGCGAAAAGGCCCTCTCGGGGCCCTTTCACTGCCGCATTCATCCGCCTAATCTTCCTGAAGGGAAGCTTGCCTAGCCCAAGGATCGGCGATCCGGAGCGGCGAGTCGTGCCCCCGGCCTGGTGAACGGCATCCCCCACCGTGGGGGATATGAAGAGGCTCGTCAGGCGACGCGAGCGACGGAGAGGCTCTCGAGAGCCTCACGCCGCGAGGACACGCCGAGCTTCCGGAGCAGGCTCTTCACATGCGAGCGAACCGTGTGCTCGGAGATGAAGAGGCGCTTGGCGATCTCGTCGGTGCCGAGATGGTCGTCGAGCAGGAGCAGAACCTCGACCTCGCGGGCCGAGAGGGCGCCGGCGATCGCATCGGGGACGCCGGAGCCGCGGCCGTTGCCGACCCGAACCTGGTCGAGCAGACGGCGGGCGACCGAGCCTGACAGGGCCGCCTCGCCGTTCGCGACGCCGTCGAGGAAGGCTGCGATCTTCTCGGGCGGCTCGGTCTTCAGGAGATAACCGGCCGCGCCGGCGCGAATCGCCTGCAGGAGGTTCTCCTCGGTGCCGGACGCCGTCAGAACCACGACCTCGCAGTCCGGGGCAGCCTCGCGCAGCCGCGGGAGCGCCGAGAGACCGTCGAGGCCGGGCATCGAGAGGTCGAGCAGGACGAGATCCGGGCGGAGCCGTCCGGCCTCGACGATCGCCTCGGCGCCGTCGGAGGCGCAGCCCACGACATCGAACCCGTGAGCCTTGAGGAGCGACGAGAGCGCCTCACGGGTCAACGGGTGGTCATCGACGATCAGGATCCTGGAAGCCAACTCTTGCCCCTTATCGGCAGGAACGCATCTGCCGACAAGAGGAACATGCGGAAAGACGGCCGGACCGTGAACCAGAGCTGGCTCTGGGGCGAAATTCTGCTCGCGGGCCTCCTCGGCGCGAGCCTCGCGCTTTTCGTCGCCTATCCGGGCCTCCGCACGCATTACGACCTGCCGGAGCTCCGCCTCGTGCTCCAGACCACGATGGCGCTCGCCGGGCTGCTCGTCGCGGTGCTCGCCGCCGCGCGATACTCGGTCGAAGGCCGCCGGGTCGACCTGCTTGCTCGCGAGCGGCTTCTTCGTCACCGCGCTGTCGGCGGCCGTCTTTGCGATCGGGCCCCGGTTCAGCGGCCGCGACCTCCTGCCGGCCGAGGCCTGGTCGGCGCTGATCGGCGCGATTCTCGGGCAGGCGCTGATCGCGATCGCACCGTTCAGTCGCGGTCGCAGCAAGTACCGCGAGTGGTCGATTGCGAACGCGGTCGCGGCGGCCGGCATCACGCTCTTCGTCGCCTGGTCGCTCCTGCGCGCGCTCGGGGCTGCCCTGCCGGATCTCAGCCCGGCGAACGGGCAGTCGCAGCCGTTCTATCTCACCGGCACGCTCGCACTGCAGGCGTTCGTCTCGCTTGTCGCAGTCGTCGGCTGGGGTTTGCGGTTCATGCGCCGCGGCGACGACCTCGCGCGGTGGCTTGCGCTCGGCTTCACGCTGATGCTCTTTGCGGCGCTGCATCTCGTCTTCCAGCCGCTGCTCGCAAGCTCCTACGTCTCGCAGAGCGACTTCCTGCGCATGCTCGCGTACATCGTCATTCTCGCCGGAGCCTGGCGCGCGATCCAGTTCGCCGAGTTCGGGCGCGCCGTGGCCGAGGAGCGTGCCCGCGTCGCGCGCGAGATTCATGACGGCCTTGCGCAGTATCTCTTTGCAGTGTCGACGCACGCGACGATGCTCGAGAACGGGACGCCCATCGAGGAAGCCGTGCCACGCCTGAAGGAGGCGGCGCTGCTTGCGCAGCAGGAGGCGCGATTCGCGATCCTCGCACTCTCCTCCGCAAGCGGGACCGCGCCGTTCGACGCGGCACTACGACGTTACGTCGATGTCCTGACCGCTGACGGCGGGCTCGAGGTCGAGCTCGAGGTCGACAGTGCGATCCGGCTTGCACCCGATGAGCAGATCGAGATCTTCCGCATCGTGCAGGAAGGACTGGCGAATGTCCGGAAGCACGCGAACGCAACCCGCGCCGAGGTGACGATCGGCCAGCGCACGTTCGGAGAGAGGTTCGTGAACATCTCCGACGACGGCGACGGCTTCGACGGCGAAGAGGCGCTTGCCGGGCAGGGATTGAAGAACATCCGCGCACGCGCCGAGTCCATCGAAGGCGGGTTCTCGCTGCGCTCGACGCCCGGACGCGGCACCGCGCTCGAAGTCGTCCTCCGAACCTGATGTGCCGAGCCGTCTATAGCCCGGCCAGTAGTTCGCGCAGCGTCGCTGTATAGGCATCGAGCGCTGCGCGACCGTGGTTGGTCAACGCCACCGACGTGAGCGACGTCACCCCGTTCCCCGTCTTCTTCGTGTCGATGTAGCCCGCAGCGTCGAGTTTGCGCAGGTGTGTGATCAGGTTCCCGGGGGTCAGGTCGATCATGTCTTGGAGTCGGGTGAACGAAAGCGCGTCGCCGTCGGGCAGGGCTGCGAGCGTCGCGATGATTCTCAGCCGTGCCGGGACGTGGATGAGTGGGTCGAGGTCCTCGGCGGTCATGCGTGCGCTGTCATGCGCGGCGCAGCCGGAGCTGGACGGCGGCGCGGCTGAGGAGCAGCACGCAGACGCCGATGCCGATGACGGCCCACACGCCGGCCGGACCTGCGTAGGCGCCGATTGCGGCGATGGCGACCGCCGCGAGCGCGTAGCCGAGCCAGGACCAGTTCTGCTTTGCGGCCGTGTAGGTTGCGGCGGCCGAGCCGACGATGATCAGCGGCGCCGCCGCCGGATAGATGCCGTAGACGATCGCGTGGCTCGCGCCGGCGTGGTGGAGCGCCCCCTGGAACACGTAGACGGCGATCCAGATCGTCACGAAAGCGGCGCCCTCGGCCTTCTGCTGCTGTACCGAGCGGCCGCTGACGCCGCTCGTTGCACGCCGGTAGAAGCTCGCGACCAGGACGGCCCAAACGATCACTGTCGTGTACAGCACCGCGAGCGCCCACCCGGCGGGACCCGAGTAGGGATGCTGCCCGCGCACCGACAGCCAGACGGCGCCGTAGGCAACCAGCACCACCACTGCTCCGATCAGCATCAGCAGCGGCGACCTGTAGTCGAACTGGCGCTGAGCATTCCTCGTGGTCTGCTCGAGCAGCGCCGCCGCCGCTCGAGGATCGAGCTCTCCGGCCTCGTCGGCCGCAGCGCTCTCGGATGTGGTGTGTTCCTCGCTCATCTCGCGTCCTCTCGGTTTGCTTTGCACCGCAAAGTAACAAACTTTGCCACACAAAGTCAAGTCCGGTAGCGGAGATACACCGTGCCGTTGCGGAAGCGGCGCTCGTCCAACAGCTTGAGCTCCAGGCGGACGCCCGCGTTCGGGAGGAACCGCTTGCCACCACCGACGACGACGGACACGAGGAACAGCTGGTACTCGTCGACGAGCCCTGCCTCGATCGCCTGGGCCGCAAGCTCGGCGCCACCGACCGCGAGGTCGCGGTCCGCTGCTGCCTTCAACTGCCGGACTGCTTCCGCATCGAAGGCTCGCTCGATTCGCGTCTTGGGACTCGTGACCATCTGCAGCGTCCTCGAGTAGACGATCTTCTCGGCCGACTGCCAGATCTCCGCGAAGTCCTGAAAGACAGGCGGCTCGTCTGCCAGGTTGGGCGGGCTATCCCAGAAGACCATCGTCTCGTACATCCGGCGCCCGTAGAGGTACGTCCCCACCGACCGCTCGAGGTCGTTGACGAAGGCGTGCACCTCCTCGTCCGGCGCCGCCCACTCGAACGTCCCGCCCTCGTCCTCGATGTAGCCGTCGAGCGACGCGATCACCGAGTAGATCAGCTTGCCCACGCCACTCCTTTTACTAAATGGCAAGCTCGTTGGATGCTCGAGGTCGACACTCTTCACGGACGCGCCCGTGCGCACATCCTGCCGGTGGCGTCGCCGGTGGCCGGCCTCGTGCTCGGTCATGGCGCCGGCGGCGGAATCGAGTCGCCAGATCTCGTCGGCGCTGCCGAGGGCGCCCGTTCCGCCGGGCTCAGCGTCGCGCTCGTAGAGCAGCCCTACCGGGTAGCAGGGCGGCGAAGCCCCGCGCCGGCGAACCAGCTCGACGCGGCCTGGACGTCAGTCGTCCTCGCGCTGCGCGAGGGTCCGTTCGGCGGCCTCCCGATCCTGACCGGCGGCCGCTCGTCGGGCGCCCGCGTCGCGTGCCGCACGGCAGCCGAGACCGACTCGGTCGCCGTCGTCTGTCTCGCGTTTCCGCTCCACCCTCCCGGCCATCCCGAGAAGAGCCGCCTCGCAGAGCTCGACGCGGTCCACCTTCCGATGCTGATCGTCCAGGGCGAGAACGACCCGTTCGGGACACCCCCGGCGAACTCGAACCGAACTGTTCTCCGCATTCGGGGCACGCACTCGCTCAGAAATAGCGCTGCTGTCGCGGCTGCTCTATCGGATTGGCTTCCGACAACCGGGTTGGGCGTGTAGGTTCCGCGCAGCACTCGATCTCGGGAGTATCTCGTGGCAGACCTTTTCCGGTACATCGAGCAGCAGTTCACGGTGCCCGCGCCCGTCGATGCGATCGACCTCGTGAACGATTCGGAGCTGCAGACCAAGCTGCAGAACGCCGCGGCGGGAGAAGACGCGGGCGCGGCCGTACGCGACGTGGCCGGCGCCTTCGTGTCGTCGACGTTCCCGACGCCGGTTGCCGACCCCGTTGCCGGCTCTGCTCGATACCAGGCGTTCGCGACGCAGCTGCTCGGCATGGAAAAGCCGACCAAGGCCGGCATCGAGAAGCTGGTCGAGACCGTTCTCGGCGCGCGTGCGTCTGACCTCATCGGGACCGGTCAGTTCAGCGCCGACAAGGAACTGCTGCAGAACTGCGTCCTGACCATCAAGATCACGACAGGATTCGCCCAGGCCGGCGCGGCGGGCCTGGTCCAGGCTCTCCGGGTGATCGAGTTCGTCGAGCGGGTCGCGTCCGGTCTGCCTGCCGACCTGACCCGGGACGCGGTGCGCGCGCTGTTCGAGCGGCCTATTCGCGTTCCTGCCAACTTGCTGATCGCGGCCCCCGTGCCGCAGCAAGCCGGGCCGGGCGGTTCCGACCCAGCCGGGGCAGACCAGCAACTGCGGGACCTTGCCGAGCGCACCTCGCAGCTGCGGGCGACCTACGCGTCGCTGTTGTCGCTGAAACCACAACACCTCGAGGTGTACGTCGCCGATCAAGCGGCCGCGGGGCGCGCCGAGATTCCGATCGCGACGGCCCAGAAGGGGGACGTCGAGAAGCGGGTCGCGGAGGAGGCGCAAGGCGACTCCTCAGCGACAGGCTCGATCGTGCGGATCTCCGCGCAGTCGCGCGAGGCCCTGCCCGTGGAGCAGCAGCGTGTGCTCGAGAGCTTGCCCATCGATGCGGCCAGCTCACCCGCGACAGAGGTCGTCGCCGAGGTGAGGCGTCAGTGGATCGACGCCAACCAGAAGCTGCTGCCCGCCACTGTGCCGGGTCCGTCGAAGGTCTATCGCGTGGGGCAGCACATCTTCGCGCAGGCCGACGTCCCGATCATGCACACGATGTCAGCCCCTGGGCCTTCGCCGGCGCCGGCGCCTGCGCCCGACTTCAGTAAGGCGATCACCCGCCCGGTCGGCATCGGGAACCTGCAGCTCGTCCGGCAGGAGCTGATCGGCTACGAAGCATCCGAGATCTCGCACATCGAGAACGTGCTCGAGGGCGAGCTGCTGAAGCGCGAGACCCGGCGCACCGAACTCACCGAGCTCACCCTGACCGAAGAGCTGACCACGAGCCAGAGCCAGGAGCGCGACCAGCAGTCGACCGAGCGCAGCGAGCTCGCGAGCGAGACGCAGCAAGAGGCCGGACAGCAGTCGGCGTCGTCATCGGGCACCACGACCTCGAGCGCCTACGGCAAGCTCGTCGAGAACAGCAAGTCGAACTACGCCCAGAGCACCACGCAGCGCGCAGTCGAGACCGTGACCTCCATGGTGCGGCAGCAGCGTGTGCAGCGGGAGCGGAAGACGTTCGTCGAGGACGCCGTCCACCAGCTGGACAACTCCAAGGGCAACGCGAAGATCCGCGGCATCTATCAGTGGGTGGACAAGAAGCTCAGCATGCGCGTGCTCAACTACGGGAAGCGACTGATGTACGACGTCGTCGTTCCCGAGCCCGCCGCGTTCCTGGCTCAGTCACTGAAAGACGCCGTCCAACCGGAGAGCTTCCAGCTCACGAAGCCTGCAGAGTTCACCTTGTATCCGGACGAGCTCGACGCGTCGAACTACATGTACTACGCGTCCACTTACGGCGTGACGGGCTCGGTCACGCCGCCGCCTTTGGACTTCATCCAGACGGTTGCGCAAGTCGAGGCGCCGGAGTTCCACAAGCAATTCCAGGCGTACGGCAATACCTATGACGCGAAGTACTTCGCCGCCTTCAAGATTCATGTGCCCGAGAGCTACAAGGCCGTGAGCGGGTACGTCCAGCGGACGAACGTCTCCGAGCCGGGCGCCGGCGGCGGGCGCATCCTCGAGGTCTTCGTCGGCAGTGAGCAGCTACATGCGGTTCGAATGGGGCGCCCCGCTGAACCATTCGTTCACGATGAACAGCGAGACCGGCGACATCCCGGTGACGATCTCGCACGTATTCCGACGTCATGCAGATCAACTACGCGGTCGCCATCAACTGCCAGCGCACCGACGAGGCATTCGAGCAATGGCAGCTGAAGACACATGCCGCGATCACGAGCGGCTATCAGCGCCAGCTCGCCGACTACCAGGACAAGCTGAACCGTTACGTCGCTGCCGTGCGCAGCCAGCTTGCGTTGTCCGCCAACTACGCCCACGACCCGGCGATCGAGCGCGAAGAGCTGAAGAAGGCATTCATCTTCCTCCTGCTCGGCGAACACTTCAGCGCCTACCTGCGACGCCGACGCCGGCCCCGATGCCTCCGCCGCTGTCCCCGCCCGACCCGACGTAGTGAAGAAGTGGGGCGCCATGGTCGCGTTCTTCGAGCGCGCCTTCGAATGGGAAAACCTGATGTACCTGTTCTATCCGTACTTCTGGGGCGCCCGGATCGGTGGGAAGAGATGGTGCTCACGCAGGACACCGACCCGGAGTTCGAGGCGTTCCTCAAAGCCGGCGCGGCCCGCGTCGTCGTTCCCGCCCGTCCCGGCTTCGAGGCCGCGCTCGCGCACTACCAGGAGACCGGCGACATCTGGCTCGGCGAGGAGATCCCCGACATGTTCAGCGACATGCTACGTCTCGATCATCGCCGAGATCAAGGCGGCGAACTACGCGCCGGGCAACGAGGTGTGCGTCGACCAGTGGGAGGTCACGCTGCCGACGACACTCGTCATGCTCAAGGACGACGACGCCCTTCCCACCTGGAAGCCAACGCCGTGCAACCCGCCACCTGGGCCGTAGTGTCGGATCGTGGCCGCCCGTGACGACCTGGAGTCACGCAAGACGTGGCTCTACGAGACGCAGCTGCGCCGTCTCAACTACGCGGGCTTTCGGGGTATCACCCCGGACTCCACGGATCCGCTGCTCGACCTGATCTCCGAACGCGCCAGCACCGTCATTCCGGCGACGATCGGGACTCGCGTCACAGCGACCGACCCGGTCTACCTCGACGACCAACGGCCGGTGTGGACGGCGGACGAGCACGCGAGGCAGGACACGTTCGCACAGACGTTGACGGGCTGGATGGGCGACTGGTTCGCCGACGTCCAGCCGACACGGCTCGCCGGCGCGCTGCGCGATCTCCGCATCCTCTACGCGAACTCGACCTTTGCATCCGACACCGATCCCGACCTGCCGTTCGCCGTGTCGCGATTCTCGCGATCGCAGCCCGGCTTCGGCTTCGGCGTCGATCCGAAGGGAGCCGACGAAGGCATCGGCGTGGCGACCAGTCGAGCGGAGTTGGCCGCGGCGAAGCCGTGGCTCATCCCGGAGCTGTACAACGCCAAGAACAAGGACACCACGGACGTCACCCACTGGATCGAGAACCTCGAGAAGTTCGTCGCCGACTACGAAACCGAGTTGCAGCTCGTCGTCGGAGGCACAGCGGAGACCGTCCTTCCGTTCGATCCGGACAACCCGGCCGCCTACCAGGCGTACATCGATCTGATGCAAGCCGCGGAGTCCGCACGCCCAGCGAGCGACGCGGTCCGGGCGCGAATTCTCGACCAGTACCTAAAGGATCCGAAGGACACGACCGCGACCTGGCGCTATCTGCCCTCGATCCAGACGTCCGGATACGCCATGGGGCCGGTCACCGCCTTCCCGCTGTCCGACAAGGTCAAGTACTGGACCGGCGTGATGTTCAACGCGATGAAGGAAGCATCGATCCTCAAGGCCAACTCCGACATGGGCAACTGCCAGCTCGTCCGCTTGCTCTACCGATACGGACCGTTACCCGACGAACTCGGCACCGATGCTCAGTTGACGTGGCGCGTGCGGCTCGCCCCGGACGCCAGGTTCGCGGCCTACTTCGACAAGAAGGCGAAGGATCCGCGGGTCAGCACAGACGCCTCCTTGCAGCAACGACTGGCGACGGCGCGGGCGAAGCTCGAGATCATCCTGACCGGTGCTGCCGCCCACCCGCGGTGCACGTTCCCGATGTTCTCACCGCTCGCCGCCGAGATCGCCAAGCAGTGCCTCCTTTCGTACAAGTTCTGGTTCGACGAGGTAGTGCGGGCAAAGGGGAACGACCGGCTGAACAAGGTGAAAGGCGATGTCCTGCCAGGTAACTCCGACGCCAAGGCTGACACGGAGATGGAGTTCTGGTCCGAGAACCACTACATCATGTTCGGGTCGATGGAGCACCTGCTCGGTCAGCTCTGGCAATCCGAGAGCTTCCAGCCCGGGCAGCTCTTCTCTGAGGCAGGCGACACCAAAGGACGCCTCACCGGCGCACAGCGCAGCGAGCGCGGTCGGGCGCGCGTACTGAAGTGGCTCAACAACCGCCTGCAGTTCGGGTGGACGGAGTTCAACTCGCACGGCTACTACGCCGAGCACCTCTGGTCGATTCTGAACCTGGTCGACTTCGCGCTCGACGAACAGGTCAAGGTCAAAGCGACGATGGCCGTGGACCTGCTCATGTTCGACATGCTCCGGTTCGCGCACAAGGGCAGCAATGGTGCACCGGGTGGCCGATCCCAGTTCAAGTTCAAGAGCTCTGGCTGGGACAACGCCCTCGGCGACGTGGTGGAGATCATCACCGGCGACCGCGGAGTCTTCAACGACGGCAACTCCGAGATCGGAGTCGCGTTCACCACGTCTACCTATCGATTGCCTGACGCCCTGCTCGAAATCGCGACCTCGCCGCCGCGGGAGGGCTTCGTCGATCGGTCGCGCGTGTCGATCACCTTCGACGAGGCGCCGAAGTACGGGATCACCTGGTCACAGAAGTCCGACACAAAGGATTCGGTGTTCAACGGCTACGCGCCGAAGCGCGCCAAGTACTTCCCGCACCTTGACGAGGCGAACAGGGAGATCGAGCGAACGCACAACGGCTACGGCGCGACCGACGACGACACGGTGTTCTTCTGGACGATGTCGGCGTTCTACAACAAGCAGAACGTGCGCAACACGTTTCTCACCGTCGCCAAGTTCAGCCTGGACGAGTCGCCCATCTTCAAGGGCTTCCTGAGCGCCTTCATCGGGACACTGGTCCCGTTGTTCGAACGATTCGGGCACGGCCTGATCGACCTGGCGACCCTCGGGCCGCTGCGGCACCCGTTCAAGGAGTTCGAGGTGGCCTTCGACAGCATCGACGACCTGTTCTCTTCGCAGGCGACATTACAAGCGCTCGCCGCGGACGACGTGTCGCCGTTCATCGAGGGCTCGACCCGGACGCGGGCGAACATCCTCACCTATCGCACCGGCGACGTGATGCTCAGCAGCATCCAGAACTTCCGCGTCGGGCAGTTGAACTACCAGAGCACGGTCAGCTCGGCCACGCTCGCGACCTCGATCTCAGTGTTCAGCACGGCAGGTTTCGCCGGCTTCCACATCTCCGACGTCGCCACTGGGCTGATCGGCTCGATCGGCGGGGCGATCGGCGGTGCGGTCGTCGGAGCGGTCGGCGGCTTCGTCGTCGGCGGCCCGGCGGGCGCGGCGGCCGGTGCCGCTGTCGGTGCGGCCGCGGGCGCCGTCGCCGGCGGAGTCGCCGGCGTCGTTCTCAACGAGAACGACGTCCATGGCAAGAACCTCCTCGGTGACGACGACGACGGCCCCGGCTGGTGGTCGGGGTACTGGGCGCTGCCGATGATCGTGCAGAGCGGTTCGGCGGCGATCATCGCGTACGACTTCAACGACATGCAGAGGTTCCTCGCCGACGTCGGCTCGCACTTCTGGTTCCCCAAGTCGGGCTTCTCCCGAGTCGAGGATCGCCGCACGTCGGCCTACGACGACGCCAACTTTCCGCTGCTCGACATCACCGACATCGGGCCGAAGGGCTTCTGGACCTTCGGCAAGGTCATCCACCCGCCGAAACCAGGCTCAGCCGAGCCGCCGACGGAGGGCTACGTCGGCGTGTTCTCCAACGAGCGGCCAGAGTGGCTCGACCATGCCTCCGACCCGTACGACAAACGGGAGGCCGCCGCGAGCGACAACGCCATCTCGGACAAGCTCGGTGCGATCTCCGACAAGCTCGAAGAGCTCGAGGACAAGGACGACGTCGGAGACTCGGGTCGTAAAGCCATCGACGACCTGCTGACCCGCTCGCTCGACGCCCAATACAGGCCGGGCATCACGCGCGACGACTGGCTCGCCGCGGTCAAGAAGGACGTGGCGGCATCAACCGAGCCGGTCGTCGTCGCCCACCGCGACGATGTCAACAGCCTGGCCGAGATGTACGTCGACCTGAAGACGCTGCAACGCCTCTGGAAACGACCCTTCCCCGACTACTTCGCCGGCCGCGACTGCTACGTGAGCGGGAAGAACGTGTGGATCCTGCAGGTCGGCAGCAAGGACGAGTTCGGCAGCTTCGAGACCTTCATGGATCGGGTGTCTTCGGCCCGAGTGCATCTGGACGACACGGGCGATATGGAGTGCACCTACGACATCCCGAAGCCGGACGGCTCGAGCGATCGTCTAAGCCTTGCCTACGGCGACGGCGGGAGGTTCGGCCTCAACGGGGGCGGCTTCGACACCGACCTGTATCCACGTTTCGAAACGCCCTTCGTCCGAGGCGGTCGCGTGGAGTGGGGCCAACGCGAGTACTGCATCGAATGGAACGGGGCCACATTGCTTCACGACTTCAGCGACTCGAACAACCCCGTTCGCGTCGAGGCGCCGGCCGCGCTCCCGAACGAGGCGAGCACGATCAAGGCGCTCGTCATCTACCTGCACACGGGCGACGAGGATATGGACACCAACACCGTGGGCAGGGCGACCGTCGAGATCGGCTGCCAGACGGCGACTTCCGATCAGGTGATCGCCGCCGGCCCCGTAGGCAACGACACGACACACGATGCGGAGTGGATCTTCTTCGACGCGCCCGCGATGCGCGACTGCGACATGTCCGTCACGATCGACCACCCGGGCAACGACGACGTCCGCACACCGGCGTGGACGATGTCCTTCACCCTCAAGGCGCTGATGGGCGATCGCACCCTGCGCGACTGCACCCTCACGATCGACTCGGCGAGCTTTCGCGACGACTGGAGATCCACCGACGCGCTGCCGTTGGTGATCCCGATGTTTGCGTGGTCGAACTGGAGCGAGATAGCGGTTGCCAACCCGCCCGCCTCTCTCTGGTGGCTGGGTCGGTCTCCGGCCCGGGACCTGGCGTGGCAGGCCTACCACGACGTCGTGATCCTCGACCGCCAGGCGGACCTTCAGTACGCGCGTTTGCGGTGCGGCGCAGCGAGGGACGGCTGGGAGCCGATCGGGCGGCAGGGCAGCTCCCCTGACTGGAGCGGCGCGGTGTCGATGCAGGTTCTGTCGCGCTCCGACGGCGGCCTGGACGTCGTGGCCGTGACCCGCGGGCGGCTGGTTGCGCGATCGCGCGACGTCGCGGGTGGCTGGAGCCAGGAGTGGCTGGATCTCCAGCCGAGCTACCTCGCCGCCGCTCCGATCCTCGGCCAGTCTGGCGCGCTTCAGGCCGTGCCGCTCGACGACCGGAGCACCCTCGCCGTCGAACCAGGAAGAGGCTTCGTCGGTCAGGACCCGGACCTGTTTCTCACCGCCGCGGACGACAACATCTATCGCGCAGCTGGGTGGCGCCGTAATGAGCCGATCGGGTGGGAGCAGATTCCGTGCGTCGGTTTCACGCCGGCGCCAGGCGTCGCGGTTCAGATCGTCGACGGCCGGTTGTTCGTGCTGAGCAACCAGGGCGAAGTGTGGTCCGCCTCTGCGGACGCGGCGGTGCCGAGCCTGTTCCTCGAGTGGAACAAGGTGAGCCCCGACGGCGACGCCGTCGTGCGGTTCGCGGTCGGAAGAGGTGGCGGCAGCACGTTCTGCCTCGCGCTGTGTGATGGCAGTCGGCGTGGTGCGTGTGAGCACGAACGCACTCGGCCCCGATCCGGCGTGGAGCCTCGTCGCGGGCGGGTTGGTGTCGACACGCGACGACCTCGCGTGGGTCAACCCGACCGATGGCGATCCCTGGCTCGTCGCCGTGGGGGCCGTCGGAGTCGCGGTCGCAGCGCGTCCGTCCTCAGATTCGCTTCCGGCATGGACCAACGCCGGCGCCGACGCGCCAGACGTCACGTTGGGCGGCGGCATCGCAGCGACCAGCCGGGCGGCCGGGCAGTTCGAGGTCTTCGTCAAGGACACTGCGGGATATCTGAACACTGCGTGGTGGGCCTGACAGCCAGAGGCATGCCCGAGGTCAGCGCAGCCCGGCATCAACCGGCACGAGCGCACCTGTAATGCCCGCTGAGAGGTCGGAAGCGAGGAAGAGCGCCGCACCTGCAACGTCGTGCTCCGTCACCATGCGGCCGAGTGCGGTGCCGGCGGCAGCCTGCCGCATGGCGTCGTCGACGCTCAGCCCGCCCTCGCGCTCGCGAGTCGCGAGGCGGCTGCGCAACGCGTCCGTCGCAACCGGGCCAGGACCGATTGCATTCACGCGAATGCTGTGACCGCCACGTGATCCGGGCAACCACGCGAGGCAGACGTGCGGGATTCCGACCGGGCACATGGACACCTCCCCGAGCGGAACCGACACCTCTGCGGGGATGGCCGTCCTGCGTGCCCCCGGCGCCCTCGCCGTCGGCACCGAGTTCCGCACGGAGGGGGTGCTCGGAGGGGTCTTCCGTTGCGGGATCGCCGACCTCATAGAGAAAGCCCCGTTTCCAGGGCTTTCTCCGTAGCAGGCCTGTAAGCCGGATTCTGTCTTGGGTGACCATCCATCTCTGCAGCTACCCGGTTCCTCGGCGGGCCGCCTCAACGGAACCTGTTCGCCTTGCACCGGACGGGGTTTGGCTAGCCGCCGTGTCGCCACGACGCTGGTGGGCTCTTACCCCACCGTTTCACCCTTACCGGCGGCGTCTCCGGAGAACACGCCGTCGGCGGTCTGTTTTCTGTGCCACTGTCCGTCGGCTTTCGCCGCCTCCCTCACGGGAGCGTCCTGCCCTGCGGTGTCCGGACTTTCCTCGACCGCGCCTTGCGGCGCGACCGCGGTCACCCGGCCTGCAAATCGAATTCTACCTGGACCGAGCGGAATCGCTCCTGCCGTACAGGGTCATCTCGCACTCGGGACAGCGCACCGACGGCCCCTCGTGCAGCACGAACTCCCCGCACACCGGGCACTCGAGCGAGGCGCCGCGCAGCAGCGCGAACAACTCTTGCTCGAGCGTCCGGTGCAGGGGAGCGACGTGACTCATAGCTCCCGGAAGACTCCTACGACTTTGCCGAGAACCTGCACGTAGTCCGCGTAGATCGGTTCGAGCGCGCTGTTCTCCGGCTGGAGCCGGATGCGGCCCTTCTCCTTGTAGAACGTCTTGACCGTCGCCTCGTCGGTGGTCTCGTCGTCGCCGGCGAGCGCGACGACGATGTCGCCGTTGCGCGCGTCCTGCGCGCGGCGGACGACGACGATGTCGCCGTCGAGGATGCCTGCCTCGATCATCGAGTCGCCCTTCACGCGCAGCAGGAAGTCGCCGCGCAGGTTCTCGGGGACCGCGAGCTCGTCTTCGATGTTCTGCTCGGCGAGCAGCGGCCCGCCGGCTGCGATCTGCCCGAGCAGCGGCAGCTTCGGCAGCGTGACGACCGACTCGCCTGACGCTCACGGCCGGTGAGCTCGAGCGCACGCGGCTTCGTCGGGTCGCGCCGCAAGAGGCCCGCCCGCTCGAGGTTCGCGAGGTGCGCGTGCACGGTCGACGGTGAGGCGAGCCCCACCGCCTCGCCGATCTCGCGGACGGTCGGCGGGTAGCCGATGCGGTCGACGTAGTCGACGAGAAACGTCCAGATCTCCTGTTGGCGGCCGGTCAGCTCCACGGTTTGGTCGTCTCCTGTTAGCGGGGTCAGCGAGTGGATCGAACGTGTGTTCGCCATGAGAGTAGACACTCCTCCGGACGGCGTCAAATAGAAAGGGCCGCCGAGAAGGCGACCCTTGTGATCCATGCGCTGGAGAGGACTTGAACCTCCACGGGGTTTCCCCCACAAGGCCCTCAACCTTGCGCGTCTACCAATTCCGCCACCAGCGCGGGGCGGGGCCCAGTGTACCGAGGCCTACTTGAGGTAGTGGAAGAGCGCCACGCAGTTCGCGAAGAACAACACCGCCACGACGACGGTGTAGCGGGTGAGGTTGCGCTCGACGATGTGCGTGCCGCCCTGCGAGGCGGGCGTGAAGCCCATCCCGCCCATGCCGGCGTCGCGGCCGCTGTGCATGAGCACGAGGCCGATGAGCACGAATACGAGCAGCACCTGGACGACTGCGAGAAAGCTGACCATCGCCCGCAGGGTAGCTAAGAACGTCCCGAGATCTCGACGATCGCGTCGATCAGCTCGGCCGCGATCCGATCCTTCGTCACGTATCCGGCCGCGCCCGCCTTTCGCGCCCGATCGACGTCGGAGCGCGAGTTCGAGCCCGTGAGCATGAGGATGCACGCGTCGCCGTCGATCGCGTGGATCTGCCGCGCGGCCTCGATCCCGTCCAGCACCGGCATCGAGATGTCCATCAGCACGACGTCCGGCTTGAGGTCACCGCGCGAGCCGCACCGCCTCCCGTCCGTCGCCGGCGTGCCCGACGACCTTGATCCGGTCGTCGCCGTCGAGGATCGCCTCGAGCGCCTCGGCGAAGAGGCGGTGGTCGTCGGCTATGAGCACACGAATGTCAGCCACGGTTTCCCGGCCCCGCACAGACCCGAGGAAATGTGCCTTGTTAGGCTCGACTTGTGAAGGGGGAAGACGCGCACGAGCGGATTCAGAAGCTGCTCGTCACCGGCGACAACCGGCTGAAGCAGGGCGTCGACCCGGAGAAGGCGCGCGAGAGCTGGGAGCAGGCGCTCGAGGTCGCCCGCGAGGCAGGCCTCGAGGAGGCGATCCGGCCGCTCGTCGAGATCAGGCTCGCCGACCTGCCGCCGCGCGACTGAGGATCGCCTCGATCCGGGCTGCCTGCGTCCGCACGTCGTGCGCGGCCGCAGCCTCGCGCGCGGCCTCGTTCGGCCGCGGCAGCGCCGCCGCCTGGGCGAGCGCGCCCGCGAGCGCATCGACGTCGAGCGGGTCGACGAGCACGCCGGCATCGGGCGGCACGAACTCGGGCGGCCCGCCGATTCGCGTCGCCACGACCGAGCGGCCCGACGCCATCCCTTCGAGCAGCGCCTGCCCGAGCGGCTCGATCAGGCTCGGCTGGCACACCACGTGCGCGTCGGCGATCAGCCGCGGCACGTCGCTGTGCGGCACGCGCCCGAGCAGCCGTACTGCGTCGCGCCCTTCGAGTCGTGCGCGCAGCGGACCGTCGCCCGCGAACGTGAGCGTGCCTTCCCCGAGTCGCGCGAACGCGTCCGCGAGCCGCACGACGTTCTTGCGCTCGTCCAGCGCGCCGACGCAGAGGAACCGCGGCGGCACCGTTCGGCGCAGGCTCCACCGCGAACTGCTCGAGGTCGACGCCGCTCGAGACGACCTCCGTCTTGCCGCGCGCCTCCGGCAGCTTCGTCTCGAGCTCGACGCGCAGATACTCGGACACGCAGATCACCGACGTCGCGCGTCGAACGACGAGCGCCGTCGCCGCCGCGATGCCCGGGCGCCAGCCGATGTTGCGCACGTCGCGACCGTGCGCAGTGACGACGAGCGGCGCACGCGCACCGAGCGCCGCGATCAAACCGCTCGGGACGAGAAAGTGCGCGTACACGACGTCCGGCCGCCGCGCGCGCAGCGTGCGCCGGGCAAGCTCGAGGTAGCGCAGCTTGCCGCCCGCACGCGAATCGAGCACCGCGCGATCGACCTCGTGGCCGCGGTCGACGAGCTCGCTGCTCGACCTGAGCGACGAACGTGCCGAGATCGGGCGCCGTCGGCCCCGGATACATCTGAGAGACGAGCAGGATCCGCACGCCGAGAGCGTACGAGAAGCGGGGGCCGCCCAGCAGCCCCCGCGTCTTCGTCGCTACGTCTACCGCTGTCGCCGACGGGCTTGGCGCTGAAGACACCCGCCAGATCGTTGACGGCTGCGTCGCGTGAGCTCGAGCGGCTGCAGGCTCCAGCGGTGCTCGATCGTCGCGAGGATCGACGTCGTGTCGTACTGCGTGTGATCGACGGCGAACTGCGCTCGCGGTGTCCCGGGGCGATGATCAGCGCCGGAATGCGCGTTCCCGGTCCCCACTTGTCGTGCGGGCCGGGCGCTCCGCCCTGGCCGGGCGGTGACACGTGATCCCACTGGCCGCCGAACTCGTCGTAGGTGACGACGACCATCGTGTCACTCGCGCACTTGCTCGCTCTGGATCGACTTCAGCAGCTGCACGAGATGGTCGCTGCCGCGCGCCTTCGCTCGTGTAGCCGGGATGCTCGTTCTCGAGCCCGATCGGCTTGATGAAGCTGACCGAGTCGAGCTTGCACGTCCTTGCCCGATGCCGCCACGCGGTTCTGGAACTCCACCTCGTCCCGCAGGTGCGCCCGCCCCGGCGTGCCCGGCGCGTACGCCGCGAAGTAGTTGAACGGCTGGTGGTGGAACTGGAACACCTTGTTCGGGCAGTACGGGAACGCCGGGTTCGCAGAGGAGTTCGGATCGGAGCAGTTCGGCCCCGAGCCGTTCGTCCAGCCCGGCGCGCCCTGATCGCCGGCCGCGTTCGACCAGCCGCCGGAGTACCACGCCCAGCTGACGCCGGCCGCACTGAGCTCATCGCCGATCGTCGTCCCGGTCTGCGCGCGGGAGCTTGGTCGGGTTCGAGCTGGTTGGCTGGTACGGCGGCTGGATCGTGTTGACCGCGTAGTCGCCGCACGCGAGGTTCGGCAGCGTGACGGGCGCCGTTCCGCACGCGATCGTCCCTGCCGGGTCGGACACGGGCCCGGTCGCGTGGTAGAGCGCGTAGTTGTTCGGCATCCCGTTCGAATCGACGATCGCGTGCTGAGTCGCTGGTATGCCCGGCCACGCCGGAGACGCCGCCGCGATCAGCCACTGGTGGTTGAGGAACGACCCCCCGAACGCTCCCTGGAAGAAGTCGTCCGCGATCACGTAGTGCGGATGGTTGGGGTCGTGCAGGTAGGTGTAGATGGGCAGCTTCGTCGTGTCGTAGTAGCCCATCGATGAGTCCGACGGCATCGCTGCCGGTGACGTAGAGGTCCTGCTTCCCGCCGTGAAGCTGGTACTGCTCCTGGTAGAAGCGATGCACGATGTCCCTCGTGCACCCGCCCGGGAGATTGCTCGGGCTGGGGGTGAGACCATTCGGAGCGAACACTCCCGGCTGCGGACACGTCCGCGCGTCCTTCGGGATGAACGCCTCGATCGAGAACGGCGCGTTCGGGAAGTGGCTGCTGAACGCGGTGCCCGTGCTCGTGTCCGTGCAGTCGGCCGGCTGCGGCGGGGACGTCAGGTTGACGTCGTTCTGCAGCAGGCAGTTGTACAGGAGCCCGTTCTGGCCGATCTGGTTCGTGCGCGCGGCGTCCGCGTTCGCGCGACCGTTCACGCCTTCCCAGCCGCCGTACAGGTTGTCGAAGCTGTGGTTCTCCTCGTAGATGACGACGATGTGCTGGATCTTCTCCAGCTTCTTCCCCGAGCCGTCGTCGTGCTTCGCGCCGGCTGCGCCGGACGCCGAGATCGCGGCGATCGCGATGCCCGCGGCCACGATGAGCACGACTCGACCCCGCCTCAAGCGGAAATAGCGCATGAAAGGCATCTCCCCTGGTCGATTTCCGGAACCCGGAGTATGAGGGTTTAGAGCTACCCGCGCTCAGGGCCGTGCGCGAACCGCGTCGTACATCCCCCACTCCGCGCGGAGCGTCTCGCAGATCTCGCCGACGGTGCACCGGGCCTTCAGCGCATCCCGCATCGGCGGCAGGAGGTTCGCCTCCCCGTCCGCGGCGACGCGAACAGCCTCGAGCGTCCGGGCGGCCTCCTCGGCGTTGCGCTCGGCACGGACGCGGGCCGTCCGCTCGAGCTGCCGCGCTCGGCCTCCGGGTCGATCCGCTGCAGCTCGACCTTCGCCGGCGTCGTCCTCGAGGTACTGGTTGACGCCGACGATCACGCGCTCGCCGGGCTCGACCTGCTGCTGCCATTCGAACGCCGACTGCTCGATCTCGTCCTGCACGAAGCCGCGCTCGATCGCCTCGACGGCGCCGCCGAGATCGTCGACGCGCGTAGATCAGCTCCCAGGCGCGCGCCTTCGAGCTCGTCGGTCAGCGCCTCGATGAAGTACGAGCCGCCGAGCGGATCGGCGGTGTCGAGCGCGCCGCCCTCGGCCGCGATGACCTGCTGCGTGCGCAGCGCGACCTTGGCGGAGTGCTCGGTCGGCAGCGCGAGGGCCTCGTCGAAGGCATTCGTGTGCAGCGACTGCGTTCCGCCGCACACGGCCGCAAACGCCTGGATCGCGACGCGCACGATGTTGTTGTCCGGCTGCTGCGCGGTGAGCGTCGAGCCACCGGTCTGCGCGTGGAAGCGAAGCGCCAGCGCCTTCGGGTTCGACGCCCCGAAGCGCTCTCCCATGATCCGCGCCCAGAGCCGCCGCGCGGCGCGGAACTTCGCCACCTCGACGAAGAAGTCGTTGTGCGCGTTGAAGAAGAAGGAGAGCCGCTCGCCGAACTCGTCGGGCGACAAACCGGCGTCGACGGCAGCGCGGCAGTACGCGATCCCGTTCGCAAGCGTGAACGCGAGCTCCTGCACGGCAGTCGCTCCGGCCTCGCGGATGTGGTACCCCGAGATCGAGATCGTGTTCCACTTCGGGATCCGCTCCGCGCAGTACGCGAACAGATCCGTCGTCAGCCGCATCGATGGCTTCGGCGGGAAGATGTAGTTCCCGCGCGCGACGTACTCCTTGAGGATGTCGTTCTGCACCGTGCCGCGCAGCGCGGTCGACGAGACACCCTGCTCCTCGGCGACGAGCTCGTAGAGCAGAAGCAAGATCGACGCGGGCGCGTTGATCGTCATCGACGTCGACACCTGGTCGAGCGGGATCCCGTCGAACAGGGTCTCCATGTCGGCGAGCGAGTCGATCGCGACGCCGGTGCGGCCGACCTCGCCGAGCGAGCGCGGATCGTCGGAGTCGTAGCCGAGCTGCGTCGGCAGGTCGAATGCGACCGACAGGCCGGTCTGTCCCTGGTCGAGCAGAAAGCGGTAGCGCGCGTTCGACTCCTCGGCCGACGCGAAGCCGGCGTACTGGCGGATCGTCCACGGGCGGCCGCGGTACATGTCCCGGTAAGGGCCGCGCGTGAAGGGCGCCTCGCCGGGCGGCTCGACCGCATGGGGCGCGTCCTCCGGGCCGTAGACCGGCTTCAGCTCGATGCCGGATTCGATTCGCTTGTCCTCGGCCGCAGCCATGCGACAATCGTACGGCCGTGGTTCCCTGCACGCCGCATCCCGGCCTCGGAACGGTCGTGGTTCAGCGCCCCGCCATGGTCCAGGTCGTCAACCTCGCCACGTGCCGGACGACGATGAAGCGGACGGCGGCCGCCACCGACGTACCGCGCGTCGTCATCACACGCCACGGGAAGCACGGCACGCAATCGATCGTCTTTCACGGTCGCACGCTGCTGACCGTCAAGGAGTCATTCGCGACCATTCCGGCCGGGTCGCCCGGACCCATCCTTCTCGAAGGGACCTCGCCCGACAAGCGGTGGATTCTCTACGCGATCGACCCGATGGGCTCGGCCTCGCTCGCCGCTGACGGCCTCGTGCTCCGAGCGGTTGCGGCAACGGGCGGCCGCACACGCGCGGTCGCCGGCGGGCTCCTTTACGGCGACTACCGCAGCTGGTGCAGTTTCTACTCGCTCGTCGTCACGGCAGGCGGCTCCCGGCTCGCCGCCGACAACAAGCGTCTGATCGTGACAGGCCCTCCAAGCTGGAAGAGCCGTCTGCTCGTGCGAGCGCACGCACGAGCATTCGGATCGGTCGAATGCGCTCCGGACGGCAACTCCGTCGTCGTGCAAGAGGCGCCGCAGAGCACGAATGGGTCATTCCCCGCCACGCGCTGGCAACTCTGGCGAGTCGGCCTCGACGGCAAGAGCACGCAGATCACGGCACCGAGGCCCGGGTATTCCGACGAGTCGCCGCACTTCTCGCGCGACCAACAGACGATCTACTTCGTCCGAGCCCATCGTGGCGCCGGAACGCTCTACGCGCTCCGCAACGGAAAGCTCATCGGCCCGCTGCTTTCGCTCGGCCGCCTCGACGGGTACTACGGCCACCGAGCGTGGCCGTACGCGCCGGGTTAGGCGGGCTGTAACTCGCGGATCGCGCGCGGCGAGCGCCGTGTAGCGGCCGCCCGCGAGGATCAGGTCCTCGTGCCTCCCGGTCTCGACGATCCGGCCGTGGTCGAGCACGACGATCTGGTCGGCGTCGCGCACGGTCGAGAGCCGGTGCGCGATCGCAATCGTCGTCCGCCCTTCCGACAGCCGGTCGAGCGCCTCCTGCACGAGACGCTCCGTCTCGGTGTCGAGCGAGCTCGTCGCCTCGTCGAGGACGAGGATCGGCGGGTTGCGCAGGATCGTGCGCGCGATCGCCATGCGCTGCTTCTCTCCGCCGGAGAACCGGTAGCCGCGCTCGCCGACGACGGTGTCGTAGCCCTCGGGCAGCGCCGCGATCACGTGATGGATGCGCGCCGCTTCGGCGGCCGCCTCGACCTCCGCGTCGGTCGCGTCCGGTTTCGCGAAGCGCAGGTTCTCGCGCACCGACGCGTGGAAGAGATACGTCTCCTGCGACACGACGCCGACGAGATCGCTCAGCGCTTCGAAGGTCAGATCGCGAATGTCGACGCCGCCGATCGAGATGCTTCCCTTGCCGACGTCGTACAGCCGAGCGGCGAGGTAGCCGAGCGTCGTCTTGCCCGAGCCCGTCTCGCCGACGAGCGCCGTCGTCGTTCCTTCGGGCACCGTGAAGCTCACGTCCTCGAGCGTCCACGCGCCGTCCGCGTAGCCGAACCACACGTGATCGAACACCACATCGCCTGCGGGCGCAGACGTGCGCGCGTCCGGCTTCTCCTCGATGTCGATCGGCTGGTCGAGGTACTCGAAGATCCGGTCGAAGAGCGCGAGCGACGTCTGGACGTCGAGCCCGACGCCGAGCAGCGAGCCGACCGGGAAGAACAACCGCGTCTGAAGCGCCGTGAACGAGACGAGCATCGGAATCGACGCGCTCGTGAGCGCGAGCCCGCCGAACCAGTACACGGCGGCCGGCATCACGGCAAAGCTCGTCTGGATCGACGCCATCACCCACCGGCCGGCCATGCGCTGCCGCACCTCGAGCTCGGCGAGCCGCCGTGAGTCCGTCTCGAACCGGTCGGCGAGCTCGGTCGTCCGTCCCATCGTCTTGCCCAGCAGGATCCCCGAGACCGACAGGGACTCCTGCACGAGGCTGGAAATGTCCGCGAGCGTCTCCTGCGTCGTCTTCGCGATCTTCCGCCGCTCGTTGCCGACGCGGCGCGTGAGCAGCACGAAGAACGGGATCAGCGCGAACGCGAAGAGTGCGAGCTCCCAGTTCAGGAGCGCCATGCCGACCATCGTCGCCGCGACCGTCGTCACGTTCGAGGCGATCGACGTCGCGGTGTTCGTGACGACGCTCTGGACGCCGCCGATGTCGTTCGAGATCCGCGACTGAACCTCGCCGGTGCGGGTGTGCGTGAAGAACGCGAGCGACAGCCGCTGCAGATGGCGGAAGACCGCCGCACGCAGGTCGTGCATCACGCTCTGGCCGACCTGGTTCGAGAGGAGCGTCTGCAGCACGCCGAGCACGCCGGTGACGATCGCGATGCGCGATCATCCCGCCGGCGTTCAGCGACAGCGCCGTGTGGTTGTCGGTGTCAGGATCGCCTGGAGGACGTGCTTGAGCAGGAACGCCGGGATGACCCCGAGTGCGGCCGTGAAGACGATCAGCGCGAGCAGCCCGCCCAGCCGCCGCTTGTAGGGCGCGAACAAGGGGCGGATCCGCCGCATGTTCGCGCGCCGCACGGCCGGGTCGGCCGGACGTTCGGCCGGTGCGTCTGACGAGTGAAAGAACATGCCCACAAGCTCAGAGTACGCCGTCGGGCATGATCGACAGCGTGCGCGTCACCGTCCGCCTCTTCGCCGGCCTGCGCGAGCGCGCGGGCACCGCGCGGCTCGAGATCGACGACGTCATGCATGTCGGCGATGTCTGGGCGAAGCTCGGGCTCGGCGACGAGCCGGGCGGCCTGCTCTACGCCGTCAACCGCGAGTACGCCGGACCCGACGACGCGCTGCACGACGGCGACGAGGTCGCCGTCATCCCGCCGGTCTCCGGAGGGGCGTTCCGGATCAGCGACGCTGCTCTCGATCTCAGTGCCGCGGCCGCGGAGGTGGCAAGCGACGAGGCCGGCGCGGTCGCCACCTTCGTCGGCACCGTTCGGCGCAGCTCGCGCGGGCGTGACGTGCTCTACCTCGAGTACGAGGCCTTCGCGGAGATGGCCGAGCCGATGCTGGCGCGGCTCGCCGACGAGCTCATCGCGAAGCACGGGCTCTGCAAGGTCGCGATCCATCACCGGATCGGACGCGTAGAGATCGGCGAGGCCAGCGTCGTGATCGCCGTCTCCGCCGCACACCGCGCCGCTGCCCTCGAGGCGTGCCACGAGGCGATCGACACGCTGAAGAGCACGATTCCGCTCTGGAAAAAAGAGGTCTACGCGGGCGGAGAAGAATGGATCGGCAAGGGATCCTGATGGACCAGTTCCAAAACGAGCAGCCGATTCACCCGCAGGGAACGCTGCGCCGCTCGCTCGAGCGCGCCGGCGGGCTTGCCGTGCTCATCGGCGGCACGGCGCTCAAGTGGGGCTTCATCTTCGTCAAGTTCTTCGGCTTCTTCATCTCGGTCGCCGCGTACACGCTTGTGGTTCCACAGCTGGACGTTCGCGCTCGGCTTCGTGCTGATGATCCTCATCCACGAGCTCGGCCACGTCGCCGAGGCGCGGCACCAGGGGCTGAAGGTGTCGTGGCCGACGTTCATCCCGTTCTTCGGCGCGTTCGTGACGATCGAGCGCGCCGGGCTCACGCCGTGGAAGAACGCGCTGATCTCGCTCGCCGGTCCCTTCACCGGCGGTGCCGCCGCAGCGATCGTGTGGGCGATCGGGTCGGCGCGCGGATCGACGCAGCTCCAGGTGCTCGCCAACATCGCGTTCCTGCTCAATGCGTTCAACATGCTCCCGATCGGCTTCCTCGACGGCGGACAGACGGTGCACGCGGCGCGCGAGGAGTGGCGCATGCCGCGGATCCAGTTCGAAGCCGGCGTTCCCGTCGCGGCGTTCGCGCCCGACCGTACGCGCGCGCTTGCGATCGTCGGCCTGTACCTCGGGCTCGCGGCGCTCCTCGTGATCGGAATGCTCGCGACCCGGCCGAGCGGCGGCGGCCTGTAGCCGTGGAGGACCGGAAGCTTCTCGACAAGCCGCATCAGGACCAGGACGAGCTGCGCGAGAACACCGCGCAGATCGCGGAGGAGTTCTACGAAGGGTTCCAGGCGGTCGAGCGGATCGACCGGCCCGCCGTGTCGATCTTCGGCTCGGCGCGGATCGGCGAGGACTCGCCCGAGTACGCAGCTGCGCGCGCGACCGCGAAGCTCTTCGGCGAGGCGGGCTGGGCGGTGATCACGGGCGGCGGCCCCGGCGTGATGGAGGCGGCGAACCGCGGCTGCAAGGAGGGCGGCGGCCTCAGCGTCGGCTTCAACATCGAGCTGCCGCACGAGCAGGGCGCGAATCCGTATCTCGACATCTCGCTGACGTTCAAGCATTTCTACGCACGCAAGACGATGTTCGTGAAGCCCGCGCAGGGCTTCGTCGTCTTTCCCGGCGGCTTCGGAACGGCCGACGAGCTGTTCGAGTCGCTGACGCTGATCCAGACGGGGAAGGTGCTGCACTTCCCCGTCGTGCTGTTCGACTCGTCGTTCTGGACGCCGATGCTCGACTGGGTGCGCGAGCGGCTGCTGCCGCTCGGCATGATCTCGCCCGGCGATCTCGAGCTCGCTCTCCGTCACCGACTCGCCGGCGGAAGCCGTCCAGCGCATCCTCGAGAGTCACATCGAGCAGTAGCCTTTGAGCGATGGAGCTCCGCGATCTCCCCTCGGTCGACGAGCTCGCGCGCGGCGTCGACGATCCGCTCGCGATCGCTGCAGCGCGGACGGTGCTCGACCGTGCGCGCGAGGAGATTCGGGCCGGCGCCGATCCAGGCGACCTCGAGGCCCGCGTGCGCGACGAGCTGACCGCGGCTCGGGCGCCCTCGCTTCGGCGCGTGCTGAACGCGACCGGAGTGATCGTGCACACGAATCTCGGCCGCGCGCCGCTCGCCGAGGAAGCGCTCGCGCAGGTGGTCGAGGCCGCACGCGGGTACTCGAACCTCGAGCTCGACCTCCGCGAAGGCTCCCGCGGCTCGCGCCAGGACCACGTCGCCGCGATCCTGCGCCGCCTCACCGGCGCCGAGGCTGCGCTCGTCGTGAACAACAACGCGGCGGCGATGCTGCTCGCGCTCGCCGCGCTCGCCGAGAGGCCGCGAAGTGATCGTGTCCCGCGGCGAGCTGATCGAGATCGGCGACGGCTTTCGCATCCCCGACGTGCTCGCACATTCGGGCGCTCGGCTCGTCGAGGTCGGCTCGACGAATCGAACGCGCGCGCGCGACTACGAGAAGGCGGTGCGCGCAGAGACAGCGCTGATCCTGCGCGTGCACCAGTCGAACTTCCGCGTCGTCGGCTTCACCGAGCTCCCGCGCCTCGACGAGCTCGCGGCGGTCGCGCGGCGCGCCGGCGTGCCGCTGCTCGACGACCTCGGCTCGGGCGTGCTCGTCGAGCTGCCCGGCGAGCCGTCGGCGCGCGAGTCGCTCGCAGCGGGAGCCGACCTCGTCTGCTTCTCCGGCGACAAGCTCCTCGGCGGGCCGCAGGCCGGCATCGTCGTCGGCCGCGGCGAGCTCATCGAGCGGCTGCGCCGTCATCCGCTGCAGCGCGCGGTTCGCGCCGACAAGCTGACGCTCGCCGCGCTCGAGGGAACGTTGCGGGTCTACCTCGACGCACCGGAGCGGATTCCCGTGCTGCGCATGCTGCACGAGGACGGCGCCGGCGTCCGCGCACGCGCGGAGCGCCTCGCCTCGCTCGTCGGCGGCACGGTCGAGGAGACGGTCGGGCGCGTCGGCGGCGGTGCGCTGCCGCTCGCGGAGCTGCCGAGCTTCGCGTGCGCGATCGAGGAGTCGCTCGCAGCGCCGCTGCGCGAGGGCGACCCGCCGGTCGTCGGCATCGTGCGCGACGGGAAGCTCCTGCTCGACTGCCGCACGCTCGCCGAGGCAGAGGTGGACGAGGTCGCGGCCGCCGTGACGCGATGCCGCTGACGGTCGGCACCGCCGGGCACATCGACCACGGCAAGACGACGCTCGTCGAGGCGCTCACGGGCAAGAACACGGACCGGCTCCCGCAGGAGCAGGAGCGCGGGATCTCGATCGACCTCGGCTACGCGCCGCTCGAGCTGCCGGACGGAACGCAGCTCTCCGTCGTCGACGTTCCCGGACACGAGCGCTTCGTGCGCACGATGGTCGCCGGCGCGACCGGCATCGACCTCTTCCTGCTCGTGATCGACGCGAACGAGGGCGCACGTCCGCAGACACACGAGCATCTCGCGATTCTGCGGCTGCTCGGGATCGAGCGCGGCGTCGTCGCGCTCACGAAGTCGGATCTCGTCGACGAGGAGACGCTCGAGCTCGCCCGCGCCGAGGCGGAGGAGCTCGTGCCCGGCGCTCCGGTCGTCGCGGTCAGCGCACGCACCGGAGCGGGCCTCGACGAGCTCCGTGCCGCACTCGCCTCGCTCTCGACCGAACGTGTCGCGCGACGACGCGCCGACGCGCCTGTACGTCGACCGGGTGTTCACGCTGCGCGGAATCGGCACGGTCGCGACCGGAACGCTCTGGTCCGGATCGATCGGCGAGGGAGATGAGCTCCAGCTCGGCGAGCGCAGCGTCCGCGTGCGCAGCGTTCAGGTCCACGACAGCGCGGTCACGCGAGCGGCGGCCGGACAGCGCGTCGCGGTCGCGCTCCCGGGCGTCGAGCGGACAGAGCTTCGTCGCGGTGACGCCCTCGTCGCGCCCGGCGCCTATCCGTCGAGCTACCGCCTCGACATCGCGCTCGAGCCTCTGGCCGAGATTCCGCCGCGCGTGCACGTCCACCATGGAACCGCGAACGTGCTTGCGCGCGTCGTTCGGGTCGGTGACCGTTTCGCGCAGCTACGGCTGTCGGAGCCGGTCGTCGCGGCACGCGGCGACCGCGTCGTTCTTCGCGCCGAGACGACCGTCGGCGGCGGACGCGTGCTCGACCCGTCGCCCCCGCGCCACGCGAGCCTCGAGCGCATGGAGCTCGTCGAGCGAGGCGAGATCGCCGCGACGGTGCACGAGCCGGTCCGGGCGGAGTCGCTCGCGCACCTCGGCGACCTCGCCGGCGTCGAAGAAGCCGACGGCTGGGTCTTCTCGAGCGCCGTGGCTGGAAGAGCTGCGCGCAGAGCTGGACGACCGGCTCGAGCGCGCGGATCCGCTCGATCCCGGGATCCCCCCGCCGCCGGATGCCTGGGCGGGTGCGGTCGTGCCGCTCCTCGGTCTGGAGCGTCGCGGCGCGAAGCTCTACCGGCCAGGCGCCGCGGCGGAGCTCGGCGCGCATGCCGGCGCGGCGGCCGCGCTCGAAACGGAGCTCGGGCTCGAGCCGGTGAAGCTCGACGACGCAGCGCTCGGGCGCTTCCTCGAGGAGCAGGGCCGCCTCGTGCGCGTCGGCGACGGGTATGCGATCTCGACGCCCGCCTATGAAGAGGCGCGCGCGGCCCTCGTCGCGGAGTGCGAGTCGGCCGGGCGGATCACGCTCGCCCGCTTCCGCGACCTCCTCGGAGTCGGGCGCAAGACCGCGCAGATGCTGCTCGAGCGCTTCGACGCCGACGGGCTGACGCGGCGCGTGGGCGACGAGCGCGTCCTCCGCAGACGTGGAACAATCGCCCGATGAACGCCGGAGAGGTCGCCCAGCTGATCGAGCGCTACAACACCGCGTGGAACACGCAGGATCTCGAGACGATCCACGAGCTGCACCATCCCGAGATCGTCTTCGACAATCACACCGCCGCGGAGCGTGCCGAAGGCGCAGAGGCGGTGCGCGAGCACATCGCGCAGATCTTCCGCAACAACCCGGGGATGAGCTTTCGGACGCGGAGCATGCATACGGGCGAGGACTTCGCGGTGTGCGAGTGGACGCTCCATCTCGAGAAGGACGGGCGCACGCTCGAGTGGGACGGTGTCGACGTCTTCCCGATCAGGAACGGGCTGATCGCGCGGAAGGACGTCTACTCGGCGTCGCATCGTCCCCACGAACTGTGAGCTGAAGCACGTCCGGCCGGTTGTAGTGGCCGACCGGATCGAAGCGCTGCCGCTCGGCCAGTAGCGTCGACGGGTCGAGCTCCGCGTAGAGGATGCCCTCGTCGTCGTACAGCGGTCCCGCGAGGTACGAGCCGTCGGGCGCGAGGATCGCGCTGCCGCCGCGACCGAGCAGGCCCGCGCCTTCGAGCTCCGATGCGAGCGGGAAGTCCGCCGGATACGACGAGGCGCGTTGGAAGTGGCACGGCGAGACGACGTACGCGCGGCTCTCCCGCGCGATGTGCACGAGCGTTGCCTGCCAGGCGTCGCCGTCGTCTGCCGTCGACGCGATGTAGATCTCGACACCTGACTCGTAGAGCGCGAACCGCGCGAGCGGCATGTAGTTCTCCCAGCAGATCAGCCCGCCGATGCGGCCGAAGCCGGTCTCGACGGCGTGCAGGCCGCGTCCGTCGCCCTGCCCCCACACGAGCCGCTCGTGGTTCGTCGGCACGAGCTTGCGGTGATGCAGGACGAGCTCGCCGGCGGGCGAGTGATAGAGGAGCGAGTTGTAGATCGTGCCCGGGCGCTCCGGCTCGACCTCGTTCACGCCGGTGACGAGCCAGACCCCGAGCTCTTGCGCGGCTGCGCCGATGCGGCGCTCGGACGGCGAGCCGACGGCGATCGAGTTCTGCGCGATCTGCGCGAACACGCGCTTGGCGCCGTCGTTCTGCCAGCCGGCAAACGCCTTCGCCCACCGTGACGACGGGTACACCGGGACGAAGGTCTCGGGAAAGACGACGAGCTCGGCGCCGTTGCCGGCCGCCTCTGCGGCGAGCTGCTCGAGCCGGTCGAGCGTCGCCTCGCGATCGAGAATCGCAGGCTCGGCCTGAACGCAGGCGACCTTGACGGCGCGCTCCATGACGCCGAGGCTACAACCGGGAGACGAGCTCGGCCACGATCTCGGCCGCCGGCTGCACTCGCCGCGCGAGCGCGACGCCCTGTCCGGCCCAGAGCGACATCGCGTCGATGTCGCCGTCCATGCCCTCGACTGGAGTCGAGCTCGCGTAGCGCGGAATTCCGGAGCCGTCCGAGCGTGTCGCCACCTGGTCGCCTTCGCCGGGCCGCGACCCAGTCGGCGGGCGACCGGCGGCCTCCCAGTCGTCGATCGTCGCGTTGCGAAGCGCGCGATGCGGCGCGTCCGGCCAGCCGCCGTCGAACAGGTCGGCGAACCACAGCGCGTTCCGTCTCGTCTGCGCGTCGATCAACCGCTCGCGGTAGTCGCTCGTGCACCGGCGCCTCCTCCGCCATCAAGAAGCGCGTGCCGACCCAGGCTGCCTGCGCACCGAGCGCGAGCACGGCGGCGACGCCGCGCCCGTCGCCGATCCCGCCGGCCGCGATCACCGGCGCCGGAGCGACGGCATCCACGACGGCAGGCACGAGAGCGAGCGTGCCGATCTGACCCCACACGTGACCGCCCGCTTCCCAGCCCTGGGCGACGACGACGTCGACGCCGGCGCCGACGGCGCGCTTCGCCTCCTCGGCCGAGCCGACCGTGTGCAGCAGCAGGGCGCCCGCGTCGTGGATCTGTTCGACGTACGGGCTCGGATCGCCCCAGAAGAGCGACACGATTCGCAGACCGGCGTCGAGCACCGTCGAGACGTTCGTGCTGGTCGAGCTGCAGTCCGAAGTTGCCGCCGAACTGGCTGCGACGTAAGCCCATGAAGCTCGCGCACGACGCCGCCCGCATCGGCGGCCCAGCTGAGCGCGAGCATGCCGAGCGCACCGGCGTTCGAGACGGCCGCCGCGAGCTGTGGCACGGCAGGCCCACCCATCGGCGCCTGGACGATCGGGTGCTCGATGCCGAGCAGATCGCAGAGCGGCGTGCGCATGCCCGAAGGCTACGCTCCCGTCATGGGAAAGATCCACTCCGAGATCGACGAGAAGCTCGCGGCCTGGATCGAGCAGCAGCACCTCTTCTTCGTCGCAACGGCGCCGCTCGCCGCGGACGGCCACGTGAACGTGTCGCCGAAAGGCGACCTGCGCTGGTTCCGGATCCTCGGGCCGCGAGAGGTCGGGTATCTCGACTTCGTCGGCAGCGGAGCCGAGACGATCGCGCACGCGCGCGAGAACGGCCGCATCGTCGTGATGTTCTGCGCCTTCGAGGGGCCGCCTCGGATCGTGCGGCTGCACGGTCGCGCTTCGGTGCTGCCGCCGACCCATGAGCTCGCGGCACGCTTCGACCCGCCCGAGCACGCGGTGCGCTCGGTGATCCGTGTCGAGGTCGAGCGCATTGCAGACTCGTGCGGCTATGGCGTCCCGCTGATGCGGTTCGACGGGAAGCGCACGCAGTACGACGCGTGGGTGGACAAGAAGGCGCGCGACGGCGGCTTCGACGCGTACATCGCGGAGAAGAACGCCGAGAGCATCGACGGCCTCCCCGCGCTCTAGCTGCCGAACCCTCCGCCGCCGGGCGTCTCGATCCTGATCAGGTCGCCGGCGCGCAGCTGCTTCGTCACCTTCGCCGGCTGCTCCTCGCCGTTCACGAGCGTGCGGCCGGGGGCGCCGTCCTCGCCGCCGTGCTCGCCGCTCGGTGCGTGCGCACGCCGTTCCGCGAGCACGGAGAGCCGGCAGTCCTCGAGCACGCGCAGCTCACGCACGACGCCGTCTCCACCGCGATGCGCGCCGTTACCGCCCGAGCCCGCGCGCAGGTGCCAGCGCTCGACGCGCAACGGATACGAGAGCTCGAGCGCCTCGACCGGCGTGATCAGCGCGTTCGACATCGCGACGTGAATGGCCGACGGTCCGTCGGCGTCCGCGCACGCGCCCTGGCCACCGCCGATCGTCTCGTAGTACGTGAAGTGGTCGTTGCCGAGCGCGACGTTGTTCATCGTTCCCTGTCCCTGTGCCGCGGTCGCCGATCGCGCGAAAGAGCACGTCGACGATTCGAGACGACGTCTCGGTGTTGCCCGCGACGACTGCCGCAGGCGGGAGAGCGTGCACGAGGCAGCCCTCGGGCGCGGTGACCGTGACGGGCGCAAATGCGCCGCCCGATGCGGGAAGATCCGGCTCCGTGAGGCAGCGAACGACGAAATAGCAGGCCGAGCGGGTCACGGACATCGGACAGTTGAGGTTGTACGAGTCCTGCGCGTCCGTACCCGCGAAGTCGAAGTGGATCTCGTCGCCCTTGATCTCGACGGACGCGCGAATCGTCAACTCTCCGTCGACGGCCTCGACGACGTCCTCTGCCGACCACGTGCCGTCGGGCATGCGCGCGAGCGCCGCGCGCACCATGTGCTCCGAGTAGGAGTAGAGCTCGTCCATTGCCGCTGCCACACGCTCGCGTCCCCGCCGCTCGCAGAGCTCGTCGATCCGCCGTTCGGCCAGGCGGTGTGAGGAGATCTGCGCGCGCAAGTCGCCGCGGCGCTCGTCGGGGTTGCGCGCGTTCGCGACGAACAGCCGCTCGACCTCGTCCGTGAGCAGGGTCGGCGGGATGATCAGCCCCTCCTGATAGAGCTCGCGCGAAAACGCAGGCAGGCTCGCGGGCTCCATGCCGCCCACGTCGGCGTGATGCGCGCGCGAGACCGCGTAGCCGAGCGACGTTCGCGAGATCAGCGTGATGTCCGGCAGGTGCGTGCCTCCCGTGTACGGGTCGTTGAGAATGCAGACCTGGCCCGTGGACAGTCCAAGGGCCATCGCGGCGGCGACGGCATCCGGCATCGCGCCGAGGTGGACGGGGATGTGCTCCGCCTGCGCGACCATCCGCCCCGCCTCGTCGAAGATCGCGGTCGAGCAGTCGCGCCGCTCCTTGATGTTGGACGAGAACGCCGAGCGGATGAGCACCGCACCCATCTCCTCGGCGACCGCGCGCAGCGCGCTGCCGATCACCTGCAGCTCGACGTTCATCGCCTGAGCACCAGAGTCCCGTCGTCGTTCGTCCCGCCGCTCCACCCGTCCGGAACCCAGCACGTGGCGCCGGCCAGCTCGACAAGTGCCGGTCCCACGACCTTGTAACTGTCTGTTGCTCGCAAGGAGATCTCCGGCCCAGGCGTGACGTCGGCCGTGCGGACCGCGACGAGCTCGATCTCGCGCTCCGGATCCGCATTGCCGTACCGCTCTTCGTGCGCGCGGTGGAACGCCGCGGCCAGGTCGCGTTGGAGCGGCACGGTCAGCTCGAAGGACTGGCCGCGATAGCGCAGGTCGGCCTCACCATCGTCCGGTAGCTCGCCGACGTCTGCGAGCGGGCGCACATACGAGACGACGCTGTCGCGACGCTCGTCTCCTGCGATGAGGCCGAGCGCCGACAACACGCCTGCGGCTTCGGGAACGACCACCGCGTCGATGCCCAGCTCGTCCGCGAGCGCGCACGCGTGCAGGGGTCCTGCTCCGCCGAAAGCGACGAGCGCGAAATCGCGCGGATCGTGGCCGCGCTCGACCGACACGACGCGTAACGCGCGGAGCATCTCTGCGTTCACGACGTCGATCACCGCTTGCGGATCGATGTCGCCGAGCGCGCGCTCGGCCGCCGCGCGATCGAGCACCAGGCCTCCCGGCAGCTCGGCCGGAAGGCGGCCCAGCAGCAGATTTGCATCCGTGACCGTCGCGCCTCCGCCCGCGCCGTAACACGCCGGCCCTGGATGGGCGCCCGCCGACTCGGGGCCGACGCGAATTGCACCGCCGGCGTCGCGCGTCACGAGCGAGCCGCCGCCGGCGCCCACCGTGTGCAGATCGACAGTCGGCAGCCGAATGGGAAGCCCGCCGATGACGCGCTCCGCCACGCGCGCTGCGCGGCCGCCCGGGAGGAGGCAGACGTCGGTCGACGTTCCGCCCATGTCGAACGCGATCGCGTGCTCGAAGCCGGCTCGCCGCGCGACGAGTCCCGCTCCGACGACCCCGCCCGCGGGTCCGGAGACGAGAATCGTCGCGGGATGCGCCGCCGCAGCATCGATCGAAGCGACGCCGCCCGACGACAGCATCACGAGCGGTTCCGGCAGACCGGCCTCCCGTGCGCTGTCGGCGAGCGCGCGCAGATAGCGGCCCGTGATCGGGGCGAGATAGGCGTCGGCCGCAGTTGTCGACGCTCGCTCGTATTCGCGAAACTCGGGCGCGACCTCGTGCGACGCGACGACGTGCACGCCGGGATGGCGCCGCCGTAGCTCGTCAGCGACCGCTTGCTCGTGCGAGGGGTCGCGAAACGAAAAGAGCAGGCACACGGCGACCGTCTCGGCATCGCCGATGTCGGGCAAGGTCGACAGGTCGAGCGCCTCGAGCTCGCCGTCAGGACCGAGACGGCCGTGCACGCCGTGACAGCGCTCGAGCGGGACGAGCGGCGCCGGGTGCTCGTCGCAGAGGCGATACAGATGTGCGCGCGTCTGCCGCCGCAGGTGAAGGAGATGCTCAAAGCCGTGGTTCGAGACGAGTGCGGTGCGAGCGCCCGCGCCGCTCGAGCAGCGCGTTCGTCGCAATCGTCGTCCCGTGCGCAAAGCGGACGACGTTCTCCGCGCCGACCGCCCGCGCGGCGGCGAGGACGGATTCCTCCTGCCGTACGGCGGTCGGCACCTTTGCAGTCCGCACGCGTCCGCCATCCAGAAGCACCGCGTCCGTGAACGTCCCACCCACGTCGACGCCCAGGATCGCCACGCGCGTACTCTGCATCGCCGTGGCCATCCGCGCATTCCTCTTCGACTTCGACGGGCTGATCCTCGACACCGAGACCGCCTCCCGTGCCGGCTGGGAGTGGCTCTACCGCGAGCACGGCCAGGAGCTACCGCCCGAGAAGTGGGAGCTCGTGGTCGGTACGACCGGCGCCTGGAGCCCGATGGATCATCTCGAGGATCTCGTCGGCGAGCCGCTCGAGCGGGACGCGCTGAACGAGCGGCGCTATGCGCACGAGTTGTCGCTGATCGAGGCGGAGGAGCTGCGGCCGGGAATCGCGGACTATCTCGCCGCGGCGGAGCGACACGGCCTGAAGCGCGCGATCGTCTCGAGCTCGTCGCGCCGCTGGATCGACATGCATCTCGCGCGGCTCGAGCGTGAGGTCGGCTGGGACGCGATCCTCACCGCAAACGGCGACCACTCGCGCGCCAAGCCGAATCCGGTCCTGTATCTCGAGGCGCTCGAGATGCTCGGTGTGCGCGCCGACGAAGCGGTCGTGTTCGAGGACTCGCCGAACGGCGTGCGCGCCGGGAAGGCCGCCGGCATCTTCACGGTCGGCATCCCGAATTCGGTGACGCAGGACTACGGCCTCGACGAGGCCGATCTCATCGTCGACTCGCTCGCCGATCTGCCGCCGGACGAGTTGCTCGCGCGCTTCAGCTGACGAGGCGCACGAGCGCAGTCGCCAGCGCGCCGACGACCACGACGAGCCAGAAAGGCGCACGCAATGCCACGGCGACGATTCCCGCCGCGACGCCGGCGAGCCGCGCATCGAGCACGAGCGATCGGCCGCTCGCGAAGGTCTCGGTGACGACGAGCGCCGCGAGGATGGCGGGCGCGACGACTTCGAGCAGCTCGGTTACACGCGCAGGGAGCCGCCGGCCCGAGACTCCGACCGGACCGACCGCCTTCAGCGCAACGGTGCCGGCTCCGACAGCGAGCACCGTTGCCCATGCCGCGCTCATGCGCGCCTCCAGCCGAACGCGACTGCGGCAGTCGCCGCGATGATCGGGATGCCGGGCGGTGTGAACGGGATCAACACGGCTGCGATGGCTGCACCGCCTACTGCCGCTGCACGGCGGCGCCGGTCGGTGAGCTGCGCTGCGAGTAGGGCGACGAAGAGGGCGGCGAACGCACCGTCGAGGCCGAACGCCGAAGGATCGCCGATCGCCGAGCCTGCAAGCGCACCGACTGCGGTGCCTCCGACCCAGGCGACCCAGAGCATCGTGCCGACCCCGAGCAGGACGCGCCGGTCGAAGCGAGCGGTTCCTCCACCCGCGAGCGCCCACGACTCGTCGACGACGAGCTGCGACTCCGCAAAGCGTTTCAAGCACGTGGCCCCGAAAGGACTGCGCGACCGTGATCCCGATCGGGACGTAACGCGCGTTCAACAGGAGCGCTGCGACAACTGCCGCCGCAACGCCGCCGCCTGCCCCGAGCACGGAGACCGCGGCGACCTGCGCCGACCCAGCGAACGTCGTCGCCGACATGACGATCGCCGCCAACGCGTCGAAGTGCGCGGTGCGCGCCAGCACGCCGAAGGAGGCGCCGAGCGCTGCGGCCGCAGGAAACAGCGGCGCAGCGATACGCGCGCCGCTACGCATGACGACGACGGAACGTACGAGCCTTTTCGCGGTTGCCGCACACGCCCATCGAGCACCACTGCCGCGACTGGTTGCGCGCGTTGTCGATGAACGCATAGCGGCACGTGTCCGAGCGACACGCCTTCAGCTTGCGCCAGGAGCCGTCGGCCATTGCCTCGCCGACCGCTGCGAGGATCAGAGCGAGCCCGCCTGCGACTCCGGCTCGCGTCGGCCGGAACCGGATCGCGCCGTCGTCGAAGCGAACCGCGAGCCCGGCGCGGCGGGCGGCTTCGTCGAGCGTCGCCGAGGCCCGATCGCGATCGACATCGACGCCGTTGTTTGCCCGCAGCAGGTCACGGAGCGCCTCTCGCAGGGCGCGCGCGTTCTCGGCGTCGCGCGCAGTTGCGCGGGTGGGCCCACTTACGAGACGATGCTCGGCGAGCCAGCGAACAAGCCCGCGCGCGTGCTCGAGATCGTCACGGCGATCCTCGAGATCTGCAGTGTTGACGAACTCGCTGATCAGTTCCAGATTTGCCATAACCTGTGTTAGTCTATCAGTGGTTACTCGATCAGGAGGTCTCCGAGGTGAGCGCATACAAGGCATCGCACCTGGACGAGATTGCCGCCGAGCAGTGGCCGTACTGGGCGCCGATCCGTCACCACTTCGACATTGACTGCTTCGGCATCAACGCCTGGCGTGGGGCCGGCGGTGACGAAGTGATCAAGCGCCACAGCGAAGAGGAGAGCGGACAGGAAGAGCTCTACATCGTGCTGAGCGGCCACGCGACCTTCACGGTGGGCGGCGACGACATCGATGCGCCTGCTGTCACGCTCGTGTGGGTCACCGATCCAAAGGCGGAGCGCGTCGCAATCGCGCAAGAGGAAGGCACGGTCGTGCTCTCTCTCGGCGCAGAGCCCGGGAAGGCATACAAGCCGTCGGGGTGGGACACCGGTTACCTGGAGGGCGCATGATCGCGCGGGTGTGGCGCGGAGCGACGGCGGCCGAGGACGGCGACGCGTACGCGGCGTACATCGAGGAGACGGGGACGTCGAATTCGCGGAAGCTCTCGGGCTCGCGCGGGACGCTCGTGCTGCGGCACACCGACGGCGCCCGGACGGAGTTCCAGACGATCATCCTGTTCGACTCGCTCGAGGATGTGCGAGCGTTCGCCGGCGACGACATCGAGAAGGCCGTCTTCTATCCGGAGGACGATCGCTATCTGATCGAACGCGACCTCGGCGTGACCCATTACGAGGCCGACGTCCATATGGTGTAGAGCGGAGCGGCAGGGCCTGGTGGCCCAACCGGTCTTCAAAACCGGTACGCCGGCGTAACCCGCCGGTAGGTCAGTTCGACTCTGGCGCCGCTCCGTTGCTTCGAATCCAGCGCAGCTCTAACGCATTCACGCCGTCGCGCCGATACGAGCTTCGATGACAGACGTTTGCAATAACCGCTGACGGTGCGTCCGAACGGCACAAGGTTTGACGAGAGCAGTCCGTTGGCACCGCGCTGGGAAGCCGGCCGACCCTGGGACGAGCAGACCTGATTGGCACGTCACGAAGAGCTTCTCGAGGCGGGGCCTCGCGAGGCGCCTACGCCCGAAACGGCGGAGGAACGCACAGTCGTTCCCACGCGCGCGATCGCAACGGGATCGATGCTCAGTCTGGCGATCGTCGTTGGCTTTCACGCACTGGGGCTGATTCCTGGTTACGGCCCGATGTTCGTGTTCCTCGGGGCGGTCGTATGGCTCGGACTCATGGTCCACCGTCTCATCGCCCGCGCGGCGCGACTCGGTAGAACAACGTCGCCGCTTCGAGGACTCGTTCTCGTGCTCGCAGCAATCACGGTCGCAGCACTTGTGCTTGCGACTCTCAGCGGTTTCCAAGCGGGCGACTGGATCGTCGTCGCCGTTCCCGCCGCGGCGCTTGGCGTCATTTGGGCCGCCGACCACGCGCTCTCGCGACGGTGGAACGCCGGCGCCCGCACCGCCGCCTAAAGGCAGGCGTCACTCCAGCATCTCGCGCAGGCGATGCTCGGCCGCGGGCTCACCCTCAAGTTTCACGAATAGCGCGACGATGTAAGAGGGCATGCCGCGCATCACCGGACTCGTACTTTCGTTTGCTTTCCTTGGCATCGCGTATCTCGCGGGCTACCTGTCGCACTCGACCACGGCCTTCGTGATCGTGATGGCGATCGGGCTCGGCGTTCGCCTCGTAATGCGGATGGGCTAACGCCCTGGGAACACCGGCTCGCGGGTCACTGCGGAACGCTCGCGCAGACGACGGCTTACGCATTGCGCTGTAATAGTGAGACGCCGCCCAAGCGGAGGCCGTTGATGGGCAGGATCGAGCTCGCGCAGGGAGACATCACTTTAGAGACGGTCGATGCGATCGTGAACGCGGCCAATCAGTCGCTTCTTGGCGGAGGCGGAGTCGACGGCGCGATTCACCGCGCCGGAGGCCCAGCGATCCTCGCGCAATGCCGCACGCTCGGGGGCTGCGAGACCGGAGGTGCGAAAGCGACCAACGCCGGTGATCTCGCCGCGCGGTATGTCATCCACACCGTCGGCCCGATTTGGATGGGTGGCTACATGGACGAAGCGCAACTGCTCGCCTCGTGTCATCGGCGCTCACTCGAGGTCGCAGCGAAGTTGGGCTGCTCGTCGGTCGCGTTTCCAGCGATCTCGACAGGCGTGTACGGCTACCCGGTCGAGCTCGCGGCTCCGGTAGCGCTCGACGCAGCCGCGCGGGCGATGACCGACCTTCCCCAGATCGAGCTCGTCCGCTTTGTCCTCTTCAACGAGCGGAGCCTCGCGGTCTTCAAAGACGCTGCCGAAAGTCAAGATCAAGCTTGAAAGGTCGCCCGAAGAGTGGGAGACTCGGCCCCAACTCGCCCCGGTCCTCCCGACGTTCCAGGACATGCGATGAGCCAAGCTGGCAGTAGGTAAGGCGGACGCACTGAAACCGATCGCAGGCCGGCAGGCATGACCGCCCCTTGGAGCCCGCGCGAGAAAGTCGGTCTCAAGGTGTGGCTCGCCGCCGGCGCGGTATTCGCGGCACCCGAGATCTGGGCTTCCGTCGACAGTGACCTCCCTATCCCGACCCTGTCCGGCACCGTCGGCCATCTCGAGAGACGCTGGGAGATCGCCTCACTGTTTGTCATCCTCGTCCTGGTCAACGCGCTCTTGCACGCAGTTCGTATCGGGAGCGCGACCGTTTCGAACCGAGCTGAGATACGAGTAGCGGCGCGACTCGGAGTAGCGATTGCACCGCCTCCGGGAACGGTTGTGACTGTCCCAGTCAACGCCAACAAGCACGTCGCCATTGACGAGGGGCGCAGCACTCGCACATCCACGCCCGCATTTCTCGGATCGGGCTTCATGGTTGCGTACTTCGTCTTCACGTTGGCGGTCGTCGGCGGCGGCTTCGTGATTCCACTCTTGATTCACAGCGGGCATGCCACCGATGCAGAGAAGCAACTCAGCGGCGAGTTCGGCTACGGCGCAATGGGCGTCACCTTTTTTCTGATCCCCAGCGTCCTTGCACACTTCGACAAGCTTGTTGCGTTTCCGAGCCTCTTCGGGACAGTCCTTGCCATCGAGCAGCGGGCCCAGATCGCAGCGGTCGTTGTCGCGGGCTGCATGGCCTTCCTCGCACTCCATCTCGCCCTGTACCCCTACCCGTCGATCATCTCCTGGTTCGTCAACCTCGAGCACCTGCACAGCTACTGCGTCAACCACGCAGGCGAGCTGATCTGCCAGACCAATAAGAAATAGCCCGAACTCGCAATGAACGTCGTCACTCAGGCGCGAATCGCCGGCGGTCTCTGCGCGCTCGTCGTCCTGATCGGGATCATCACCCTTCTCGCCGGAACAAAAGGCGCACGCCTCACCGAGATCCAACTCGGCACGGACCCCCAGCAGGTCCAGCAACTCGTCAGCGACACCACGATCAGGCGTGCCGCCAACCGAGCGATCGCGATCGACTACTTCTTCCTCGCCGCCTACTGGGCGGCCTTCATCGCGCTCGCGGCCCTGCTCGCCCGCCGCGGAGGCATCTGGATAGCGGTCGCCCTGCTCGCAGCCGCAACGGCGACTGCCACCGCAACACTCGACATTGTGGAGAACGTCCGCACCAGCGGCGTGCTCGCCCTCTACCAGCCCGGCAGCCACCTCGAACAGAAGCAACTCGACGCGTTACGCCGGGTCTCGCTCGTCAAGTGGGCCACCGCGGCAACGACCGTGACGCTGCTCGCCGGCTTGTTCGCACAACGGTCAAAGATCGCGGTGATCGCTTTGCTCTTGCTCGGTGTCGCCGGAATCGGTTTCGTCGGGATCAGCCGACACGGCTGGATCCAGGCCTACCTGATCGGCGTCGGCGTGATGACGCTCATCATCGCAATCGTCCTTGTGGGTTGGCCTACCGCAGTGACGAAACGGATCTGATCGAAGTAGCAGCAACGGCGGACCTAAAAGCGAACGCCGCCCGTACTGAGGACGATGAACGCACTCTTGATATCGATCGTGAGTGCGACCGTGCTCGCCGGTTCCCTTCACGCAACACCTGCTAAAGCTCAACCTCTCGACCGCGGCCCCTGGCTTCTCACCTCGCTGCCCGGAATGGGAACCCTCAGCTGGAGCTGCGACCTACACCGAAGCGGCTATCGCACCTACGCGCTCCGGTTCGACTCGACGAATTCGTCTGCAACCGAAACGGTGACGATGCGTGTCGGCGGCAGACTCGTCCTCACACGCGTCGTCAACTCGGCAGCAATCGTTGCGTTCCCCCGGTCCGACTCGCCGATTCAGCGGATCGAGCTGAGCCAAGGCACCGAACCCGGAACGCTCCGAGCAGTCGTCACGGTGGACTTCAGAGGTCGCCCGGTCTCGCCGTCGCATTGCTGGCCGTACCTACCACCCGCGATGACGGTTCGGCTTTTTCCGCGCTGACCGATCGCTTGCTCGACTCGATGCCAGGGCCGTACCTCCCGGTGGCTCCGCGCAGTTGCATCTAGGCAACGCTTCCAAAGGAGTCAAGTGAACCCTCGTATCCCATCCACCCCACTGGCCGTTACGACCGCGTGCGCGGTGCCCTGCGAAACGCTCTCGAAGCGTCCGTCCGCGGCGGTGAGACCGTTGAGGTCTTGCCGAGTGCCTACAACGTGACAAATTGGCAGCTGTTCGATCTCGCCAGGGAGGTCCGTGCAAAGGCGGGCTTCAGCATTGCTTGGGTCGACAACGGCGCGCTGACGTACGTGCCTTTGCCGGCGATGCCCTGAAAGGAATCGAATGAACCCCTTGCCCGCACCCGCACCGCCCGGACCCCACGCGGCCCGAACCATTTGCCGGTATGACCACGTCCGCGTCCCGGACGGACGAATTGGCGAGGTGATCGGCTACTTCCGAACAGCCGACGAACAGATCCTCGTGCTCCTCGACAGCGGTGGGAGACGATTTCGCCGCGCAGAACTTCGTCTGGCCAACGACGGCATCGATACCTTCCGTGCGACCGCATCGGAGGATGTCCACCACAACAACGAAGCGTGCAAAGCGGGCAATTTCATCGAGTTGCTCAACCGCGTTGCCGGTAACGGCGGTCTGCCCCTGTGCCTGGAGTGCGCGTCTCTCGAACTCTTCGCGTAGGCGCACCCGCACCCCTTCAGCTTCACGCCGCCGGGGGCTGGTCGAGAATCTCGCGCACCTTGTGGGCGAGATCGTCCGGGAGATACGGCTTCTCGATGAACGCGGTCCGTGCCTCCGCGATGCCGTGGCGCACGACCGTGTCGGAGGGATAGCCGGACGTGAAGAGGACTTTCAGCCCTGGACGGGTTGCCACCAACTGGTCGGCAAGCTCGCGGCCGGTCATCCGTGGCATCACGACATCGGTCATCAGCAAATCGATCCGCGTGTGTGTCTGGTCGGCGATTTCGATTGCTTCGGGTCCGCTGGCTGCGACGAGCACCGTGTAGCCGTAGGACTTGAGTGTCGCCGTGACGAGCGAACGAACCATCTCAGTGTCTTCGACCAGCAAGATCATTTCGCTGCCGGTGAGCGACGTCGGGTTGCTGGAGGATTCGCTTCTGACGGTGAGGTCGGCGTTCGTGGCCGGGAAGTAGAGCTTGAACGTCGTTCCCATCCCCGGCTCGCTGTAGAGCCAGATGTGGCCGCCGCTCTGTTTTACAAGGCCGTACACGGTCGCCAGGCCAAGACCAGTGCCTTCCTCTTTGGTTGTGAAGAACGGATCGAAGACACGGCTTTGCGTCTCTTTGTCCATACCGGTGCCAGAGTCTGTGATCTGCAAGACAACGTACGATCCTGGGACAACCGCTTCGTGGACGTCCGCGTAGGCGTCGTCGAGCTCGATGTTGGCCGTGCGGATGCTGAGTGTGCCGCCGGCTTCGCTCATCGCGTCGCGGGCGTTGATGGCCAAGTTGAGAACCGTTTGAGCGATCTGGCCCCGGTCGACGAGCACGGGCCTGATCGCCGGTTCGAGCTGCGACTGGATCTGGATATTTCCGCCGAATGAGCGCTGCAACAGCGTCAGCGTCTCGGCGACGACGATGTTGAGGTCGATCACCTCTGGTCGAAGGACCTGCTGGCGGCTGAACGCGAGCAGCTGGTGCGTGAACTCGCCCGCACGTTGCGCAGCACGATCGATTTGCAGCGCGCTCTCGCGGAGATGCTCGTCGCCGAGCTCCTTCAGCAAGTTCGCGCTGTAGCCGCGGATCACGAGCAGGAGGTTGTTGAAATCGTGCGCGATGCCGCCCGCCAGGTTCCCGATCGCCTCCATCTTCTGACCCTGCCGCAGCTGTTCTTCCAGTCCGCGCTGCTCGGTCAGGTCCTGAGCGAGGACGAGACCCGCCTGGCGTCCCTCGAACTCGATCGAGTCCGAGGACACGAGGACATCGAGGAAGGTGCCGTCCTTTCTGCGGTGGCGGCCGACGTTCGGGCGGTCCCAGCCCTTTGTCGATTCCCCCTGGCTGGCTTCCCGGGCTTCTTGGAGCGCCGTCTCGTCATCGGGCGCGAGGATCGTCTCGATCGTCATCGAAAGAAACTCCTCACGCGAGTAGCCATACGAGGCGACCGCAGCCTCGTTGACCGTGAGAAAGCGGAGCGAGGCCAGGTCGTACAGCCACATCGGCCCTGGGTGCCGCTCGAACAGCGCGCGGTAGCTGTCCTCGGACTGATGCAGCGCCTCGACGCCCCGCAGGCGCTCGTTGATGTCGCGCGCGATCGTGGAAGCCCCGACAATCGCGCCCGAGGAGTCCTTCACCCCGGAGATGGTCAGCCAGACATCGATCACCGTGCCGTCCTTGCGGGTACGGCCTGTCTCGTACTGCTCCACCCGGTCGCCCGCCTGCACCTGCGCGAGAATCCCCGGCACATCGCCCCGCAGCGCATCCGGTACCAACATCTCGATCGACTGGCCGATCGCCTCGACCGCCGAATACCCGTAGATGCGCACTGCCGCCGGGTTCCAGCTCGTGATCGTCCCATCGAGCGTGTTGCCGATGATCGCGTCGTCCGAGGACTCGACGATCGCCGCGATCTGACGGAGATGCACCTCTTCTGCTTGGCGCTCCAACAGCTCGCTGGCCGGCGACCCTGCGGTCTTGCCCAACTTCCCGTCCCCTTCCAGCGGCACCACCGTGTGCACCGATGCCTACTCGCGACAGCCGAGTAGCCTCGAAGCTTTCAAGCCTTGTACCTACGCTCTTCTACAAATGTCAAATATTCGAGGGCCTCGCGCCTGCGAAATCAGGCCGGCTTCGCCTTCAGCAACTCGACGTCAGAGGCGCGGAACTTGGCGGCGTCACACGCTGAGAACGACACGAGAACCAGCTCGTCCTCGAGACGGTAGAACCCAACCACGTCGCCTTCGCGACCGTCGGGGACCTGGACACGATCGTGCAGAGCCAGTTCAGGCTGTGTCGTCAGAGCAGTCACGCACCGAATGTTCATCACCTTCCGACGACCGGTCATCCGTAATTTGTACGCGTGACGCTCCGTGCGAGCCGCGCTCTGAAAGAGTGACGAGAACTGTGCGGTTCGCGCTCGATCACTGCGGCAAACTACTGCGCACCCTCTTGGAGGAGATGCCGATGAGACGGGTCAATGCGGATGTTCCTACTTCTCGCCAGCAGTCTTGCGCTGCTCGCCGCCGTGACTGCGCTGCCCGCAGCGAGCGCGACCACGGCAACCTTCACGCTGACCGCAGGAGCGCTTTCGATCAGCGCACCGACCGGCAGTGTCTCACTCGGATCGCAGGCGGTCTCGGCGAGTGCGAGCACAATCAGCGGCCCGCTCGGCGTCGTCACCGTCACCGACCAGCGCGGCGGCACGACCACCTGGGTTGCGTCGGTGATCGTGACCGCCTTTACGCCCACCACGGGCCCGGCTGTCACGGCAATCGCGGCCGACAAGGTCAGCTACGCCGTAGGGACGGTCACGCAGATCGGCATGACCGCGGCGACGCCCGTAACAACAGACCTGACCGGCGTGTCGCCCGTCGTGAACGGCTCGAGCACCGGTCTCAGCACTGCCTCTTGGAACCCGACCATCTCGGTGCTCCTGCCCGCAAACGCCGCGCCCGGGGTCTACTCGGCGACGATCACGCACTCGGTCGCCTGACCCATGCCAAAGAGAATCGCGCCTGGCCGGCTCGTCGTCCTGTCGGCTCTGGCCGCCACGATCGCCTCGCCGTCCAATGCGCTCGCCGCAAGGCCCCACCAACGCGTAGCGTCCTCAGGCGGCATCGGGATCCGGCTTGCCGACGCGCCCGCTGACGCGCGCAACAACCCGCTTGCGCGCTCGTACATCGTCAGCCGGGCAGCGCCCGGGACACGCATCCGACGTCGCATCGAGATCATCAACAGCACTCGCTCGACCGCAGACGTCGCGCTTTACACAGCAGCGGCCAGCCACCGCCGCGGCGGATTCGCATTTGCTCCGGGACGTAGCCGCAACGAGCTCTCCGGCTGGACGTCGGTGAATCAGAACGTGATGCACATGCAGCCGGGTGCCAGCGCATTCGAAACCGTGACGATCAAGGTGCCGAAGAGAGCCTCGGCCGGCGAGCGCTATGCCGTCGTCTGGGCGCAGGTGTCCGCGCCCGCGCCGAAGGCCGGAGGCGTAACGCTGGTCAACCGAGTCGGCATTCGCATGTACTTCTCAATCGGACCCGGCGGTGCACCCCCGGCGAGCTTCGCGATCGGAGCACTCACTGCGCAGCGTTCCGCAACCGGGGAACCGCTTGTTGTCGCGACGATCCACAACAGTGGCAAGCGCACGCTCGACATTGGTGGGAGCCTGACGCTCTCCGCCGGCCCAGGCGGGCTCCGCGCCGGACCGTTTCCGGTCGAAGCTGGGAACGGCCCTCGGACCGGGCAGCTCGGAAACCGCGCGTGTCCGGCTCGACAAACGACTTCCGATCGGGCCGTGGCGGGCTCGTCTCCAGCTCAGGAGCGGCTTCATCCAACGCGAGGCCACGACGACCATCGAGTTCCCCTCGGTCCTCGGCGTCGCGAGCCCATCGAGTTCCCGCCATCCGCTCCTTGTCATCGGCACGCTCCTCGCCTTGCTTCTGGCGATCGCTGCCGTCGTCATGCGTCGCGGACCCGGCGGACTCGAGCGAAAGCATGGTGCAGTGCGGTAGTTACTTGAGCGCTCGCCCGGTTCGTGTTCAAGTTCATGGTCGTGCCTGACTCACGGATCGTTTGCATCGGCGTCGTTGTGCTGATCGCGTTGCTTCTGCCGGCAACGGCAACTGCCCATTTGAGATCCGGAACACTTGCAGTCGATTACCGAGCGCGCGTCACGGAGCCACGCTTTTCGCCGGGTGCCGCCTTCACGGTGAGCATCTACGCGAGCGACCGTGCAGTTCGCCTCAGAGTGGGCGCAGGTCACACCGTGACTGTGCTCGGTTACCTCGGTGAGCCGTTCGTTCGAATCGACCGCGCGGGTGTTGCGATCAACGATGCCTCGCCGACCGCCGCCAGCGCGCGTCTGATCAAGAGCGGACAACCGCGGTCCAGCAGCAGACCCGTCTGGGCTCTCCAGCCAGGTCGAAACGTCGTCGTTTGGCACGATCAGCGCGTGCAGGCCCTCCCGTCGGGCAGCAGACTCGTCGCGTGGAGGCTTCCGGTCCTCGTCGACGGGCGCCGCACCAACATCCGCGGCGAGACCTGGCGACTGCGCCGGCCGGTGGTCTGGCCATGGCTGACGCTTCTGCTCGTCTTCCTCGCGGCGACAACGCTGCTCTCGTTTACGAAACGCGGCCGCATGCGACGACGCGTCGCCTCAATCGTCTTCGGCTGCATCGCCGGGACTGCCGCAGTCGCCGCGGCGATCGGGTTCGCGATCGATCCGTATGCCTCTCCTGGAAACTGGATTGCCGGGTTCGACGAGTGCGCTTTCATCGCGGTGGGTTTCGTCATCCTCATCTGGGGACCGCCGAGGACCCACGTCGGCGCCGCGATGTGGCTCGGGCTCGTTGCTCTCGCGGTCGGACTCAGCGAGGTTCCGATTTTCCTTCATGCTCTCGTCCTCTCGACCCTTTCAGGCCTCGCTGCACGTCTTCTCGCCACTGCGGCGATCGGAGCCGGACTCGCCGCGACTGGCCTCGGTGGTTTCCTCTATGCGTCAGACGACATGCGCTAGGCGCTCTCGGCCGCGATCTTCGGCACACGTTCCCTGTACGGGATGCGAAGCATGGTGCTCGTCCATCTCGGCATCCGACAGTTCGCGTCGCCGAGGAGCTTCATGAGGGCCGGAACGAGGAGGGCGCGGATAGCGGTGGCGTCGAAGATGATCCCTGCCGCCAGGCCGATCGCGAGCGATCTGACCTCGTAGCCGGGAGTCGACGAGAGAACGAGGAAGGCGAACATGAGGATCAAGGCGGCGCTCGTCACGAGCTTGCCGTTACGTGCGAGGCCGAGCTCGATCGCTCTTCTTCTTGCACCGCCTCCCTGCTGAAACGGCGCTCACACCAACCACGCGAGCCGGCCCACAAAAGTCCAGAAATCCCGGTCCCGTAACCGGGGCGCCGACAGTCACGTTTTTATCGCATGTCCACCCGCAGACGGGAAGACGCCGCAGTCCGAGCCCGTCTAGAGGGGACAGCAACGGCGCAGGAGGAAGACCGATGCAGACTCGCACAAAGATCTCAGCGAACAGCAACGAGCACGTCGTCTCCGACGAGTGATCTGAACTCCTCGGTGCGCACCCCCAGGCGAGTCCTGCTCGGTGTTTGGCTTGTCCTCGGGCTGCTTCTGGTTCTCGTACTGATGGGAGCCGCGAGAGGCAACGACCACAAACCGAAGCGGAGTGGTCGCTGTACGCACGGCATTTCGTCGATTGGCCCCGTCGAGATAGCGAACGGGAAGATCGTCGGCGGTTCGACCACGCTACACACCGAGGCCTGTCTGCAATAGATCGGCCGGCAGCTACTTGCGCGGGTCGCTTTCCTCGGCGTCCCGTGCTGCGGCTCCCTGCTTCTCGACGATCAAGAATCGTTCGTTCGACAGGACGACGCGCTCGACCCGCGGGTCCTCGTGACCCGCAAGAACGATGAAGTGCGTGGACTCGGCGCGCACCGCCTCGTACTCGCTTCGCGTTGTTTTGACTCTCTCGTAGCAGTCCGGCCTGTCGCACTCGCAGAGGTACTCCATCATCGAGTCGTCCTGCGCGACCGCCTGACTGAGGGCTTCGATCCGCTCGTTGACTTTGCGGAAGAGCTCCTCGTTCTTGGCCAGCGACTCTTCGCGCATCGCGGTTAGGAGGCTGCCCTCGGGTCGCTGCGCGAGACGATCTCACCTTCCGCCCCACGCTTTTCAACGACCGTGAAGCGCGAAGCCTCCGCGACCACAACCTCCCCCGCAGTCAAGTCCTCGTGCCCGCGAGCGACGAAAAACCGGGCGGGATGCGAGCGCACCTCTTCGTACTCCTCGTTCGTGAGGTCGACTTGCCGAAAGCAGGTCGGATCGCCGCATTCGCAAATGTACGCAGTCATACCCTGCCGGTCGCCCAGCATGGCGTCGATCCGTTCGTTCCCCGCACGGAACACCGCCTCGTTCGCCGCAAGACTTGCCGATCGCTCGTCCATCGCGAGAGGGCTGTTTCCGCCGCCGCCGTCCGTAAACGACGCGGGTTCGGGCAAAGAAAAGGCGCCGCGTGAGCAGCGCCGTTTCTTTAGCGAGACCCGGCAAAAGCCGCATTCCGCGTGAAGATCGTTCTACCACAGGCTGCCTTCCGTAAACCGGTAGCGTCAGTTGACGACGGAGATCCGGTACTCCGCGACTGCCCGGCCATTCACGGTTCCGGCGTAGCGGAAGACGAAGCGCCCGTCTTGCAAACGGCCGCCTGCGGTCCCGAGTGCCGTTCCATCGGATGCCAGCGCCGTGGCGGTGAGGGTGCGACCGGCGTTCCACGCGGCAGGCGGTCCGACCGCGACGTCGGAGTCGGCTCCTACAGGCTGGCTGACTGTCACGCTCGCCGCATCGCGCTCGACGATCACGTAGTGCACGCCTGCAGAAAGAGGGAACCCGTCGAACGAGCCCTCGAACGCCCCGGCCACCAGATCCGTCGCAGCGGCGAAGAACCCACCGGGCGCGATGTCGTAACCGGTGACGGAGTATCCGTGCTCCACATCTCGGTTCGCGACCACAGACAGGTCGCCGTAGATGCTCTCGTTGACGTCGGGCGCGAGGTTCTTGTAGTCGGAGAGCGGGATCCCCACGTAGTGCGGACCGAAGTCGCGCTGCAATCGCGCTACGAGGTCGAGCCACGGGTTGGCGTTTGGGGAGAGCGCGTCCCAGCTGTACGAGTTGATCATTCCGAACGCCATGTTCCACGTCAGCACTTCGCCATCCATCGCCATCGTGCCGTCGAAGAGGTCGTGCTGATACATCAGCACCTTGTCGTGGAACAGCCACACGGCGAGCGGATACGGCTCCCAGTTTCCTGCGCCAAGAAGCGTGTTCGGCAGATCGAGCTCACGCGACATCATCAGGAGGCTGCCGTGGAAGCCGACGGCGTTGCGCGCAAGCCGGTCCCAGCCATCCTCGACCATGAGACAGCGATCGGAGTAGGTGGCCAGCATCGCCAGCCAGCCGTCGTCGTAGGCGGTCGGACTCGGAGACGCCGGATTGAAGTCGCGAAGCCATGGACGCGCACCGATCTGATCGAGGAACATGCAGTCGACCGGAACCTGCGTCCGCCAGTCGTCCATGTATTGCGCAATCCGCCGGCGCACGGATGCGGCATACGGAGACACGATCACGCCGGTGCGGTCGCCGTATGAAACGGTCGATGGAGCGCCGTGCTCGTCGAGGACGGCGACGTCTTGCGTCTGCACTGCCTGCATCGTCGGCGAATTCGGGTCCCACCAGCTGAGGTTTCCGTAGGGCATCACCAGGTCGCCGACCCGATGCGCCGCCGCGATCATCGCGCTGAAATCGCCGATCGTCCCGAAGCGCGGATCCGGGGGCAGGAAGTCGGGATCGTTGGCGTCGAAGCCGCCGGTCTGGAACCCGACCGGATGCAAGAGGAGCGGCGAGGGAAGGCGCTGCAGCTCGGTCGCCCAGTCGCGAAAGGGCCTCACCAAGTTGAGGTTCGCTTTGAACAAGGGCGCCTCGGCGTACGTACTGAGGCGGGCACCGAGCTTGCTCTGCAACGACGGGTACGCATCGATGCCGTTGTCGTGCCGATAGGCGAGGATCGACTGTTCGGCGGTGCTACCTACCCGGACGCGAACGACGGGGCTCGTCCACGTCGCCTGGCGCGCGATCCAGGTCTGGAACTCGTGGACGAGGCAGTACGTCGAGCCCGAGCAGGGGGAGGGTGCGGCCGCGTGCAGGAAGCCGAGTTGAACCGGGTAGAGCGGTCCCTTCGAGATCGAGTAAACAGAGAGGTGCGCGTCGCCGGCGTCGAGCGCGAGATAGTCGGCGAACGCCCAGCGCGACGGGTAGAGCTGAACGTCGCCGCCGACACGTGTAAAGAACGCCGGCGCCAGGCGTACGCCGGGCAGAACGGTGGGCGCGTAGCCGGCGGTCACGGTTGCGGTGTCGCCGGCAAGGGCTTCGGGGAACTCGACCCGCGTCAGAGCCGGGCCGTGGCTCTGCACTCGCAGGCGAAGGTCGAACATGCTCGGCAGGGCGTGCAGGGTGACGACGGCCCACCCGCGATACGTCAGGGTCAGCCTCGCCGCCGCCCGATCCCAGGTGTAGGAAAAACGACGCGCAGCACGCGGCGCGAACGAGCAGCCGCCGAGATACGAGTGGTCGTTCTGGGTCGCGACGCCCCAGAGACAACGGTTCGTGTTCATGGCGAGAAGAACTCCGGTCGCTCGGTCGACGAGACTGAGGAGCTTTCCGTTGCGCTTGCTCAGAGTGAGCCGATACGTGCGCGTTGTAATGACCAAGCGAGCCGGCGCGCGGTCGTCGAAGGCAACCCCCGGCGAGACACGGGTAGCCGAGAGAGCTCCGTGGCTCGAAGCCGCCGCTGCGACGACGAGAAGGACGGCTGTAGCCGCCCACGACCTGTTCCGACCCCGTCCGCGCACCGTGCCTGATGATGCCCATGTGGGGACGGCCTGGAAGCTCCTACCGCTGATCGCCGCCGGGGCGATCCTAGTGGCCGCGTCCGCCGGCGCCGGCGCCTCGCGATCTCCGAAGGCGTTCGGCGACTCTTTTGTGACCCGCGCGGGCGCGCGGCTCGTCGTCGGCGGCCGGCCGTTCCGGTTCGGCGGAGCGAACATCGAATGGCTCGGCGTCGCCGGCTACGGGCCTGCCGACCCGGTCGGGCCCCATTTTCCGAGCCACTACGAGGTCGATGACGCCATGGCGACCGCCAGAGAGATGGGCGCCACCGTCGTCCGCAGTCAGACGATGGGCGACTCCGTTGGTTGTGCCGCGTGCATCGAGCCCGAGCTCGGCCAGTTCAACGAGGAGGCCTTCGCGCACATCGACTACGCGCTCGCCTCCGCGCGTGCGCACGGCATCAAGATCATTCCCACCATCGTCGGAGACGACGCGGTCGAGGGCGGGACGGGTTGCGTCTATCTGCGGTGGCGAGGCATCTCGCAGCCCGACTGCTCTCTGATCAACATGGCGCCGTTCTGGAACGACCCGACGGTGCTCGCCGACGTCGAGGCGCATATCGCCGCGGTGCTGAACCACGTCAACGTCTACACACACGTGGCGTACAAAAACGATCCGACGATCCTCGGCTGGGATCTGCTGAATGGGGGCGGCAGCCCGGTCGAGTGGACGCGCGAGATCGTCTCCTACATCCGCGGCGTCGACGCGCGCCACCTGATCCTGTCCGGCTACGCGAATGCAGGGATCCATGGAGTCGACGCATGCGTCAGCTTCGTCTATCCGCACTGGCGGATGGGACTCGCCTTCGTGCAGCCTTGGCTTGCGCAGTGCAAGCGCAAGGGGAAGCCGTACATCGTCTACGAGTACGGCTGGGATCGCACGAACTATTCGACGCTGGCGAAGTTCAGCGGCTTCCTCGGCACGCTTCTCGGTACGCCCGAGATCGCCGGCGACGGGTTCTGGGCGCTCGAGGCGCACAACGACGGGCACGGGTGGATGCCGATCCCGGCGAACACGAGCGACCCGGCTGCGGCGCGGCACATCGAGACCGGCCAGTGGTGGGCTCTGTACTACCCGGGAATCCGAACGCTTGTCACAACGGCGGCCGACATGAGCGCCCGCGCGCAGGCGATCCGGCGCCACAACTACGCGATGAGCGGCGTCCGCGGTGCCGCCGCATGCGCTCCCGCCCGCCCCGATCGTGACGTCGGTTAAAAGCGGCCGCGTCTACTGGCAGGGCTCAGCTGGCGCGAAGGACTACAGCGTCGAGCGCGCGCCTGGGTCGAGCGGGCCGTGGAAGACCATCTGCCGGCGTTGTGCAACCGACGCCGGCGACGGCTACAGCGATTTCGTGGCCGCGAGCGGCGCCTGGTACCGCGTGATCCCGTACAACCTCGACGGCAAGCGCGGGCCCGCCTCGCACGCAATGCAGGGGAGCTAAGAGATCCAGATGCCGTGCGCGAAGCCCACTCCCGCGAGCAACCCCACCCCGGCGAAGGAGGCGATCACGATCGACCGCAGGCGCGGGCGCTCAGCGCACAGAACGGCGAGCGTGACAAACAGCGGGAAGTCGGCAAGAAGGAAGCGCGCCTCGCTCACCAACGGCACGACGGCGGCCGGCGCACTCAGGAACAGAACGATCGTCGTCGCCGAGTAAAGCGCTGCGGCGCGGCTCACCTTCGTCCAGCAGAGCCACGTGAGGACACAGGCGGCGACGAGCAGCACGAGCTGGACGACATTCCAGATTGCGAACTGCTCGGGCTTCCCGAACCCGGAGGGTGCGCCACTTCCGGCGGGGAGATGCAGCACGAGCTGCGCCACCCCCTGCTCACCGGACTTCACCGCAGCCCACGCTCCGCCGAGCGGGCCGGTCGCCGGAACGTGGCGCAGCCAGAACGAACCTTCCGAGTGGACGAACGCGAACGCGTCGCCGAAGTGGGAGTTGAGATACACGCAGTAGCCGCCGAGCGCTGCGGGCAGCAGCAGCAACGGGCTCAACCGAAGCAGCGAGCGCGCGTTTCGCGCTTGCGGCCAGAGGAGCGACGCGACTGCAGGCAGAAGGGCGAGGCCGGTCGGGCGGGTGAGGACAGCTAACGCTCCCAGAAGCGCCGCACCGGTGGTTCGACCTCTGAGCGCAAACAGGAATGCCCAGGCCGCGAGCGCGAGGAACAACCCGTCGGAGTAGACCGCGGTGAAGACGAAGCTGATCGGATACAGCGCAAGAAAGAGGACGGAGTCGTGCGCAACGCGGTCGCCTGCGTAGTGCCGAGCGATTCGCATCACCGCGACGCCGGCCAAGCCGGCGGCGACGAGCGAGATGGCGACGCCGGCGACAAGGTCGGATCGAAGCACGAACCCGACTGCGCGCGTCAACATCGGGTAGAGCGGGAAAAAGCTCGCGCTCTGCTTCGTGTCGTACCCATGTTGCGCGATCCGGAGAAACCAGTTGGCGTCCCACTGGTCGAACGCACCGAAGATGAAGTCCGTGCGGGCGCCGTACGCCTCGTGCCCGGGGAAACCCGAGCCCACGGGAGCCCACAGCAGCGCGACGAGGACAGCCGACCAGTAGCCGGCCCGCGTTGCCACGACAACCCAGAAGGGGCGCACCGCGACAGCCTGTCAGATTCGGTCGCTAGCTCTTGTCGGCGCGCCGTGCAGCGAGCAAGTCCGTATCAGCGCGGGCGAGCAGCTCTTGCAGACGTTCGGCCGGCTCAGCCGCAGCAAGGCCGAACGTGATCGAGTGTTCCGGGCTGACCGCCGCTAGCGCGGCGGCGATCTTCAGGAAGCGTGACCTGGCTTCGAGCGCGCTGAGATTCGGCATCGCGCAGACGAGCTCGTCACCGCCGTAACGCACGATCAGATCGTATGGCCGGACGTTCGCTCGAATCGTCTCGCCCACGAGGCGCAGCAGCGCGTCACCGGCGAGATGACCCTGGGTGTCGTTGACTTCCTTGAGCCCATCGACGTCGACGAACGCGAGCAGAAGCGTCACGCCGGTTCGATGTGCACGCTCGAGCTCACGCGCTACCTCCTCGAGGCCGAACGTGCGCGTGCGCGCGCCTGTCAACTCGTCCGTCGTGGCGCGCCTCAGATCCTCCTCGGATTCGATGCGGTGGCGGATAGCCTCAGCGCGCTCACGAGCAGCTTCTTCCCGGTCGGCGGCCGCGCGAGCACGGTCGCTGGCTGCCTTGACCCGGTCAGCCGCGGCGCGCGCCCGATCGCGCTCGGCTCGCATGAGCATGTCTGCCGGACTCGCATCCGAGCCGCTTTGCTGGTCGTGGAGGCGAGCCAGCGCATCACGCGCCTCCGCGCCGCGATCGCGACGTGCGGCAGCCTGGTCACGATCTTCCGCCGTTTGCAGCCTCGCGTCGGCGCTTTCGTCCCGCAACAAGGACACTGCGTCGCGGTCCCGGGCCGTTCGCCCGCGGGCCGCGGCGCTTCGCTCGTGAGCCGCGGGGTCGCCACCCGCAGCGAAATCATCGTCGGCAGCATGCTGATCCTCGTCCGCGCTCCGTTGATCGCGGTCGCTCGCTGTCTGGTCGTGATCCGACCAGGTCTGGTCCTGATCACTCCGCGTCTGGTCGAGATCCGAGGACGTGTGATCTTGACCACGCGTCGTTTCTTCGTCGCTCACTGCGCCTTCCGTGCCATTTGCTGCCTTCTCCTCGAGCGAAGCCGCCGGCCGTGCCAATTGTAGCCGTGGTTCCGGCGGGCGGCTGGTCTTTTGTAAGCATCCTTGGGCGGCCAGGCTGGGCCTGTTACGCGCTGACGCCGTCGAGCAAATCGCGCACGCGAGCGGCGAGCTCCTCGCCGCTGAACGGCTTCTGGATGAAGCCGGTGCCGGGTCCGAGTCCGCCGCTCCTGATGATGGCATCGTCGGTATAGCCGGACATATAGAGCACCTTCGTTGCCGGCTCGATCCCGCGGATGCCGTCGACCGTCCGGCGGCCGTCGAGCTTGCGCATGATCAGATCGCAGACGACAAGCGGAATCGGATGCTCGCGTGCGTGGAAGCGCAGGATCGCCTCCTCGCCGCCGGCGGCTTCGAGAATCTCGTACCCGCGGCCTGTCAGCATCGTCGACACGATCGACCTGACCGTCGAGTCGTCCTCGACGACAAGGATCGTCTCGGAGCCCTCGCCGTTCACGACCGAACGCGGGATACGCGACGAAGACAGCGCTTCCGCGCACAACGGCAGGTAGACGCTGAAGGTCGACCCGCTGCCAGGAGCGGTGTCGACAACGACTTTGCCGCCGCTCTGGGCGACGATGCCGTGCACCGTCGGGAGCCCGAGCCCGGTCCCCGCCTCGCCCTTCGTCGTGAAGAACGGCTCGAAGATTCGCGCGGCGGTCGCAGTGTCCATGCCCGCGCCTTCGTCGACAACGCGCAGCAGCGCAAACCCGTCATGGCCGGCCTCGAAGCCCACGGTCGACACCTCGATTCTCAGCACGCCGCCGCCCGGCATCGCGTCCCGCGCGTTGACGGCGAGATTCGTGATCACGCGCTCGAGCTGTCCCCGGTCGGCCTTCACGACGACCGGCTGCTTCGCGAGCGTCGTGACGAGCTCGACGTTGTCGCCGATCACGCGCTGTAACAGCCCGTCGGTCGCGCGGACGACGTCATTGAGGTCGAGCACCTTGGGGTCGAGCACCTGCCGACGTCCGAATGCAAGCAGCTGTTTGGTCAGGTTCGCGGCGCGCGCCGCGGCCAACAACATCTCCGAGATGTCCTCGGATACGCCCTCCTCATCCCGCTCGAGCCGACCGAGCGCGAGCTCGCCGTAGCCGCGGATCGCGAGCAGCAAGTTGTTGAAGTCGTGTGCGACGCCGCCGGCGAGCTGTCCGAGCGCCTCGAGCTTCTCTGCTTGACGCAGCTGCGCCTCGAGTTGCGCGCGCTCGAGCTCAATGGTCTTGCGCTCGGTCTCGTCGAGGGTGATGCCGATCATCCGAGTCGGCGTCCCGTCTGCGCTCCGGAACACGGTGCCTCGGTTGAGCACCGACCGAATCTCTCCGGACGGCCGCACGATCCGACCGACGGACTCGTAGTACGACTCGCCTGCAGCCAAGATTCGGCTCGCCTCGGCGTTCATCGCAGTCCGGTCGTCAGGATGGATGTGGTCGTTCGCCGGCAGGACCGGCGTGTACGAGAGCGGATCGAGACCGGCGATCTCGTACAGCTCGGGTGACCAACTCACCTCGTCCGTTGCGAGATTCCAATCCCACGCCCCGAGGCGACCTGCTTCCTGCGCGAGCCGAAGCAGCTCCTCGCTTCGAACCAGATCCTCGTCGGCGAGCTTGCGCTTCGTGATGTCGAGCGCGACCGCGAGCGCTCGGCACAAGGCGCCCTGCTCGTCACGGTGGAAGATGCAACGGGTGAGCGTCCAGCGCAGCTCGCCGTCGGGCAGAACGATCCTGCACTCGACCTCGAAGTCGGCGCCACGCGTGTAGGCGTCCATGACGCGACGCCTGACTTCCTCCCTATCGTCGGGATGGAGAAGCGGCGCGAAGTGCTCGAAGTCCGCCGGATAGTCGGGGCCGACGCCGTAGAGCGTGCGGAGGCCGTCGGACCAGGTCGTGGCGCCGCTCAGCAGGTCGACGTCCCAAGTGCCGACGCGCGCCCCTTCCTGGGCGAGCCGGAACCGCTCCTCGCTGCGAGCGAGCTCGCGCTCCTGCGCCTTGCGGTCCGTGATGTCGTGTGCGATCCCGAACGTCCCGAGCAGCGTGCCGTCGCGGGCGCGATACGGGCCTTTCGTCGTGAGGACGACGTGAGTCTCGCCGTGCGAGCGTCACCGTCTCCTCGACCGTCAGCATCCCGCGCTCGAGGACGAGCCGATCGGTCTCGGCCAACGCGTCCGCAATGTCGCGTGGCATCACTTCGTGCAGCGTGCGCCCGAGCAGCTCGTTCCGCGTTAGGCCAACCCGTTCCGCAGCCCTCGCGTTCACTGCGAGGAAGCGACCGTCGAGATCCTTGACGTAGACGTGATCGGGGGTTCCCTCGATCACCGCTTCGAGCACACGGTGTGACTGCTCGGCCTCTCCCTCGGCCGCTCGGCGCCGAAGCGCGAGGGCCAGCACGTGAGCGACTGCTTCGACGAACGTTACGTCCTGGCCGGAGAAGTCTCGACGCCGGGACGTATGCGCACCGAGAACGCCATACGTCCGCTCATCCCAGCCGATGATCGCGGTCAAGCCGCTCGTGATGCCCTGCGCGGCCATTTCCGCCGAGATCTCGAAGCGGCTCTCCCGCGCCGCGTCGCGCATGATCGTCGGCCCGCTCGACGTCAGCGTGTAGCCGGCGTGCGAGCGTGCGCCGTCCGGGATGGACTGCGAGCCGAACTGGTCCGCCGGCCAGCCCACGCCGGCTCGGAGGACGAACGCCCGTCGATCGGGGAGTAGCTCGAGAACGCTCGCAAAGCCCGTGCGAAGCTCGGCAGCCAGCGTCAGGCACGCCTCGTCGAGCAGCTCTTGGCCCGAAACGTCGGTGAGAGCGAGCTGCCCGAGCCTCGCGACTTCCTGCTGCTGACCCAGGCGCAACCGGAGCTCGTCGCGCGAGGCGACAGACGCGCGCAGCGAGCCGAGCACTCTGCGCTTCCTCACGCTCGCCTCCGATCTCAGCTGCGGACAAGAGAGAGGCAGGTGCCTCTCTACCCAGAGCCCGTGTGAGAGTCGGGGAGCTTCCGCGGCCCCGCGCGAGATCTAACGCGGAGGCAGTGTAAGCACAGATCGTGGCAACCTGTACAAAATCGCTCGCTACCCGCGCAGTGCGCGTATCCGTGCGTCGATCTCGCGCTCCGAACGACCGTCACGCACCATCGACTCGATCATGATCGAGTAGTGCCGCTGCTCCGCCTCGGCTTGCGCATCGGCGCGCTCGGCGAGCACGTCCGTGATCGTGTCGACGAGCTGATTCTCGTCGAACGGCTTGAGCACGTGCGCGACTGCGCCGGCCTCGAGCGCACGCTCGACGATTCCCGTCCGATGTCCCGTTAGCGCGACGATCGGCACGGTGCGCTCGCTGAGGATCTGGCGCGTCGTTTCGACACCGTCGAGACCCGGCAGGCTCAGGTCGATCAGGATCAAGTCGGGGCGATGCTCGCGGGCGAGCTCGACCGCCTCGACGCCGTCACGGGCATCGGGGACGACGTCGAATCCCGCATCTTCGAGAATCAGTCGCAGGTCGGCCCGAACGATCGGGTCGTCCTCGACCGTGAGAACACTGGCTGCTGCGTGCGATGTCACGATGTGGCTACCTCCTGATTTTTGGCAATAAAAAAGACCCCAGGCGCCCCGCCGGAGGTCAGCATCGACCCTCGGCCGCCGACAGAGGCGACCACGAGGAATGGTACCTAGGGGTGCAGCTTGCGCCGAGCGCGAGCCATTAGGCCCACCACATCTCGCCCGGCAGCTCGCGGAGCAGCACACGCTGCAAGCACGTCGACCGCCTTCGCGAGACCTTCGTCGATCGAGACGAGACCGTCCTCGTGCTCGATGCTGAGCACGCCGTCGTAGCCGGCGATGCGCAGTGCGCTCACGAAGTCGCGCCAGAACTTCTCGTCCTGGCCGTAACCGACGCTGCGGAAGGACCACGACCGTTCCGCGAAGCGCCCGTAGTGCTTCGTGTCGAGCACGCCGTTCACGCTGATGTTCGCGCGGTCGAGGTAGACGTCCTTGGCGTGCACGTGGAAGATCGCGCCTGCCTTCCCGAGCGCGCGCACGGCGACGAGCGGATCGATGCCCTGCCAGATGAAATGGCTCGGGTCGAAGTTCGCGCCGATCTCGGGACCCGCGGCTTCGCGGAGGCGCAGCACCGTCTCCGGGTTGTAGACGAGGAAGCCAGGATGCGCCTCGAGCGCGATCTTCGACAGTCCGGTCTCGCGCGCGAACGCAGCTTCGTCGCTCCAGTACGGGATCGCGACCTCGTTCCACTGCCATTCGAGCGTCTCGCCGTACTCGGGCGGCCACGCACACGTGACCCAGTTGGGCGCGCGAGCGTCCGGACCGTCGCCGGGGCAGCCCGAGAACGTCGTGACGACGTCGACGCCGAGCTCGACCGCGAGGCGCGCCGTCTTGCGCCACGTCTCGTGCGACTCGAGCGCGAACGCCTTGTCGGGATGAAGCGGGTTGCCGTGACAGCTGAGGCTGCTGATCACGAGGCCGCGTTCCTCGACCGCACTGAGCAGGGCGCGTCGCTTGCCGGCATCGCCGAGCAACACGTCCGGATCGCAGTGGGCGTTACCCGGATAGTTGCCCGTGCCGAGCTCGACAGCGTCGAGCCCGAGCGCGGCGACGCGGTCGAGCATCGCGCTCGAAACCGAGGTCCGAGAAGAGCACAGTGAAGACTCCGAGCTTCATCGTGAGATAGAGCCTAGAAGACCGTGGACTCCGAGCTCGGAGGCACCGCGCCAGCGGTGCGGTCCGGCCGCGAAGAAGAGCGTGTCCTTCGGCCCTGCCATCGCGCCGTTTCCGAACGCGATGCCCCAGAGCCCTGAGATGACGATCGGCTTGCCGTCCCGTCCGTGCAGCTGGCCCGTGAACGACCACGCGCGGCCCATGCCGAACGTACTGAGTTGATCCGTCCGCTCCCGAAGTTCGCGACGAGCAGCGTTCCCGTCCGGCGCGACCGCGAGCCCCCACGGCTCGTTCAGCTCGCCCATCTGCGCGACGCGCGCGACGAGCCTTCCTTCGAGGTCGAACTCGTCGACATAGCCGCCCGTCGGACGCGTCGTTTCCGTTCACAGGCGCGGGCGACGGCGTACGTGACGAACACGTGCGCGTCCGCGACCGTGATGCCGAACGACGTGTACCACGGCGGGATCTTCGGATCGACGAATGCGCCACGCCGAACGATGCGCCGCCAGTGCTCGTCGAAGACGTAGACGCCGCCGCTGTGGAAGTCGGTCGCGTAGAGCCGGTGCGGCCCGAGCGCAAGCCCGCGGAAGATGACGCCCTTCGCGCCCTCGTCGACGGCGACGACCGCTTCGGCCGACCAGCGGTGCGGCACGGTCGGCGACCACGCGCGAATCGTCCCGTCCTCGCAGGCGTAGATGAACCTCGCCGGGCCGGACGGCGCGGCCGCTGCGCACGACGAAGCCTTTGCCGCCGGAGTAGACGATCCCGGTTGGCCCGCCCTCGACCGCGACCGTCAGCGCCTGCTTGTGGCCGTCGCCCGCGTAGAGCGTGCTCGCGCTCCGCGCCTCGTTCGCGGTCCACCAGGGGCCGGTCGGGCTCGACGCGAGCCCCCAGGCGTTCACGAGCTTCGCAGTCGCGCGCGTCCGTGACGAGCCGCGTCACGACGAACCCGTCTGCGCGGTGGGCGGTCGCGATCCCGACGCCGGCAACTGCTACGACGGCGACGCCGATCGCGAGTCGCAGGCCGATGCTCACCGCGGCTGCAACCGCTTCCAGCGCGCCGATCTCGACCGTCCGACCTTCCTCGGCCGACCGCAGCGCCGCGAGCGCGGTCTCGAGCACGTGCAGCCCGAGCGCACCGGAGGCGCGATGAGGCCGCTCCTCGCGGATCGCAGCGAGCATCTCGTCGAGCCCGAGCCCGCGCGTCTCCGTCGGGCCGAGCGGCCCGTACTCGACGGGCTTCCACTCGCCGTCGCCGTTCCGGATGCGGATCGTGCCGCCGAAGCCGTTGGCGTCGGGCAGCTCCAGCGACTCCGCCGGAACCGTGGACGACGAGCCCGCTGACGTACTGGCCGAACGCCTCGAAGCTGACGGTCACGGTCGCGAGCGCGCCGCTCTCGAGCTGGAGCGCCGCAGCCGCGTGCGTCGGGACGTCGACCGTGAAGCTCTCGCCCGCGCGCGGGCCGACGCCGAAGCGCCGCTCGGGCGTCGGCGTCGACGCAAGACCGAGCGCAGCGCTGAACGGCCCGAGGAGCGACGCGATCGCGGTGAGGTAATACGGCGCGATGTCGAGCATCGGCCCGCCACCGGCCCGGTAGAAGACGTCTGCGTTCGGGTGCCAGTCGTCGGGCCCGCCGACGAGGAACGTCGCCGTCGCAGTGAGCGGCGTGCCGATCTCGCCCCGTGCGATCAGCTCGCGCGCCGTGCTCGTACGCAATGCCGAGGAACGTGTCGGGCGCACAGCCGATGCGGAGGCCGCGGCGATCGGCCTCGGCGAGAAGCTCACGGCCCTCCGCGACCGTCGTCGTGATCGGCTTCTCGGTGTAGACGTGCTTGCCGGCCTCGATCGCGGCGCGCATCACGGCAGCGTGCGCAGCCGGCGGCGTGAGGTTCAGCACGACGTCGATCGACGGATCCGCGATCAGCTCGTCGACCGTCGACGCCCGCAAGCCGTGCACGTCTGCGAACGCCTCGGCGCTCTTCGCGTCGAGGTCGGCGCAGGCGACGACGTCGAACGAGTCGAAGGCACTCGAGCCCTTGACGTACACGTCGGCGATGATCCCGCAGCCGACGACGCCGACGCGCGCGCTCATGCCGCCGTCCTCGAGCATCCGCTGCACGGCGTGGAACGACCGCTCGACCGCGGCGAACGCGGGAGCCTCGGGATTGTCCTGCTCGACGACGAGCCACTCGGCGCCCGCGCGCGAGCGCCGCCGGCAGCACGCGCTCGTAGCCGACGTCGCCGTCGCCGACCGGGCAATCCTCGCGCGTGCCGCGCGCGCGAAAGTCCTTGACGTGCACGAGCGGGCAGCGGCCCGTCGTGCGCTCGAGCTCGGCGACCGGGTCGGCGCCGGCCTCCCAGACCCAGCCGAGGTCGAGCTCGAGCCAGAGCAGCTCGGCAGGCAGCGCGCGCAGCTTGTCGAGCACCGTGTCCGCGTCGTCGAGCTCCGCGAGCTCGCTCCAGTGGTTGTGGAAACCGAAGCGCAGCCCGTGCTCGCTCACGCGCCGCGCGATGTCGGCGATCCGCGCGACCGTCGGCGCGCGCGTCGTCGCTCGACTCCGGCGGATCGATCCAGCTGAGCGCGATCCGGTCGCAGCCGAGTGTCCGCAGCTCCTCCGCGAGCGCAGGGCAGCTCGCGTCTCGAGCGCGTCCAGGCCGGCGTGCCTGCCCACGGCGACGAGCCCGAACCGTCGAGCCACTCGCGCACCTGAGCCGCGTCGTGGCCGTGCAGGTCGAAGAGCTCGACACCGTCGTAGCCGATCTCGGCGACCGACTCGAGCACGCCCTCGAGATCGCGCGCGCTCTCGTCCCGAACCGTGTACAGCATGAGCGCGACGCCTGCCATCAGGCGATCCTCGCGAAGACGGCCGCGGGCTCCGGCGCATTGACGTGACAGCGTGCGGACTGGTTGCGCCCGCGCCTCGACGAGCGGCGGCGTCACGCGCGAGCACACGTCGATCGCGATCGGGCAGCGGCTGACGAAGCGGCAGCCGGCCGGCGGGTCGACCGCGGCGGAGGCGAGGCCCTTGCGAATCTCGATGCGCTTCGTCTCGACGCCGGTGCCCGGATCCGGCACGGCCGAGAGCAGGAGCTGCGTGTACGGATGCAGCGGGTCGGCGAGCACCTGCTCGATCGGCCCTTGCTCGACGATCTGCCCCGCGTACATGACGAGGATGTCGTCGGCGACGTAGCGCGCGCTGGCGAGATCGTGCGTGACGTAGAGGAACGCGATCCGGCGCTCCTCCTTGAGCTTCAGCATCAAGTTGAGGATCCCGATCCGGATCGAGACGTCGAGCATGCTCGTCGGCTCGTCGGCGAGCAGGACGACCGGCTCGACCGCGAGCGTGCGCGCGATCGCGACGCGCTGCCGCTGGCCGCCGGAGAGCTGATGCGGGTACTTCGTCGCGATGTGCTCGGGCGGCACGAGGCCGACCGTGCGCAGCAGGTCGTGCGCGCGCTCCTCGATCTGGTCGCTCTCGACGATCCCGTGAATGCGCAGCGGCCGCTCGATGTGATGGAGGATCGTCTTCGCCGGGTTCAGCGAGCCGAACGGATCCTGGAAGATCATCTGCACCTGCGACCGGTAGCGCAGGATCGAGCGCCTGCTGCGGTCGCGCGCGACGTCGTGGTCGCCGAAGAGGATCGTGCCCGACGTCGGGTCGTACAGCCGCGCAAGCAGCCGCGCAACGGTGCTCTTGCCGCTGCCGCTCTCGCCGACGAGCGCCGTGATCGCGCCGCGGCGCAGCGAGAAGCTGACGTCGTCGACGGCGTGCACGCTGCTGCGCCGGCCGAGCAGGCCCGTCGACGCCGGGAACCGCTTCGTCAGGTTGCGCACCTCGAGGGCGACGTCGTTCACGACGCTCCCTCGACGAGATGGCAGGCGGCGAAGTGCTCCTGCCCGACGAGGCGCAGCAGCGGGCGCTCGGTCGTCTGCCTGCGATACGCAGGTCCGTCCGGCACGCAGAGCGGGCAGCGCGGATGGAAGCGGCAGCCGCTCGGCGGATCGGCGAGATCCGGCGGCGAGCCCGGGATGCCGACGAGCCGCTGCAGCGGGCCGGTGAGCGGCGGGAACGACTCCATCAGCCCTCGCGTGTACGGGTGCTGCGGATTCGCGTGCAGCTGCGCGCTCGGCGCGGTCTCGACGATCTCGCCCGCGTACATGATCGCGATCCGGTCGGCGAACTCGACCAGGAGCGAGAGATCGTGCGTGATGAAGAGGACGGAGAAGCCGAGGTCGCGCTTCAGATCCTGGACCTGCTGCAGGATCTCGCGCTGCACGACGACGTCGAGCGCGGTCGTCGGCTCGTCCATGATCAAGAGCTCCGGACCGAGCGCGAGCGCCATCGCGATGATCACGCGCTGCCGCATGCCGCCGGAGAGCTCGTGCGGGTAGGCGCGCACGCGGCGGCGGTCGATGCCGACGACCTCGAGCAGCTCCCCGGCGCGCGCGAGCGCCGTGCGCTTCGAGACCCGCTGGTGCGCGCGCATCATGTCGACGAACTGGTCGCCGACGCGCATCACGGGGTTGAGCGCGTTCATCGCGCTCTGGAAGACCATCGAGACGTTCTGCCAGCGGTAGCGGCGAAGCTGCTCGCGCTTGCGGCCGACGAGATCCTCGCCGCGGAAGAGGATGCTGCCGCCGGCGACGTACGCCGGCGGGCGCAGGATCTGCATGACCGCGTTCGCGACCGTGGTCTTGCCGCAGCCCGACTCGCCCGCGAGCCCGACGACCTCGCCGGCGTGGATCGTCAGGTCGATGCCGTCGACGGCGCGCACGTGGCGCTCGCCGACGCCGTAGTCGACCGTCAGCCCGCGCAGCTCGACGAGCGCCTCGCCCTTGCGGGACTGTCGTCGCAGCCGCCGCCATCGGCTCCATGACGCTGATCACGTCACGGCTTTCCAGCAGCCGCCGTCTGCGGACGCGCTCCGCGCGCAGCCGCGGGTTGCTGACCTCGTCGATTCCGGCGAGCACGAGCGTCAGCCCGAGCACGGTGATGCCGATGGCGAGCCCCGGGAAGACGAAGGACCACCACTCGCCCTGCAGCATGCTCGAGTTGACCGTCGCCCAGTAGAGCGCCACGCCCCAGCTCGCCTTCTGCAGATCGCCGAGGCCGAGGAACTCGAGCCCGGCGGCGACGAGGATCGCGATGTAGAAGACGAGCACGAACGCCGCCGCGATGCGGCTGATCATGTTCGGCAGCAGCTCGCCGAAGACGATGCGCCGCGTCGACTCGCCGGCGACCTTCGCCGCGAGCACGAAGTCGCGGTTCTTCAGCGTCAGCGCCTGCGCGCGGAGGATGCGCGCCTCGAACGCCCACAGCGTGAACGCGATCACGAGCGTCATCGTCAGCAGGCCGCGCTGGTGCAGGAACGCGGTGACGTCGATGAGGAGCGGAATCGTCGGAATGACGAAGAAGACGTTCGTGACGAGACTGATGATGTCGTCGACGATGCCGCCGACGTAGGCGGCGAAGAGCCCGAGCGTCGTCGCGAGGATCGTCGCGATCGCGCCGGCGCCGGCGCCGATCAGGAGCGAGCGCCGCGCGCCCCACGCGACCTGCGCGAAGACGTCGGTGCCCTGGTCGGTCGTGCCGAACAGGTGATGGAGCGACGGATGCTGCCGCGCGTCGAGGAGCGAGAACTCGGTCGCCTTGCTCGCCGGGATCGAGCAGCGGCGCGAGCAGGCCGAGCAGCACCATCCCGAGGACGATGCCGAGCCCGACGCGCGCCTTCGGACTGCCGAGCAGGAGCGCGAGCCAGCCCGGGACGACGCTTGCGCCGCGAGCGCACGAACGGCGTCGCCGCGGGCAGCTCGAGCATCGGCTGCATCTGGGCCATCAGGCCGTCCTCACGCGCGGATCGAGGACGAGGTTGAGCAGGTCCATGATGAAGTTCGCGACGATCGGGCAGAGCGCGAAGACGAGCAGGAGCGCCTGCGTCAGCGGGTAGTCGTTGCCGAGCGCCGCCTGCTGAAGCGTGTAGCCGGCACCCGGGATAGCTGAAGACGAGCTCGATGAAGATGACGCCGCCGACGGCGGTCGCGAACTGCGCCGCGAAGCCGTTCAGCGGCGGCAGGATCGCGTTTCGCGCGGCATATCTCGTCATGACGCGGCGGTCGCGGAGGCCCTTCGCATGCGCCATCGACACGTAGTCCTCACTGATCGTGTTGATCATCACCGTCCGCATGTTCAGCACCCAGCCGCCCGCGTAGGCGAGCACGATCACGAGCGCCGGCAGCACGCCGTGGCGGAACGCGCTCGAGATGAAGTGCCAGTTCGCGCCGGGCGTCGCGCCGTTGTCGTAGGCGTGCTGGATCGGGAACCAGCCGAGCTTGAGCCCGAGGAAGTACACGACCAGCAGCCCGGTGAAGTAGGCGGGGAACGCGCCGAGCGCCATGAAGACGGGCACGAAGACCGTGTCGATGCCGCCGCCGCGCCGCCACGCGGCGATCATGCCGATCGTCGTGCCGAGCAGGAACGCGATCAGGAACGCGATCCCGACGAGCACGATCGAGTACGGCAGCGTCCGGGCGACGACCTCCGACACCTTGCGTCGGATAGTTCGACGTCGAGATCCCGAAGTTCAGCGTCGCGACGCGGTGCAGGTACTGGCCGTACGCGCTCCAGATCGACTGGTGCCCGCCGCCGAGCAGCGTCTGGTACGTCTTGATGATCCCCGGGTTCGACTGGATCTGCGCCGGGCTCAGGTGCTGGAGGATCGCCGCCGATCGGATCGCCCGGCATCAGCGCGCGGCAGCAGGAACGTGATCGTCAGCGCCACCCAGGTGGCGAAGACGTAGAAGCCGAGTCGTCGCAGAAACCAACGCATGTCTGGGGTGGGCTGACCCTATAGCCGCCGTGGGCGGGACGCGATGTCCCGCCCACGGTCGGCCTGCTGGAGGGTCCTGCTACCTCGTCGTTACGCGCCGGCCTTGCCGCCGGGGCAAATCCGCGTGAACGAGAGGATGTTGTCGGGGGCCGTGGTGAAGATCGGGTCCCCGTAGAAGTTCTTCGGTGACGTGAAGCAATGGAAGTACTTCGTGCTGTACGTCGACCAGCGCGGCCCGACGAACAGCGGGATGATCGGCTGAATCGCGAGGAAGAGGGCCGCGACCTGCGCGAACAGCTTCTGCTGCTTCTGCCGGGTCGAGGGTGGCCTTCCACTGGTTGAGGAGCGCCGTCGCCTGCGGCGTCGGCGATAGTGCGCCCAGTTGCCGGTGTTCGTTGCGTCCTGGCCGGAGGGCGTGAACTTCAGCTGCGAGAGGTTGCTGAGGAAGAAGCCGTACGGCGAAGCCTGCGAGGCGGTCTGCCAGAGCAGGGTCGGGTTCTTCGTCGACGACGCATTCGGGTACCACGAGTTCCAGTCGGGCTCGAGCGCGACGTTCGAGTTGATGCCGATCGCCTGGAGGTTCTTCGTGATGATCTGGTTCGACGCGACCCAGTCCGACCAGCCCGAGATCACGTGGATGTCGAGGTTGACCGGGTTGCCCTTCGGGTCGATGCAGCGTCGAGCCCTTGTACGTGAAGCCGGCGTCGGTCAGCAGCTTCTTCGCCGCCGTCGGGTTGTAGGTCGCGGCCGTCTGCGCAGCTGCGTGCACGGCTCCCTTGTCCCACGCCGGGAAGATGTAGTTGATGCCGAGCGCGTCGGTCGGCGGCGCGTAGCCGTACTCGCCGAGCTTCGACACGTCGCTGCGATTGATCGCGAGGCTCAGCGCCTTGCGGAACGCGACGATGCTGTACGGGTACTGCGTGGTGTCGAACACGAGCGAGTGCGGATACGCCGTCGTCGCGTAGAACGAGTGGTAGTGCGCGGGATCCTTCGCCGAGTACGCCTGCGCGACGTTCGGGACGAAGTTGTGCGTCCAGTCGACCTGGCCGCTCTGGATCGCGAGCAGCGCGGCGTCGTTCGACGACCGCCTGCGTGTACTCGAGGCACGGGATCTTCGGTGCGCCCGCCTTCCAGTAGTGCGGTGTTCTTGTTGAAGACGTAGTCCTGCGCGGTGAAGCGGCCGATCGATGTCGAACGGGCCCGAGCCGACCGGGGTCGGGTTCGTGAACGTCGCCGGATCGGCGACCTTCGACCAGATGTGCTTCGGGACGACGAACTGCAGGTTGAGATTCGCCGCGATGAACTGCGAGTCGACCGTCTTGAGCTTGATGACGACCTTGTACGGGCCGGAGGCCTTGACCGACGTGATGTTCGTAGTCGGGCGCCGCGTAGCCCGACCATGTCCATCGATCTTGTCCTGCTTGCCGGCGGTGAGGCTGTAGACGACGTCGGCCGAGGTGAGCGGCTTGCCGTCGCTCCACTTCGCGTTCTTCACGAGGTTCAGCGTCAGCGTCTTGTTGCCGTTGCTCCACTTCCAGCTCTGCGCGAGCCACGGATAGGTGTGGCCGCCGCCGGCGACGCTGCTGATGATGAGCGGCTCGTAGAACGCGCCGCGGACGAACGCGCCGCTCGGCAGGCCCGTGGCCGTGTACGGGTTGAAGTTCTTGACGAAGGCGGGGTCGCCCGAGCCCGTCATGACGAGGCAGCTGTGCCCGGCCTGGGTGGAACCGGCGCCGAAGTGCGCGGCGGGCGCCGATGCCGTCGCGATGAGCGCGACGAGTGCGGCGAGACCGGCGATCGCGGCCATCCCTGCGCGCCGGCGATTGAAGCGAACGTCACGTCCCATCGTGCAGTTCCTTTCTTGCCCGGAGGCGGGTGAACGCGGAGCGACGGTGCGTCGTTCCGGCAACGTTTCCGGCGGTTGTTACCACGCTGAAACGCGCAGAAGTCAAGGCTGGAATGTAAAATGTTCCGGTTGTTGTTCCAGAGATTCCCGGAACATGCTTCAATGTCGCGTCATGAGCGAGCTCGGCAACGGACGCGCCACGATTCGCGAGATCGCCGAGCTGGCCGGCGTCTCGATCGCCACCGTCTCCCGCGTCGTCAACGGCCGCGAGGACGTCTCGCCCGAGACGCGCGAGCTCGTCCAGCGAGTCGTCCGCGAGCGGGGCTACACGGCGAACCGGAGCGCGCGCGGCCTCTCGGCCGGCAGGACGGGCCTGATCGGCGCCACGGTGCCGATGCGTCCACCACGCCTACTTCTCCTACCTCCTCGCCGGCGCCGCCGAGGCGCTCTACGAGCAGGACATGCGCCTCGTCCTCTGCCCGACGATGCACGAGCACGACCGCGAGGTGTCGCTGCTCGAGCGCCTCATGCACGGGACCACCGACGGCGCGCTGATCATCCTCCCCGAGGAGTCGAGCGACGAGCTCGAGCAGCTGCTGAACCACGGCTACCGGTTCGTCGTCATCGATCCGCTGCTGCCGCTGAACGAGCGCATCCCTGCCGTCTCCGCCGCGCACGCGGCCGGCGCCGACCAGGCGATGAAGCACCTGCTCTCGCTCGGGCACACGCGCATCGCGGCGATCACCGGCCCGCGCGGCTGGAAGGCGACCGAGGACCGCCGGCGCGGCTACTACGCGGCGCTCGCGGCGGCGGGGATCATGCCCGACCCGGAGCTCGAGGTCGAGTCGAACTTCGAGATCGGCGGCGGCGCCGTTGGCGGCCGAGCAGCTGCTCGACCTGCCCGAGCCGCCGACCGCGATCTTCTGCGTTCAACGACAACATGGCGATCGGAGCGATGCAGACCGCGCGCGCGCGCGGCGTTCGGCATCCCGGAGGATCTCTCGATCGTCGGCTTCGACGATCTCGAGGAAGCGGAGATCGTGACGCCCGGCGCTGACGACGATCCGCCAGCCGCTCGCGGAGATGGGCCGGATCGCCGTCAGCCTGCTGATGCGGCTGCTGGACAATCAGCGCCTCGAGGCGCTGCACGTGGAGCTCGGCACGCGCCTCGTCGTGCGCGACTCCACCGCTCCGCCCCGCCGGTAGCGGCGAGGTCAGGGCACCGGCACTCGTTGCTCGACTCCGCTGCCGCGGGCCTGGATCGCGACGGCCGCGAGCACGACGACCCCGCCGACGAGCGTCGCGATTCCCGGCCGCTCCGAGAGCACGAGCCACACCCAGAGCGGACCGAGCACAACCTCGAGCAGCGTGATGAGCGCGACCTCGGCCGCGGGAATCAGCCGCCCGCCGATCGCGAGAAACACGAAGCCCAGACCGATCTGACCGACGCCGAGCGACACGAGAAGCACGAGGTCACGCGATCCCACCTCACTTGCATGCGCGAACGGCCCAGCGCAGACCAGCACGAGCACCTGTGACAGGCAGGTCGCCGGCGCCATGGAAACGTCGCGGCGGTGCCGCGTGATCACGAGCGTCCCGGCGAACGACACGCTCATCAGAATCGACAGGCCGAAGCCGAGTGCGTGCGGCCGGCCCGGGCCGCCGACCATCAACGCCACACCTCCGATCGCAACGGCCATCGCAAGCCACGTGCGGCGGCTTACCGGCTCGCCCACGAGCATCCCGAACACGGCAGCGAGCACCGGCGCGAGCGCTTGCATGAAGAGGATGTTCGCGACCGAGGCGTGATTCAGCGCAATGATGAACGAGCCGGACGAGACCGCCATGAGCGCTGCGATCGCGAGTCCCGCGCGCCCCACGGCGTGGAACGCGCGAAACACCGCGCCACGCTCGGCAACTGCGACATAGGCGAGTAGACCGAGCACTGCAAAGAGCGCCCGGCCGGCCACCTGCGTTCCGATATCCACCGAGAGCTCGCGCTGCAGAATCCCTGCGGTCGACCAGGCGACGGCTGCGAGCGCGACGAAGACGCGTCCCCGCCTCTGTTGTGCGCCGAGAGGCAGGGACGCGGTCGCCGACGCCATCGGCGCATTGAATCAGCGGCACGGCGCTTCCGCCCCGCAACGAGAAGAGCCCCGGCGGTCGCCGGGGCTCTTGGAGAAACAGGCGCGACTCGGACTAGTCGTCGTTGTCCGAGTGGTGATCCTTCACGCGATGGTGGCTGCGGAAAACATGACGGCCAAGCTTGTGGACCTCGCCAACGCGATGGTCGCTCTTCTCGACCGTGAGCTTGTTGACCGCGAATCGCTGCACGATGCCGTTGAGCGTGATGTTCTTCAGGTCGGCGACACCCTGAATGTCGATGATCACCGACGCTGCGGTCATCGTGCCGGTGGGCACCTGAACCTGATTTCCGCCGGCCGCGATCGTTGCGGCGGTGAAGGTGTACGTCGCGGTTCCATCAGCGTTCATCACCGGTGCAACGTTGTTGCAGCCGAGGAAGAACGTCTTGGCCGCCGTGGAGATGTTGAACCGCGGTGAGCCGCCCTGACACTGGCTCGCGCTCTTCAGCGTGAACGCCGCCGATGCGAACGTCTTGCCGTTCGCCTCGTTGAGCTGACCGAATGCCGACGCATTCGTCGTGCTGACGCAGTTCTTCTCCAGATGCAGCCAGCCGCTCTGGGCGGTCGCAACCGGACAGCCGGTCTTGCCCGGATCGAAAACACCCGGAACGACCGCGGCGCCTGCCGTACCCACGAACGCAAATGCTGCGACGGCAATTGCCGCCAGCGTGATCTTTCTCATGTAGTTCTCCCCTCCTCGGGTTCAGTACCTGCTCGAAGGCCAGGTACCCGACGAAGGGCGATCCACGCTGAAACACGACGGCCTTTACAGGCTTTTTACGGGCACGAAAGACGAAAAAAAGACGAAAAAAGGAGCCGGGGCAGGCAGGGCTGCGGCTCCCACACCACATCCCCGGCTCCCTCAGCCGCAGAGCGCTGAAGCCTAGCGAGACTTCCTGCTACGCGTTCGCGTTGCCGACGTAAATGACGATCGCGGAGCCGTTCGGCGCCTGCCGGCCTGCCGCAGGTGTCTCGTACACGACCTGCCCGTCCTGCGTCGAGTCGCTGACCGGCCACTTCGACTGGATGACGGTGAAGCCTGCGGCTTGCAGATCTTGCTGCGCGGTCGCGGCGTCCTCGCCCGTCACATCCGGCACATTCGTCGGCGTCTGCGGGCTCGGTCCTGCAGAGACCTGCAGCCGTTCGCGCGAGCCGGCGGTCGAGTTGGCGACCACGACGCCGACGGGTTGCGCCGACGACACGTACACGACGATCGCCTGCTGCCGTCCCTGCGTGATCTTCTGGATCGGCCTGCTGGAGTCGCATGCCGGTGTAGTCGTTTCCGCTCGACGGCGGTGAGCAGCGCGTCGTGTCGTGACGAAGTCGAAGACGCGCCGCCCTTCGAGATGTTCAGCGCGAACCGACGAGCCCTGCGAGACCGTTCTGACCCGCCGCGGGATTCTGCGCGACGACCGTTCCCTTCGCCTGCGACGACGGCACCTGCGCAGTCGTCGCTTTGAGTCCGGCCTGCTGCAACGTCGACACCGCCTGCTGCTGCGTCTGACCGACGACGTTCGGTACCGAAACCGCCGCGTTGCCTCTTCGCGACCTGGAGGACGACGTTCGTGCCGGGCTTTGCGCGCGCACCGGGCTTCGGCGACTGCGCGAGCACCGTACCGGGAGCTTCGCTGCGACGGCTTCTGCTGCAGCGTCGCTCGCAGCTTGCGCGCCTGCAGCGCGTTCACCGCATCTGCGGCAGCAAGTCCGACGACGTCGGGCATCGCCACACCGGGCGGGCCGTTCGAGACAACGAGCGTCACCTTCGTCCCTTGCGGAACGGTCGCGCCCGCCTTCGGCGCCTGGTCGAGAACGATTCCCTTCGGCTTCGTCGCCGCCTTGTGCACGAGCTTCGACGCGAGCTTCGCCTGCTGCAACTGGAACTGCGCCGACTGAACGCGGACCCCCACGACGCCCGGCACCGTCGCCTTCGCAGTCACGACGACCGTCGACGGCTTCGAGTCGTGGTGGCGATACACCGTCAGCCAAACGAGAAATGCTGCGAGCCCGGCAAGAAGCAGCGAGCCCGAAGAGCCACACCCACCAGTTCTCGCGCGGCAGCGGAGCGGCTGCGGTTTCGCGAACGTACTGCCGGGCCCGCGAGGCGGCGCACGGCGTCCGCGACGCGACGGCGGCGCGCCCGCGGCAGGCGCGCGCGTTCGACCCACGCCACCCAGGCGTCCTTCTGCTCGGGCGGCATCGCCCAGAAGGTCTCCCGCGCCGCGGGGTTCGCGGCGAGCGCATCTTCGAGATCTGCGGGCACGGGTGTCGCCATTGTCCGTCCCGAAAACGTCCGAACTCGGTCCCGCGGATACGCGAGGGCGCTTAGGTCGAGCGGACGGTCGGCAAGCCCGCGCGGCGCCAGTCGGCCTTTGCCGCCGCGGTACACGCGCACGTACGTGTAGCCGAGGCGGCGAAGCTTGTCGGCGACCCGGTCGGACGACCTGCAGAGCCACGAGCCGCAGTAGACGACGATCTCGGCTTCGAGGTCGGGGAGCAACTGCGGCGCGAGCGCTTCGACCTGGGACTTCGGCAGGTTCACCGCGTTCGGGAGGTGCAGCCGCCGGAAAGCAGCGCGTGGGAGAGCCTCGACGAGGGTGAGGTCGTCGAGACGGTCTCGCAGCTCGTCGCGCGAGATCTCCTGGCTCAATCGCCCTTCATCTCGTCGATCGCCGTGCGCGCCCGCTCGTGCACCGAGCGGCGGCGGGAGTCGACGTCGGGGTCGGGCGCCTCGTCGACCGGCGTCTCCCCCGCCTCGAACTCCTCACGGTCGTCACCCGCGGCGCGTGCCTCCGCGAGCCTCGCCTTCAGCTCCTCGGCAGGGTCGGGTTCCACGACCGGCGGCTGCCGCCGAAAGGCGCGATACACGGCAGCTCCGCCGGCGAGACCCGCGAGCCAGGCGTAGAGGCGCTTCACGCGACCGATGCTACAGTGGCTCCCGCTTCCTGCCCCGTCATCGCGCCGTTCCGTCCCGAGCGGCGCAAGCAGTCGGGGCCGATTCAGACCATGGGAAGGAACGGAGGTGGTCGGGACTGTGACGACGTACGAGATTCTTCTGATGCTGGACCCGGAGGGCGCCGAGGCCCACCAGGACGACCTGATCGCGCGCGTGCGCGACCTCGTCGAAAAGGGCGGCGGCACCTGGCGCAGCCACGACGCGTGGGGCCGTAGGCGCCTCGCGTACGAGATCGCGAAGAAGCCCGAGGGCGTGTACCACCTCGTGGTGTTCGAGAGCGGTCCCGAGACGCTCGACGAGATCTCCCGCGTGCTGAAGATCGACGACGGCGTCCTGCGCCACCTCGCGACCAAGCACGTCGAGGGCTCGCGCACGAGCGCGCCGCGCGACGAGTTCCCGGCCCCGACGGCGGCGCCGGTCGCGGCACCCGTCGCTCCGGTCGCCGCGCCCGAGGCGGAGCCGGAGCCCGAACCGGAGCCGGTCGCGGTCGCCGCCGCTGAAAGCGCCCCTGAAAACCGTGCAGAGTCGGACACGAGTTCGGACGAGGAGGAGTAGCGCTATGGCAGCCAGCATCAACCGGGTCGTGCTCGTGGGAAACCTGACCCGCGACCCCGAGCTCCGGCACACGCCGGGCGGCACCCCCGTGTGCAGCCTTCGCCTGGCCGTGAACAGCCGGCGGAAGGACGAGTCGGGCCAGTGGGTCGACAAGCCGAACTACTTCAGCATCTCTGTCTTCGGCAACCAGGCCGAGAGCTGCGCGCAGTACCTCGCCAAGGGCCGCCCCGTCGCGATCGACGGCCGCCTCGACTGGCGTGAGTGGGAGGCGAAGGACGGCGGCGGCAAGCGCGAGTCCGTCGAGATCGTCGCCGACAGCGTCCAGTTCCTCGGCAGCCGCGGCGACGCCGACGGTGCGGCGGCGGCGCCAACCAGTTCGTGCCGGCCGGTGCGGGCTCCGAGTCGAGCGCCGACTTCCCGGCTTCGACCGACGACGACATTCCGTTCTAGGAGAGACATGGCACCACGCGAGAAGACAAATACGCAGCGGAAGCGTCCCGGCGGCCCCGCAGGGGCGATCAAGCGCCGGAATTGCTACTTCTGCAAAGAGAAGGTCGCGGAGATCGACTACAAGAACGTGACCCAGCTCCGGCGCTACATCTCCGAGAAGGGGAAGATCCGCAGCCGCCGCATCACCGGCGCCTGCCGCCGGCATCAGGTGCAGGTTGCGACTGCGGTCAAGCGGGCGCGCGAGATGGCGCTGCTGCCGTATGTCGCCGAGGGCCAGGACGACCGTGAGCGCGGCGGAGGCCGCGGCCGTCGCGACCGCGAGGAACGCTGATGGAGGTCATCCTCCTGCGCGACGTCGAGAAGGTCGGCCTCCGTGGCGAGGTCGTCTCGGTCGCGCGCGGCTATGCCCGTAACTTCCTGCTGCCGCGCGGGCTCGCCGAAGAGGCGACGAAAGCCCGCGTCGCGGAGCTGCAGAAGCGGGACGCCCAGCGGGCGCGGCACGAGGCCAAGACCGCCGACGACGCGTCCGCGATCGCGGCGAAGCTGGCGAACCTCGAGCTGCGCTTCGAGGTGAAGGCCGGCCCGACCGGCTCCCTCTTCGGCTCGGTGACGCCGACCGACATCGCCGACGAGCTCTGGAAGACGGCGAAGGTGCGCGTCGACCGCCGGAAGATCGGCGTCGACAACATCAAGCGGATCGGCCGCTACGAGGTGCCGATCGACCTCTTCCAGGACGTCCGCGTCGACGTGAAGACGATCGTCGTCCCGGAAGGCGGCGAGCTGCCCTCCGAGAGCGAGCTCGCGGCGATGGAGGCTGCCGAGCTCGCGGCGGCCGAGCCTGCCGAGCCGCTGCACGAGGGACCGGCGATCGAGGAGCTGCTGCTCGAGGAGGAGCCCGAGCCCGAGGCCGAGGAGCCGGCGGCCGAGACGCCTGCCGAGCCCGACTGGCGTGCCGACGCCGACGAGGCGCTCCGCCAACAGTAAGAGTCGTGCGACCAGGTCGCGTTCGCGACCTGGTCGCTGCCTTTTTCTCTGCACAGGCCTGTGGACTTTGCGGCAGAACTTCCCGCAGGGAGCGGGTTAACTGTCCACAGTCCGCGCCGTCCGACGCTCCTGCGAGCATGCCGATTCCCCTGCAAATGGCGCAAAAAGACCTGTTCATAACCGACGTGTCACCAGGTAGCGGTGAGCCGAAGCGCATGGTGGAATCCACGGGCATGGCGCAACTCGCTCCCGTTCCCAACAGTGCTCCCGTCCCGCCGCAGAACCTCGAGGCCGAGGAGTCGGTCCTCGGGGCGATGATGCTCTCCCCTGGCGCGATCGGAGCCGTCAGCGAGATCCTCGACGCGAAGGACTTCTACCGGGAGTCCCACGCGAAGATCTACCGCGCCGCCCTCGCGCTCTATGCGAAGGGCGAGCCGGTGGACGCGATCACGCTCACGGACGAGCTGGAGGAGCGGAGCGAGCTCGAGGACGTCGGCGGCCGTGTCCGCCTGCACGAGCTCGCGGCCCTTGTCCCCGCGACCGCGAACGCCTCGCACTACGCGAGGATCGTGCGGGAGACGGCAACCCTGCGCGGCCTCATCCGCGCGGGAGGCGAGATCTCTCGCCTCGGGTGGGAACGCCCAGGCGAGGCGGGAGATCTCGTCGATCGTGCCGAGCAGGTCATCTTCGACCTCTCGCAGCAGCGCGTCACCGGCGAGTTCACGCACATCGACCAGCTGCTGAAGGAGAGCTTCGAGCGCATCACGTCGCTGTACGAGGCCGGCGCCGACGTGACGGGCACCGCATCGGGCTACCGCGACCTCGACCGCCTCACCTCCGGGTTCCAGCCGGGCAACCTGATCATCATCGCCGCGCGCCCGTCGATGGGGAAGTCGGCGCTCGCGCTCTGCATGGCGGCGAACATCGCCGTACGCCAGAACATCCCGGTCGGGCTCTTCACGCTCGAGATGTCGAAGTCCGAGGTGACGCAGCGCCTGATGTGCAGCGAGGCGAAGGTCGAGTCGCAGCGGCTGCGCACCGGCAAGCTCGCGCCCGACGACTGGCCGCGGCTCACCGCCGCGTGCGACAAGCTCGCGAAGGCGCCGATCTACGTCGACGACACGGGCTCGATCAACATGATGGAGATCCGCTCGAAGTCGCGGCGGCTCAAGTCGCGCCACGCCGATCTCGGCCTGATCGTCGTCGACTACCTCCAGCTGATGAGCTCGGCGGGCAAGCGCCGAGAACCGCGTGCAGGAGGTCTCACAGATCTCGCGGTCGCTGAAGATCCTCGCGCGCGACCTCGACGTTCCGATCGTCGCGCTGTCGCAGCTCTCGCGTGCGGTCGAGCAGCGCACCGACAAGCGGCCGATCCTCTCCGACCTGCGTGAAAGCGGATCGCATCGAGCAGGACGCCGACCTCGTCGCGTTCATCTACCGCGACGAGTACTACAACGAGGAGTCCGACCAGCAGGGCCTCGCCGAGGTGATCCTCTCGAAGCACCGCAACGGCCCGACCGACTCGATGAAGCTCTCGTTCCTGAAGCGGTACGCGAAGTTCGCGGATCTCGCGGCAACCTGAGCGTCACCTAGACTGAGGTACGTGCCTGCGACTGTCATCGTCGGGGCGCAGTGGGGCGACGAAGGCAAGGGGAAGATCGTCGACCTGCTCGCGCAGGACTCGGACATCGTGTGCCGCTACCAGGGCGGTCCGAACGCCGGACACACAATCGTCGTCGGCGACGAGACGTTCAAGATCCGCGCGCTGCCGAGCGGCATCGTGCGCGGCAAGCCGTGCGTGATCGGCAACGGCTGCGTCGTCGATCCCGAAGTTCTGATCGGAGAGCTCGACGAGTTCGAGCAGCGCGGCCGTTCGACCGCAGAGGTCTACGTGTCGGGCAACGCGCACCTGATCATGCCGTGGCATCTCGCGATCGACCAGGCGAGCGAGCGCAGGCTCGGGAAGCTGGCGATCGGCACGACGCGCCGCGGCATCGGCCCCTGCTACGCCGACAAGGCGATGCGGCTCGGCATCCGCGTCCAGGACGTGCTCGACCCCAAGATCCTGCGGCAGAAGATCGAGGTCGCGCTCGCCGAGAAGAACCTGTGGCTCGAGCGCGTATACGAGACCGAGCCGTTCGACCTCGACGCCGTGGCGTCGAAGTACGAGGGCTACGCGCAGCGTTTGCGCCCGTACGTCACCGACACGTCGCTCTACGTCTACAACGCCCTCCGCGACGGTAAGTCCGTGCTGTTCGAGGGAGCGCAGGCGACGCTGCTCGACCTCGACCACGGCACGTATCCGTTCGTGACGTCGTCGAACCCGGTCGCGTCGGCCGCAGCGACGGGAGTCGGCATCGGCGCCGGCAGCATCGACCGCGTGATCGGCGTCGCGAAGGCATATGTCACTCGCGTCGGCGAAGGACCGTTCCCGTCGGAGATCGAGGGCCCCGATCAGGACACGATGCGCGAGCTCGGCCATGAGTACGGCACGGTCACCGGTCGCAGCAGGCGCTGCGGCTGGCTCGACCTCGTCGCGCTCCGCTACGCAGTGCGCGTGAACGGCATCGACCAGCTTGCGCTGACGAAGCTCGACGTCCTCTCGCACTTCGCCGAAGTACCCGTCTGCGTTCGCTACACGCTGCGCGGCGGCGACGAGACACGCGACTTCCCGGCGCACCAGAGCGACTTCCATGCCGCGCGGCCTGTGTTCGAGACGCTGCCCGGCTGGTCCGAGCCGCTGGACGACTGCACCTCGGTCGACGATCTACCCGTGGCCGCGAGACGCTACGTCGAGTTCGTCGAGGGCGAGCTCGGCGTCGACGTCACGCTCGTCGGCACCGGCGCCGACCGCACGAGCGTTCTTACGCGCGCGTAGTTTTCGCGGCCCACGCGCGGCCGACGAGGCGTGAACGGACCGGCGGGGTCGCCGATCTGGCGCGAGATCTCCTCGCGCGCCTGCGCACGTTGGGCGTCGTCCAGCGAGGCGGCCCAGGCACCCGCGGGGCCCGCGCCGTCCGCGAGTCGCGTCCCAGAACTCGTCGATCCCCGTGTACCCCGCCTCGACCTCGAGCAGCTCTATCTCGACGTCGCTGCCGAACAGGCCCTCGATCTCCCCGCGCGTCCGGTAGTTCGTCAGCTGCTCGGAGCCCGGCTCGGCTCGGATCGAGCGCCTGCTGCGTGCGGCTGACGGCGGCGAGCATGTCCATGCCCTCCCGGTCCCACATGCACGCGGCGACAACGCCACCGGGCCGTACGACGCGCTGCATCTCGGCGAGCCCCGCCGGCGCATCGCGCATGAACGTGATGCACGAGCTGCGCGAGCGCGGCGTCGAACGACTCGTCCGGCCACGGGAGCTCCTCCGCCGGCGCCTCGTGCACGCCGATATCGGGAAACCGTTGGCGCAGCGCGGCAACGAACGGAGGCGACGGGTCGGCTGCCGACGCCTCGGCTCCCCGTCGGATGAGCTCGCTGGTCAGCGCGCCTGTGCCGGCGCCGACATCGAGCACACGCTGGCCGGCCTCGATCCCCGCGAAGTCCGCGAAGAGCGGCGCAAGTCGCACGGAGTAGCGGCCCATGAAATTGTCGTACGAGGCGTCAGAGACGTTGAACATCATCCGGAGTATTCACGTTGACGAGAAGCGCTGCGTCGAGATCGACGATTGCCACATCGAGATCGGAGATCGCAGCGCGCAATGCGAGCCGATCGTCTGCCAGCGCGCGCTCGAGCTCCGGCAGAGCGGTACGGCGATACGCGCCCGGCAGCGGGCCGCTCGGCGCCATCGCAACGTCGCGGCAGGCCGCTGCGAGCTCGTGCAATGCCGCGACCGTCAGCATCGGCACGTCAACGGGGATAACGACGGTGAGGTCGTGCCGTGCTGCGCGAAGCCCTGCAACGACACCGGCGATCGGTGCGCGAACCGCGGTGCCGTCGTCGAGCAGCTCGAACGGAAGCTCGAGCCCGTCGTCTCGCTTGCCGACTGCGATTCGTTCGTCGCACGCATCGCCGAGGAGGCGCCACGCCCGCTCGGCGAGCGTCTCGCCGTCGAACTGCGCGAGCGCCTTCGGCGAGCCGAAGCGTGTGCTCGCGCCGCCGACGAGCAGCACGCCCGTCAGCGCTCGATGCGCCACGCCTCGGTGTAGACGTTGGCGTTGCCATTCCGCACGAAGCCGCAGAGCGTGATGCCGCGATCCTGCGCGAGCGAGACGGCGAGACTGGACGGGGCGCCGACCGCGACGAGCACCGGACAACCGGCAACCGCCGCCTTCTGGACGAGCTCGAACGACAGCCGGCCGCTCACACAGAGGATGTCGTTCGCGAGCGGCAGACGACTCGCACCGAACGCCCACCCGATCACCTTGTCCATCGCGTTGTGCCGGCCCACGTCCTCGCGCGCGCACAGGAGCTCGCCGGCGGCGGTGAAGAGCCCTGTCGCGTGCAGTCCGCCGGTCGCGGCGAACGCCGCCTGCGCCTCGCGCAGCCGGTCGGGAAGCTGAACGACGAGCGAGAGCGGCACCGGAGTTGCGAGTCGACGCGCGCAGCCTCCACCGCCACTGCCTCGAGCGCGCCCTTCCCGCACACCCCACACGACGACGAGGTGTAGAAGTTGCGCTGCACCCGCGAGGCGTCGAACTCCTGCGCGTCGACGTCGACAGTGTTGGCAGCGAGGTCGTCAGGAAGATGCGCAGCAGTCGGCCGAAGTCCTTCCGACAGGCAGAAGCCGAGCGCGAGCTCTTCGTCGTGGCCGGGCGTGCGCATCGTCACCGCGACGGGGCTGCCGCCGATGCGGATTTCGAGTGGTTCTTCGACTGCGACGTGGTCGCGCTCGCTTCGCCCGCTCGGCAGCCGGACGACGTCGACCGCCGCTGCGGAGTACGGCGGAGCCTCCATGGTGACGAGCTTACGCGTCGGGATCGCCGGGGCCTTCTAGGATCGGAGGCGTGAAGGTTCTGATCGTCGGATCGGGCGGCCGCGAGCACGCTCTCGCGTGGGCGCTCACGCGCAGCGGACGGCTGAGCGAGTTGCACGCGGCGCCCGGAAACCCGGGGATCGCAGCTCTCGCCACGTGCCATCCGGCACGGGCCGACGATCCGGCGTCGCTCGTGCCGCTCGCAGGCGAGCTTCGAGTCGATCTCGTCGTCGTCGGCCCCGAAGCGCCGCTGGTCGCCGGCCTTGCGGACCATCTCCGCCATCGCGGGATCAGCGTCTTCGGCCCCGGCGCGGACGCGGCGCAGATCGAGGGCTCGAAGGCGTTCGCGAAGGATGTCATGGAAGCGGCCGGTGTCCCGACGGCGCGCACGCTCGCTGTGGCGCGGCCGCCGTGTGTGGTCAAGGCGGATGGCCTCGCCGCGGGCAAGGGCGTATGGGTCTGCCGCACGCAGGACGAACTCGACGCGGGGCTGCACGCAGCGGCGGCTCTCGGCCAGCCGTTCCATGTCGAGGAGTTCCTCGAAGGCGAAGAGGTCTCGATCTTCGCGCTCTGCGACGGCGGCACCGCCCTGCCGCTGCCGGCGGCCCAGGACTACAAGCGCATCGACGACAACGACGAAGGCGCCAACACGGGAGGCATGGGCTCGTACTCACCGGTGCCGCGGCTCTCGGACGACGAGGTTGCCGAGCTTGTCGACCTCGCCTGCACGCCGATCCTTCGGGAGCTTACGAACCGGCGGATTCCATTTGTCGGCGCGCTCTTCGCCGGGCTGATGCTGACGGACGACGGACCGCGCGTCCTCGAGTACAACTGCCGCTTCGGCGACCCCGAGACGCAGTCCTTGCTCCCGCGCCTCGACGGCGATCTGCTCGATGCGCTCGTGGCCTGTGCGGCGGGCGACCTGTCAGGGGTCTCCCTGCCTGTGTCGGATGAGGCGGCGGTGACGGTCGTACTCGCCGGGCGCGACTATCCGGAGCACGGCGACGTTGGCACGCCGATCGAGGGGATTGCCGAGGCAGAGGCGGCCGGCGCACTCGTCTTCCACGCGGGCACGGCCGTGCGCGAGGGCCGGCTCGTGACGAATGGCGGTCGGATTCTCAACGTCACGGCACTCGGCTCCTCGATCGCCGCCGCGCGTGCTGCCGCGTACGACGCCGCTGCGCGCATAGATTTCGCAGGCGTGAGATTCCGCCGGGATATCGCACATGTCTGACGTCGTCGTCGGGATCCTCGTCGGCTCGGAATCAGACCGCGAGCGAATGCAAGGCGCATTCGATCTCCTCGACAAGGAAGGCGTCGGCTACGAGTTCGACGTGCGCTCGGCGCACAGGACGCCTGATGCGGTCACCGAATACGCACGCAGTGCACGTGAGCGGGGGCTGCGCGTGCTGATCTGCGGCGCAGGGCTGTCGGCGGCGCTCCCGGGAGTCGTCGCCGCACACACCGATCTGCCCGTGATCGGCGTGCCGCTCAAGTCGAGCCTCAGCGTCCTCGACGGGCTCGACGCGCTGCTCGCGATTACGCAGATGCCGCCCGGCGTCCCCGTCGCTGCGGTCGGGGTCGACAACGCGCGCAATGCTGCTGCGCTCGCGTTGCGAATTCTCAGCGCGTAGCTCCGCCACCGACCTGGACGCGCTCTAGACTGCAAGGCAGTGATTGCCCGCTACTCCCGCCCGGCCATGGCCAGGATCTGGTCGGACGAGGGCAAGCTGCGGGCCTGGCTCGAGGTCGAGCTGGCCGCCACCGCAGCCTGGGCCGAGCTCGGGATCGTGCCGGCGGAAGCCGCGCTGGCTCTCCAGGAAAAGGCCGCGCCGCCCACCCCGGAGCGCGTGGCTGAGATCGAGGCCACGCTCCACCACGACACGGCCGCCTTCGTCGATGCCGTCGCCGAGCAGCTTGGGGAAGAAGGCCGCTGGTTCCATTACGGCCTCACCTCATCCGACGTCGTCGACACCGCGCTCGCCCTGCAGATCCGGGAGGCGGGGGCCCTCATCGTGGGGGAGATCGATCGAGCGCTCGCCGCCGTCGTCGCCCGTGCAGAACAGCATCGCGGCACCCTGCAGATCGGCCGCACGCATGGTGTGCACGCCGAGCCGACCACCTTTGGGCTGAAGCTCGCAGGCTGGGCGTTCGAGCTCGACCGTAACCGACGGCGCGTCGCGCGCGCGCTCGAGGGCATGCGCGTCGGGAAACTGTCGGGGGCCGTTGGCACGTATGCCGCAACCGACCCGGAGCTCGAGCGCATCGCGTGTGAGCGCCTCGGCCTCGAACCGGCGCCGACCTCGACGCAGGTGCTGCAGCGCGATCGTCACGCCGACCTGCTGAACGCGCTCGCCGTGGTCGCATCCTCACTCGACAAGTTCGCGCTCGAGATTCGCCACCTTGCGCGCACGGAAGTCGCCGAGGTGCAAGAGCCGTTCGGCAAGGGGCAGAAAGGCTCCTCCGCGATGCCGCATAAACGCAATCCCGTCGTTGCGGAGCGCATCTGCGGGCTCGCGCGGATCGTTCGCGGAGCCGCAGGCGTCGGATTGGAGAACGTCGCGCTCTGGCACGAACGCGACATCTCACACTCGTCGGCCGAGCGGGTCGTCATCCCCGACGCGTTTCTCGCGGTCGACTACATGCTCGACCGTTTCACATGGCTGATGGAGGGACTCGTCGTGCGGGAGGAGCGCATGCGCCGCAATCTCGAGGCGAGCCACTTCCTGTTCTTCAGCCAGCGCGTCCTGCTCGCGCTCGTCGAGTCCGGACTCGGGCGGGACGATGCCTACCGGCTCGTGCAGCGCAACGCCATGCGCGCCTGGGACGAAGAGCTCGACTTCCGCGAGCTTGTTCGCCGCGACGAGGAGATCGCAGCTCGCATCGACCTCGATGCCGTCTTCGATCTCGACGCGTACACACGCCACGTCGACACCATTTTCGCCCGTCTCCATTCGATCGCCGTCAAGGAGGAGCCCGTTCATGTCTGATGCCACACACGTTGCGTCCGGAAAAGTGCGCGAGATCTATGCGCTCGACGAGGACCGTTTGTTGCTCGTTGCGAGCGACCGCATCTCGACGTTCGACGTCGTCCTTCCCACAGAGATTCCGGACAAGGGCCGCGTGCTCACCGGTCTTTCGGGCTTTTGGTTCACGCTGCTCCACGCGATCGTCCCGAATCACATGCTCGCGATCCGCGACGACGGCAGGTCGATGGAATGCCGGCGGCTCGAGATGCTTCCGATCGAATGCGTCGTGCGCGGCTACCTGGCCGGCTCGGGCTGGAAGGATTACCAGGCGACCGGCGCGACCTCGGGTCACACCTTGCCCGAAGGTCTGCGCGAGTCGGACAAGCTGCACGAGCCGATCTTCACGCCGGCGACCAAGGCGCAGAGCGGTCACGACGAGAACATCAGCCGCGCAGACGCTGCCGAGCTCGTCGGGCCCGCACGGTTCGCCGAAGTGGAGCGGATCTGCATCGCCCTCTACGCGACGGCCGCCAACCACGCCCGTACCCGGGGGATCATCATCGCCGACACGAAGTTCGAGCTCGGCGTCGACGCCAAGGGCACCATCGTGCTCGGCGACGAGGCGCTGACGCCCGACTCCTCGCGGTTCTGGCCCGCGGACGCGTATGAGCCAGGCCGGGCTCAGGACAGCTTCGACAAGCAATTCGTCCGCGACTACTGCGAGCAGACGGGCTGGGACAAGAACTACCCGGGGCCCGAGCTGCCGGAGGATGTCGTCGGGCACACGCGCTCCAAGTACATCGAGGCGTTCGAGCAGCTGACGACGATCCCGTTCGAGGCGTACCTCGAGACGCCGTCGGTGGTCCTCGGGTGAGGGCCACCGTCCTCGTCCGCCCGAAGCAGGGCATCCTCGATCCGCAGGGCGACGCTGTCGAGACGGCGCTCGAGCAGCTCGGCTTCTCGGTCAGCGCCGCGCGGGTCGGCAAGGTCGTCGACCTCGAGCTCGACGCGACCGATCCGGCCGAGGCGCGTGCCGCAGGTGGAGAAGATGTGCGAGCAGCTGCTCGCGAACCCGCTGATGGAATCGTACGAAGTCGAGATCCATGGGTAGCCCCCAGCCGCGGATCGGCGTGATCACGTATCCCGGGTCGCAGGACGACCGCGATGCGCTCTGGGCGCTCGCAGCGCTCGACGCCGCGGCGATTCCGGTGTGGCACGAGGAGCGCGACCTTCCCGACCTGGACGCAGTGGTCATGCCGGGGGGTTTCTCGTACGGCGATTACCTGCGCTGCGGCGCGATCGCCCGCTTCTCCGCCGCGACGACGGCAGCGTGCGAGTTCGCGAACGCGGGCGGACTCGTGCTCGGCATCTGCAACGGCTTCCAGATCCTCTGCGAGGCAGGCCTCCTGCCGGGCGTGCTGCTCCGGAACGAGTCCCTCCGCTTCGTCTGTCGCGACGTCCCGCTCGTCGTCGAACGCGCCGACCTTCCGTTCACGTCGCGCTGCACCGTCGGCCAGCGAATCGTGATCCCGGTCAAGCACGGCGACGGCCGCTGGTTCGCGCCGCCCGAGCTCGTGCGCGAGCTCGAGACGAATCGCCAAGTTGTCTTGCGCTACGGCGAGCCGTGCAACGGCTCCGTCGACGACATCGCCGGCATCTGCAACGAGCGCGGCAACGTGATGGGGCTCATGCCGCATCCAGAGCACGCCGTCGACCCGCTACTCGGGTCGGCCGACGGAGCGCTCCTGCTTGCCTCGCTCGTCGAAGCGGCGCGCGAGCGTTCGCTCGCCCTTCTATAAATCCAGCGCTTCTATAGCCCCAGCGCCTCCGCCAGCCCGGGCCGTTTCGCGAGTCCCGCGCGCAGGCGCTCGACGTCACGCTGACGGAATGTGACTGGGCCGCGTCGCGCAGTTCCGTCGGTCGAGTACGCGAAGCGGACGAGGCGCTCGCCGTTCGCCGTCTCGAGCAGTTGCACGATCGACGCGAACCGCCGCTCGCCTGCCTGCTGGCGGACTGTCAGTTCCTCTACGAGCTCCGCGGGGCCCCAGGGGGTTGCCGTCTTTGTCGCCATGCAAGCGACGGTACGCGGAAAGCCGCCACGAGAATGTGACGGCTTCCGAGCAAATGTGTGACGTCAGCTCAGGCGATGCGGCCGATGCACGGATCGATGTAGACGTCATCGATCTGCCAGTGGCTGCCGGAGCCAAGCGGCGTGATCTCAATCCGCGCCGACGTCGACGAGAGCAGGGAGACCACCGGGAGCGGCACCAGCAAGCCGCCGCCCGACTGGACCTGATCCGTCGGCGCCCAGTCCCCGCCGCCGGGGAATACCGCGAAATCCTTGAAGCCGAGCAGGTTGTTCAGCAGGCCGTAGAACTGGATCCGCACCCGCAGGCCCGAGTCGGTCCCGCCGAGATCCTTGCCGAACATCCGAATGTAGAGCTGCTTCGTGCCGAGGCACACCGTCGGGCTCGTCGCCGTGCTCCCGCTCGGGAGCGCCAGGGAGTGCGTGCCGGTGGGATAGAACGGCTCGTTGCCGTTGACGATCCCGGCGCCGCCCGAGAGCGACCAGCCGGTGCTGCCGAACTCGAAGCTTCCGTTGGGCGCGAGCAGGTAGTTCGCCGCGTCCTGCCACGGCGCAAAGACCTGCGAACCGCCGCCGGGGCAATTGCCGAGCAGGTTGCCGATCAGACCGGCGTTTGCAGCTGGTACGGCAAACGCAGCCGCCGCAACAAGCGCTGGAACGAGATACCGCAAACGTGCCGCCATGAACTCAACCTCTCCCTAGACCGCAGAACTAGGTCTCACTTTCCTCGCGGATACCGTCCGGACAATCACCCTTCGGAGGTAGGCCATTCCCTCGTTCGAGGGGTTATCGGCCCCTCTCGTCAAGCGCATGAACGGGTGTGCCGATTCTTTCTGCATGACTGCGGCCTCACCCGCTGCCACCGCGGCACCGCTGGACCAAGACGGACTGATCGAGTTCAGCCGGTCGATCGCGTCAAAACCGCTCGCGCGGAGGCGCTCGACCGCGATTCTCGCCGCCGGCTTCTTCCTCGTCGCGGTCGGCAGCCTCGCTTTGCCGGTGCATCGGAGCGCATCTCCATTGGCGATCCTGATCTGCGTCGGCTGCTACGCACTGGCGAGCAAGGTGCGGTTCGAGTTCGGCGGAGTCTTCGCCGTCCCAACGCAGCCCGTGTTCGTGGCGATGTGGTTCCTCGTGCCGCCACAGATGCTGCCCCTCCTCGTTTGCGCGGGGATGATCCTCGCGGAGGTGCCGGACTTCGTCCGCCGGCGCACGCCTCTCGACCATCTCGCGCTCTATGTCATCTCATCGTGGTTCTCGGTTGGACCGGCAATTGTCATCTTCCTGTGGGGAACGCACGCACCGCGGTGGACTGCAGTGCCGGTCTACGTCGCCGCGCTCGGCACGCAGTTCCTGCTCGACTACGTGAGCCAGTTCCTGATGGTTCGCCCGGTCCTCGGCATCTCCCCGCTCGAGCAGCTCCGCTCCGTCCTGCCTGCATTTGCCGGTGACACGCTGCTGGCGCCACTCGGCCTGCTCGTTGCGTTCGTGGCCTACGGACGCCCGTGGGCGTTGCTGCTCGTGCTCCCGACGTTCGCGCTCTTTGCAACGTTCGCGCGCGAGCGCCAGCACCGAATCGACAACGCGCTCGAGCTCTCGAACGCGTACCGCGGTACCGCGATGCTGCTTGGCGACGTGATCGAGGCGGACGATGCGTACACCGGAAGTCACAGCCGCGACGTCGTCGACCTCGTCGTCAGCGTCGCGGACAAGCTCGGTCTCGGGGCACGCGACCGTCAGCGCGCGGAGTTCGCCGCGCTGTTGCACGACGTCGGCAAGGTCAAGATTCCGGCAGCGGTCATCCACAAGCCTGGCCCGCTCGACGACACCGAGTGGGCGTTGATGAAGACCCACACGATCATCGGGGAGTCGATGCTCGGACAGATCGGCGGCCTCCTGGGCGAGGTCGGTCAGATCGTGCGGTCGTGCCACGAACGCTGGGACGGCGGCGGGTATCCGGACAACCTCGTCGGCGAAGATATCCCGCTGGCGGCGCGCATCGTGTGCACGTGCGACGCCTGGAGCGCAATGACGACGGACCGCTCCTACCGGAAAGCCCGCTCGGCGCGAGAGGCTATTGCCGAGCTCCGGGAGTGCTCGGGTACGCACTTCGATCCGCGCGTCGTCGACGCACTGATCGACGTTCTCTCTGTCTAGGCTTCATCGGTCAGCGCGCGGATCGTCACTCTCGAGCAGGCACGCCGGATCGCTGTTCGCGCACAGCTGCTCGACGGGTCCGCGCGAACGATCCTGGACACCGTCCGGCAGTTGGGCTTCCTGCAGATCGATCCGATCTCGACCGTCGCGACGCCGCAGCAGCTCGTGCTCTGGAGCCGGCTCGGCTCGTACGATCCTGCCGAGCTCGACCGGCTGTTGTGGAAAGAGCGCAAGCTCGTCGAGTGGAACGCATTCATCTGGCCGATCGAAGACCTTCCGCTGCTGCGCGCGCGCATGCGCAGGCGCAGGCAAGGCCGCAGCCTGCGATACGAGTGGGAGCGGCGGGCCGCTGCCTTCCTGAAGGAGAACGCGAGCTTTCGACGCTACGTGCTGCGCGAACTCGAGAGGCGTGGCCCGCTACTCGCACGTGAGCTCGAAGACCGCTCGACGGGGCAACGAGAGTCGCACGCCTGGTGGGGCTCGCGCGACGTCGCGATCATGCTCGAGATTCTGCATGCGCGCGGCGAGGTGGCGATCGTCGGCCGCCGCGGCAAGCAGCGTGTCTGGGATCTCGCCGAGCGTTGGTATCCAGCGGAGACCGAACGGGTCACATTCGCCGAGGCACAGAGTGCGTTCGAGGAGAAGCGCTGGCGTGCGGCGGGTGTCCGGCTCGTCAAGGGCGAGTGGCACGCGCACCCGGATGCATCAGATGAGCCAGTCGAGGATCGCGTCACGCTCCTCTCGCCGTTCGACCGGCTGATCCACGATCGCGCGCGAACGGAAGCTCTGTGGGGCTTCCGCTACCGGCTCGAGATGTACGTGCCGAAGACGAAGCGTGAGTTCGGCTACTACGTGCTGCCCATTCTCGTCGGCGACCGGCTGGTCGGCCGTGTCGAGCCGGTCTTCGACCGCAAGAGCGGGACGCTCGACGTGCTCGGCGCGTGGGGAGACACGTCGCGGCTCGACACAGCGCTGGCAAGCCTCACCGCGTTCCTGCAAGCGCGGAGTAGCCTGGGCCCGTGAAGCTCCTCGTCGTCGCCGTGCTCGTGCTCGCCACCTCCGCTCCGGCGTTGGCGGCAGACCTCCCGGGTTTCCGTTCCCCGTCAGGGAACATCAGCTGCCTGTTCATTCCGAGCGGCGGTGGCGCACCCGCAGCGCTTCTCTGCAAGCTCGCTCATGCCGACTACGCGCAGGCACTCCAGCGCCGCTGCAAAGGTCTCGACTGGCACGGCTTTTTACTGCCCGCCGCGCGAAAAGGAGCGGTCAACTGCTCGGGTGGGATCTTGTACAACCCCACCACGCAGCACCCGAGCTACGTCACGCTCGCGTACGGCAAGACCTGGCGGCACAAGATGTTCAGCTGCACCGTGCGGCTCATCGGCGTCAACTGCTCCAACCCGCACGGCCACGGGATGTTCATCTCCCGGCAGACGTGGCGTACCTGGTAACGACGACGTAGGCGGCCATCGCCAGGCCGGCGGCAACTTCGGCGAGCGCAACCGCGCGGAACCGGATGCCGTCGCCGACGAAGGAACGCGCAAGCGGCTCGAGAGAGACGGCTGCAGCCGCGATGAGCGCGCCGAGCCACGCACGGTCAGTGCGCCACCGTTGCCCGAACCACCCGAACAGCGGCCCGGTGAGCACGCTGCCGACAATCACCGGGCTCTCGCTGCGGACAAAAGCGACGGCCGTCTGCAAGTTGAGTTGGGCGTGCTCGATGGGACTCAGCGTCATCAGTCCATAGCCGACCAGCGCAGACGCGGTGCACGCCAACCCAAGCAGCGCTGCCCGCCGTGGAATTTGTTGCGTGCAGCCGGCGAGAAAGGCGAGCATCAGCCAGGGCGCCGAGAGGAGGCTGACGTCTGCCGCCCAGGGATGCCACGACAGGCTGCCGAGGTACTGGTCGCCGCCGCCGAAGAGTGCGGCGAGCACCAGGGCGACGACGACAACCACGGTCGCCTACGTCCCGGTGCGCTCGATCAGCTCGATCCGGTACTCGTCCGGATCGCGCACGAAGCAGAGGAGCGACCCGCCCTCGCGCAAGCGATAGGGCTCGCGCTCCGGCTCGATGCCCTGTTCCTTCAGCGCCGCCAGGGTCGCCGCCATGTCGTCGACCGACAACGCGATGTGCCCGTAGCCCGTGCCGATGTCATAGGTGCGACCGTCGTGGTTGAACGTGAGCTCGAGCTCCTCGTCCTGGCCGGAGACACCGAAGAAGTAGTTCGTCGCTTCCTTCTCGCCGTTGCGGACGATGTCCATATCGCGCCGGAACTCCAGGCCGAGCGCTTCGTAGAACGTGCGGCTCTTGGCCGGATCGGTGATGCGGTACATGGTGTGCAGGTATCGAGTCATCAGCTGAGGCTACTCCGCCACGACCTCTTCCTGCAGCAGTGAGAACAACACCGCGTCCTGCCACTCGCCGTCCTTCAAATACGCCTTCCGCTTCACGCCTTCACGAACGTAACCGCTTGCCTCGGCATGACCGAGCGCGCGCTCGTTGAAGCCGTAGATCTGCAGCTCGACGCGATGGAAGTCGAGGTCGACGAGCAGATGGCGCTGAAATGCGCGCGCTGCTTCGATGCCGATCCGGCGACCGCGGAACCTCGGATGAATGGCGAAGCGTCCGGCCTCGGCGATCCTGTTGCGCTCGTTGACACGGTGGAACGAGACGCAGCCGGCGGGCTCGCCGTCCGCCTCGATCACGAACCAGCCGAACGCGTCGGGTTCGGCGTCCGAGCGGTCGATCTCGGCGATCACTTCGTCACGCGTCTCGCCGGCTCTGCCGCCCGAGAAACGGGCGAGTGTCCTCATCCGTGATCAACTCGAGCAGAAATGCGGCGTCGTCGCGTCGCACGCGTCGTACCTCGATCATCACGCGAGTGCCCGGCGTCTCAGTCGAACGCGTCCGGTGCCGAGCACGACGCCGGTGAGAATGAGGACGAGAGCACCGAAGTCCGCCGCACCGAAGTGCTCGTGCAGAAAAATTGCCCCGTAGGTGAGCGCGATCGGCGGCACGAGGTAGGTCACGAGCGAGGCATACGCCGCACCCGCTCCCGCGATGATCGCGTAGAAGAGCAGGAACGCCACGGCGGTGAGGGGAATGGCGAGTGCCACGACCGATCCGATCGTCTTCCAGTGCGGGGTGTGGTGCGGCGCCTGTGCGATTCCGGCCGGCAGCGCTGCGAGCGCCGCGATGCCGGTGGTAGCGAACGCCACGACTGGCGGCTTGACCGCGGCGAGATGACGACCGGCGAGCAACTGGCCGATGGCGTAGCAGAGCGCCATGCCGCAGACCGCAAGCGCACCGAGCACCTTGCCGTGCGGTTGCGCACCTACCAGTAGCGCCACACCGACGAAGCCGATCGCGACGCCCAGCAGCCGAATGCCGGTCACACGAACGTCGCGAAAGAAGCCGAAAGCGGCCACGGCATTGAAGATCGGGACCGACGCCTGGATGATCGAGGCGAGCCCCGAGGCGATCCGCGTCTCGCCCCACGAAAGCAGCCAGAACGGGACGGCAACATTCAGGAGCCCGACGACGACGAGCCACCCGATGTTCTCGCGGATCTGGCGAACCATGGTGGCGCCCCCGGAGAGCAGCGGAACGATGAGCGCAAGCGCCACCGTTGCCAGTCCCAGACGACCGAGAATGAGGGTCGCCGGCTGGAGCTCTCTCACCGCGACCTTGATGAAGAGGAAGCTCGCGCCCCACAGCAGAGCAACGGCGGCAAGCATCGCGTGATAGCGGCGCACGACACTTTCTAACGCACGGGGTCGGCCGTCTGTTTCCCTGGATACACTGAATCACCTGACGCAGGTCGCGGAACAACCGCTCCATCGGGCCCTCGGTCTCACCGACCGGGAGGCGGACAAAATCCAGGAGCTCCTGGGCCGTGAACCGAACCACTTCGAGCTCGCCGTCTTCTCGCTTCTCTGGTCCGAGCACTGCGGCTACAAGCACTCGGCGCCGCTGCTGAAGCGTCTGCCCGCGGGCGGCGACCGAGTCCTCCAGGGCCCCGGCGAGAACGCCGGCGTCCTCGACCTCGGCGAAGGCGTCGCCGTCACCTTCAAGGTCGAGTCGCACAACCACCCCTCGGCGGTCGAGCCGTTCCAGGGCGCTGCGACTGGGATCGGCGGGATCCTGCGCGACATCATCGCGATGGGCGCGCGGCCGATCGCGCTGCTCGACGGACTCTGGTTCGGCGCGCCCGACCACCAGTTCGAGCGCGCGGTCGCCGGGATCGGTGGCTATGGAAACTCGGTCGGCGTTGCAAACCTGGGCGGGGCGACCGTCTTCCACGAGGCGTACGCCGGCAACTGCCTCGTCAACGCCATGTGCGTCGGGATCCTCGATCCCGAGCGCCTGCAGTCGTCGAAGGCGCAAGGGCCGGGCAACGTCGTCGTCCTCTACGGCGCCACCACCGGCCGCGACGGAATCGGCGGCGCGTCCGTGCTCGCGAGCCAGGAGCTTGGCGAGGACGATGCGGACAAGCGGCCGTCGGTGCAGGTCGGCGATCCCTTCACCGGCAAGAAGCTGATCGAGGTTTCGGTCGAGCTCGTCGAGTCCGGCCTCGTGGAGTCGCTACAAGATTGCGGCGCGGCCGGGCTTGCGTCGGCGCTCTCGGAGATGGCTCGCGACGGCATGGGCCTCGACGTGCAGCTCGACAGCGTGCCGCTCCGCGAGGAAGGGATGGAGCCGTGGGAGATCATGATCTCCGAATCGCAGGAGCGCATGGTCGCCGTCGTCCGGCCGCAGATGCTCGATGCGGTGCACGCGGTATGCGCGCGGTGGGAGCTCGACTGCACGCCGATCGGAGAAGTGACCGATCACGGCGAGTTGCGGGCATTCGCCGGCGGTGAGGTCGTTGGCTCGATCCCCGCTGCTCTTTTGACCGACGAATGCCCGCGCTACGAGGTCGAGCAGGCGAAGCCCGACGCGTGGCCGTCCGGTTCGAGCGCGCTGAGCGAGGCGAACCGCGCGGACAAGACGTGGATCACGGAGCAGTACGACCAACTCGTCGGCTCGCGCACGGTGCGCCGTCCCGGTTTCGATGCGGGCGTCATGCGGTTGCGACCCTCGCTGCGCGGGATCTCGGTATCGCTGCAGGGGCCGCGGCCCGGCGAGACCGATCCGTTCGCCGCGGGCGTGCAGGCGGTGCTCGGCGCAGCGCGCAATGTCGCCTGCGCCGGCGGAGAGCCGATCGGCTTGACCGACTGCCTCAACTTCGGCAATCCCGAGAAGCCCGAGATCGCCTACGAGCTCGCTCAGGCAATCGAGGGAATCGCACAAGCCGCCGAGGCGATCGGCATTCCGGTCGTGTCAGGGAATGTGTCGCTCTACAACGACACCGACGGACGCTCGATCCCGCCGACGCCGGTTGTCGGCTGCGTGGGCCTCGTCCTCGACGTCCGCCTCGTGCCGGGTCGCTGGGAGAGCGGCGACGCGGTCCTGCTCGCGCAGGCGCCCGAGTCGAGCCTCGCCGCGGAGGCCGCCTTGATCCGGTACCTCTGGAGGGCCGCGCCGCTGCTCTCGCTCTGCCATGACGTCGGTTACGGAGGACTGGCGCATTCGCTCGCCGAGGCGGCGCGCTGGAGCGGCCGCGAAGCGGAGATCGACCTGCCGCCCGAACCGGCGAACGGCGCGGCGATTCTGGCCACGTCCCCCGACCAGGTCGCACGACTCGGCTCGAAGGGCTTTGTTCAGATCGGCGAGGTGCGCTAGACATGTGCGGCGTCTTCGGCGTGCACGCCGCCGACCGCGACGTTGCGCGGCTCACGTACTTCGGGCTCTTCTCGTTGCAGCACCGCGGCCAGGAGTCGGCCGGGATCGCCGTGTCGGAGCAAGGACGCTTGACGGCGCTGCGCGACCTCGGTCTTGTCACGCAGGTGTTCGACGAGCAGAAGCTCCACGGTCTGCGCGGCGAGATCGCGATCGGCCATACGCGCTATTCGACGACGGGCTCGTCGCAGTGGTCGAACGCGCAGCCGCTCGTGCAGCACGGCAGCGTGCGCACGGTTGCGCTCGGCCACAACGGCAACCTTGTCAATGAGTCGGTGCTACGCGAGCAACTGCACGCGGAGGGTGTCACGCTGCGCTCGACCTCCGACAGCGAGGTGATCGCTGCGCTGATCGCGAACAACGACGCGCCGCTCGACGAGGCAGTCGCGAGCGCGATGCAACGCCTCGAAGGGGCCTACTCCGTTGTTGCTCTGTCGGAAGGAACGTTGATCGCGTTTCGCGATCCGCTCGGCTTTCGCCCGCTCGTGCTCGGACGCATCCATGACGACTGGGTCGTTGCATCCGAGACCTGCGCGCTCGATCTCGTCGGTGCCGAGTTCGTGCGCGAGGTGGAGCGCGGCGAAGCCGTGCTGGTCGACGCGAACGGGTTGCGCAGCGTGCGCGCGGTGGAGCCGACGGGCGGCGGCGCGATGTGCATCTTCGAGTTCTTCTATCTCGCCCGACCCGACACCCGGCTTTCCGGAATCGAGGTGCACGGCGCACGCGTGCGGATGGGCGAGCAGCTGGCGCGCGAGGCGCCGGCCGACGTCGACCTCGTGCTCCCGATCCCGGATTCGGGCACGCCCGCGGCGATCGGGTTCTCGCGCGCGCTCGGCGTCCCGTTCAGTGAGGGCCTGATCAAGAACCGCTACATCGCGCGCACGTTCATTCAGCCCGATCAGGAGCTGCGGCGGCAGGGCGTGCGGCTGAAATTCAATCCTTTGGCCGAGGTGGCAGGTCAGCGCGTCGCGGTTGTCGACGACTCGATCGTGCGCGGCAACACGACGCAGCAGATCGTCTCGATGCTCTTCGACGCAGGTGCTGCCGAAGTGCATGTGCGCATCTCGTCGCCGCCGGTGATCGGACAGTGCTTCTACGGCATCGATCTGGCCGATCCGGCGGAGATGATCGCCTCCGACAAGACGGTCGAGGAGATCCGCGAGTACATCGGCGCGACGTCGCTCGCGTATCTGTCGCACGACGGGCTCGTTGCAGCGACCAAGCGTCCCGCCTCGGAGCTTTGCCGCGCCTGCCTCACCGGGGAGTACCCGACGGCGGTCCCGGCGGACCACGCGAAGCTGCGTTTTGAACCGACTCGTGCTTGACCTGCTAGATCGCTGACCCGCAGCGGGCTCCAGAGCTCCACCGTGGGCCGTCCCCCTACTGCTCGAGAACGCGGCTCGCCTTGGCGATGCCGCGGGAAATGATGTACGCAGCAGTCAGCCAGGTGGTCGCAACGGCCCAGTCGTGCGCCGTGAATCCGTCGCTTGCGAGGGCGACGATCCCGAGCGCGATCTCGACGATGAACCAGATCGCGACTTCCGCGTTCCCGGGTACGGGGAGGATCGCGCCGGATATGGGCGAGCGGCCGAGACCGGTGTAACCCTCGTGCTGGGGCGGATCGGGCGGCATCGTGGACACGTGGGGCTCCTTTTCTCAGGCCGCGAGGGCCGGGACGTGGAGGATCTCCAGCTTCATTCCGTCGGGGTCGTAGAAAAACACCGCGTAGTACCCGGGCATGTACGTGTACTCCTGCGGCTCGCTCTCGAGCAGCGCGCCGTTCGCGCGCAACCAGTCCGCCCGTTCGTCAACTGCGGCACGCGAGGCGACCTCGATCGCGACGTGGTGCAGGCCGACGCTGTAGCGGTCGTACTCGTTCGTGTCGTTCTGCGCCTCGCGCAGGCCGATCGACGTGTCGCGACCGCTCAGGTACCAGATCGTCTCGCCGCGCTCGCCTTCGACCTCGCTGATCCCATGCCATCCGAGGGGACCGAGCAGCTCGCGGTAGAACGGCAAGCTGCGCTCGATGGAGGAGACGACGAGGTCGACGTGATGAATTCCCATCCGATCCAGCGCGGCTTCGACGCGCGGCCGAACGAGTCCTCCGTACCATCCCGGCGCGTGCATCTCTTCCACTACCACCTGGTGACGAGCCGCGTGCGCGAAGTCGAGGCGCGGTACATCGGCAAGCTCGGCTTCGATCTGATCGCGCGCCACGGTCGGATCGGCGAGGACCTGACGTCCTATGAGGCGGGCGTCTCGTGGACCGAGCTCGATGCGATCGGGTTCAAGCTGCGGCTGTCCGAGCTCGAGCTGGGCTCCGTCAACGTCGTCGTGCAGCCGGGTCAGTGGCCGCTGCCGCGCGTCGATCACCTCGGCCTCGCTCTCGACGAGGACGAATTCGAGGCTGCGCTCGCACGCGCGGAGGAAGCAGAGCTCCGCGTGCAGGAGCACGGCGGCCGCCGCACCTTCGTCTCGACGAACGCCGGCTATCGCCTCGAGCTGCACCCGCCGCGGGACTGGATCGACCAGCTGCTCGACGAGGGAGACCGGCTCCGGCTCTCCGAGCTGCATCTGAAGGCCGATGATCCTGAAGCGAAGGCGGTCGCGCTGGCCGAGGTCCTCGAATGCGAGCGGCTCGGCGCAGACGTCGAAGTCGGCGAGACGCTCGTACGGTTCGTGCCCGGAGGCCCGCAGGGCCGGCCGGAGCTGCACGCCGAGCTGTTCGTCTAGGCGGACATGTCCCGGTGTCAGACACCGCGGTTCGGGATCCGCATGGTTGAGCGAAGGCCCTGGCCGGACGGAACAGTCCCGGTGTCAGACACGAACAATTGGTGACGTCGTCGTGACGGAGCTGCGGGGCCATGGCCCTCGTCCATCTCGGGCGGATCGTAGAGTGGTGCTCTTGACCGAGGACTCCCCCACCTACGCCTCCGCCGGCGTTTCGCTCGCGACTGCGAACGCGGTCGTCGAGCGGTTGCGCGCGGCCGTCGAGTCGACCGGCGCCGCCGGCTTCGGCCATTTCGCCGGGCTCTATCCGCTCGACGAGCGGCGCTTTCTCGCCGCTTCGACCGACGGCGTGGGCTCGAAGCTCATGCTGCAGCGGCGCGCGGGCCGGCTCCGCTGGGGCGGAATGGATCTGGCGGCGCACTGCATCAACGACGTGCTCTGCACCGGCGCGACGCCGCTCTTCTTCCTCGACTACGTCGCGGCGGCGCACATCGAGCTCGACCAGGTCGCCGATCTCGTCGAAGGCGCGGCCGAGGTCTGCCGCGCAGCCGGCTGCATGCTGATCGGCGGCGAGACGGCGGAGCTTCCCGGCGTCTACCGGGACGAAGAGCTCGATTTCGCCGGGACCTGCGTCGGGTTCGTCGACCGCGACGACCTGATCGACGGCTCCCGCTGCGTGCGAGGCGACGCGATCGTCGGCTTCGCGTCGAACGGCCTGCACACGAACGGCTACACCCTCGTACGCGCGCTCATCGGCGACGACGACTTCGACGCCGACATGGTGCTCGCACCGCACACGCTGTACCTCGACGACGTACACGCCCTGCGCGCGCAAGCCGACGTCAAGGCGCTCGCCCACGTCACGGGCGGCGGCATCCTCGGCAACCTGTCGCGCGTGCTCCCCGAAGGCGTGCACGCCCGGATCGACTGGGACTCCTGGCGAGCGGCCGGCCGTCTTCCAGTGGCTCGCCGAGCAGGGCGTCGAAGAGGAGGAGGCGCGCAGCGTCTTCAACCTCGGCATCGGCATGTGCGCCGTCGTGACGGAGCCGCCTGCCGGCTCGCTCGTCATCGGGGCGCTCGAGTGATCGGCGTCCTCGTCAGCGGCAACGGCACGAACCTGCAGGCGCTGCTCGACGCCGGCCTTCCCGTCGTCGCAGTCGCGAGCAACCGGCGTGACGCCCCCGCGCTCGAGCGCGCGCGAAACGTCGCGACCGAGACGTTCGAGCTGGACGACTACCCCGATCGCAGCGAACGCGACGCGGCGATGGCCGACTGGCTCGAGCGGCAGGGAGTCCGCATCGTCGTGCTCGCCGGCTACATGCACCTGCTCACGAGCGCGTTCCTCGATCGCTTTCCGGACGCCGTCGTGAACGTCCATCCGTCGCTCCTGCCGGAGTTTCCCGGTGCGCACGCGGTGGAGGACCAGCTCGCTGCCGGCGTCGCCGAGGCCGGTGCGACCGTGCACCTCGTCGACGAAGGCGTCGACAGCGGCCCGATTCTCGCGCAGGAGCGGGTTGCCGTCCTCGACGGCGACACGCCCGAGACGCTGCACGCACGCATCAAGGAGATCGAGCATCGGCTGCTCCCCCGCGTCGTCGGAGAGCTGTGCGCGCGCTGATCTCGACCTACGACAAGACAGGCCTCGACGTCTTCGCGCGCGGTCTCGCCGAGCTCGGCTGGGACATCGTCGCGAGCGGCGGAACCGCGCAGTACCTCGAGGAGCTCGGACTCACGGTCGCGCCGGTCGAGTCGCTGACCGACTTTCCGGAGATGCTCGGCGGGCGCGTCAAGACGCTTCACCCGCGCATCCACGCCGGCATCCTCGCGCGTCGCGACAACCCCGACGACATGGCGACGCTGCAGGAGCACGGCATCGAGCCGTTCGATCTCGTCTGCATCAACCTGTATCCGTTCGAGCGGATCTCGGCGCAGAGGGGCATCACGGAGGCGGAGGCCGTCGAGATGATCGACGTCGGCGGGCCCGTCGATGCTCCGCGGTGCGGCGAAGAACTTTGCGCACGTCGCGCCCGTCTGCCGTCCGGAGCGCTACGGGTTCGTGCTCGACGAGCTGCGCAAGAACGGCGCGCTCTCGCTCGACACGAGACGAGAGCTCGCCGCCGAAGCGTTTGCGACGAGCGCCGGCTACGAAGCGGCGATCGCAACCTGGTTCTCGGAGCGCGAGACATTCCCGGACACGCACGTGATCGCGCTCGAGAAGGTGCTCGACCTCTCGTACGGAGAGAACCCGCACCAGCGCGCCGCCTACTACGCCGAGCGTGGCGCGCGAACGCACCTGCTGTCGCGCGTCGAACAGCTGCACGGCAAGGCGCTCTCGTTCAACAACCTCAACGATCTCTCGGCCGCACGCATGCTCGCGCGCGAGTTCACCCTGCCGGCCTGCGTGATCGTCAAGCACGCGAACCCGTGCGGTGTCGGCGTCGGCGCGACGATCGAGGAGGCGTACGACAAGGCGCTCGCGTCCGACCCGACGTCGGCGTACGGCGGCATCGTCGTGCTGAACCGCGAGGTCGACGCGGCGCTCGGCGAGAAGCTCGCCGAGCAGTTCATCGAGGTGCTGCTCGCGCCCGGCTACGACGACACCGCACTCGACGCGCTGAAGGGCAAGCAGAACGTCCGCATCCTCGCTCGACCGCGAGCGGCGCCGGGATGTCGACCTACGCCACTACAAGCGGGTGCTCGGCGGCCTGCTCGTGCAGGACCCCGACACCGACATCGAGGATCGCGAAGCCTGGCAGGTCGTCGCCGGTGCGCCGAGCGAGAAGCAATGGGGCGATCTCGTCTTCGCCTGGCGCGTGTGCAAGCACGTCCTGTCGAACGCGATCGTGATCGTGAAGGATCTCCAGACGATCGGGATCGGCGCCGGCCAGATGAGCCGCGTCGACGCCGTGAACATCGCCGTCGAGAAGGCGCGCGCCCAGCACCACGATCTCAGCGACGCCGCTCTCGCGTCGGATGCCTTCTTCCCTTTCCCCGACGGGCCGCGAATCGCTCTGGACGCCGGAGTCTCCTCGATCGTCCAGCCGGGCGGCTCGCGGCGCGACCAGGACGTGATCGACGCTGTCGAGAAGGCCGGTGCCGCGATGGTGTTCACGGGGCGGAGACACTTCCGGCATTAGCCAGATGGCGACGGCGCCGCATTTCAGACTCTTTGCCCGAACCGAGCAGGCCGCACTGCTCGACCTGCCGTGGGCGCTGCCGCTCGAGGATTGGCCGGAGGAGCGTCTCGTCGACATCGAACGCGGCATCGGCCGTCATGTCGTGCGCTTCGTCGAGCTGAACGGCGCCTATTTCGCGCTGAAAGAACTGCCGCCGCGGATTGCGGCGCGCGAGTACCGGCTGCTCGCGCGTACTCGAGGACGAGGACGTTCCGTCGGTCGAAGTCGTCGGTGTCGCCGACGACCGGATCTCCGCCGCCGGCCAGGAGCTGCAAGCGGTCCTGATCACGCGCTACCTCGAGTTCGCTCTGCCGTACCGCCTGATCCTCGGCCGCGCGACGCTGCCCGCCACGGAGCCGTCGATCCGCAATGCCCTCTCGGAGCTGCTCGTGCGCCTCCACATCGCCGGCTTCTTCTGGGGCGACTGCTCGCTCTCGAACGCACTCTTCCGCCGCGACGCCGGCGCACTCTCTGCGTATCTCGTCGACGCCGAGACGAGCGAGACTGCACGAGCGGCTCTCGGACGGCCAGAGGCAGCACGACCTCGACATCGCCGAGGAGAACATCGCCGGCGAGCTGCACGATCTCGCAGCCGAGCTCGAGCGCGAGGTCGTCGACGATCCCTTCGAGTTCGCAGCGAGCGTCCGCGCCTCGTATGACGAGCTCTGGGACGAGCTGACCCGCGAGGAGGTGTTCACCATCGGCGAAGGACACCGGCTCGAAGAGCGGCTGCGCCGCTTGAACGAGCTCGGGTACGACGTCGAAGAGGTCGAGCTCGTCTCGGATGGAGACGAGGTGCGCCTGCTGCTTGCACTCCAAGGTCGTCGAGCCGGGACACCACCGGCGACGGCTGCTGCGCCTCACCGGGCTCGACGCACAGGAGAACCAGGCGCGCCGCCTCCTCAACGACCTCACCCGGTATCGCGCGTCGCTCGAGGCTTCCGGCAAGAAGCCCGTCTCCGACACAGCCGCAGCCGGCCGCTGGCTCAGCGAGGTCTTCGAGCCGTCGATCGCTGCAATACCACCCGAGCTGCGCGGACGCCGCGCAGCGGCGGAGATCTTCCACGAGCTGCTCGAGCATCGCTGGTTCCTGTCGGAACGTGCCGGAAAGGATGTCGGACTCGCGGAAACGATCCCGTCCTACATCGAGAAGGTGCTCCGACCTGCGCCCGACGAGAAGCTGCCTGCGCTCTAACGCTCAACGGTGGCTTTGGGGGCGGGGGAGCCCAACCGCCCGGTATACGATTGCTCGCAGCGAATGAGCGAGTCGGCGCACGCAACTGAGCACGACCCCCGCCGCTGGCAGGCGCTCGCGCTCGTCTGCGTCGCAATGTTCATGACGGTGCTCGACGTTTCGATCGTCAACGTGGCGCTGCCGTCGATCAAGACGTCCCTGCACGTGTCCGAGTCCTCACTGCAGTGGGTGCTGATCGCGTACACGATTACCTTCGGCGGCCTCTTGCTGCTGGGCGGCCGAGCGGCCGATCTTCTCGGACGCCGGCGGATGTTCATGATCGGGATGGCGTTGTTCTCGCTTGCCTCGCTCGTCTGCGGCCTCGCGGGCTCGATCGGCGTGCTGATCGCGGCACGCGCCGTGCAGGGCGTCGGAGCGGCAATCGTGTCGCCGTGCACGCTCGCGATCATCATGACGACCTTCGATGAGGGCTCGGAACGCAACAAGGCGCTCGGCATCTGGGGAGCGATGGGCGGCAGCGGCGCCGCCGCAGGCGTGCTCTTCGGCGGCATCCTCACGAAGTACGCGGGCTGGGAGTGGATCTTCTTCGTCAACGTGCCGGTCGGCGCCGTCGTCCTCGCCCTGACGCGGCCCTTGGTGCGGGAGAGCCGCATTCCGGGCCTGCGCGGATTCGACGCAGGCGGCGCGGCGACGATCACGTCGAGCCTCGGGCTGCTCGTCTATGCGATCTCGAAGGCCCCTGACGTCGGTTGGGGGAGCGGGAGAACAATCGGGGAGCTCGCCGGCGCTGCCGTGCTGTTGGCCGCGTTCATCGCGATCGAGCTGCGGCACCGCTCGCCGATGATGCCGTTCAGCATCTTCCGTGTGCGCACGGTCACGGGAGCGAACATTTGCGGTTTCTTCCTCGGAGCCGTCGTGTTTGCGAACTTCTTCCTGCTGACGCTGTACGTACAGCAGGTGCTGCACTACTCCGCGCTCAAGACGGGACTCACCTTTCTCGCCACCGCCGGAACCGTGATTCCGGTTGCGGGACTTTCGCAGGCGCTCGTGACGAGGGTCGGCGTTCGCCCGGTGATGACGGTCGGCCTGGCGCTGATCACCGGTGGAATGCTCTGGTACACGCAGATACCGACGCACGGCGCGTTCGTCTCGGCGCTCCTGCCGGGCTACCTGATGGTCGGAGTCGGCCTGGCCTTCTCCTTCATCCCGATGTCGATCGCCGCTCTGGCCGGGGTCGAGTCGCACGAGGCGGGGCTGGCATCGGGATTGATCAACACGTCGCAGCAGATCGGCGGCGCGCTCGGCGTCGCCGTCGCAGCGACCGTCGCGTTCACGCACATGGGCACGCTGCTCGCCTCGGGTCACACGCCTGCCCAGGCGCAAACGAGCGGGTTCTCGCTCGGGTTCTGGGTGCTCGCGGCGATCGGCGCGGTGTCGGTCGCGGCTTGCCTTGCGCTCGTTCGCGGACGCGAGCTCGAGCAGCCCAGCGCTGCGATGGCCGTCTAGCGTGGCCCGCGCAGTACCCGAGCATCCTCGAGCTCGTGGGCGCGACGCCGATCGTTCGCCTCGACAAGCTCAGCCCGCGCGGCGGCGCGCAGATTCTCGCGAAGCTCGAGTACCTCAACCCCGGCGGCTCCGTGAAGGATCGCATCGGCCTGCCGATGATCGAAGCGGCCGAGCGCGAAGGGAAACTGAAGCCGGGCGGGACGATTGTCGAGCCGACGTCGGGCAACACCGGTGTCGGGCTCGCGATCGGCGCCGCGATCAAGGGCTACCGCTGCATCTTCGTGATGCCGGACAAGATGAGCCAGGAGAAGATCGCGCTACTACGCGCGTACGGCGCGGAGGTCGTGATCACGCCGACCGCGGTCGAGCACGACTCGCCCGAGAGCTACTACTCCGTCTCCGACCGGCTCGCCGAGGAGATCCCCGGCGGCTTCAAGCCCGACCAGTACTCGAACATGGCGAACCCCGAGGCGCACTATCGCCTGACCGGGCCGGAGATCTGGGAGCAGACCGGAGGCGACATCGACGCGATCGTCGTCTCGGTCGGCACGGGCGGCACGATCAGCGGCGTCGGGCGCTACTTCAAGGAGCGAAAGCCGGAGGTGCTGATCGTCGGCGCCGATCCCGAAGGCTCGGTGTACACGGCGAAGAGCGAGGAGGATCTGCACCCGTATCTCGTCGAGGGAATCGGCAAAGACACCTGGCCGAAGACGATGGATCCAACGGTCGTCGACGAGTGGATTCGCGTCTCGGATCGCGCGTCGTTCCAGTGGGCGCGCCGGCTCGCGCGCGAAGAGGGCATCCTCGCGGGCGGCTCCGGCGGTACGTCCGTCTATGCAGCCGTGCAGATCGCGGAGCGACTCGGTGAGGGCAAGCGCGTGCTGATGATGGTTCCCGACTCGGGGCGCAACTATCTCTCGAAGTTCTACGACGACAACTGGATGCTCGAGCACGGCTTCCTCGAGCGCCACGCTCCCCTGCCCACGGTGGAGGAAGTCCTACGCGCGAAGCACGGCGGCGATCTCCCGGCGCTCGTCACGATCGCGGCGCATCAGAAGGTCGGCGAGGGCATCGACACGATGCAGCGCTACAGCATCTCCCAGCTCCCGGTGGTGCGCGACGGGGGCGACTCGCTCGCGGACGTGATCGGCTCTCTCCAGGATCGTGCGCTCCTCGAGCGGGTCTTCACGAACCCGGACATGCTGCACGAGGACGTCGCGAATGCGATGCAGCCGCCGCTCGGCGCGATCGAGGCGTCGGCGACGCTCGACGAGGTGTTCGCGACGCTGACCGGCGGCACGAACGCCGTCGTCGTTGCGCGGGACGGCAAGCCGGTCGGCGTGCTGACGCGCTCCGACCTGCTCGAGTTCTTGGCGCATCAGCGCTAACTCATACGGGAGCCGTTGCGCTTCGCGCGCTCGCCGAGGGCTCGCGCCGCGATCAGCGCTTGCCGCGCCAGGTCGAGCAGCTCGACCACGAGCACGAGCCGTTCCTGCTCGGAGCGGGACTCGAGCAATTCCTGTTTCGCCGCAGGCGCCAGCTCGACCTGCGCAGTCAGCTCGAACGAGAGCTGCGGAGATGTCTCGTCGGGCGGCTCGGTCTCCGCGCCGGCGAGCGCGGCCAGCGCGCGGAAGGCGCCGACCGCGCTGGCAACTGTCTCGTCGTCGACCTCGCCCGCATCGTCGTCGAGTGGTTCCACTACCGCCGTCATGAACGAGCGACCGCGAGTCAGCCGTTCGACAAGGAAGCGAGTGCCGCCCTCGACGACGACGTTGATCCGGCCGTCGTCGAAGCGCTCGAGCACCTCGGCAACGCGCGCCAGGGTTCCGATCTCTCGCACGCCCTCCTCGTCGGCGTAGATCAGACCGAACTCGCCGTCGTCCTCGAGACATTCGCCGATCAGCTCGCGATACCGCGGCTCGAAGATGTGGAGCGGCACCCGCTCGGTGGGGAGCAGGACGATGCCGAGTGGGAAGAGCCCGATCTCCTCCATGGCGGCTAAGGGTACGTCGCCGTCAGTACGATGGGCTCATGGCTGCCGATCGCCTCGAATCGCTTCTGCGCGATGCATTCCCAGACGCGGGGGAGCTCCGCGTCGAGGACCGTACCGGCGGCGGCGACCACTTCCAGGTGATCGTCACGAGTCCGCGCTTCGACGGCCTGCCGCTGCTCGACCAGCATCGCCTCGTGAACGACGCGCTCGCCGAGCCGCTGCGCGACGGCACGATTCACGAACTTCGAATCAAGACGAGAGGGACGACATGAGCGAGATCTCCGACAACATCAAGAACGTGATCGAGAACGAGCCGGTGGCGCTCTTCATGAAGGGCACGCCGGAGTTCGTGATGTGCGGCAACTCCGATCGCGCGCTGCGTGCGCTGCGCGAGGCGGGCGCGCCCGTGACCGCAGTGAACGTCCTTCCCGACCCCGCGATCCGCCAGGCGCTGTCGGAGCTGTCGGGTTGGCCGACGATTCCGCAGGTGTTCGTCGGTGGCGAGCTCGTCGGAGGCGCCGACATCGTGCAGGAGCTGGCCGAGAGTGGACAGCTGCCGGAGATCCTGGCCGGCAAGCTCGGCGAGAGCTACCGCACGGCAGCTGCAGAGCGCGTCGTCGACGTTCTCACGCCGGCCCAGCGATAGCCGATCGCCGGAATCAAGTCGGCGTCGATCAGCGTCTGCTCGAGGAACTCGCTGCTCGGACCTCCGAGCCAGCGGGACAGGTAGGGAACCCACTCGAGCACACGCTCGTCGTAACGCGCGCGTAGAGCCGCGAGCAGTACGACATGCGGGTGCAGGCCGGGATGGCGCTCGCGCCATTCGTTCAGATCGGCGGGGCCGTGCGGCTCGATCCCGGCCGCGCGCAGCATCCGGTGCTGCCCCTCGTACCAGTCTTGAGCCGCGCGATCGATCCGATCGGACGCGAACTCGTCGACGATCAGCAGTGGCGCGATTGACGCCAGCATGTCGAGCCCGTCGTCGAGCGGACTCACGTGGTGCAGGACATTGCCCGCGACGACCGCATCGAACCCTTCGAGCAACCGTCTGATACTTGCTTCCTGGAATGTCGCCTGCAGGAACCGCTCGCCTTTCGGCGCGTGCGGGTCGACGCCCGTCACGTCGTAACCCGAGCTCGCGAGCAGCTCGACGAGACCGCCTTCTGCCCCGCACCCCACCTCGAGCACCCGCTGCGGGGCAGGCGGCAACTGCTTGAGTACGAAGGTGCCGAAGTCCGCCACGAGCATCAGCCTTGCAGAGATCCGCCGCCGCGTGGTGCAGGCACAGGGCTACGCGTCGCGCGCCCGCAGCGGCACGAGCGCCGAAGTGCTCGCGACGGTGCAGCGCCTCGGCTGCGTCCAGCTCGACTCGATCTCGACCGTCGACCGAAGCCACCGACTCGCGCTCGGCGCACGCATCGGCGCCTATCCCGAATCCGCCGTCTCGAAGCTGATGCGCGAGGGGCGCATCTTCGAGTACTGGGCGCACGAAGCGTGCCTCGTGCCGATCGAGGACTACGCGATGCACCGCTGGCGCATGGTGCACTTCGCCGAGTCGCATCCGTGGCACGGCAACGTCCTCGAGCGCGAACCCGAGCTGACCGCGCAGGTGCTGCGCGAGATCGGCGAGCGCGGCCCGCTCGGCTCCCGCGACTTCGAGGGCACCGGGTCAGGCGGGATGTGGAACTGGAAACCGGCCAAGGTGGTGCTGGAAGCGCTGCACTCCGCAGGGCGGCTCGCGATCGCCGGCCGCGACGGCTTTCAGCGTCTCTACGACCTGACCGAACGTCTCATCCCCGCAGACGTGTTGGACACACCGGCGGCGACGCGCGACGAGTTCGTCCGCTGGGCGACGCTGCGCGGGGTCCACGCCCGCGGCGCACTCACGGAGGCCGCCGTCGCCGAGATGTGGCGCCTACGCGGCGGCGCGGCGGGCGTCCGGCCTCACGCTGCAGCGCTCGTCACCGAGGGCAAGCTCCGCAGGCTCGACGTCGAGGACGGCAAGGCGCCCGTCCTCGTGCCGGCCGACGCCGAGCCGGACGGACCCGTACCTCCTGCCTTGCTCCTCTCGCCGTTCGACAACCTCGTGTGGGACCGGGCGTTCCTCGAGCGCGTCTTCGGCTTTCGCCACGTGATCGAGGTGTACAAGCGCGAGCCCGAGCGGGTCTACGGCTACTACGTCCTCCCGCTGCTCCGGAAAGACCGGCTCGTGGGCCGCGCCGACCTCAAGCACGATCGGGCCGAGCGGCACGCTGGTCGTGAAGGCATTCCATCCCGAGCCCGGCGTCCGCGGCTCGCTCGACGACTCCCTCGACGCGGCGCTCGGCAGGCTCGCCAGGGTGCTCGGAGCCGAGCGCGTCGCCCGTTCGTAGACTTCGGGCATGGACTTCGAGACGCGCGCCATCCACGACGGCCAGGAGCCGGATCCGGCGACCGGCGCGATCATCACGCCGATCTACCAGACTTCGACCTTCGTCCAGAGTGCGGTCGGCGAGCACAAGGGGTACGACTACGCCCGCGTTGCGAACCCCACCCGCACCGCCCTGCAGGTAGCGCTCGCGTCGCTCGAGAACGCCGATCACGGCATCGCGTTCTCGTCCGGGCTCGGCGCAACGACAACGCTCATGCACCTCGTCGATCCCGGCCAGCGCGTCGTGCTGATCGCCGACGTGTACGGCGGCGTCTATCGGATGACCTCCCAGGTCTACGAGCCGAAGGGCTATCTATTCGACTACGTGCCGGCGGACGAGTTCCCGAACTTGCGCGAGCATCTCGACGAGAACACGCGCATCGTGTGGGTCGAGTCTCCGTCGAACCCACTGCTGAACATCGTCGACATCCGAGCGGCCGCCGACGCTGCGCACGAGGTCGGCGCAATCCTCGTCGTCGACAACACGTTTGCGACGCCCTATCTGCAGCGCCCACTCGACCTCGGAGCCGACATCGTCGTCCACTCGACGACGAAGTACCTCGGCGGTCATTCGGACACCGTCGGCGGCTTCGTCGCGACGAACGATCCGACGATTGCGGAGCGCCTGTACTTCCTCCAGAAGTCGCTCGGCGCCGTGCCTGGCCCCTTCGATTCCTGGCTCGTCCTGCGCGGGATCAAGACGCTCGCCGTGCGCATGCGCCAGCACTGCGAGAACGCGATGGCGGTCGCCGTGTGGCTCGAGCGGCGCGGCAACGTCGAGCGCGTGCTCTATCCAGGGCTGCCGTCGCACCCGCAGCACACGCTTGCCGCGAAGCAGATGCGCGACTTCGGCGGGATGGTCTCGTTCCTCGCGGCGTCCGAGCAGGAAGCGATCGCACTCGCCGGCCGCACGAAGCTCTTTCAGCTCGCGGAGTCGCTTGGCGGCGTCGAGAGCCTGATCGAGGTGCCGGCGAAGATGACGCACGCGTCGACGGCGACTTCGCCGTTCGCCGCACCCCCGAACCTCGTGCGCCTGTCGGTCGGCATCGAGTCCGTCGCGGATCTGATCGCCGACCTCGAGCACGCGCTCGTACCGGCCGCAGTTCGCGCGTGAACGACTCCGTCGTCTTCGTCGAGATTCCGTCGGGCTCGCGGAACAAGTACGAGTACGACCCGGAGCTCGGCGGCATCGTCCTCGACCGCCGCTTGTTCACCGCGATGACGTATCCCGCGGACTACGGCTACGTCGAGGGAACCCTCGCCGACGACGGCGATCCGCTGGACGCACTCGTCCTCGTTTCCGATCCGACGTTCCCGGGCTGTCGCATTCGCGTGCGCCCGATCGGCGTCTTTCACATGTCGGACGAGAAGGGCCCCGACGAGAAGCTGCTCTGCGTGCCGCTCGGCGACCCGTCATGGGAGCGCGTGCGCGACATTCACGACGTGACCGCCGAGCTGCGCGACGAGATCGAGCACTTCTTCCAGCGCTACAAGGACCTCGAGCCGTCGAAGAAGACCGAGACTCGAGGCTGGGGCAACCGCGACGAGGCGGCGGAGATTCTCGCCGCATCCCGCGACCGCGTGGCGTGAATCTGATCGACCTTCATCACGCGGGACGCGAGCGCTCGGTCGGGTGCTACCTGCTCGACACCGAAGACGGCCCGGCGCTCTTCGACTGCGGCCCGACGACGACGATCGCCGCGCTGAAGAACGGCCTCGAGCAGCAGGGCATGAAGCTCGCCGACGTGCGCCATCTGCTGCTCAGTCACATTCATCTCGACCACGCGGGCGCCGCCGGCGTGCTCGTGCGGGAGCATCCCGCGCTCCAGGTGCACGTCTCCGAGATCGGCGCGCCGCATCTGATCGAGCCGGAGCGACTCGAGCGCAGCGCGCGCCGGCTCTACGGCGACACATTCGACACGCTCTGGGGCGAGCTCGCTCCCGTGCCGGAGGCCAACATCCACGTCGTCGGCGACCGCGTGCTCGGCCTCGCGTGCTTCCCGACCCCGGGCCACGCGTCGCATCACGTCTCCTACCTCGACCGCGACGGGACGCTCTACGCGGGCGACGCCGCCGGCGTTCGCATCCAACCCGGCCGCGCCGTGCTGCCGCCGACGCCTCCGCCGGAGTTCGACCTCGAGGAGTGGGTGCGGACGATCGAGGAGATCGAGCGGCGCGATGCCGATCGGCTCGCTCTGATCCACTTCGGTGTCGCGGAGGATCCGCAGCGTCACCTCGCGGAGCTGCGCCTCGAGCTCTACGACTGGGCCGACTTCGTCCGCGGCGGTGCGAGCGAGGACGAGTTCGTCGCCTACGTGCGCGCAGAGCTTGCCGACGCCGGGGAGAACGTCGGCGACTGGGACGGGGCGATGCCGCTCTGGCAGTCGTACCAGGGACTGAAGCGCTGGGCCGACTTGTCGGCGGCCGCCTAGCGGTTCAACATGCCGGTCGTGGAGGCGCTCCGCGACCGTAACTTCCGGCTCCTCTTCGCCGGACGGGCGATCTCGTACGTCGGGACGTACCTGGCGCCGATCGCCGTCGCCTTCGCGATCCTCGATCGGGGCGGAAGCGCAACGGCTGTCGGGCTCTCCTTCGCAGCCTGGACCGTCGCGCAGGTGGCGATGCTCGCGTTCGGCGGCGTCGTCGGCGACCGGCTGCCGCGGCGCGCGGTGATGATCTCGTCCGACGTTGCGAGCACGTGCGTGCGCGTGACGATGGGCGTTCTGCTCGTCACGGGCCATGCGCACATCTGGGAGCTGATCGTGCTGCAGGCGTTCGGCGGCGCGGCGGTCGCGTTCTACAACCCGGCGTTCTACGGCCTCGTGCGCGAGATCGTGCGCCCCGATCTGATGCAGCAGGCGAACAGCTACCTCGGCGATTGCGCGCTTCGCCGCCTTCCCGCTCGGCGCCGCAACGGGCGGCACGCTCGTCGCACTGGTCGGTCCCGGCTCGGCGCTTCTGCTCGACGGCGCCACGTACGCAGCGAGCGCGCTGCTGCTCTCGCGGGTTCGGGTCACATCGCTCGCTGCTCCGGCCGCGGGCTTCGTCCGGCAGCTGCGCGAAGGCTGGGGCGCATTCGTCGAGCACCAGTGGGTCTGGGTCCTGACGGCGTGGATCGCGCTCTACTTCACGATCACCTACGCGCCATTCTTCGTGCTCGGGCCGGTCGTGTCGAAGCACGAGATGAACGGCGCCGGATCGTGGGCGGCGATCGTCACCGGTGAGGGCGTCGGCGCACTCGTCGGCGGAATCGCCGGGCTTCGCCTGAGACCGCGCCGGCCGCTCCTTGCAGTGAGCGGGCTCTTCATCCTGACGGCGGCGCAAAACCTGCTCCTTGCGTACCATCCCAACATCGTCCTGCTCGTCCCGGCGGCTGCCTGCGCAGGCTTCGCGTTCTCACTCGGATCGGTTGTCTGGGACAGCGCAGTCCAGCGCACGATCGAGCCGGCGAAGCTCGCGCGCGTCGCGGCCTACAGCTGGATGGGAGCGATGGTGTTTCTGCCCGCGGGCTACGCGCTCGCCGGCCCGATCTCCTCTCTGATCGGCTTGCGAGGCGACCTGACGCTTGCGGCCGCCTGGGTCGTCGTGAGCACGCTGTTCATCCTGCGGCTGAGGTGCGTGCGCGAGTTCACGCTCGAGCCGGCGGTCGAAGCCGCCCCGGCGGTCGCCGCTACGTGAGCGATTCGACCGGTTCGGTCTTCACGAGCCAGAGCGGTCGCGTCCGCACACTCGACTCGAATGGCGTCCTCGGCTTCGGTGAGCGAGGACGCGAGCACCCGCACCGTCTTCGCCGTCGACTTCGGCGAGGGCGCCGTGGAGCTCGCCTCTCGCGATCGTGTAGCGCCACGCCCAGATGAGCCTGTGCACTTCCGCGAACGGTCGCGAGAAATCGAGGCGTGCATCCTCGTCGCCGAAGAAGCTCTGGTAGTCGCCGCCTTCCTGCGCAACGCCTTCCACTCCGGCCGCGAGATTCGCGAGCGCTTCGCCGAGGACTTCGATCACGAGCGGCCCCATGCGTCCGTAAAGCTCCTCGGGCTCGCAGAGCTCGCCGAGAGGCGCCGCCTTCTGCGCGAGGATCGGACCGGTGTCGAGCTCCGGGTCCATGCGGTGGAACGTGACGCCGAACTCCTCCTCGCCGTCGCGGATCGCCCACGCCACCGGCACGGGGCCGCGGTGGCGAGGCAGAAGCGACGGATGGCCGTTGATCCAGCCGAGCCGCGGCACCGCGAGCGCATCCGCGGGCACTTTCCACGGGAAGCCCATGCAGACGACGAGATCCGGCTGCACCGACGCGAGCAGCGGTGCGATCGATGCACGGCGGGCCGGCATGAGGATGTCGAGTTCCGCGGGCAGCTCGCTCAGCATCCCGCCGAGATCGAACCCGCCGTAGCGGCCGTCGGTGTCGCGAATCGTGAGCAGTGCGACCGGATCGTGTCCGGCATCGCGCAACGCCGCATGGAAGCCGAGCGCGACCGGCAGGATCCGCGTCACGACGACGACCCGCCAGGCGGTCATGTTTCTCGGAGGATCCGACCGCCGGAAGCCTGGTTGCGCGCTTTCACCACGATCTCGTCGACGTTCATGTGCCACGGGCGGGTGACCGCCCACATGACGCAGTCCGAGATGTCCTCCGCGGTCAGCGGATCGATGCCCTCGTAGACTGCCGACGCCTTGTCGGCGTCGCCCTTGAAGCGGACGAGCGAGAACTCCGTCTCGACCATCCCGGCATCCACGGTTGTGATGCGGATCGGACGGCCGAGCAGGTCTTCGCGCAGTGCGTAGGTGAAGCCGCGCACGGCGAACTTCGAGGCAATGTAGCTCGCCCCTTTCTCATACGCCTGCCGCCCGGCGACCGAGCCCATGTTGACGATGTGGCCGTACTCGTGAATGTGCGGGAGGCACAGACGCGTCATACGGACAAGACCGTTGACGTTGGTCGCAAACACTGCGGCTTCGTCTTCCTCGCTCGACTCGTCGAAGAGCGCCCGGCCGAGGGCAAGACCGGCGTTGTTGAAGAGAATGTTGATTCCGCCCAACCGCTCGACGGCCTGCGAGACGAAGCGTGCCGAGCTCGCGGGGTCGGTCACGTCCAGCTCGAGCGCGATCTCGGTATCGAGCCGCTCGACGCGCCGAGCACCGCCCGCGACGCGCACGCCTGCGTCCGCCAGCGCCTTCGCGGTCACTTGCCCGATTCCGGACGACGCGCCGGTGACGATCGCCGTCTTGCCGCGGAGGTCGTAGTCGGTCACCGTGCGACTCTAACCTCGGTGCAGCTCCACGGGCTGCTCCCGCCGCGCGACGTGGTCGACCTGGAGCGTCACGTGATGGAGGTGGAATCGCTCTTCGAGCAGATGCTGCAACCGCCGGCGCGCGCTGTGGCAGTCGGCGTCGGGCGAGACGAGCACGTGCGCGGCCAGCGCGGGGAAGCCGCTCGTGACTGTCCACACGTGGAGGTCGTGCACCCCGACCACATCGACGTCGTCGGCGAGGGCCCGCGCGACTGCGCCGGGGTCGATGCCTGCCGGCGAAGCCTCGAGAAAGATGCGGCCCGAGTCTCGGAGCAGCGACCAGCTCGACCGGAAGAGGAGCGCTGCGACGAGCAGGCCCGCGATTGCATCGAAGCGATCCCAGCCGGTTGCGAGCACGAGCGCGCCTGCAATCGCCGTTCCCACAAACGCGGCGAGATCCGTTGCGACGTGGAGGAACGCGCCGCGCATGTTCAAGCTCTCGCGGTCGCCGCGTGCGAGGACGCCGGTCGCGACGAGGTTCACCGCGACACCGACGAGAGCGACGACGAGGACGATTCCGCCATGCACGTTCGGCGGGTCGACGAGCCGCCGCGCAGCGCCGTACACGATCCAGATGCCGACGAGCAGCAGCGTGAGGCCGTTCGCCTGCGCGGCGAGGATCTCGGCGCGCCCGAGGCCGAACGTCCAGGGCCCGCGCGCAGGCCGCGTTGCGAGGCGTGACGCGACGAGTGCGCCGCCGAGCGCCGCCGCATCCGTGAGCATGTGTCCGGCATCTGCGAGCAGGGCGAGCGACCCGGCGAGAAGACCGGCGACGATCTCGCCCACCATCAGCGCGAGGATCAGTGCGAGCGCGATGCGAAGCAATCGCCGGTCGTGAACGCGCGAATGATCATGCGAGTGCACTAGGCCTCCGCCCACGCGCGCCCGAGCGCGAGGCGCTCAGGAGCCGTCGGATGCGAGAACAGCAGCAGGTAGGCAAGACGCGGTGGCGCGAGGTCGCCGAGGTTCTTCCGCGCGAGCTGCAGGTGCGTGCGCTCGAACGACGGCAGATCGTGCGTCAGCTCGAGCGAGAACCGATCGGCGACGCGTTCCCAGTGCCGGAAGAGCGCGGCGGTCGGAGCCGCGGCAAGTAGCCGCAGGCCCAGCGAGACGAGCAGCACGAGCGGCAGCTCGCGCGGCGAGGCGACGCGCGAGCCGAGCAGAGCCCAGAGCAGGACGACCCAGATCGCTGCCCCGGCCATTGCCCCGATCGTGGCTTTGACGATGTGCCGTTCGCGCCTGTGCCCGAGCTCGTGCGCCACGACGAGCTTGAGCTCGCCTTCGCTTGCAGCATCGAGCAGCGTGTCGTACAAGACGACGCGCCGCGTCTTCCCAAGACCCGAGACGTACGCATTGACCTTCGTCGTGCGCCGGCTCGCATCCGCGACGAGGACGTCGCGGACCGGGACGCCGGCGCGCTCTGCGAGGGCACGCAGCTCGCCGGCGAGCCGCTCGTCGGCAAGCGGCTTGAAGCGGTTGAAGATCGGCTCCAGCACAACCGGCGCAACGAACGAGAGGAAGCCGACCGCGAACGCGAGCGCAGCGGCGGCTGCCGCCGGCCAGGCCGACGGCAGCCATCGGGCGAGACCGACGAGCCCCGTCCAGAGCGCGGCCAGCAGAAGCAGGCCGACCGCCTCGCCCTTCAGTTGGTCGACGAGCCATCCCGTGGCGCTCTGCGTCGAGAAGCCCCAGTGCCGCTCCTGGAGGTAGCCGCGCCAGAACGAGACCGGCGCGCGCGACGAGCGCACCAATCGCGGTCACGATCGCCGCGTACGCCGCTGCCGCTCCGGCCCAGCCGAGCCCGTCGACGAGATGCCACGGTCCGAGCCACGCCCACTGCAAGACAGCGAGCATCGCAACCGACAGCACGAGGTCGACGGCACATCGCGACGTAGCGCGGTCGGTGGTACCGCGCGGCACGCTCGACGTCGTCGGGAGTGAAGTCCAAGGCGCTCACTCTTAAGGCGTAACCCGTCCTTCGGCTTCGGTCGTTGTAGATCCGAAAGCCATCCAACGGGCTGATTAGGAGGCGATTGAAACCATGCTGTTGATCGTGCTACTCATACTCGCGCTGGCCCTCGTGGCCGGTGGGTTCGTCGTTCATTGGCTCTTCGTCGCAGCCGCGATCGTCGCGCTGGTCTGGTTGATCAGCCTCTTTGCGGGCGGCATCGGCCGCCGCGGCGGCGCGCTCTAGCGATCGAAGCATCGGGGCGGAGCGGTTCCTCCGAGGACCGCTCCGCCCCGTACTCGTAGGACCGGCGGCGGTGGAGATTGGGCCTTCCGGCCCATTGCTCCGCGCTCGGAGACGTCGATACGTTGAGCAGCGTGTCGCACACCGAGATTCTCCTCTGGATCGTCGCCCTCTTCCTGCTCGAGGTGAACCACCTCAAATGGATCTGGTGGGAGTATTGGAGCTGCCGCGCGTGCTCGGTGAAGCACAAGGATTGCGCCTGTGGGGCAACGTCCCGCTGGCTCATGTATCCTGTAGCGGCCGCGCCGCTGTCGAGCGAGCCTGACGACTGCTAGAACACACGCGCGTTGATGCTTCGCGCCTGCAGATGCACGATGTGCGGCGAGCCGGCACTCGCCGGCACGACCGAGGACTGGGATCGGGACGAGGTTCTGGCCCACGCGATCGAGTGCAGCTCGTGCGGTGCGACCTTTGACGTCATCTGGGGTGTGCCGTTCTTGGGACACTACGAGCCAGGTGACATCGCCGGCCTGATTGAAATTGCCGCGAACGCGCGTGCTGACAATCACTCCGCAGGCCGCAACGACATCGCACGCCTCGAGAGCCTCTTGCGGCGCTATTACGAAGCTGACGGCCGAACAAAGTTCATTTCCGGCTGTTCCGATGACTTCGTTCGTGCCCCGTGGTTCGGCAACCGTTATGCCGAGTACGCGGAGTTTCGGCTGCTCTCGAAGGAGATCGACTTCGTTGACCGTGACGTCTTGGACGTCGGCGCCGGCAGTGGCTACGACGCGTGGCGGCTTGTCCAGGCAGGGGGTCGAGTGACTGCGCTCGAGTACAACCCCGTCTTGATTCGACGGGGGAAAGACGTGGTGCCCGAGGCTCGGTGGGTCGGTGGGTTCTCACACGCGCTCCCCTTCGAGAACGAGACCTTCGACATCGTCTGCTGCAACGCCGCGCTCCATCACATGCGCGACGTCCCCGGCGCCATGCATGAGATGTTGCGAGTTCTACGAACCGGCGGCTGGCTTTTGACGACGGGGGATCCGTTCCGGGCCGATGGGTCGGGAGAGCAGGTCGAGTTCAAGATGCTCAACCGGCACCCGGATGCCCTCCTCGGCATCAACGAATCGATTCCGACCTTCGCCGACTATGTCGCAACCCTCGTCGCCAATGAGGATCGGCTCAATGTCGTGATCCTTGCGACCCTGAAGGGCGCACGCGATCGACTCTTGCGGAGGTTGCGGCGACGAGGTGATCTCTCGAACCAGGTCCAGCAGCTCTCGGAGAGCAAGCGATTGGCGGATCGCAACGGAAGCCTCTCGATTCGCGCTCAGACCCAAAGCCGGCTCCACCTGGCCAGTGCCAGGCAAGGCCCAACCGCGCTTCGAGCCGGCGATTACGCCAACGTCCTCAACAACTACGACACTGCCGTTGTAGCTCTGCTCGACCTCTTACCAGGTTCTTTCGTTGACTCCCCATTCCCGGGCGAGCAACAAACGAAGTTCGAGCTCTTGAACGGTTGGCAGCAGCCGAAACCCGGCAGCGCTGAGAGAACGGGGTATCGGCGCGCGCGGTGGTTCCTGACCCGACCTGCACACGCTCACGCATTGCTGTTCCGCGTCCGGACCAACACGAACAGTCGAGCGCGAGCTCGGTTCCACGTTCGAGTGCCTCCCAACGCAGAAGCGACGAGCATCTCGCTGAACAGCGCCTGGGCCGACGTCTCCATCTCGTTGAACGGCATCCCGCCCGCAACGCGCTTCGTATGCGAACTTCGACTCGAGCTACCTGACGAGAGAGATCCCGGGTTCGACGATTACTGCTTCGCAGTCAAAGACCGGACATTCATGTATCTGTAGCCTGGCTCTCGTCGGCCCCCATCGACTAGCGGTCCAGGTCGCGGCCCTTTCAAGGCCGTCGCACGGGTTCGAATCCCGTTGGGGGCACTGCGTCGCGAAGTCGCCGGAAATCGCCGGTTGCGCGTGCGGCCAGACCCGCGAAATCCTGAGCTTCGGTCGCGTTCCGGCCACCGCCGCGTGGTTCGGGTTGCTCCCGGATGGGAGCACCCCCAAATTGCGCTTGGCTTCAGCGCCTTTCCGCTATTGGCCACGGTGTCCCGCCGCGATCGCAAACTGGAGCAGTCCCGAGGCGTTCGAGCGCATGATCGCCACTGCCTCCTCGCGCGAAAGGCGGGCGATGTCCGTCAGCCAGACGAACGCTTCGATGCCAAGTGTCGCGCCGATGCCGTAGATCAACCGGCTGAGGTCCTCCTCGGGCATCTGCCCGCGAAGCGGCTCGAGCGCGTCCTCGATCCAGCCGATTCGCAACCCTCGATGCATCGGAAGGTCCGGGCCAGCGAACAAATCGGTCTCGAGGGAGAGCCGTAGCACCGCGCGCATCTCGGGCTCGTACTTGAGAATTCTGCGCGTCTGGTCCTCGGCCACGATCGCCAGACGAGCCACCGGGTCCTGGGGTGGGTCGAGGCCGAGCAGCGACCGCTCGTCGATGTGCGGATAGGTCGCGACCAGCAGTGCGCGAAGGTTCGGGAAGTAGCGGTAGGCCGTGGTGCGAGAGATCGATGCGGCGGCGGCTGCCCCTTCCATTGTTGGCGTGACGCCCTGCGAGAGCAGTTCCCGCGTGGCGGCTACCAGTGCCTCACGCGTCCGCGCCTTCTGGTTGACGCGCCCGATCTGTTCATATGGTACAGTCATGCCCATAATGGTACCTTGTGTCCACGGACGGCGCCTGCACGCGCGCCGACGAAAAGGAGCAGATGCAATGAGCGCAGCAATCTCGATCGTCCGGGCCGACGGAGAGGGAGAGCACTTGCGCTTCTGGGGCGGCGGGCTGCTGACGATGAAGGCGAGCGCCGAGGAGACCGGCGGCGCGTTCCTGTTGTTCGAGGACCTCATGGCGCACGGAAAAACCACGCCTCTGCACGTGCACGCAAACGAGGATGAGGCCCTTTACGTGCTCGAGGGCGAGATCCTCGTCCACATCAACGGCACCGACCATCCCGTCGGGCCCCACGGGCTTGCGGTCGCTCCCCGCGGCGTTCCGCACGCCTTCCTCGTCACCTCGCCAACCGCGCGCGTACTCACCCTGCAGACCCCGGGGAGCGCAGAGGCGTTCTACCGCGGCGCGAGCGAGCCCGCGAGCGCCGACACCGACCCCTCCGGCCCGGTTGATTTCGACCGCGTGCGTGCGGCGGCGGAGCGCTCCGGCGGCATGCAGGTCATCGGCCCGCCCCCATTCGCAACCGGGACGTAACCGACGTCGACGCCCGGCGGGTCATCGTGACCGGCTGGGAGCACTAGCCAGGCAGCAGATTCCTGGGTGCGACGGACGCAAATGCGTCCTCGACGATGCCCTCGAGCTCGTCCCAGTCGACGCCGTCGTTCAACCGCACGCCGAGCCACCCGCGATGCCCGACGTACGGAGGCCGGAAGAAGCGGTCGGCATTCGCGGCGATGAGGAGCTCCTGGTGTCCGGCCGGCGCCGCGCACCAGATCGCGAAGCGCCCGTCGCCGTGGTGGTCGTCGAGCAGCATCAGGAAGCACTTCTTGTCGCGCACGAAGAAGCTCGGCGCGCCGTGGCTCGGACGCTCGCTCGTCTCGGGGAGCGCGAGGCAGATCCTCCGCAGCCGCTCCAGAGCCGCCTTGCGCTTTGCCGGACTCGGGTATGCCATGTCCACCGTGTACCACGTTCCGAGACCGCCCGACAGGCAATAGGATTTGGGAATCGTCACGATCGTCTCCCGCGTACTGCGCAGTGGAGCACGAGGACGCACCGCTCTCGTGCTGGGGTTGGCGGTGCTGGCCGTGCTCGTTCTCGCACTTGACGCGCCCGCTGATCAACGGAGCCGGCCGACTGTCGGTCCGAGCGCTCAGGCATCGAATCCGATCGTGCTCGAGAACAAGAAGGCGGGGACGAGTGCCCTGGGCTCGTTGCGATCGTCCGCGCGGGGTCGAGAAGCTGAGGGCTACATGTCACAGCAAAGCGTCGCGCCTGGCGATTCGATGCAAGTCCACGTGAGCACTGTGCCGGCCGCCAAGTATCAAATTCGCGTCTATCGGCTTGGCTACTACCACGGGTCAGGCGCCCGGTTGATGAGGTGCGTTCCGACTTGCCGGGGGGCGCTGCAAGGGACGTCGCAGCCTAGGCCCACGCCGGACCCGACAACCGGCTTGGCGCGTGCGAACTGGCCGGTGTCGTCTTCATTTCGCGTACCTCGGAATTGGGTCACGGGGTACTACGTTCTGCAGATCATTCTGCGAAGCGGGCCTGCTGCAGGTCACTTTCAGAACGTGCCGACGCTTGTCCGTCATGGATCACACGTTGGCCGTCTGCTCGTCGTGAGGAGTGTCAACACAGCGGCGGCGTACAACGCCTGGGGAGGCAAGAGCCTCTACACCTTCAACAGTACGAACGGCGTCGCGGCCAATCACGTTTCGTTCGACCGACCGATCGGAGCCGGCGAGCTCTTCGACCGGTCGATGCTCAACTTGCTGGAGCAGTACGGCTTCGACGTCTCGTACGCAACTGACGTCGATGTCGACCGCGATCCGGCCGAGTTACTCCGCTACAAATTCGTCCTCGTGCTCGGCCACAGTGAGTATTGGAGCCGACAGATGCGAGACGCGTATGAAGCCGCGCGCGATCACGGCGTGAATCTCGGCTTCTTCGGCGGAAATATCGGGGACTGGCAGATCCGCTATGAGGACAACGAACACACCATCGTCGCGTACAAGAATGCTCCGGATCCCTCTCCTGACCCACGTAACTGGACGACGAACTTCTCGCGACTCAACCCGCCCCGACCTCAATGCCAGCTCACCGGAACAGAAGCGGGCGGGGCTCAAGGGCCAATTGCCCGCTACGCGATCAACGCCGCAGCCCTCTCCGACCCGTGGTTCAACGGAACCGGCTTCAAGGCCGGCGATACGTTTCGAGGCAACGGCTTCGAATACGACGTGGCACCGCCGCCCGGATGCCTGCCCTACCCGACGACGACCTTCTTCGCAGATGCCCAAAATCCAGCCATCGCGCCTGCCGTGAGATATACCGCTCCCTCGGGCGCGAAGGTGTTCGGAGTTGCCTCGTTCGCACTTACCTCCACGCTTGATGATCCGAGGGTTCGTCGCTTCGCCCTAAACGCGATCACCGACCTGAGTCGTTAGCGCAGGTGGAGAGAACACGCGAAGCCCCGCGTCTGGTAGGGCTTTCGGTTACGGTGGTTCCCGTCGCGGGCGGTTAGCTCAGCTGGTAGAGCATCTGCTTTACACGCAGAGGGTCGGCGGTTCGAGCCCGTCACCGCCCATGTGGAAGCCGCGCAGGTAAGCCTGCTCCGCTGGCTGCGACGGCAGCTGCAACAGCCGACCCCGCTCCGCGAGCACCTGGAAGCTGCGGTCGAGAACGACGATCCGCACGAGGCACGGCAGCTCGTTGCACGGTTCGAGTTCAGCGACGCGCAGCGCCGCAATATCGAACAGCTGCTCGACGCGTGGGAACGCACGCTGAACAAGGCTGGATGAGCTTCCCGATCGGTCTCTCGAACGGGCCGCCGCCGGGCGGCAAGGCCCCAAACGGTCGCAACGGGCTCGCCGAGGTTGCTGCAGCAGGCGTCACGTTCATCCGCACCGGCCGCGCCGACTGGAGTCCCGGGCAGATCAATTCGCAGATCGCCGCCGAGCGCGCGCTGCTCGACGCTGCGCACGCGCACGGGCTCCAAGGCTGGCTCTGGCTCGGCGACCTTCCAAATCTGCCGGCGGGCGCGACTTCACCGCAGGCGAAGCTCCTCGCGGGCGTCGCCGACGGCGTGCAAGGGCATGCGGCGCTCGGCGCATACAAGGGGATCGACGAGCCGCGGAACCCATTTCGCGGAGCGAACTGGATCCGCCCGGCCGGGCTCGTGCGCGCGTACGAGCTGTTGCATCGGATCGACCCGTCGCATCCGGTCGTGATCACCCAGGCGCCGATCGCGACGGTCGCGCAGCTGCGGCCGTACCGTCCAGCGTTCGACATCACGGGTGCGGACGTCTACCCCGTCTCCTATCCACCGGGCACGCACACGCAGACGAAGAACAAGGACATCAGCGTCGTCGGCGACGTCACGAAGAAGATGATCCAGGCCGCGGGGTCGAAACCGGTGTGGATGACGTTGCAGATCGCGTGGAGCGGCGTCGTGACCTCGCAGACAGAACCCGCGGCATGTGCCGCGGTTTCCGACGCTCCAGCAAGAGCGCTTCATGGCGTATCAGGCGATCGTCAACGGCGCGCGCGGGCTCGTGTTCTTCGGCGGGCATCTGACGCAGGTTGCGACACCGGCAGACGCCGCCGCCGGCTGGAACTGGACGTTCTGGGAGCGCGTGCTGCGACCGCTCGTCAGCGAGCTCAGCTCAGCAGAGCTTGCGCCTGCTCTGACCGCGCCGAACGCGACGCCGCCGCTGAAGGCGTCCGTGCCGGGCGTCGAGGTCGTCGCGCGCGAGGCGGGCGGCACCTTGACGGTCATCGCCGTGCGCCGGGGCGGAACGGTGAGCCGCGTCACGTTCACCGGTCTGCCAAAGCGGGTCTCCAGCGGTCGCGTGCTGTTCGAATACGTCCAGGAGCCGCCGCCTCCGCCGATCGAGCCCGGGCATCAGGTGTTCAGGCCCGATCGACGTGTCCGGCGGCAGCTTTGCCGACTGGTTCGCTCCGCACGACGTGCACGTGTATCGCTTCCAGCTCTGAAATCCGTGCGTACACTCGACAGCGGGGCCGGTAGCTCAGTTGGTAGAGCAGGGGACTTTTAATCCCAAGGTCGCAGGTTCGAAACCTGCCCGGCCCACACTTTTTTCGGACATCGCGCAAACCGCTGGTGGTTACGAATGAGCGACGGTTACGTCTACGAGCATGGTTGGGACGAGGAACGCGTCCGGCTGCGAGGTCTCGAGATCGCGCTCGACGCGGGCACCCGCGAGCATCTTCTGCGCCTAGGAGTCCGGCCGGGGATTCGGTGCCTGGAGATCGGCGCCGGCGGAGGTGCCATCGCTTGTTGGCTCGCTGAGCAGGTCGCACCCGACGGAATCGTCGTAGCGACAGACCTCGAGACCGACTTCCTCGAACTGAGGGCGGCGGAGTATCCGACCCTGCAGGTGTTGCGGCACGACGTCACGGAAGAAGACCTTCCCGGCGACTTCGATCTCGTCCACGCCCGGTACCTCGTCGAATGGCTTCCGAACAAGGCCCTCGCACTCCAACACATGGTTGCCGCGCTGCGACCGGGCGGTGTGCTGTTGGACGAGGAACCCGACTGGGTGACGATCTTCGAAACGCCCGAGTCATCGGCACTACGTCACGTCATGCTCGCGGCGATGCGCTACCTCGAGGCGACAAGCCCGATCGATACCCAGTACGGCCGACGGGTCGTCGACCATCTCGTGGCAGCGGGGCTGAAGGACGTGCAGGCAGAGGGCCGCTGCGCGATCGTCGCGGGCGGGAGCCCTCCTGCGGACTTTCTACGCCTCACGATCGAAAAGCTGCGCGCCCCCTTGGTGAGCGGCCGGCGGGCCAGCGAGACCGACTTCGACGAGGCTGTCGCGATACTCGAGGATCCCGCCGCGAACTTCATGTTCCCGCTCACCGTCGCAGCCTGGGGCCGCCGATCCTAGAGCACGAAATCGCCGTCGCGCTCGGCGATGCCGCGCAGGTCGACGCAGGTGATGCCGCGGATCGTCACGAGAACCACGAGCATCTCGCCGCAGGTACGGCAGCGCGCGACACGGCCCGGCCCGCGGGTGTAGACGACCGCCTCGGCGAAGAACCCCGAGGTGCCGCAGGACGCACACACGCATGTCGCGGCGGCGAGGTCGACGCCAAGGACCTCGATCAGATCGCCGGCGATCGCGTTGCCGTCGAGAGCGATCATGTCGGGCCGAATCGCTCCGTCCTGATGCGGGCCGGGGAATGCCCGAGCGCCACGAGTGCGTCGGCCACCGCCTCCACGAACCCTGTCGGGCCACAGACATACACAAGAGGACGCTCCGCGGGCGCCCACGCGGCCTCGGCGAGGAGGTCGGAGTCGATGCGGCCCGTGCGGCCGTTCCACTCCTGCGGCTGTTCGTCCGTCAGCGTGATGACCGTGTCGTAGTCGTCGAGCTCGGCGCGGTAGATCAGGTCGGCACGTGTGCGCGCCGAATACAGGAGCCGCACAGGAATGTCACTCGCAATCGCGCGATGGTGGCGAAGGATCGCCCGCAACGGCACGACTCCCGCCCCACCGGCAAGCAAAAGGACCGGGCCGCCGAGCGCCTCCTGCCATACGAAGTAGCCGCCGATAGGGCCGCGCAGCTCCAGCTCGTCCCCAGGGACGAGCGTCTCCGTCAGGTACGGCGACACCTCGCCGTCGTCGAGCCGTTGAACGGTGATCACGAGGTTCTCGTCCTCCGGCGCCGACGCGATCGAGTAGCTGCGCTGCGCCTGGTACCCGTCGTCGGCCGTAAGCCGCACGTCGACGTGCTGGCCGGCCAAATGACCCGGCCAGTCGGCTGCCTGCAGCGCGATGCTCTTCGTGCGTGGGGTCTCCGTGACGCCATCGACCACGCGCGCGAGCTGCCACGTCAGTCGCCGGCGTACCGCTGTTCTTTCCACGGGTCGCCGTAGTTGTGGTAACCGTAGCCCTCCCAGAACCCGGGCGTGTCGTCCTCCCGCAGCTCCATGCCGCGCACCCACTTCGCGCTCTTCCAGAAATAGAGGTGGGGGACGAACAGCCGCGCGGGGCCGCCGTGCTCCGGGTCGAGCGGCTCGTCCTCGTACTCGTAGACGATCCACGCCTTCCCGTCGCGGATGTCCTCGAGCGGGAGGTTCGTCGTGTAGCCACCGTCGCAGAACGCGAGGATGTATTCGGCGCTCGTGTCGACGCCGTCGAGCAGTGTGTCGAGCGAGACGCCTCGCCACGACGTGTCGAGCTTCGACCACTTCGTGACGCAGTGGATGTCGACGGTGATCCGCTCGTTTGGGAGTGCCGTGAACTCTTTCCATGTCCATGATTTCGGCTCGTCGATCTCGCCGCGGATCTCGAAGCTCCACCAATCGACGGGATGGTGAGGCGTCGGCCCGGCTGACAGCACCGGGAAGTCGTGCGTGACGTACTGGCCGGGCGGCACCCGCCCGGCCTCGGACGCCTCGCTGCGACGACCATGGAACCCGCGCGAGACCGGCGGTGTCATGTGACCAAGTTTGCCGCAGATGACGTCACGGCGTCGCGGATGACGCCTGCGACGACCTCCGGCTTCGAGACCATCGCGAAGTGCGACGCGCCCTCGATCTCGGTCACCGTGGAGCCCGCCCGGTCGAGCGAGAAGCGGTGCAGCTCCGTGGCGATCGGGTGGTCTCCGGTTCCGAACACGCCCCAGGACGGCTTCGTGCGCCAGGCGGCAGCCGCGGCCTGCTCCTCGAACACGGAGGCCGCAAGCGGGCGCTGTGCGTGTGCCATGAATCTGGCGACATCCTCGGGGACGTCGGCGCAGAAGACGTCCTGGAAGCGGACTGGGTCGACTGACAGCTCGACGCTCCCGTCGGGCAGTGGCCGTGGCTGGAGGAAGTTCCCCATCACGAGCGACGGGAAGCGGGTCTGCAGGTCGGTGATCGACTCACCCTCATCGGGCATGAAGGCGTCGACGTAGACGAGCGCGGCGACCTTGTCCGAAACGCCGGCGACCGTAATCACGCAACCGCCGTACGAGTGGCCGACGAGAACGACGGGGCCTTCGAGCTGGTCGATGACGGCTTCGAGATAGGCCGCGTCGCCGGCGACCCCGCGCAGGGGAAGCGCCGCCGCCAGGAGCGTGTACTCGCTGCGGTCGAGGAGGTCGAACACGCCGCGCCAGCTCGACGCGTCTCCGAAGGCGCCGTGGACGAGAACGATGGTTGGCTTGGACATCGGATTCCTTTCTGTCTGAGGGTTAGTGGAGGTGCGCTGGATCGTTCGGATGCGGCGCAAGCGCTCGCACGCTGATCGTCATCCACGGGTAGAGCGGAAGCGCTTCGAGGATCGCCTGCAACGCGGCGTCATCGTCCGCTCGATAGAGACCGACGGCCCGCCGGCCGCCGTCGTCGGGCACCGGACGCCAGACACGAAGGACGTGGCCTTCCTTGCCAAGCGCGTCGACGCGCTCTGCTTCTGCCTGACCCCGACGGTCGACCTCGGTCGATGACGTGCCGTCCGGAATGTCGATCGTGAAGTCGACGAGGTACTCCAAAGCTCCCTCAATCGACGCGGTATACGTCGTAGGCCACCCCACTCGTCCGGCGTCCTCCGACTGCGATGAACACGCTGTTGTTCATCCACGCGAGAGACGCGTTCGAGGTTTCGACCCTCACGGTCGTTCGGAATGTGTATTCCGCCGGCGCGACGTCCTCGCCCTGTGCGAGTCGCTCGAGCACGTCCGGTGCTCCATGCCGGATGCCGGCGGCCTGCACGTAGAGATAGGCGCCGTCGGCGGTTTGGAGGGTGTAGCGGATGTCCGCAACGGCTGAGCCGTCGGGGCGAACGATCTGCCAGTCGGCGCTGCTCCCCGGCAGGAGCGTCCCTTCGAACCCGTCGCCTTCGGCCCGTCCGCCCGCATACGCGATGACTCGACGCTGCCCGAGTGGCGTCAACCCGAGGTCGACCGGCGGCTCGAGCTCCGCGTCGAGCCGATACACGTGCTGCAACCGAGGTTGTGGAAGCTCGAAGGCCATGCCTCCAGGGTGCAGGCCGGGCTGTCGCGCTCCGCCACGACCGGTTGGCTCACGCTGTTAGGCGCCGGCTAACACCGGGCGTATCGTTCATCCCGTGGAGTTGAGGCTACTTCGCTACTTCGTCGCCGTTGCCGAGGAGCTTCACTTCGCCCGAGCCGCCGAGAGGCTGCGCATAGCGGCACCGTCACTCTCGCAGCAGATCAAGTCGCTCGAGGCGAGTCTTGGCACGCCGTTGTTTGTCCGCGATCGCCGACATGTCGAATTGACCCCGGCGGGGAGGATGCTGCTGCCCGACGCACGCGAGATTCTCGAGCTCTCCGCACGCGCCCAACGCCGGGTCGCTGGAGCGACAGGCCCGCTCCGTGTCGGCTACGTCAGCTGGCTCCCCGAGCAGCTCAGCGGTTCGTCGGCACTCGACATCCGCATCGACGAATGGATCATGCCAAGCCACGTTCAGATCGCACGTGTCCTCGACGGCGGCCTCGACGCAGCCATCGCGTGGGCCGGATCACGCGACGAGCAGCTGGACTTCCGGCTTCTGTGGCCCGAGCCACTGCTCGCTGTCACCCCCGCTGGGCGATCCCAAAAGACCGTTCCTGCACGCAAGCTCCAGGTGCTCGTCGACGCAGACCTCACGTCCTGGCAGGCGTGGAACGACTTCGCGACCGAGTTCGCCGAAGCCACCGGCGCACGACTCGTGCACATCGATGACGGCGGCATTGCAGGGCCCGGGTTCCATGAACGCGTCCTTCGCCTGAACGCACCTGTCCTCATGTCGCCGAAACGGTACTTCGACCGGCTGCCTGCGAGCCTACGCACGCTCCCGGTCGTCGACCCGTGTCCGCTGTGGTGCTGGTCGCTCGTCACTCGTGCAAACGATGAGCGCAACAGCATCGCCGCGCTACGCGAGCACGCCGTCAACATCGTGCAACCGATGGCTCCGCCCTCCGCTCCCGCCGGTTCGACCTGGCTTCCAGCGACGGACCCGCACAGAGATCGCATCCGCTTGCTCGAATGATCTTCTTCTAGGTGTCCGGCGACCGCGCCGAGACGACCGCGGCTCGGGCTGCTGTCTCGGCGGCGACGCCGAAGCGAAGGATCCGGCCGCCAAAAGCGACTGCGCAGACCGCAAACCAGCCCCAGCCGAGCGCTAACCCGGCGATCACGTCTGACAGCCAATGCACGTCCAGCAGCACGCGGCTCGCGGCAACGGCTACCGCGATTCCCACTGCGAGGCCCGCAAGCAACGCTCGCGCAGGGCGACCGCGCCACCGACCGAGCAGAAGCGCCGCGGTCGCATAGAACGCCGCGGCGGTTGCAGAATGGCCACTGGGGAACGATGGCCCGAGCGTCGCCGCGGCGGGGTTGAAGGTGGGACGCAACCGATCGGCCAACTGCTTGACCGTCGCGGTCAGTATCTCTTCGCCGCCGATGACGGCGACGATGAACGGGACGACCCAGACGCTCCGCTCCCTGATCGTCTCTGCGACGGCGAGGACGACGCAGAGCACGATGATCGCGTAGATGCCCCCGAGTTGTGTGACGGCGTTCAGCTCATGCATCGACATGGCCGATGCATGGGCGTTTCCCCACTTCGCGACGCTGTTGTCGATCCCGGTCAAGTCGGAGTTTGTCCGCGTCAGGTACGCGAGCGCTCCGAACAGCACGCCTCCACCGATTGCGACGACCATGGCGACCGTCAGCGCAAGACCCGTGGCGACAGCAGGGTCGAGCCGCGCGTCCAGAAAGGAGCTCAGGCTCGCATGTCTCCCTACCGTCTCGCCCACCTTGCGGGCGGTGTCGACGGTCGGCGTGACCGTCGGCCTCGTTCTCCGCGGATATCGCCAAACGACGAGTCCGGCGATGAGGCCGGCGGTGAGAGCGAGCGCGAGTAGAAGCAGAAAAGGCATCAGCCGGCCTTTTGACAGGTGCTGAACAGCAAACGATTCAGGACTGCATGAGCGGGCATGCCCCCATCGTGCAGGTGGAAACGCAACTGAGATCATTCGGACGTTCGGCGCCCGCATGGGCCGGCAGCGGCTGGGACGTCCCGGTCCTTTCAGCACGCAAAGGGGGGCCGGCGGAACGGCTGGCGCACTCCTTGAAAGCGCTTCCCCCGGCGGGAGTCTTCTTCGTCGCGATGCTTGCCGGGCTCATTGCGGTCGCACTCCTTTCGATCTGTGCAGGCTTGCTCGTCACGCGGGTGCTGGAGCCCGCCTGGGGGATCGGTACGGCCGAGCAGCACTTCAACGGCTGGCTGGCCTCACACCGAACATCGACTCGAACAGATGCCTCGTTGGTCGGCTCGATCGTCGCCGGAGGAGTCGTGCTGCCGATCGTCGTCGGAGCAATCGCGCTCGCTTGCGCCGCCTTGCGGAAGTGGCGGCTTGCGGCCTTTGTCGTGTTCGCGCTGGGTGTCGAGTCGGCGTCATACCGCATCACCACACTCGTCGTGCACTCCCATCGGCCTCGCGTGGTCCGGCTCGAGAGCCTGCCGGTGAACGCCAGCTACCCGTCCGGTCACACCGCAGCGTCACTTGCGGTCTACGGCGGCCTCGTCCTCCTGCTCACGTCCAGGTTCACGAACAGGATCTTTCGTGGCCTTGCCTGGGCATTCGCGGTGGCGATGGTGACGTTCGTGGCCTTCGCACGGATGTATCGGGGGATGCACCACCCGCTGGACGTCGCAGGCGGCGTTCTCGTGGGTCTCGCTGCTGTCACGGTCATTGTCTTCGCGTGCCGAACGGCCGGCGCCGCTGCCGATTCGCGACGAGACAGACGAGGCAGCGGATGAAGGTTGCCGTGATCGCGCACTCCGGGAAGACACTCGGGGGAGGGTTGAGCGAGCTCCGTCGCGTCCTCGAAGCCGAGGGAGTCCGCGAGCCGCTCTGGTGCGAGGTGCCGAAGAGCCGCAAGGCGCCCGCGCAGGTTCGCCGAGCGCTCGACGAAGGCGCCGAGCTCATTTTCGCGTGGGGTGGCGATGGGATGGTTCAGCGCTGCGTCGACGTGCTCGCCGGCTCGAGCGTCGACCTCGCCATCATTCCGGCCGGTACGGCGAACCTGTTCGCCTCCAACCTGGGGATTCCCAAGGACATCGAGGAGGCCGTCGCCGTGGGGCTGCGCGGCGAGCGCCGGAGCCTCGATGTCGGCCGCTTCAACGGCGAGCGCTTCGCGGTCATGGCCGGCGCGGGGTTCGACGCCGCGATGATTCGCGATGCAGGCAACGGCGGTCTCAAGGAGCGGTTCGGGCGCGTCGCCTACGTCTGGTCGGGTTCGGAGAACCTCCGCTCGAAGCCCTTTCGCGCCGAGATCAAGGTCGACGGTGTGGGTTGGTACAAGGGTAAGGCGAGCTGCATTCTGTTCGGGAACGTCGGGAAGCTGTTCGGCGGCGTCGAGGCATTCGAAGACGCGCGCCCCGATGACGGGAAGCTCGAGCTCGGTGTGGTGACAGCCGACGGGCTCGTCGAATGGGGTCGCATGATCGCGCGCACGGCGATCGGCACGGCGAGCAAGTCTCCGTTCGCGCAGACGACGAAGGCGCGCTCGGTGAAGGTCAAATTGAACAAGAAGATTCTGTACGAGCTCGATGGCGGCGACCGAAAGAAGGTCAAAGCGTTCAAGGTCAAGGTCGAGGCGGGTGCCATCAGCATCTGCGTTCCGGCCGCAACGCGAGAGGCTTCGCACTCCAATGGTTTCGCGCGAAGCTCGTCGGAGAAGACAGGTTAGAACGCCGATGGCCATGCACAATTCACGATCGACAGCAGCGCTCGATTCCGCCCGAATCACCGGCGGGGACTTCGTGCGCTCTCGCGCATTCGAGCTGCTTTCAAGGGCCGGATTCGTCGCCCGCGGGCTCATCTACGGGATCATCGGGATTCTCGCCTTGAAGCTCGCCCTCGGTCAGGGCGGCAAGCTGACGAACCAGCAAGGGGCGCTCCATACGGTTGCGCACCAGCCGTTCGGCAAGGTTCTCCTCACGCTCGTCGCGATCGGCTTGGGCGGCTACTCGCTGTGGCGGTTCGTGCGCGCCGCGATCGGCCACGGCCCCGAAGGCTCCGATTCGGGCTTCGAACGGCTCGCGGCTCTTGCCAGCGGGATCGCGTACGGAGCGATGTGCGCGATCGCGGTGACAATCCTGCTCGGCAGCGGCGGAGGCGGAAGCTCCGGCAGCCCCAAGAAGGCAGCAGCGGGGGTCTTCAGCTGGCCGGCGGGCACCTGGATCGTCGGTATTGCGGGCGGCGTGATGCTCGGAGTCGCGCTCTACCAGGGCTACCGCGGGATTACGAAGAAGTTTCTCGACGACTCGAAGGTCGCAGAGATGGGACCGCGGATGAAGAAGTGGATCAGCCGCCTCGGGACGATCGGGCACCTTGCACGGATGGTCGTCTTCGGACTCGTAGGCATCTTCCTGATCAAGGCCGCGATCGACTACAACCCAAGCAAGGCCGTCGGCCTCGACGGCGCGCTCGCGAAGATCGTGCACCACTCCTACGGACCGTTCCTGCTCGGCATCGTCGCCGCGGGGCTGATCGCGTTTGCGCTCTACTCGCTCAGCGACGCCCGCTACCGCAAAATCTGAGTGCAACCCGGAGCGGCGGTTCGGCGATTGCTATTTCCGGTCGAGTGCTGGTTTGGCGACCAGGTAACGCACGCAAATCTGCAGCCATCATGAACGCCGTTTGCGAAGGATTGGCTGGTCGCACGCACTCGACCCACCGGACGGGGGTTGGGCCGCCGGTGATCCGCCGATGCGGTCCGGGAATGCTGTCGAAGTTCTGATCGACGGCGCCCAAGCGCTACCTGCGATCGCTGCGGAGTTGCGCCAGGCGCGCTTGCACGTTCACCTGACAGGGTGGCACTTCTCGCCTGACTTCGCGCTCGAACGTGAGGGCGAGCTCGTCATCCTCCGGAACCTTCTGGCGGAGCTCGCGGAGCGCGTCGACGTACGGGTGTTGGCTTGGGCAGGCGCACCGCTACCGCTCTTCAGGCCTTCACGGCACGACGTCCGCAAGATGCGAGACGAGCTCGTCGCGTACTCAAAGATCGAATGCGCGCTCGATGCAAAAGAACGGCCGCTGCACTGCCACCACGAGAAGACGATCGTCATCGACGACCGCGTCGCGTTCGTCGGCGGGATCGATCTCACCTCAGAGTCGGGAGACCGCTACGACCACAACCATCATCCTTCGCGCGCAAGCGTGGGCTGGCATGACGCCTGCGCACGAATCGAGGGTCCTGCGGTCGGAGATGTTGCAGAGCACTTCCGCATGCGTTGGCACGAAGTGACGGGCGACGCGCTCGCGGAGGTCCGGCCTTCCCAGGCCGCCGGCAAACTCGACGTGCAGGTTGTGCGCACCGTTCCCGAACACGTCTACAGCGCCGTTCCGCGCGGCGACTTCGGCATCCTCGAGTCGTACGTGCGCGCGCTCAAAGCCGCTGAACGGTTCATCTATATCGAAAACCAATTTCTCTGGTCGCCGGAGATCGAGGCCGTGCTCTATGACAAGATCTCGAACCCGCCACGCCCCGATTTCCGGCTCTTGCTGCTGCTCCCGTCAAAGCCAAACACGGGCGCTGACGACACTCGCGGCGTCCTCGGCCACCTGATCGAAACCGACGACGACGCCGGCCGGCTTCTCGCCTGCACGCTCTACGCACGCGCAGGCCACCTCTACGACCCCGTCTACATCCACGCAAAGATCGCTGTCATCGACGACAACTGGCTCACGCTCGGCTCGGCCAATCTCAACGAGCACTCGCTCTTCAACGACACCGAGATGAACATCGTCAGCCACGACCCCGAGCTCGCCCGGCAAACGCGGCTGCGACTCTGGGCAGAGCATCTGGAACTTCCGGTCGACGAGATCCCCTCCGATCCGATTGAAGCAATCGACGATCTCTGGAAGCCGATCAGCAGAGATCAGCTCGAGCGCCGGGACGCCGGACGTCCCCTCACGCATCGTCTCGTCCGGCTACCGAACATGTCGCGTCGCTCCGGTCGCGTGCTCGGCCCGGTCACAGGCCTACTGGTCGACGGGTAGCGACGTCAGAGCCGGATTCGAAAGACCCGCCGGCGACCACCCACTTCGACCCGCGCGGTCATCCACCCTCGAAGCCGCGATGCACAACGGAGTCGTACGATCCCCCGCGAATGGGGCAGCAGCGTGCGCCCGACGGCGCCGAGTCGCGCCAGCAAGTGACCGCCGCGTATCAGAGCGATTCGCACGCGCGCGCGCTCGACGACATTGCCTCGGTTCGCGACGACGAGCTCGAGCACGCGACGCCTAACTCTGAGCGCTTTGGGCTCGAGACGATGCACGATGCGGCCGGCAACTCGGACGAAGACGACGACTCCGATCCGCATCCGAATTGCCACGTCGGCGGCACGCCGAGGCTGGGTCGTGAACAGCACGAGCGCAGGATGATCGCCGGGAAGCGCGCCCGCCGGCGCGACGGACGAGACGGTGACGAGGGCCGTCCCACCCGGCGCGAGCGCGAGTCGCCGCGGCTGCAACCGCAGCCATCCGGCGGCCGGCCGTCGTTCCCGCGCGATCGTCGGCTTGCCACGCCGGTCGAGCGCGAAGCTTGCCGCTCGCACGTCCACCGAAGCGGTCGTGTTTCCCGCGTTCGTGATCGTGATCGTGCGGCTCGCACTCCGGGTCAGTCGGAGGTGCACCGGCGTGACGGAGAGTGTTGCCGCAATTCCGGCCGCCGCCACAATCACCGCCCGATCACCGTGAAGGTCAGCGTTGCCGTGTAGTGGCCTGGCCCAACGACCGGCAGCGCCGAGGCGAAGCCGATGCCGGTCGGCCAGACGTCGCCGGCGGGAGCACTCGGGGCCGACGAGCTCGCGATCAGGAGATCGGGCGCCGGCGAGATCGGAATCGAGACGAGCGCTCCGCCGGCCGGCGCTGCGATGCCGAGCGGCAGGTCGTTCGGCGTGAATGCCGAGCGGTGGACGGTCAGCGAGTAGCCCGGCGTGTTGCTGCTGACCACGGTCACCTTCTCGGAGATCGGCGCCGGCACGCTTCCGGAGACAACGTTTCCGAAGCTCAGACTCGACCGCTCGAGCGAAAGCGAGATCACCGGCTGCACGTCCACGTCGACGGCGGCGCTTGCCGAGGTGCTCGGTATCACGACCCCACAGGAGGCAGACGGGGAGACGGCGTTGCGTGGGGCAGGTGCAACGGCCGTGAAGTCCGACACGTTCGCGTTTGTGTCCGTGCATCCGCCCCCGCCCCGCAACGCAGCAGTCGTGCTGCCGAGCGCGGGAGCAGGAGCGACGCCCTCGTAATCGGTTGCAGATCCGTAGCCGACGAGATCCTCGACGAGCGGCGCGGTCGAACAACTCCCCGCCGCTGCGCCGCAGGTGAGCGCGACGGTGTCGCGCACGAGCGCGACCTTGCCGCCGGCGGTCGCGAGGTTCGCCGTTCCGGTCGCGTCGGACGCCGGCAAGGGCGAGCCGACGGCAGCCGTGGACGCGAGCTGGACGAGGTAGTAGCGGCCCGGGCCGATCGAGCCCGAGAGTGCGGTCGTCTGCCAGCTCGTCGAGGCCCCTGATGCGTACTGGATCGTCCAGCCCGTGAGGTTGACGGCTGCGGCTCCGCGGTTGAAGAGCTCGACGAAGTCGTTCGTGTAGGTCGCGCCGGCGTTGCCGCCGCCGGCGTAGATCTGGCTGACGACGACGGTCGACGTCGCGCCGTGGGCAAACGGGGCGGCGAGCAGGGCACCGACGGCGAAGAGAACGAGGACAAGACGAATCCTGGGCACGGGCAGCTCCGAGACGAGAAGGGACAGAGGCCTCTTCGTCTATCTGCTCGCGAGAGCGCTCGAAAGTGTCTTTTCGAGAGTTGAGTCGAAGTTGGCACAGAGCTGACGGACGTATGATCGGCAGCCGTGGCGGACCTGGCAGCGCTGAAGAGCGCCGCGCGCGCGGCGATCGTGATCCCGGCGGTCTTCGCGCTCGCGGACAAGGTGATCGAGCAGCCGCAGACGTCGATCCTCGCGGCGTTCGGATCGTTCGCGATCCTCGTGCTGGTCGAGTTCGGAGGCCCGCCGCGGACGCGCCTCGTCGCGTATGTCGGGCTTGCGTGCGCCGGCGCCGTCTTCATCACGCTCGGGACGCTCTGCTCGCGAGACCCGTGGCTCGCCGCGGGTGCGATGGCGGTCGTCGGCTTCGTCACCCTCTTCTCGGGCGTGCTCAGCGGCTACTTCGCGGCGGCCGCGACCGGAGCGATCCTCACGTTCGTCCTGCCGGTGACGATTCCGGCGCCGAACTCGGCGATTCCGGACCGCCTCGAAGGCTGGGGCCTCGCGACCGGCGCGGGGATCTGCGCGGTCATGCTCCTCTGGCCGCCTCGCCGGAGCGCCGACCTTCAGCGCGAGGCCGCCGCGCGCGTTGCGCGCCGTCGCCGACTTCGTGGACGCGGAGCGCGACCGGCTCGACCGAGCGCGGCGCGCCTCGCGCGGAGGCGGTCGACGGTCTCGGCCGGCGCTTCCTCGGCACGCAGCACCGCCCGACAGGCCCGACTGGACCGACAGCCGCGCTCGCATCGCTTCCCGACGAGCTGGACTGGCTCCTGTCCTTTCTCGCACCGTCGGCCGAGCTGCCGGCGCTCGAGCTCGCCTGCGCGGAGGACGCGGAAGCGATGGCCGCGACCGCTGCCGTGCTCCGCGTCGAGCGCGGAGAGACTCGACGGCAGCGACGAACGCCCGATCTTCGCACGGCTCGACGCGCGCGAGAGTCGCCGTCGCGCGCGCGCTCGTGCGACGGCTGCCGGAGCTGCCGGCCGACACGCAGCGACGACGCGCTGCCGGCCGCGCTCGAGCCGCCGTTCCGGATCCGAGCGGCGACCTACTCCGCTCGCCAGGTCGCCGGCTACGCGCTGCTTGCGACCGGCGCGGAGGCACCGGAGCTCGGCCACCGCGACCTCGCGCAGCCGCGGTCGGCGCACTGCGGCGCCTCGAGGCGACGGAGCAGCTCGCCGTCGAGCACGCCAGCGTCGGCTCGGTGTGGTTCCAGAACAGCGTCCGCGGCGCCGCCGGGCTCGCGGTCGCCGTCTACATCGCCCAGCGGACCGGTCTCCAGCACTCGTTCTGGGTCGTGCTCGGGACGCTCTCCGTGCTGCGGTCGAATGCGCTCGGCACCGGCTGGTCGATCGTCAGCGCGCTCGCCGGGACCGCGGTCGGGATCGTCGTCGGCGCGCTGCTCGTGATCGGCATCGGCACGCACGAGGCGGTGCTGTGGGGCGTGCTGCCGGTCGCGATCCTGCTCGCCGCCTACGCGCCGCGCGCGATCTCGTTCGCCGCCGGCCAGGCCGGCTTCACGGTCGTCCTCTTCGTCCTCTTCAACCTCATCCAGCCGGTCGGCTGGAGGGTGGGGCTCGTTCGCGTCGAGGACGTCGCGATCGGCTTCGCGATCAGCCTCGGCGTCGGTCTCCTGTTCTGGCCGCGCGGTGCGGGCGCGCTCCTGCGCGAGGACCTCGCCGACCGCGTACGCGCGCGGCGCGGACTACGTCGTCGCCACGGCCCGGCAGCTGATCGACGGAGGAGACTCCGACGAGCGCTGCTCGCGCAGGGCGTGCCGCAGACGCCGCGCTCCACCGGCTCGACGACGCCTTTCGGCAGTACCTCGCCGAGCGCTCCGCGACCAGGGTCAACGTCGAGGACGTCGCGGCGCTCGTCGGCGGCGCGTCGCGCGTCCGCCGGGCAGCGCAGTCGCTCGCGTCGCTCGGACGCATGGTGGACGGCGACACGCGGCTCGAGCGCTTGCGGCGAGAACCTCGACCGCGAGATCCACGCGCTCCAGTCGTGGTACGTCACGCTCGGCTACGCGCTCGTGAACGACCGCCCCGTACCGCCGCCGCACATCCGCGACGCCGAGGGCCGCAGCCGTCTGCTCGCGTGCGTGCGCGACGCCGCTCGCGGCCGCGACGAGGCAACGGCTCAAGCCGCGCTCGTCCTGCTCTGGGCGAGCCAGCATCTCGACAACCTCTGGCGCCTCGAGGCGCACCTCGGCGAGCGCGCACGTGCGGTGGACACCGTGTCGACCGACCTTGGTAACGTGACCTGATGGACGCCGATCGGGCACGCGAACTGCTCGCCGCGGAGCGCAAGCGCATCGAGCGGGAGCTTGGCGGCGTCGAAGCACGAAGACGACGGCGAGCCGGCAGACGAGTTCGACCCGGCGAATCTCGCGTCCGATCTCTACCAGGACGAGTTCAACGAAGGTCGCGCAGACGATCTCCGGGAACAGCTCGCCGCCCTCGAGCGCGCCGAAGCGCGTCTCGCCGCCGGCACCTACGGGCTGTCCGATCGAGAGCGGGCGAGCCGATTCCCGGACGAGCGGCTCGAAGCCGTGCCCACGGCCGAGCTGACCGCAGACGAGGAACGCGCCCGCTAGACGACCGGCGGCGGGTCTCCCTCGACGCTGGCGGACAGGCCGGCATCCCAGCCGCACACGGTGCACGCATGCAGAACCACCGAGCGCGCGAAGCCGAGCGCGACCTCATGCGGATGCGCGCTCACTACGGATGTCGTCCCAGTCGAGAACGAACTCGCCGCCCAGCGACTCGTCCCAACGTGCAGCCGCCGGAGTGAGCGTCGCGTTCTTGAACCCCTCCGGCGCAGGGTGCGCGTAGGCGTAGAAGGCCGCCCGCGGGTAGCGCGGGTCGCCGGGCCACCAGCCGACGGCGACCTCCTCCGCATCCATCGAGTTGCGCATGATGAAGTCCGTCCGACGGCGGCTGCGCCGGCCGGCCCGAGAAGAGACTCACCGAGAGGTCGAACGATCCCCACCAGGCGTTGACCGGCGTCGAGCGGCCGCGGTAGGGAGCACGGAGCGCCGCCAGCACCTGCGCGGCCCGCGTCGCGGCAGCGAAGTACGTGTCGACCTGCGCCGTGTCGAAGGTCGCATGCTCGTCGTCCTCGTCGAGCGGCGTCTTCCACGCCGTCTCTTGCGGCTTGAGATCGATCTCCACCGGTCCCACCGAGGTCGCGCACCGCCGCCAGCACCTCACGCGTGACCTCTCCGACCGGCCGGTCGGGAGTCAGCGCAATCGCGCCGCACTCGCCCGTCGCTGTGCTCGACGACGGCTTCGTACGGTGCAGGTCCAGGACGACGGCGAGCGCACCCGAGTCGTCGGGTGCGGGCAGCGGGCGCGTCTCCCAGCCGCGCGCGCTCAGGCGCAGCGCGGTGTGCTGAAGCTGCGGCTCGGGCGGCGCCAGCGCCGCGGCCAGCTTGCCCAGAACCTGCGTGTGCGCATGCAGCGTGTCGCGTGTCTCGCTCCACGCCTCGTACGGAAGCGCGGGCCATCCCGAAGCCATGACCACACGCTATCCCGGCGTCCTCACGTCTGCGTCGGACAGAACTTGTCGCCCCGGGAGAGCTCGAGCTGCCGCGCCTTCATCTGGCGCTCGTAGCGCGACCTTCGCCGGATCCTCGGGATTCCACGCGCCCGGGTCCGCCACGACGACGGCCAGGTTCGGCGTCACGCCCGGGCCGATCACGTCGATCCGGTACTTCGAGCCGTTTCCGGCGGGACGCGCGGGCCGCCCCGGCAGCGACGCGTCGTGCGTCGGCCAGAACGAGTAGCAGAACACGCCCGTCGGATTCCGGAAGACGATCGACGTCTCTCGCTTCCAGCCGGCGCCGTACGCGGAGTCGAACGTGTTGATGTAGAGGCTGCGTCCGTACCGGTCCTGCGGCGCGCCCGTTCCCTTGACCGTGTGGAAGCCGTGAACCGGCATTCCGTTGTAGAGCAGGCGGCCGAACAGGTTGTGCGCCTGGCCGTTGAACGCCCAGTCTGCGTGCACCTCGAGCTCGGCGAGCGGCGTCGTCCAGTGCGAGACGTCGAGCTCCCAGTCGGTCTGCCCGGCTTTGTACGGCGGGTAGCCGCGATGCGGAAGCTTGGGCTGCCACGACTGCAGCGCCCAGTACGAGCCGTCGGGTGCGCGGCACGCAGCGACGAGCGCCGCGAGCTGCGGCCCGTCGTACGCGCTGCAATGGTTGCCGAGCCGCTGCCACCACCGTCCGTTGCCGTGCGTTGCCCAGCCGCCGGTCCAGTCGATCTTGAAGCGCACCTGCGGCACCGTCTGGCTCGGCGGCAGCGCATTGACCGCGCCCCACACGAGCGCGTGATGGAGCGCGCCGCGCGACCGGTACGTGACGACCGCGGTCTTGCCGTCGGCAGAAACCGCAAGCGTGACGCGCGAGGCGTTCAAGGCGAGGCGATCGGATGCAGCCGCGCTCGGAACGATGAGGAGCGCCGCCACGAGCGCGACGAGGAGCCATCGCTTCTTCACACGTGCTTCTACCGCGCTCGAGCGGTTTTCAAAGCCGCGGGCGCGCGCGCTATCCTGATGGCGAACGAGCCATGTCTCATCCTGCAAATGCCCTGCAAACGGTGTCAGACACCAATGTTTCGTGAAGCAGTCGTGACACTTCTGTGACTTTGCGTTCGAGCCCTCAGATCGTGACGAAAGACCGCGAACCCGAGCCGGCGCCGGACGATCGCCCGCCGATCTGCCCTGCCTGCGGCGTGACGCAGGGCATGGTCATGGACGGCGACAAGACCGAGTTCGTGTGTCTCGAGTGCGGCTTCTCCGACGCCGACTCAGCGCGCTGAAGGAAAGCCGGGCGTCGAGAGCACGCGTTCGTCGGCGAGGATCGTCATCGCCTCGTAGCCGTGCAGACGTGCGGTCCAGTGGACGCCCGCCTCGCCCATCGCGAACGCGGCGGTCGCGTAGGCGTCTGCGGTCGCAAGCTCCGGCCCCGTGATCGTGACCGACAAGACTCCGGCCGGCGGACGGCGCGTGTGCGGATCGATCACATGGTCTCCGCGCGCATACGCGCCTGACGTCGCAACTGCGAGATCGTTCGCCTCGACGACCGCGGCGACGGCGTTCGACTCCAGCGGGTGCTGGATGCCGACGCTCCAGCAAGGCTCCGGCACTGCGCGACCTCGCAAGCGCATGTCGCCTGCGACGTTGACGGCGTAGTTGCGGACGCCGGCCTCGTCGAGAATCGACGCGGCGCGATCGACCGCCCATCCCTTCACGAGCCCCGACGGGTCGATTGCGTCTGGCGTCGCCGCACGCATGTCGAAGTAGCCGTTCGTCTCGAACCGGAGCGCTTCGCACCGGTCGAGCACCTCACGCACGTCGGGATGCGCCGTCGGCCAGCGCGAGCTCCCCGCGGTTCAGCCGGCTGATCTCGCTGTCCTCCTTGTACGTGCTGAAGGTCGCATCGGCGCTGCGGAGCGAGTCGAACATGCTGCTCGAGCACGCTCTCGTCGACATCGTCGTCGCGAACGTCGACGACGACCGGCATGCCCATGATGTGCTCGACCGCGACCACGCAGGCTCAGACCTTCTTCTCGAGCACGAGCGCCCCCTGGAGGGACTGGATGTACGCATAGCTCGAGTCGCTTGCACCCGAGATCATCTGGATGTTCGCGCTTTGGGCCTGGAGCGTCTCCTGGATCAGATAGGGCAGCGCCGTCTGATTGATGTAGACCGAGCGGTCGGTGTGGTTCGGATACACCGGCACGCCGCACCTTGATGATCTTCCGCGTGATCGTCTTCTTCGTGCCGACGGTCGTCGTGGTCTTCCTCACGGTGAGCGTCACCTGGACGTAGCCCCACCGACCCGCCGATGCAGACAGACCGGTGACCTTGCGCGTGACGACGACTTTCGTTTGAGCGGCTGCGAAGGCGCTGCTCGTCGGCACGGCCAGCAGCCGCAGCGCCAACGCCCGCCGTCACAAGTTTCTGGAAGCGATTCATGGTCTGTCCCTTTCT
>CAVPQJ010000001.1:0-72522 GCA_963707525.1 uncultured Actinomycetes bacterium | reverse complement strand
TTCTGCGCGCGGTCGGCCATCGTCGCCGTGTCGGTCGGTTTCGTCGGCGTGCCAACGCGGTTGCGCAAGTTCAGGTCGAAGTACACCGTGCCTGCACCGAGCGCGCGCATCTGCGCGGGCCAGTCGCCTGTCGAGGTGCCGACGACGACACCGGGCTTGCCGAACACGGGCTGCAGGTACGGCTGCCCGAACTCGAACCACACTGGCTGCGTTGCGGGGATCCCGCACTGCCCGGAATACGGCGCAGGCGTCGCGGCGAGCGGCGGCGCACCCGCGGCAGAGCCGACGAGCACGACGAAGAGCAAGAGCAGAAGCGGCGACTTCTTCAAAACGACCCCAGACACGAATAGCAAAGGGGGCGGGCGGTCGCTTGGCCTGCGGCCGGCGCGACCTTCGCGGGGGAAACCATGTTTCCCCCGCGAGCCCCCTTCTTCTTGCTCAAACCCCACGTCGTGTGCGCTCACGAGAGCGCGGTCTCGCGAGCGCCGCTTGACATTCCTCGGACGCCGCAAAGGCGCCCCGTCGCCGCGACCGACCTGCGCGGGCGCGGCACACCCACGAGTAGCGCTCGCAACCTCACGAGCAGGAAAGCGAAGCGGTGCGAGTGAGTAGGGGCGCCGCGAAGCGGCGCCCCCAAACAATTACGTCTCGCTGTCCAGCGGCGTGTCGACCTCGGGCACTTCCTCCGCCTCGATCGCATCGCGCGGAGCGGCGCCGTTGCCGTCGTCATCGGTCGTCTCCGGCGCGCCGCCGAAGTCGAGCCCCAGACCGGCGAGGCCTTCGCCGCCGTCGGTCGACTCGATCTCCTCGAGCGCCGCGAGCAGCTGTTCCTCGGTCTGCGGCCGCTGGTACGCCGTGACCGGCACCTTGTCGGACGGGCGGATGTCGATGTTCCGGTACCGCTTCAGGCCGGTCGCCGCCGGGATGAGCTTCCCGATGATGACGTTCTCCTTCAGCCCGAGCAGCCGGTCGACCTTGCCCTCGATCGCCGCGTCGGTGAGCACCTTCGTCGTCTCCTGGAAGGAAGCGGCCGACAGGAACGACTCCGTCGCGAGCGACGCCTTCGTGATCCCGAGGATCAGCGGCTCCGACGTTGCCTGATCCTTGCCCCTTTCCTTCTTGACGCGCAGGTTCTCACGGTCGAGCACGAGCTTGTCGACGAGCTGGCCCGGCAGCAGATCCGTGCCGCCCGCGTTGTCGACGCGGACCTTCTTCAGCATCTGCCGCACGATCAACTCGATGTGCTTGTCGTGGATCTCGACGCCCTGGGACTTGTAGACCTTCTGCACTTGGTCGACGAGATAGAGCTCGATCGCCGTGTAGCCCTTCAGGCGCAGCAGGTCGGCCGGGCTGATCGAGCCCTCCGTGAGCGCGTCGCCGGCCTCAACCTTCTGGCCGTGCACGACGAGCAGCCGCGTGCGGCGCGAAACGGTGTAGGACTTGTCGTCCTCCTCGTTCCCGCTGTCCGCGACGATGGTGATCTTGATCTGGCGCTCCGTCTCTTCGAGCGAGACGGTGCCCTCGATCTCGGCGAGCTCCGCGGCACCCTTCGGGTTCCGGGCCTCGAAGATCTCGACGACGCGCGGCAGGCCGTGCGTGATGTCCGCGCCGGCGACTCCGCCGGTGTGGAATGTCCGCATCGTCAGCTGTGTGCCCGGCTCGCCGATCGACTGCGCGGCGATGATCCCGACCGCGTCGCCGATCTCGCACATCTCGCCCGTGGCGAGGAACGTGCCGTAGCACGCCTGGCACACGCCGATCTCCGCCTTGCACTTGAGCACCGAGCGGACCGGCATCACGAAGTCCTGCGCGTACTCGTCGAGCGCCTCGACGATCTCGCGGAGGCGCGGCACCGTGATCTCCTCGCCTCTCTCGGCGATGAGCGTCTTGCCGGGCTTGCCCGACGCGAGCGGCTTGTAGACGTCTGCGCCGAGAATGCGCGCAGCGACGCTCTTGTTCAGGCCTTCCGGCAGGAAGAGGGGCAGCTCGACGAAGTCCTTCGACTTGCAGTCGAGCTCGCGGATGATCACGTCCTGCGAGACGTCGACGAGACGCCGCGTCAGGTATCCCGAGTCGGCCGTACGAAGCGCCGTATCGGCGAGACCCTTGCGTGCACCGTGGGTCGAGATGAAGTACTCGAGCACCGACAGGCCTTCCATGAAGTTGGCCTTGATCGGGCGCTCGATGATCTCGCCCTTCGGATTCGCCATGAGTCCGCGCATGCCGGCGAGCTGGCGAAGCTGCGCGAACGAGCCGCGTGCACCCGAGTTGGCCATCATGTAGATCGGGTTCAGCTCGTTCAGGTTCGCCACCATCGCATCGGCGACGGTGTCCGTCGCCTCGGTCCAGATGTTCACGATCGACTCGTGACGCTCGGCCTCGGTGATGAGACCGTGCTCGTACGCCTGCTCGACCTTCTGGACGCGCTCCTCGTACTCGGCGAGGATCTTCTCCTTCTCCGGCGGGATGACGACGTCGTTCTTCGAGATCGTGACGCCGGCGATCGTGCCGTAGTGGAAGCCGAGATCCTTGATCGTGTCGAGGACGACCGCGACTGCATGCGCGCCGTACTCGTCGACCAGCGTGCCGATGAAGTCGCTGAGCTCCTTCTTCGACAGCGTCCGGTTGAGGAAGTCGTGGTACGTCGTGTACTCGCCTTCGAGCTCACCGACCGCCTCGCGCAACGCGCGATCGATCTCCGCGTTGAAGATCACGCGGCCGGCGCTCGTGAGGACGAGCTCGCCCTCCCAGAGGTACTCGATCGGCTGCTGGATCGTGATCTGCTTCGCGTCGAGCGCGAACTGCACGTCCTCCTCGGTGCGGAACCGCTTCGGGCGGGGGTTCATCTTCTCCGCGACGAGCTCGTCGAAGTTCAGATCCGAGTACGTCAGGTAGTACGACCCGAGCACCATGTCCTGCGTCGGAACTGCGAGCGCACGGCCTGACGCCGGCGACAGGATGTTGTTCGCCGACAGCATGAGGATGCGGCACTCGGCCTGAGCCTCCGCCGAAAGCGGAACGTGCACGGCCATCTGGTCGCCGTCGAAGTCCGCGTTGAAGGCGTGACAGACGAGCGGATGCACCTGGATCGCCTTGCCCTCGACGAGCGTCGGCTCGAACGCCTGGATGCCGAGGCGATGCAGCGTCGGTGCACGGTTCAGCAGCACCGGGTGCTCCTGGATGACCTCTTCGAGGATGTCCCAGACCTCGCCCTGCATCTGGTCGACGTGCCGCTTGGCAGCCTTGATGTTCTGGACGATCTTCCGCTCGACGAGCCGGCTCATGATGAACGGCTTGAAGAGCTCGAGCGCCATCAGCTTCGGCAGGCCGCACTGGTGCAGCTTCAGGTGCGGACCGGCGACGATCACCGAGCGACCCGAGTAGTCGACACGCTTGCCGAGCAGGTTCTGGCGGAACCGGCCCTGCTTGCCCTTGAGCATGTCGCTCAGTGACTTCAGCGGACGGTTGCCGGGGCCTGTGACCGCGCGGCCGCGGCGGCCGTTGTCGAACAACGCGTCGACGGCCTCCTGCAGCATGCGCTTCTCGTTGTTGACGATGATCTCCGGCGCGCCGAGATCGAGCAGCCGCTTGAGGCGGTTGTTTCGGTTGATGACGCGGCGATAGAGGTCGTTCAGGTCCGACGTCGCGAAGCGACCGCCGTCGAGCTGGACCATCGGGCGCAGCTCCGGCGGAATCACCGGCACTGCTTCGAGGATCATCCACTCCGGACGGTTCTCCGAGGTGACGAACGCCGAGACGACCTTCAGCCGCTTGATCGCGCGCTGCTGCTTCTGTCCCTTGCCCGTGCGGATCTGCTCGCGCAGGATCGCCGACTCGTTGGTGAGATCGAGATCCTTCAGCAGATCGCGGATCGCCTCCGCACCCATGCCGCCGCGGAAGTACACACCGAAGCCGTACGGCGAACCGAAACGGTCCTTGAGCTCGCGGAAGATCTGCTCGTCGTTGACGATCATCTTCGGCTCGAGCTCGCGGAAGAGCTGCCACGTCTGCTCCAGGCGGCGTACCGAGTCGACAGCGGCCTCGCGCGCGTCATCGCGGCGAGACTCGATGTCGAGGTACATCTCGCGAACCTTGAGCGCCCACTGGATGATCGCGTCGAGGTCTTCCTTCTGAATGCGGCCGTCGGTGCGGAGGCACAGGTCGTTCGTGAGCTCACGAATGTCCTGGCCTTCCTCCCACGTGTCGACCACGTCGCGCAGCAGGCCTTCGCCGAGCTCGCGCGCCTTGTCGAGGTTCTTCACGTCGACGCCCTTGACCAGCTCGACGTCGTCGTCGTGGATTGTCGTCGCCGTTCAGAAGCGAGTCGACGACCCGATGGATGTGCTTCGTGATCGCACCCTTCTTCGCACCCGTCGCCTTCACGAGGTCCTTCTCGAGCGGCTGGATCGCGTTCAGGATCTGCTCGCCCGCGACTGCAACCTGCTCGAGCTCGCGCGGCGCGAGCCGGCGGTCGTCGCGGATCGCGGCGTTGCGGACGAGCTCGCGGATCTTCTTCGAGTCCTCGGTCGTGATCTTCGGGACCAGCTCGACGAGGAGCCCGTTGACCAGCTTGCGCGTGTCCTCGAGGGTCGGCAGCGCCTGCTCCTCGGCCCAGTTGTTCAGGCCGCGAACCCAGAAGTCGTCGTCCTCGTCGAAGTTCCGCTCCTTGCCCTTGGCGAAGAACTCGCGGCGGCGCGCGAGGCGGTCCTCGAGCGCGGCGAGCGCCTCTTCCTTGTCGACCTCGATGCGGCCGGCTTCGCTCTGCACCTGATCCTCGAGCCCGTTCAGGTCGGCCGCGCGCTTGTCGTTGTCGACCGCGGTGACGATCGACGCGGCGAAGTAGAGGACCTTCTCGAGCTCGCGCGGTGCGATGTCGAGCAAGTAGCCGATGCGGCTCGGGACGCCCTTGAAGAACCAGATGTGCGAGACCGGCGCGGCGAGGTCGATGTGACCCATGCGCTCGCGGCGTACCTTCTGCCGCGTCACCTCGACGCCGCAGCGCTCGCAGATGATCCCCTTGTAGCGGACGCGCTTGTACTTGCCGCAGTAGCACTCCCAGTCGCGCGTCGGTCCGAAGATGCGCTCGCAGAAGAGGCCGTCGCGCTCCGGCTTCAGCGTGCGGTAGTTGATCGTCTCCGGCTTCGTGACCTCACCCGAAGACCAGTCGCGGATCTGCTTGCTGGAGGCAAGCCCGATCCGAATCGCGTCGAAATCATTGATGTCGATCAAGTCTCTCCTCAGTCCGTACTTAGTCTTCGAGTTCAAGGTCAACGAGGTCTGCATCGCCGAGCGGCCCGACTTCCGCCTCGGCCTCTTCCTTTGCCTCTTCCTCCTCCGAGACCTCGACGTCGTCGAGATCGCCGAGGGATTCGTCGGCAGGCAAGGCGAGCTCGCCGTCTACATCGACGCGCTCCTGGCCCTCTTCGGCCTCCTCTGCCGTCGGCTGGCGGCCGACCGCGCGGAGGGAGCCGGGCGAGAGATCGATGCCGAGCTCCTCGGCGGCGCGCAGGAGCTCGTCCTCCTCCTCGCGCACCTCGACCTCGCGGCCCTCGTCGGAGAGCACGTGGACGTCGAGCGCAAGCGACTGCATCTCCTTCAGCAGCACCTTGAAGGACTCGGGGATCGACGGCTCGGCGATGTTCTCGCCCTTGACGATCGCCTCGTAGGCCTTCACGCGCCCGACGGTGTCGTCGGACTTGATGGTGAGCATCTCCTGCAGCGTGTACGCGGCGCCGTATGCCTCGAGCGCCCACACCTCCATCTCGCCGAAGCGCTGGCCGCCGAACTGCGCCTTACCACCGAGCGGCTGCTGGGTGACGAGCGAGTACGGGCCGGTGCTCCGCGCGTGGATCTTGTCGTCCACGAGGTGGAGCAGCTTCAGGATGTACATGTAGCCGACGGTGATCTTCTGCTCGAACGGCTCGCCGGTGCGACCGTTGTAGAGCACCACCTTGCCCGAGCACTGGCGGCCCTTCGCGCGCTTCGTGTCGACGAGCATCTTGATCGGCGAGTCGGGGTTCTGCTCCGTCCACTCGATCAGGGCCTCGTCGACGTCGAGCGGAGTCGCGCCGTCGAACACGGGTGTCGCGACCGGCGACGGGTCGCCGCCGTTGATCACCTGGCGGCGCTGCTTCCAGTTCGTGTTGCCTCTGCCATCGGTCGACGTCGGCGCGTCGCCGTTCACGGCGAACACACCGTGTGCTGCGGCCCAGCCGAGGTGCGTCTCGAGCACCTGGCCGATGTTCATCCGGCTCGGCACGCCGAGCGGGTTCAGCACGATGTCGACGGGGCGTCCGTCCGGCAGGAACGGCATGTCCTCCTCGGGGACGATCTTCGAGATGACGCCCTTGTTGCCGTGGCGGCCGGCGAGCTTGTCGCCCTCCGCGATCTTGCGCTTCTTCGCGACATAGACGCGGACGAGCTCGTTCACGCCGGGCGACAGGTCGTCGCCGCCGTCGCGGGAGAACGTCTTCACGTCGATGACGACGCCGCCCTCGCCGTGCGGCACCTTCAGGCTCGTGTCGCGGACCTCGCGCGCCTTCTCCTTGAAGATCGCGCGAATCAGCTTCTCCTCGGCCGTGAGCTCGGTCTCGCCCTTCGGGGTGACCTTGCCGACGAGCAGGTCGCCCGAGCCGACCTCTGCGCCGATGCGCACGACGCCGCGCTCGTCGAGCTGTGCGAGCGACTCCTCAGAGCGGTTCGGAATGTCACGCGTGATCTCCTCGTCGCCGAGCTTCGTCGAACGCGCGTCGATCTCGTATTCGTGAATGTGGATCGACGAGAGAATGTCGTCCTTGACGACACGCTCCGAGATGACGATCGCGTCCTCGAAGTTGAAGCCCTCGAACGGCATGAACGCAACGAGCAGGTTCGCGCCGAGCGCGAGCTCCCCGTTGTCGGTCGAGCTGCCGTCGGCGAGCACTTCGCCTGCCCGCACCTTGTCGCCGAGGCGAACCACGGGCTTGTGGTGGATGAGGGTCCCCTGGTTCGAGCGCATGAACTTCGTGAGCGTGTAGGAGTCCTTGCCGTCCTTCGTCTCGACGACGATCTTGTCGGCGTCGACGTCGGCGATCGTGCCTGCGTGGTCCGCGATGACGACATCACCCGAGTCGACAGCGGCGCGGTACTCGAGGCCGGTTCCGACGAGGGGTGCCTGGCGTACGAGCAGCGGAACCGCCTGCCTTTGCATGTTCGCGCCCATGAGCGCGCGGTTTGCGTCGTCGTGCTCGAGGAACGGGATGAGCGCGGTCGACACCGAGACGATCTGCGCCGGGGCGACGTCCATGAACTCGACGTCCTTCGGCGCAGCTGTGACAGCCTCGCCCTCGGCGGACCGGCAGAGAACCGCCGACTCGAGCAGCTTGCCGGTCTTGTCGAGCGTCGCGGTCGCCTGCGCGATCGTGTAGCGCGACTCCTCGACCGCGTCGAGGTAGACGATGTCGTCGGTGACCTTGCCGCCGATCACCTTGCGGTACGGCGTCTGGATGAAGCCGAACTCGGACACCGTCGCGTAGGACGCGAGGTAGCCGATCAGGCCGATGTTCGGCCCTTCCGGCGTCTCGATCGGGCACATGCGCCCGTAATGCGTCGGGTGCACGTCGCGCACCTCGATCGGCGCTCTCTCACGCGTGAGGCCGCCGGCGCCGAGCGCCGACAACCGGCGCCGGTGCGTGAGCCCGGCGAGTGAGTTCGTCTGGTCCATGAACTGCGACAGCTGCGAGGAGCCGAAGAACTCCTTCAGCGCCGCCACGACCGGACGGATGTTGATGATCGTCTGCGGCGTGATCGTGTCGACGTCTTCCGTCGTCATCCGCTCGCGGACGACGCGCTCCATGCGGTAGAGACCGACGCGGAACGCCTCCTGGATCAGCTCGCCGACGGTGCGCAGGCGGCGGTTGCCGAAGTGCTCGTACTCGTCGAGCTCCGACGCGATCGGCGCGCGCGGCAGACCGATTGCCTCGGCGGCGAAGTCCTTCGAGTCCTCGGGCAGGCCGAGCTTGACCGGCAGCTCGATGAGCTTGCGGACGAGCGCGACGATGTCCTCGGTCGTGAGGACGCGCGTGTCCTCGGGCACGTTGACGCCGAGCCGCTGGTTCAGCTTGTAGCGGCCGACCTTCGTCAGGTCGTAGCGCTTGGGATCGAAGAAGAGCGCGCGCAACAGGTTCCGCGCGTTGTCGAGCGTCGGGGGCTCGCCGGGACGCTGCTTCTTGAAGACCTCGATCAGGGCCTCTTCCTCGCGGGTCGAGGGGTCCTTCTCGAGGGTGTTGACGATGTACGCCGAGTTCTCGAAGAGGGCGAGGATCGCCTCGTTCGTCGACGTGTCGAGCTGGAAGCCGGTCGACGGGTCTTCTGCCGGGAGGGCGCGGAGGAGCGTCGTGATGGGGAGCTTCCGCTTGCGGTCGATGCGGGCGTACGCGATGCCCTTCTTGTCGATCTCGAGCTCGAGCCAGGAACCGCGGCTCGGCATGAGGTTCGCCGTGAAGACCTGCTTGGTCGGGTCCTTGGGCTCCATCAGATAGGCGCCCGGGGAACGGACGAGCTGCGTGACGATCACGCGCTCGGTGCCGTTGATGATGAACGTGCCGTGCTCGGTCATCATCGGGAAGTCGCCCATGAAGACCGTCTGCTCCCGGATCTCGCCGGTGTCCTTGTTGACGAACCGGACCGTCATCGAGAGCGGGGCCTGATACGTCAGGTCCTTCTCACGGCATTCCTTGATCGTGAACTGGGGCAGGCCGAACTGGTACTCGCCGAACTCGACGGCGAGCGAACCGGTGTAATCCTCGATCGGCGAGATGTCGTCGATCGTCTCCCTGAGGCCTTCGTCCAGGAACCACTGGAACGAGGCCTTCTGGATGTCGATCAGATTGGGGAGGTCGAGGACGTTTTCGATACGGGAAAAAGACTTACGCGCGCGGGGCGAAGCGACCTGAGTGGTCAAAGAAAGAGCCTCCCTTGGGGACTGCGGAATTCAGGCGAATAGGGCGTGCAGGAGTGCAGACGCGCGGATGCGTCGGCGCAACCCACCAAGATACCGATTACACCCCTGTTTCCGCAAGCGAACGCTGCGGCGGGAGCCGGAATTGCCGCCAGACTGTAGCGCGACGGGCCCGCTCCGTCAAAAGAACGGGCCCGCCTGTCTGGCGCCTTGAGCCCTAGTGGCCGGCGGTGGTGGTGCCGGCGGTGGTCGTCATCGCCGTGGTCGCCGTCGCGACGGTCGTCGTGGTCTTCGGCGTCCTCGCCTTCAGCTCGGCCGACTTGACCAGGAGCTGGGTGGTCGACCCGGTGGTGGTCGAGCAGGCTTCGGCGTTCACGCTGACGGTCTGCCCGGCGGCGCCGAGCTGAAGCACGACCTGCGAGCCCGGAGCGAGGTTCAGCTTCCGCGCGGCGTCCTGGAGCGTGACGGTCAGGGTCTGGGGGGCGATCGTGCCGCGCACGTGCACCTGGGTGCACTTGCCGTGGCCCTTGTCGCCTTCGCCCTTCTTGCCGTGGCCGTCGTCGGCGAGCGCATAGGAAGCCCCGAGGCCGGCGGCGAACACGGTGACGAGCAGCATCTTCAGTTTCACAGCAATCCTTCCGACGGTTTATCCCTTCCGTGGTAGAGATGCTCATCGGCGGGAAAACCTGCGCTCGGGAGCGCAAAGGCCCCCTTTTGGGGGGAGGGCGGCCGGACTCAATCCTGGTCGAGGAAGCGGCCGAGTGCGGTCGAGAGCGCGTCGAGCCGGTCGGGCGCGAGCGTATAGACGACGTAGTAGCCCTCGCGCCGCGGCACGATGAGACCGGCATCGGCAAGCCGGAGCATGCTCTTCGAGAGCCCCGCCCTCGAGAGGCCGACCAGCGGTTCGAGCTCCTGCGTCGTGCGGGGGCGCTCGGCGATCAGCTTGAGGATCCTGAGGCGGGTGTCGTCGGCGAGGGCACGCAGGATCCGCAGCAGCTCGGCCGGCGGGATGCGCGGCTCCGCTTCCCGGACGAGCGCGGGAGCCGCGTAGACGAGGGCGAGCGGCCACGGCGGGTCGCAGTTGACGCGGAGGTGCGGCCAGACGAAGACGCTGGGGCTGAGGACGAGCGGGTTCTCCGCCGAAACCACAACTGCGTGCTCGTGCGGGAGGTCGATTTGGAGCTCCTGACGCTCCCGATCGACGCGGCAGTGCGCGGGGAGCCGGCCGAGCACGGGCCAGATCCCAACAGCCGCGAGCAGGCGACCCGCCTCGAGGATGGACCGGCCGAGCAACGGCTCGATGCGCCCCCAGTCGGCCGCGAACGCCTCGTGCCAATAGCGCTCGAGTGCCTCGGCGAGCCGGCCCGCGAACTCCACCGGCCGATCGAGCAGAAGCAGGGCCGCCACTCGTGCCGGCTCGCCACCCTCGCCGGCGGCGCGCTCGAGCATCAGCTCGCGAGCGCCAGGCCGGAGGAACACGCTGTCTCCTTCGCCCCCGTGGTCGTAGAGCGGTCGTCCGAATCCTGCGAGCAGCAGTTCCGGCGGCAGCGAGCACAACCGGGCCAGCTCCTGATCGAAGCTCTCAGGCGCGTCCTCCGCGCGCGGGGTGAGGAGGTCTGGAATCTGGCGCCGGTAGACGAATCCCAGGGTCTCGAGCTCCCGCCGCAGGACCGGATCGAGCGCGCGCATCCGCCGGACCCATTCGTGATGGAGCGCGTGGTGCTTCGGTCCAAGCAGGACGTGCAGGCTGAGGACGCATTCGAGAAGTGGCGAAACCGCAAAGGCGACGTGCTCCTCGGGGTGCGCCGGCAACGCGATCCGGATCATACGATCCTCTTTTCAGAAGAACAGTTGACCGACTTTCGCATGGCTCCCATGATCGCGCTATGCGCAAGACCCTCTTCGCAGCGGCGGTCGCCGGCGCACTGCTCGCGCTTCCCGGCCTCGCGCGAGCGCAGAATCCGGTGCTGATCGGGAGGGTCGGCCTGCACAACTCGTACACGATCTCGTTGCGCACGCCGGCCGGAAAGCTCGTGCGGTCGATCCCCGCCGGCACGTACTCGATCGTCGTGCACGACTACTCGAGGCTCCACAACTTCGCGCTCGGCTCGCAGACCGAGAACAAACGGCTGTTCACGGGCGGCATCCGCTGGGTCGGCACGAAGACCTACACCGTCACCCTCCAGCCGGGCAGCTATGCGTACGCATGCTCGGTGCACTTCCGGACCATGAACGGAACCTTCGTCGTGACGTAGAGCGGTGTCAGGCACCGCAGCGCGGTGCCTGACACCCGACGTGCCTACTTCAACTCGACGCTTGCGCCCGCCTCTTCAAGCTGCGCCTTGACCGCGTCGGCCTCTTCCTGGTTCAGGCCTTCCTTGACCGCGGCAGGAGCCGAGTCGACCAGGTCCTTGGCCTCCTTGAGGCCGAGACCGGTGACCGCACGCACGACCTTGATGACGCCGATCTTGCCGGCGCCGGCGCTCGTGAGCACGACGTCGAAGGACGACTTCTCCTCCGCCGCGGCCTCGCCGCCACCTGCACCGGCGGGGGCCGCGGCCGCCACCGGAGCGGCGGCGGTGATGCCCCACTCCTCCTCGATCTTGTTCTTCAGCTCGACCAGCTCGAGGACGGTCATGCTCCCGAGCGAGTTGAACACTTCCTCTACTGCTGCCATTTAGCTCGTCTCCTCTTTGTCAGGGCTTTCTTCGGGGGCGTCCGCTGTCGCGGCCGCCTGTGTGGGTTCGTCTCCTTCGGCGCTCGGCTCCTCCGGTGCGGCTCTCAGCCACCGGTCTCCTCCGAAGCCGGCTCTTCCGCCCCACCAAGCTGCTCGATGCGCGCATCGAGCAGGCCGTACAGGTTCTGCAGCGGGGCGTTGATGAGGGCCGCGATGGCCGTGACCGGCGCGATGATCGCCGCCAGCACCTGGCCGCGGAGAATGTCGATCGGCGGCAGGCTCGCGAGGTTCTGTACCTCTTCTGCCGTGATCGCCCGGCCCTGCATGACGCCGCCGCGGATCTCGAGCACCCGCGACTCGCGGGCCGAATCGGCGAGCGCCTTCGCGGCGGCGACCATGTCGCCGTCGGCCTCGAGGAACGCGATTGCGCTCGGGCCTTCGAGGAGCGTCAGCAGCGCGTCGGCGCCGGCCGCCTCAGCGGCACGCCGCGTGAGCGTGTTCTTGACGACCGTGAAACGGGCGCCGCTCTCGATCAGCCGTGAGCGGAGCGCGTCGATCTGCGGCATCGTCAGGCCGCGATAGTCGGCGACGAGCAGCGTGTCGGACGTCTTCAGACGCTCCGTCAGCTCTTTGACGACCTGCTCCTTGTCCTCTTTCTTCACCGGATCACCTCCTCTAATCGATCGAGCCCGCACGATGGCGGGCTCGAGAAGAGGCGATGCGAAAACACCTCGGTCCGAACACCGCCTGCGCTGGGCTTCCGCCTTCCGGCTGCCAGCGGTCTGTGGCGATTGGGCTTCGTTATGCAGGAACGGCTTGCGCCTGCTCCTCCAACTCTTCCAGGATACCCCGCGTTTTCGCCGGGTCGACGTGGATGCCGGGGCCCATCGTGCTCGTCAGCGTGACCTGCCGGATGTAGCGCCCCTTGGCCGCCGACGGCTTCGCGCGGATGATCTCGTCGACGACCGCCGCATAGTTCTCGACGAGCGCGCGCTCGTCGAAGCTCTTCTTGCCGATCGACAGGTGGACGTTCGCGCCACGGTCGGTGCGGTACTCGAGCTTGCCGGCCTTCGCCTCGCGGACGGCCTTGCCGACCTCGAACGTGACCGTTCCCGTCTTCGGATTGGGCATCAGGCCGCGCGGCCCGAGCACCCGGCCGAGCTTGCCGACATTGCCCATCTGGTCCGGCGTCGCGATCGCGACGTCGAAATCGGTGAAGCCCTCCTCGATCCGCTTCGCGAGGTCCGCCGAACCGACGATATCCGCGCCGGCCTCTTCGGCTTCGCGCGCCTTATCGCCCTCGGCGAAGACGGCGATGCGGACGTCCTTGCCCGTACCGTGCGGCAGCATCAGCGTGCCGCGCAGCTGCTCGTCCGCGTGGCGGACGTTCAGGCCGAGCCGGAAGTGCACCTCGATCGTCTCGTCGAACTTCGCGTCGGGGAACGCCTTCAGCTTCCGCACCGCGACGACGGGCGAATACGTCGCCTCGCGGTCGATCTCGTTGCGGGCCGCCTCGTAGCGCTTGCCGTGATGTGCCATTACAGATCCACCTCGACGCCCATCGATCGGGCTGTACCGGCGATGATCAGCGCCGCCTGATCGACGTCGCGAGCGTTCAGATCGACGAGCTTCGTCTCGGCGATCTGGCGCACCTGCGCGCGAGAAAGCCGGCCGACCTTGATGCGATTCGGCTCCGGCGAGCCCTTGTCGAGTCGCAGGGCCTCCTTGATCAGCACCGCCGCGGGCGGCGTCTTCGTGATGAAGGAGAAGGAGCGGTCCTCGTAGACCGTGATCTCGACCGGGGTGATCCGGCCGTTCTGATCGGCGGTCTGCGCGTTGAACGCCTTGCAGAACTCCATGATGTTGACCCCGTGCTGGCCCAGTGCAGGGCCGACCGGCGGCGCAGGATTGGCCTGGCCGCCCGGGATCTGAAGCTTGATGAGTGTCAGTATTTTCTTGGCCACTTGAGATCCTCTAGTCGAGCTTCTTCACGTTGTCGAATCCGACCTCGACCGGCACCTGCCGCTCGAAGATGTTCACCATTACCTGAAGCTTCTGGGCATCGGGGTTCACGTCGGTGATCTCGCCGTCGAAGTCTGCCAGCGGTCCGGACGTGATCTTCACCGATTCGCCGAGCGAGAACTCGACCTGGGCGCGGGTCGGGGCGATCCCGCCCGTGCCGGTGTGGAGGATCCGGTCGACCTCGGGCTGCGAGAGCGGGACCGGCTTCGAGCCCGCGCCGACGAAGCCCGTCACGCCCGGCGTGTTCTTCACGACCGTCCAGGCGTCGTCGTTCAGGTCCATGTTCACGAGCACGTAGCCCGGCAGGACGCGCTTCTCCGCCTGCACCTTCTGGCCGTCCTTCGTCTCGATCACCTGTTCGGTGGGGACGACGACGCGCCGAAAGCGGGTGCGCTGACCCATGGACTCGATCCGGTGCTCGAGATTGGCCTTCACCTTGTTCTCGTGGCCGGAGTAGGTATTGATCACGTACCAGCGAAACATTCGATCCTCTCTATCGCAGCAACAGGTGCTGCACGACGTACTTCCAAAGTTGATCGTTCAGCCAGAGATAGGTGCCGACGATGACGCAGGCGACCAGAACCACGGCGGTGCCGCTGATCACGGCCTTCTGACTCGGCCACTCCACCTTCTTGAGCTCGCCGACGGACTCCCGAAGGAAGTTGATGAGCCCCGACCCGGGAACGTGGCGCTCTTCGCCCGGCTGCGGCCGGCGCGGCTCCGACTCGCTCGGCGCTGCCGGGCGCGCTACCGGGGGACGCTGCGGCGGCCCACCCGCGAGGGCCGGCTCTTGCTGCGCGCGCCGCGCGCGCCGTTCTTGACGCGTCTGCCTCGCCATCCACCGAGCGCTAGCGCGTCTCCCGGTGCACGGTGTGCTGTTTGCACCAACGGCAGTACTTCTTGAACTCCACCCGGTCCGGAGAGTTCCGCTTGGACTTCTGCGTCTGATAGTTCCGCCGCTTGCACACGGTGCAGGCGAGCGTGATTGCGACTCTGACTCCGGTGGCCATATTCCGTCTCTATCTCGAGGGTGAACGCGTTCTTAGTAGCGCCGGGTGGGCTCGAACCACCGACCTCTGCATTATGAGTGCAGCGCTCTAACCAGCTGAGCTACGGCGCCCCGCGCGCCGGGGGAGTGTAGCGGAACTTTGCAGGGTTTCCCGGGCCTCCGGGGCCTTCAACGACGGCGGATCCCGGACGGGAGGCAGTGGGGCCATTCGCCCCATGGCCGGGCTCTATGTCCCAAAGAGGCACTTGCGACAAAGCCGACGCGACAGCGATCTTGGGCGGATGGGTCGACCAGCACGTCCGACGGCCGCCGGCTTCTACCACGTCGCTGCACGTGCACAGGCAAATGAGGAACTCTTCCGCGACGCGTCCGACTACTTGCGCTTCGAGCACGAACTCCAAGCGGTCGCACAGGACAGCGAGTTCAGATGCCTCGCCGTTTGTCTCATGACGACGCACTACCACCTCCTCGTCGAAACGGGTCATGGCGTGCTGCCTGTAGCGATGCAGCGGCTGAACCAGCGATACGCACGGGCTTACAACGTGCGCTATGGACGCCGTGGCCATACGTTCGCGGAGCGCTACCTCTGTGTGCCCGTCCTAAGTGACGAGCAGCTCTTGGCTGCATATCGCTACGTCGTTCGCAATCCTGTAGAAGCCGGCTTGTGTGGACGACCAGGCGAATGGATGTGGAGCAGCTATGCGGCGGCGATCGGAAAGGGCGACCGATTCGCATTCGCCGACGCGGCGTTCATCGTGAGCTGCTGTGACGGATCGCTCGACGCACTCAGATCGTTCGTCGAGTCGGAAAGCGGTGTCAAAAGCGGTGCCTGACACCGCTGAGCGGAGTCAGGCACCAGAGCATCAGGTGCCAGGCACCGCGCAGCGGTGCCTGGCACCGCTTTCGTTACTGATGCATCGGTGCTTCTTGGCCCGGGAGGTGGAGGAGGTTCTCCACGTCACGGACGCCCTGCACCGAGCGCGCGCGCTGGACGAGGGCGTCGATCAGCTCGGGCTGCTCGACCTCACCGCGTAGCTGCACCACGCCGTTCGCCGCATTGACCGAGATCCGACCCTTCGGTGCCTTCGCATCGCGGACGAGCTCCGACTCGACCTGTTGTGCGAGCGTCACGTCGTCGACCGCGGATCGGCCACGCCGCCAGAACCCAAAGCGCTTCGCTGCATACGCCGCCGCTCCTGCTGCCGCCACTCCGGCGGCCACTGCCCCGATTACCAGTGTCCTCTTCCCCATACTTGTACCTCCGTTCGTCGCTGTCGTTTCCTCAACTGAACCGTTCGATGAACCGCAGGGTGCGGCTCCAGGCGTCCTCGGACGCCTCCGCGAACTCTTCCTGCTTCCGATCGAAGAAGCTGTGCGGCGCGCCGTCGTAGACGACGATCTCGTGATCGACGCCGGCCGCGCTCAGTGCGGCTTCGAACGCGTCGTTCTCGACCTTCGTGATGTTCTGGTCTGCGCCCGCCTGGAGCGCGAGGATCGGGCACTCGATCTCACTCGCCCGCTCCGCGGGTCCGACGGCGCCGTTCCGCTCGGTCGGGTAGCCGTAGAAGCCGACGCGCACCGTTCAACCCGTGACCCGACGCTGCGGCAAGCCACGAAGCACGGCCGCCCATGCAGAAGCCGACGGTGAAGATCGCCGCAAGGTCGAGCCCACGCAGGTGCTGCACGCGCGGCCGCGACGTCTGCCTGCACGAGCTCGGGCTTCGTCTCTTGCACGTGCGGCACGTAGTCGAAGTCAGTCGTCGCGCTTCGCGACCCCCGCCGTACGCCCGAAGTAATCGATCGCGACGACGGCGTAGCCACGCTCGGCAAAGCGAAGCGCGAGCTCTTCGTAGAACCCGTACAGGCCACGGACATCCGGGAGGATCACGACGCCGGCAGCGGCCGGCTCCTCCGGAAGCGCGCGGAAGGCTGCGAGCCGATTGCCGTCCGAAGCGCTCAGCACGAGATCGTCGTGCGAGACGGCCGCGCCGGAAATGACGGGGATCGGAGGCAGAGAGTCAGAGTCGAAGCACATCGCTAACTGACCCCTACCGGCAGGAGGGTAGAGCCGAAACGCCGTAGATGTCTCGGCGATGTCAGAACAGTCGCACCGGGAGGAGATGAGCGCGGCAATCCGGGCCCAACGCGAGCGCCGGGCCGCTCCGCGCTCGATCGCACCCGAACCGGCGCCGGCAGCTGAGCCCGAGCCGGAAGCCGAGCAAACCGCCGAGCCCGAGCGCAAGAACCTGTTCGGCCGCCTCCGGGGCAAGTAGCCTCCCCCACATGAGGCGCGGCCTTGCCTGGGCGCTGATCCTGCCGCTCGTGCTCCTCGGCACGCAGGCGGCGCACGCGCTCGCCTACGACCTCGTCTATCCGCAAGCCCACGCCCGCATTCTGCTCGCGACGGGCCACGGCTACCTCACCTGGCTGCCGCTCGCACTTGCGCTCGCGGGCGCCGTCGCCCTCGCTGCGCTCGGAGTTGCCGCAGCCGACGCGGCACGCGGCCGGCCCGCCCGTTCGCTCCCGGCCTGGGCCTTCGCATTTCTGCCGCCGGCGATGTTCGTCATCCAGGAGGTGCTCGAGCTCTCGCTGCACACCGGCAGCTTCAACGTGCACGCCTTGCTCGCGCCGACGTTCCTCCCGGGCCTGCTCCTGCAGCTACCGCTCGCGCTCGTCGCGTACCTGGCAGCGCGCTTCTTCCTGCGCGACGCCGAGCGCGTAGGGCGCGCGCTCGCCAGACCGCGAACGCTTCCCCTGGTCGTCCAGCTCCTCATCGCTCCGACCGCCGCGCCCTTGCACGCTCGCGCGGTTGTCGCCGGCTGCAGCTCGCGTGGGCCTCCCCCGGCCCCCGTCGCGAACTGATTCCGTAACGAGCGACGAAGGAGAAGACATGAGACATCGCATCGCGCTCGGCGCGCTGGTCGCGCTCGGGGCCCTCACGTTCACCGCAGTTGCGTCTGCCCACGCGCGCGTCAGCCCGCCGGTCGCAGTCGCCAAGGAGCTTCAACTCTTCACGCTCGCCGTCCCGACCGAGAAGGACAAATGCAACGACGACGACGATCGAATTCACCCTGCCTGCCGGCTTCGCCATCGACTCGTTCGTTCCGTCGCCCGGGTGGAAACGAAGCCTGCAGCAGACCGGCTCCGGCGACGCCGCCGTCATCCAAAAGGTGACCTGGAGCGGCGGTTCGGTGCCGACGGGCGAGGACTCGGTGTTCTCGTTCCTCGCAATCGCCAGCGCATCGAAGACGTACACGTTCGGTGTCCGGCAGACCTACTCCGACGGCTCCGTCGTCGACTGGACCGGGCCGGAGTCGTCAGATGCACCGGCGCCGACCCTGAAGGCCGTGTCGTCGTTCGGCGGTGGCACCTCGACGCTCAGCATCGTCGCGCTCGCGGTCGCTGCGATCGCGCTCGTTGCTGCCGTCGGCGGCCTGCTCGCTCGCGGAGGCAGGACGCTCGCATGACCACTCGACTCCTCGCGTCGCTCGCCGCTCTCGCGGCGGGCGTCGCCGCGGTCGTCGTGGTGCTGCTGCTCCTCCACGGCACCCCCGGGCCTCAATGACGCGGAAAGCGATACGAACGGTGCGGCGGAATGTAGGCGCCGACCTCGAGCACGATCTCGTCGCGGTCGTGCAGGACGAGCGTGCCCGGGCGCGCCTCGGCGGCGCACGCCGTTGACGTAGACGCGCACCGCACCGCGGAAGGTGAGCAAGCGTGTCGGCGCGAGGCGTCTCCCCCAGACCCCGAAGACGTCGCCGAGCGTTGTGTGGCCCACGAAGTGAACGACCCCGGTGGGGTCGAGCGTCCAGACGCGGGCGCGGCAGCGTGCAGCAGTCCACGCGACCGAGCGTCTGCCGCGCGCCGCGGAGGCCGATCGCTGCGGGCACGATCACGACGCGGCCGTTCGCAAACAGCTCCAGGTGCGCTCGGTTCCCGCCTCGGAGCGACGCGGTCATGCACGTCGCGTGCACCGCGGGACGAGGGTGGTACGCGGGTCCGACGCCGATCGGCGTCGGCGTGAGCGCAAGCATCGGCTGCACGGTATCGCGCTTGTTGCGATTGTCGCGGTCGTCGGGCTCGCGGGCTGCGGCGGCGGTGGCGGCGCGAGCTCGCCGACAATCGTGGTGCAGCCCGCGCGTCAGTTCCGACTGACGACGCACATGGTCGGCACGCCGACCGCGGGGAGACCGGCGGCGATCACGATACTCGATCCAGCAGCCCGACGGCTCGAACCTCACGCAGTTTCGGCACGGAGCCGGGCCGCACACGGGCGTGCACGTGATCTACATCCGCAACGACCTCGGCGCGATCGTCCACCACCATCCGCACATCGCGACTGACGGGTCCTTCACCGATACGGTCGCGTTTCCGTCCGGTGGCCCGTATCGCGTCGTCATCGACGTCTATCCGCAGCAAACGACGCCGCAGCCGAACTTCCAGCTCTTCACACGCGTGCGCGTCAAGGGCGCGTACTCGCCGAAGCCGCTGCCGCCGCTCGCTCTGTCGCAGACGGTGGACGGGTATCGCGTCACGCTGCACGGCGCTCCGCGTCTGCGCGCGATCCAGCCCGCGTTCCTCTCGTTCACCGTGACGCGAGACGGGGCGCCGGCGCACTTCACCCCCTGGTTCGGAGCACTCGCGCACGCGATCTTCTTCCGCGCGGGAACGCTCGACTACTTCCATACGCACGTGTGCGCACCCGGGGCGAGTGGCTGCACGAGCGCATTCGGCGGCGCGAAGGTGACGGGCACCTCGTCGACGCCCGGCAAGCTCTCGGTCGGCGTCCTCGTGCCCGTGGCCGGAACGTGGCGGCTGTTTCTTCAGTGTCTCGTCGACGGCCACGTGCTGACGGCACCCTTCACCCTGAGCGTTCGGTGAAGCGTGGCCTCGCCATCGGCGCGGCGGCCGCAGCGGCTCTCGTGCTGCCGGCGGCGGCGTTCGCGCACGCGGCGCTGCTCCGCACAACGCCAACGGCGAGCGTGACCGTCAACACGCCGCCGCGACAGGTGGCGCTCGTCTACTCGGAGGCGGTGGAGCCGCGCTTCGCGATCGTGTCGGTCACCGACTCGAACGCACATCCGCAGACGGCGGGGCCGCCGCACCGCTCGGCGGCGAACGCGGACGAGCTCGACGTGCCGCTCAAGCACCTGCGGCGGGGGTGGTACCTCGTCGTCTGGCGCGTGATCTCGGTCGACGGCCATCCCGTGCGCGGTGCGTTCACGTTCGCAGTCGGGCCGAACCCCGGGCCGGCGCCGCAGTTCAGGATTCCGTCGCTCTCGGAGACTGCTGCGACCCCGACGCTCGTCGCCGCGCGCTGGATCGTCTTTCTCTCGCTGATGGCGGCGATCGGAATGTTCGTGCTGCGCATCGCGATCGTGCGGCCGCTGCGTGGCCCGCCGCGCGCGCTGACCGGCGCGTTCTGGACGGCACTCGTCGTCGCGCTCGTCGCGGTGCCCGTCTATGCGCTGCTCGCGACCTCGGAGTTCGCGCTGCGCTCGTTCTGGTCCTTCGGCGCGCTCATACCGCTGCTCCGCACGTCGGCGTTCGGACGCGGCTACCTCGACCTCGAGCTGCTGCTCGCGCTCTTCGCCGTCGCAGCTGGGGTCGCGTCTATGGGTCGATCGTCCCGACCGGGAGCGGCGCTCGGTCGCCGAGCTTGCTCGCCCTCTGCGGCGCCGCGCTCGCCGCCGGCGCCGTTCTGCTCGTGCCGGGCGTCGCCGGTCATGCCGCGCAAACCGCACCACGCTCGCTTGCGCTCGCGCTCGACTGGCTGCACCTGCTCGCAGGGTCGCTCTGGATCGGTGGGCTGATCGGCCTGCTCGTGTTGTGGCGCAGCCTGCCCGCCGAACGGCGACTGGCGGGCCTCGTCGTCTCCGTTCCGCGCTTCTCGAATGTCGCGTTCTGCTCGGTGATGGCGCTCTTCGGCTCCGGCGTCGCCGCATCCGTTCTGCACTTGCCCACGCTCGCATCGCTCTGGCAGACGTCGTACGGCCAGGCGATCATCGTCAAGGCGTCGCTGCTGCTCTGCGCGATTCTCGTGGCGTCGGGCAACCTGCTCCGAACTGTCCCGGCACTGAGCCGTGCCGAGCCCCCGCCGAGTGCAGCCATTCTTCTGCGCAGGCTCGTGAGCGTCGAGGTGCTGCTCGTCGCCGCCGCGATTGCCGTCGCGGCCGTCCTCTCGAGCCTCCCGCCGCCGCCGACGGCGCTGGCCGCGATCGGCGGGGCGAGCGCGCACACCGGCCCCGGCCCGGTCACGAAGGTCGTGAACGAGCACGGCTACCGGCTCGAGTTCCACGTGACGCCCAACCGCGCCGCCGTCCCGAACCAGTTCGCCGTGCGCATCGACCGCGGTGCGACGCCTGTCCGCAGCGCGGACGTGACCGCGACCTTCACGATGCTGGACATGGAGATGCCCGCGCAGAGCTACAAGCTGTCGGAGGCCTCCCCGGGCCTGTACGAGCATTCGGCGCCGGCGCTCGTGATGGTCGGACACTGGGGGCTTTCCTTTGCGATCGCGCCGCAGGGCGCGACGCCGTTCACCGTCCTGCTCGTCGACCGGGCGAACGGATGAAGCGCACGCTTCTCGTCCTTCGTGATTGCCGCATGCGCGCTGGCCGGAACCGCGCGTGCAGACGGCGACCCCGCCAGCGACTACCTGCTGGGGACGCAGGTGTTCTTTTCGATCGACGTCAAGCTGCCCAAGGCGAAGCAGCAGGAGCTCGTCTCGATCGTGCGCGACGCGAACAAGTCGGGCTACGCCATCCGCGTCGCGTTGATCGCGAGCCCGTACGACCTCGGCGCTGTCACGTCGCTTTGGCGGAAGCCGCGCCAGTACGCGAAGTTCCTCGGCGCCGAGCTCCAATTCATCTACAAGCGCCGGCTGCTCATCGTCATGCCGAACGGATTCGGCTTCAACTGGCCGAAGCATCCGTCGAGCAAGGAGTACGCCGTGCTCTCGAAGGTCCCGATCGGCAACTGGCGCCGTCGGCATGCTCGATTCGGCAGTGACGGCGGTGCAGAAGCTCGCCGCGGCGTCGGGCGTCAAGGTCGTGCGGACGCACGACGGCGGCAGCCGCGAAGAGCGGTAGCGGCTTCGCGCATCGCCGCGTGCTGATCGTCCTCGCTGTGGTCGCAGGGCTTGCGCTTGCAGTCCTCTTGCGGCTCGCGCTACGAAGTAAGAGCCCGTAACGTCTGGACGACGCCGGCCGCGCGATACGGCCAGAGGAAGACGGCGCGCTGGAATCCCTTCGCATCGATCAAGTACGCGCCTTCAGTGTGAGCGATCGTGTGCACCGTGACTCCAGCCAGCGTCTTCGTCTGCGTGAGCACCTCCACGTGATATGCACTCCAGACGCGGCTGAGCGCGGCCGGACGTCCGATCGCCCAGCGCCACTCGGGAACGAGCTTCCACTTGCGCGCGTCCTGCATCAAGATCGAGTGCGCGTTGCCGTAGACGTTGACGCTCACCGCAACGATCACCGGCTTCGAGCCCTGCGGGAAAGCACGCACGACATCGTTCAAGCGCTGCGCCTCGATCGGGCAGTAGTTGCGGCAGAGCGGATCGATGAACGTGACGAGCACAGGACGGCCGCGCAGCGCCGCGAGCGAAACGGGGGCGCCGTTCTGATCGGTGAGGCGGAATTCCGGCGCGCGATGAGCGCCCGCAGCCCACGTCGCGGCCGGCCCGTCGCTCAGCGGGACCGCTCGTCGTCGGCGTCGGCCGATCGGCCGAGTGTTCCGTAGAGGATCCCCGCGACGATTGCGAGGAGCAGCACGACACCCAAGAGCGTCCAGCGCAGGCGACTCAGCGGTACGGCCACGCGCTCGTTTGCGGCCATGCCCCGAGAATACTGCGCTCAGGCAGTCGACTCGGCGGGATCCCCGACGGCGTGCGGCCCGAAAGCCTCCTCCGGCCGCCGCTGCGGGATGCCGAGACCGACCACGATCCCGACGGCCAGCGCGACCGCGCAGAGCGTGAACGCCGCCGTATATCCGTGCGCAGAGGGATAGCCGCTCGCGCCGACGGTGCCCGCGAGGACCGACGCGGTCGCCGCCCCGCCGAAGCCGCCGCCGACCGTACGGGTGACCGTGTTCATGCCGGTCGCGACGCCCGTCTGCTCCGGGCCGACGTTCTCGATGATCAGGTTCGCCATCGCCGCGAAGGCGAGGCCGATGCCGCTGCCGAGAAGCGCCGCGGCGACGTAGATCTCCCACCTCGAGCCGCGCGTGAACGCGAGCATCAGGAACGACGCCAGCGCCAGGATGCCGCCCGCCAGGAGCGGCGGCTTCGAGCCGAACAGCTTCTCGAGCCGGCCGGTCTGCGAGCCGACGATCAGCATCGCGAGCGTCGACGGCACCATGAACAGCCCGGCTTGCGTCACCGAGGCGCCGAAGCCGTATCCGGCGCGAGCTCGGCGTCTCGACGAATTGCGGCAACAGGATGAACGATGAGTACATCCCGAAGCCGAGCAGCAACGCGACGGCGTTCGTTGTCCAGACGCCGCGGATCCGCATCATCCTCATGTCGACGAGCGGATGGTCGGAGCGCGACTCGCTGCGCACCCACAGCGCGAGCAGCACCAGGCCGACGGCGATGCACCCGAGCGTCTTCACCGACAGCCAGTGCCAGTTCGCGGTCTCGCTGACGGCAACGAGGACGGCGGCCAGCCCGAGCGACATCAGCGCCGCCCCGGCCCAGTTCACGCGCCCGGGCACGCGGACCGGCGACTCGGGGACGAACAGATGGGTTGCGACGGTCGCGACGACGACCGGGATCGAGCGGCAGCCAGAAGAGGTAATGAAAGGAGAGGTGGTCGACGATCGGTCCCGCCAGAACCACGCCGGCGCCGCCGCCGACGCCGAGCAGCGCCGACATCAAGCCGATCGCGGCAGCGACGCGCTCGCGCGGGAACTCGTCCCGGATGATCCCGAAAGCCAGCGGGAAGATGCCGCCGGCCGCACCCTGGATCACGCGTCCGACGAGCATCAGCGGGAGCGACGATGCGAGCGCGGACACGAGCGTGCCGACCGACAGAAGCAGAAGGACGATCATCAGCAACCGCTCCTTGCCGTACATGTCGCCGAGCCGGCCGATCAGCGGTGTCGCCACCGAAGCGCTCAGGAGGTACGCCGTCAGGATCCAGCTGACGGAGTTCTCCGAGGTGTGCAGCGCGTGCTGGATGTCCGGCAGCGCGGGCGCGACAAGCGACTGCAGCAACGCGTACGAGATGCCGCCCAGGGCGAGGACGACGAAGGTGAGGCTCGGATGCAGTCGGTCGGTCTCGGCGGTCATGCGGAGCAAGGTCGCCGGCACACGCCAACTCCCTTCCCGCTGACGCTACCGGAAGAGACCTATTTCACGAGCGTCAGCATCTTGAACATCGGCATGTACATCGAAATGATGATGACGCCGACCATGACTCCAACGCCGATCATCATGATCGGCTCGACGATCGACGTCAGCGACTGCACCGACGCCTCGACCTCGTCCTCGTAGAAGTCTGCGATCTTCGAGAGCATCTTCTCGAGCTCTCCCGTTTCCTCGCCGATCTTCACCATCTGCGCGACCATCGGCGGGAAGATCTCGTTCTCGAGCAGCGGCTGCGCGATCGGCACACCCTCGTGCACGCGAGCGCGCACACCGGCAAGCGCGTCCTCGATCACCCAGTTGCCTGCGGTCTGCCCCGTGATCTCGAGCGCCTTGATGATGTCGACGCCGGCGGCGACGAGCGTGGAGAGCGTGCGCGAGAAGCGCGCCATCGTGATCTTCAGCACGGTGTCGCCGATGCGCATCGGGAACTTCAGCTTGACCGTGTCCCACTTCTTGCGTCCGTTCTCGGTCTTCTTCCAGCGGAAGAACGCCCAGATGCTGAAGGGGATCAAGAGGATGAGGTACGGCTTCGTGCGCAGAAGGTTCGACACGCTCACGACGTACGCGGTCAGCGTCGGCAGCTGGCCGTTCAAGGACGCGAAGATCTTCACGAAGACCGGCACGAGGAACATCAGCATTCCGATCAGCACGAGCGTCGCGAAGATGAGCACCATCGTCGGGTAGACCATCGCGCTCTTGACGCGGCGCCGGATCGCTTCCTGCTTCTCGATCTGGAACGCGACGCGGTCGAGCACGATGTCGAGGATGCCGGCGGCCTCGCCTGCCTCGACCATCGAGATGTAGAGGCGCGAGAACACCTTCGGGTGGCGCGCCATCGCCTCCGACAGCAGCAGGCCGCCTTCGACGTCCTTGCGGAGCTCGTGGATGACGGCGCCGAGCGCCTGGTCGTCGGTCTGCTCCTCGAGGATGACGAGGGCGCTGACGACGTTCAGACCGGCCTCGATCATCGTCGCGAACTGGCGCGAGAAGATCTGCAGGGACTTCGCCTTGACCTTCTTGCCGCCGATCGAAGTGGCGCCGATTCCACCGCCGTCGGAGAGTTCCTTGAGCGTCTGGGCGAGGAGGCCCTTGACGCGGAGCTGCTCACGGGCCGAGTTCAGATCGGAGGCGCTGATCTCCCCGGAAAGCTCGGCTCCCTGGGCATTGATCGCCGAATAGGCAAAGGAGGCCACACACTCGATATCGGCAGGGGGTCATCGCCCCTTGAGGGCTCCGGCGGTCCATGCCGATACCTGAGGTGTGCTTCTGCGTGCCCGTGAGGAAAAAGCGTTCGGCCTGATCGAGCTCGTGATCGCGATGGTGATGCTGAACGTCGGCATCCTCGCGCTCGTGGCGACCTTTCAGTCGGGTGCCCTCGCGATCGGCCGCTCGGCCTACGCCTCCAATGCCACCGTGGTGGCGGACAAGACGATGGAGGTCTACCGGGCGCTCCAGAACAAGGCCATCTACCTGAGTGCCCCGGCGGGCGGCGGCGCCGACGTCTCCGGTTACCCGAATGGAATTCCGAACAGCACGTCCACCTGGTACACGAAGTATCAGGGCGACACGGCGGCCTACGGCGCTGTCACCTATTACAACTACACCTCGCCTTCGACGAACTCGCCCCTGTGGGTGACCGATGCGACGACTGGCTCCGGCTACGTGCCGATCCCCGCCTCGTCGTCGGCAGTCCTCCCCGCCGGGCTCGTGCCCGATCCGACCAAGGCCGTGCAGATGGTCGTCGGACCGGACGGCCAGAGCTATCCGGTCTTCACGTACATCATCATGGTGAAGCCGAACGGGACGAGCGGCTACGTGAAGCAGGTCACCGTGGTCGTCCGCGATCCGAGGAACAGCACGCTGATCCTGGCGCGCCAGTCGTCCTTGTTCGACCCGAACGTCGCTCCGTAGCCTCCTAGCGCCAGGTCCACCGGGTCGGCGGCCAGTAGGTGATGAGTACCGGCCCAATCAGGTTGCCGCGCGGGACGGTGCCCCAGGTCCTCGAGTCGCAGGAGTACGCGCGATCGTCGCCAAGGAAGAAATAGTGGTTGGCGGCTATGCGCGGCCACGTTCCCGACTCGTGATCGCGGAAAGCCGGATCGACGTACGGCTCGTTCAGCCGAGTTCCGTTGATGAAGATGGATCCATCGCGCTCGGACACTTGCTCGCCGGGAAGGCCGATCAGGCGTTTGACGAACGTCGTGCCGCCGTCTCCGGCTCCGCACGTTGAGGCCGCGGGCGGCGTCTTGAAGACGACGATCTGTCCGCGCTCAGGCGCGCCGAAGTCATACGCGAGCCGGTTGGCGATGATGCGATCGTTGAACGAGCCGAGGCAATCGGGGCCGGGCTTTGCACAGTGGAGCGTCGGCTCCATCGACGCGGAGGGAATTCGGTACGGCTTCGCGACCTCAGCCTCGAACGCCAGCACGAAAGCAAGAGCGAACGCGATCGTCACGGCCCAGTCGAGGATCGTCCGCCACGGTTGGGGAACCCGGCTCGTTGCGCGATCGAGGTAACGCACCGGCGCTCAATGTAGCGGTGCCTGGCACCGCTTTCGCGGTGCCAGGCACCAGCCTTTAGGGGCCAGGCGTCGTGGTCGTCGGGGTCGTCGTGGTGCCGGAGGCACCCGGCGACGACGCCGGCGCGCTTGCCACTGTTCCCTGCGGGAGCAGCGTCAGCGTGTACCGGGTTCCGTCTGCGGTGTTCACGAGCGTGACCGGCGTATTCACCTTCAGCGTTACCGTCTGCGCGCCGCTTGCATACGAGCCGCCCGCCACTGCGACCTTCGCCGTCGAGCCCGTCAGCGCGACGAGCTGGAATGCAGGGCTCGCGGCCGGGAAGTTCGAACCGGTCGTGACCGACTCGCTCGTGCCGTTCACGGAGATCACGGCTGCGCTCGGAGGCGGCGTCGGGGGAGCCGGCGGCGTCTTCGGGGGCTTGGTCGTAACGGGCTTGGTGCTCGCCGGGGGCTTCGTGCCGGTCGACGCCGTGCCCGGACCGCCCGCATTGAACGGATCCTTGCTCTCGAAGAGCGAGAACGACTGCAACTGGCCTGTGCCTGCTGACGTCGGCACGGCATCGACGAGCTGCGACGAGCCGTTCGGCGACGCTGCAGCCGTATCCGTCGGGGGTGCGCCGCTCAGCGTCGGCGCAGCCGGCAGCGGTGTCGTCGCCGTCGGCGCCGCAACCGGAGTCGATCCGGTGGTCGTAGCAGCCACCTGCGGCTTCGCCGACGCGCCGCCGCCCGAGTTGAGCCCCATCATCGTGTTCACCGCATACGCCCCGGCGAGCGCGAGCACCACGATGAGGCCGATCGCAATCTTCTTCTGTTTTTCCGCCTTCGCCTTGGCAGCGTCGGCGACGTTTTTGCGTGCCACGTCTTCTCCTCTCCTGCCGACTAGTGCCCGATGGCGGTGTCAGCCGACGCGCTTGGCGTCGTAGTTGTCGTCGCGCCCGTCGTACCGGTTGTATCCGTCGGCGCGGGCGCCGCAGTAACGCCTGCCGCTACTGCGGCGGCGCCGAACGTGAATGCCGTGAGAGAAACGCTGCCGTTGATCGTCCGCCCGGTTCCAGACGGCGTGAGGCCGACGGACGTGATCGAGAACAGCCGTCCTGAGACATCGAGCGCGCCGTTGTGTACCGCGACAAGGCTGCGCAGTCGGTAGAGCAGGTCAGTCAGCGAGTAGAAGTCGCCGGCGACCGACAAGGTGATGGTGGTCGCACCGGTCGTCGCGATCGGTGGCAGTCGGTGTGATCGAAACGAGTTGGACGCCCGCGGAGCGGACGACCTGATTCAGCTCGAGCAGCAAGTTCGGCATGTCAGTCGTCATCGGCATCGCCTTCGACAACTTGTAGAGATACGCGGTCTGAATCTCCGGCTGCTTCGGCTGCGTTGCCGCCGTCGGCTGGACCGTGGGCGCCTGCGCCTGCTCGATCTGCACCTCGGCTGCCTGCGCAGCCCGCGCGGTGGTCGCCGCGGTCGAGCGCTGCGGTGACACGAGCAGGAACCAGCCGAGCAGGAGCAGCACGAGATCGCCGGCCACGATGAGGCCGATCGACGTGCCCTTCGAGATCCTTCTGCCCCGGATCATGCGCCCGCCGTCGTGTCGGTGGTGGCGGGAACCACGGGAGGCGCCACAGGAGCGACCGGCGCACCCTTGACTGCCGCCGTGATGTTGAACTGGACTCCGCTTGCCGGCGCGCCGCTCGAACCGGACGACCCGGTAGCCGCCGCCGGAGCCGGTGCTCGTGAGCGTCACGTTCGAGAGATCAGGGACGAGGGCGAGGCGCGAAAGAAGGCGGGCGACGCTGTCGTACGAGAACGCCGTGCCCTGGATCACGAAGCCCTGCGTGGCCGGCGTGCCGGGTACGGCTGCTGCCGTCGTGCTGGGAGCAGTCATCGTCAGCGACAAGAGGGTGACGTCGCTCGGTACGACGAGCGACACTTCGCGCAACACGCGGTCCCACGCGATTCGCTGCGACAGATTCGTGCTGACCGCGGACAGCCACGTCGCCTCCTGGCCCGTAACGGCGGGCGGCGGCACGATCGGTGTGATCGGTGCGCTCGGCTTGGCAGGCTTCGGGGTCGGCTTCTGGTGCACGGCGAGCTGTGCAAGCTCGAGGCGCGCCTTGGACAACCGCGCCTGCTGTGCATTTGCCTGGCCGTGCGCGGCGAAGAATGCGCCGCCAAGCGAGATCATCACGATCACGCCGAGCGCCGAGCCGATGACCACGGCCGGATCCTCATGGCGAATGCTCTTCGCGTTCTGGTACTCGCGCGGGAGAAGGTTGACGGCGCGCATCAGTCTTCGATCCCGAGTCCGATTGCAACCGCCAGCGAGCCGATCTGCTCGGTGCCCGCAAAGCGCTTCGGAACCTTGAGACGCGCGAACGGATCACCGACGCGCACGTGTACGCCGATCAGGCGCTCGAGCTCCTCGGCAAGACCGGGAAGGTGCGCGGTACCGCCGGTCAACACGATCTCGCCGATGCCAAGGCTGCCCGGCTGGTTTTGGTAGAACTGCAGCGACGAGACGAGCTCGCGCGCGAACGACTGGAGCTGTCGCCGAACCGCCTCGAGCGCAACCGTCGTCTGCTCCGGCGTCAACTCCTCAGGGGTCGTCGTGCCGTCGAGCGACAGGCTGCGCTTGATCGTCTCGACCTCGGAAGGAGTGCTGTCGAACGCGCGAGCAAGAGCGACGTTCAACGCCGAGCCACCCCACTCGACGACGCGGGTGAACTCGCAGATCGCGTCCGTCCGAGACCGCGAAGGTCGAGCGGTCGTGGCCGATGGCCACCGCAACGAGCGCCGAGCCCTCGCGGTCTGCCGGCGCACCGAGCGCGCGCAAGCAGCGCAAAGGCCTCGAGGTCGATGCCGTCCAGATTGATGCCGGCCTTACGACACGCACTGACGTAGCGGTCGATGAGCTCGCGGTACGCGACGACGAGCAGGACGCGCTTGACCTTCTGCCCCTCTGCGTCGACCGACTCTTCGAGCACGCGATAGTCGAGCACAGCCTCGTCGAGCGGGATCGGGAGCGCCTCCTGCGCGCGGAACTGCACCGCGTTCGCAAGCTGCTTCTCCTCTTCGACGCCAACGATCTCGAGGATGCGGACGCCGATGCGGTTGCTGGCGATTCCGAGCCGGACGCCCTTCTTCGGCAGCTTGTGACGCGCGAAGAACACCTTCAGCGCATCGCCGAGCGCCTCGGGATCGCGCAACTCGCCGGCGACGATGACACCGGCGGCAAGCGGATCGCGTGCGAGCTGCTGGAGCTCCGCAACACCGTTGTTCGAGATGCGCGCGGCCGCGATCTGCGACGCGCCGATCTTGAGACCGACGACCTTCTTCGAGCTGTGGCCGACCCTTGCGCGGCGCCGCGGGAGGGCAGCTTCGGGAGCGAGAGCGACGGGAGCGAGAGCTTCCGCTTGTGCAATGGCGTCTTCGCGACGACCGGCAGCTGCTCGGTCGGCGCTTCGACCGCCGCAGCCTTTGGCTTGCGGCCGAGCGAGAGCTCCTTCTTCCAGAACGGCGCACCCTTCTCTTTCGGCGCGCGCGCAGCCTTTTCGGCCTTCGGGGCCTTCGGGGCCTTCGGCGGCCTTCTCGGTCTTCTCGGCCTTGGGCTTGCGCGAGACGGAGAGCTCCTTCTTCCAGAAAGGGGGCTTCTTTGCGGGCGCAGCGAGCGGCGGCAGCTCCGCGGCAGACACCGGCGGGTGAAGCACGACCGGCGGAGCGACGGGCGCGGGCGGCAACTCGGGCTCGGCCTGCCACGGCTCGGCGGACTCGGGCTCCGGCCACGACAGAGCAATCGGCTCCGGCGGTGCCGGCTCGGCCGACGCCGCGAGAATCTCGGGCGAGAGGCCGGTCACGGGCTCGACCGGCAGCTCGAATACCGCGTTCAGATCGGGCGCGTTCAGATCGGGCGGCAGCTCGACGGGCGCAGCCCCGGTGGGCAACTCGGGAACGACGGCGAGCGTGACGGGCTCGGACGGCTCCGGAAATTCGGGTTCCGGCATCGCCGCGACGAACGCTTCCGCGATCTCGGTGGGCTGGGGCACAAGGACGGGCTCGACCGGCAGCGGCACAGGCTCGACGGCTTGCGCCGCCTGCTCGACAAGCCGCTCGATCTCGCTGGCCCGGTCCTTCTTCTTCCCGACCGACAGCTCTTTCTTCCAGATCGACGTCCTTCGCAGCCTTCGGCTCCGTCGCGGCCTTCGGCTCCTTCGGCTCCTTCGGCTTGCGCGAGAACGAAATCTCCTTCTTCAAGAACGACTGCTTCGGCAGGTCGAAGGCGTCGGGATCGGCCTCCGCCTTCCCCTTCTTCTTGAACGAGATCTCCTTCTTCCACATCGAGTCGCTCATGCTCAGCTCCCCGCCATTCGCAGTGCGGGAGCTGCAGCGTGCGCTTCGGCGTGCGCCTTCGTGCCGGCAACGTCGAAGCCGGCGCGTTCGAGAATTCCTTCGAGCTGATCGGGGCGACTCGAGCGCGAGAGCGCCTCTTCGAGCGTGACGACACGGCGCATTGCGAGATCCGCGAGCGCCTGCTCCATCGTCTGCATGCCGCGGGCGGTGTTGGTCTGCATGACCGAGTAGACCTGCTCGATCTTCGCCTGGCGGATCAAGTTGCGTACCGCGTCGTCCGGCAGCAGAATCTCGAGCGCCGCGACGCGGCCCGTGCCGTCAGCGGTCGGAAGCAGCGCCTGCGTCACCACGGCCTGGAGCGAGTTGGCGATCATGATGCGGATCTGCTCCTGCCCCTCGGGCGGGAAGACGTCGACGATGCGGTCGATCGTCGACGGCGCGCTCTGCGTGTGCAGCGTTCCGAAAACGAGATGGCCGGTCTCTGCCGCGGTGAGCGCGGTCGAGATCGTCTCGAGGTCGCGCATTTCGCCGACGAGAATCACGTCCGGGTCCTGACGGAGCGCAGCCTTCAGCGCTTCCGCGAAGCTCGATGCGTCGGGCCCGATCTCGCGCTGGTTGACGATGCAGCGCTTGTGGCGGTGCACGAACTCGATCGGATCTTCAATCGTGAGAATGTGGTCGGAGCGCGTGCGGTTGATCTCGTCGATCACCGCGGCGAGAGTCGTCGACTTACCGGAGCCAGTCGGCCCGGTGACGAGGACGAGGCCGCGCGGATACTCGGCGAGGCTGTGCATGATGTGCGGGAGGTTGAGCTCCTCGAGCGACTTGATCTCCTGCGGGATGAGGCGGAATGCCGCACCGACCGCTTCGCGCTGGTAGTAGACGTTGACGCGGAAGCGTGCGACGCCCGGCATCGCGTAGGCGAAGTCGAGTTGGCGCTTCAGCTCGAAGTTCTTCTGCTGCTCGCTCGAGAGGATCCGGTAGAGGAGCGCGCGCGTGTCATCGGCGGTGAAAGGCTCGAAGCCTTCTGCCCGCGCAATGTGCCCTCGCACACGGAATGCCGGCGGACTTCCGACCGTGACATGGAGGTCGGAGGCGCCGAGCGAGACCATCTGCTCGAGCAGGTCGTCGATGGAGGTGAGTTGTTCCATTGTCCCTCGACCGAGCTATCGGCACGGCTCTGCAGCGCCTTGAGTCCCACGTGATCTCACTCACCGTGAGTGATTCGAATGCCGCATAACCCCCCTAAAGGGTGGGAGGGCGCACGTCATTTCGCGCCGATAGATCGGAACATCCGCCATCCCTCGGAGTGAAGGAGAAGCACGTCAAATGATTACGCGCCTAAAGATGCGGCTCGGCTCGGAACAGGGCTTCACCCTGATCGAGCTCTTGGTCGTCATCATCATTCTCGGCATCCTGCTTGCGATTGCGGTGCCGTCGTACTTGAGCTTCAAGGATCGCGCCAACAAGTCGGCCGCGCAGGCCAACGTCCGCGCAGTGCTCCCGGATGTTGAGTCCTACAACGCAGACAACGTTGCCGGCGCGCCTGCGGCGTCCGACCCGGACTTCGCGACGAGCAACGCCGACAACGGCTACCAGGGCATGACCGCTGCTGAGCTGAAGACCAGCTACGACCAGGCGTTCCCGACGGCCGTGTGGGTCATCGGCTCGCCCGACGTGAGCGGCACTCCGTCGCTGCACCAATCGGTGCGGGCATCACCGCCGTCGGCGCACCGACTGCGACGAACTACTGCCTCGTCTCGCAGAACGGCAGCTGGTACGGCTACAAGGTCGGCCCGGGCGGCCTATCAAGGTCACGAACGTGCTCGCGAACATCTGCACGCTGAGTCCGAACTGCATCGACTCGAACTGCGAAGGGGCGCTCCGGCGCCCCTTCGTCGTTCTCCACCCCTTTACCGAGGGAGGCGAATCCCCCTTCCGGGGCTAGCTCGAATGAGCTTCGTAGGCCGATAAGACGAGAGCCATCCGCTCACTCTCGACGAAGGAGAAGCACGTCAATGATTACGCGCCTTAAGACGCGCCTCGGCTCGGAGCAGGGCTTCACGCTCATCGAGCTCTTGGTCGTCATCATCATTCTCGGCATCCTGCTTGCGATTGCGGTGCCGTCGTACTTGAGCTTCAAGGATCGCGCCAACAAGTCGGCCGCGCAGGCCAACGTCCGCGCAGTGCTCCCGGATGTTGAGTCCTACAACGCAGACAACGTTGCCGGCGCGCCTGCGGCGTCCGACCCGGACTTCGCGACGAGCAACGCCGACAACGGCTACCAGGGCATGACCGCTGCTGAGCTGAAGACCACGCTACGACCAGGCGTTCCCGACCGGCCGTCTGGATCATCGGCTCGCGCCGACGTGAGTGCCGCTCCCGCGCTGCTCCAACCGGCGCGGGCATCACCGCTGCCGGCGTCCCGACTGCGACGAACTACTGCATCGTGTCGCAGAACGGCAGCTGGTACGCCTGGAAGCACGGCCCGGGCGGCCTGATCCAGGTCGACAACGTTCTCGCGAACGTCTGCACGCTAGTTCGAACCGACCGACGTGTAAACCGGCGAGGGGGCGCACTTGCGCCCCCTCGCAACATCTCAAGGGGACTAAAGCGCGTGAGACTCCAATCCGATAACACCACTGTGATCGCGGCCAACCCGTCTCCGCCGGTTCCTCGAGCGCGTCCAGCGGCGCCTCGCAGGTGAGGAAGGCTTCACGCTCGTCGAGCTGACGATCGTGCTGCTCATCCTCGGCATCCTCCTGACGATCGCCGTGCCGAGCTATCTGTCCTTCAAGGATCGCTCGTACAAGACGGCGGCCTCAGCCGACGTTGCGCAGGCCATGCGCTCGGTCGTCTCGTACGGCGCGGACAACTATCCGAACGCCCCGGCCGATCCGAATGCGAACCCGGCAGACAACGGCTACACCGGCATCGACCTCCCGACCCTCGCGACGAAGTACGACGCGTCGATCTCGACGGTCGTCGGGGCGCCGTTCGTGATCAACCCCGCCGGCTTTGCGGCGTCCTCGACCGACTTCTGCTTGACGGCAGTCGCCGGCCGCTGGATCGCGGTGCAGCACGGCCCCGGTGGCGGCATCTCCGTCGGGACGCTGTTCACGCCCGGCACCTGCACGGTCAGCCTGACGCAGAGAGACTCGGGAAGAGACACGTGAACCTCACCGTCAGTCCGCAGATCAAGATCATCGCGCTCGTCGGGTTGCTCGCAGCCGTCGGGCTCGCAGCGAGCATGTTCGTGCTCGGCGGCTCGAGCAAGAAGACTCCGACGACCGCCGTTCGCACGCCGGTACGAGGCATGTGGCAAAGCCGGCCTGCCACAGCCGGTGCGTGCGCATGCGAAGCCGGCGACCAAGCCTGCGACGAAGACGCACTCGGTGGTGCACGCGAAGGCCCACAAGAAGGCGAAGCCCGCCCGCTTCCACGGCAACGCCGTCTACGCACAGCTGCCGAAGCCTCTCCAGTGGCAGCTCGCGCATCACAAGGTGGTCGTCGTGAGCTTCTACAACCCGAGTTCCAGCGTCGACGCGATCTCGGTCGCCGAGGCGCACGCCGGCGCCACCGACGCGGGCGCCGGCTTCCTCCTCGTGAGCGTGCTCGACAACAAGGTCGCCGGAATCCTGACGGCGCTTCTGCCGGGCGGCGGCCTCTTGCCCGACCCAGGCGTGATCATCTACCGAGCGCCCGGCGACATCGCGCTCAGGCTCGACGGCTTTGCCGATCGGGCGTCGGTCGCGCAGGCGGCGACGAATGCGATCGCCGGCGAGAACGGGCCTGCTTCCGCGACCTCGACGGTTCCGGCTGCAGTGACTCCCGTCGTGCCTGTGGCACCGGCGACCACCGGAACTCCGTGAACCGACCCGCGGAGACGACCGGCCGCGAGCTGTTCGTCCGCCACGCAAAGAAGGACGGTCGCTCAGTGACGATTCTGCGCGCCATCGACTACGGCTCCTCGTGCGTCGTCGAGGCGGAGGTCTATCCCGCGGGCCAGCAGGACTCAGTAACGGCAGGGCCGTACACGTTCGCGGACGCCGCGCAGGCGACCGCCTTCGTCACGGAAGCAGTCGAGTCGCTGATGTATCTCGGCTGCGACGTCTTCGCCGACTGAATCCCGCTAGACGATCCGGCCGAGCCCGAGCGCGGCGGTCAACGCCCCCGCGCCGACCCACACGACGCCGATCAGCTCCAGCGCAGGAGACGCCAGCCGCCAGACGATGCGGCTCCGCAGAGACGCCTGCGTTCGACGGGCCGATCGCCTCTGCTGAAGCCGCGCAAGAGCGCCAGCTTGCGCGCACCACGCCAATTCGTCGCCAGGAGAGCGCCCTCGATCGCCATCGCGAGGCCGAACACGAGCTCGGCCCAGTCGAGCCACCGCGCCTTCCAGCCAAGCGCAAGCACCCCGAGCAGCAACGCTCCGGAGATGACGAGTGAGAGGTTGAAGCCACGATGCGCAACGAATGCGAGCGCGCGCTCGGAACGGTTCAAGGACTACGCCGACTCTGCGAACGAGGCGTATGCACGCTGCAGAACGTCTGCAAGGTCCTCGCCCCGCAGCTCAAGCCCGCTCGGCCCCAGCCGCTTGAGGACCGCACCGACGGGCAGCGGTCTCAGTGGCCGAGGCTCCGGGAGAACGCCGGCACGCCACGGATCGTCGTCCGTCAGGTCGACCGAAGGCTCGGCAGCCGGCTCGGACTGCTGGTTCGGCGGGCGCCTCCTCCGGCTCCGCACGGCAGCCGCGCCAGCGGAGAAGAAGCGACGGGTCGGCGTCGATCTCGTCCGCGACGGCAAAGGCGAGCGCGGCGACGTGCTCACACAGCTCCCCGTCGCTCGAGCACGAGCAGCTTCTTCCGAGCTCGTATGGGCGCGGCACGAGTGGCTCGCTCCAATCTTCGATCATCAGGTGCTCGAGGTGCACCGACTGCGCGCGGCCCTCAACGGCTTCCTCGAGTGGGCGGTTGCCTCGCGCGAAACGCACCATCGCGGCCCAGATGCGCGGCGGTACCGGCTTTGCCGTGATCGCAACCGAGCACCCGCCCACACTCGCAGCGAGCGTTCCCACGGTGACGTCGACCGGGCCGACCTCTCCCTCGCGCACGAGCGCGCGTCCTCGCTCCGCGAGTGCGGACCCTTCGTCTCGCACCACCGCACTCGCGAGGAGCCGCGCCCACGGACCGTGACCCGTGCGACTGCTCATGCGGCGGCCTCCATCCAGTCCGGCGACAGCGCGACGGCGGCTCGAATTGCGCCGAGGTCGAGATCTCCGAGCCAGTCCTCCGAGCCGGCGTGGATCACCTTCGCGGCGAGCTCCCGCTTCGACTCGAGGAGCTGGTCGATGCGTTCCTCGAGCGTGCCGACGCAGATAAGACTGTGCACGAACACAGGCTTGCGCTGGCCGACGCGGTGGACGCGATCGGTCGCCTGCTGCTCGACCGCGGGGTTCCACCAGCGGTCGAAGTGGATCACATGATTCGCAGCCGGCAGGTTGAGCCCGCGACCGCCCGCCTTGATCGAGATCACCAGCACCGACGGGCCTTCAGGCGTCTCGAACGTGCGCAGCACGTCGTCGCGTTGCCGCGCGGTCAGCCGCCCGTGGAAGAAGCCGACCGGCTTGCCGAGATGTCCCGCGAGGTGCGGTACGAGGCGGTCGAAGCCGGGGTACTGCGTGAAGACGAGCGCCTTGTCACCGGCCGGCACGAGCTCGAGCAGCTCGACGAGCCGGTCGAGCTTTCCGGAACGACCGTCGAGCGCCTGGCCGGTCGGCAGCAGCAGCTCCGGGTGGTTGCACACGCGCTTCAGCTGGCTCAGCATCGCGAGCACGGATCCGCGTTGCCCGAAGCTGTCGCGCTGCTCCTCGATCCGCGGCATCCAGCGGTCGACGGTTGCCTGATAGAGGGCCGCCTGCTCGACCGTCAACCGGCAGTAGTCCTTCTCGATCGTGATCGGCGGCAGTTCGAGCTCGACCTCGGGAGAGTCCTTCGCCCGCCGCAACACGAAAGGCTGCACGATCGCGCGTAACCGCTCGAGCGCCTTCTCGTCGTGGTACGCCTCGATCGGCTGCGCGAACGTCTTGTCGAACCAGCCGCGCGGCCCGAGCAGGCCCGGATTGACGATGTCCATGATCGCCCAGAGCTCGCCGAGCCGATTCTCGATCGGAGTGCCGGTCATCGCGACCTTGCGCCGCGCGCGGAGCAGCCGCAACGAGCGCGCGCGCTTCGTCGTCGGGTTCTTGATGTCCTGCGCCTCATCGAGCAGCAGCCGATCCCACTCGATGAACCCGAGCGTCTCGTTGTCGCGCGTCGCGATGTCGTAGGACGTGACGACGACGTCCGACGTGCGCGCGGCCTCGACCAGTGCGTCGCCTGCGAGCCGCGCGACACCGTGATGCGACAGCACGCGCAGCGTCGGCGCAAAGCGCTCGATCTCCGCCACCCACTGCTTGACGACGCTCATCGGGCACACGACAAGGGTCGGTCCGAGCGATTCGGCGCCGAATTCCTCGCGTTCGGACGCGATCATCGCGATCGCCTGCACGGTCTTGCCGAGGCCCATGTCGTCGGCAAGGATCGCGCCGACGCCGAGATCGCCGAGCATCCGCAACCAGCCGTGGCCACGTTCCTGGAACGGGAAGAGCTGAAACGCCATCGACTTCGGCGTCGGCAGCGACTTGAACCGCCGATCGTCGTCGCCGAGCAGGGCCGCAAGCGACTCGTCGAGGGTCACCTCGCCGAGCTCGAGGCCGGCCTCATCGGTGTCGAGCCCCGACACCGCGCGCACGAGATCGACGATGCCCGACCCACTACGGCGCTGCTCGAGGAACTTCAGCGCACGCTCGATCTCGGACTTGCGCAGCGTGTGCCACTGTCCGCCGACGCGCACGAATGGATCCTTCGACTTCGCGAGCTCGATGAGCTCCTCTTCACTCAGCGACGCATCGCCGACGGCGACACGCCAATCGAATCGCATCAACTCCGCAGTCGACAACAGTCCGCTCGAGCGCACGGTCGGGTCACGGCTCGTCGCCGTCAGGTTCACCCGCAACCTCTCCGAACGAACCCACGCCTTCGGCAGGAGCACGGGCACGCCGCGTTCCCCGAGCTGCGGCATCGCTTCGCGCAGGAAGACTCCCGCCGTTTCGACGTCGAGCTTCGCCTCGGTTGCCTCCGCGCTCGCGAACTCGATGCCGTGCTCCGCGAGCAACGGCTCGATCTCGGCGAGCTGCCGGATGAAGTCTTTGCGCGGATCGCTCGCGCGCAGGAACGAGAAGATGCCGTCGCCTTTGCTGTCCCAGGCGAGCGACGCGGGCAGGCTGAGCGAAGGATCGTCCTCGGCCTGCAGCCACAGCTCGAGCACGAGCTCCGTCCCGCTCCCGGCAGTCCGCTCGTCGAGATGCAGGCTGAGCTTCCACGCGGCCGCCGAGCCGCGTGCGAGTGCGCCGAGACCGTCGTACACCCAGCGCGACAGCTGCCGCCTCAGCGCCGGATAGCCGGAGTGCGGCGGCAAGAGCGACTCGGTCGCGGTGAGTCCTTCGAGGAAGAGCTCGAGCGCCGACGGACGGCGAGGCTGCCGGCCGAGAAAGTTCACGTGGTCGGCGCGTAGCCTGTCGCGGGCGATCTGATCGACGACGACCGGGTAGAGATCGTGCACCATTGTGTCGCCGTCGCCGTCGAACGCGTCGGAGGCGATCGGCGGCAGTGCCTCGGCGATCTGAGCGAGCGATGCTTGCACCGTCGCGTCGAGCGTGGCGCCCCAGAAGGCGTGCCAGGTGCCGTCGCCGTCGTCGAGATACGGATGCACGAGCCCTTCGGCGACCGATCGATGTGCGAGCTCGACGATCGCGAACACGGCCAGCGCGCTGCCGCCGGGCTCGAGGCCAGGCGGCGGGTTGGCCGCAAGTGCGACGAGATCGCGAACGCCAACACGTCGCGCATCGATGCCGCGGGCCAGCGTAAGGTCGGCGGTCGCAGGCGTGCCGGCGGTCAGGCCGTCGGCATGAAGCGTCCCGTCCCCTGCGCGCGCGAATGCGTAGGCGGTCGGGTCTTGCTGCCAGACGATCTCGAGGGTTCTGCGGTCCTCAGACATGAACCTTCCAGAGTAGGCGCACGCACGGACTTCCCGCGTCCCCATTCCGGGTCAGACGTCGCACCGTCGGTGTGAGGCGACGCCCTGGATCAGGACGCCGCCTCACACCGTTGAAGGCTTACGCGGCGGACGTGTCGTTCTGCCAGAGGCCGAACTCGTTCCCGTGCGGGTCCTTGCACGTTGCGAACCAGCCCATATTCGGCACCGCCATGGGGTCGCCGGACTCGCCGCCGAGCTCCTTCACGCGTGCCGCGCCCGTCTTGATGTCGTCGACGTCGAAGTAGGCGCGCATCCCGTGCTTGCCGGGCTCCATGTTGGTGATCGCGGCGCCCTGACTCTCGCTGAGCCGGGTCATGTGGTACTCCGACGGGCCGGGGAACGACTGGAACTCCCAGCCGAAGAGCGAGCCCCAGAACTCTTGTCCTTTTGCGGTGTCGTCTGCCGGGATCTCGATGTGCACGATCTGGCCTGGCATGAAGGCTCCTCTCGGTTTGGTTGGACCTAGGCCGCGTCCGACGCGAGCGCGGGTGGCTCGCGTATGAGAAGTACGCGCGCTGCGCGCTTCGGCATCCACCAGTTCCAGCGCCCCATCAACCGCATCAACGCAGGCACCAGCAGGGCACGAATAACCGTCGCGTCGAAGATGATGCCGGCAGCCAAACCGATCCCGAACTGCTTGATGTCGACGCCGGGGCTCGCGGACAGCACGAAGAACGCGAACATCAGGATCAGCGCGGCGCTCGTAACGAGCTTGCCGGTTCGCGCAAGCCCCAGTGCGACTGCGGCATTCGTGTCGCCGGTCTCGTCGTAGGCCTCGCGCATGCGGGTGAGCATGAAAACCTCGTAGTCCATCGAGAGACCGAACAGGAACGCAAAGATCATCAGCGGGATCCACGGGATGATCGAGTGCGTCGCGTGGACGTTCCAGATCGCCATCGACCCGTGGCCCATCTGGAAGATGAAGACGATGATCCCGTACGCGGCGCCGAGCGAGACGAGGTTCAGGATGACGGCTTTCAGCGGGAGGATCAACGAGCGGAACGCGCGCGCGAGCAGGAGATACGTGAGCAGGATCACGAAGGCGAGCACGTACGGGAAGTTGTTGTAGACCGCGTGCACGAAGTCGCGATCTTGCGGCGCAACGCCGCCGAGCGACGCGTCGGTGCCGGCCAGCGCAGCGTTGGTGCGGTTGATCGTCGAGCGGACCGACTTAGCGGCGCCGTCGGCGCTCGGGATCGCCTCGACGAGCGAATAGCCATCCTTGCGCCATTCCTTTGGCGCGGACGCACCGTCGATGCCGGGCAGCGCTCGCACCTTGGCTGCGATGGCGTTGGCGTCGTTGCCATGCACGAGCAGGACAAAGGGCTTCATCGCGCCCGCGCTGATACCCGCTGCGGCGAGTGCTGTGCGCCCGGCGATCGCGTCGCCCGATCCCGGGAGATCCTTCGCCTGCGCTTCGCTCGGGTTCAGCTGCAGGCCGTAGAAGAGGAGCACGCCGACGATGGCAAGCCCGGCTGCCGCGACCGGGACCGGGCGGCGCATGACGAGCGCAGCCCAGCGGCCCCAGAGGCCGTCTTCGGGATGACCCTGGTCGAGGAAGCGGCGCGGCATCACACGCAGGCTGTTGATCCGCGCACCGAGCACCGCCAGTAGCGCGGGCAGCAGCGTGATCGCAGCGAGCACCGATACCGCTGGGATCAACATGCCGCCGATCCCGATCGAGCGGATGAACGGCAGCGGCAGGATCACCATCGAGAGCAAGCCGACGGCGACGGTCGAGCCGGAGACGATCACCGAGCGGCCGGCGTGCGTCATCATCTCGACGAGCGCAGTCTCGACGTCCTGGCCGTCACGCAACTCGTCGCGGAAGCGGAAGATCATCAACAGGGCGTAGTCGATCGCCACTCCGAGCCCGACGAGCGCGATCAGGAACTGCACGATGATCGAAACGTTGGTGATGTAGGTCAGGATCCACACGAGCGTGAACGTGTTGAGGATCGACGCCACCGCGATCGCAATCGGGATCGCGACGGCGGGAAGCGTGCCGAAGACGAAGAAGAGGATCACGAGCGCGCCGAGGCCTGCGATCAACGCCTCCGCGAGAATGCTCGGACCCTTCCCTCCCGAAGACGCCACTTCGAGCGGGTCGCGCCCGGTGAGGTTGACGGTCACACCCGCCGGCGTCGTTTTCTGGAGAGCGGCGCGCGTCTGGTCGATGTGGTTTTTGCTGTTGAAGCCAGGTATTCCGGCTGGGTAGACCGTGGCGAAGGTCGTGTGCCGGTCCTTCGAGACATACGCCGGGCTGCCGGTGGAGAAAAACGATGCCGCGCGCGAGCCGGGATTCGCCTGCTGCGCTGCTGTCACTGCGCCCGCGATACCTCGCTGCTTCGTCACGTCGCCTGCGCTGTGGAAAACGGCGATCAGCGGCGCTTGCTGGCCGGTCCCGAAGATCCTCAGCGTCTGCTGGCTCGTCTCGTACGCGGGATAGCCCGGGATCGAGAACTGGGTCAGCCACCGCTTCGAGACCTGCCCGGCGGAGAAGCCGCCGAAGAGCGTGAGCACGACCCAAAAGGCAATCACCCAGCGGCGGCGGCGGACGACGAGATGTGCGAGACGCGCGAGCACGGGACACAATAGATTTAGCACAGCACGCATGGCGAGACAGCGACCACCGAAAAGCACGCGGCGTCAAGAAGCTGAGCGAGCGCGAGCGCGCCACGGGCATCGATCCGGACGACGATGCATCGAAATGGTTACAAGAGCGCGATCCGCCGCCGCCACCCGCCGTGCCGAAGTCGGCGACGAAGTCGAAAGCGCTGCACCGCTGGCGCCAGGAGCAGTTGAAGAAGAAACGCTAGACGGTGACGCCGGCGAGCTGAGGTTTTACAAACCTGCGAGACCAACGGCACGGTGCCTGGCACCGGACGTGTCCGTTTCGCCTGGACAGCGGCTCTGTGCAGGGCATTGCTGAACCGCCTGGTGCCTGCCACCGTCGTAGAAGCCGCGCGACTTCGTCACGGCGCTAGACCGTGACGCGGGCCAGCTCTTCGATGCTCGTCAGGCCGGCGGCGACCTTTGCGAGGCCGTCGTCCCACAGCGAGTGCATGCCGGTGCCGAGCGCGGCGCGCTCGATGTCTTCGCGCGAGGCCTTCGACGCGGCGAGCGTGGCGAGATCCTCGGTCATTGCGAGGAGCTGGAAGATCCCGATTCGTCCCTTGTAGCCCGTCTGGTTGCAGCGCGGGCAGCCCTTCTTGCGATAGAAGGCCATGCCGTCGCTCGCCGCCGCAACGTCGGGTGCAACGCGAGCCGCGATCATCTCGTCGACAGACGGCGAGTACATCTCGCAGCAGTGCGTGCACAGCTTTCGTGCGAGGCGCTGTGCCAGCACACCGGTGACGGCGGCGCCGGTGAGGAACGGCTCGACGCCCATCTCGTTCAGGCGCGTCAGCGCACTCGGCGCATCGTTCGTGTGCAGCGTCGAGAGCACGAGGTGACCGGTGAGAGCGGCCTCGATCGAGATCTTTGCGGTCTCGCCGTCTCGAATTTCGCCGACCATCACCACGTCCGGGTCGGAACGCAGGATCGAACGCAGCGCCGCAGCGAACGTGAGTCCGGCGCGCACGTTGATCTGCACCTGGTTGATTCCAGGGAGCCGGTACTCGACCGGATCCTCGACGGTGATGATGTTGATCTCGGGGCGGCTGATCTGGGTCAACGCGGCGAAGAGCGTCGTCGACTTACCGGAACCGGTCGGCCCTGTGACGAGCAACGCGCCGGTCGGCCGTTTCACGATCTCGGAAAGCGTCACCTGCATCGCCGGCGAGAGACCGAGCTCCTCGAGCGTCGGCGGACGCTTCGACTTGTCGAGCAGACGCATGACGAGCGACTCGCCTTCGACCGTCGGCAGTGTCGCGACACGGCAATCGAGCATGCGGCCCGCGGCAGCCGCGTTCAGGGAGATGCGGCCGTCCTGCGGCTTTCGCCGCTCCGCGATGTCGAGCTTCGCAAGCACCTTCAGGCGCGTCGTCACGCCCGGCATGAGCCGCTTCGGAATGCGCTGCATCTCCTGCAGCACGCCGTCGATGCGGAAGCGGACGACGAGCGCGTCTTCCTGCGGCTCGAAGTGGATGTCGGAGGCGCCGTCCTCGGCAGCCTGGAAGAGGATCGAGTTGACGAGCCGGACGAGCGGAACATCCGAGACGCCGTCCTCGGCCTCGAGGTCGGTGAGATCCTCTTCCTCCTCGAGGGCGAGGATCTCCTCTTCCTCGTCGACCGCGGCGCGGGCGCCATAGGCCTCGGAGGCGCGAACGAGCTTGCGGATCGAGACCGAGGATGTCCTCGCGGGACGAGACGCCGAGCTCGAGCGGATGCCGGGTCGCGAGCCGGAGCTCGTCGAGCCCGTGCAGGTTCGCGGGATCGGCGACGGCCACGTGGAGGCGGCCGTCCTTGAAGGCGAACGGGATCGCGCCGATGCGCTCGAGCACGTGCAGCGGCAGCTCACGGGCCGCTTCGACATCCACGCCTTCGGCTGCGAGATCGATGAGCGGCAGCTGATGCCGGGCGGCGAGCATCTTCGCGATGCCTTCGCTCGAAGCAACGCCCTCCTCGACGAGTGCAGCAGCGAGCGATCGCGTCTGCTGCGCGCGGCCGCGTGCCAGGGCGAGCTTGTCCTCGGGGACGAGCTTCGTCGCGGCCAGGAGATCGATCACGAGCTCGACCGACTCGTTCACGCCATACGGCGTGGACAGCGGCTCGCCGGCCTGCCCGATCTCGGGCATGCCAGTGCGAAGCGACGGGAAGGGCGGTTCCCGGTCGGTCACGGCTGCGTGAAGGTTGCTGACGTCACGAATCCCTCGAACGAGTTATCGGCATCCGGCAGCCGAAGCTAGAGACCGTTCGAGGCAGTCGGACTAGTGAGAAAGCGCCCAGTAGGCGTGGAGAAGCCAGGGTCCGGCGAACAGCGCCACGACCGAGCCGAGAGCCAGGAACGGCCCGAAGGGCACGCCCATCTTCCGAGCGGCCTGCCCGTGGCGCAGGAGCAGGACGACGCCGGGGACGAGCGCGGCCAGCATCCCGAGGAACATCGCCACCGTCACCGAGCTGCCGAGCGCGGCCCCCATCAGGAAGGCGAGCTTCACATCGCCCATGCCCATGCCGGCGGGATAGGCGAGGGCTGCGGCCAGCAGGAAGCCGGACGCGCCGAAGGCTGCGATCGCCCACCTGGGGCTCGGGTGGAGCGCCGTGTTGGCCGCCAGTACGAGGAGGCCGGCCGGCACGACGATCCGGTTCGGGATGATCCGGTGCTCGAGGTCGGTCGCGGAGACCGCCACGAGCGTGAGGCAGAAGAAGGCACCGACGGCGGCTGAGCCGCTGAGGCCGAACTTCCAGAAGCAGGCCGCGAAGAGCAGCCCCGCGACGAGCTCGACGGCCGGGTAGCGGATCGGGATGTGGACGCCGCACGACCGGCAGCGGCCGCGCAGAACGGCGTACGAGACGATCGGCACGTTGTCGTACCAGGCGATCTCGTGCCCGCAGTCCATGCAGGCCGAGCCGGGGCTGACGAGCGACCGCCGCAGCGGCACACGGGCGGCGACGACGTTCAGGAAGGAGCCGAGCGCGAGGCCCGGGGCGAGAGCGAGTGCGGCAAGTCCCATATCGTGGTCTCTATCGGCAGCGGCCGGGCCGTCTGCTTAGCCGCTCGTGATCACCGGCGTGCTGATCGTCGCCGCGGCGTTCGGCGGCACCGGGGCGCCCGGGGGCAGGTTCGTGATCGTGGGCAGCGGCATCAGCTTCGTATTCGTGAAGAACTTGAATGTTCCGCAGATGATCGGCCCCTCGATCTTCGCGTTCGTCCCCGACATGTCCATCGTCGAGGTCGGATCGCAGATCACCCCGCCCTGAAACTCGTTGTTCGTCCCGGACAAGTCGACCGCCGTCGTGCCGGTCTTCTTCACCGCGAAGATGATCATGTCCTTGCTCGGGTCCCAGCCACTTCCCGTGTCCCCGAACGGGCACTGCGCAGTCGGCGCGGCCGGCGATGCAGGGCACCCGGCGCGAAACGACGCGTTTGACGCCGCTCAACCCGAACGTCCCGTTGACGTAGATCGTGCCGAGCCCGTGGTACATCGCACCCGTGCTCGACGAGGTGATGTTGCCGTCGAAGAAGATCGTCCCGGCGACGGTGAGAACCTTCGTCGTCTTGTTCCAGTTGATCGCGCCGGTGTTGGTCACGCAGTTGTAGCTCGCGTTGCCCGTGATGTCGAAGGACGGACTCGTCCCGTTCATCGTCGTGTCGTTGTCGAAGACGGCCGAGTTGAGAACCGGCGCCGGCGTCGAGGCGCCGCAGTCGCTGTTCGGCCCGGGGCTCGCGGTCGTGTACCAGTTGGTGAAGTCAGGCGTCGGCGGCGTCGGCAGTGAGCGGTGCGTCCGTCGCATTGACGTACCACCTGTCGGCCGCGGTGCAGGTGTGCGCCGGCGAGCCGCATCCGCCCGATACGAGGCCGCTCGTGAGCTTCGCCGCCGCGGTGCCGACCGTTGCGTTCGTGCCGCTGATCGTGAGGGTTCCGCCGACGCGTACGTCGACGGGCTGTCCGCCGTTGGCCGTGTTGTCGACGATCTTCGCGTTCGTCCCGCTCACACAGAGATCGCCCGTGACGTAGAGCGGCACGTCGACGATGACGTTCGTTGCCGCTGAGATCGACCTCGCAGCCGGCTCCGGGCGGCGCTGTCGAGTACACGTAGTTCCAGACGGAGATGTTGTTCGCCCTGGCCCCCACCGGTGATAGCGACGTTCGCGGTCATCACCTTCGTGAGATTCGCGCTCCCGGTTGGGTTCGGTACCGATCCGTACGACGAGATCGCCCAGGTGCCGTTCGTTCCAGACTGGGTGTACAGGCCGTGGACGTAGGCCGTGCCGCCGACACCGGCGATCGCGATGTCGGTGCACGGCAGCACACTGTTCGGCCCGCTCGCCGTGCAGCCGAGCAGTGTCGGAGTCGTCACGGTCGCAGCCTGGTTCAGAATCGAGACGGCCGACGCGATGCCGGACTCCGCGAGCGCCGCTGCACCGAGCCGGGACCGGCTCGCTGTTGGCGTTGCGCGAGTTCTGGCTCGTGTAGCTGATCATCGACGCGACGAAGATGATCAGGACGACGGTGATCCCGAGCGCCATGACGAGGGCGATGCCGTCCTCCTCGCGGAGTCGGCGCCGGTTCACTTCGTGATGGTCATTGCGCCGACCATGGCGCCCGAGTTCGGCGGCAGCGGTGCTCCTGGCGGCATGTTCTTGATTACCGGCAGCGGCTTGAACGTCGCGTTGTTGAAGCTCGCGTCGAACTTGCCGATCGCGATCGGACCCTCAATTGTCACACCGTTCTTCACGAACGTCATCGACGACGAGGGCTGGCACCAGAGCGAGCCCTGGTAGGTCTGGTTGTTGTTCTGGAACGAGATGGCAGTCGCGCTATTCGCCTTCAGCGAGACGAGCGTGAGCATCGAGTTGTTGCCGCTCGCGCCCTGCCAGTTCGCGAAGTCGCAGGGACTGGTCGCGCAGAGAGCCGTACCGTTGCCGTTGAAGGTGATCGTGCCGTTGGCCTCGATCACGCCCGTGCCGGTGTACGTGCCCGACTGCGAAATCGTGAGGTTGCCGTCGAGGAAGACGTTCCCGTTGATCGTCAGCGTCTTCGTCGTGTTGTTCCAGCTCAGCTGGCCTGTACCGGCACCGCTCTGCGACACGCAGGTGTAGTTCGAGCCTGGCATCAGCTCGAACGACGCGTTGGTGCCGTTCTGGATCCCGTCGTTGTCGAAGTTCGTCGCTGCAAGGCCGCCGGCCGCGCAGGCGTGCATTGGGCCGGGATCCGAGTTGTTGTAGTCGTTCGTGATGTCCACAGCTAGCATCTCCGGCGCCTCCTGCGGAATGAACGTGTCCGCACCGTCGACGTAGTAGTTCGTCGACGCATTACACGTGCCACCCGCCGAGGCCACGCCGACGGTCGTGCAGCCGCCGACGACGACACCGCTCGTCAGATGCTTGGCGTTCGTACCGGCTGAGGTCCCCGAGCCGCTGAGGACGAGCTTGCCGCCGATCATCAGATCGATCGGCTGGCCGTCCAGCATTCTCCTGGATCGTCGTGTTCTGACCGCTCAGACAGACATTTCCGATCGCATAGATCGGATCGGTGATCGTCATGTTGTTACCGCCGAAGTCGACCGAGCACACATTGGGTGTGAGCGGAGCCGTGATGAACATGTGGTTCCAGACGGCTGCGACTGCGCCGCTGTTCAGGGCCGAGATGGGCACGAACGCGGTGGTCGTCTTGACGATCGTCGTGCCTTGCGGATTGCGCGCATAGCCGCTCGACACGAGCAGCCAGTTCGCCCGGGGAACAGTGACTCCGTTGTAGGTCGCGGCGTTCGTGCCGCTGTAGAAGCCGTAGACGGACGCGCTGCCGGGGTCGCCGGCGGCACATCCGCTCGTGGTGACGCAGACGACTTTCGCGCTTGGCGCCCCGCAGTCCGACGGGCCGGTCGTTCCGTTGCAACCGAGGATGTTGGCCGCGGACGGGTTACCGCCCGAAATCACGTTCTGGTTGACGATGATCGAGTAGGCCGTGTTCAATCCGGCGTCCGCGTACTGCATCGCCATGAGGTCGCCTGAGCTCTTGGTGGCCGCGCGCGAGTTCGAGCTCGTGTAGCTGATCATCGACGCGACGAAGATGATGAGGACGACCGTGATGCCCAGAGCCATCACGAGCGCGATTCCGTCCTCTTGCCGCAGACGCTTGCTCATGGCACCACCGGAGCCGTGCAGCCGCCAGCGGTCACGCAGCGGGTCGCGTTGCGGGCGACGATGGAGTCCGTCAGCTCGTAGTCGTCCAGCGCCGGCGTTGAGCTGACGCTCACCTTGAAGTCGACGGCGACGCGCTGCAACGTGAACTGCTGAATCGTTGCCGTGGTGAAGGCGGCGCTCGTCGTGAGATAGTCGGCGACCAGGACTCGCGCAGCGTCGCTCGAGGTACATGTCGTTGCTCCCGTTGTCGTCGAGCGGTAGAGCGCGTACCGGGCTGTCGAGACCAGTACCGCGCACCAGGAGATCGTGGGCGTTGCTGCCAAGCAGTTGGCGACCGCAAGCTTCAGGCCCGGGTACGTGTTGATCGTCTGCGCCTGCGCAGCGGTTGCGCAGTGGATGTCGGTACGGATCCGGTCGAGGGCCATGCGGGCGTTCTGCTGCGCCTGGAAGCGACGGTTGAGGCCGGCCTCCGCGCTCGAGCCGCTGATGAACACGGTCGTGAGACTCCCGAGGACGATCACGAGAATGACCATCGTGACGAGCAGCTCGATGAGGCTGTAGCCCTGCTCTCCACCCATGAGTCGCCGCACCAGCCTTTTCACTTGGACCTCGACTGCACCTCGCTGAGAGCGCTCCGTGCCTGCAGTGCGCTCTTGTTACCAATGCCCCACAACTGTTGGGCGCGGCGGTCGACGGCGATGAGAGTCGTGAGGGCCTCTGCCCCGCGCCACCAGCCGAACTTCGCGCCGGCGACGATCCACGCGTTCTGATAGCTCCAGTGCGCAACGTTGGCGCTCGTCTTCGTCGGATGCGCCTCGAGCCAGCTGCGCAGTAGTTGCGCGCGGTTCGTCAGCGGCATCTCGTCGAGCGGTTCCGCGCGGGCGCCGGCAACGGTGAACGCTGCCGGGCGGTTCTGCGGCCACGTCGCCTTCTTCACCGCGGGCTTCGCGACGGTGACGGGCTTCGCGGTCTTGGGCGACTTGGCGGGCGTCGATACCTTCGGCGTCACCACGGCGGGAGCGGCGGTCGTCGCGGCCGGGTGGGCAGGCCCGACGGCGGCGGCGAGCTCAGCAGGCTGCAGCACGGTCCCCGCGTACGGAGAGGCGTCGGCGGCTACGCCGGTCTGCGGATAGGAGCTGTTGCGCTTCAGGGTCAACGTGATGAGCGGCGCGCCCGTGTCGAGCACGCGGGTGCCGGCCGCCGGGGATTGCGCGGCAACGGTGTTCGCGGCGTAGCCGTGTACGGAGCCGAGGACGCGCCAGGCGAACCCGGCGTCCTCGAGCGACCCTTTGGCGAAGACGAAAGCCTGATTCCGCACGTCGGGAACGACGAGCGGAGGCGTCGCCGCGGTTGTCGTCGTCGCGGCCGGTGTCGAGCTGGGCATCTGGCCGGCGGCGTACGTCAACGTCGCCGTTGCGGCGAGTCCCAGCAGCACGAAGAGCGCCACTCGGGGCAGATGGGCACGCAGCCTGGAGGCCATCCCCTTTCCTGTCGGCAAATCGGCCGCCGAACCTAAGCCCCAGCGCGGGTGAAATACACCACTGCGGGGGATGGGTCCTGGGGCGAAATCACCCGGAAAATGGGAGTCTGGGCCGAGGCGGGCACGAACGAGAGCGCCCTGGTCGTGTCTGCAAGCGAGGAGGCGGTGTCCGACCAGGTAAAGGCCTGCCCGGCGAACGCCTCGAACCACGCTTGCTGCTGCGGCCATTCGGTCGCCGGCTGAAGCTGAAGGTGCAGGTGGGGGCCGGTGGCGTCGCCCGTCGCCCCGACGAGCCCGACGGGTTCGCCCGCCGTGAGCTGGGTGCCTGGAACGATGTTCGGATCGAGGACCGAGAGATGGCAGTACGTCCAGACCTGACCGTCGAAGGCCTGGAGGGTGAGGCCGATCCCGCAGGCCGGATCCGGCGTGTTCCACGACCGGACGACGACCGAGTTGGCGAGGGCGTAGAGCGGCGAGCCCATGGGCGCCGCGATGTCGACGGCGGGGTAGTCGTGGTGGGTGTGTGACGCGAAGACGACACCGGGGCCGCCGCCGACGGGGAAGACGTAGCCGCCGGAATATGAAGGAGCCGAGAGCTGCTGCGAGGCAGCGGGATTGAACGACGCCGAGGCGGAAGCCTGCTGCAGGCGCTCGAGCCTGAGCTGAAGCTTGGCGAGCCCGGCTCGAAGCGTTGCGATGCGGGCATTTGCGGCGTCGCGGCGCTCGCCCGCCTGGCCGGCGCGCTGCTCGAGTGCCAGCTGATCAGAGAGCAGAGGAGCCTTCGCGGCGAGTGTCTGCCAGTGCACGACGACACGCGACTCGCTGCGTGCGACCTTTTCGGCTGCAATCACCAGCTCGCCGGCATGGGCAGCAGCCGCGCGGGCGGCGTCGAGGTCCTGCTGCATGCGATCGAGCGAGAAAGCGAACGTGCTGTTCCCGCCGTACAGGTCGGCGAGCGACAGCACCTCCTTGACGTACCAGTCCGCGTGGTTGTACGCGAAGACGCCGCGATAGAGATCGGTTGTGCCGCCCGCCGCAGCGAGATAGCGGGCGGCAGAGAAGACTGCATCGGTCGGGTTCCAGGGATCGGCGACGCCGTCGCCGTTCGCGTCGACGCCCCAGCGGAGCCAGGTGCTCGGCATGAACTGCATCCAGCCGATCGCCCCGGCGGAGCTCGGCCCCATGTTGCGGCCCCAGTTCGACTCGACCTTGTTGATCGCCGCAAGCACCTGCCACGGGATTCCGTACGACGCGCCTGCGCGCTGCCAGAGTGCGAGAAGCTCCGGGTAGGAGAGCTGCAACTGCAAAGCGGGCGGCGTGGAGAGGGAGGCGGGAACCGCCAGCGACGGGTTCGGCGTCAGGCCCGGAAGCGCGAACGGCGCCGACGGCACGACGGCGAAGGTGCTTCCGCTCGCGTTGCCGGCGAGCACCGCAAGAGTGAGAACGAGCGCGAGTGGCGCGAGACGGCGCATCGCCTCAACCGGCTGGAACGATACGAAGACCGGGGCCTTCATCCGGCTCAACCGCCTGCAACGTCGGCGCCGGAACGGCCTCGGGCTCGAGGACGTGATGCTCCGCGACCGGCGGCATGGCCGCTGTGCTCGAGTCAGCGTGGCGCTTCCGCTTCATCGCCTGCTCGAGCGAAACGAGAAAATCGTGGCGGTTCGTCGACGCGTTCGCGGCAACCTCCGGGTCGACGGCACCGGAGAGCACATGCTCGATCAGAGCTTGCGAGAACGTCTGCATCTGGAAGAAGTCGCCCTCGGCGACCGCGTCGGTGATCTCGTCGGGGTGACCCTCGCGGATCAGATCCGCGATGCGCGCGTTCATGATCATCACCTCGACCGCTGCCACCCGCCCGCCGTCCACCTTGGGCAGCAGCCGCTGGCTGACAACGCCGCGGAGGACGCCCGCCATGATCGAGCGGATCACCTCCTGCTTCTCGGGCGGGAAGAACTCGATCATGCGCGCGACGGACTCGGCGGCGTCGATCGTGTGGAGCGTCGACAGCACGAGATGACCGGACTCCGCAGCCTGCAGTGCCGTCTGCGCGGTCTCGGCGTCGCGGAGCTCGCCGATCAGGATCGTGTCCGGGTCCTGACGGAGCGCACGCCGGAGCGCCTGGCCGAACGACTCGGTGTCGAGTCCGACCTCGCGCTGGTTGACGATGCAGCCATGGTCCGGATGGAGGATCTCGATCGGGTCCTCGATCGTGATGATGTGCTGCTTCCGGTGGCGGTTCATGTAGTCGATGATCGCGGCGAGCGTCGTCGTCTTTCCCGAGCCGGTTGCGCCGGTGACGAGGATCAGGCCGCGGTGCTCCTCGGCCAGGCGCTTGACGCCCGGCGGCATATGCAGCTGCTCGAAGCTCGGCACGGTCTTCGGGATGACGCGGAAGGCAAACGATGTTGAGCTTCGCTGCCGGTACGCGTTGACGCGGAACCGCGGCAGGTCGCCGTCCTGGTAGGCGATGTCGAGATCGCCGGAGGCGTGGAACTGCTCGATCTTCTCCGGCGCCCGGCGGCCGATGATCTGGAGCACGGCTGCGAGAGCCGCATCGTCGAGCGGCTCGGCATCCTGCATGGGCAGCAGGTCGCCGTCGATCCGGCAGACGGGCGGCTGGCCGACCTTCAGGTGGATGTCCGTGGAGCCGAGCTCCACGGCACGCATGAGTAGTCCGTTCAGATCCATACGGCTCGAACGAGGGATCGGCCGGATCGGGCGTGTTTCTTTAGGGCGCGTGTCCCGCGAGGGTGTGGATCAGGCGAATCGAGCCCTTTTCGAGGCCGCGGGCAGCGCCGGGGTGAGAGAGGTCCCCACGGAGGAGCTTTTCGACGACGTTGAAGGTCAGCGGGAGACGGGCGATCGCAAAGGTGGTGCGCGGAAAGCGGTCGAACGCGCGCTTGGCCCCCCACCCCGCCATAGTTAAAGGAGTAATCCGGCGCTCGACGGCCTCCGCATAGGGCTCGAGTCCCTCGGCCCTGCCGGCAAGGATATCGAGCGCAGCGTCGGCGACGAGCTGCGCCGAGAGGAACGCCTCGTAGATGCCATCGCCCGAGAACGGGTCGAGCGAGACCGGCGGCGTCGCCGATCACCGCGGTCGTGCCGTGTGCGAGGCGTCCGTCCCCTTGACGCATCGGGAGCCTGTAGCCGCGGGTGGCCGTCGCCGTGCTCGAAGTCGATGCTGTGCATCTCGCACAGGCGGCGAAGGTGCTCGCGCAGGCGCGGCGCCTCGCTCTCGTCTCCGCCGACGCCGACGTTGACGTGATCGCCCTTCGGAAAGACCCAGCCGTAGCCGCCTCGTACGACGGCGAGCTCGAGCACCATCGCGTGCGCGAAGCGCGCGTCGTGCGGGAAGTTGGCCTCGAGTGCGACGCCGTGCACGATCTTCGCCGCCCAGGTCGAGCGCGCGAGCCGTCGTGCCGTTGCACCCGTCGGCGCCGATCAGGATCCGCGCCTGCACGTCCGTGCCGTCGACGCTGATCGCGTCCGCGCGCACATCGCTGACCTTCACGCCGTCACGCACGGTGGCGCCCGCCTCCGCAGCCTTCTCGAGCAGGAAGTGATCGAGCCGCTTGCGCTGCGTCATCAATGCGAGCGGCGTGTCCGAGGCTCGTTCGAACTGCGGTCCGTACTGGAGGCGGCATTCGAGTCGATCGACGACGTCCTCGACGACAGGCTCGATCGAAAACGGCAGAAGCCGAGCAGCTCGACCGGTGACGCCGCCGCCGCACGGCTTGTCGCGCGGGAAGGTCGCGCGATCGACGAGCGAGGACGCTCGCGCCTGCCAGCGCGAGCCGGTAGGCCGCGGTCGAGCCGGCGGGTCCGCCGCCGACGATCGCGACGTCGTACTCCTCCATTGGACAAAGCTACAATGGCGCCTCCCCGGGGGTGTGCCCGAGCGGCCAAAGGGAACGGGCTGTAAACCCGTCGGCTCAGCCTACGGAGGTTCGAATCCTCCCGCCCCCACTTCACGACGTCGGCCTCATGTGCGACGCTAGCGCCATGAAAGGTCAACAGAAGCCCAAGCAGCTCGCCAAGAAGGCTCCGCAGAAGACGCTCAAAGAGCAGCGCGCAGCCAAGAAGGCAAAGAAGAAGGACTACTAGGTCACTGCAGGTCGGGCCCCGGCCAGGTGTCCGACAGCAGGTAGCCCTCGGGGAACGGGTCGGTCGGGTCGACCAGCACCTGCGTGATGCCGGTGATCCAGGCGCTGCCGCGGATCGCAGGAACGATCGCAGGGCGGTCGCCCACGACCGTCTCCGAGACGATGCGTCCGTCGAACGTCGAGCCGATGACCGAGGCGTGCGTCATCGCCTCGCCGACGCGCAGCTCGCCCGCGCGCGTGCAGCGCCGCCATTCGCGCTGAGAGGCCGGTGCCGGTCGCCGAGCGGTCGAGCCGGCCCGGCGCGACGACGACGGCGTTCTTCGTGACGGCGCCGACGCCCTGCCACGGCTCCGCGATCTCGACGATGCTCACTCCGGCGATCTCCGGATTCTCCGGGTGGCGGCACGGAAGCTGGTCGCGCGCGGCAACGCGGATGCGCTCACCGACGAGCGAGAGCTCGCGGGCCTCGGACGGTTCGAGTGCGAAGCCGAGTGCCTGCGCGTCGGCGATCGCGTACCACATGCCACCGAATGCGACGTCGACGGTGATCGTGCCGAGACCGTCGACTTCGAGCTGCGCGTCGAGGCGATCGGCGAAGCACGGGACGTTCGTGAACTCGACGCTCTCGCACTTGCCGTTGCTGCACCGCGCCGTGACCTCGACGACGCCGGCCGGCGCCTCGAGCCGGACCGTCGTCTCGGGTTCTCGCATCTCGACCATTCCGGTCTCGAGCAGCACCGTCGCGACGCAGATCGTGTTCGAGCCCGACATCGCGGGATACTCCGTCGGCTCCATGATGATGTAGCCGGCTGCGCAGTCCTCCCGCTTCGACGGAACGATCAGGTTTGCGTGCACCGCAACGCTGCCGCGCGGCTCGCGCAGCAAGAGCCGCCGCAGCGAGTCGTCGCGGGCGAGCGACTGCATCTGCTCGAACACGGTGTTCCCGGGCGGCGGCAACACGCCGCCGACGACGACGTTGCCGATCTCACCGCCGGCGTGACAGCCGACGACCGTCACGATTCGTTGCGCCCTCACGACGCGACTCTAAAGCGTCCTCTGCAGATCGCAACCAGCGTTTCACCACCTGTTTACCCAACCGGCGGGTTGCGCCCCGGAGGATGCCGACGGCGGGCGCCAAGGCTCGACGAAGGGGGACTACGTGAAGCGTTTTCTGGTCGGCGGCAGTCTCGCCGCGATCGCAGTTGTTCTCGTGGCCGGCACAGGTATGTCAGTCGCGGCGAAAGAGCCACCTGCCGCAAAGCACGTGCTGCTGCTCTCGGTCGACGGTCTGCACCAGACCGACCTCGAGTGGTACGTGACCCAGCATCCGTCGTCGGCACTCGCGCGACTCGTCCATCGCGGTGTCGAATATTCGAATGCCAAGACGCCGTTTCCGTCCGACTCGTTCCCGGGAATGGTGGCGCAGGTGACCGGCGGCAACCCGTCGAGCACGGGCGTCTACTACGACGACTCGTGGAACCGCGCGCTCTTCCCCGCAGGCACGACCTCCTGCGTCGGCCCGGCGCCCGGAGCCGAGGTGACGTACTTCGAGCAACTCGACAAGAATCTGTCGCGGCTCGACGCCGGCCAGGGGCTCCCGAACTTGCCGGGCGACATTCTGGAGCTGACCGGCAATCCGACGACGCTGATCGACCCCGCTCAGCTGCCGGTCGACCCAACAACGTGTACGCCGGTGTACCCACACCAGTACATCAAGGTGAACACGATCTTCGAAGTGGCGCGGTCTGCCGGCTTGCGTACGGCGTGGTCTGACAAGCACGCGGCCTACGAGATCCTGAACGGGCCCTCAGGCGCCGGAGTCCAGGATCTGTTCACACCTGAAATCAACAGCGACGCGCCGACGGTGGGCTCGTCGAACGACTGGACGACCGACAACGCACTGACCATGCAGTACGACTCGTACAAGGTCCAGGCGGTGATCAACGAGATCAACGGCTTCGACCACAGCGGCAGGAATTCGGTCGGGACGCCGGCGATCTTCGGGATGAACTTCCAGACCGTCTCGACCGCGGAGAAGCTCCCGACCTCGAACGGCCTCGCCGGCGGCTATCTCGCCGACGGCCGCACCCCTGGCCCGCTTCTAACCCGCGCGCTGGACTACATCAACACGCAGGTCGGCGCGATGACCGCGGCGCTGAAGGAACGGCATTTGCTGAACGAGACAGTGGTCATTCTCTCGGCCAAGCACGGCCAGTCGCCGCAGAACCCGGCGGCGCTCACACGCATCGACGACGGCGCGATCATGAGCGCGTTGAACGCGGCCTGGGCGGCGCACCACTCAACCGACGCGCCGCTCGTCTCGTTCTCGATCAACGACGACGGGATGCTGATCTGGTTGAGCAACCGGTCCTCCGCGGCGACGTCGTTCGCCAAGAGCTTCCTGCTCGGGTACTCCGGCACCGGCAACGACATCAATGGCGCGCCGAAGGCCTTTACGAGCTCGGGCCTCGCACGGGTGTATGCCGGCGCTGACGCGGCGGCCTTCATGAACGTCCCCCAGGGCGACGCGCGCGTCCCCGACCTGATCGGCGTCGCCCAGGTCGGGTCCGTCTACACCGGCAAGAAGGCCAAGATCGCCGAGCACGGCGGCGACAACCCGCAGGATCGCGACGTGCCCATCGTCGTCAGCGGCGACCCGATCCAGAACGCCGGAGCGGTCGTCGAGTCGAGCGTCGAGACGACGCAGATCGCACCGACGATCCTCAAGCTCCTCGGACTCGATCCGAACGCGCTGAAGTCAGTGCAGATCGAGCACACCGCCGCGCTCCCGCTCGGCTAGCGACACCGGCTGGGAGGGGCCCACCTGAGTGGGCTCCTCCCCTAGGTGTCGGCCGTTCCGGCGTTGCGCCTGATCGCAGCGAACGTCTCTTCGAGCGCCGCCGTCGGCGTGAACTCGAGCGCTTCGCTCGCTTCGAGGAATTCGATCGCGTGGCCCGGAGCGATGTAGTACGCCTGGCCGCCTTCGATCGTCTCCGTGCGATCCTCGAAGTGGACGACGATCTTCCCGGAGAAGAGGAAGCCCCAGTGCGGCGCCTGGCAGCGGTCGCCGGGCAGGCCCTTGACCATCGCCGAGGCATCCTGGCCGGCGTGCGCCTTCTCGAAGGCGACGGTGACCCCGCCCCAATCCGTGAACCGGCTCGCGTAGCCGGGAGCGATCTCGCGGAGCTCGAGCTCGTCGTGCGATGCACTCGGCATGAGCCGAGTGTAGGCGCCGCGGTACGGTTCGCACATGCCCGGGCTCCACCGCATTCTCGTGCTCGGCGGCGGGATGCCCGCATACTTCGAGGCGTCCAAGCAGGAGAAGCGCGAGGTCTTCTTGCCGCGCTTCCGTGCGCTCCTCGCTGAATGGGAGGAGCTTGGCGCGCAGGTTGTCTCGTCATTCTGCGACGACGTGCTCCAGGTCGGGCCGGTCTCCCCGACCTCCTGGGCCTGGTACCTCATCTTCGAGGTCGACGAGCTCGAAACGGTCGCAAAGATGATCGAGCGCGTGCGCGTTGAGGTCGACGGCGTGCGGCTCGACCGCTACGTCCGCTTCGAGGCCCGCGTCGGCCGGCCGTTCTGGGCTCGCGAGGAATGACGACCGCACCCGTCGCAGCGACGGATCCGCCGCGCGCAGCGCGACGGCGGCCGCTTCCGTCCGGCGGCTTCGGCCGTTTCGTCCTGCGCCGCCTTGCCGCACTCGTCTTTCTGTCGCTCGGCATCACCTTCGTCGCGTTCGTCTTGACCGAGCTCGTGCCGAGCAACGCGGTCGCGACGAACCTCGGCGAGCAAGCGGCCGGCGATCCCGCCGCAGTCGCCGCGTTCAAGCACCACTACGGCCTCGACAAGCCCTTCCCGGTCCGGTACGCGATCTATCTCGACCATCTCGTGCACGGCGACCTCGGCCAGTCGACGCTGACGCACGGGCCGGTCACGCACGACCTCGGCCAGTTCATCCCGGCGACCGGGGAGCTCGCGCTCTACTCGATCCTCTTTGCATCGGTCGTCGGGATCGGGTTCGGTGTGCTCGCGGCGCTCCGTCGAAACCGCCCCACCGACCATGCGCTGCGCGTCGCCTCGCTCGCCGGGATTTCGATGCCGACCTTCTGGATCGCGCTCGTCGCGCTCTACGTCGGCTTCTTCCGGCTCGGCTGGTTCCCCGGCGCCGAGAGGCTCGACCCGGGCACGAGCGCGCCGCCGAGCGTGACGGGTCTGTACACGATCGACGCACTCCTGGCCGGGAACTGGGGCCTCTTCGTCCAGGCGCTTCACCATCTGGTGCTGCCCGCACTCGTGCTCGCGGCGTTCAACGTGAGCCTCCTCACGCGCTTCACCCGCTCGGCCGTCCTCGAGGTGATCGGCAACGACTACGTCCGCGCGGCGCGCGCCAAAGGGCTGCCGGAGCGAACGGTCGTGCTCCGCTACATCGTCCGCGGCGCGCTGCCGTCGGTCGTGACGGTGCTCGGACTCGTGTTCGCGAACGTTCTCACCGGCGCCGTGCTCGTCGAGAAGATCTTCTCCTGGCCCGGGATCGGCCAGTACGCGTTCCAGGCGGCCGTCAACGTCGACGTTCCCGCGATCGCGGGTGTCAGCCTGTTCGTCGCGGTCGTGTACATCACTATCAACTTCATCGTCGACGTCCTCTACGGACTCATCGACCCGAGGATCCGCGTCACATGAGCGAGCTCGCGGTGCGCCGCCGCGTCGTCCGCCCTCGCTGGTTCAAGGTAAGCCTGCGACAGCCGCTCGCCGTTGTCGGCGCTGCGATCGCGCTCGCGTGGATCGTGATCGCCGTCTTCGCGCCGTTGATCGCACCGTACGGCTCGCTCGCGCAGAACTTCACGCCCGCGCAGTCGCCGTCCCTGCACCATCTCTTCGGGACCGACGAGCTAGGGCGCGACGTCTTGAGCCGAGTCATCTACGGCTCGCGCGTCTCGATCCCGATCGCGCTGTTGCTCGTCGCGCTCGCGTCCGGGATCGGGTGCGTCGTCGGTGCGATCGCCGGCTACTTCCGCGGGCTCGTCGACGGGACGCTCATGCGAGCCGTCGATCTCTTCTTTGCCTTCCCGCCGATCATCCTGGCGATGGTGGTCGCAGCCGTGCTCGGACGAGGGCTGCAGAACGCGGCGCTCGCGATCGTCGTCGTCGCATGGCCGTCGTACGCGCGCGTCGTACGCGGTCTCGTGCTCTCCGTCGGCGACTCGGAGTTCGTGCAGTCGGCGCGGCTGATGGGAACGCCCGCGCGGCGCGCCTTGTTCCGGGACGTTCTGCCGAACGTCGCCGGGCCTGTAATGGTGCTCGCGACGCTCGACCTCGCGAACGCGATCCTGCTCCTCTCGGGTCTTTCGTTTCTCGGCCTCGGCGCGCAGCCGCCGACCGCGGAGTGGGGATCGATGGTGGCCGACGGCACGCAGTATTTCCAGTGGTGGTGGATGGGGACGTTCCCGGGACTCGCGATCTTCACGGTCGTGCTCGCGTTCAACTTCCTCGGCGACAGCCTGCGCGACGTGCTCGATCCTCGCACGGCATGGCGTTCGCGCGAGGAGACCCCGTGAGCTTGCTGGAAGTCGAAGGCCTACGGGTTCGGCTGCCGACGACGCGCGGCCTCGTGACGGTCGTCGACGGGGTCGACTACGCCGTCGAGCAGGGAGAGGTATTCGGCGTCGCGGGCGAGAGCGGTAGCGGCAAGACGATGTCGATGCTCTCACTGCTCGGGTTGCTGCCCGACGGCGCCGTCGTCGAGGGAAGCGTTCGCTTTGGAGAGCACGACCTCTTGGGGATGCCGCGCCGGCGGCTGCGCGAAGTCGCGGGCCGCGAGCTCGCGATGGTCTTCCAGGATCCGCTGACGTCGCTCCACCCCATGCTTTCGATCGGCCGCCAGCTCACCGAGCACGTGCGGCGCCATCTCGGGCTCAGCCGCCGCGAGGCGGAGCTGCAGGCACTCGCATCGCTCGCAGACGTCCGCATTCCGGATCCCGCCTCCGCGTTGCGCGCCTTTCCACACCAGTTCTCGGGCGGCATGCGACAGCGGATCGCGATTGCGATCGCGCTCGCCTGCCGGCCCAAGCTGCTGATCGCCGACGAGCCGACGACGGCGCTCGACGTGACGGTGCAAGCGGGGATCCTGCGGCTGCTGGACCGCCTGCGCCGCGAGAACGACCTGTCGGTCGTGCTGATCACGCACGACCTCGGCGTCATGTCGGCGATCGCCGACCGCGTGTCGATCTTCTACGCGGGAAAGGTCGTCGAGGCGGGTTCCCGCGAGGCCGTCCTGAGCACGCCGCGCCATCCGTACACCCGCGCGCTCCTCGACGCGCTGCCGCATCCGGAAGGACTGCAGGACAAGCCGCTGGTTGCGATTGCCGGCGCCCCGCCGAGCCCGGGCGCAATCCCATCGGGCTGTTCCTTCCATCCCCGCTGTTCGTACGCGCAGGAGAGCTGCGTGCAGCATGTGCCTGCGCTTGTTGCAAGCGGCGACCGGCTGCTCGCCTGTCCGATCGACCCGTTGGTGGAGCGATGAGCGCACTCGAAGTTCGTGATGTCGTCGTCGACTACGAGGCGCGCGGCGGCGGCCGTGTGCGCGCAGTCGCGGGCGCGAGCCTGACGGTGGAGCCGGGCCAGATCGTCGGCCTCGTCGGCGAGTCCGGCTGCGGCAAGTCGAGCCTTGCGCGCGCGGCGGTCGGGCTCGTCAGCCCGACGGCTGGATCCGTCCTCTTCGAGGGTGCACCCGTGAGCCCGCTCACCAGACGCGCACGGCCGCGCGAGCTCGTGCGGCTGCAGCTCGTCTTTCAGAATCCGTACTCGTCGCTCAACCCGAGGCGGAAGGTCGGCGCGCAGCTCGGGGACGCGCTCGATGCACTCGACCTGGTGCCACGGCGTGGACGCGCTCCACGGGTGCGCGAGCTGATCGAGCTGGTCGGGCTTCCGGCGGCCGCTGCGGACGGCTATCCGCACGAGTTCTCCGGTGGCCAGCGCCAGCGGATCGCGATCGCGCGCTCGCTCGCCGCAGATCCGTCGGTGATCGTGCTCGACGAACCGCTCGCCTCGCTCGACGCGTCGGCTCAGGCACAGCTCGCGAACCTGCTCGTCGACCTCTCACGCGACCTCGGCCTGGGGCTGCTCCTGATCTCGCACGATCTCGCGATCGTTCATCACGTCGCCGACGCCGTCTCGGTGATGTACCTCGGCCTGATGGTCGAGACCGGCCCCACGTTGCCGCTCTGGCAGTTGCCGCTGCATCCGTACAGCGAGGCACTGATCGGCGCCGTGCCGCATCCGGACGGCCACGGCTTCCTGCCCGAAGCGCTGCCCGGCGAGGTACCGGATCCGGCGAATCCGCCGAGCGGCTGCCGCTTCCACCCGCGCTGCCCCTATGTCTTCGACCGCTGCCGCACCGACGACCCGCCGCTCGTGCCGCTCCAAGCACGGCCGCACTGCTGCCTGCTGGCTACAGCCGGAGGGCGCACAGGTGGCTCGGCCGGGCGATAGGGTCAAAGGCGAAACTCTTCCCCGCTGAACAGGAGGCCCCCCGTGACACGACTTCCAGTGCGGCGCGCAGTCTGGCTGCTACCGCTCACAACGACACTTGCGCTCGTCTGCGCACTCGCAGCATTTGGCGCGACAACGCGCTCGTCTGCTGCCGCGACGCTGGTGGTCGACAACTCGTTCACCATCAAGACGTCGGACCCGCAGCGCGCATTCGATCCGACGGCGTCGATCATCGATCGCGCGATCTTCGACACGCTCTTCACGTACAACAAGGGCGACCTGACCACTCCGATCCCGCTGCTCGTGCAGTCGTGGAAGGCATCGAACGGAGCGAAGACGTTCACGTTCCAGCTCAAGAAGAACGTCCACTTCGCGAACGGAGCGCCGCTCACGTCGGCAGACGTCGTCTTCTCGCTCAATCGCCTCATCAACATCAAGGGAAACCCGGCCTTCCTGCTCGCGGGAATCACCGTCTCGGCGCACGGGAAGTACACCGTCGTGATGAAGTCGACGACGCCGGCCACGCAGCTGACCGCGATCCTGGCGAACCCGTCGACGGGCATCGTCAACTCGAAGCTCGTGAAAGCCCACGGCGGCACCGCCGCCGCAGATGCTTCCACGGCCGACAAGGCAGAGCAGTTCCTCAACACATCCGCCTCGATCGGCGCCGGCAGCGGTCCGTACACCCTGAAGGACTACAGCACGACCTCCCAGATCACGCTCGTCCCGAATACGAAGTACTGGGGCGCGAAGAAGACGAGGTTCGGCACCGTTGTCGTTCGCAACATGCTTGCGCCGACGCAGCTGCTCAACGTGCAGCGCGGCTCGCACGAGGTCGCGATCGATCTGTCGTCCGACCAGGCGCAGACGCTCAAAGGCAACTCCAAGGTGCACGTCTCGCTGCAACCGTCGACGTGGACCTTCTGGCTCTTCACGAACAACGACTCGTCGGTGTCATCGGTCACGTCGAACAAGCAGTTCCAGACGGCCGTCCGCTATGCGCTCGACTACAAGTCGATCGTGTCGATCGCCGGCCCCGGCGCAATCCAGGCGCCCGGGGTGATCCCGTCGATGTTCCTCGGTGCGCTGCCGCAGAAGGACGCGATCAAGCAGAACCTGACGAAGGCGAAGGCGGCGCTCACAGCCTCCGGCGTGGGAAGCCAGCAGGTAACGCTCGAATATCCGAGTGATCTGACGATCAACGGTGTGCCGTTCACGACGATGGCGCAGAAGGTGCAGGCGAACCTCCAGGCGGCGGGCTTCAACGTCACGCTGTCCGGATCGCCGACGTCGAACTGGCTGACGAAGTACCGCGACGGCAAGATGGCATTCGGCCTGTCGCTGTGGGGGCCGGACTATCCGGATCCCGCCGACTATCTCGCGTTCACGCCGGGACAGCTGGTCGGGCTACGCGCCGGCTGGGCGAAGGGCAGCGACGCGTCGATCGAGAAGCTCGCCGCGAAGGCGCTTGTCACGACATCGGCTGCGGCCCGCAAGTCGATCTATCAGCAGATCCAGCTCCAGCTGAACCAGCGGGGACCGTTCATCCCGCTCATGCAGCCGACACAGGTGTTCGTCGCCACGTCGGATCTGAAGAACGCGGTCTACAACTCCGTGTATTCGGTCGACGTCACGAACGTGTCGCCGAAGTAGCGCGCTAGTTCGAGACGAGGGCGGCGGGGTAAGCGTTGAGCTTGCGCCCGCCGCCCTCGTCGCACACCACGATGTCCTCGATCCGCAGGCTGAAGCGGTCCGGGATGATGATCGACGGCTCGTCCGTGAACGTCATTCCCGGTTGCAGCGGCGTCTCGTCTTCGGGAGAGATGAACGGCCGCTCGTGGACGTCCATGCCGATGCCGTGGCCCATCCTGTGCCGGAAATGCTCGCCCAGGCCCGCCGTCCTCGATCGGCGCACGACACGCGGCATTCACCTCGCGCGCAGGCGTCCCAGGTGCGGCGGCAGCACGCCCAGCCTCCTGCGCCGCAAGCATCACGTCGTAAATCGCGACGTAGTCGTCGGGTGGCTCGCCGCAAAAGATCGTCCGACCGAAGTCGGAGCAGTACCCGTCGACGACGCCGCCGAAGTCGAACATCACCGAGGTTCCCTCGGCGAGGGGCCGACGCGCCGTCGCGGTACCGGAATCGAGATCGTCCTCGCCGAGCCCGGTGAAGATGTGCGTCGTGAAGGACGGACAGCGCGAGCCCGCAGCCTTCAGCTCGTGCTCGACCGCCTCGACGAGGTCGGCCATCGTGACGCCCGGCACGACGAGCGGCGCGGCGGCGGCCATCGTGTGCTCGACGGTCGCGATCGCGCGCTGCATCGCGTCGAGCTCTTCGTTCGTCTTCACGCGCCGCAGCTCGTTGACGAGAGCCGATCCCGTGCGCAGGCGATCGTGGCCGACGATCCGCCCGAGGTTGAGCACCGTCTCGGCCCAGACCCGGTCGCCGACCGCGACGGTCGCGGCAGGCCCGAGGCCGCGTGCGACCCGCTCGAAGATCGCAGGCCCGTCGTCCGTCTCGCTGACAACGACAACCTCGCCGTCCGGGTCCTCCCGAAGATCGAAGGCGGCGAACATGCGCGGCAGGACGAAGACCGGGTCGGTTCCGGGGCGGAAGAAAGCGCCCGTCACCCAGCCGTGCGCGTACGAGGCCTCGCCGAAGTTCGGGATCTGCCGCTCGACGCCGGTGAGGTACTCGAGATCAGCCGACGGCGAAAGGAAGAGGACGTCGACGCCCTCCGCTTCCATGCGGTCGCCGAGTCGGTCGCGTCGTGCGCGGTAGTCGAACATCACGGGACTCTAAGCCGGGAGGCGCGAGCAGCGCCTAGGTAACCTCGAGCCAACGGATCGCTGCTTCACCGGCGATGCACTCGATCTGTACGGAATGGCGACCGGGTTCAACCGCGAACGCTGAGGTGCCGCGGATGAGTCCGCCCTCAGACTGTCGAACCTCGATCCGCTCGCCATCGATGGAGATGCCGATCGTTGACTCTCCGCCGAGCGACGCCACCACGATGTCGAGCTTCCCGGCGTCGGCGACATTCACTTCGTAGGCGACCCAGTCGCTCGGGCTCAGGCTGACGACCAGCCCGTCGTCGCTCGAGTTGGATACGCCTTCGACATGGTCGAAGGTCAGCGCGCGCGGCGCCGATCCATCCGCGTCGCGGATCGTGACCAGATCGTCGCTGCGAAACCCGTCGAGGGTTGCGGTCGCCAACGTCTTGTACGAACGGCCCGGCCCGAGAAAGCTGAAGCCGATTGCCGGAATCCGCAGCGGCGCCCGCCGCAGAATGGCCGAGATCACCTCGGGGTGGTACGTGCAGCGCGAAAGCTCCATTGCCTCCCCCAGGTCCGAGAGGACCCTCCAGGCGTCGGCTGCCGGAGGCTTGGCTGCCGCGCCCGCGGCGTAGGCGACCAGATCACTCCATCCGTCCGGCGGATCGACCGAGCAGGGCGAGGTGCGCGTATCGACTTTCTTCCACGGCCAGAAGTTCCACGAGATTGCGTGATCCTCGTAGAGCTGAAAGGCGGTCTGCAGCCAGGCGGCGTTGTTCTCGCCGCCTTCGCCCATGTAGATCGGCAAACCGAGCTCACGCGCATCGCGAGAAACGGCGTGATGCTCGGCTTGTCGGGCGGTGACCAGTACTTGTGGAACTGCAGCATCGAGTTGGCGTCCCAGACCTCGGTGAAGATGCTCCAGTCGGTCGCCCAGTGAGTGCCCTCGTAGACGATCAAGTGATTGGGGTCGACCTCGCGAATGGCGGCGGTCAGCGTCCGATAGAGCGCGACAAGCTCTCGCGGCGTATCGCGTGCCGTAGTCGTTTGGCAGCGGTTCGTTGAGGAGGTCGTAGGCCGCGACGACCGGCTCGTCGCGATAGCGGTGCGCCAGGGCGACCCATAGGGCAACCGTCTGATCCCGGTAGTGGCGTTCGAGAAACAGCTCGGGTTTACGGTTCGGGGAGTCGTCGATGTTGGTGCCGGTCTGTCCGCCCGGTGCTCCGTGGAGGTCGAGGACGACCCAGAGCCCGTGGTCACGGCACCAGCCGATGAGGCGATCGATCAACTCGAGCCCCGAGCCCGATCAGGAACCTTCGTCGTCCATGACCACGCGTGAGTTGATGGGCAGCCGTACGTGGTTCATCCCTTCGGCAGCGATGCGTTCGATGTCGGCCTCGGTGACAAAGCGGTCTCGGAACGTGGCCCAGAACCGGGCGGCGCGTTCCGGACCGACGAGGTCGACCAAGAGCGCTTCGATCTCGCGCGGCGACTGCGGTCCGGGTGGCTCGAACTTCCACATGTAGCCCTCAGGCAGAAGCCAATTGCCGAGGCCCACGCCGCGGAGCAGCAGCGGTTGCGTCACCCATCGACGAGCCGGCCATTGTCGGCCCGGACAAAGCCGGGTCTGCCGTCATTTGAGACCCGACATCGATGAACCCCTGCACCATGTGCCGCTGGAAGACGATGAAGACAAGGACAACCGGAATGACCATGAGCGAAGCGCCGGCCATCTGTAGTGGCGGATTGAGGACGAGTTGTTTGTTGAGAAGCGAGAGCCCAACCGACAGGGTGTAGTGCTGCTGGTCGTTGGCGATGATCAACGGCCAGAGGAAGCTGTTCCAGCCCGAGATGAAGGTCAGGACGCCCACGACGGCAAGGATCGGCTTCGACATCGGAAGCACGATCGTGAAGAACGCCCTCTTCTCGCTGGCGCCGTCGAGCCGCGCAGCTTCGAGGACCTCGTCGGGAATCGTCGTCATGAACTGACGAAAGAGAAATACGTTGAAGCCGCTGACGAGTGTCGGTAGCGCGATGCCGACGAGCGTGTTGGTCAGCTTGACGCTGTTCAGGATCAGATAGGTGGGGATCATCGTGACCTGAATCGGAATCATCATGGTCGCGAGCACGAGCAGGAAGAGCGCTCTCCGGCCACGGAAACGGAACTTGGCGAACGCGTAGCCCGCCATCGCCATCAGGAACATGCCGACGAAGCTGATCAAGACGACGACGATCGTGTTGAGCAGGTACGTACCGAACGCAAGGTCTCTGAACAGGGTCAGGTAGCTCGCGAAGGTGAATTTCGAAGGCAGGACGTGAGGCGGATAGGTGTAGGACTCCGAAAGCGGCTTGACCGACGACGTCAGCATCCAGAAGAACGGGAAGGCGGTTAGGAGTGCCCCTGCGGTGAGTACGAGCCCGAGCGGCAGCATCGCCAGTCGCGGACGCTGCCGACCTTGGAGACCCTCGACACCGGTTTCCTCCCGGCTCATCCGCACCCGCAGCTGCACCAGAGTGACGACAGCGATGATCGCGAACAGCACGATCGACGACGCAGATGCGAAGCCGAACTGGTTGTAGCTGAAGCCCTCCTGAAAGATGTAGAGCGAGATCGAGCTCGTTGCGTGGACCGGCCCGCCTTGGGTGAGGACGTATGGCTCATCGAAGAACTGCATCCAGTTGATGAGGGTGGTGACAGTGACGAAGAAGATCGCGAACCGCAGCAGCGGAATCGTGATGTCGAAGATCTTGCGCACCTCGCCGGCGCCGTCGAGCGCCGCCGCCTCGTAGTACTCCGGCGGGATGGCCTGAAGCGCAGCCAGGAAGATCACGATGTTGAGGCCAGTGGCGCGCCATACCGCGACCAGCGCGACCGAGAACTTGGCGATCAGCGGGTCGCTGAGCCATTGCACCGGGCCAACGCCGACGAGCGAAAGCAGATAGTTGAACAAGCCAAACTGGGTGTTGTAGAGGTAGCCCCAGATAAGGGAGATCGCCACGATCGCCGTGATCGCCGGGAAGAAGTAGAAGACGCGAAGGGCACGGAACCAACGCGACTTCGACTGGTTGAGCGCAATCGCCACGGTCAGCGAGCTGACGATGATCGTCGGTACGCCGATCGCGATGAAGAAGGCTGTATTGCGTAGCGACGCCCAGAAGACCGGGTCGCCGAAGAGCTTGCGGTAGTTGCCGAGCCCGACGAAGTGGACGTTGCCGTAGTTGGCGAGCCCGGTGATGTCGAGGTTGGTGAGGCTGACCACCGCCGCCACGACGATCGGCAGCACGCCGAACGCGACGAGACAGAGGACGGTGGGGCCGACGAACAGGTACGGCGTCAGGTTGCCGAGTCGCAGCCGGCGAAAGGCCCCGCTCGTGCCGATCTGACCCTCAGCGCTGGTGGGAATCACCTCCGAGCTCACCGGAACCATCTCAGACTGAACGTGCGGCGCGGAGGTGTTGAGCGCTGTGCGGGCGCCGCGTGGCGCCCGCACAGCATTGAGTCATGCGTCAAGCCGGTAGCTACTGCTTTTGGAGGGCGGCAACCTGCTGGTTCAGTTGCGCGAGGGTCGAGTTTTCATCGGCGCCCTTCAAGACGATGTTGTTGAGCGCGTCGAGCATCGCCGAGCTGATCTGGCCCCAGGCTGGAACCAACGGTGGAAGCAGTTTTGCGTCCTGCAACTGCTTCACGTACACGCGCACCATCGGGTCTGAGGTCATTGCCTTGGTCGACATCGCCGCCTTGACGGTCGGCAGCTCGTTCGTGAACTTGAACCACGTCAACTGCTCCTTCGTACTCGAGAGGTAATCAAGCAGGCGCAGCGACTCGTTGACGTGCTTCGACTTGTACCAAACGCCCATGTTCGAGCCGGCGAACAGCGACGTTCCGGTCTTGCCCTTCGGGAGCAACGCGACGCCCCACTTGCCGCTCAGATCCGGAGCTGCACCGTTGATCGCACCAGCCAGGTACGGACCCGAGATGACCATGGGCGCCGCTCCGGATATGAAGCCCTGCGTCTGGTCGAAATCGGACGCAGTCGGCACGACCTTCGACTTGTAGAAGCTGATGTAGAAGTCCGCAGCCCGCTTGAACGCCTTGGTGTTGAACGTGACCAGGCCGTGCCGGTCCTGCACCGTGCCGCCTGCCTGCCAGGTCAGCTCGACGGGGAGGGCGCTGTCCCACTGCGGGATGTAGAGGCCGTACTGTCCCGAGCCGCGCGTCGCGAGCTTGGCCGCGTCCTTGTAGAAGTCACCCCATGTCTTCGGTGGGCTGGAAATCCCGGCCTGAGACAGGATGTCTTTGCGGTAGAAGAGGATGCGAACGTCACTGACCCACGGGATGCTCAACACCTTGCCGGCGGGGTTGATCTTGTTCGCCGCCACGCCGTCGAGGTAATTGGCGCTCTGCAGTGCCGGGTGCTTCTTCAAGTAGGGCTTGACGTTCATGAGTGCCCCAGCCCCGACGAACGTCGGCAGCAAGGACAGCCCAACTTGCACGACGTCAGGACCGTTGCCCGAGGCGATCGCCGTCGTCAGCTTGTCGTTGACGTTCCCCCACGGAATCGCCTCGACGTTGACCTTGATGCCGGTCTGCTTCGTGAAGTTGGCAACGAGGCTGGTGAACGCCTTGCTGTCTTCCATCGTCCAGACAGTGATGGACGTCGCCTTTGAGACGGACGTGCGTGCCGTACTGCCGGCGGCGAGACTGGCGGTGATCGCCACCGTTGCGATCGCCACGACGAGCGTGGCCCCGCGGAATACGACCCCTCTCATTGGTATCTTCATCGAGCCACCTCCTTTAGGTGGTGTAGTCAGTCTGTTCGGCTTCCATTGCGTTCGCCCGAGCGGTCTTATCCACCGCTCGGGCGACGTACTGGCCTCCGCTGCCCGCGGGTTCACCTTTCTCCAAAGACACCCCCTGCTCCGACGGACTTGCCAGCGGAACCACACGATGCACGCACCACAAGCTCGGTCGGCAGGATGACTCTGCGCGGTGCCCCATCGGGGTCGTCGATGATCGCGAGCAGCGTCTGCGTCGCGACCTCGCCGAGCCGACGGATGGGCTGCCGCACCGTCGTCAGCGGCGGATCGGACGCCGCCGCAGCCGGAATGTCGTCGAATCCTGCAAGCGCAACGTCCTCGGGCACGCGCAAGCCGTTCTCACGCAGCACTCGCAACGCCGCAAGCGCCATGCTGTCGTTCGCGGCGAAGACCGCGTCCGGCTTTGCTGCGAGCAGACGCCGCATCCCCTGCGCGCCGCTCTCCTCGCTCCAGTCGCCCTCGACGATGAGCTCGGGAGACTGCGGGATCCTGAAGTCGCGAAGCGCGTCGAGATAACCGTCCAGGCGGTCGCGCGCATCGAACATGTGCTGGGGGCCGGTGATCGTCGCCACGCGCCGGTGGCCGGCCCGAAGCAGATGGCTGACAAGGCCACGCGCGCTCGCGCGGTCGTCGACCGTGACATAGCTCACGTCGTCCGCCGCATAGCGACCATAGAGAACGAAGCGCTTCTTCCCCTTGCGCAATGCCTCGACGAAAGGGTCGTCGCTGACGTGCGCGGCGATGATCAGCCCGTCGACCGGCCCCGAGCTCCCGACCTTGTCGGCTTTTCGCCGCTCGGTCTCCGGAGGCGCGAGCCAGAGCATCAGCAGCGCATCCGCGGCGTCACACGCAATGGAGACGCCTTCGAGAAACTGCGGGAAGAACGGATCTGTGAACACCGACGGGAGCGCCATCGGCACGACCGCGCCGATCACATCCGAGCGGCCGGAGGCGAGACTGCGAGCGGCGAAGTTCGGCTGGTAATTCTCGCGCCGGACAATCTCCAGGATGCGCTCTCGCGTGGCATCCCGGACGCGCGGGTCGTTGTTCAGGACGCGCGAAACGGTCGAACGACCCACCCCTGCCAGCTGCGCGATCTCGTCGAGCGTCACCGCCATTCAGACCTCTTCGTCGGTGGGATCGCTCCCACCAGTTCATGGGAGCGATCCCAAGCCTACGAGAACCAGTTGCGCGTTGTCAAGCCATACAGGCCAATTTTATGCCCAAACGGCCCTTGCCAAGCTGTGGTCGGCCGCGTTATGCTCTCGCCGGTTATGGGAGCGCTACCAAACACCTTCCCGCCCACGTTCAAGTTCGGCGTCGCGACGTCCGCCTACCAGATCGAAGGCGCAACCGACGTGGACGGCAGGGGCGAGTCGATCTGGGACCGCTTCTGCGCCATGCCGGGGCGCGTCCTGGGCGGTGACAGCGGCGCCGTAGCGTGTGATCACTACCACCGCTGGGAGCGCGACCTCGACCTGATTGCCGAACTCGGGCTCGACACCTACCGCTTCTCGATCGCCTGGCCGCGCATCGTCCCCGACGGTCGCGGACGCGTCAATCAGCCTGGGCTCGACTTCTATCGCCGACTCGCAGAAGGCGCGCTCGCGCGTGGCATCACGCCGGTAGCCACCCTCTACCACTGGGACCTGCCGCAGCCACTCGAGGACGCTGGAGGCTGGGCCAACCGCGACACCGCTCTTGCTTTTGCCGATTACGCCGAAGTCGTCGTTGCTGCGCTCGGCGACACCGTCACCGACTGGATCACACAAAACGAGCCGTGGGTGTCAGCCGTGGAAGGCTACGCCCAGGGCAAGAAGGCTCCCGGCCTCGCCGACTGGCCGACCGCGATTTGCGCCTCCCATCACTTGCTGCTCTCGCACGGTCTCGCCGTCGACGCATTCCACGCGATTGACCCCACCGACGGCAGGGTCGGGATCACGCTCAACCTGGCGCCCATGATCGCCGCGACCGAGGCCGAGAGCGATCGTGCGGCCGCGACGCTTGCCGACGGCTATCACAACCGTTGGTACCTCGACCCCGTTCTCCGTGGAAGCTATCCCGCCGACATGCTCGAGCTCTACGGGTCACGTGGCGTCGACCTCAGATTCATCAGGGACGGCGACGAGGAGATCATCGGTCGCCCGACCGACTTCCTCGGCGTCAACTACTACAGCGTCGGCCGCATCCGGGCCGCAAGCGATGCGACGATCGGCGACGCGAGCTTCCTCGGCTTCGACTTCCTACCGGCCCGCGAACCGGTAACGGCGATGGGTTGGGAGATCGCTCCTGCAGCGCTCGCCGACCTGTTGATTCGACTCGATCGCGACTACGGCCCTTTGCCGATGATGATCACCGAGAACGGCGGGGCGTTCTCCGAGGAGCAAGTTGACTCGTCGGTCCACGACCCAGCACGGGTCGCCTTCCTCGCCGATCACTTCGAAGCCGCGCACGCCGCGATCGCCGCCGGCGTCAACCTCGAGGCCTACTTCGTTTGGTCACTGCTCGACAACTTCGAATGGGAGTCGGGCTACCGGCGCCGCTTCGGAATCGTCCGCGTCGACTACGACACCCAGACACGCACGCCAAAGGACAGCGCACTCTGGTACCGAGACCTCGTCGCGCGACATCGCCCGGTCGAGCTCGGCGCTACCTGATGGCCGAGATTCGCCTCGACGACGTCTCCAAGATCTACGCGGGGTCCGTTCGAGCGGTCGATTCGGTCACGCTCACTGTCGAGGACGGCGAGTTCCTCGTTCTCGTCGGCCCGTCGGGCTGTGGGAAGTCGACGTTGCTGCGGATGATCGCGGGCCTCGAAGACATCGACGGCGGACGCGTGCTGATCGACGGCTACGACGTGACCCATGTACCGCCACGCCTGCGTGACGTCGCGATGGTGTTTCAGAACTACGCGCTCTACCCGCACATGACCGTCCGAGAAAATCTTGGCTACGGGCTGCGTGTCTCACGCGTGCCAAAAGCGGAAGCTGCCGAGCGGATCGACCGCACTGCCCGCATGCTCGGCTTGGAAGAGCTGCTCGACCGCAAACCCAGCGCGCTTTCTGGCGGCCAGCGGCAGCGAACGGCAATGGGCCGGGCGATTGTGCGAGAGCCGAAGGCGTTTTTGATGGACGAGCCGCTTTCCAATCTCGACGCGAAACTTCGAGTCACGATGCGCGCGTCTCTCAGCCAGCTCCATGCTCGACTGGCAACAACGACCGTGTACGTGACGCACGACCAAACCGAAGCGATGACGCTGGGACAGCGGGTCGCGGTCATGCGCGACGGGCACGTGCAACAGCTCGACACGCCGCACGCGCTCTACCGGCAGCCGGTAAACCTTTTCGTCGCCGCCTTCATCGGGTCGCCGTCGATGAACCTGGTCGAAGCTCGACTCGACGGCGACGCAGTCGAGTTCGATGGCTACCGCTTCCCCCTCGACCGGTTGCACCGACCGCGCGTGACGCGCGACGCGCGGGTGATCCTCGGCATTCGTCCCGAGGACTTTGATCTCGCCGCGAACGGACTTCCGAGAATTGCCGCCGACGTCTCGGTCGTCGAAGAGCTCGGGTCGGACACGCACGTGATCTTCCCGGTCGACGCTCCGCGACTCCGAAGCGCCGAACTCGATGGAGACCGTGGGAGCGACGAGGATCAACTGCTTGCAGGAACGCGCACCGAGTTCAACGCCCGGATCGACGCCCACGTGCATGTGCGGCCCGGCGAGCGGCTCGAGCTCAGCGTCGACCCGTCGCGCTTCCACTTCTTCGACGTCGACACTGGCGTCGCGTTGCAGCCGCAGTCCTAGGCGCCTTTGACCCGTCAATCAGGCACTTTGCGTACCCGCGGACTCGCCATTCGCTCGCCGGTCGGCATCAGCGCGGGATCCGCGACCACGGTGCAGAACACCTAGAATGCGCGCTTCGCCCTCTTAGCTCAGTTGGTAGAGCACCTCCATGGTAAGGAGGGGGTCAACGGTTCGAGTCCGTTAGAGGGCTTGGGGAAAGCCCTCTCAGGGCTTTTTTCTTCCACAGGCTGCGCGACGAACGAATCCTGTGTGAGAACCAATATGTGACCGGGTTCGCAATAA